>NZ_CAMLDC010000043.1 GCF_946478805.1 uncultured Fluviicola sp. | reverse complement strand
TTGTTTCCTGCCGGTCCTTGTGCTCCGGTTAATCCCGTTGCTCCAACTGCTCCGTCTGTACCATTTGTTCCCGCCGGTCCTTGTGGGCCAGGTGTTGAACTTCCCGATGTCTTCGCATACAATGCATACGGCACACTCATCAGCTGGCTTGTACCCATCACAACGTAGTTTGTTCCACCGGCAAGATCAACCGCAGTTTCAATAAAGAATGGCCCGTTTGCCCAGTCAATGGTTGCAAACGTTCCACTTGTAACAATTCCGTTTCCAATTTCAAGATTTACTAAACCATAAGCATTCGTTGTTGGCGTAAATGTTTCAGAATAAACGCTTGGACCACCAATTGAACCTTGTTGGATTGTCATACGCATTCCAACGGCCTGGTTGTTTAAAATCACGTTTCCGGCATTTCTTACAACTGCCTGGTATTTGAAGCCTTCCGGTGCTTGCCCGAAAGAGTTTAATGTGATTGTTGCTATTGCAACGAGTGATAGTATTATTTTTTTCATCTGATTTGTTTTAATGGGTTTTAATAAGTTTATAAGTCTTGAGTTGTTGGTCTGGGTTATTCAAAGTCAATGAATAACTACCCGAAGCCAATTGACTTACTTGAATAGGTGTTTGCTCTGAAGAAAGCAGGTTCTGCATGACGAGTTTACCTTGTGCATCATACAGGGTGTAGGTTACATTCATGTACGAACTTGTTTTAATGTTCAATACATCCTGGGTTGGGTTGGGGAAAATAGTGACCTCATAATCAGGAGCAAAATCCTCCACACCTAAAAAGTTCCAGTTGGTTTGATGGAAACCTTGCGTAATATCCTTGGTTCCATCGGTTCCGGTGTTGATAATCACTTCGCCTATCGTAAAGTTGATATTGGCACTTGCATTGGAGTAAGATTCTCCTTGAGTGGATACAACTTCCTGCGCTGAGACAGAAATAGCAGCAAATAGTGAAAATAACACAATAGTGTTTTTTTTCATTGAGTTGATCTTTTATAAGATTCGTCTTAAATCAACTCAAATGAAGAGAGATAGAAGTAGAACTAGTCTTGGTTAATTTTGGTAAACATACTACATTTTTTTCAATATGTATACTTCGACAAATCAGCAGATTGCGAAGTAACTGAAATACTGGATTTAAAAATTAATCCCACGAAGAATAGGTAGCGACTATTAAAATGAGATTTACGTTGAGTACGTTGATGTGCGAATGATTTTCAATAATTTCCTCATCCTATGGTGGTTTAATCTCTATAAAAAGTTACTTTAGCTGCTAAATCAATCAATCAATCAATCAATGGGTTTTGTTTAATCTACAGTAATTTTTAAAATCCGTTCTTAGCCATCTAAATGATATGAAAAAGATATTATCAATTTTAAGCTCTTGTTTTCTGATAACCACAATCCAGGCCCAAAATTATGAATGGGCCAGATCTGCGGGAGGTACAGCTGATGAAGAAGGGTTTTCCATTACAGTGGATGCTTCTGGTAACACATATACTATTGGATATTTTAAAGGGACTGCAGATTTCGATCCCGGGGTTGGAATTAGCAATTTAACGTCATTGGGAATTAGGGATGTTTTTGTTCAGAAAATAGATCCTTCGGGGAATTTCCTCTGGGCAAAATCGTTTGGCGGGACAGGTAATGAATTAGGTTATTCTATCGTTACAGATCCTTCCGGAAATGTCTATTTCACAGGTATTTTTGAAGGAACAGTGGATTTTAATGGCGGTCCGGGAACTGCAAATGTCACCGTAGTTGGGGCACAGGATGTTTTTGTGGAGAAAATGGATGGTGCCGGAAATTTTATCTGGGTGAAAACCTTTGGGGGGATGAGTTCTGAGATGGTTCATTCCATTAGCCTGGATGCTTTAGGGAATATCTACACCACTGGTTTTTACAGTGGATCGGTAGACTTTGATCCGGGAGCGGGGGTGACAACCTTGCCTTTCTTTGGGGCACAGGATGCTTACGTACATAAAATGGATGCTTCGGGAAATTTTTTGTGGGCGAGAACTTTCGGCGGATCCAGTGGTGACGGGGGAGATGCCATTCATGTAGACAATATGGGAAATGTATATACGACAGGTTATTTTCAAGGAACAGTAGATTTTGATTCCGGAGCCGGAACGGCAAATCTGACTTCGGCCGGAGGTACTGAAACTTTCATTCTGAAACTCGATGCCTCAGGGAACTATCTATGGGCGAAATCTTACGGAGGACCGCTCAATGACTTTGTTACTTCCATTAGAACAGATGCTTCGGGAAATATATATTCCGGTGGATATTTTTTTGAAACGATAGATTTTGATCCGGGACCGGGAACAGTAAATTTGACCGCAACAGGAACAAATCTGGCCCAGGATGCTTATTTACAGAAACTGGATGCTTCGGGAAATTTCCTTTGGGTGAAATCTTTTGGAGGAACGGCCAGTGATGCCATTCAATCCATTGGTATAGACAACTCCGGAAATATATATACTTCGGGTAATTTTGCGGATACAGTAGATTTCGACCCCGGAGCAGGGTCGGTAATTGCTATATCGGCTGGCGGCGCCGACATTTTTATACACAAACTAGATGCTTCTGGAAATTTCCTTTGGGTGAGAACACTTGGGGAAACCGGTGCCGACTTAAGTCATGGCCTTGCCTTGGATAATTCAGGACATATACATACTACGGGTTATTTCCAGGATACCCTGGATTTTGATCCCGGAGTTGGAACTGCAAACCTGATCGCGGCTGGCGGTGTGGATGTTTTTGTGTTGAAATTGGAACCATGTAGTCCAACTACCGGCACGGATGTCATTGATGCATGTGGCAGCTATACCTGGATCGACGGAAATACCTACGTCGCTTCCAACCAAACGGCCACTTATGTCCTGACAAACTCAAACGGCTGTGATTCGGTAGTTACATTGGATTTGACCATCCATTTTGTTTCCGATATTACAACCACTTTAAATGGGCTTACTATTACAGCAACAAATGGTAATGCGACCTACAAGTGGTTGAATTGTGATAATAACTACGCTATTATTAATGGAGCGACAAATCAATTTTTTACGGTTTCAGCAAATGGAAATTATGCCGTTGAATTAACTGAAAACGGATGCGTGGATACCTCCGATTGTGTCAATATCGCTTCTGTGGGAATTAATGAATTAATTAATGATTTTGAAATAAGCGTTTATCCCAATCCAAGTTCAGGAAAGGTTTATATTTCGTTTGATAAGGTGCGAAATGGGGTGGACTTGGTTCTTGAGGACTTGCAAGGGAAGACCATATTTAGAAAAGACTACGATGTAATGTCTAATACGGATATTGAATTACCGGATACAACGGGAATATACTTCTTAAGGGTTAAAATGCCGGAAGGCCAAAAGACCCTAAAACTGGTAAGAGAATAATTTTAAATGAGAGTTACTTCAATAGGGTAGGCAATTATAAAGTTCGAATTGCTGAGGTATAGTCTGATTTTGCTCTATTGAGAATGATCAAGGGCACAACAAACAACTAGTTGAAGCCAAGGTAAAAAAGCAAAACTAATTCCCGCTCATTAATGCAAATTCCGCGTTAGTGAGCGGACATGCGAATAATTACCCGGAATTTCCGCTGCGCTAAAGTTGCCCTTTCTTAAGAGTGGGAACGGGTAGGGTGGCATTATCGCCCGGTGAAACACAATCCCGGCTCCTCAACACATGAACAGCATGTTGAATGTGAGTAATCACATCCCCCAAATTATTAATCACGTCTCCTTCGGAAAAACGGATCATGGTATAACCCAAGCTTTCCAGTTTATCCTGGCGCATCCGGTCATAGTCACCTTTATTGATATGGGAGTTCCCATCTATTTCAATGATCAACCCGATCTCCGGGGCAAAGAAATCGACAATAAAATGATAAATTGGTCGCTGGCGTAAAAAGCGTTCTCCCGTCTGTTTCCGGGATAGAAGACCTTTCCAAATCCGCTTCTCGGTCTTTGAAACAGTTTCGGTCCTCAGTTCGCGGGCATACTCTTTTAGCTTGGGGTTGTAGTGATTGTGGCTAAACTTTTTCATTCTTTAATTTAACCAAATTCAGTTTGATTTGCAAGAGGTTGCGATCATTTTGCCACCCTCCTCGGTCCTCCCTCAAGGGAGGAAGTGGATTAGATCTCCCTCCTCCTTGAGGAGAAAGAAGTAAGCTTCACGCTAACGCCTAATTATTCGGTTTTCGAAATTCCGACTACCAAAGAGGATTAGAAAATTCCTCCCTTGAGGGAGGATAAAGGAGGGTGGCATCAATCGTTCCAAAGAATACTTATTCCCCTTTAAGCATACATAATCTCATTACTAATTGAAAACCAGCTAAAAGCATGCGGTAAACCGCAAAGCGAAATGTGGTAAATACTGATTTTTCGCGGAATTTTTTTTTGTTTCAATTTAAATTTTCGTTCCGAAGAGGGATCTGCCTGCGCCGCAGGCCACCAAAGAGGATTTCAGGGCTTCTCCCCTTGAGGGGAGATCGAGAGGGGTGATGCACTAAATCGTTACAAAGAACAATTATCGCTCAACCTTTCAATCTGAAGTGAGCGCGTAGCAGCTCTACATCAGATCCTTCACCACCTTATTCATCCCGCATGATCTTCTTACTTTTTTCCGAAGCAAAAAAAGTAAGCAAAAATGCTTTTTCCCGCTTGCCCATCAAGCAGCCTTCCGTTTCGGACCGCTTCACGGAAAGAAGGGATCAGGATCCCAAATGCAAACCACAGCAGTTTTACAAACGCTGCGGTTTTTAGCACTTTCCGGAATCGTTTACCGAAACGGAAGTCCTTAGTCTTCGATCGACCAATAATTGTTGTAAAAACGATTTTCTTATCTAAACAAGAATCAGGAATCCGCAATCGGGTGGAGCACTCCGCAGCGACAATCAGTGAAAAGTGTTTTGATTTTCGTTCCGAAGAGGAATCTGCCTGCGGCGCAGGCCACCAAAGAGGATTCCCGGGCTTCTCCCCTTGAGGGGAGAC
>NZ_CAMLDC010000042.1 GCF_946478805.1 uncultured Fluviicola sp. | reverse complement strand
CAAAAGTGGTCAACCTCAGAATTTGATAAACCAATGTTTACTATTTTTGAGTATGGATCTTAATTAAAAACGGTCAACCTATTTTAGGGAAGTTCAAGGGAAGAAAACCCTTCTTAATTTTCAATTCTCACTTTTCAATTAAAAATAATATCAAAAAAAAACTCTGCTTTCACAGAGTTTTTTTTTGATATTATTTTACAGTTCCCATAGGACCAAAATCAACCAGTTCTACGTAGAAAACCAAGGTTGAGAATGGTGGAATTGAATTCGGATCAGGTGAATCTTTTCCATAAGCCATATTTTGAGGAACATACAATTTGTACTTCCCTCCTTTTTTCATAAAAGGAATCCCGACTGTCCATCCAGGAATTACTCCTCCTAAATTGAATACCGGAATTTGAGGCCCGTTTAAAGATGATTGCAAGGTATCTCCATTCACGTTCATCAAAACATAATGCGCTTTCACATCACTTGTAGCTGTTGGACTTCCTCCGGTTCCAGCTTGAATGGTTTCCATATACAATCCATTAGGCAATTCCTTAATAGTTGCCATCTGTTTTACTTTTGCAAAGAATGCTGTCTCCTTTTTCGTCACTTCAGCCATCACACGTGTGTTGACTTTCGTCATGAAATCTTTCAACATGGTTTCTTTCAACTCTTTCTTGATCAAAGTGTCTTCTTTTTTCAAACCAAGACTGAAACCATAGATCAGGTATTCCTTATCGAATTCATTGAATGATTTTGCCTGCTCCCAACTCGTTTTGAACATTCCACCGATAAATTTACCGATACATAAAGAAGCATCTTTCACGTATTTTTGGTTGAATTCCTGTTGATTTTGACCTAACAAGCTTTGAATCGTTTGTTGACAAGCCTGGTCAAATGATTTCTCATTTTTAAGACCTTCTTCAAAACCTTTCAAAATTTGGTCTTTATCGTACTTCGCAAAGTTTGGATCTTGAAGTAATTGTCCAGCATTGTCTGCACCCATCAGGTAAGAAATTTGCTGTTTTTGTGTATCCAATGGCAGAACCTTGCCTGCATCTTTTTCATCACCACATGCGAAGTTAATCGCTAAAAGCAGGGAAGCCAGAATGATTTTTTTCATCTTAATTGTTTTCAATTCCTAATAATTCAACATCGAAAATAAGCGTCATGAAAGGCTTAATAGCTCCACCAGGGTGCGGATGTGCACCATACGCCAAATCTTCAGGGATATACAAACGGTATTTTGAACCGACAGGCATCAATTGCAATGCTTCCGTCCAGCCTTTGATCACTTGGTGAACTCCGAACGTTGCAGGAATTCCTCTGGTAACAGAGCTATCAAAAACAGTCCCATCGATCAATGTTCCATGATAATGAACATTTACGGTATCGGTACTTTTCGGTTTTGCACCGGTTCCCGGTTCTATCACTTCGTATTGTAAACCGGAAGCAGTTGTAGTAACACCTTCTTTCTTCCCGTTCTCAGCAAGGAATTTCTCCCCTTCTTTTTTATATACTTCAAATTTAGAAGTTGTCATTTCCTGAATATAATTCTGAATGATCTCATTTGCCTGTTCAGGAGAATACTTCATTGTTTTCCCTTGAAAAACGTCCGAAATAGCCTCTGCCATTACAGTTGGATCAATTCCACCTAAATCTTGTTGTAAAAGGCTATCTGCTACGCTTAAACCGATACAATAGCTAACTGCTTGAATATCTTGTGACATGCTTAATAATTTGGTGCAAAGATAATTCATAATTCCAAATGCCGAATTATGAATTACGAATGCAACCCAAATTTAAATAGATTGTGTCATTAGATCCTATTACTATTTATTTAGAATGCTTATCCCAACTGATTGTTTTCAATAATTCGGAACTAGTAAGCAGAAATTCGTAATTAATCCAACGTTTTTTCCATTTTGATATTTCCTCTTTCATAAACACCTTGTTCCATCTCAACTTCTACGAACCCGAATTTTCGATAAAGGTGAATTGCCGGTTCCAATTTTGTATTTGAATATAAAATGAGCTTTTTAATCTGTTTTTGTTTCGCAAATTCCAGGCAATGTTCCATTAATAGCTTCCCTACTCCCGATCCTCGGACGTTTTTAGCAACCGCCATTTTGCCCAGTTCAAAAACCTCATCGCTCTTTTTAAGAAGTGAGGCCGTGCCAATTATCTCTTCACCTTTTTTTGCAAAGAAGATAAAGCCACCTTTATCCAAAATGGTTTCCTGAGGTTTAGAAAGAGAAAGCCTGTCTCCTTCTTCGATGTAAAAATATTCCTCCAGCCACTCGTAGTTGAGTTGCTTCAGATGTCCTTTTAGTTCCGGGGAATATGGAATAATCTCAATTTGCATCCTGCAAAATTAGTTGAATAATGTAGGTGCAATTAATCGCGCACCTACATTCGGAATTATTTTAATGCCTGTTCAACATCTTCCCAGATATCCTCGATGTGTTCCAAACCGATACTCAAACGCACGAGTCCGTCCGAAATACCAACTGCTTCTCGTTCTTCGGGTTTCAACTTACTGTGCGTTGTAGAAGCCGGATGAGTTGCAATACTTCTGCTATCTCCCAAATTCGGAGTCAATGAAAATAATTCCAAGCGATCCAGGAACTTGCGCCCTGCTTCCAATCCGCCTTTTATCTGGAAAGTCACAATTCCTCCGCCATACTTCATCTGATCCCTGGCAATCTCATGCTGAGGGTGTGAACCCAAAAACGGATATTTCACCCAAGCTACCTGGTCATTTTTTTCCAATCGCTTTGCAATTTCAAAAGCTTGTGAACAGTGCTTTTCCATTCTCAAATGCAAGGTTTCCAACGATTTTGAAAGAATCCATGCATTGAATGGAGATAAAGCCGGCCCACTGTGTCGTGCAAATCCCTGGATTTTGGTAATGATTTCCTTCGTAGAAACGATCAATCCGCCTAAAACCCGTCCCTGGCCATCCATGTATTTTGTCGCAGAGTGAATCACGATATCGGCTCCCAGTTTCAAAGGCTGTTGCAAAACAGGAGTTGCAAAACAATTATCAACCACCAGTAAGACATTCTTTCTTTTGCAGATTTCAGCCAATCTTCTGATGTCAATAATATCCAGCCCCGGATTGGAAGGTGTTTCAATGTAGACCATTTTCGTTTCCGAAGTAATTTCCCGCTCGTATCCCTCATAATCAATCGCATCTACGTACGTAGTTGTAATTCCCCATTTCGGAAGGATATTCACCAACAACTGATGGGTCGAACCAAAAACGGATTTGGAAGAAACAATGTGATCTCCACTTTGGAGTAAGGTTGCAAATGTGGTGAAAACAGCCGCCATCCCGGTTGCTGTTGCCCAGGCAGCCTCACCCGATTCCAGGCGGGATACCTTTTCCAATAACTCATCCACATTCGGATTCGAATAGCGTGAATAGATATTTGCTTCGATTTCATCTGAAAAGGCTGCGCGCATCTGTTCTGCATCATCAAACACATAACTGGAGGTCAAATATAAAGGAACGCTGTGCTCTCTTTCCTGCGAGCGCTCGTTTTGAATGCGAATGGCAAGTGTTTCGTTTCTGTAATTATTCATGATTGATGTCTTACTTCTAATTGAATGTTTATTTCCGTATTCAGGGATGCCGAAACCGAGCAATACTTTTCATGGCTCAAATGCACAGCTGCCGAAGCTTTTTCCAAATCCACTTCCTTGTTGAAAGAAAATACCAACCCGATGGTCTCAAATACAGCAGGAACCGCATCTTTCCGGTTTGCATCGATATTCACTTCATAGAAAGTCACTTCTTGTCGTTGCTTTTTCAAAATGAGTAAGATATCGATCGACATGCAACCCGCAAGCGAACTTGCCAACACCTCCATTGGTCGCATTCCTTTGTTTTTCCCTCCTATTTTCTCTGTTGCATCCATTTTAATGGAAATTCCAGATTCGTTCTTAACTTCCAGTACGAAAGGTGATTCTACTAATTTCAAGTCTAACTTCATGAGATCTCTTCGATTAAATGAGCTGATTTCTTTTCCGAATTTAGATCATTATCCGTCAATTCAACGCTATCCGGAATCACCGCCAGGAAATAATCGGATGCATCATTCCAATTGTATTTACCGATTTCCTCGTATGTTATGATGCCGATTTTGTAACTGTGGGATTGTCCTGAATAGGTTTCATGTGTTTCAACAAACTCCACCTGGTCCAACTTTTCTTGAGTAGTTGCACTTAGGTACACTTTCACGGAAAAATCTTTTTCGAAGCTCAGGATCTCCTCCGTTTTCGACTTTTTGTATTCGTATGCATAATCGAATTGCAAGGCAGAAATATCGGAAAGTACTGCACTTGCTGTCGGGTGGCTTCCGGCTCCTTTTCCTAAAAACAATTGTTTATCTGAAAATAATGCCTCCACAACTACCGCATTGAACTCATTTTCAACATTGAATGCAAAGTGATTGTTCGGAATGATATGAGGTGCGACAAAACCGATCACCTGGTTATTGATCCGTGTACCAAAAGCCAATAGTTTGATTTTCAATCCTTTTTCCCGTGCATAAGTTGCGTCCCAATCCTTCAATTGACGGATTCCGTAATTCCATACCTCATCTTGTTTCGCTGAGAATCCAAATGCATGTTTCAATAATAACACCAATTTGTATTTCGCATCAAACCCATCGACATCCGAAGTAGGATCCAACTCTGCAAATCCCAAATCCTGTGCATTTTTAAGTGCACCATCAAACGATTCCCCTTCTCCGGTTTTAGTCAGAATGTAATTCGTAGTTCCGTTCACAATTCCACTGATGTTTGAAAGCGAATCGTTGTTGTAATACTCTTCCAGGTTGCGAATGATCGGAATCGAACCTCCAACAGATGCTTCATACAGGAACGAAACATTGTTTTCCTTTGCCAGGTCAAGCAATTCGTCCAAATAGTACGCAATCAGCTTTTTATTAATGGCCTGCGCGCCATCAACGCCATCTTCGGCCCCGACTTCCGCCGCGTCCGCATCGGCATCGGCCACCCGGGCCACAAGGAC
>NZ_CAMLDC010000041.1 GCF_946478805.1 uncultured Fluviicola sp. | reverse complement strand
TTCCATCCCTTCATAGAACTGGAAGCCACGGGTATTGAGATCGACAGTGTTGCCATTGACGGAAGCTTCGCCCGGCCCCTCCTGCGTAATTTCGGTACGAAAGCGCCTGAAACGAAGGAAGCCAAGCCGGAAGAGCATGGGCCGCATTGATCTTACGAATTCTGAATTAGGGATTCGTGGTCATGTTACAGATGTGTGAAATTGAATCGATATTTGAAAAGAGTAGGCGCGCGACGCATTGCGCGCCTACTCTTTTCAAACCATATAAGCGTCACAGACCCCGTTTTTCAATTCGTAATTCGTAATTCGGCATTCGTAATTATCTAAACCATTTTCTCCGGAATCACCCATTGATCGAATTCTTCTGCTGTCAGATAACCGAGTTTTACGGCCATCTCTTTCAGGGTTGTTCCCTCTGCGTGCGCTTTCTGGGCAATTTCGGCAGCTTTGTAATAACCGATTTTGGGATTCAATGCCGTTACGAGCATCAAGCTGTTGTCGAGGTGCTTCTTGATGTTTGCGGTAATCGGTTCGATTCCCACGGCACATTTGTCGTTAAAGGAAACACAGCCGTCGCCGATCAATCGTGCGGAATGCAGGAAGTTGGCAATCATGACGGGTTTGAATACGTTCAGTTCGAAATGCCCGTTTGAGCCGCCGATCCCGATTGCGACGTCATTTCCCATTACTTGTGCAGCGATCATGGTCAGGGCTTCACACTGCGTCGGGTTGACTTTTCCGGGCATAATGGAAGAACCCGGTTCGTTGTCCGGAATGTGGATTTCCCCGATCCCGCTTCGTGGACCTGAGGACAGCATGCGCACGTCATTCGCGATCTTCATCAAGCTCACCGCTACTGTTTTCAAAGCTCCGTGTGCTTCCACAATGGCGTCGTGTGCTGCCAGTGCTTCGAATTTATTTTCTGCGGTGATGAAAGGCAAGCCTGTCAAAGTTGCAATGTGCTTCGCTACGTTTTCGGAATATCCGGGCGGCGTGTTGATTCCCGTTCCGACAGCAGTACCGCCCAAAGCCAATTCGCTCAGGTGAGCCAAAGTATTTTTAATGGCTTTCAATCCGTGGTTCAACTGGCTCACGTATCCGCTGATTTCCTGTCCCAAGGTCAGGGGAGTGGCATCCATGAAATGGGTCCGGCCGATTTTCACGACTTTCATGTAGTCTTTGCTTTTTTGAGCCAGGGTGTCGCGCAGTTTCTCAATTCCGGGAATGGTTACTTCCATTAGGACTTGGTATGCTGCAATGTGCATCGCAGTGGGGAAGGTGTCGTTCGAAGATTGCGATTTGTTCACGTCGTCGTTCGGGTGGAGCACTTTTTCCTTATCCGTCAAAGCCCCGCCGTTCAGGACATGTGCACGGTATGCAATCACTTCATTGACGTTCATATTGCTTTGCGTTCCGCTTCCGGTTTGCCAGACTACCAAAGGGAACTGGTCGTCCAGTTTTCCTGCAAGGATCTCGTCTGCCACTTTCCCGATGAGGTCCGATTTTTCTTGGGAGAGTACTCCTGCGTCCAGGTTCGTCAGCGCAGCTGCTTTTTTGAGGTAAGCAAAGGCACGGATGATTTCCTTTGGCATCCTGCTGATATCTTGTGCAATTTTGAAATTTTCAATACTGCGTTCGGTTTGGGCTCCCCAATAGGCTTCAGCCGGGACTTTCACTTCGCCCATCGTATCTTTTTCAATGCGGTATTCCATGGTGTTTTTTTCTGTGTAACTCAAAATTAGCAAGCTTTAAGTTAAGGAATAATCGCCTTTTAAGGTCACTTTTCAGAAAAATTACCTGCATGCATTTCCGAAGTTCCGAAATCTTAAAAAATTATAACACCCGATTCTGAATAGGTAAAGACTGTAAATTTGTTTGGAAGGCCAATGTTACTTTGCATAAAAGTTCAGTGGTATCGCCATACACACACACATCCGACACAAATTTAAATAACAGGGTTATGAAAATGAGTTTTCGTGCAGGTGTATTGGTATTGCTGCTTCATTCACTGAGTTTTGGCCAGGTAGATTCACTTTACCGCTATCAAACTTTTCATTTGACGTATGAAAATGATTTCTTCACTGCGAGTGATTGCTATTACTCCCAAGGGATCTTTCTCCAGTACGATCATCACAATTTGCAGGTCAAATGGCTGAAGCACTTCTTCATTCCTGTTCCACACATTGAAAGAAACCTGGAATCGGGGATTGCACAGAAAGATTACACACCTTCCACTATTTTGTCGGATACCTTGTTGGTTGGTGACAGGCCTTACGCGGCAACCATCGCATATGGCAACCGGTTTTTCTCCCGGAGCAAGAGCCGGAATTATACCTTGATGTGGGGGCTCAGTTTCGGTTTCATCGGTAAGCCGGCTTTTGGTGAATACACGCAGAAAACAGTTCATAGATGGATCAACAATGCGCAGCCCAAGGGATGGCAGTATCAACTGAATACGGGATTCATCCTGGATCTCAACTTTGGGTTTACGAAATCGTTCTTCACCCGCTCCAGATGGATTCGCCTGGATTTAAGTGATTTCATAACGGTTGGAAACCTGACGGATGAGATGCGGGTCCAGGGAAAGCTGAAACTCGGTTACATCGGGATACGGAGACAGTTCTACCTGTATTATACTCCTGAGTTGAGAGTGGTCGCTTACGACGGGACTTTGCAAGGTGCCATTTTTGTAAGGCCCAGTGAGGCAGCTCTTCCTGCGGGTTCGATCGAGCGTTTGGTTTCGGAACAACAGATCGGGATCTATCTGCGTTACAACCGGTTTTTCATCAGTGGGCATGCCCATTACCAATCGCGGTTATTCAAATATGCATTGAACCACATGTGGGGCGGGATTACGGTCGGGTATAACCTGTGGGATAATTACAGGAAGCTCGGAAAATGAAGCTTTAATTAAATCATTTATAAAAAACCAACTTTCAGCTTGGGATTGCTACAAAATGAAAAAGAGAAGTACTTTAAAAATACTCCTCTTAATCATTACCTACTAATTTATTACTATTGCTTAATAAAGCGTCGGCTACTTTTCATTCCGTCCGTAAAATGAACCTGGATGATGTAAATTCCTGTATCCAACCCGATGAGATCGATTGTGTTTTTAGTTTCTGTACGGATCGTTTTCCCTGAAGCATCCATTAATTCGATGTTCAACATTTCTTTTTCCGTTCGAACTTCTACGAAGTCTTTTGCCGGGTTGGGAAAGAGTTTAACGGAGGATGGATCTAATTCTTCAATACTCAAAGTTCCTGTATTACTTCCTTGTAAATACAATGAAAGCGGGAAATTTCCATCCTGCCCGGAGAATTGAGCCGCCGGGACTTCGATTTTAAAAGAATGACTTCCTGCAGTTAAAGTTCCCAGGCTGATTTTCCGGATGGCAATGGTATCTCCGGGACACCAGTTGTTCCAGTCGGTCCACCAGGAAGCTGTTTGCGCACTTGCCCCGTAAATTCCATTTGACTGGGTGTTGTACTGACGGTATGGTTCGCATGATTTTCCACCCGGAGTGTAGGTTAAAACCTGGGTTCCGTCAAAAGTCACATTGTGAACTCTTCTTACGTATTCTTCCCCATTATTACCTGCACCATGATTGGAAGTAATTAAATAAAGCGTGACATCAAAAATGGTTTGAGAAGTCGTAAAATTGATCGTTTTAACGGTTGATCCGATGGCATCTGTTGCTGCGGCATTGTAATTATTGAAATCTGCTTTGAAGGACAAGGGCTGAATAATTGTATTCGGTTGAAAACTCAAATCCGGACCGTTGCTGATAAAGTCAACCCGCCCCTGGAACACATCGTTTCTCCCGGAACAGCCGGCAATTTGTGTGTTTGCAGCGTAGGGTACACCAAATACTTCCAGTTCCAGCCAAAAGTCATAATCAGCATTCAAATCCGCAGATTTCAAAATCCGTGCAATATTATTCACTACGAAAGAATAAGGAACGGAAGTCGGTGATACATTCTTATTCATGAAAGGTGTAATGAACCGCCCAATCTCTATTTTGGGAACAGTTGCAGTATTGTAAGTGGTACTGCCTTTCGGAACCATGGCTAAATTCACTCCGCCTATCCGGTCATAATTGTCGCAAAGCACTGAAATAGTGATGTTAATAGTTAATTCATCTCCGATTGAATCTAATTGCTGAGACGTGATCTTTTTGGTCATCAGGTCATTTCTGAATCGTATAACTCCCGCTGGAGTAGGATCACTGACAACACCGGCATATCCATCGAAAAAAACAACTCCATCCATGATATTAATGGTGGACTGAGCTGTTGAATAAATTGACAAAATACAACCGGTTAATACGACATATATATATTTCATAATTGAAAGTTTGAACAAACCCAAAGTTATTATTACTTCAGGTTGGATTGTTGGTTTGTAAATCCATCCGAAAGATTGATGGGATTTTGAGACATGCCGGATGTTCTTTTTTTTTGGTTTAATCTATTGATTTACATCTTTTTATAGTTGTTTCTTGTTGTGGATCAGACTCTTTTGATTACGTTATTTGTCGCCCTTTTGTCGTCCTTTTGTCTTGTTTGGGAAGCCCGCGAAAGGAGCTTTTTGTTCCATTATCGATTTATTCTTTATGAAAAATCCAAGATCCATTCACGGACGTACTTCTTCTATGCGCTTACTTTTAATTGGTTTGATCGGGTTACTGAATTTGGAGGCTTTTGCCCAAGACAGCTTGTTGTATAAAGAGGCCTACACCATCCGATACGAAAATGATTTGTTTGCGGGAACAGACCGATATTACTCGCAGGGAATCTTTTTACAGTATGATCACCTGGACATCGACCTGAAATGGTTGAATAAATTTTTCTTCCGTGTTCCGGATGTTCAACGGGGTTTGCAAACGGGCGTTGCACAAAAAGTATTCACCCCATCAACAATTACAGCTGACAGTTTACTTTTGGGCAACAGGCCTTATGCGGCAACTTATGGCTATACGGCTAAGTTCAGTGCCGGGAGTAAGTCAAAGAATTATACGCTGAGTTGGAGTTTGAATACCGGATGGATCGGAAAACCTGCATTCGGTAAGGAAACACAAACTGCCATTCACCGGTGGACGAACAACAACAAACCTTTGGGTTGGCAATACCAGCTAAAAACGGGTTTAATTATCAACCTGGGATTCGGATTTACGAAAACCTGGTTCACCAAAACGAAGTGGTTGAGAGCAGAGGCAAGCAGTTTCACCACTGTTGGGAGCCTAACGAATGAAACGCGGGTAGTTGGGATGTTGAAAGTGGGGTATATCACCAACGAAAAGCAATACTTCCTTTATTTCAATCCGGAAGTCCGCGCAGTTGCCTATGACGGGACACTCCAGGGATCACTTCTTGCAAAACCAAGTGAAGCTCGTGTTCCGGATTCACAGATTTCCCGTTTGGTCTCGGAGCAGGAATTCGGTTTCAGGATGCTTTGGGGTAGAATCACTTTCGCTGCCTATGGTCATTTTCAATCCAAATTATTTAAGGATGCGGGTAATCATGCCTGGGGTGGTATAGGGTTCAGTTATTATTTTTAAGGAAGAGTTATTCCGGGAACTCGAACTAAAGAAATCCTCGTGTGCTTCGTGTCCCTTGTGGTTTTATTTACCACGAAGAATACAAAGAGCACGAAGCATATTTTATTGGTGGATTGGTTTCTATTTGCCTGAAATAAAATACGTGCTTACCACCCGGAATCCAATAGTTGGTTTAGGATCGATGATTCCTTTATATGGATCCGGAGCATAAATTTTGATTTTCCGGGAACTCGGACTAAGGAAATCCTCGTGTGCTTCGTGTCCCTTGTGGTTTTATTTACCACGAAGAATACAA
>NZ_CAMLDC010000040.1 GCF_946478805.1 uncultured Fluviicola sp. | reverse complement strand
GACTGTACATAATCGGATATTGACTTGTTGCAAGAATGGCTGCTACAATCAGGCCGACGGTAACGTTCGACCAGCGTTTTCCTATTTTATAAGCGAAGTAGACGCCGCCAACACCCGATAGAATAAAGGGCAGTTTCACAATCCATTCTGAAGTACCGAATAATCCGGTCCAGTAATAAAGAAACACCTGCACGAACGCAGGGTGACCATCTACCTGTACTCCTTTGGCAATGAGTTCCCCGAAAGAATCAAATCGGGTGCGGAGCAGACCGCTCAATTCGTCGTGAGTATAGGGGATGGAAAACAGGTTGTAGCATCTCAGGATAAGCGCAAGAAGAAGGATCCCGATAATGATCGAATGTTCTTTTACAAAATCTGAAAACCTTTTTTTTCCTGTATCGATCATTGTTGTTTCCCTTATTTAGACAAAAATAACAAAGCTTTGAGATTAGTTTTTGAAAATTTCTTTGTCGGCCAGTTCGGCATTTAGTAAAGTGTCCAAAGAACCGAGCTTATCAAAGAGATGAACCAGGTACTGTCCGTTTTCCTGAAAGGAGATTTCAAGGGAAATTGTTTTGCTTCCCAGTCCCGTTGGAGCGAGGTAAAAGCTGACGATTTCTCCTTTGTCGGTTTGCGTTACTTTGTAATTTGTTACTTTTCCTTGGTAAAACGTGACCTTACCCCGGCACCGGTAATTGATTACCGCTTCTCCCTTTTCAATCTGAATATAGTTCAGGTCATTGTCCATCGGGAATTCCTTGGGACTGCGTTGTCCTCTCACACTGGTGAGTGAATAAATGCGATTGGAGATTTCGAATTCCTGTGCCTGTGAATAAAAATGGAAAAGGATCAGCGCTAAAAGTGTTCTAAATTTCATGGTGGATAATTTGGGAGAAATTTAAAATTTTAAACCGGAATGAGAATGATAATAATCATTAAAATACCATATTTATACTCATTCTATCTAGGAAACAATCGTTATTTTTACAGCACTTTTAATAGGAATAATGATTGAAACTGATATAATTATAATTGGTGCGGGTCCGGTAGGACTTTTCACTGTATTTGAAGCCGGATTGTTGAAATTACGTTGTCATTTGATTGATTCTTTGCCTCAGCCGGGTGGACAATGTTCTGAGATCTATCCGAAGAAACCAATTTACGATATCCCCGGATTTCCATCTGTTTTAGCTGGAGATTTGGTCGATAACCTGATGGAGCAAGCAGCACCTTTCAAGCCTGGGTTCACTTTGGGTGAAGCCGCCATGACTATTGATAAGACGGAAGATGGAAAATTTACCGTTACAACGGTAAAAGGAACACAGCACCAAGCTCCGATTGTTATGGTTGCGGGTGGTTTGGGTGTTTTTGAACCGAGAAAACCGCCTATTTCAAATTTGGCTGACTTTGAAGACAAAGGAATTGAGTACATCATTAAAGATCCTGAATTTTATAGAGGAAAACGTTGTGTAATTGCAGGAGGTGGAGATTCAGCATTGGATTGGGCCATTTTTTTGGCGGAAAAGAAAATTGCGAAAGAAGTTGTCCTGGTTCATAGGAGTGCCTCTTTCCGTGGTCATTTGGATTCGGTTCAAAAGGTGATCGATATGGCCGGAAACGGTCAAATCAATTTGATTACAGAAGCAGAGGTTGTAGGTGTGGAAGGAAACGGCGCATTGAGTCATGTGAAGATCCACCACAATACACAAGGTGATATATTGCGCGAAACGGATCATTTCATCCCATTGTTTGGTCTGAAACCGTCTCTTGGTCCGATTGCTGATTGGGGGCTGGAAATTGAAAAGAACGCAATCAAGGTAAATACACTGGATTATTCTACGAATATTCCCGGAATCTACGCAATTGGGGATGTAAACACCTACGAGAATAAGCTGAAATTGATCCTGTGTGGTTTCCATGAAGGAACTTTAGCTGTTCAATCTGCATTTGCGCTGATTCACCCGGATAAGAAGAATATTCTGAAATACACGACGGTAAACGGAGTTCAGGGATTTTAATCGAAGTGATTGTTCATATATTTGATGGGGATGCACGTATCGCATCCCCATATTTTTTATGGAACAATTTTTGGTGCTACCGTACGTTAAAAATAAACAGAGAATCAAAACATCTGGGTGGTTTGGACTTCCAATTAATAGAAATAAGAGAAAGCACTGCTTTCGATAAAAAAAATCTGCAGCAGCAGATTAACAAAGACTTAAAATAGATTGTATGAAAATTAGTATCGCAATTGCATTGTTTATCAGTACCAGTTATTTGACAACTGCACAAACCTTAGGGAAAATGGTTTCAAAAGGAAAGGAATTAACTACGTCATCGTCGTCGTCCAAAAGCCCATTAAGCAATGATGAGGTGGTGAGCGGTTTGCGTGAAGCATTGACAACAGGTGCTAAAACAGCAGCCAGTGCGGCAGGTGTGACAGATGGTTTTTATAAAAATCCGAAGATCTTTATTCCTTGGCCTTCAGAAGCGACTGAAATGAAGGATAAATTGGTAAAATTGGGAATGCAAACCCAGGTTACACAATTTGAAGAATCGGTCAATCGCGCAGCTGAGGAAGCTTCAAAAAGTGCATACGAAGTATTTGCAGGAGCGGTTAAAGGAATGTCGGTCGGTGACGGTTTTGCGATCCTGAACGGAAGTGATACCGCAGCAACTCATTATTTACGTGAAAAGACAACTGCTTCCCTGACGGAGAAATTCAAACCAATTGTAAAAACGGCAATGGAAAAAGTACGTGTTACAGAATATTGGACTCCTTTGGTTACCAAATACAACAAGATCCCTTTGGTTACAAAGCAAAATCCGGACCTGGAGGCTTATGTTACAGCAAAAGCAATTGATGGATTGATGTTGTTGATTAGTGAACAAGAAGCTAAAATCCGTAAGGATCCGGCTGCACAGGTAACAGACCTGCTCAAAAAAGTATTTGGAAAAAAATAGGAATCGTTGAAACTGCTTGAAAAGGAGCATTCTCAGTAAACGTTTTTCCGTAATTTTGTAAAGCGATCATTCTGGTCGCTTTTTTTCGGGAGAAAGGATATGAGTTTTAACTTTTCAACCCTGCGCCGAAGCTTTAGCGCAAGCATTTTGAACTTATTTTGACAAAAATAAACTATGAAAAGTATTACAGTAAGCGAATTGAAAGCATGGAAAGATGGAAATGAGGATTTCCAGTTAATCGACGTGCGTGAACCATACGAAAATGAGATTTGTACCTTGGATGGAATATTGATTCCAATGAATGATATTCCGGCTGAATTCGGTCAGATCGATAAAAACAAAAAGGTAGTTGTTCACTGTCGTTCGGGAAAAAGAAGTGCCAGTGTGATTTCCTTTTTAGAGCAGCAGCATGGATACACTAATTTGTATAACCTGGAAGGTGGGATTTTGGCTTGGATCGAAGAAGTTGATCCTTCGATGGAGGCTTATTAATTGAAAATGTATAATTTAAAATTGAAAAGGAGAATGCTGAAAATTTTGGTCTAATCAGAATTTTAATCTTTTCAATTGTCCATTTTTCAATTTTTAATTTTTTGAATGAATCGCAAAACAATCAATACCGTAATTATTCTGGGAATACTCTCATTGCTGAGTGTTCTGAGTATTCAATTGTTCTGGATTCACAAAACCACGGAAGCGCAAAGACTGACGGTTCAGATCCAGGAACGGGAGGACAGTTTAAATCTGAAGCAGTTTTCGGAAAGGGCACATATTGCGTTGAGGGATGTATTGGAGCAACTCAACACGAAAGATGATATCAGCGCAAACTTGTACGGCGCTGTAAAACAGATCCGTCCAAATTATTTTTCGGTAGATATTGAAGAGGAATTGCATCCGTTCTACCTGGAGCAACTGTTGAAAAGGGAATTCGACAATCAAAGTCTGAATCAGGATTTCGTTTATGGAATTTATGATTGTTACTCGGATTCGATCGTCTTTGGAAATCTGATTAAATACACCAAGGATTCTTCCTATTCGGTAACAAACAATGATTCGGTCGGGAAGACATCCAATCAGTTGAAATGGAAGAATGACGGACACTATTTCACGGTTCTGTTTCCGAACGTAAGTTCAACAACCATTGATGTGGCCAAAACTGATTTTTATCCATGGTTTTATTTGGTTTTCATCTTACTGCTCCTGTTTTTGTTCTTTGTGTTTACGCTGAACGTCATCCTGAAACAGAAAAGGCTTTCGGAGGTGAAAACAGACTTCATTAATAATATGACGCACGAATTGAAGACACCGATTTCGACCATTGGCCTTTCAAGTGAACTGCTTTTGCGAGGTGATTTCAAGGAAGATCCGGATCGCTTACATCGTTATGCAGAAATTATTTACAAGGAAAATAAACGCTTGGAGAACCAGGTGGAACGCGTGTTGAATGTTGCGAAATTGGATCGGGAGAAATTGACCTTGAAGAAAGAATCTTGCTCCATTCATGATTTGATTTTGGAAGCGAAAGAGAGTTTTGACATCAATCAGACCGATCAGGGTGGTGAAATTGAATTGGTACTGGATGCAACGAAGGAAACCTTGATGATGGATGAGGTTCATATTACCAATGTCATTTATAATTTATTGGACAATGCGGTGAAATACTGCAATACGGTTCCGCAAATTGTAATCCGTACATGGGATGATGGACAGAACTTCTATTTGTCGGTAAGTGATAACGGAATCGGGATGAAACGGGAGGATCTCAAGATGATTTTTGATAAATTTTACCGCGTACCGACTGGGAATTTACATGATGTGAAAGGGTTTGGATTGGGGCTTTACTATGTGAAGTTGATTGTTGAAGAACACGGGGGGACAATTCAGGTAAAAAGTCAATTAGGTAAGGGCACGACCTTCTCACTGAAGTTTCCTTTGAAGTAATTCCGGCTATCTTTGTGAAAGTTAAAAAGGATAGAATTCGAGAATTCGCTAATTTGCAAACAGATTTAAGGTTAAGTAAATGATAGTCAATAGCTTATTGTTTAAAAAGAGTTAAGAAAAATTACCTATGCAAGCGCTTATCGATCGCATTTTTTCCATTCGCACAGAACAAGATTTCAATCAGTGTTCCCTGGAAGTCTTTCATTTTCAGAAAGAACATGTACCAGTTTATAAAACTTTCCTGGAACTGATCAATCGACCGGAACCGAAACATTATTCGGAGATTCCATATTTACCCATTTCTTTTTTCAAAACGCATCAGATCATTGCGGATGACCAGGCTGTTCAGCAGGTTTTTAAAAGCAGCGGAACAACCGGTATGGTTCGAAGTATGCATCCGGTTGCAGACGTTTCCATTTACGAGCGCTCTTTTATCCCTACTTATGAGCAGTTTTTGGGGCGACTGGAAGACCAGATCATCTTTGCCTTGTTGCCGAATTATGTCTCGCAAGGGGAATCCAGTTTGGTCTATATGGTAGATAAATTGATTGCGGGAACGACAAATTCTTTATCCGGTTATTACCTGGAAAGCCCGGAAAGTTTACTGAATGCGGTTGTGGAGGGAAGAAAGACCGGAAAGAAATTAGTGCTTTTTGGTGTTTCTTATGCTTTGTTGGACCTGGCGGAACTCAAACCGGATCTTCATGATGTAATTGTTATTGAAACCGGAGGAATGAAAGGGAAGCGGAAGGAAATGACTAAAGAAGAAATGCATCAGGAATTGATTGCCGGATTTGGTTGTGAATACATTGCCTCGGAATACGGAATGTGCGAACTGCTTTCTCAGGCATACAGCGATAAACATGGTTTATTTGAATTGCCTGCCTGGATGAAAATTTCTCTCAGAGAGGTCAATGATCCTTTTGAGTCGGTGAAACAAGACAAAACAGGAGGTGTGAATGTGATCGACCTGGCTAATATTTATTCCTGTTCGTTTATTGAAACACAGGATTTGGGACGGATGGAGGACGGGAAACTTCGACTGATGGGACGTTTTGACCGTTCGGATATACGGGGCTGCAATTTGTTGGTGGCGGATTAATACGAATTACGAATTACGAATTACGAATTACGAATTACGAATTACGAATTACGAATGTTGATCTTAACTGCCCTATTTAAAATTATCTGGGTTTGAGTTCCAATGTTTTAATAATTGATGTTAGGATTTTTAGCAACTCTTCGCAACCTTGAATGAGTTTCACTGCAGTTTCCTTTTGCAGATACTTCGTTTTTTCAAGCAATTTTAACCAATAAAGAGTTTCGTTTGTTTCTTTTCTTGAGATTTGAAGTTTATGAATAAAATCTTTCGAAGATTGGCCCCGAATCGCTTCAGAGATGTTAGCACCAATTGATGTCCCAGAACGTAAAAGTTGTTTTGACAAGATGAATTCTTTTTTTTCGAAAGCCAGGTATTTATAGGTTTCTACAATTTGTACTGCAAAGTCAAAGCTTTTTTCTTGAATAATATTTCCTTTCATGTGAATAGCGTTTCTTACTTTAAGATAATAAAAAATATAAATTAATTAGGAATTAGGAATTAGGAATTAGGAATTAGGAATTAGGAATTAGGAATT
>NZ_CAMLDC010000039.1 GCF_946478805.1 uncultured Fluviicola sp. | reverse complement strand
GTTACTTTGACCTCTTCTTCCGCAACTGGAAATACGTGGTCGACTGGAGCGACTACTCAATCCATTACCGTTACAACGAGTGGTTCTTATACAGTTAACGTTTCGAACGGATCTTGTTCATCTACATCCACTACAACAACAGTTACTGTGAATCCGCTTCCGACAGTTCCGACTATTACCGCTGGCGGCCCAACTACTTTTTGTTCGGGAGGCTCTGTTACTTTGACTTCTTCTTCTGCAAGCGGAAATACCTGGTCGACAGGAGTTGCTACCCAATCCATTACCGTTACAACGAGTGGTTCTTATACAGTAACTGTTTCCTCGTCAGGTTGTTCTTCCACATCTGCTTCAACAGTAACCACTGTAAATCCGATTCCAACAGTTACAGCATCAAATAATGGTCCTTTGTGCGTGGGGCAATCATTAAATCTAACTGCGACAGGAACAGCCGGAGGAACCTATTCCTGGACGGGACCGAATTCATTTAATTCGACATCTCAGAATCCAAATGTTGCATCCATGACAAGCAGTGATTTTGGAATTTATACGGTAACTATAACAGCGAATTCCTGTACGGCTTCTGCAACTACCAATGTGGTTATAAATTCGGGAACTTCAACGGCTATTACTGCAGCGGGACCTTTCTGTGCTAATGGTGCTACTGTTACTCTCTCTGCTGCAAGTCCTGGAGGGAATTGGTCAGGTACTGGAATCGTAAATACCACAACCGGATTATTTGATCCGAGTGTTTCCGGTCCGGGTTCATTTATTATTACATACGATATTCCCGGGGCTTGTTCAGGAGCCTCAACAACGACCATCGTCGTTAACCCGGTGCCGTCCACCAATTTTGTAGCTGATACGCTATCGGGTTGTGTTCCTTTGGCTGTCAATTTTACCAATTCAACGCCATCAAGTGCAAGTGCGCAATGGAATTTTGGCAATGGTCAAACTTCTACATCTCTGTTAACTGGTTCGGCAAACTTTGCATCTGCCGGATGTTTCACGGTTTCTTTAACGGTAACGGATTTGACCGGGTGTTCCGCAACTCTTACGAAAGTAAATTTCATATGTGTTAATCCGAATGCAGATGCGTCATTTACTCCTTCTCCATACGAAGCTACGATTACACATCCCGAAATTCATTTTATCAATACTTCTTCCAACGCAACAAGTTATGTTTGGAGTTTTGGAGAGGGAGGGAACTCAGTTGCTTTTTCACCGACATACACTTATGATGAGGTCGCTAGTAATTACACTGTGCAATTAGTTGCTACAAATGCTTTCGGATGCTCCGATACAGCGAAAGTGATTGTCCGTATATTGGATGAATTGGTTTATTACGTTCCGAATTCATTCACTCCGAATGGAGATGAGCAGAATAATATTTTCCAACCCGTATTTACTTCAGGATTTGATCCTTACAGTTTCAGGTTACTTATTTTCAACAGATGGGGAGAAGTCCTGTTTGAATCGAAAGATGCTAAAGTGGGTTGGGATGGAACTTACAATGGAATTTTAGCTCAGGAAGGAATCTATAGCTGGACAATTACATTTAAAGACCCGGATACGGATAAGAAGTATTCGGTAAACGGACATGTTACGATGATAAAATAAATCGATAGCTTTTGCTTTTGAGTAAGTGGCTTGCTGCAGAATTACTGTAGCAAGCTGAATGATATCTTAATCTTATAAGAAATCACCGATGAGATTTTGGAATCATTATAATTTTCCTAAGGCATACATCGTTGGTTGCTTGCTCAAATCATAAGCGTTTTCTCTCCAATCTTTAATGCTTTTTGTTTGGATACGTTCTGTAAATAAAGTCAGATTGGAAGCCACGCACAACAAGGTATCGTCTGCCAAACAATTCAATAAATCCTCAAAAACATGCATAGATCTAAAAGGAGTGTCCATAAATAATTGAGTTTCACCACTTCTTTTCACACGTTGTTCCAAGTCCTTTAGCTTTCTGATTCGTTCTTTCTGTTCTTTTGGCAAGTAACCGTGAAACGAAAACTGTTGCCCGTTAAAACCGCTTCCTATCAATGTAAGAAGAATGGAGCTCGGACCGACAGTCGGACAAACCTGGATTTCATTTTCATGAGCCAAAGCAACCAGAACCGCTCCGGGATCGGCTATTCCGGCACATCCTGCTTCACTGATAATTCCCACATTCTTTCCACTTTTCATTGCTTTGATCAAGTGGTATACTTCTGTCACAGCGGTAGCTTTATTAAGTACAAAAAACTCAGATTCATCAATTGGAAAAGTACGATCGATCTTACGAAGCAATCTACGGGCCGATTTAATGTCTTCTACAGCAAATACACGTAACTCACTGGCAATTTCAGCTACCTTTTGTGGGATAATATCTTCAGTAGACTCTCCGCCAAGAGTGTTTGGAATTAGGTATAATTTGCCTGCGCTCATTGTTTTGTAATTAATTGCCTGTTTAATAAAAATGCGTTTGTCGCATGATCTAATAATTCGATGACCTCTTTGAAATTAGCGTCCGATCCATAATACGGATCAGGGACTTCCATATTTTGGTCCGGATGTAATTCGTTTAAAAGAAGTTTTACCTTTTGTTTGTCATTTTCGGTTCTTGCCAAGCGCAAAATGTTTTGCTCGTTGCTCTGATCCATTGCAAAGATAATGTCATAATTGTCAAAATCAGCTACTGAAAATTGACGGGCACGCAATTCATCAATTGAAACACCGTATTCCAGTGAAAGTCTTCTCATTCGGTGATCCGGTTTTTCACCTACATGATAATTGGCTGTTCCTGCCGAATCGACTACAATTGATAAGTCATGCATTTTCACCTTATGCCTTAGCCAACCGTCGGCCATAGGTGAACGGCAGATATTTCCCAAACAAACCATTAAAACCCGCATAGTTTCTCCTTTAATTGGGTGCAAAGTTACTTTTTTAACTTGATTACACGAAATCTTCGCTGATTCACACAATTTGTTAGTTTAAACAAACCGTTTATTCATTTAACATTTTTTGATTGCAACCAACACAACTAACTGTATCTTATAATCGTTATATTCATGTAAATCAATTGTAAAGACCATGAGACAGTTAAAGATTGTAAAGCAAGTTACAAATCGGGAGACAGCATCTCTAGATAAATACCTTCAGGAAATTGGTCGAGTTGAATTAATTACTGCTGACGAAGAAGTAGAATTAGCTAAACGAATTAAAGCGGGGGATAAGAGGGCGTTGGAACGTTTAACGAAAGCTAATTTAAGGTTCGTTGTTTCTGTTTCCAAACAATACCAAAATCAAGGATTGTCACTTCCAGATTTAATTAATGAAGGAAATTTAGGTTTAATCAAAGCAGCAGAACGTTTTGATGAAACCAGAGGATTTAAGTTTATCTCGTATGCGGTTTGGTGGATTCGTCAATCCATTTTGCAAGCGTTGGCTGAGCAAGCACGTATTGTGAGACTCCCTTTAAATAAGATTGGGACAATTAATAAGATCAACAGAGCATATAGTGAATTGGAACAACTGTATGAGCGTCCACCTTCAGCGGATGAATTAGCTGAATACCTGGAATGCTCCGTGGAAGATGTCCGCCAATCGCTGGCAAATACGGCAAGACATTTATCAATGGATGCACCATTGGTGGATGGAGACGAGAGTTCGTCCAGCATGTATGATGTATTGCCGAATGATTCACTTCCAAGTCCAGAAAATGAATTGACGAAGGAATCGTTAAGAAAAGAAATCGAACGCTCTCTTTCGTCCTTATCAGGAAGAGAAGGGGATGTTGTTCGCCTCTATTACGGATTAAATGGAAAACACCCTCTTACCTTGGAAGAGATCGGAGATTTGTTCGATTTGACAAGAGAGAGAGTAAGACAAATAAAAGAAAAAGCGATTCGACGCTTGAAACACACATCCCGAAGCCGGATGCTTAAATCATACCTTGGTTAAGCGGGATCAACGTCTGCAATAAGTCGAATAGGTTTGAAATGGGGAACGCTGAAAAATTGATCCGTCAGCTCATGTAAGCGTTCCTTTACTTTCTTTTGTGGAGCTTCGTGCTCAATTTTTAAAACAATTTCTTTCAAATAAAAGTTCTGGATCCTCGCAATTATCGGGGATTCAGGACCTAAAACGCGTTCGTGGAATTGTTCCTTCAGCAATTTACTGAAATGAAGGGCTCCAGCTTCCACCAAATCACGATCCCGGTGCTTTAATGTAAAGCGAATCAATTTGTAAAATGGCGGATAATGATAGTTCCGTCGCTCCACAATTTCATTAATAGCAAATGAATCATAATCGTGTTCCATCACTTTTTGAATCACCCAATGATCCGGGTTTCCAGTTTGGATGATCACCTTCCCACGTTTGTTTCTTCGGCCTGATCTTCCTGCAACTTGGGTCATTAACTGGAAAGCACGTTCAAATGCCCGAAAATCGGTTTTATTCAGCATCAAATCGGCATCCAGGATCCCAACAAGTCCAACATGATCAAAATCCAATCCTTTCGCTACCATTTGGGTTCCGATCAATACATCAATTTCCCGGTTTTCAAATGCCTGGATCAATTCCAAATGACTGTTCTTGTTTCGGGTGGTATCCAAATCCATTCGGCCAATTTTCGCATCCGGCAGGATTAATGACAAATCGTCTTCTATTTTCTCCGTTCCGAACCCCAGCATCTTCAATCGGTTACTTCCGCAAGCCGGACAAGTTCCGATCGGATTTGTCTGATAACTGCAATGGTGGCACTTCAAAAGATTTGAATGCTTGTGGTAATTCAAAGTTGTATCACAATTGATACAATTCGGACTGAAACCACAAATTTCGCATGTCCAGATAGGAGTATAACCTCTCCGGTTTTGGAAAAGAATGACCTGTTCCTTATTTTTCAGTGTTTCAATGATGTTTTCCAATAAAAATTTGGAGAAATGACCATTCAGGCTCTTTTGTCTGCGCTCTTCCTTCATATCGGCACACAGAATTTCCGGAAGTTGAACTTGTGAAAAACGTTCGGTCAGGAGTACATGTCCGTATTTCTTGTCGCGTGTATTTTGAAAAGTCTCAATGGAAGGAGTTGCAGAACCCAAGAGGGTTTTGGTTTTGAAATAATGAGCCAAAACAATGGCCATATCCCGGGCGTTATATCTCGGGGAAGGATCATGTTGCTTATAGGAAGATTCATGTTCTTCATCTACAATCACCAATCCTAAATCTTGGAAAGGTAAAAAAATGGAAGAGCGTGCACCAACAACCAATCTAAATTGTTTCGGATCGTTTTGCAATACCTTATTCCAGATTTCAACCCGTTCATTGGAATTGAATTTGGAATGGTAAACTCCGATTTTTTCTCCGAAGTAAGTTGACAAACGCTGGATCAATTGGGTAGTCAAAGCAATTTCGGGAACAAGAAACAAGACTTGTTTTCCCTGATCCAATACTTTTCGAATTAACTCGATGTAAATTTCCGTTTTTCCGGAACCGGTAATTCCTTGGAGTAGGATGGTATCTTTTTCCAAAAAGCCTGTTTCAATCTCATGCAGCGCATTTGTTTGCGCGTCACTTAGAACCGGGAATGTAAACTTACTTTGGTCTAAGGAACTGATCCTTGAAATTTCCAAGCGCTCGGTTCTCAAAAAGCCTTGTTTTTCCAATGTATTTATAGCAGATAGTGAACATCCCTGGTCCTCCAATGATTTTCGAAGAATAGGAGTTACCTCTCCATCGTGAAAACCTCCCAATTGGAGTATTTTTAAAAGAACCTGTTCTTGCTTTTGTGTTGTTTTTTTCTGGGCAAGTTGTTCGAATAATTCATTTAAAACGGCATCCGATCGGTAATTCTCATGAATAACTACAAACAGGCCTGTTTTTGGAGAGAATTTATTGGAAACCTCTTCCAAAGTCAATACAATGTTCTTTTCAAGTAGAGTCTTGATAAGAGGCTGGATCGTCTTGATCCCGATTATTTCGGAAATTTCCTTTAAGTCGAGTGTTTCCTTGATCTCCAATGCTTCCACAACCAGGTATTCCCGATCGGTTAAAGGGGTGTTTTCACTATCGAAATCCGGGTGAATAATAATTTTTGTTTCGCTTGCCAATTTAAAATTCGCCGGAAGTGCTGCATTCATCACATCACCTATCGGTGCCATGTAGTAATCAGCCATCCATTTCCAAAAGGAAAATTGTTTTTTGGTAATAATGGGGGTTTCATCCAGGATATGCTCAATATATTTTGCCTGGTATAAGCGTGGCGCCTCTTGATGTATCTTGGTAATAATTCCTGTAAACAGTTTTCCTTTCCCGAAAGGGACGATCACACGGAGATAATCCTGAACGAAATCATTCATTTCGAATGGAACCCGGTAGGTGAATTCCTGACTTAATGGAATGGGTAAGATGACATCAACGAAAAGAGTAATACGCTCGCTCATGACACAAATTTAATGAACTAAAAACAAAAAAGGGATTTTATCTAAACTATAAAGTTGCTTAAAAAAAATCCCGTCTTGGCTTAGCCGAGACGGGATCATGTTGAATTCTTTATTTCTTATTGGCAAGCCCAAGATTCGCCATTATTTATATCAATCGGGTTATCACT
>NZ_CAMLDC010000038.1 GCF_946478805.1 uncultured Fluviicola sp. | reverse complement strand
ACATGATTACATGATTACATGATTACATGATTACATGATTACATGATTACATGATATTGAAAACAAGTAACAAAGTAAATAGTCTTGGAGCAACCGGTTGGGAATTTTTCGGATGCAATGGGTATACCGGTGATCATTTTTCCAATGTTCCGATGGGTAACTATTATTTTGAGTGGCATGTAACCAGGAATAGTGTTACAAATATTTACTATGATACTATTTATCTCAACCCTGGAGAATACAAGGTATATGATATTAATTATTGAGACCATCAAGTACGGAAAATCGTAACTCACATTTGAAACATTTTGCGCAAGTTTGTGAAAAACTGCGATGAGAATACTGTTGACATTTGATACCGTTACTCGGGGTCGCTCTTCGGACAAACAATTGCCAACAGGTACTTACGTGATACAAGTACTGGTTGGTGATCGGTTGGAAATTCATAAATTGGTAGTATTATGAGAACAGTAGTTGCTTTATTAATGATTTTAATAGTGGTTTCCTGCACCAAATTTGGAAAAAACGTGACCCTGAAAGGCCGTGTTGTAAACCCCATAACGGGAGAAGGCATTGAAGGTGCGGAAGTGAAATTATTGAAAATAGCAGGTGGTTAAGACTCCAATTACAAGAATCTAAAGGGAAATCATCATTTCGGAAATAAACTTTCGAGACAGTTATTCCTGGGTTATTGTTTCATTAAATGATTGTTCTCAAATCCATTTCCATTGCCATTCCCGCTAGAATGCGTACCTTCACGTGAACAAATTTAAAGTGGATGAGCAAACAAAAGCGTCATGTACTTTCATTAGAAACTTCTGTAGACTTCGAACTAATCGGTATCTGTTCTCATCATAGCGATTACCGTTTGGCTTGGGGAATCAACAAAATTTTGGAGCTTGAGCTGACAAAAAGCGAAGAACCTTTTGTTATTCAATCCAAGAAGGGTACAATTGTTTCGCAACACAGTTTTCATGTATTTATCGATGAGGTAGATCACATGGAATGGTATTTAATTAAGAATAAATCGGAAGGTAAATTCCTGATTCCGGAAAAGAACCAAATAGACTATTTTTTGATCCTGAGAGAAAATGTCCTTCATGAATTGGATGAATTGGTTGAAAAAATCCGGGAATCAAATAGCGTGATGGCGGCTTATGTTTTTGAAGCCAGCGCAATTCCTTCCGCAGAACTAATAATTTTCGAATGAAAAAAACAAAGATTGTAGCGACCTTAGGTCCTGCCACCGCAGATAAAGCAGTTTTAAAACAAATGATATTGGATGGTTTGAACGTGTGTCGTTTGAACTGTTCTCACGGATCTCATGAAGATCACAAAAAAAGTATCGATATTATTCGTGAGATTAATAAAGAAACAGGATTAAATGTTTCGATTTTGGCCGATTTGCAAGGCCCGAAGATTCGTACTTACGAAATGGAGAACAATGGGGTGATGATGGTAGAAGGTTCTATCGTTACCATTGTAACCGAACGTATTACAGGAACAGCAGAGCGATTTGGAATCAGTTACTCATTGATGCCGCGCGATGTAATGCCCGGAGAACGCATCCTGTTGGATGATGGAAAATTGCAAATGGAAATCGTTTCAACTAATGGTGAGTCGGAGATTAAAGCAAAGGTCATCCATGGTGGAATTCTTTCTTCCAAGAAAGGAGTGAACCTTCCGAATACCAAAATTTCATTGCCATCACTTACGGAAAAGGACAGGGAGGATCTGGAATTTGCATTGAGTAATGATGTAGATTGGATCGGTTTGTCATTTGTACGTTCTGCAAGGGATATTATTGAGTTGAAGCACATTATTTCCAATCGCCAGGCAAAAGCACTTGTAGTGGCTAAAATTGAGAAGCCGGAAGCAATTGAGGATATCGATGAAATTATCAAAGTAACAGATGCCTTGATGGTGGCGCGTGGAGACTTGGGTGTTGAAATTCCTTACCAGAATGTTCCGTTGATTCAAAAGATGTTGATCCGGAAAGGACACCAGCATGCGAAACCGGTAATTGTGGCTACCCAGATGATGGAAAGTATGATCACCAATGTCACTCCGACCCGTGCGGAAGTAAATGACGTTGCGAATGCGGTTTTGGATGGTGCTGATGCTGTGATGCTTTCGGGTGAAACATCCGTTGGTAAATTTCCGAATGAAGTCATTCGCACCATGGTGAACATCGTGGACGAAATGGAAAAATTCGAAGGTATCTATCACAAGGACCAACTTCCTGATAAATTACAATCGCGTTTCATTTCAGATTCGATCTGTTTCAATGCGTGTCGTTTGGCACAAAGAGTAGAAGCGGATGCAATCATCACGATGTCTTATTCAGGATACACAGCTTATAAAATTGCATCTCAAAGACCAAATGCTCCAATCTTTGTATTTACAGGGAACAAGCAAATTATTACCCAATTGAGCTTGGTTTGGGGCGTAAGAGCGTTTTATTACGATAAGAAAGTAAGTACCGATCATACGATTGCAGATATCAAGTATCTTTTGACCAAAGAAGGGTTATTGAAACAAGGTGATTTGGTAATCAATATTGCTTCCATTCCAATTGAGGAAAATGGGAAGTCGAATATGTTGAAATTAAGCTACGTGGAGTAATTGACGATGTACAATTGAGAATTGATAAGAGGAGAAACCGCATTTAAATCTATTTGTGTTTTCTCCTTTTCAATTTTACATGATCAAATTTCAATTAATCCAGTTTCCCGCCCAAAGTAAATCCAACCCGTTTTGCAAATTGCTTTCCACCACCATCAACTGAAAATGCTTCAATTACGGCAATGTAAATTCCGATAGGTGCTTTTTGGTTATTGGACATGACTCCGTCCCAGGTAAAACTTCCCTGTTGACCAAGCAATTCACTGGAGAACAAGGTGTGGACCTCTCTTCCTTGATTGTCGAATATTTTGAGAGTAGCAATCATTCCGATATCAAAACTGTACTGAAAAAGCAAAACATCCTGGAAACCGTCATTATCAGGAGAAAAAATAGGTTCGGTTGTTCCGAATACGGAAGAAACACTTCCCGATTGGTATTGGGAGTTTATTTTTCCAGGAGTTCCAAATCCAATAGTTTCCGCTGCAGTATGCCAATTGGAAGCATCGGATGAACCCCCTTCCGGGCTGATGCGTTCGAGTGTTTTGTTTTCCGTATCATCAATCAGGGATAAATGCCAATCTTCGCGATAACTTACTTTATCTATGACCACTGAATTGTAAATCAGTTGAATAGTTGAAGAATCATTGTTCAGCAATGGAAGAGGGGTCGCATAAAATCGTCCTGTGACAGCTTCCGGGAAGACACTTTTCTGATAGTTACTGTCCGGAGTCAGGACCACATAAGATCCGGGATTCAGGAAATAGTTTTGTGCGAACTGAATGGTGTCCTCTTGGAGATTTGCAATTATCAGATCATTCAGATTAATCACTTTTGAGGAACGATTATAGATTTCCACGAAATCAGATCCACCACTTGCAGGATCGAACAGGATTTCGTTGATCACCAAATCTCCGGCTTGTGGAGTATCAGCCAGTGCAAAATCACCGGATAGGGTGGTTGCATTCAACCAACAGTCATTAACAGGTCCGTAAGAGAAACTGTAATGCTGACTCAAGGTCAAATTCTGATTAAAGGTAATGATAGCCTGATTATTGGAAGCTGATGCCACGGAAATGGATTGAACTGTCAGATTGGGGTTACTTGTCAAAGTTGCATTGACTAAGCTAGTTGAGTCCATTCCTTCCGAAAAATATACTTCCAGGTAATTCGGACTAAGTGCTATTAAACCAGTAAGATGAGGGACTTGCGTATCGGATGTAATGTTGTATACCGAATTTTGAACACCAGGAGTTCCACCGTTGGTATTGTTTGAAGCAACCCAATTGGATGCATCCGAACAAGGATCATTCGGATTGATTAATTCCAGCGTGTATCCTCCGTCTTGCTTTATGGGATCCTGGTACCAATCATCCGTATAGGAAATCCGGTCAATGAGCAGACCGGTGTTGTCCTTCAAAATCACGTCATCACTTGAATTATTGTAACTGGGAAAACTGCTCACACCTAAAGATCCCGGAAAATCGGCTGTGTTTGCTGTTGCACACAAAATCTTATATTGACCGGGATTGATAAACCCGGATGAAATTGTTCCATCTCCACTCTGATCACCAAGTTTCCAACCCGACAAGTCGATATACTTGCTGCTCTTATTATAAATTTCGATGAATTCCAATTCAGGTAAACCAATCACGGGTGAAGGATCCACCATGATTTCGGAAATCACAATATCACCTTTTGCTGTTGTTTCCCCTACCAGGTAAGTGAAATTTCCGGAGAGATCGGTAGCTGTATTTCCAGAAACATCTTCCATGCTGGAAATGGTAATTGTATAATTTTGTCCGTTTGTAAGAGACGTTCCCAAAAGAACATGAAGCAGCGCTCCATTTGTTCCATCAACAGAAATATTGGAAGCAGGAACCGATGGATTGATGCTGTAATTGCTTGTTTGAAGCAAAGCGGCTCCCCCAACAGGTTCACTGAACAGAAGATCCAATTGCGAATTGGTGATTACACTGGAACTTATCAGTGATGGGGCTTGTGTATCAATAATTTCATTTCCGATATAGACATCATCGTAGTAAAACTTACTTGCATTGGAAGCGGTATAAGTCTGAATCCCGCCAAAATGTGTCCCGAGTAAAGTCGTTGCATCTGTTCCGGAGTATGGGCTGCCATAATTTGTTCCACCACTCGCATCGACGGAAAGTTTCCAAAGACCTGTATTGTCTCGCACGACTTTCACGCGGGTGGTGAATGAGGCAGCAATTTGACCGTCCGGTGCAGCACAGATCTGAGTGGAAACTCCGGAAACAATTTTAAAGAGCCTCACGGCATCGGTTGTTCCGGCTTCTCCAAACTGAAGATAGAATCCATCCGGGTTCGTACTTAGATCACTGGAATTGGAGGTAAGATAAACTCTTCCGAAATTGCTTGAACTTGGAGAGAAAGTCTGACGAACCAATAGCTCCCATTGTTTATTGTCCAAAGAAGATAAATTGTGTGGAGTTGACAGGTAGGAACTTGCCGCAACGGTATTACTTAGTTGCAGCTGCTGGCCTGCATTAATAATGTAGGTAGAATTGGTTCCGTTCCAGGCAGGATTTGCAGTGAAATCTCCATCGGAAAAATCATCCGTAACCTGGTTCCATCCGAAAAATGGAAAAAGTAGTGTAAGAATAGTGAAAAGTGCCTTCATATCCATTAAAGTCGGACTAATATACAAAAAGTCCGATTTCAATGAGCTATTGTCACTGATTTGAATAGAAATTTCCGGATATACCAAAATCGGAACATCGGTATATACCGATGTTCCGATTTTCCTAAATAGCTATTTTTAATTCAGTTTTCGCTCCGGGATCTGCTGGTTGGTCAACTTCTGAATCGCTTTCCAATAAGCTTTTTCCTCACTTGAACACATGGTGTATGCGATTCCGCTTGAACCTGCACGACCGGTTCTACCAATACGATGCACGTATGTTTCGGCCACTTCGGGAATTTCGAAATTGATCACATATTCCAATTGATCGATGTCGATACCACGCGAAGCAATATCTGTTGCAATCAAAAAGCTGACAGTACGGTTCTTAAAACCCGCCAAAGCCCTTTCACGTGCATTTTGAGATTTATCTCCATGAATTGCTTCAGCGCGAAGTCCGGATTTCGTTAATTCTCTTGCTACGCGATCTGCCCCGTGTTTCGTTCGTGTAAAAACGATTGCATGTGTAATGTTCTCCGTTTTGATCAATTGCTTCAGGAAATTTCGTTTATCTGCTTTTTCAACATAATAAACAAACTGCTCTACAATTTCCGCTGTCGAAGAGACAGGAGTAACGCGCACATTAACCGGGTCGAATAAGATAGTTCCTGCAAGTTCCATGATCGTTGGGGAAATCGTTGCAGAGAAAAAGATATTCTGCTTGTTTTTAGGCAAGCGTGGAAGAATTTTTTTGATATCGTGGATGAAACCCATGTCCAGCATGCGATCTGCTTCATCCAACACGAAATGCGTAATTTTAGATAAATGAATATGTCCTTGGTTCATCAAATCCAACAGGCGCCCGGGAGTTGCCACCAGAATGTCTATCCCGGCATTTAACTGGTTAACTTGTTTGTTTTGGTTCACCCCGCCAAAAATTACCATGGATCTCAACTTGGAGAACTTTCCGTAAGCTTTGAAACTATCGTTGATCTGGTTTGCCAGTTCTCTTGTTGGTGCAAGTACAAGGCAACGGATAGGTCTTTTTCCTTTTACCTGACCATCCGGATCCAAATGCTGTAAGATTGGTAGCGCGAAAGCTGCTGTTTTTCCCGTTCCTGTTTGTGCACAACCGAATAGGTCTTTTCCTTCTAATAAACTGGGGATGGATTGTTCTTGAATAGGTGTTGGGGTGGTGTATTCTAATTCTTTTAGTGCGTCCAATAAATGTGGAAGCAAGTTTAATTCATCAAATTGCATGAAATTGTTCTGTAAAATTGTCCGAACTGATTGTCACGTGTGGTGAACTTTTCCTCACTTCAAATCGGCAGAAAATGATTTTTTCCGATGCAAAGGTACAATAATCAATTGAGAAGTGAAAATTGAGAATTGAAAAGTGGATTAATGAACTTCCCTAAAATAGGTTGACCGTTTTTAATTAAGATTCATACTCAAAAATA
>NZ_CAMLDC010000037.1 GCF_946478805.1 uncultured Fluviicola sp. | reverse complement strand
ATAAGCGACAGCTTTTGAAGACTGAGTCACAATCCGTCAGCTGACGGATAAGTGAAAAAGAGAATTGAAAAGTTTTTTAAAGATTTACACTTCACTTTTCAATTCTCTTTATGCGATCTTTGCTTTTTTTTAATGGGATGAATTATTCGCCCTTTTACCGATTATTTTCAACTTTCCGTTTCTTCCATTTTCTTCTCCCGATCCAAAGTAGGATACCAAGCAATAAAATGACCGGCCATTTCGAAACGGTCCATAATAAGAAGTTCACAACGGAATCCCAACCGGATCCCAAAGATTGTCCGGCTCTTGAAGAAAAAGGATTTTCTGCCGGTCTGTCAATTTTCACAGGATATTCTTTGAATAAATTAATTCGGAGCGTGCTCAAATCAACCTGGTCATTTAAGTATTTCAAACGGCCTTCCTTACTTTCTATTTCCTCCATCAATTGGCGAATATTTTCTTCAATGGAGAGAATTTCATTTACATTTTTAGCTTTTGCCAAAAGCTCTTTATACCGTTGTAAGTATTTACGCTTATTTTCGAGCCTGGTTTGAATATCCAAAAACTCTTCGGTCACATCATTTACATTGATTTTTTTGAAGATAATTTCATCTTTCCCATCTTCAATCCCCTTTACTAATTGCTCAAAATTCTTGGATGGTAAGCGGATAACCAGGCTATATTGAATTCGTGAGTCATTCTTGTCGAGCTCTTCGTTTTCGTAATATCCTTTCAATGCTTTAACCGTTTGATCTATGCGCTTTTTACTTTCGCGGAAAGCATTCGATTTGATGCGCATCGTTCCATTCTTGATTATTTTCTTATCCTTTTTTATCTGTTTTTGATGAGAAGTGGTAGTATTTGCATTCGAATTCACCATGTAAGTTGAAGAAACGGATCCCATTGAAAAGCCTTCTGAGTAGTCAAGGTTATTCGTTTGAGTACGTGGTTCATCTTCAAAATTTGAATCAAAACTTGCTTCCATGACTTGGGGTTCCCGAAAATCCATGGTCATATCACTCGAGATCATGTCTTTATGTTTTTCCTTGATCGGGGAGTCTTGTCCACAACCTTGGAGAAAAGAAATGAGAAGGATCGTGAAAAAAAAGCTTAAGTGAGTTTTCATAAGGTTATTTTTGATTTTGGTGGTACAAATGGTTCGTTGAAAAGTTCAAAACAATAGTGAATGGTTAGGTATTGCTAAACCTGTTGAACACCTTTAGCTCAACTTCGAAACGTTCTGTCCGATTTTTTTGAGCATATTGATGGTCTTATTCAGGTTTTGGGTGTCCACATCTTTTAAGAATTCGCTGTAAAATTTCTCAAACAGTTTTTCATACTTGGTACAGAGTGTCTGACCTTTATCTGTTAAAGAAATGAGGTTGTTTCTCCGGTCTATGCAATCTTCTTGTCGTTGTACCAGGTTTTTCGCTGAAAGTTTGTTGATGATCGGGGACAGGTTGGCTTTGTTCTTTCGGACATGATCGGCAATTTGCTGTTGATTGATTTGCTGACCTTTTGATAAAACCATCAGAACTTCTAGCATTTCGACGGTAATTCCGAGATCATTGTTCTTCAATTGCTTCTTGAAGTAGTTCTGAATAACAAAACGCATTTCACGAATGGAATCAATCAATTCCACGAGTTTTGTCATATTGGTATTTTCTACTTCCATCATAGCTACAAAGTTAAAAACAAAACAGTTATGCTTTGTAACTAATAGAGTGAATGGGGGTACCTGTTTATTAATCTGAAAAAAAAGGGTGATTTCTCACTCCTTTTTTCCTAATTGATTGATTTCGGATGAATTAGTACCCGCCTTCATAATCTGACTCTTCGCTGTAATAACCTTCCGGAGCTTCTTCACTATTCATGTTGATCCCGTAGTATTTTCGTTTCAGTTCTTTTCCCAGGTGGTAAGTGATCACACTGATATCCAGCAATTTTTCCTGGTAATTTAAAATAGCATCCAGGTTCTCCAGGTTCGGATTCAAACAGATTTCGCTCATGTTCTTAACGCTGCCCAAATCACCTTTCAACCATCTGCCGTTGCGTTTTCCAAGAATATATTCGCCTACCTGGCTCAAATTGCCATTTACATCGTACAGTTTCCAGATCCCGGTTGGTAAACCGTCTTTTACCCAACCTTCATTTTGAATTGATCCGTTGTCATAATAATTTTTGACATATCCGTTTTTACGGTGCTGAGCAGTGTCTTTTTCCCAGAAACAATACAACATGCGCTCCTCATTGTGATCTGTATGGGCACAATCGTACTTTTCAAACTTTTCGATGATCCAACTTTTACTCAACAGATTGTCATCCTTATCCAGGTAATAAAGGATTCCTTTTGATTTGAACTTGATACTGTCGTTGATAGAAATAATCGAATCGAAGTATTCCACTTCCATCAGTTTCTTTCCGAAATAATTGAAGTATTTCCAACAGCCGACCTTCACTCCTTTTGAAATCAACCCCAGGCGTGCTATGGTGTCATTGGGATAGTATTTCGTGATGTGGTAATCAATTCCCGATTTGTTCACCAAGCTCGGTCTTCCATAATAAGGTTCGTATAAACCGTAATCCGAATATCCGGCCTGGTAGATTAACTGATCGATACTGGAGCTTTCAGTGATATCGGCAAAATTGAATGGAATGGAGTCCCGCCAATCGAATTCGTAACGGACACTCAATTCGTTTTCCTCCCAGATCTTTTCTTCAATGGGCTGATTGTAATGGAACTTCACATATTGATATTTGAATCCGAGTGTGTCATATGCTTCGTAATCGTCAATGGGTTGACCACTCAGGAAAAATCCTTTTTTCGCCAGTTTCCCATTGGAATGGTATGCAACGGATTCGCCTTGCAGTGCCCCGTTTTTGAATCCCAAATCAAAGATGAGCACGGAGTCTTTCCCCGGGTTTGTAAAATAGGTTTTTACATTGCCGTCAATAAACCCGTTTCTATAGTAGGATTGATTGTAAAACAGCTTGTTTCTTTTGAACTCGACACCTTCTTTTGCGCCTTCCAAATAGTTGACATAAGTCAAAGTGTCACCCTTCCAGGTGGAAGTAGTATACGGACCGTTTAAAGCCCCGTTTTTAAACGTACACTTCGATTCCAGGTAATAGGTCTTTTTCAAGGGATATTCTTCGAACTGACTCAACGGATTTTCGTAGGCATACATTTCGTCTTCTTCTTTGAGCTTCGGTTTCGGGTTTGCCACTGCATAATCCAGGTTGTCTCCATGAATTTCTCCGCTTTTGTAACCGATAATGGATCTGACTTTTCCGTATTGGTCCTTGTACGTCCAGACACCTTCCGGTTTTCCGTCCAGGTACTTGCCTTCAACGGAACTGAATACGGATTCTTTGTTTGAAGGAACGGGAGCGGCTTCCCGGTAATAAACTTCTTCGACGGTAGTTTTTCCGTCCAATTCATATTCCTGGCGTTCGTACAATGCCAGGAAAACTCCGTAAAGCGTTGGGAATAGCCCTGTAACAGCATGCGAAAGTTGACTAGACCCGCCAAAGTCAGAAATATAACCGGACAAGATATCGGCTCTTTTTCCGGATTTCAAGTAGGATTTGACAGCTGCGCGATAGAGTTTCAGATCCGTTTTCCCATTCGGAAGGGATAATTGGACAAGTTCATTGCCTGCTTTCACGCTGAAACTTCCTTTTTGGTCATTCAGTTTGAAATTCCCGGTGAACGGTTTTCCATTAACCCATAATTCGTTGTCCTTTTCAACAGCATATTTGTATTCCCAGTAGTATGCTAATTTTTCTAAGGGAACAGTATCCGAGATGCTCGATTTCCAATATTCGTCCAGGATCCCGTTTTGGATTGTCCGCAATTCCAGGTTTTTGAAACGGGTAATTTTTTGTGAGTTCACATTCAAATAATCTTCTGAGAAAACAGTTTCTTCAGTGGAGACGGTGTCACCCATCAGGTTCCGCTGAATGGCATTCAGAGTTCTTGTTTCCGGATGAAAATAGACCTGTTTCGCAAGAGATGAATCTGCTTTGAACAGTTCTTCGATCAATAAGATCCTGTCGGGCATGCCGCTCAATTTCAGTTCTTTGTCATCTGAATAAATGACAGTAGGATTGCCAAAATTCCGATCGTAATCTTTGTTGTTGATCGTTAGGAATGCCTGGTTTTTTTGTTGGGGATTACTCAGGATGTTTCCCTTCGAATCATGCCATGTTTCGTAATAAAGAACACCGTTGTAATCGTAATAGCGCTGAACGAATTTATTGGAGTCACTGACGAAAATGATTTCGTTTGCAATAGTTCCATTGTCCCAATAAACCGGCTCTTCTTTTAAAAGTGTACCATCCTTGACTTCAAAACGGTACTGAAGCTGGCCGTTTTGATAATAGTGTTCCACGACTCCGTCATAAGCAAATAAGTAACCCGCGGAATCTATCAACTCATTGAAAGTGTATCTTTTCCCATTTACAAATTCGTAGTATTCATTGGGATTATACTCCTGGTCCGGAGAGAAGGGCATTTCAGGTTCGTAGTAATCTCCTTCAATCATTTCTTCTTCCCCCTCATAACTGGTCAGGTTTTCTTCCGGCAATTCAATATCTTCTGCTTCGGTTTCGAGCACACTTAAGAAATTGCTGAAATCGGGAAAATCAGTTTCATAACCCCCTTCGTAATTTCCTGTGTTAGATGTGAAACTGTTTTTTAGTACTAAAGAGTCGCTTCTTTCATAACTCATAAATTCATAGGGAATAACCGAATGACGTATAATCGGTGATTTACCTCTTTTTTGGTCGCTTCTCAGGCTGTAGCGATCGATCAATACTTTTTCTGTTCCCTTTGTGACAATGAGTTTGCCCTTTTTGTCTACCGAGACAGTTGTTTTGAATTGATATATTTCCCAGGCTCCGGATTCTTTATCGGCCGAAAAATTTCCGGAAGTGAGCAGCTCCTGGTTCTCATGGATTGTAAATGGACCGTTGCGCAATCCGTCCGAAAACGTAAAAGTCGTTTTGGTTGTATCGTAAATGGCTTTTGCAATCCTGCTTTCAATACTTTCCTTGGTATTGTAGGTGTAATTTTCATCAAATTTCTGAACATACTCCAAAACCTGCCAGGTACCTGTTTTTTCGCTTTTCAGGTAATCTCCCTTTTTCACTATTTTTCCTTCGGGATTGAACCAGGTGCTTTTTCCTTCAATTGCGTTGTTTTTAATTGAAAAGTAAGCTGCAACCACATCATTTTTGTACCGCAGGACCCGTTTGGAAATATAAGGGATGTCCCGGTAAAACAGCACATAGTCTCCATCAGGTAAACTCACCAATGCAGGTGTCGGGTCAACCGAAATGCTATTGTCCGTATTCACCATGAAATAAGGGTAGAATTCAAGAATTTCCTCAAACCCTTTGAGATACTTTTTGTACGATTTTGGAAATTTGATGGCCGCTTTTTTCTCAGTTTCTGTTACAGGTTCTTCACTCACGGAAACAATCTTTTCGTTTCTGTCATCCCGTTTAATGACCTCCTTGGTGTCTGCGAAATTCAGATAATATTCCTGCATTCCGGTAACAGCTTGCTGATGTGGATAGACAAAATAGGTTTTGCCCCCGATGACAACCTGGTCTGTTTGGGAATGCCCGGACAAAGCGATTATCGAAAGGATAAGTGCAAGGATGAACTTGCCTCCCAAAGGATTATTGGTCATAAGATTATGGGGTTTAATGATGTGCGAAATCGACGCATATTATTCATAATAAGTGTATGTAAATAATTCATGTGTCTGATAATTATTTACGCCTTCTGCATGTTCTTTCTTGTGTATGATCTTTTTGGGCAATCTGTTGTTATCATAATAAATGAGCGACTTGACAGAAGTTACAAATGTTTCATCAATGAATGTGGAATCGATGTACCCGTTAAAATGTCCGTTCTCGTAATTGAAATAGCGTTTCTTGAAGAATGGATAGTCTTCGTTTGTAATAAGTTTGGGAAAATTATCATTGTAATATTCGTAGTTTGAAATGGAGGTTTCCTTTACTTTGTTTTTGACTTTATACCGCTTCACGGGTTTATTCGGAAATCCTAAAATTACCCAGTCATTCGGTAATGGGCTTGCAATGGAATCTACTGATAAGGGGCCGAAGTATTTTTTGTTCAGTATGAAATGGAGCAGATCGAGGTCATTGGATGATTCAAAGGAAGCATAGTCAGTAGAGAATTTATTCGGATTGTAGGTAAACGTATTATTCTCAACGCCATAGAAGTTGTCTTTTTGAATCGCTTCGCAAAAATCCAGTTGATTTGATTTACCGAATTGGAAAGACTGATTGGAGATGACGATTCCTTCGGAAAAATCAGTGATTTGAAGTTGAATGATCCTTCCTGCCTGATTGAAAGTGTAAATCAATGTTCTTTTTGGGAACGTTTCATCTTCTGAATCAGGGTTATAGACACTGGTATCCGAAATAACCCCTTTAAAAGATGTAATGGTCAATTGCTTGATCTTTTGTTGGGAAACGATACTGTCATTGAACCAGAATGGAAAATTGATCAATGACGAAATTTCTTCCTGGAAATAAAGCGGGTGAATCAGGTCACTCACAATTTCAACTTCCTTGACTTTCACTTTCTTTTTTGGCGTACAATCGGAAAGTAGAAATCCGGATAAGATTAACAGGTAAACAAGGGTTCGTTTCATCCAATTAAAATTAATATATTTTGTTCTGTCCCAAACTGCCGGGGTTTGAAGTTTTTAGTTACGAAATGTTCATATAGTGAAGTTCCGGTGTTTAAAATGTTCAAATGTTCAAATGTTCAAATGTTCAAATGTTCAAATGTTCAAATGTTCAAATGTTCAAATAGATTTCTTAAACAACCTCTCACTTCTCGATTTCTAATTCAAGATTGAAACTTTTGAACCCTTTTAACTTTTTGAACTTTGCTTGATGCTGTTAATGTAATACAAAACCTTCATTTATAGGGCTTGAACGGCTCTTTTTTGGTAACTTTGCCTCATGGAAATCGAAAGACCGATAACAGACTGGTTGCCGCTGACTAAAAAAGAGGTTGAAAAACGGGGTTGGGATGAACTGGATGTCATCTTGATTTCGGGCGATGCATATGTGGATCACCCGGCTTTTGGTACGGCTGTTATTGGGCGAATCATTGAAAGTGAAGGGTTTAAGATTGGCATCATCGCTCAGCCCAATTGGAGAGACGATTTACGTGATTTCAAAAAATTGGGGAAACCGAAGTACTTTTTCGGAGTTACGGCTGGTTGTATGGACTCCATGGTAAATCACTATACCGCCGGGAAACGAATGCGTTCTACGGATGCCTATACACCGGGAGGAGTTTCTGGTTTCAGACCGGATTATGCAACGACTGTCTATACCAAAATCCTGAAAGAAATCTACCCGGATGTACCTGTTTTGATCGGGGGAATTGAAGCTTCACTCAGACGGGTTACCCATTATGATTATTGGAAGGACGAATTGTTTCCTTCGATCTTGATCGATTCCCAGGCTGATTTGTTGGTTTATGGAATGGGTGAACAACCTCTGCGCGACGTTCTTCGTTTGCTGAAGAAAGGGGTGCCGTTCAGTTCCCTGACAACAG
>NZ_CAMLDC010000036.1 GCF_946478805.1 uncultured Fluviicola sp. | reverse complement strand
AATTAGGAATTAGGAATTAGGAATTAGGAATTAGGAATTAGGAATTAGGAATTAGTTAATTTCTTTAAAGCTTCTTGGATCGCTTTACTTACTTCTTCGTGTTTTGACACAGTCATAAAATGAGTTCCTCCGGGAATAATGTAATCCGGGTGGACATTTTTAATGGGGAAAATCCGGTCAATGTCTCCATGAATATGCAACACCCTGGCTGGAACTTTTTCGCTTCTTTGCCAATTTGCAATATTACGAACTGCCCATTTGGTGAAAACGGGATCCGAATCTACCAGGATCTGTTCGAGGGTTTCCTTTTCGCGTTCCGTTTTGGTTCCGAAAAACCAATGGTTCATCCGTTTATTCCTTAAGACCGATTTGATCGGGATCAATTTATGAAGTCCGATCTTGCCACTTATCCGCATCACCCAAGGAAGCTCCGATCGTGTCCGGACACTCGAGATGATCAGGACGGGACAGTTTTCAAATAATCCGCTCATTTCCTGGGCAATCATTCCTCCAAATGAAATCCCGATTAAAATGGGGTTTGAAGTTTTAACTTGTTTGCTTAATTGCCGGACATATGATTCAAGGGATTGATCCGGTTTTACCTTTTCCCATGGGATGAAAATGGGGGTAAAGCCACCGAAATCAATTTGGTCGAAAACGCGTTCGTCTGCGCCCAAACCGGATAAAATATAGCAAACCGGGTTTTCCATTTTGAAAAGTTAGTTATTTTCCGCTTCGCGGAAACCGAGTTTGTAGGAAACTCCAACGAGAAGATTCAACGAATTGGTTCTAAGTGTACGACCGTAATAATGATTCGGATAAAGAATGTTACTAATCCCGAAATTGTCTCTGAGCTCCAGGGATAAATACCATCTTTTTTGAACCGGAACTCCTATTCCAACTCCTCCGACTACGCCGAAATCCAATGAATTGTAGTTGGAATAAATATCATCGAACGGGTTTTTATAAGTACCTTCAGTGGATTCGGTTTGTTTGGTTAGAAACGAGAAGAAAACACCTGTATTAAAGAAGAAATGGACTTTTTCTCCATATGAAAAACGGGCAAGAACCGGAATTGTCAGGTAATCGAAATGAGAACTTCCGGTACCATGACCACTTGGAGTCGTTGTGGTGAATGCAACTACTTTATTTTCATAAGTGATCCCGGTTCGGAGAGACAATCGTTTGGAGGAGTTCCATTGAAAGCTGAATCCATAAGATTTTCCTGTTTTTAGAATGAAACCGGAATGTACGTCGTCATTATTCTTAAAGGTTTTGTTTTCCATAAACGGAGACATGGATGGTCCGCCCTCCAGACCAATAACGATCCGGTTGGAGTGCGAAAAAGACTTGTTAAATGGTTCTGATGCTCTTAAACGATAGCTGATTCCGATTAACAAGTTTGCCGAATTGGTCATAACCGGCTGCGCTTTACCTGGAATGTATCCCGTAGTGGTATAAGGAGCATTTTTTCTTCGAATGTTTGTTAGTCCCAGGTTATCCCGCACTTCGATTGAAAGCACCAGGTTTTCACTAATCGGAATACCAATTCCTAATCCGGCAGAAACTCCAAAATCGAAGTATCGATATTTTTCAGTACCCTCTTTCTTGTATAACTGGAAAAGGTATGGATTTCCGTTGTCTTCCCAATCGATGTGATCCTTTTTGTTTGTAAGCATTCCGATATATCCACCTGTATTTACAAAGAAAGTAAGCTTCTTTCCAAAAGTGAAACGTGCTAAAACCGGAATAGTCAAATATTCACAGGTGGTACGGAATTTCGATTGAACTTCCTGGTAAGGATAGCTCGTGGAATAGTCCAGGTCGGATATGCGCGAAGTAAATCCTTTTTCTTCATATCCCAATCCTGTTCGAATGGAGAAGAAATCAGAACAGTTGTACTGAAAGCTCAGTGCAGCGGCTCCGTAAACAACCGGCTTGTAGTTGTACAAATCACTTTTTTTACGAAAGTTCGAAACATTTGGTCCAAGCTCCACTCCGACCTCAAACCTGCTGCTTTGAGCAAAAGATAAATTTGCTGTGAAAAAGAAAAGGATCACACCTGTTTTTAAAAGTCTTTTCATGATAATCCGGTTTATTTTGAATCCCTGAATCCCAAGCGGTATGCAACTCCAATATTCAGATCGGTTGTATTTGTGTAATTTTCGATTTTGCCGCCATTGCTCCCATTACTATTTCTTATACTTGTGTTCAAAATACCATAGTAGTTGCGGATTTCCAAAGAGATCAACCAGGATTTCAATGGTATAGCGATCCCAACTCCGCCTGTAATACCTAGATCCCAATCTTTAATACCATTAAAGTTTTTGTTATTGTAGGCTTGCACAGGAACAGCCTGCGATATCTTGGATGTGACTCTTTGAGCTAACAGATAACTGGCATATGGACCCGCGTTAATAAAGAACTTTACTTTTTTTCCAAAGGTTGCCCTGGCCAATATAGGCAAGGTCAGGTAATGATAGTTGAATGTCATATCTATGGAGGAATATACAATTCCCGATGAGCCTTTATCCTTCACTTCCTCTTGATATCCTTTTTTCTGGTAAGATAAACCCATTCTTAAAGAAAAAATCTTCCTGCTGTTGTACTGAAAGCAAACTCCACCCGAAAAGAACATCTTGACGCGGGCATCAAAACGAGGCTGATCCTTGAAAGTACTCAGGTTAGGTCCGCCTTCAATTCCCCAGTCATAACGGTTTAATGATTGCGCATTAAGTGAAGTTATTCCAATTGAAATAAAGGTTAGTATGATAAAGGTGTTTTTCATGTTGATTTTGGGTGATTATTTAGCAGGTTATTCTGTATCCCGAAATCCTAATCTGTATACGACACCAACGCGCAGATCAGTCGTGTTTGTATACGATTTGGTGGCGTTACCCGGTAATAGAAAGAAGCTAGCTGTGTTAATGTTTATGATTCCGGAATAATTGCGTGCCTCTACTGAGATCATCCAGGCCTTCTTGATTGGAATAGCGACCCCTATTCCTCCTGCAAATCCAAAATCCCAACGTTTGGTATAGGCGAAATCATTCTTAGACACTTGGTCATTATGCCCGGATAGCTTAAAACGATCGGTTTTAGCTAAAAGAAATCCTCCGTATGGGCCCGCGTTGACAAAGAACTTGACTTTTTTTCCAAAAGAAGCTTTAACCAGTAAGGGTAAAGTGATGTAATCCATGGTGGAGACTGATTTTCCGGTTCCAATGTAATTCCCTGCATTATCTGTAAAAGTAAGGTCAGAACTTTGATACCCCTTTCTCTGGTAAGAAAATCCTGTTTTGAATGAGAGGATTTTTTTTGTGTTGTATTGGAAGATAAATCCTCCTGAACCAAAAACAGCGGGTTTTGGGTCAAGAAAGAAATTGTTCTTTATGATTAATGTGCTGAAGTTCGGGCCTCCTTCGATTCCCCAATCGTAGCGGTTGCTTTGGGCGTGAAGAGCAGATGTGATTCCAATTGAAATAAAAGAGATGGTGATTAAGAAATAGCGCATAATTTGTGTTTTTTAATTTGTGAAGATAAAAGTAAAAACGCCGGATTTATTGTCCGGCGTTCCGTTTTTTTAGTGGTGATGCCCATGTTCACCGTGAGAGTGTCCATGAGTGATTTCTTCCTGGGTTGCTTCTCTTACAGCTAAGATTGTTCCCTGGAAAAACAAATCCGTTCCGGCAAGCGGGTGATTGAAATCCATAGTGACTGTATCGTCCTTGATATCAAGGATTGTTCCTCTCAAATGATTTCCTTCGTTATCTGTCATCGGCAGGATTGCACCGACCTTAATTTGTGTATCGTCTACTTTTCCGGATTCATCAAAGAATACAGATAGTGGAATAAGTGCTACGTGATCATCGCTTTTATCACCGTAAGCTTCCAGGGATGGAATTGAAAATTCGAACGTATCACCAGCTTTCAATCCGTGGATATTCACTTCAAATGCAGGAATGATGCGCTCAACTCCATACAGAAATTCCATCGGTTGATCTTTGGAAGTCTCCTCGATTTGTTCACCTGTTTTGTGATTGGTCAACTTGTAATGCAAGGAAACCACCGTGTTTGTGTCTACTGTCATAATTTTTCAATAATTTGGGAATAAAGGTAATGGATTTCAGGCAGATTTAATCACAAATTGTTCCTTTATGATCGCTATGCTGATACAAATCATCTAATTCCTCCAACTCTTTCAGGAGTTCCGCAGACGGCGGATTGTTTGTTAATTTTGCTAAATCGGGCTGGCCGGCATCTACCCAAGCCGTGTACCAGACCGAGCCAACAGCTATAATGGCCTGGCGCATACGCCGTTCCACCATTCCGTTCATTCGTTCCTGGTATTCGTCACAGAAGGCCTTGGAATAGGTTTGAATGACCACATTTCCGCGTGTTTCGTAGGTGTATTTCTGATCACTGGGAAATTCGGCTGTCAATTCTTTTTCAATACTTAGAACGGAATCTACAGCCATATTGGACGCTTTTACGGCTTCCCAGGCAAAATCGAGCACGTTGGGAATGTATTTTCCTTTCCCTACGAAATAATCGTATTCTTCCGAGTTGAGTTCGACGATCCTGCTTTCCCATAAACCGTGAATTCCCCGTTGACCGGTCAATTGGCCGTTGTAATTCTCAGTAGTGTGCAAAGGAACATGTGCGTCTCCGATATAATGGCCGATCTCGGACGCATTTTTCAGGATGAGGTCGATATTTTTGGATTCAAATGCTTTCTGAAGCCTGTTTTTCATCACCAGGATATGCCATGGAACAATGCCATAAGCTTGGAGCGTATCTTCGGTGAATTTGGCAACAGCGTCATTCCATCTTTTCGGGACCGCTTCAAACGGGTTCTGGCCGTTTAGGGCGTAGTGATCGATATCGATGTAATGCCTCTGAGCTTCGCCATCCACGCCATAACGTCTCTTGTCGGGATCTACCGCATGCTCCGTAATGAATTCGATGTTTTCCTTGAAGAAACCGAACATTTCAGGTGGCAAAGTGAAAGTTGCCACACGATTGATGCGTTTGTGACCGAAGAATCCCCAAAGATTGGAATGGGCAAGTGAAGAATAGGGTAGTGGAGAACTATTCCCTAAACCCGAAAAGAGTAGTGAAAGTAGTAGAAGACTATTAGTTCTCCGAAATGTTGACCAGTTTACCATTTCTTAAAATTGGAATCACGTCTGTTTGATTCGGTGTCAAACAATACTTGATGTCTTTATTCAAATTTAAGTTTTTTAATCGTCTTCTGTGTGAACTGGACTTTAAAAATCCAAGATAATTGTCTTTTGCTGAAAGGTATAGGTATTTTGCTGCAATGGAAGAATCTTCTACTGATGTGAAATTCCCTGTATTGATCAGGTGATCGCAAATTGCCCCGGCACAGATCGTGTCTTCCAGGTTGAATTTGTCTTGCCAACCCGAACACAGGCACAAAATATTTTTGTTCTGTTTCGCCAGCCACTCGTTCAGGTAGTTGAGATTCAGGAAAGATCCTACCACCACAATTTCCGCATCTTTGGCAACATCCAGTGATTTGGTTCCGTTGGTAGTCGTCAAGACCACTTCTTTCCCTTTGAACTCCTCTTTCATGTAGGAAAAAGGGGAATTTCCAAAGTCGAAACCTTCTACTATCTGACCTTTTCGTTCGGCACCGGCAAGAAAGCCTTTTTGTTTGTATTCCCAAGCTTCTTCAACTGTCGGAACAGGGATTATAGATAGAATTCCGTTGTGGAATGCAGCACAGATAGCAGAAGTTGCTCTCAGCACATCAATCACCACCACGATTTCAAATTCATCTTTAAAATAGGCATACTCACCGGGAGTATAGCAAACTTCAATCAGCTTTCTTGTATCCATATCGAATGCGAAGGTACTAAAATCAGATGGATTTCAGGGATTCTTGTGTCGGTTTGAAAATCTTCGCATCCGCTACAAACGTTCCGAAAGGAAGCAGGGAAGCGATGTAAGCCCAGAATTTTGTTTTCGTATCCCATTTCGTATCAGTGGAAGCCCAAAATACCAGGAACACATAGGCAATGAACAAGACACCGTGACCCATTCCCACGATCTTGTTGGGAGCAGTGATCTGCATCATGTATTTCAAAGGCATGGTGATCAAAAACGAAAGAAAGGAAATCCCTTCCAAGATCGCAACGATGCGAAGCGCACCTAAAGCAGATTTGAAGTTCATATTTTTTGTTTGCGAAATTAGTATTTGAAAGAATAGGGAAGGTACTGTTCACCGAAAAATATGGCTTTCAGTCATTGGGTTGAAAAAATATTTTACAAAAATGTAATTTTATTTCTCGCTTTTGTGTAGGTTTGTTTTAGCTGACACTTCACAATCTAAACGTAATTAAGTTACGATCTGGTTTTTTACTTTTGTACTTAAAATTAAAATTCGGTGTAACAAATGATTAAAACTGAATTTATAAATGAAAATGCTAATTTTAGCTCCTAATTATTTACTGCAACTGAAATCCTTATGCCACTAAATTCCCTAAAAATGCCTAAATCAATCCTTCTGCTCTTTTGCATACTGAGTTTTCATTCTTTTTCCCAAGTCATTGGAGGAAGGAACAATTCCGAAATGACGCCACAAGTTTCAGAACCTGCTAAAATCAGTTCTGGCGGATATGTCGGGGATGTCAATTTATTTTCGGGAGCCTATAGCTCGTCAATTCCTTTAGGATCTGTTTCAACACCCGGAGGACTCTCTTATGATTTGAGTTTAAATTACAATAGTTCATTTTCTATTGGAAACACTTCGCCGATTTCCAAGGGAATTCCTTATGGAGAGGGCTGGAATCTGAATATTCCAACTGTTTCTATTGAAGCAGAGGTGTTTAATACATTTACGAATATTGATTACTGTAGGGAAAATAATGGATTAGGTACACTTGAGTATTCAATTGCAGGTACACAGGCTTTGAATGAAGGTGATTTGTACTGGTACTCGCCTTATATCAATATTCCCGGAGTAGCAAGTGGAAGAGCTGTTTTCAAATACGTAGATGAAAACGATGATAGAGCAGTTGTCTTTGAGTTGAATACCTTTGAAACCCATGTGGAAGTTCGTTATGATAATAATCAATGGACAATTATTACTGCAGATGGGACAATCTATGAATTAAGCACTGCAATTCAGTCTTTCAATGCCCCTGCAAATAAACGCGTATTGTACTATCCGCCATCAGCGACACAATTAGGAAATATTGCATGGAATGTAGCTTCTTCAACGAGTGGCTATAATAGTAGTTCCACGGCAGGATTGGTAGAAAATTCGGTCACTCCGAAACAACGCTATAATTTATGGTATTGTAATGCAATTCGACATAAGAACAAGCCTCTCCAAAGTATTGTCTTCTTCTATCAAGGATTTGGGAAATTCAATTATTTCAAAGAGTTTGATCAAGAAGCATATAAATACGCAGCATCAACTCTTTTTCCAAATTCAACCTTTGCAATGGAGCATGATTTTTCCTGTTATACAGATTTATTACTAGCCAAAATCGAATCTTATGCGATTAGTGGATTGGTTAACCGCCTTGATTTGAAATATGAAACGGAAAAGGCCATTCTCAATTCAAATTCGAGTGAATTAATTCAATATCAACTAACCGGAAATGGCCGTTTGGATAGTTTGTACAGTTATCAGAGTGTATATAAAGACAATTTGAGCGATGCAAACGTAAATGATTGGAAAAGGTATCAACATTCAAAAGCAAGTTCTATTACGAATGCAAATAACGTCAATCCATCGAACCCTTACTTGACTACTAACGGTTATCTTCGTAGCTCGGCTCCTGGAAATTATCCTATTCCTTTCGCCCATAGTTTTTTGGAATCCCCACGCATATTGGACAATGCATTAGTCGCGGGAGATATTTATGAGGTTAAATCGTCTATTGCCAGAACCAATGCAGAGGATTTACGTTATGGAAATTCGACTGTTGATATTTCGATTGTTACGGGTGATATTGGAAATCACTTAGTTGGTACGAACCACGCTTTTAACGAGTTTGATAATAATGTAGGGACGTATTATTATGATAATCCGGCCTTTTTAAAAACACGTGGAATAAATTTATTCTCCACGTTCAATATGGCCATGAAATGGACATTGTCCTATACTGAAAATCTGAAGCAAACATCCAATCTGTTTGTAATGCCTAATTTTCCATCCAAATTCCATGGAATTAACATTCAGGTTGGTCCGGGTAACGCAGATATGAATTATAATGCAAGCCCATCAGACGTTTCTGAAACTTTTTCAGGTGTAACAAGACCTTATTCAGATCATGCATATTATTTCCGATACCCCAGCTCGGTTAATTCTGCCGCAGATATTCCTTCCAATTTTGGGATTGGGATGCCATGGGCACAGATGATACCGATTTACAAGCAAATGGTAACAACCCTGAATCCTTTTGTATCAACCAGTGATGCACTGAATACGGTATTTGATATGTGGGCAAACCTAAATGACCCAAGTGGTACAAGTTATACGCATCCCAATAAACCGACCAAGATGGATAGTTCGGTGACTCTAAATGAAATTGAAGTGATCCGTTATTCGAAGAATCCATATATGTTAAAGTATGTGGAGTTCTACAATGTAAAAGGAGATATGGGGGGATTGACAGAAACTGGACTGCATTTAATTTCAAAGAAAAAACTAGAATATACAAGCTCCAGGGAGAGAATACTTGAAAATTACGATTATCAATTTGCGGATAGCTTGCGTTACAAATCCAATGTGATGCAAGTATTTGTTTTATTGAGCAAAGTCAGAGAAATTCCCTTAGGGACACAAACCGATACTTCCCTGTTTCCAACGACCTTTTTCTCTTATGAAACGTTCAAGAGCCCAAGTTATCTGTTCGATGTCAGTATGCCGCTAAATGGATACACAGGTAAGGTGCTGACTAAAATTACGGATCATTTAGGAGGGATTACTAAAATTGAATACTATCCTGTAACCTATACTGATTCAAGAACCAATTATCATTCAACACTTACTTATAAAAAGAATTGTTCCGGTGTATCTTCTCCACCTCTCTATGGTTTGTCATCTGCTATTACAGTAAGCCCGGTAGTTAAGACGATATTGAAAAATGACGAAGATGATTTGGTGAAGAAAGACTCTTTAAGTTCCAATGCGGGACATAAAAAATGGACTTATGATTTTGTTGCGTCTTCCAAAGTTTATAAACAAACACAGATTCAGGTAAATCTTCCAAATTTCTTTAATACCCGCAGCGCCTCCTATGATGTAGGATTCAAAACGGTTTCTGTTTATGGACCGAGCCTTGTAGAAGGTGGAAATACATATGTGAATAAAACTGTATATGAACATTATGGGTATAAGAATAGTTCTGGAACAGGAACTCCAACCACAGAAGATTATCTGTATCATGGGAAGTTGAAATCAATCAAAGAGTATGATGTAAATGACAAACTGTTTACTGAAAAACTGATAAATTATGAGTATACATTAGCTTATAAAAACGGTTATGAACGTCCGAATCCATTAAAGGAAGATTTGGTTTGGGAGCAGGAATACGATAATCCCGGAGGGCAATATGAATATCGGGATTATTACCTGAATCAACCCTTGGTGATAGGTTCACTTGTAGGTACAGCAGCATATTCACAACTGGATGTTCCTGTATTGAATGGATCAGGAGAGAGTATGGAACTACCGAAATCCATGGAGTTCTATTTTTATCCACAATTGAAGGCCGATTCAATGAACCCGGAATATTTATTCCATTCTTATTTCATTAAGAAAACAGAAGAGATCAACCGCAAATACGATGATTACCTGTACAAGCAAGCGGCTATTTCATCAGGAACCTTGCCTGCACCTTTTGTGAATACAGGAAACAACCCTTTTGGATCAGGATATACCAATCCTATTTCTTTCAATGATGCACTTGCAACGAGCCAGATCAATATCATCAATACCAAGACGGAAGCTGCTATTATGGATAGTTTATTGCCCGTGTCTCCTTTGATGGATTCTGTTTTGTACCATGTCATCAATACCACCCGAATTACGGATCCGAAAAAGATCACCCTTTTGTTGGCACAAGGGAATTTAAGCAACCTGACCTTGAATCGGTTTATTTCCAAATTCGGACAGATATCCACGTCGACTGCCTATTCATCCATTTCGGTGATCCAACAACAAAGTTACATTTCAGATAATGTGTTGCTGACCACGCTTCCCAAAATCACCAACCGATGGAACACAAGTTTTGCGGAAGCACTGTTCCTGAAAAATGAGTACTTATCCGACCAGGTTGTCCAGGCTCTGGCAGGTACAACGGCATACTTCAGTCCGGCTTCGTTTACAAAAATCCTGTCCGTTCAACCACAGTTCAGTGAGAACGCTATTGACAAAATTATCAAATCACGCTACCTGGTACCTGCGGAATTGCGAACGATCCTGATGAACCAGGTGATTACCGATGCAAATTACACTTCTATTCTCGGTAAGTCTTCCATCCTGAATAACACCATTGTCCAGATCATTGAAACCGGGAACAAATACCCGTCTGCTGCTGTCTTTACCTCGTTGATGGCAAGAAGCCCTGCTTTCAGTGAAAGTGAAATGGAACGGATCATTGCCGTTGCCGACCGGGATATCGAGTCATCTGTTTTGACAGCCTTGATTGGAATCTATGGAAGCAAATCTTTCCTGACAGGCTTTGTCTTTACAGGAAATCCATTGGATGCTTATTGCAATAATGCGGTGCTGAGCAATTGGAACTACATTGAAACAAAAACGTCATACGAATACTACGAAGCCGATTACAAGGGAACTTCCAATGGAAGGGCATATAAAGTCCTGATGGGCCTGGAAGATATTCCGGGAAGGATTGTTTCCAAAACCGATGTGTTCGAAAGTGGAGGAAATGTGACTATCAATTCCCTCCGTTTGAAGCACGAACCTTCCTGGCAGGTATTCAGTGTGACGAATACTTCTCCTCATTTGGCAACTGCAAAAGATGAAAAACAGTATTTCTACCTGTATGATCTGAAAAACCGTTATGACCGTTACTGGTATAATTACGATTTGAAAACGATTGGGACTGAAGAAACTACTTTTCATCCACTTATTTTTGATCAAGATACTTTAATGTATACCACCCGTTGGGATGATGAGTATGAAGAATCTTACATGGAAGGGGTTGCTCCTGAATCCCCGAAGTACGATGGGATGACAAAAAGCCGTCAGTATGGAATGAGATCAACTCCTTTCCAACAAATTCAAATTACCAAAAACCAGCGCGATACGAAAGAATTAAAGAAAAGCGAGTATTATTTCTATGATGCCAGATGGTCTATAGACCCTTATTCTTCTACTCAAACAGTGGAGTACAACGGACCGTCTTGTCCTGAAATAGGAACGCCTCCAGTTAATCCGGTCAGTTGTGAATCCTGCATGCGCTGGAAGTATGGAACGGAACAAGAGTTTTTAGACCAATTACCTTTCAATTACTGTTTGTGGAAAGATCCGGTGATCGGATATTATGCCTGTCCGTCCTCCATCAATTATGCGGCTTGTTATCCGGGTGTAGAACTGATTGATTGCAATCCTTCTATTCCTGAGGAAGAAGGTGGTCCTTCAGAAATGCCAATCCTGACCGACGTACTCAAGAAAACATTGCAATTGCGTTCAACAATTATTCAGTTGGATACGATCATGGATGCTGTTTCGACTGATTTCTCTGCCAAACGTTTCGACCGAAGCAACTCGCAGGTTGCTGATTTTTATGTGGATTTTGATGGGACAGATGCAGAAGGATTCGTTCATCCCTTCAAAATGCTTTTCCCTTACGATACATTAACAACAGCAAAAGTACACAAACGAAACGAACATTTACAGCCGGCTTTGATCTCCAACCAGGTTGGATTGCTAACGAAGTTTTACTACAATATGACCAGAATCAAGTGGAACGTAGATACCAATTGTACGAATCCGAATTACAGCTTTCTCTACAATTATTCATCTGTAGACGCAGGCAATATAGGCTTGCCGGTTCGGGTAACAGTTGGTTATACGAGAGCTGATTCGATAGCGACTAATTTTGAATACACAAACGACGGACAAGTAAAAAAAAGGATCACGTCTTCCGGACATATCTTGGAGTACGCATTTGATGAGTTTAATCGCTTGAAAAATGTTACGGAAAATGGTAACCGCTTACTATCCAGGAATGAATACCAATATTGGAAACACAATACTACCAAGTCATTCAAAGAAAAGACAGAAGAAAATTACGTCTACTCGGTTCTTTTCCAAAATAATACGGATACTGCTACTACCCGTGAGTTCCAGAAGGCATTTATGGATCCGCTCGGAAGGACAGCCGGTGTTGTAAAAGCCTATCGTGGTTGGGGGAATGTTCAAATTTCCAGTGGCTCTATTCTCTATGATAACTGGGGTAGGTCGCGAATCCAATACAAAACAATAGATTCAACCCTCACATTCAGTTCTCCGGATTCCTTGAGACATGTGGAGGATTTGACTTCTTTGTTGTACAATGAAATCAAATACGATAATGATCCGGGTTCATTGGATGTGAAACATGCCGATCCGGGAGAACCCATTTCCGGCTTGCATACGGTGAACAAACAGACCTGGATCACGAATGCCATTTACATGTCGTGTGAATTGAAATTGAACCGTACGGAATTGGACCTGATCATGAATTCCTCTACGGGAAGTTTCCGGTTCATGCGTACCTGGATTTCCGATCAGGACGGGAAAGAAAGTATCACCTATACGAATGCACTGGGACAAACAGTTGCAACCCTGGCATCGGCAAATATGGCTGAAAAAGTAGTCACATTGTATGTCTATGATTCCTATGGGAACCTGATGAAAACCATCAATGCTTTGCGCCAGCACACCAATTACCAGTACAATATGATTGGTCAGTTGATCCGTGAAACCAACGTGGATGGGGGTGAAAAACGCTATATCTACAACAAACAGGGAAAAATAAGCGGTGTGCAGGACCAATTGGACCGCAACCATGTGGATAGTTTGAACGTTTTCGCACCGCGTTTCCGCAAGTTCACCTACGATATCTACGGAAACCTGATCGATCAGTCTTTGGTGACCAATCCGTATCACATCGATCCATTCTGTTTTCAGAACAAAACACTGGGAGTACCGGGGACTCATTATTTTGACGGATCGGGTAATGAACATTATTTTGAGTATGTGTTCTCCAATCGCATGACCCTGGATTGGTTGAATACCTACAAAACCTTGGATCCAATGAGCTCGGGTGAGATTACTTCTTCAGGTTTACCTGTTATTGCGTCTGTTTCTATAGCCAAACAAGAAAAAACCATGACTTATGGTGTGTTGCAAAGTTCTCCGGGTACTTTGGGTAAATTGATCGAATCTTATTCGTATAGTCCTACCGGAGTTGCCATTCAGAAAATCACCTACGCATACAATTCGGAGGACCTGTTGGCAAGTCAGGCAATTATTCAACACCCTACGGACATTGCTACGAACGACCAGTTTTTGGTAAAAGCAACTATTTCATATCCATCTTATAACTTCAGGGGTGCTTTATTGGAAGAGAAACTGGATATGGGAAGTGATGGGACTACTATCGAAATGAAGTACTTCTATGATTACGATGAATTGAATCGTTTATCTAAAGTGTCTGTTGCGCAAGGTGATGTATCGCTTTCCAATGCAACCCAAATGGTATCGTACAAGTACGATGATGCCCGAGGGACTGTTTTAACTAAAAAACTCTTTACACACAATGCTTCCAATTCACTCGTTGAAAACCAGCGAGTAGATTACGGCCACGATAAGCGAGATCGTTTGACCGGAATGGGAGGTGTATTGTTCAGTGAACAGCTGTATTATGACGACGCCATTGTTCCGACTTACAATAGTATGACAGTTGCTCAAAGTAATGCATATAACGGCAATGTGAAAGGAACGAAGATGAAATATAATTTCTCTTCAGTAAGTAATTCTTCCATTCCTTTGTTTTCAAAAGAAACGGTTTACGGTTATCAATACGACCGGATCAACCGTTTGGTTAATGCAGATGCTTTAGTCGGTGACTTTATTGATGCACAGTTTGCCAATACAACATACAATCTGAATCCTTCCGAATCCTATTCCATTGGGGACGAATTCTGGCGCTATGACCGGATCGGGAATATAATTATCCAGAATCGGGTGAAGCCGGGAGCTTTGGCGAATATCGGTTCATTGGTTGATGGGTTTACTTACACCTATGCCAATGGGACCAACCACTTGACCAAAGTGGAAGACCTGGCAGCTTCCACAGCTCGTAATTATACCTATGATGCCAATGGAAATCTCCTATCGGATGATTACCGGGATATGGACACAACAGCCTATATGCGTGGATCTTATCCGTATCGTGTAACACAAGGAGCGGACGATTCCTATTATTTATACGATGGTGGAGATCAGCGCATTTTCAAAAAAGTGGTAACTTTAGCTCAAACCACGCAAGAGATGCACATCAAAGACGCACTGGGAAGGGATCTGAGTATTGTGAAATTCATTACGGATGGAAGTACGACTTCCAGTACGGAATACTTTGTATATGGTACAGACCGGGTGGCGCGCGTTACAACAGGTTCTTCGGGTTCTATTCCTTCACGGATCTACTTCGATGAAGCAACGTTTTTCTTATACGATCATTTGGGAAATACGCGTGTTGCTTTCAGTGTAGATGGAAGTAATGTACCGTTGATAGTGAATGCGCTGGATTACTATTCTTACGGAAAAATTCTCCGGGAATACGACAATGGTGTTGGTGATCGTTATCTCACAACCGGGCATGAGCGCGATAAAGAGACTGGATTGGATTACAGAGGAGCAAGATACTATGATTCGGACGTGGCGCGGTTTCTTTCCATTGACCCGTGGGCATCAAAATACCCGGGATGGAGTACATATAACTACGTAATGGGAAATCCGATAATCTTTGTTGATCCAACCGGAAAAGGTGCAGAATGGATTCCAAGAATTAAAGATAATGGTATTGAGTTAGTAA
>NZ_CAMLDC010000035.1 GCF_946478805.1 uncultured Fluviicola sp. | reverse complement strand
AATTCCTAATTCCTAATTCCTAATTCCTAATTCCTAATTCCTAATTCCTAATTAAAAAATCTTTAAGGATCGAAGTTTAAAATTCAATCATTCGTAATTCGTAATTCGTAATTCGTAATTCGTAATTCGTAATTCGTAACCCGGCATTCGTAATTATTTAAAGCCTTTCATCCTAAAAAGTCACTTTCAACCCGTATTTACTGGCATTCATGAGAACAACTTATTAATTTAGTGAAATAATACAGGACTATGATTCAAATTTCGCATCTCAGTAAGTCGTTTACTTTAAATCGGCAGCAAAAGAAAGAATTGGGAACCACCCAAAATTCGGTTCTTGCCGTTGACGATATCAGCTTCGAATGTCTTCCGGGAAGAGTCCATGCCTTGCTTGGCCCGAACGGAGCCGGAAAAACGACCACGCTTCGCATGCTGTCGACCATTTTCAAACCTACGGCAGGAAGCATCGTCATTGACAACATCGATGCGGTGAAAGATCCGCAGGAAGCACGTAAACACATCGGTTTCCTCACCGGTTCCGCCGGATTGTATGCACGGTTGACCCCTAATGAACTCATCACTTATTTCGGTGAACTGTACGGAGTTTCAAAGAATGACATTGAAATGCGCAAGAAAAAACTGTACGATTTACTCGACATGCACGATTTCCAGAATAAACGCATCGGGAAACTAAGCACGGGAATGAAACAAAAAGTCTCTATTTGCAGAACCATGATCCACGATCCACAAGTCGTCATTTTTGACGAACCGACAAGTGGATTGGATGTCATCACTGCAGAAAATATCATTCAATTGATCCGCGATTGTAAAAATCAGGGAAAGACCGTTATTTTCTCCAGTCACATCATGGGAGAAGTGGATTTGCTGTGCGACGATATCACCATCATTCACAAAGGGAAAGTCCTGTTTAATAATACCATGGAAGCATTCCGTTCCCAACAACAAGCTCCTAATCTTACCGCCGAATTTATCCGAATTGTTAACGATCAAAAAACTGAGAACGCATGATCTTTACCGTATTTAAAAAAGAATTGCGCGATACTTTACGCGATCGCCGAACAGTCATGATGATGATTGTTATCCCGACATTGGTATTTCCATTGATCATGAGCGTATTCATGTCTGTCTCGGAAAGTTTCCAAAAAGAAGCCGCAGAGAAGCAAGTGAAGATCGGTTTGGTGAGCAACCAGGTTGGAAGTTTGGAAGAAGATCTGCTGAAAGTTCCCGAAGCACTTGGCAAAAGACAATTTATTCCGTTCACCGATACGATTTCCCTGATTAAAGCGATTCGTTCGGATTCTATCCAGGTCGGAATTTATGTTCCGGACAATGCCGAACAATTGAAGAAAGCGATGCAGCCGATTTCCGTTACCGTCTTCCACGATGGAACCGATCTGGGAATGAAGGAACGCGCAGATACCTATTTGTCTTATATCCAGGAAAACTGGAAGAAGCAACGTTATGCAGAATTGAAAATTGACGAAGCAAAAGTGACCCCGTTTATCCTGGCATATTCCAACGTGGCTTCGAGCAAGGAAATGATTGGAAAACTGGCTGGAGGATTTCTTCCGTACCTCTTCATTGCTTTCGGGTTTATGGGATGTATGTTTCCGGCTATCGACCTGTTTACTGGAGAAAAGGAACGTTCAACTATTGAAACCTTATTGACCACTCCTGTTCCGCGATGGAAAATTCTTTTCGGGAAAATGGGTGTAGTGGTCCTTTCCGGTTTGTTGGCAGCAACATTCAATTTATTGGGAATCTACCTGTCCATCGAAGTATTGAACCTGGTAAAGGATCCGGTTGTACTTCAGGCAATCAAGGATATTCTTTCTCCGACATTCATTATCATGCTTTACGCTTTGTTGTGTCCGTTGATCATCTTCTTCGCCGGTATTATGATCCCGATTGCAGTCCGGGCGAAAAGCTTCAAAGAGGCACAAAGTATCATTTCTCCGCTCAACCTGTTGATCATCTTACCTGCAATGGTTGGATTTTTCCCGGGAGTGGAATTGAATGAAGTGACCGCCCTGATCCCGGTTGTGAATATTGTTCTGGCAACGAAAGAACTGATCGCCGGCACCTTGGAATGGCACTTGGTCGCAATGGCTTTCGGTGTCATGGTTTTATTGGCCGTGATCGCCATCATGCTTTCATACCGTAAATTCGAAAACGAGAATAATGTGATTTCCTAGTTTTACCGCAAAGACGCAGAGGACGCTAAGATCTGTTTCTTATCCTTTGCGTTCTTTGCTCATACGCTAAAGCTCTTAACCTTCGCAAAGCCGCTTCGGTATAGCAAGGTTGGCGTAAGCGTTCACTCTTTGCGGTAAAAAGTTGAATAACCTTATCTTCGCAGACTAAAAAAGAATCATGCAATCGATACATCCTCATTTGGAACAAGCGGTCAAGGAAGAGATTTCCTATTCTCATCAATTGGCGGCAGAGAATTTAAAAATTTCTCCCAATGAGTTGCGTAAGCAGGGACTGAGTTTATTTCCCTGTGAAATTGCAGAGATCCGAAGTGGAATTGACGGTGATTTTTATCAGCTGGAAACCTCTTTTGTAATCAATAACACCTTTTTCAGAAGAGGCGCAACAGTTTTACTTTACATCGAGAGTAATGCCTACAAAGCCCGGATCGCGGAAATCAATGCCTATTCCCTACTCCTTTTCTGCAAAGAGGAAATCGAAGGGAATACGAAGGAAAATACCGTGCGGGTTGATTTCACACCGGATGACAGAACCTTGGAGTGCATGCAATTGGGATTGCGTTTTCTAAAGGAACAACAATCACTGCAAGCTATTGAAAACGACTTTCAGAAAGAAAAGGAAACTCATCCGTTCCAGCATGATACACTCAATGATTCGCAACAGGAGGCCGTTGGAGCAATTCTAAGTACCGAATTGACAACCGTGATCCAAGGCCCGCCCGGAACTGGAAAAACGCATACTCTTGCCATTGCCATAGAAGAATTGGTCACTCGCGGAAAGAAAGTCCTCATTACAGCGCCAAGCAATACGGCGGTGGACAATCTCTGCAAGAAACTCATCCAATCGAAAATTTCTTTGTTGCGCGTCGGGAACAACGAAAAAGTTGCTGCGGAAATCATGCCTTTCACCATTGATGCTTACCTGGACTCGGGAAAAGCTGCCCAATACGGCCAGGCTCTGAAAAAGCAAATCCAGAAGGTCGAACAGGTTGCCAACCGGACCATTCGCAACTACACCAAGGAAGCTGCCGATGAACGAAGACTTGCGCGAAAAGAACTACGCGAATTGCAAAAGGAGATCCGCAAACTGGCGCATGATTCGGAACAACAATTGATTGACACCAGCTCCGTGATTGCAGGAACACCTGTGGGATTGTTCAATGCTTTATCGAAAAATCAATCAGTTGATGTGGTCATTATGGATGAAGCAGGTCAATCACTTGCTCCACTGACCTGGCTCGTTGCCACTTTTGGAAATAAGCTGGTTTTATGCGGCGATCCTCAACAATTGCCTCCCGTTGTATTAAGCAATAAAGCCGTTCAACTGGGTTTGAATAAAAGTTTATTGGAAACGGTGAGTGAATTGCAAAAACCAATCCTGCTAAACGAACAATACCGCATGTCGCCGGAGATTGTTTCGGTAATCAACCCTTATTTCTACCAGGGTCAATTGCAAACTGCCACAGGAATTCCGGCCGGTCAGATCCAATTTATCGACATGGCAGGGTTCGGGAATGGGGAAACCGAAAATGAAACAACCGGAAGCTTTGAGAATTGGGATGAGATTCAAATCGTTAAAAAACTGATCGAATCCGAATCACTGAAACCGGGAAACACCACCATTATTGCTCCCTACTCTGCTCAAATTGCGCGTTTACAGAAAGAATTAGGAGCAACGTGGAAAGTTTCTACGATTGATGCTATTCAAGGTCAGGAGGAAGAACATATCGTGGTCAGTTTCACCCGTTCCAATCCGGAGGGAACAATCGGATTTTTGAGTGATTACCGCAGAACGAACGTAGCGATTTCCAGGGCAAAAAGAGCCTGTTACCTGATTGGTGACAGCGCAACACTTGGAGGTGATTCCTTTTACTCGGAACTGATCCATGAAATTGAACAAAATGGTGTCTATCGGAGTGCGTGGGAATTCGAAAGTTAATGCCCAATTACGAATGCCGAATACCGAATTGGAATCTTTGTTTGTTAGCTAGAGAAATACTAATCGAAAAAATGTATTAATTTTCATATAGTTTAAATTAATAAAACCAACTACTATTGACATGGAAGAGACGAAACAAGAACCAGATTCATTTCTAAAAGATTTAAAATCAAATATCAAACTAAGACTTGGTAACAAGCTGATCTTTTCATATATTATTACTTGGTGTGTTTGGAATTGGAGATTTCTATTTTTCGTCATTTTATCAGGTAAATCTGTAGAATTAAAATTATCGACTTACACCGATTACTTATCTTACTGGGATCCATTTATACCACTAATTGGAGTAACCTTTTATTATTTAGCACTAGATTGGTTAGAAGGATTTTTTCTTTCTATATCAAAGTGGGGCGTGGATTTCAGACTTCAAAAACACATTGAAATTGAAGTCTTAAAAATTGAAGCCGAAATTGAAATTTCACAAGAAAGGATTGATTTAATAAATGAGTTTGCAAAAACAAACAACGAAAATATAGATCAAGCTGTTGAAATGAGAGAGAAACTTCAGAAACTTGAAGAATCTAATGCTGATTTACAAGAACGAATGAAAGGAGTTAAAACTACAAGCGGCAGTGGTCCCGTTCCTTCTAATGACCCAAGAACCAAAACGATACTAGCTTACTTTGAGACAAACAAACCGTTAAAAGAAGCTTTTTTCAAACACGCCAACTCTAAAACTTTATTTCAAAAATCCGATTTGAATCCTGAAATAGGAAATTCATTTATAGAATTAGACTTGCTTGACAAGGATTGGAAGTTAACCAGACTAGGTAATGATGTATTTTACAAACTACTTTCGTAATTCTACCCTGCCAACTGCGCATTTACCGAATAATCAACAATCTTAATTTGAATGGTCGATCCAGAACTTCCGTCCGCATTTTTTCCGATAACGAAACTGGCATCAATTTGTTCACATAAAGACCGGATAAGTTCGAAGCCCAATGTAAGGTGATTATTTTCTCTATCCGCTTTGATTCCCGGCCCATTGTCGGTGACTTCTATCTGCAAAGAACTTCCGACTTGGGAAACGTGAATCGTAACAACCAGTTTTCTGTCCGGGGTCATAGCGTGTTTGTATGAATTCGTGATCAACTCGTTCATGATCAAACCGATCGGCACTGCTTTCGAAATAGGTAAGATCAACTCATCTGAATCCACTTGTAAGACCACGTCTGCGTCTCCGCCAAAAGCGTGTTCCACATTGCGAATGAGTTCCACCAGGTAATCCATCATGTTCAGGTTTCCCACTTTCGACCCTGAATACATTTGCTGATGGACAAGAGCCATGGAATAAACCCGTCCCCTGCAATCCTCCAAAGCATCAATTACTTCCGGCAAATTCGAATTATTTTTTTTGATGTTGATCAAGCTCGTCACAATATTCAGGTTGTTCTTCACCCGATGATAAAGCTCTGCCAATAACAATCGTTTTTCTTCCACCGCATTCCTGATATCCTCTTCTTGCCGGATATTCATCCACGTTATAACCGTTATTTGCATCAATCCGCAGAAAAAAGCAAAGAGTCCGTTAAAGATCTTCAAGTTCCCCATCTGAGCCGGACCGATTTTGATGGGATAATAATACGGTCCCAAAATCAGCAGGAAACTGATCGTCAGAAAATAAAGAATGCACCAGGCAACGAGATGCCCGAACAATTCTTTCCTTCCATAAATCTGAACAATAGAAAGCGTCAACGGAAAGAAGTACATAAGGACATTACTCTCCAACTGCATGGTTATGGTGGCTACCCCCAACAAATAAATTCCGATTGCAAAGAAGAGGTAGGACGCCAGGATAAATTTACCCCGATAATTCAATGTCAGAATTGTTGCGGCGAGACCCAAAACCACAAAGAAATGAAGATTCAGGAAGTTGAAACCGATGCTGTTAAAGACTATTAATGAAGCAACTACATTGAATGATCCGATCAGACTGAGAAAATTAACCTTTCGAACTAAGTTCTTTTCCCATTCATGGGTTGTCTCAGGCCATTTCAGTCCTAATTTGTTGCTTATCACACGTTTCAGTTTCGGCTAATATACCAACATTTTTCAAAAAAAATGCTGGATATTCGGATAAGCTATATACATTTGACGCAAATTAATAGACTCGATTCATGCCTGTACAAAAGACTTTACTGCACACTGTCTTACTTCTTATACTCCTGTTTATCACGAATACCGTTGATGCTCAACCTTCTGTTTTGGCAAATCGTAAACCGTATTCCTGGATGATCGGCATCAGTTGGACAGCGGTTGAAGATGACGGTCGTGGGTTATGTCAACCTTTTGATGTAGCGCAATCCTGGAATTACGAGTATTTTCCAACCCGGATCATGGTTGACAAGTACTTCAAGTACGGATTGAGTGCAGAATTTTCAGGAGCATATGTTACCTACAAAGCAGGGAAATTAATCAACGATTCTATTAATCGCTCAGGTGTCTTTTTAGCCCTGGATTTGAATTGCAAATACAGCTTTTATCCACTGATCACTCCACGTTGGGTGGATCCGTTTGTATCGTTGGGAATAGGAATGACACAACGCACCATGATGCCCGGCGTCAGTAGCCTTACCGGTAACTTTGGTATCGGGGTGAACTTATTCTTCTTCCGTGGATTGGGATTCCAGTTACAGACATCCGGTAAATTTGCATTTACAGGTGGTGCCTTGTCAGGTGGAAATTACCTGCAACATCAAGCCGGTTTTGTTTACAAATTCAATTCGGGTAGCCGTGGAAGAGAAAACTTCGACAAAAAACGCTACAAATGGACAAGCAAAAAAGTGAAGTTCAAAGGCAATAAACGCGGAGGATAGATGAGTAATTATCAATGAACTAATAATGAATTATCAAGAGTTTTAAATTTTCTTGATAATTTTTACATTCATAATTGATAATTGAATTACCCCTTCAAGCCCATCATTAACAGATCAATATCCTTGTATTTCAGGTCGAAAACACGGCCCAGGACTTCGCTTACCAAAATTCCCCGGTAGATATATACTCCCGAACGGAATCCGGGTTCATTGCGGATCAGGTCCAAACATCCTCCTGATTCTCCCATATCCATGAGGATCGGTGAAAAGATGTTCGACAAAGCGAAAGAAGCTGTTCTCGGAACACGCGATGCAATATTCGGAACACAGTAATGAACCACTCCGTGTTTAACAAAGGTCGGGTTATTGTGATTCGTAACGCGTGAGGTTTCAAAACATCCACCCTGGTCGATACTCACGTCCACAATGACAGAACCTTCTTTCATATTCTCCACCATTTCTTCGGAGACCACACAAGGAGTTCGCCCCAAAGGGGAACGGATAGCACCAATTACCACATCGGCACGCATGATTGATTTTGCAAGTACTTTCGGTTGTAAGACGGAAGTAAAGATGCGTGAACCCAAATCGTTCTGTAAACGACGTAAACGCGATAAACTATTGTCGAACACTTTGACAGAAGCTCCCAATCCGAGCGCAGCACGCGTAGCAAATTCACCAACTGTTCCTGCTCCCAACACCACAACCTCCGTGGGCTGAACTCCAGCGATTCCACCCAACATGATCCCTTTTCCTTCGTTGAATGAAGACAATAATTCCCCGGCAATCAAAATGGAAGTGGTACCTGCAATTTCTCCCATGGTTCGTACCACCGGAAACACTCCCTGCTCATCGCGAATATAATCCCAGGCAATAGCCGTAACTTTCTTTTCGATCAGTTTCTGGAGAATGCTTTTCGGCTGAATGCTTAATTGCAATGCCGAGATCAGGGTCTGATTTCCTTTCATCAAATCCACTTCCTCTTCAGAAGCCGGTGTGACTTTCAGGATAATGTCGCACTCAAAAATCTCTTTATTTGACGGACAAAGTTCCGCTCCGGCTTCAGAGTATTCACGGTCGCTGAATTTACTGGATTCGCCCGCACCTCTTTCTACACGCACGTCATGTCCGTTTGCCACTAAAAATGAAACTGCTTCCGGAACCAGGGCAACCCGCCGCTCCTGGAAACTTAATTCTTTTGGAATCCCAATTACCAATCTTCCTTTTTTCTTAGCAATTTCGAGCATCTCTTCCATCGGAAGAATATTGCCCTCTTTCAAAAGTTGCTTGAGTAATTCCGGGTCTTTTACCATGATTCGTATCCAATTTTAGCCAAACGAAGATACGAAAAAAAGGAATATGGATGATGCTATCGATAAAGACATTCTATAAAAATTTCAAGTGGCTTTACCTGTCGAATTCAAAAAGTAATTTCGCTAAACTTAAAAAATCAACTAATTAAAAATCAGTTGATTAACATCAAATCTGTTCGCAAAGATGCGAACAAGCGAATTATCGAATTCTAAAATTTTCGAAGATCAAAATTTTGGGAGATTTATATGGAGAAAGCCTGTTTAACTGAGCTGAATCAACCGCTCCCCCGATTCGTTGATGGCGATCCGGACCTTCACCACATCTTCCGGCAACAAAGGCTCGATGATTTCTGCCCATTCCACAAAACAAGTCGCCCCGGAATAAAGTAATTCTTCCACTCCTGCATCCATCGCTTCTTCCAACGAATTCATGCGATAAATATCGAAATGCATCACTTCTCCAAAATAGGGAGATTCATACGAATTCACCAGGGAATACGTAGGGGAACCTTCCAAAGATTCGATGCCCATAGCTCTTAAAACAGCAGAAATGAGTGTCGTTTTTCCCGAACCCATTTCCGCATAAAATGCCACGACTTTCCGATTCCCCATGTATTCCAACAATTCTTTGGCTACAAATGGAATATCATCCAGGTTATGTGCAATCAATTCTTTCACTTCGAATGAAGAATAATGAAGGGAATCAATAATTCTTCCATCGAGATTCCTCCATGTTGGAATGTATCGTTGTAATAATTCACGAAGTGGTTGTAATTATTGGGATAGACGAAATAATCCTGCTCCCTGGTAAAGACAAACTCAGCCGACAGGCTCGACTTAGGAAGTCCTACCTTATCCGGATGTTTCACCGTAAACACTTCTTTGTCCTTATAGCTCAGGTTACGTCCTGTCTTGTATCGTAAGTTGGTATTCGTACTGCGGTCACCGACAATCTTCACCGGATTGGTCACACGAACCGTTCCATGATCCGTTGTAATGACAACCTTCCCACCTTTTTCGGCAATTTTCTTGAACATCTCCTGTAAAGGGGAATGTTCGAACCAGGAAAGCGTCAATGAACGGTAAGCAGCTTCATCCGCGGCCAATTCCTTGATCATATCCATCTCGGTGCGGGCATGTGAAAGCATATCTACGAAATTGTAAACAATCGCATTCAGTTGGTTATCCCACAAGGTATGGAACTGGTCCACCAATCTTTTACCTGCTTCCAGGTTGGTGATTTTATGGTATGACCATTTGACATCTTTCCCGTTGCGTTTCAGATTCCCTTCCAGGAAAGTCGCTTCATGCATGTTCTTACCGCCTTCATCGTCCTCGTTTAACCACTGTTTTGGAAAACGCTTTTCAATTTCAGAAGGCATCAGTCCTGCAAACAAGGCATTTCTGGCGTAATGTGTCGCTGTCGGTAAGATAGAATAAACGATTTCTTCCTTTTCGATGGTGAAGAAATTGGAAATGATCGGTTTCAGGACTTGCCATTGGTCATAGCGCAAATTGTCGATCACCATCAGGAAAACACGATCTTTCTCATTCAGCAAAGGAAAAACCTGTTCTTTCAACAAGTGATGCACCATGTCCGGAGCTTCCTCCTGACCGTTGAACCAATCTTCGTAATTATTTTCAATGAAGCGACAAAACAAATCATTCGCCTCTTTTCGTTGTGCATTCAATATCTCGCGCATTCCCTGGTCCTCAATTCCCTTGAATTCCAAATCCCAGTAGGTCAGTTTCTTGAACACATCCTTCCACTCTTCTGCATCCAACCGGCCGTTGAGCTGCATTCCCAAGTGGCGGAATTCCTGCTGGTAATTTGAATTGGTCTTTTGGGAAACCAATTTGCGGTGATCCAGGTTCTTCTTCAGGCATAAAAGCAACTGATTGGGATTTACCGGTTTGATCAGGTAATCCGCGATCTTACTTCCGATCGCCTCTTCCATAATGGATTCTTCCTCACTTTTCGTGATCATGACAACCGGGGTCATCGGGGTGATTTCCTTGATCCGGGCTAATGTTTCCAATCCGGAAATACCAGGCATATTCTCGTCCAGGAAGACAATATCGTAATTGTTCTCCTGGCATTTCTCGACAGCTTCACTACCGTTGTTAATGAGTTCTACACTGTATCCTTTTGCCTCCAAAAAGAGTACATGCGGTTTCAGGAACTCCATTTCGTCATCTGCCCACAGAATCTTTGCTTGCATATCCTAAAGATTAATTAGCTTTGATATTAGATTATTTATAAAGGTATTCAATTGCGTACAAACACACATCGAAATAATAAAAAGAAAATCATCAACGACCCCGTTTATGGTTTTATTTCAATTCCCGACGAATTTATTTTCGATTTGGTGGAGCATCCGTTCTTTCAAAGACTCAGAAGGATCAAGCAATTGGGAATGACGCACCTGGTTTACCCGGGAGCTTTGCACACGCGTTTTCATCATGCAATCGGCGCCATGCATCTCATGTCGCAGGCTGTTGCAGTAATCCGCAGAAAAGGACACGAAATTACAGAAGAGGAAGAACGCGCGGTCATGGTGGCAATTTTGTTGCACGATATCGGTCACGGTCCGTTCAGCCACGCTTTGGAATACGACATTGTCAAAAACGTCAGCCACGAACAGATTTCCTATTATTTCATTCAAGCATTGAAACGGGATTTCCCTGAAAACTCGGACGACCTGGAGCGCGCCTTGATGATCTTCGCCAACAAATACCACAAGACATTCCTTTACCAACTGGTTTCAAGTCAGTTGGACATGGATCGTTTGGATTACCTGACCCGCGATAGTTTCTTCACCGGTGTTTCGGAAGGAATTGTAGGAACCGAACGGATCATCGAAATGCTGAACGTTCACAACGACCAATTGGTGATCGATGAAAAAGGAATTTACAGCATTGAGAAATTCCTCGTTGCCCGACGGGTTATGTATTGGCAGGTCTACCTGCATAAAACAGTTGTTTCAGGCGAATTCATGCTGATCAATATTTTGCGCAGGGCGAAGAAACTGATCCGGGATGGTCAGGAACTGTTTGGCAGTCCGGCTTTATTGTTCTTCATGGGCCGGGATATCCAGAAAGTGGATTTTGAAACGAATCCGGAGATTCTGAAGACTTTCGCAGAACTGGATGATTATGACATCATGGGAGCGGTGAAAGTGTGGCAAAATCATTCCGACAAAGTGTTATCGATCCTTTCAACGAATTTGGTCAATCGCAACCTGCATAAAGTGGAAATAGCAAAGGAACCGTTCAGTCCCGACCGCATCCTGATGGAGAAGGAATTGGTGCGGACGCAATACCAGCTGGACGATGAAGAGATCAGTTATTTCGTTTACTCCGAATTGCTTTCTAATAATGCATACAGCCAGGTGAAACAGACAATCAATTTGTTGATGAAGGACGGACAGACGATCGACGTTTCTAAGGCTTCCGACAACCTGAATATTTCCGCATTGGCGCAACCGGTAGAGAAGTATTGTTTGTGTTACCCGGTTATCAGACATTAAAAGACTAAAAGACATGAGACTCAAGACTTGATATTGGTGAAACCAACTAGTCTTGAATTCTAAAACCAAAGATGACTTTGATTGAGCAAATAAAGTCTTTGGTCTCTTGTCTTACGTCTGAAGTCTTATAAAAAGTTGTTTATTTACCTAAAAATTTAAAGCGTATGATGATTGTCTGGATTATTTTAGGTGCGATCGGCGGATTGATTGCCCTGGTGTTGATTATTGCTGCTCTAAGCAAGAAAGACTTTGCAGTTGAACGAACCATTACAGTCAACAAACCACTACCTGAAACATATGATTTCCTGACCTCGCTGGAAAAGCAGAACCAATGGAGCAAATGGGCCCGGACAGATCCAAACATGAAAACAACCTACATCGGTACGGATAAAACGGTTGGTTTCATTTCCAAATGGGAAAGCCAGCATAAACAAGTCGGTGAAGGGGAACAAGAGATCATGAAACTGATCCCGAACCAGCGAATTGAGAACGAACTGCGTTTCATGAAACCGATGAGAAGTGTCTCCAATGCTTACTTTACCGTAGCTTCTGAAGGAGACGAACACACACGTGTTGCCTGGGGATTTACCAGTAAAACTCCATGGCCTTTCAATGCTTTCATGCTTTTCTTCAACATGGAAAATGCAATCGGAAAGGATTTTGACGAGGGATTGGGGAATATGAAAAAGATGATCGAGTCTTAAAAAGACTTTTAGACGTAAGACAGGAGATTCAAGACTTGATTTGGGTAAAACCAACCGGTCTTGACTCCTAAGACTAATTCAGACAGAAGACCAAGAAAGTTCTTTAAGTAAAATCTTATGTCTTATGTCTTATGTCTTATGTCTTATGTCTTATGTCTTCTTAATAAAAAGCTTCCTTACCACTGCCCCGTCTTTACTCAGCTCTACAAAATAAACCCCATTTTGAAACTCATCCAAGGAAATCGTGGCTTCATTGGTCGTTGAAAAATCAATTGATTGCGTTTGGACTTCTTCCCCGGAAACACTTAAAATTCTAAGATTCACCTTTCCTAACTCCACGTTGTTTTCATAGCGGATCGTGATGCTTTCACTTGCCGGGTTCGGGTAAAGGGGAAATTCCATTCCAGCAAATAATTCTGCCAAAGAGGTCGTATTCGAGAAAATAGTGGATTGCACACTTGTGTTACATCCGTTCTGATCCGTCACTACACAAGTATACGTTCCCGCACACAAATTGCTCGCAGTGGAAGTAGTCTGATTCTGCGGATCGTTCCATTGATACGTATATGGCGTTGCACCTCCGGAAACCACCACAAAAGCTTGCCCGTTGCACGTTCCGTAATCCATTCCGTCGAAGGAATTCACGTTCAATACACTTGTCGCCGGCACTTCGAAACAAACCTGGTCCGTCAATCCGTTGTTGTCGGTAACAATCACGCAATAACTTCCCCCGGGCAGGTTATTCACGGTAGCAGTTGTTTGTGAACCGGCATTTGCATCCCATTGAAAAGTATAAGGAGCCTGGCCCAAGTTGGGATGAACAGTCACACTCGTTCCGCCTGTCTGACAAGCGCCTCCGGTCATTGTCAATGTCAGGTTCAATCCGTTATTCGTCGGGATGGTAGCAGTCATATCGAGTTTCACCGGTAAATGGTCGGAAGAATAATACAGCGCGCGCACCACCGAATCGGGATATTGGGAATTGGTTCCGGATAAGATGCTTTGGTTGTAGTGATTTCCATCATTTCCGATCGCTTTGTAGGAAGCAGCGTTGTATTGCAGGAGATTCGCTCCGTTCATCACGTTTTGCGACACGATGATGTGGTCGAAGCGGTCATCCAATCCGCCCGTAACGCCACAATCCGTGGAACCGCTTGCCCGCGGCGATTGCGTATGAATGGCTGCAAAGGAACTGTTTGTCGTCCAGTTTCCGGGCATGTTCAAGGGATCTTTCAGAAAATTTGTTCCCCCGCTTACCAGGTTCTGGTAACCCGTTTCCGTACTTCGATAGGTATTCAAATCTCCGCAAACGAAGAGATGACGTCCTTGCGGCCTTCCATCCAGGACCGAACGAAGCAACTGCGTTTGTGCCGCCCGGTCGCTCAAGTCCGAGGTCGCACTACCCGCTTTCAAATGACACATGAATACTTCAATGAAACAGGTGTCGTGATGTTGTGGCAAAGTAGCGTCATTCACATACAAAATGTAGTGACTGATATCGCGCGGAGAGGTTTGAACGATGCGTTGTTCTTTCAAAGTGAGTTTGGCGGAATTATAAAACAACATATTCTGCAGGTCGCCGCCAAAGGAATTATTGACCCATTGGGCACGCTGGTAATGCGTTGTTCCGAATACGTTCAGAGTCCGGTTCAATACACTGTCACATCCTGCTTCCGTTTGGATCTCGCACCCTACAAAAATATCGGGCTGGAGATACTGCATCGTCTTGCGCAAGGAGTCCGACCGGTTGGGAAGGTTTACATTCCCCGAGCCACAATCGTTTCTTCCGTTGGGGAAGTTCAACAGGTTGTAGGAAACAATGCGAAGCGGAACAGTCTGTGCCGAAGCGGCCATTCCAACAGTCATTAAAAGAGCAAATAAAGCGTATTTCATGGTACAAAATTACGACGGAAAAGCGCGGGAAACCAATATAAAATGCAGGAATGTCGGGTAAATCGGTTTAGTTGCTCCACTTACTATCTCCCGCAGAAGAACGCAGATCTGATTCCCCCTTTTATGCTGGTGCTGAAGCTCTAGCATAGGCGCTGGAGAGGAGGACAAACTAATTTTCTCTAAAGAAGTACCCACATCTGCTCCAATTATCAAAATAAATACTACTTTGCGGCAGATAACTGAAACACTATTACTGATGAAAATACTTAATCATAATTTAACTTTATCTGATTTGTCAGATATATCCACAACTCTTGGAGTAATTATTTCTACACTTACCCTATATAGTGCTTACAGACTTTACAAATCAGGAAAGAGAGATGAATACACTAAGAATATTAGGAATATTTTAATAAGTTACCAGTACAATAGTATCAATCTAAATAATCTACTGTCATATGACATAACTCATGAGATTGTATCAAATGTTATTTATTCAAAAAACTTAGATCGAACACTTTCTAAGATTTTTAATAAATACTTTCTTATTAACAATACTATTAGTTTAGAAGAACTTGAAAATAATATTGATGAAGACTTCCCCCCAATAACAATTTCTATTCATACAGAGCTGTTAAGTCAATATAATTTTCTTTTAAGACAAAACTCAGAGCAAGCATCAAAAATTTACACTGATTATCCATGTCTTTATAGAGTATATGAATCTGTAAATTTCATTTTCTCACAAACAATAAATTTATCAAAACACATTGCTAGAGATGAAAAAATATTCATTGATGTTATTACAGAGATGAAATCCAATAATGAAACATTTGAGTCAATAGATGATTTTAAAGAGCAATTCTATATGGGATTCATGCATTTAATCGGTCAAAAACACCAAGAAAGCGATCAACATGATATTAATGATGTTTTGAGTTTATTGGATTTAACTACAAATGCATATATGAGATTAAATGACAGTTATTTATTCAAGCAAAGAGTCAAAGAATCAAAGATTGATTACAAAGATTTTGATAAAACTGATAGTATTTTTGAAGACTTAATTGAAGCAGAAAAAGGACTTATCACAATAGCTAACAATCAAGAAATTTTGAAGTTTCGTGAATTAAGCACTAAAATTAAAGTTCGGAATGAAGAATAAAGATGTCAAATTTTATATTACAAAAAAATCTAACTATGAGTAAATTAAAACTTCCTGAACGATCTGAATTTTTCATTAACACCTCACCATATTCCAGCTTTGAACTCAATGAAGAAGATAAAGATCTAATATTTGAAATCGTATATGGTATTAATACTATTGACTGTTATTGTATTAGTTGCAAATCACTCTCTGTCTTTACACCTGAAGATAAAAGACCTCAAACAAGATTAGGAAGACAAAATGGTCATCTTATCACAATTTCGAGAAGTGAAGATTGGAATGAAGTATATATGAATTGGAATCGATTAATTGAGAGAAAATTCTTTTGCTCAAGAGATAACAATCATGTAATGTATCATTTTCTGTTGGTAAAAGATAAAGAAATTCAAAAAATAGGTCAGTTCCCTTCTCTTGCTGATATAAATGCTTTTGAAATAAAGAAATACAAAAAAACACTTGGTGATATTTATTTTAAGGAATTTAACAAAGCAATCGGTCTTTTTTCACATGGAATTGGAGTTGGATCATATGTTTATTTAAGACGAATAATTGAGAATTTTATTGTAAAGCCAGCTTACGACAAAGCTAAAACTGGGGCTACTTGGGACGAAGATCTATACCAAAAAAGTCGAGTAAGAGAAAAAATGTCATTATTAAAAAATCACCTTCCGAATTTTTTAATTGAAAACACTATACTTTACTCTATTATTAGCAAAGGCATACATGAATTAAACGAAGAGGATTGTCTCAAATATTTTCCAATAATAAAAAGCAGTATCGAATTATTATTAATTGAATTAGAAGAAGAGCGAAAAATTAAGGAAAAGAAAACTGAGATTGCAAGGCAATTGGCAAGTATTGCTGTAGAAATTAAATAGCAATTAAACTCACTCGATAAATGTTTATTAATTTCATCAATCTGTAGGAGCATCTTGCTCACTCGCTCCAATTACCCCCACAAAGCCATGGCAAAATTTCTAAATACAACAGGTGTTTCTTATCATCTGGAAGAACTCATAAAAAGAACAAAGGATAAGCTGATCCTTGTAAGTCCTTACTTACAATTTACGGAACGTATAAAGGAACATTTAAGCAATTTAAATGTTCAAAAACGTGATATCCGGATTGTATTTCGTGAGAACAAGCTTCAACCTGATGAAAATAATTGGCTGGAAAGTCAAATGGGAATTCGCACCAGTTTGTGTAAGAACTTACATGCAAAGTGTTACATCAATGAGAACGAAGCGATCATTACATCCATGAACTTGTATGAGTTTTCACAGCAGAATAATAACGAAATGGGCATCTACATTTCCAAAGCCGATGATCCGCAATTATATAACGATACATTGGAAGAAGTTCAACGACTTTTGACCATTAGTCAAGAAATAAGGATGTCAATAAAAAAAGTCACGGTGGAAACCCAACCTAAAATTGATAAAAAGACAACAGAAATTAAAAGCATATCTTCAAACGTTTCCAACAAACAAACTGGCTTTTGCATCCGAACAGGGATAAAAATCCCGTTCAACATCGAAAGACCCTTGAGTTATGAAGCTTATAAGAAATGGAATGAATATGCCGATCCGGATTACTCTGAAAAGTTCTGTCATTTTTCCGGAGAACCTTCTCACGGTGAGACAACCGTTAATCGACCAATTTTAAAGAAAAATTGGAAAAAAGCTCAAGAGATTTTCGAAATCTGATCTATTAGTGCACGCTAAAAGGATTTTATCAATACATGTAAGGACAAAATAATAGAAAATTTACTCTACAGAGCATAGATAAAGCGTCTTTCGTACTGATTTTAACATCGAGACCCTAAAAAATCCTCGTGCGTTTCGCTCTTGTAAGAAAACAGGAATAATAAACCTTGCATTAATCTCAATCCGGCGATTAGGTGAACAAGATCGGGCACCTGTGCGGTAAATGACGGTTATTTTTTCTTCTGTTTGAGGAGGTACGACGAGTTTAAAGAAAAAATCCGGCATACTCCGCTAACAGGTCGATCGGTTTACCCACGCCTAGACTTTTGGCTCCACCTTTTTGGCAATGAAAAAGGTGGAAAATGATTATTTTAGACCATGCAGAAAGAACTTCATCCCTGGAACTGGTTTGCACCTGAAAACAGCAAAGTACTCATCGTTGGCACCTTCCCGCCGACCCAACGAAACTGGTCATTCGATTTCTTCTATCCCAATAAAGCCAACTTCTTTTGGAGAGTCATTGCCCGCATAGCGGAAACGGAATTACATTATCCGGGTGGGGAATTGGCCGTTGAAGAACGGAAAGACCTACTGCGAAAACTGCATGTGGCTGTTACGGATATGGGACAGCACATTCTTCGCAGCGAGAACAGTTCGCTGGATGAGAACCTGAGCGTTGTTGAATTCATGAACATCTTCCAGATCCTGGATGAAAACCCGGGAATCCGGAAGCTCATTTTCACCAGCAGTTCGGGAAAAGAAAGTGCGGCAAGGTGGTTTAACCGGTTTTTGGCCATGAAGGAAATCAGCCACCGCTTTCCAACAGGGAAAAGACCGATCAGAAGTTCGTTTCAATACCGGGACCGGACAATCGAACTGGTGGTTTTGTATTCCACTTCTCCCAGGGCAGCAAACCGGATTTCATTTGAGAACCTGGTGGAACTTTACAAAAATGAGATACTTTTATAGCAAAACCCTGTTTAATTCCCGCTGATTGAGTAAATTATGCAGAAGTATTGTTGAATTTTACGATAAGAACAGTCTGTGGAAACCACCGAATCTGCAGGAAACAAGTATAAATACAAATGAAAAACCTCAAAGAACGTATCCTGGTACTTGCACTCATCAGCTCATTTGCGTTGAGCTTTCTGGGCTACCTCCTGATCCGTGGCGCACTTCACAGTTTTGACAACTACGTAAGTTACATAATGCTTTCAATCGGGATAGCCTGTATGCTCCTGTTCGGGATCGTTCTGCTGATTGTCTTACGTTATTCGAAGAAAAAAAAGAAACGGGAGGAACAAGAGCAATTGGATATTATGCAATACGGAACATCATTCCAAATTGACCTCGATTCGGTTCAGATCAGGAGCAATAAATGGGAAGACTCGCGTTTTGTGCAAAGTTTCGGAGGAGACATTGAGATCAGGCAGGAAAATATCCAAACAATCCTCACGTTTGAAGTAGAATTGGACGGTGAAAAGAAACAGTTCCATTGGCCTTCTCACCTGGAGCCGAAAAGCCTGGAAATGTATTTTGCCATTCAAAAGGAAACAACCCTCTATTTGGACCCGGCGAATCACACTAATTTCTACCTGGATTTGGCATTTATTGAAAACTAAGATACTTTTACTATAAACAGAACAATAAGGGTATGCTCATCAAATCACACAAAGTAGACGGAATACAAATAGCGGAAATCATTTCTGAAGCGATCCCAATCATTATCGAAAAAGAAGAAGACGGTTTAGACCTGCTCGGGAATCTCTATTACCAGGGGTTCGACCGCATCATCCTTTACGAAAGGAACATCACCCCCACTTTCTTCGATCTGAAGAACGGAATGGCCGGTGAAATCCTGCAAAAATTCTCCAATTACCGTGTTCGCCTGGCAATTGTAGGTGATTTTTCCGACCATACAAGTAAAAGCATCACCGATTTCATGTATGAAAGCAACCAGGGGAAACAGGTGAACTTTTTAAATTCTTTGGAGGAAGCACTGGAGAAATTGTCCGTGGCTTAATTGGCAATTATCATTGATGAATTTACTTCAAGAAGGTAAAGTCTTATTTATTTTGACTATCTTGAAGCATGTTCAAAGGTCGTTTTATTTCAATTGTTTATTCCGTCACTATCCTCGTTTTTGGAGCAATGGCTTGGTTCGGACAATCCGAAGGCCTGAATATTGTTTTTGATGACACCTATGTTGTTCTTCCAAAAAGTGTTTTTTGGTTAGTACTTGCCGGTCTGTTCTTATTATTTGCAGGAATTGCCCTCTGTTTCGAGCTCTTTCGGAAACCGATGAACAAATACCTTTTTGCAACTCATTATTTACTTACGGTTGCCAGTTTGGTGATTATCTATCTTTCCACCCGGCAACAAGAAGTAATGCCGGCAACAACTCCCGCTTACAGCGTGATGGATGACGTCCAAAATCAACAGGACGAAGCAATCGACTGGATTATCTATGCAATTTATACGCTCGTGGGGGCGCAGGTTATTTTTGTATTGAACATCGTGGTTTCCCTAATTAAAAGCCGGAAACAACCTTCGGGAGATTTGAAATAGCTTTTCCCCCTCCAATCACACAGGAGCAAGAAGTTTTTTCTTACATTTACTTTCGATTAAACAGAATAAACGATGAAACAAATCCTTACCCTTTTGCTGACCGCTGCACTGGTCTCACCTGCGATTTCCCAATCAAAAGAAAAGAAGCCGGACTTTGCCAAGCGCCTTTCAGGTGTGGAGAAAGAATTGAACCAGGTACTTGCAGACCAGAAAGTGGCAGGTTACTCGGTGGCTATCGTTTACAAAGACCAGATCATTTTCTCGAAAGGTTTCGGATACCGCGACCTGGAAAACAAAAAACCGGTTACTCCAAACACCTTGTTTGCAATCGGTTCATCCAGTAAGGCATTCACAGCTGCCATCATCGGTCAGTTGGAAAAAGAAGGAAAATTGAAACTGGACGACCTGGCGACAACCCATTTGCCTCAATTGACTTTCAAATACGATTACATGAATACCGGGATCACGATTCGCGATATGATGTGTCACCGTACCGGGCTTTCGCGCTTTGATTATTCGTGGTACATGTTCAACACTCCCAATCGCGATAGTTTGATCCAACGGGTGAAATACATGGAGCCGAACGCGAAATTGCGTCAGAAATGGCAATACAACAATTTCATGTTCCTGGCCCAGGGAATGATTGCAGAAAAAATCACCGAGAAAAGCTGGGAAACCAATATCCGGGAGCGTTTCTTCGCCCCGTTGAAAATGACGCACAGCAATACGGATATCTTCGCCACTGAAAAAGATGCGGATGCCTCGCTTCCTTATACCATAGATAAACAGTCTGCAATCAAGAAATTGGATTACTACAATATCAACGGAATGGGGCCTGCGGGCAGTATCAACTCATGTGCAAATGATATGGGAAATTGGGTTTCAACCTGGATCATGGGTGGGAAATTCAATGGAAATGAGATCATTCCGGCTTCGTATGTGAGAGACGCTTCGAGTTCCCAGATGATCGTTAACGGAGGACAACCTACTACTCATCCCGATATTCAATTCACCAATTACGGATTGGGTTGGTTCCTGGAATCCTACCGCGGACATTACCTCGTACAACATGGAGGAAACATCGATGGTTTCTCTGCAAATGTGGCATTTTATCCAACGGATTCCATCGGAATTGTAGTTCTGACCAATCAAAACGGTTCGGAAGTTCCGGAGATTGTACGAAACCTGATTTCAGACAAATTGTTTGCCCTGCCGTCCATTCCATGGAACGCGGATGCGAAGAAACAGCGCGAAGACATGATGGAAGCGATGAAAAAAGTAGAAAAAGCATCAGATTCATTACAAGTCATGAACACGCATCTTTCCCATCCGCTCGCAGATTATGCCGGTTTGTATGGAAATCCTGCTTTCTCCCAATTCCTGATCACCTTTAAGAACGATACGCTTTTCACTTTCGTTGCCGGGGAAAAAGCCTGGTTGAAACATTATCATTACGATGTGTTCGAATTTAAATCCGTGGATCCGAACGATGATTCTGACGGAAGTGACGAGAGCCATTTCCTGATCAATTTTGGAACTGCAAACAGTGGAAAAATAGAAACAGCTTCATTAGATCTGGGTGAACCTGGAAAAGAAACAGTCTTCACCCGTCAACCGATCAAAGTGAATTTATCCGGTAATGATTTGAGCAAATACGTTGGTGATTACGACCTGGAAGGTCAGTCGGTTAAAATCTATCTGAAAGGAACCACCCTGATGGTATTGGTTCCGGGCCAACCGGATTACGAAACCGTTTCTGTTGGAAATGACACGTTCGATCTGACAGTCGCCAAAGGTTACAGCGTGAAATTCACCGTGGAGAACGGAAAATCAAACGCGGTGACATTTATTCAGCCAAATGGGAAATTCACTGCGAAACGCAAATAAAATGTTTCGATTTCCATGCCTTGTATTCTTTCTTTTCCTGAGCGGAAATCAATTCGTTTCTGCCCAGGAAATAAGTTTGGAGCAACGTGAGCAGGAACTCGTCGATATTTACCAAAAAGTGAGTGCTTCTCACTACGGCGATTTCGATTCACTGACATTTTACACCGATCTGTTTTCATTGAAGTTCTTCACCTTGATTTCAAGAGGATATAACACGATCAATTATCCTTTCAAAGCCTTGAAGGACAAATACGTTTGTAATGTAGCGACTTCAAAGGATGGAAAGTTCCGAATCTACAGCTGGGATTCCCAGACTGGTGGAACCATGCACTTTTTCAACGCGATTTACCAATTCAAGCTCGGTGAGAATGCGTTTACTTCCTGGTGTCATCTGGACGAAGGAGATCCGGGCTGTTTTTATTCCGAAATCTTCACCCTGAAAGCCAAAAAGAAGACTTACTACCTGGGAATTGCGAATGGAATCTATTCTACCAAGGATGTCGGACAATCCATTCAAGCCTTTGAACTGACAAATACCGGGGTAAACGACAGCATCCAGCTTATGAAAACACCGGATGGACTGAGGAATTCATTGGATATCGCCTATGATTTTTTCAGTGTCATCGATAATTCTGAAAGACCCGTTGCCGCAATCAGGTACGACGAAAAGAAAAAGGTCATTTCCATCTCCACAACGAATGAAAAAGGGGAAATAGTTCCTGGAAACAAGTTTTACCGGTTCAACGGAACTTATTTCGAAGAACAAAGCAGCAAAACCAAATCAAAAAAATAGTGTAACTTAAATAGTTGAACTTTAAAAGTTACAGGATATGAAGCATGCGTTGAAAATCCTTTTCCTTCTCACCTGTATCAGTTCCAGTCTTTTCTCCCAGGAAACCGATTCCCTGAAAAATCATTGGTTAACAATCCACGCGCAGGCTACTGTGATCAATCAGTTCAAACCCTCATTTTCCGCACCTTATTCCGGCGACAACAGTTTGTCCACCCAAAAGGAAAACAAGGCTTCCATTACCTCCACGCTTTATCTCGGTTCGCGCTTATGGAAAGGTGCAAGCGTTTATTTCAACCCTGAAATTGCCGGAGGTTCCGGATTGAGCAGTGCACTGGGAATTGGAGATGCAACAAATGGAGAAACATTCCGGGTCGGAAGTCCGGCTCCGCAGATTTATTTGGCGCGCCTGTTTTTCACACAACGATTTGCTTTAAGCAAGGAACTGACCTACCAGGAAAGCGACCAAAATCAGATAGGAATGCACATTCCTGTAAAGTACCTCTCTTTAACTGTCGGTAAAGTCGGAATTGCAGATTTCTTTGACGACAATACCTACAGTCACGATCCCCGAACGCAATTCATGGCTTGGTCCTTAATGGATAATGGTGCCTGGGATTATCCTGCAAATACACGGGGTTATACGCCGAGTGCAATCATGGAGTACATTTCTCCCAAACACGAAATCCGCTATGCTTTTTCCCTACTCCCAACTGGAGCTAACGGAAATACCATGGATTGGAACATCCGGCGTTCAGTATCCCACAACCTGGAATATGTGCACCGGCACCGGTTCAATCAGTTGAAAGGAGCTGTAAGGATCTTGGCATTCTTCAACACGACCCACATGGGAAATTACAGTCAAAGCATCCAACCGGAGAACATCGACAGTATTCCCGACATCACTTCCAATCGCATGTATGGCCGCTCGAAATTCGGGTTTTCAATCAATGCCGAACAAGCTTTGGGAGCGGATCTCGGGGTCTTTTTCCGCGCAAGCTGGAACGATGGAAATAATGAAACGTGGGCGTTTACGGAGATTGACCGGAGTATCAGTGCCGGAATCGTTTGGGAAGGAAAGAAATGGAAACGACCGGATGACCGGATCGGACTGGCTTATGTCACTTCCGGACTTTCCAAACCACACCGGAATTACCTGGAAGCCGGAGGAAAGGGTTTTATCCTGGGCGATGGGAATCTCAACTATGCCTGGGAACATTTGGCGGAAGTCTATTATTCTGTCGCATTGGTAAAGGAACATCTCTTTT
>NZ_CAMLDC010000034.1 GCF_946478805.1 uncultured Fluviicola sp. | reverse complement strand
CCGATGCAGTAGTCAATTCCAATTCTCTTCCCCCGTTTCCGGTTCCATCCAATCGTGTGATACGTGGTGTAATACCATATGAAGACAAATGCATCGTTCCCATCGATTCAGGAGCGGGATCATGCGGAATCAACTCCAGGGCTTTCACTTCACCGATTGCAGCTTTCCTACTTCCAAGGAACGGTTTTTTCTGCCCATCTATTGCATTCGGATCACTTGGATCATAGGGTTTATAATTGTTATATGCATACGAAATCGCCATGAAATAATAGCGCTTGAAATTGACCAACTTGCGGTCTCCGGAAGCAAACAAATCTTCTGTTACTCTGAATGTATGCTTAATACCCAAATCAGTGCCTTTTACTTTCTCTACCGGGAAAGAAGCCTGAAGATTCTCATCAAACTCAAAATTGATCAATCGCTTCACTCCATCCTGGAGATCCACTTGAGCAACCAGACGCGCTTTCGTCGGATCTTCCAGATCGGAAACGCTGACGTTGGATTTATTCAACTGGTAAATCATGTACCCCTGAAAACGATAATGTTTGTCAGCATTCGGGATAGTCGTAACAATGAAGGGATCAAATTCCGAATAATTCTCTTTCTTATTATTCGATGCCGGACCATTGGATAAATACAAGATCAATTCGTTCTTCAATTCCTGTCCGGTCAATTCCGGCGCATGAGGTCCTTCGAGCACACGAAAACAATTCTCGAACAAGGCTTGCGCTTTGTCATCTGCCAACTGCAGGCTTTTTACTGATTCGAATGGATCTCCTCCCAACGCTCTTGCCCAAACCATTCCGACCGTAATGTTATTGACGGCACCCGGTTTTAGAATAAACGGTCCGGCAGATTGCAAGAAACGACGGTCATAAGGCAGGTTGTTCGCTGTTTGCTCCGTCCAGATCGGTTGCGGAACTCCATCCGTTCCCCATCCCAACGGATCGGTATCGTTCGGGAACATGAAATCACAAGTCACATTCGGATTAACGGATGGATCAGAAATATGCCCGTTCCCACCATAATAAAACGGGGTATTATCTTTCCATCTTCCTCTTAGGAAATTATAATAATCCGCGGAATTGGTCGGGTCTGTCTGGTTCGGATTGGTTCCGCCTCCTGCATTCACATAATACAAAAAGCGTCTCATTCCATAGCGCTCGTTATCCACAATTCCATCTCCGTAACCGATTCCGTTCAACGCTTCTCCGTCTCCAATTCCAAAAGCATTGTCCAATGTATCATTATCCTGGTAAGGCCCTTCAAAAAAGTCGACACCACAAGCTGGAGGATTTGATCCATATCCATAAAAACCTTGATTATCTCCGTCAACCGCATCTCCATTATAGAAATAACCCAATCCACGGCTCACATCACAACCCACATAATCATCAAACGGATCACCGAGAGCTCCGTCGGTAAAAACTCCAAAATAAGTATTATACAAGGTTTGAGTTCCCCTATTGATCAATTCGTAATTATAAAAGGTCATGTTATTCACATCGTCATTGGTAGCGAAAGCAAAAGCCTGTGCCCGGATTTCCATCCCGATAGGTTCCCCACCGGATTCGGTATGGATATTCCCTTTATCATTCATCACCCACCACATATTGAAATCGCCATAAAGCGAAACCCTTCTGTCGGTTTTGCAATCTTTTGTTCCATTGATGTCGTACCAGGGATAATCCCCTTCTTGCCATTCATAATCCCCGTCATTATCCCGATCAAAGAAAGGAGCCAAATGATAATCCTGACCTTTGGATAAGTCGCCGTGAGCCGGCCAATTTTTGATAAACTCAGGAACCTGGTAATTAGGAAAATTACTGGTCTGCAAACTTGTTCCATTTTGCTGATCCAAAACTCCGGCGTTATACCAGGCATCAAATTGCCGCACCAGATCCTTACTCGAAGTAAAATGATTATCGTATTTCAAACATTCGCTCGGGTCAATCTCAGCAGTTGTATTGGCAAGCGGGCCTGTCCAATAATCCTGACCTTGACGATAACGCAAGGCAGCCAATTTTAATTGTCCATTCACATCTGTTCCACCCAACCACAATGCGGAAGTGAAAAAACACATGATTTTCGAATTCTTAGGAATTTCATATTGAGAGAAATTTTGACCTGGAACTTGCCACAAATTTCCTGCTGTATGTACCATTGCGCGTACATTATTGTAGTCCAAAAAGGTAGTCTTATTTGCGGGAGCACAATTCGCAGCTTTTGTCAGAATGGGTGTTTTAATCTTCTGTACACCTTGGTATGCTTGAGAGTACAATACTTTCGAGCAAATAAAAAACCCAATAACCAATAATAATCGCATTTCTTTCATAAATAGTTGCGAGTGAATATACTCAAAATTGGTGCGAAATAAAAAAGCAACGAGACAAGGAAACAACTCCTTTTGGAAGCGAATAGATATATCTCTTAATCCGGAAAAGTCATCAACGTTTCCAGCAAATCACTTTCTCGAAATCGATCAGTAACTGATAAATACCGTTGAATTTATTGAAACTCAATTCTTCATACGTATCATACACATCGTGGTAGTGCTTGTTTGGTCCCATCGTATACATAAAGAATGCGGGAACTCCTTTTTGTGTGAAGAAGTAATGATCGGAATTTGCAGCCGGTCCCCTGGATGCCACTTTTGGTAAATAGTGTTGTTTTTCGTTGATGGATCTCAATACTTCAAACTGCTCGGGGAACAAAGTTGCATTTACGACTGTTGCTCCTTCTTCGCCACTCCCCATAATGTCCAGGTTGAAAAGGAACTGAATTTCTTTCAATGGGAAAACAGGATTTTCCGTATAATATTTGCTCCCAAGTAAACCAACCTCTTCCCCGGCAAATGCAATGAATACAATATTTACTTCAGCCGGATTCTTCGCATAATAACGAGCCATTTCCAAAAGCAGTGCCGTGCCCGAGGCATTGTCATTTCCACCTGGAAAGTAGGCTTCTTGCCCCATTTGTCCTAGATGATCGTAATGCGCACTGAACACAAAATAGTTCTTCGATTTCTTCTTTGCAGGAACGTAAGCGATTACATTTCGCGCTGTATGATCCAACACTTTAGCGTCCACTTTCACCTGGAAAATCCATTCATCTAAAGAAGCATCCACTGCACTTGATTGAACCTGGAGCAATGGAGCCCGGCTTTGATCCTGGCTGACACTCCAAGTAAATTTAGTATCAATCAATTCAATGATTGGCATGGATTCTCCCAAAGTTTTTGCTAATTCCTGTGCTTTTTTCAGTGTATCACCTTTCCACAAGCTGAAATGAAATGCAAAACCTACAGAAGCCTTCGATTGGCTCATTGCAGCCTGGCTGATCTTATTCTTTAGTTTTTTTCCATTGAATAACTCTTCCACTGAAATCCGGTAAACTTTCAAACTGTCTACTTGGTATGCCGGGCAAGCCGGATCCACCACAAAGTCTTTTCCGGGAATAAGCACTTTTCCATTGACGGAACAAGCCATCTTGTTCGGGAATGTATTTACTTTGAATTGAAAGGGTTGAAAAGCCGAATTTCGAAAGAATTTACAGCCCATTTTTTCCAGTTCACCTGCAATGAAATTCGCAGCAAGTGAATCTCCTCCATTGACATACCCCCGACCATGAAAAGCCGGAGAACATAGTTTCTCAGCTGTCAAACGACCTTGTTCCACCTGAGTAAATCCAAGAAACGGCAGGAATATGAGAAGAAAGAGTGATTTATGCATACTTGCGTTCAACTTTTTGAATTAATTCGATTGCCAATTGACTTTCGGAATCCCAATGGTACTTATTTGCATAACTGCTTACCAAAGACCTTGCCTGTTCCTTTGACGGGATTGTTTCCAATTGCTCGATCAGGTTGTTGAATTCATCATTTGAACCATTGAACAATTCCTGGATAATTTGCAGACGCTCATTAAATCCAAAAGCCCCTTTCAATGTTTCCAACCGAACAGACATCAGGCGTGCTGCCAAAGTTCCGTCATTGGAATTCAATTTCCCGTAAATCGGATGTAAACCCTGTGTGTTTTCAATCGGTGCCGCAAAAGCAGGTTCCGGAGCTTCCGGCTCTTTTTCTTCCAGAGCCTCATGGTGATGACGAACGGGTTCAATAACTTCCTCAATCGGTTCTTCGTCTACCACTTCTTCCACTTCATCTTCAATCAATTCAAAAGCAACCTCATCTTCCGCTTCTTCCTCATCGTCCTCCATACCAAACAGATCAAAAGAAGGTTCTTCCTGAGCTTCCGGATGAACTTCCTGAGCTTCAATGATCGGAGCAATGTCTTCTTTTACAACAGCAGGTGCTTCCGAAACAGGTTCCTGATCCTGAACCGACGTTCCGTAAACTTTTGCTTCATACGCTTTATATCGCAAAATAATTGCGCGCTCATTCAATTGATTCGTAGCTGCTGCAAAAGCCTCCAACTCACCGATAGTAGCTTCTCCCGACTTTATCTTGACCAATAAAGCTGCAATTTCTTCGATTAACGCGTGCATTTCCATATTTCCAGTATTTCGAAATTTTTCAACATTTGCCAAAACTTGTAAACCTCATTCATTTTAAGACACGAGAAATCACAATTTTTGCAGGTTAAAATTACAATTCAGGAAACAGTTTTTCCGTTCGGAACCGAATAGTTGTTTATATTGGATTGTTGATAACCTTGAAAAATGATGTTTTTAGAGCAAATTCCTTCTGAAGCGAGACAAAACGGGTGGATTGAAGTGATCTGCGGATCGATGTTTTCAGGAAAAACCGAAGAGTTGATCCGTCGTTTGAAACGCGTGGAATTTGCGCAACAAAAATTGCTGCTTTTCAAACCGGCTATTGATAACCGCTATCATGAAGAACAGGTGGTGAGCCATGTGGGATCTTCTTTGGAAGCGATTCCGGTGACCAATTCGGCTGAAATTCTAAAACATTGGAAAAAGGAACGCATCGTTGCCATTGATGAAGCCCAATTTTTTGATCCCGGTTTAGTCCAGGTTTGTACTGATCTGGCCAAACAAGGTGTACGTGTCATTATCGCAGGTTTGGATATGGATTATTTGGGAAAACCTTTTGGCCCGATGCCGGATCTTTTATGCATCGCGGAATATGTTACAAAAGTACATGCCATTTGCGTTTCATGTGGTAACTTAGCACAGTACTCACATAGAACAACAAAGGACGAAGGACAGGTATTGGTTGGAGCAGTTGAAACATACGAACCCCTTTGTCGCAGTTGTTACAATAAAATTGAGCATTGAGACTAAATTATTCCATCGAAGCATGTACCGCAATTTTTGAAGCAAAGGTAATTGGCTCCAATGCAGGGCCTATTACACATGTTTACTTCGATTCCCGCAAAATTCAACAGGCAAAAGGAGCTCTTTTTTTCGCTTTGACTGGTCATACAAGATCTGGAAACCAATTCATTGAAGATGCTTACCGGCAAGGAATCCGTTTATTTGTAATTGCGAAAAACAGCGAAGTGAAATTTCAGGAGGATGCACTTTACTTCCAGGTGGAAGATCAATTGGTTGCGCTTCAGAAATTGGCAAGCTACCACCGGAAACAATTCTCGTATCCTGTTGTCGCCATAACCGGAAGCACTGGAAAAACAACTTTTAAAGAATGGATTTTCCATTGTATCTCGGATAAATTCAAAGTAGTCAGAAGTCCTAAAAGTTTCAATTCGCAATTGGGTGTTGCTTTATCCCTTTTGGAAATGCACGAGAATGCTTCCATTGCTTTTATCGAAGCCGGAATCTCGAAACCGGGAGAAATGAAAGTGCTTCAAAACATGATCCAACCCGATTACGGTATCTTCACAGCATTTGGAAAAGCACATCGCGAAAACTTTGTCAATAACGAAGAACACCTACTGGAAAAATGGGTGCTTTTCCGGGAATGCCGTTTGGCATTTATTCCCTATACATTTGCCGATCTGGAAAACCGCTTACCCGGAAATTTCCAGGTTTGCTCCCCATACGAGAATCACCGTTTTCCAAGTGGTTACAGTGGAATGCTGGGAGTTTTGAAAACATTCCTGGCTTTCCTTCAATTTGAACCGAAAGAGATTGAAGAACGGATCGATTCGCTTCCGACACTTGCATTGCGCATGGAAGTTTTTGAAGGGATCAACGGAAATACCATCATCAATGACACCTATAACCTGGATCTGGATGCCTTAAGTGAAGCATTGATCCATCAACGGCAATTGGCACCGGATAAAAAACGGATCGTTGTCATCGGATTGTCTGAAAAACATGCCCATGAGCGATTGGAGATTGAGAAACTGATTGCTTCCTTCAATCCGGACGAGTTTCATTTTATCCCGGAAGGAAAATCGATTCCCTGGGAAAATTTTCACAATGCCGTTGTTCTTGTAAAAGCGCATCGGGACCGTGCTTTTGAATACGAAGTGGCAAGAGGAAAAGCATTGAAACACCGGACGATTGTCGAGGTGAACCTTAGTGCAATCAAACACAATATTTCCTTCTATCAATCCCGTTTACCCAAAGAGGTAAAAATATTGGCTATGGTGAAAGCTTCATCCTACGGATCAGGTGCGGATAAAGTTGCTTCGTTTTTGCAACAGAATGGTATTCGGGATTTTGGAGTTGCTTTTGCAGACGAAGGTGTCGAATTGCGCAAAGCAGGAATTGGGATTTCCTCTTCCATTGTTGTTATGAATCCCGACCCGGAACACAGCGATCTGATTATCGAATATCGCCTGGAGCCGGCAATTTATTCGTTCGAGCAATTAGATGAATTTATTACCGCATTGATCCATCACCAAATTTCAGCTTATCCGATTCACCTGAAATTCGATACCGGAATGCATCGCCTAGGATTTGCTCCAAGTGACAAAGAGCGTGTTTTGGCTATTATCAATTCGCAACCTGAAGTCCGGATTCAAGGAATCTATTCACATCTGGCAGATGCAGATAATCCGGTTCACAGCGAATTCACAAAAAAACAGTTGGCAACTTTTGATTCGATTGTTTCATACTTCAGAACAAACAGTTCCGATTCTTTCCTTGCACACATTCTCAATTCGGAGGGTTCCCTGCGTTACCCCGAATACTGTTATGATCTCATCCGTCTGGGAATTTCCATGTACGGCTATACTGAAAACAAGGAATTAAAACCATCCCTGCAACCAAGCGTTTCCTGGTACAGTTCGATTTCACAAATTAAAATAGTCCCGAAAGGGGATTTCATCGGATACGGTTGCTCGTATGAAGCAACAGACGACCTAACGATTGCAGTGATTCCTGTTGGTTACGCCGACGGTTTCAGACGCAGTTTAAGTAATGGAAAAGGTTCTGTCTTTATTCATGGAATCAAATGTCCGGTAGTTGGACGGGTCTGCATGGACATGATCATGGTGGATATCAGTTCGGTTCATGCGAAAATCAATGATATTGTAGAAATTATCGGCCAAAATCAAGCGATGGAGGCTTTTGCAAAGGCAATGGATACGATTCCATATGAGGTGATGACCGGGTTATCGAAGCGAATGCACCGGGTTTATGTGGAGGATTAATATTTCCCGCAGACGAGCACGGAAGAACACGAAAGTTATAACAGGTATTTCCCGCAGAAAAGCGCAGAGGTTCGCGGAAATGATGACTGACGGGATTATCGCGACGGATGCACCGGGTTTACGTGGAGGATTAATATTTCCCACAGATTACCTTTAGGTTTGATGGGATTATAGTCGTTATTTCCCGCAGAGGTACGCAGAAACATTGCATACCAAACTTGAATTAATATTTAAGAAAGTGTTTCTTTGGGAGTAATTCTCACAAAAAACTTATAAACTGTTTCTAAAAACAACTGCGCTCCTCAGCGAACCTCAGCGGGAGGAAAAAAATCACTCTGTTTTTCGGTAAAAGATCGCTTCCACCCGTCGGTTCATCGACATATGTTCTTCCGAATCATCCGGAAACAATTCCATGCTGTTACTGAATCCTTCAGCTGACATTCGTTTATAATCCACATCTTTCAAACTCAGGTAACGCATCACAGCATAGGCACGCTTAACAGATAGTTCCATATCATTTGCGCAGCAAACATGTCCATGCAATTTCACCAGCAGGGTTGTATCGCCAAGCATCAGATCCAGCAATTTTTCCAGGTTCGGATAGGATATGGGGAGAATATCTGCTGTTCCACCTTTGAAATTGATATTCAGATTGACCGGTTTATTGAGTTCGAAAGCCAATGTCGGAGCCGGAGGATTTTCCTTAACATAAATCAGAACATCTACTCTCCGATTCATTTCATCCGGAACAGTTCGGTATCCGGAAAGTTCGTTTGCATTGACCAGCTCCATCTTCACATGGCTGAATGATGGACTTTTCAATAAATACTCCACGGACTGAATTCTCCCGGAAGCTAATACTTTGTTCCGCTTCAAAGATCCGGTTGAATCGGTGTATCCAACGAGTTTAATAACCGAAATCAGCGAAGCATCTATTTCGGATAATCGTGCAAGTACTTGTTCCGAATTCAGAATTTCCGATTGATTGTAAGCGAATGAAACACTTATTGAATCACTTCGTACTTCTTTTTGGGCAAAAACAGATTGAAATAAAAGAGTTAACAGAATGAAAAGTAGGATTGGTTTCATGTCCTAGGTTTTAGAGAGAAACGAAAGTCCGTTCATTTTGTTACATTACTTACTATTAAGCTTGTAACAAAATCCATCGGTGTGCATCTTCAAAATTGGAGAAAGTCTTCATCGGGATAGGTGGTTTTTTCATTCCATAGATCAGATTGATGATGAATCCGGTCAATTTATTGGGTGCAATCATTGCCATTGCAGAATAAGTCAACGGAAGCTCTTTTGCAGCCAACTCGCGTGTTGCTTTATCCGGAACGGGAGATTTGGCGATAGAAATGATCAACTTCACCGGTTTGTATTCATTCAGTGATTTCACCAAAGCAACATTGGATGCAATCGTTTCCACCGTCCGGTTGCTCGGTTTTGATTCCGAATAGATTGTCCGATCGTCGACCCGCCAGTATTTTGCCAATTCAGATTCTCCTATGATCGGAGTTTTTGTTAGTTCTTCCAGTGTCATAATTCTATTTTTCAATTGCCAGTAACATTCGTTTTCGCCAGCTTTCCCAACGGAAATTCCCAATCTTACCCGTATGGTGAATCACCCGGTGACAGGGAATCAACAAGGCAATCGGATTTGCACCTACAGCTGTTCCAACGGCTCTGGACGCATTCAAATCACCCAAATTTTCAGCAATCATCCCATAAGTTGCCAATTCCGATTTTCCCAATGCCTGGATCTCATTCCAGACTTGTACTTGAAAAGATGTTGCTTTCACTGCAATTGGAATAACCGGAAGATCCTCTGTCTTCACGAAATAATTCATCAGGGCTTCATAAGCTAATTCCTGCAGTCCGGTTTTTTCTTCCCGGATGGTACTCTTCGGATAAGATCTTCTTAGGCGGATAGAACCCACTTCTGAATCTTCAAGAGTCAGCTGGCAAATCCCGGATTCGTGGTTTGCTATAAAAACGGTTCCCAAAAAATAAGGAAAGATGGAATAGTAAATTGCTTCCGGGGATTCCTCTATGATTTGAATGTCCAAATCAATATGAGTGAGTAGTTCATCCTGTTCCTCCCCAATGGAATCAAAGATTGAAAGTTGCGCCTGTTGTTTATTGACTTGCGCCAGGGACGGAGAAAAAGCATGCTGTACGAACTTAATCGGGTCTTTGCCTAAATACTCCAGGAAAAGATGTTGCGTTTCCCATTCTCCCAATTCAACCTGTTTCGCTAATTCTTCGATACTGATACCGATCTGCTGCGAATCAAGCATCCATTTCAGGGTGTTGAAGAGCAATTCCATGCGCGAAGATTGATATGAAAAATCGGATTCCATTGCGGAACGAAAGTTAGGCAAAAGAAGTGAGATGTTGATATTTTAGATGGTAAACGGTTAATTTCTTGTCATAATTGTGGATAACATTCCGTTTTGCGTAAGTTGGACGAAGTACCTGGTATTTTTTCTCTCGCAGAGGGCGTAGATAACGCAGATTTTTTTTATGGCGTGAAATTGTTTACCAACCTTCACCTTGGGTAAGAATACTAATTGATACAAACAAAAAGAAGCTCGTCATTAACGAACTTCTTTTCTTCTACCTGTACATTTACTAATCCGCTACGACTATTCTTTCACGACTTTTGCCTGGACGCAACTCGTTCCGTTCTTTATAAACAAGTGGTACATTCCTGCAGGCAAATCATGTATATCAAACATCCATTGGAAAGATCCTGTCTGTGCTTTCCAGGTTTCTTTCAACTGAATCCTTTTCCCGGAGTCGTCTACTAGGTAAATTTCACAGGTTTCCTGGAAAGGCAAACTGATATTCAGAAACAAGTTATCGGAAGCAGGATTCGGGTAAAAACTCAAGATTACCGGTTTATCTTCATTCAATCCGACGGTACTTGGCGGAACATATGGATAGTAAGGACAATTCGGAAGCTGGAATCCCTGAATTCCATTTCGTGGAATACTTGCTGCATTTACTGATGTCAAATTTCTTGACAAATGGGTTGTCTTAAACGAAGTGGCATAAGAAAATCCGGAATTTCTGCTGTCAATCGTATTGACAAAATACCAATCTGCCTGTGCGCGTATTTTATTGATATCCATGATAACAAATCCATGCGCGGACAAGTCTGCGAACTTGATATGAGAATTTGCAAGCATCAAAGCGGATGCACCACCCGGAATATTCATTCCTGGAGAGGTTACACTCGGAGCAACAAATTCCACTCCTGCTGAACCGCTTCCGGTCGAACCATTGTAACCAGATGCAGGAATATCATTGGCCCAAGAAGAATGGATATCTCCCGTGATGACAACCACATCTTTGATATCGTAGGTGAGAATGTGATTGATGACCCGGTTTCTTTCTGCTGGATAACCGTCCCACTGATCTCCGTTCAACGCTGCTCCAAACAAAGTAAGCGGAGCGATCATTACTTGCTGGGCAAGTACTTTCCATTGTTCCGTGCTTTGAGAAAGACGTGTTCCTAACCAGGAAAACTGATCTGTTCCAAGCAATTGTCTTGTAGTTGAAGTCACGGTACTTCCGCTTGTTCCAGCTTGCTGATCCCGTCCGTGTAAACGCGTATCCAGCATAATCAACTCTACCAAATCACCGTATTTGATTTCTCTGAAAATCTGGTACGGATCTGTCGTTCCTGTTACGCGAATGGGAAGCCATTCAAAAAAGGCCTGCTTTGCAGCAGCTTTACGTGCGGCAAAACTTCCTTCATTTGCCTGGTGATTTTCAGCACCGTTCATCCACGCATCATTGGCAGTTTCATGATCATCCCAAACAACAATGATCGGGAATTGCTGATGCATATCGCGCAAATCATCGTCCAGGCGATAGGTTGAATAACGTGCTCTGTAATCTTGGAGGGAAAGAATCTCATTCGCTGGTTCCCACTGCCTGTTTACCGTTGGATTCGGGGAATATCCTCCCGATTCGTATTCGTAGATATAATCCCCCAAACAAATCACCGCATCGAAATCGTTTCGTTCTTTCAGCGCTGAAAACACATTGAAATAACCTGCTTCAAAATTCGCACAGGATACTACTGCAAAACGCAAACTATCACAATCCCCAACCGGAGCTGTACGCGTTCGTCCAATGACACTTTTCAATGTATCGGATTTAAACTGATAATAGTAGGTCGTATTTGCTTCCAATCCCATAGGATCTACTTTCACCGTATAATCTTTCGCCTGATCCGTCAAAACTACTCCGCTTTGCAATCCGATGGTGAATGCCGTATCCTTTGCAATCTTCCATTCAACAATTTGAGGTAAAGTACTCCCGTTTTCGGGTGTGATGCGTGTCCACAAAATGACACGGTCGGATAAGGGATCTCCGGAAGCAACTCCGTGATAAAAGGGTTTCAAACACGCATTTACTGATTTTGGAGTATGCTGACCCATTCCAAAAAAAGAAAGGGCTAAAAAACAAACCGATACAAGCTTCTTCATCAGTTCTTAATTATCTTTTTAACAATCGAATGCTCACCATGATTCAAAAACAACTGGTAAGTTCCTGAAGACAGGTTTTCCAATGAAATGGAAGTTGGTTCTGCAGACAGTGAATGCTTGTTTGAATAAACAATTCGTCCGGAAAGATCAATCAAACTTACTTCTGCATTTTCAATCAATGAACTGGTCGTCACTTGAATTTCATGGGTAGCCGGGTTCGGGAAAATATCCAATTTGAAGTTGGAAGCCAATTCCATCACAGACAATTCGCTGCATCCCAGGAAATAAGTTCCATTTCCTGCAGAACCATTCCCTGTACCTGCTATTAAAGTTGTTGCTGGATTGATTATCGCTGCAGAACAGATCGGAACAAAGACTTTGATACGGCCTCCGCCACCGGCTCCACCGGATTGTCCCGGGTTTCCATTATTTGAAGTCAGTGATTGTGAACCACAAAAAGTAGCTGAGTAATTACAGGAAACACCATTTCCTCGTGCGCCTCCGTCACCTCCGTTTCCACCTTTTACAGATAATGTTCCTGTAATGGATGCGTCATTGTCAGCAGAAAGAAGGATTCCACCACCGGAACCACCTCCAGCTCCACCAGCTCCACCCGAACCTGTAGAAAGGGTCGCTTCGCCGCAATCATCACATCCGTCCGAACAACATTTAGGTGTAGCTCCGCCATTTCCACCATCACCACCTGCTTCACCATTTCCACCATTTACAGAAATTGTTCCGGTTACGGTTAAGTTTGTTGAGGCACGAAGAATCACGGCACCACCACCGGCACCACCATTACCTCCCGCTAATCCGATATCGAAAGATCTTCCACCTCCTCCGGCACCGGAACCACCCGAACCTAATTGGATATCCATTCCTGAAAGCGTTCCGTAAACTACTCCTGCTAATCCGCTCGCACCTCCTGTTCCCCCCTGAACCGGATAAGCAGAAGAAACGCTTAATCCCGTCGCAACATAATCAGATGTTCCCGCTCCACCATTTCCTCCGACACTCCCGACTCCACCGTAAGCAGCTCCGGAGCCGGCACCGCCACCACCCGAACCAGCAATCATTCCGGCTTCATCATCGCTATTCATGCAAATTTGTTTGGGTCCTGAGCCATTTCCACCATTCAATGATGCTGATGCCGCACCCGGACCACTTCCCGGCAAACCGGATGCACCACCGCTCAATTGAACCAAGCCATTGTTATCTTTATTAGAACAGGAATTGATCGCCGTTTGATCTCCGGTTAAACTCGTAACCGTTTGCCCCGGAGCACCACCCGTACCTCCTGCATATCCGGCATAATCACCATTAATGGTTCCATCGATCACAATCTCAGAAGCGATGATCTCCAAAGAACCACATAAATTGGAGGAATAAGGCTGTACAAAAACTGTGGTTCCTGTCGTTACTTGGAATTTACCGGTGATCCGATATACTCCTGACATAAAAGTGGAACTACTAACAATCATATTACCTGAAATATCCGTCGTGTCACATTGAGCTGCTGCCATTTGTGCGAACACAATACAAAGCCCTAAAAGCATTTTATTCTTAATCATTATTTTATTTTGTTAATGTAAAAACTTGAGAAAAAGGGTGTTTTCGGAATCACTTGCCCGCAAGAGGTAAGTTCCGGAAAGAAATTTTGTTGCTTCGATGAGCAGTAGTTTATTTGAGTTGTTTGGAACTGTCTCTGAATAAATGAGCTGTCCCTGAACAGACCAAATCTCTATTTTCAATTCGTTTCCATTAAATCCGGACCATTGAACAGGAATGTACTGCTCATCCTGCCATACATTTGTCCAGACTTTCGGAGATCTGTTCGCTAACTCAGCGATCCCGGCAGTTCCATTACAAGCAGGTGATTGATCCAATTCCACATAGAAGGTGTCCACTATACAGCCATTCGTGTCACTTGCAAGATACATGGTAGTATGTGTTACCAAAACAGACAGCGAATCTGCAAGTACCTGGTTTGGTTGCCAAAACACTTTACTCGGAAAAGAAGGTTTCAGATTTACCAACTCATTTTGACATGCAATCAAATGATGAGAAGTTCCTGCATTCTTGATAATTGAAAATTGGTCGAGAACAGAACCAGTAGTTGAAACGAATTGAGCATCGAGACGATTTTCGTGAATTGTTAAACTCAAGCTTCCCATGTTGTCGTGATCTGCATAACTGCAAACCGGATGAGGCCAACTGGATGCGACCGAACTCAATTTCCCTGAACACCCGACAACTGCATACACCGTTCCCTGATGCGCTTTTGAGTAGGTTGTTTCTTTCTCATACGGACAATCATCCAAACGACCACCCGAACCATCATCCTTCAACATCTGTTGTGTCAAAGTTCCGGAAGTTCCATAATGTGAGTCAACCAAATAACTACGTTCGTACGAATGACTGTGTCCATTCAAAACCAAATCGACTCCGTATTGCTCCAAAATCGGAAGAATATTCTCCCGGATCTCTTCACATTCTCCATCCAAAAACATGGGATTATCAGAATCGTGGCTTCCTTTTGTATATGGCGGATGATGCCAGTATGCAACTAACCATTCTGCGGTCGTTTGCTGTAAATCAGAAACGAGCCAGGTTGCCATTGGAGCAGTAACAGAACGATCTTCATCATAACTGTCCAGAACTATAAAATGAATGTTCCCATAATTGTAGGAATAGTATTTTTCAGTTCCGGAAGCAACACCCCCAGCTTCTCCATTCGTTGGAAGGTTGAAAATATCAAAGTAGGCCGGAGCGGGTGAAAAAGGAATATGGTTGTTGTAATCGTGATTCCCCAAAGCAGGCCAACAAACCGTTTTCGAAATCAGATCTGCGTACATCTGGCTGAACACAGCAGTTTGGTAGCAACTTTGAGTTCCATCACTGATCCCGCTTCCATAAGCATTATCTCCCAGCATGATCCAACCATCCACGTGTCGATTTTCATTGTACATCAGGTAACCATCACGAACTGCCCGCTGATTTCCGTCCGACATCCCAGCGTCACCGATTGCCCAAAAACGGTATTTATTCCTGCTGCCTTCTAGCGGGCTGGTTTTGAAATATTGATTATTACCGGAAGGGATCAATTCAACGGATGAAGTTCCGATTGAATAATAATAGGTTGTTTTTGGTAGTAAGCCGGTAATTTGAACCGCATGTTCTGTGGTATACGGAAAAACAGAAGCCGATAAATTCAGGTTATTCGGACTGGTACCATATCGCACTTTCGAATCACAGGCAATATCTGTTTGCCAGCGGACAATCATCGAATGGGGAGTTCCCGAATTCAAATAAGGTTCCCGTGTAACCTGGACCACTTGTGGATTTTGAGATCCATTCAACGAAAGATTGAAACTGATATCTGAGCTGCTTGCTTCGTCCTGGTGAATTTCAACTGCAATTAAGTTATTCCCATTCGTTAAAAGTCCCGGACTGAATGCAAAATTATAATAGGTGTCTTCTGAAGTAAATGCGACCGTGGAAGAAGCTACCGTTTGATAAGAAATGTTCCCGCCAGGCATATTCGTGCGAAAAACCTCTGTTCCGTTAATATAAACTACCGCTCCGTCATCTCTGCGGATCGCTCCAAGTATTTCCTGAAATTGAGATGGATTGGAAACAAAAAAGACTTTACGAAAGTAAGTTGTTATCTGTTTATTATTGGAATTGGACCCATACGAAACAATCGTTTGTTCGTCTCCGTCACCATACCCAAGTTCTGCCAATCCAGATGCCCAAGAATTATCGTTGTATGCGGGATCTTTCCAGGTTGAACCTAAATCCAAGCCGGTATCGTTGTATTTCCAAGTACTACCGGCAGGCAATAGCGTTTGTCCATCGACAAAAAATACATGTAACAGTAGTAGTAGTAGTAGTCCTTTTTTCATAATGTTTTTTGATGATACAAAGGAAGCTTAGAGGTTTAAATAGATTATTTCCAGCTTATTAAATAACTACGCGCTAATTAAAAGTCATTGTTAAATTCAGTAACTCATTATGTTATGCACACCTAATAACTACCTCCCCAAACACGTGAATTCAAACTCACAGGAGTTTCGAATGACGGAAGTTTAAAAGGATGCTGTATTAATCCGGAAGTATCCGTCAATGATTTGAGGAAAAGAATAATGTCCTCTTGCTCGTGGTCACTTAACTGCAATGAATCAAAGGGTAATGTTTGATTGGGTACAGTATATTTAAATCCTTCTCCACCCCCTTTTTGATAAAATTGAAGGACTTGTTTCAGATCGGAATAAACTCCATGATGCATGTAAGGAGCTGTTAATTCACTGTTTCGGATCGTAGGTGTTTTAAAAGCATACATCTGTTTGGAAATTTTGGTCACTTCATACCGCCCTTTGTCCTTATCCAGCGACTTGTTTTCACTGGTTGCCGGAGCTCCCAAAATCTCGTATTCCGAATCCATGAAATAAGGCGGAACAGTTCCATTAAAAAGCGGAAAGAAATGACACGAACCACACAGTGCTTTTCCTGCAAACAAATTATAACCATTGATTTCCCGTTGTGTCAGGGAATTCCTCTCGCCGGAAAGGTATTTATCAAAGCGACTGTTCATAGAGATCAGCGTTTTTTCATATTCCGTAATGGCTTTTTGGATCGCATATTCGGAAATAGCTGCGTCTTTTTTAAGTACAAATGCTTCCTGAAATAACTTTTTGTATTCTTCACTTCCTCTCAATTTCAGAACCACATCAGAAAGTTTGCTTCCCATTTCGCGCTCATTATGAACCACATCCCGGATTTGCTGCTCCATTTGATAAGCTTTTCCATCATAGAAAAACGCTTTTTGATACAACGCATCTATCAAGGTTGGTGCATTGCGTTCTACAAATCCATCATGATTAAATGCCCTGCTGGTTCTCAATCCATCTGTAAATGCTTTATCGGGTTGATGACAGCTGCTGCACGCACGTTCATTATTGGCAGAAAGAATGGGATCATAAAAAAGCAATTTCCCCAAAGTAGCTTGCTTCTCCAAATTTGATCTATCGGAGTAGTCGATTGAAAAAAATTGCGGATTAAGTGATTCCTTTGAAAACAAGCGATCCGAATTCAAGCGAAGAGCTTGCTTGTGATCGGACCAGGGAAGACCCAAAAGACGGTGAAGAAATACCAGATCACTATTTATTTTCTCAACATGAAATACAATGAAGTCAAGCCGGTTAAAGGTATCGAAGTCTTGGTTTTTCCGAAGAAATTTTTGAGCATTTTGAACGTCTTCATGGAATTTCCGGAATCTCTTTTTTAATTCACCTTTTGTTCCAAACTTCAAGCAAAAGAGTTTGATGATTTCCAACATGGATTCGAGGTTTTCATCTACCTCCCGAATATTCGTTTTTGTGAATGTAGCATCGTACCCATTAAGATTCATTGCTGCAATTCGCACCAATTGCAACTGAAGCATTTCCAAATAAAGGTGATCGTCTAATGAGATACTTAGATACACATTCTTTAATTCCTGAAAGACTTCGATTAAATCCAGTAACTCATTTTCCAAAACAAGAGAATTGATTTCTTCTCCTGAAAACAAAATCTCCTCCACTCGCTGAAATCCACAAGGATTGACGATAAAGCCTTCTTCATATTCTGAAAACTTTGGGACCAATGCTCCGTTGATCTGGTATTTAGCCTGTATGGGCGAAACATGCTCAATGAAGAATTCAATGTGTTTGTAATGAACTCTTGTTTTGAAGTAATGCTCCTTTGCTTTACCAGGATCAGCTATATCTGCATGAAAGTCTTTCAATTCATCGATCAACAAATCCAGTTGTGAATCAATATATCTTTCCTGTCCACTTCGTTTTTGAATTGTCGCTTCAGAGGAATCATTGAAACTTAGAAGCATACCAATTCCAAAGATCAAGAACCCCAAACAGTAGTAATATGCTTTCATGTGGGCAAAGTAAGTCCCAAGAGATAATTAAAGCGTTAATACAGGATTAAATTTCTGATTGCATACGGTTATAAAAACAAAAGGAGCTCGTATTGAGCTCCTTTTTGTTTTTTTATTCAGTTCTACCACCTCCAGAAGATCCCGATGATTTGGGTTTCACCTCAGGCTTTAGTATTTTTTGAGGAGCTTCGGATTTCTTTTCCGGATCCATCATTTCCATCAATTTTAGACCTAAAAGTCCGTCCATTGCCGAACCACCTTGTTGTCCGTTTCCGCCAATCAAGACATCCGGGATCAATTTGATGTTTCCTTTGGATAATTCTTCCGTGATTTTGTATCGCGTGAAGTTTTCACCACCCAACGCTTTCACAGCTAACTCATAAGCTTCTGCAGTCGATTTACCGACAGCCAGGATCTTGCTTGCTTCCGCCGAACCGGTCTTGGAAATTCGTTCTGCTTCCGCATCCGCTTTTAATTTTACGGCTTCCGAATCGGCTTTCGCACGGGCACGTGTCGCTTCGGCCTCAGCAACAGCACGCATTTTGGTTGCTTCTGCTTCTGCTCCAACCGCTAGTTTCACTCCGGACGCATCTCCTTCCGCTTTCTTCACGGTTGCATTTGCTGTGCGTTCTGCGATCTCGACACTTTGTTGTGCTTTTACGATGTCTTTTTGCATATCTGCAATGGCCGTTTCTTTCTCCATTCCCTGGCGCGTTTCCTGTGCCTGCTTTTGGGTTTCATAAGTCACTTTTTGCTCTTCTGCAATCTTACGATCTGTCAGTGTCTTCATCAACGATTCCGGTGGAACAATGTCACCAATCAACGTATCAACTGCGTTCACGTTGTATTCATCCAATACTTTCTTAATATGTGCTTTTGCAGATTCCTGTCTTTCCTTACGTGTCGACAAGAAGGCAATTACATCACTATCCTGTGCCGAGTTACGGAAGTAGTTACCGATAGTAGGTTCCAACACTTGTGTCACCAGGTTCACCATGTTCCCGAAACGGGCAATCACTTTCGGAGCCTCGGTTGTGGGCACGTGAATGATCTGGGAAACGTCCAGGTTGAACGGGAACCCGTCTTTCGAACGAACTGTGATCGTAGAAAGGTTCTTATCCAGGTTATGCGATTCACTGCGCGCTTGTGCCCAGTTCAACACCAGGTTTGTTGTAGGAACCAACTCCACTTTCATGATGTATTTATTTACCGGATATTTACCCGGACCATATGGTTCCGACCAAACACCTTTACTTCCTTTTTCAACGATATTTCCATGTTTGAAATCGGTTCCTGTCAGATCCTTTCCATCTTGTCCGATATAAGAGATCACCACTCCTACAAATCCGATCGGGATTTCAGTCATGGGAGTTTCTTCCACCTGCAAAGCCCATGGATTCAAGTTGTAGGATCCAGCCAAAATAACCGTCGGCTGTAAACCACGGTTTCCTCCATTCTCCAGGAATGTATCAAAATTCTGGAAATTGTTATGTCCTTCAACTGCTTTACCGGCAATTTCACCCGAGTCAATCGGTCTACCATCCAAAGTAGTTACAATTCCAACCATGCTCTCCTGGATACGAACCATTTCTGTAATGGAAACCTGGAATAACATCGTATTGATACGATATGAACCTGCAGTGATATAATTCGTTTGCCGACCGCGCTGCCCGTTATTCGTCAGGAACATATTGGCATCCTGGAAATTGTCACATTCCACTTTTCGACCCAGGATATTTCCTGTTGGAATTTCGGAACCATCTTTTGAAAGAACCAATCCGATCTTTCCTTCCGGAATAACCGTAAACTGCTCCATTGTGATTTCGTATTGCCAAACCCACATCCAGAAATACAATCCGGGAGCCAAGGTTTTGGCCTGGAACCCGGCTTCTCCGTTTGTCGCTACAATGCGACCATCCGGAAGTTCTTTGTGTGCTCCGAACAAAACGAATTTCTTCGTAACCAGACCGATTCTGTCTTCCGGAACGATGACCATTCCGAACAGGAATCGTAAAATAAATTTGTAAAGGATCAGGCAGATTACAATCAATCCGACCCACCAATAACTAAGTAACATTTCTTTCATAGGTTTCTTCTATTTATTTAAGTTAAAATTAGGTACGCTACTTACCGGCATCAAATTTAGAATAAACTGCGTTCAAAACTCCCGGCCGGACCAATTTTCTTACTGCAGGCAAACATGTATCACAAGTTCGTGCATTCGATATGGATCCCGACCCGGGAGCGCCGTTGGCGGCAGGTTGACAGAACGAATTGAATTGCCGGAATGGACAAAATCCGTTTGGTCAAACTGCTTTGACGTATTTTTCTAGTAATGATTCACTTCAGTATCGTACTGTCCGCACTTGCGGGCAACGTTTCTATTCCGATAGGAAGCTTGAGGGAAGTGGCCTGATTCCGGTGGGCTGTATCGCGAATGTGACATTCACGTGGTAAATGTATATAACCTGCAATATCTTGGAAGATATTTAGGATATTTTTACTTAAAATCTGTTATTTATTTGATGAGCTTTAAGCGATTTTCCGAGTAAATACGGGCAATTCGGAGGTCTTTCTGAAGATTAGAGATCTTGAAACCCCGCAAAACTTCCAAGGTCTTTTTCGAAGTATCCGTCCCGACAAGAAATAGAGATTGAGATTCCAAACAGTATCCCGATCTACTTTGACGAATATACTTTTCCTGAAGGGTACGAGGTTTACAAACTTTTGGGTATTTTTCCAACCAAAATGGAAATAACCATTCTATAATTAAGACTTATGCTGCTGAAATCAATCCCAACCATCCTTTTTCTTTTTCTGGGAGCCAGTTGTTACTCTCAATCAAGAGATTATTTTCTTGTGGAGCAACCGGACAATAAAAATTTCAATTATCGAAATTACCGGTTCAAAATCGGGGTAACTGATATCTTCAGAGGAAATCTTGCTTTCTATTATGAACAATTATTGAATGAACGGATAAGCCTGGAATTCGGTGTCGGCTTAACATTTGATGATCTTTATGCACTGAAGTATTGGAAAGGGGAACAGTATGTCAAAAGAAATAAACCCCAAGATACCCGCTATAGCTTTTCACTCGCATTCCGTTTCTTACCCATTAGAAAATTGGATTTCTTCTTTATTGGACTGGGGATTAATCATCGTCGCTACTACAATGCAGATAAAGATGCTCTTTTTTACTATAATGGTGTTTGGATCGGTTCCAATCGCAATGAGTTCTCCTATAAGGTAGAAGCCGGTTGTTTCTTTAATGTGGGGAGACACTTCTGCGTAGATTATTATATCGGCTATGGTCTTTTTACAAGCTATGACCGATGGAACTTTATAAATTACTCAACAGCAGGTAAAACATTCAAAGGAGGACATGAAACGGTTGTCAGGGGAAGCCTCTTTGCAGGTCTACGCATTGGTATTTGATAAAAAACAGCCTTGTGTTTTATGATTACCCACAAAAAAAGGCTCTCAATTTCTTGAAAGCCTTTCCGTATTAAGTATTTTTCTAGGACTACATTGTCGTTTTCCTATCCATTCAATGCTTCCGCACCACCAACGATTTCCAGGATCTCGTTTGTAATAGCAGCCTGACGTGCTTTGTTGTAGCTTAGTTTCAAACTACGTTGTAATTCTTTTGCGTTATCTGTTGCTTTATGCATTGCTGTCATACGTGCACCATGTTCTGACGCATTGGAATCCAACAAAGCTTTGAACAATTGGATCTTCAAGGATTTCGGGATCAACTCTTCTACGATCTCTTCCTTCGAAGGTTCGAAGATGTAATCTCCAGCTTGTTTATCCTCTTTTTGTTCCGTTGGAACGATTGGCAGCAATTGTTCTTCTTTCACTTCCTGAGATGCTGCATTGATGAAGCTATTGTAAATCACAACCACTTTATCAAATTTCTTATCCAGGAATGCCTTCATTGCATACTCAGCAATAAAAGAAACATTTCCAAAAGACAAGTCCGCGAAAATATCTTCTGAGATTCCCGTTCCGGAAATATCGAAGTACATATCTGAACGTTTGAACGCATCTTTTGCTTTCTTTCCTAAACAAAGAAGACTTACGTTTGCATTCGAATACTCTTCAGTGATTGCCAGGTTCACACGTTTGATGATGTTGTTATTGAATCCACCACACAATCCACGATTGGAAGTAATGGCAATGATCAACACCTTTTCAACCGGGCGGGCAGCAGCCAATGCATTTTCTGAAATATCCAACGAAGCAGTCAAATTACCCAAAATCTCCTGCAATTTCTCAGCATACGGACGCATTTGCGTAATTGCATCTTGCGCACGCTTTAACTTTGCAGCAGAAACCATTTTCATTGCAGACGTAATCTGCATCGTAGATCCTACTGAAGTAATTCGATTTCGTATTTCCTTTAAATTAGCCATAGCTATAATTTAGAATTGAAAATGTAAAATTGAGAAGTTTTATAATTCCCCTTTTACATTCTCAATTTTTCAATTCTCAATTAATTAATATTTCGCAGCGATCTCTTTCGCAACTTTCCCTAAAAGATCTGTATCAGCATCTTCGTATTTTCCAGCTTTCAAGCGAACCAAAACATCTGAATGTTTTGCCTCTAAAAAGTCCAGGTATTCTTTTTCGAATTCTTTTACTTTGTTTACCGGAACGTTTTGCATCAATCCTTTTGTACCAACGTAGATAATTGCAATTTGCTTTTCTACCGGGTATGGATCTCCTTCACGTTGTTTCAAGATTTCCAGGTTGCGTGCACCTTTGTCCAAAACAGACTTAGTAGCTGCATCCAAATCCGAACCGAATTTAGCAAAGGCTTCCAATTCACGGTATTGCGCCTGATCTAATTTCAATGTACCGGCAACTTTCTTCATCGATTTAATCTGTGCGTTACCACCTACACGGGATACCGAGATACCAACGTTAATTGCAGGGCGGATACCGGCGTTGAATAAATCACCTTCCAAGAAGATCTGACCATCCGTAATCGAAATTACGTTTGTCGGGATATATGCAGAAACGTCACCCGCTTGTGTTTCGATAATTGGAAGTGCTGTCAATGAACCGCCACCTTTAACCAATCCTTTGATAGACTCAGGAAGGTCGTTCATTTGTTGTGCGATGTTGTCATCAGCGATGATTTTCGCCGCACGCTCCAATAAACGGGAGTGAAGGTAGAATACGTCACCCGGGTAAGCCTCACGGCCCGGAGGACGACGCAACAACAAGGAAACCTCACGGTAAGCTACCGCTTGTTTCGACAAATCATCAAATACGATCAATGCAGGACGTCCTGAATCACGGAAGAACTCACCAATTGCAGCACCTGTCATCGGAGCATAAAATTGCATTGGAGCCGGATCAGAAGCATTTGCAGCAACGATTACCGTGTAAGCCATTGCACCTGCATCTTCTAATTTCTTAACTATTCCTGCAACCGTTGAACCTTTTTGTCCTATTGCTACATAGATACAAAAAACCGGTTCGCCACGGTCGTAAAATTCTTTTTGGTTGATGATCGCGTCAATTGCAACAGTTGTTTTTCCTGTTTGACGGTCACCAATGATCAACTCACGTTGCCCACGTCCGATCGGAATCATCGCATCAATTGCTTTGATACCTGTTTGAAGAGGTTCAGTAACCGGTTGACGGAAAATAACCCCCGGAGCTTTACGCTCAATCGGCATTTCGTACAATTGTCCGGTGATCGGTCCTTTACCGTCGATTGGGTTACCGATAGTATCCACAACACGACCAACCATTCCTTCACCAACGTTTACAGAAGCAATACGGTTTAAGCGTTTTACCGTATCACCTTCCTTTACTCCGGAAGAACGACCTAATAATACTACCCCAACGTTATCTTCTTCCAAGTTCAAAGCGATTCCCTGAAGAGCTCCTTCGAACTCAACCAATTCACCGTACTGAACACCTTTCAATCCGTAAACGCGAGCGATACCATCACCGATCTGTAATACTGTACCTACTTCCTGCAATTCAGCTTCCGAACGGAAACCTGCCAATTGCTCTCTTAAAATCGCAGAAACTTCTGCTGGTTTAACATCTGCCATGTCTTCTTTTTTAAACGACGAATAATTCGCCTATCTAGTTAAACGTTGTTTTAACTTATTAATTTGCGATGCAACGGATGCATCAATTTGAGTGTCACCCATACGGACAATAAAACCTCCGATCAGATCCGCATCTATTTTCTCGGTCAACTCTACAGTACCTGTAATGGAAGCCTGAACTTTAGAAACAATCTCTTTCTTCACTTTATCATCCAATTTTTTAGCACTGATCAATGTTACCGGAACAATTCCTTGATGCGCCTTCAAAAGTACATCAAATGAACCTGCTATTTGTGACAAATATGCTTCACGACCGTTTTTCACGATCAAATCGACAAACAAATTCGTCAATTGATCAAACTGGTCAAATATTGCATTCAATACAGAAAGCTTTTTATCTGCCTTCACAACCGGACTTTGAAGCATCAGTTCCAATTCCGGATTTTCAGCACAAACAGTTGCCATGTATTTCATATCTGCCGCCACAGCATCCAGCTTGTTCTGTTCAATCGCAAGATCCAACAAAGCTTGTGCGTAACGGGAAGCTGATTTCGAAATCTTCATTTCTATCGATTAGTTCAAGTTAATATCACCTGCCATTTTCTCAGCCAACGCCTTTTGTTTCTCATCTGAAGACAACTCTCCACGAATGATTTTCTCAGCGATTTCCAACGAGATTGCAGCAACCTGATTTTTCAATTCCGCGATTGCAGCAGTTTTTTCTGTATTGATTGTAGCACGAGCCGACTCAACGATTTTGTTTGCTTCTGATTTCGCAGCATTCTTAGCATCCTCAACCATTTTAGTCGCCGTTTCTTTCGCATCTTTCACGATTGCATCACGCTCAGCACGCGCTTCTTTTAACAAATTCTCATTTGCAGCTTGCAACGCATGCATTTCAGCTTTTGTTTTCTCAGCCAATTCCAACGCATCCGTAATCTTTTGCTCACGTGCATTTACGGAAGCCAAGATTGGTTTCCAAATGAATTTGGTAAGAATAACCAACAAAAGAACGAATACTAAACCCGTCCAAAAAAGTAATCCTAAATCCGGTGTAATTAAATTCATTATATATTATTTTAATTTTTCAATTGTTGTAAAAAAGGGCTTGTTGCAACCAACCGTTACAACAAGCTCTCTTTAATTACTTCGCGTTTCCTAGTAGACCAACTACTACACCGAAAAGCGCTACACCTTCGATCAACGCTGCTGCGATAATCATAGCTGTTTGAATTTTTCCAGAAGCTTCAGGTTGGCGAGCGATTGCGTCCATTGCTGAACCACCGATTTTACCAATTCCTAATCCTGCGCCTAAAACTGCAAGACCTGCTCCGATTGCTGCGATACTTCCGTACATCTATATATGTATTAAAAAATTACTAATTAATGGTGTGCTTCTTCTACAGCTGCACCGATAAACAAAGCGGATAACATTGCAAACAAGAAAGCTTGTAAGAATGCCACCAGCAACTCTAAAACAGAAATAAACAAGGCCATAGGAACGGACAATCCTCCCCAGGATGCATTCTGATTAATAAAAATGATTGAAATCAATGCCAATACGATGATGTGACCAGCAGTCATGTTCGCAAACAAACGAACCATCAATGCAAATGGCTTTGTGAAAATTCCGACTATCTCAATTAAAATCATAATTGGCAACAATGCGACAGGAACCCCCGGCATTGCAAAAATATGACCCCAGTAATTTCTATTCCCTGAAAAAACTGTCACCGCCAAAGTAGCAACAGACAGGAATAAAGTCACTGTAATATTACCTGTCAGGTTTGCTCCTCCCGGAAGGAATGGAACCAAACCAAGCAAGTTATTAATGAAAATAAAGAAGAAAATCGTCAATAAATACGGAACATACTTCTTGTATTTGTGGTGATTGATGTTTGCTTTGGCAATATCATCCCGAACCATCACGATCAATACTTCTAAATACTTTGCCAATCCTTTTGGAGCAACCGGACCGTTCTTTTTGTAGAAGCGGGCAACATTACCCAAGATCAATAAAATCAGAACCGCACCCATAAACAAAGACAGAACGTTCTTTGTAATGGAAAAATCAAATGGTGAAGCATTTACCGGAGTAGCGCTGTAAACAAGTTTTTCCTCCCCTTTCTTGTTTTTTTCTAATTTCGAAAACTTCAATTCGCCGCCTTCCAGCTTGTAAATTTCTTCTTCGAACATTCCATAACCGGCAGCAGGACCAGAACCAAGAACATACTTAACCGTTTTACCTGTAGAATCTACGACCGCAGTCTTAGTAGATCCATGATAAAAATGTTTAGAAGAAAAGGTTTTCAAACCACCATCCATCAAGATGATGGGAAGATAGATGGAAACCCCATCATGGTGACCTCCCCACAAATGCCATTCGTGCGCATCAGAAATGTGGTGCATAATCATTTCCCCTACTTCAAACTCTTCTTCTGGGATAGTTTCTCCCGGATGAAAGGCATAAGTTGGGGTCAAGATGACCATTGCCGCAATTAATGTAAAAAATCGTTTTGCACTGAAAATTAATGACATCGCTTATTAATATTTAGATAAAACCCTAAATTTTGGCGCAAAGGTAGTGAATCTTTCAGAAAGACCAAGAAAAAATTGCAAACAAATCCCTTTTTTACCGCATTCAAGGTAAAGAGTGATACCATGTTTGAAAAAAATGATTTTGATAAGTTTATTCCGTGAAATTAAATTCATCAAGTGCCATCTTCAGCAACTGGCAAAAAAGAGCTATTTGAAAAGAAGTGATTTTGGTTTTACACTCAAAAAACACGAATCTGCGATGTGAAATAGACGGATAGACATCCATCTATTTGGTCAAGATTTCCGCACTTTCAGCAACATCCAAGTCGCCTGAGTGAAAAGCATAATGATAAAGAAACTCATAAAGTACCACACGAATTCCTGAAAGGAATCCTTCCAAACGTATTTTATGATGAGCACGAAAAACAGGATCAGAATCATTTGAATGGCTGTTCCCAGAACAAATCGTTGCGCTTGTGATTCCGCTGTTGCCTTCGACCCTGACATCATGATCGCTGTACTGGAAAAGAAGATCACCAGCAAACCTCCAATACCAACCAAGTGATTTATTGGAATTTGCCATTGTCGGTTTATACCTATTAATACAAAATAAACAGCGGCAATAATAATTAAACTCAAAAATGCACCCAGGCGTTTATTCATCTTCTTTTTCTTTAGAGATATTGATTACTTCCTTGATGATCAAATACATGGATACCACCACTCCGGTGAGCGTGCAGATCAGTGTCCACATATTTCCTCCCGCATTGAATTTTTTATCCAGCCACACACCAAGGAAAGCTGTGGCTACGATTGTTCCGGCCATTTGAAATGCTGCTCCTGTCAAACGAACATAATTCTTAACCTGTTTTTTCGGCTTTTCTTCCGGTTTTTCTTCCATGATACCTTGTTTGAATCAATACTTCTCGTCAAAGAATAACTGGTATTCCTCCAGTTTACTTGTTTCAAATAAGGTAAGCAAATTTTTCTCGGAAATGAATAAAATTTTCATTTTTTGCATATCCAATAAGTGGTTACGTGTCCGTTTATACATGGAAACATAGGAAGCCGCCTCGATTTCATCCTTGAACTGTTTCAACAGGATCACATTCTGATCTTTCAAGACCTTAGAAGTCACATTCAAGCGAAGCTTGCCGTAATACTCCTTGTTGAAATCTACCACGCGTGTTTTGGCAACTACATTATTAATCTTATCCGTCAGGAAAATCAGGACAAACATCGGTTCGCCTTCCACGTATTTATAAATACTATTATCCGCAAAATCAACCGGTTCGTTTTTCGAATATCCGTTCAGGATAATTTTTTTCATTTCCTCCGCTTTTGCCGCTTCCGGTGTTTTAGGATAAAGCGCAATCAAAGTATCCAAAGTTGGCAAAACAACGCGTTTATCCTCGTTCATCTTAGCTTGTGCCATTGCTTTTAGCAGGATATACTTACTTCTATACGGATTGTCCTTTTCGTCATTGATCACCCCGTTCGCTTTCATGATTACCGGGTAATACAAACCGCGCTCATAACGGTCCAAATCCGTCAGGTAAGCTTCCTGGGTCAGCTTCTCACGTTCTTTCTTTTTCAGGAAATAATCCGGATCCCTCAAGTAACCGGCATAATCGGAGGTCGGATAATTGATCAGGATGTAATCTTTCTGCTCAATAGCAGCAGCATCTTCCGGACTATGTAAACGATAAATCTGATAGGATGCCAATAACTTCATGTCGTGATTAAAA
>NZ_CAMLDC010000033.1 GCF_946478805.1 uncultured Fluviicola sp. | reverse complement strand
ATAGTTCAATAGTTCAATAGTTCAATAGTTCAATAGTTCAATAGTTCAATATAGACTTAATTGAAAAACTTTGAACCCTTTGAACATTTTCAACCTTTTGAACATTCTCTACCAACCTTTTGAATTCCGGGCAGCTTTTTTCTGGCGTTTTTGATTTCTTTTGACGCTTTTCTTCGCTTCTTTGGATTGCCTGTCCCAAAAGGCCTTTTTTGACTTTTTCGCTTCCTTTTTGGCTACTTTGGCTTCTTTCTTTCTGCGTTTTGCAATTGTTTTCTCAGCTTTGGCTATCGATCCATCCTGACTGAATGACGGAGTAACGGAACCACCGCCAAAAATAAACAGTCCACACAATACAAACAGTTGTAAAAACGTTCTTAACTTCATACTTTTATTATTCGAACTAAGGTAAAGTGAAAATACGAATCTTTTTATTGATTTTGGTCCTGATAGGCGTTTCTTGTAAAAAAAACAGGACTCACCCTGTTCCGAGTATCGCATTCGATTTTCAAATCGACCTTACATTGCCATCTTACCAGGACTTGAATAACGTAGGCGGCTGGTCATATGTTGCGGGTGGAATCAAAGGTATTGTTGTTTACAGGCAATCCACGGACGTATTTGTAGCATGGGAACGCATGTCTCCGGAAGATCCGGACAATGTTTGCGCGACCGGATTAACAGCTGACACAGCTAACTTCTTACAATTGAGAGATCCGTGTTCAGGAGCTGTTTTTTCCATGTATGACGGTTCACCGATTTCAGGTTCCAGCTGGGGATTGCGAAAATACCAGGCTATTTGGAATGGGAGTAACCTCTTGCGGATTTACAATTAAATTATTTACCTATTCTAGCTGATAATTCTTTCATGTCTTTAGCACTGAAATTGTATCGTCCTCTCTCCATTTTCGTATAAACAATTCTGTTTTCCTTTACATTAATTACAATCAGATACTTTCCCCGACCAAATTTCTGCGACATGAACAAGTATTCAAGTTCATCTCCAAGATACTTTGAATTAATTGTCTCGTTAGAGGCTATCTCAAATTTATGTGGATAAGCTTTCGCAATTGATTCCTTTTGATCAGATTCAGAATCTTTACCATTGAATCTATTTTGCTCTGTATTCACTGCATCTCCTACATATAGAACAGCATTTTTGATATTTGTTAAATCAGGATCCTTCACATTTTCCTTAACACTTATCAATTCACCATCAGTTAACGCATTAGCAATAGTAGCCAAACCGGCTGACAAATAAGGTAAATTCCATGAAAAATTAGAATCGTTCTTGTATTGGTTATAAATTACTTGTTCTAAGCTTTCCGGACCTCTACAAACGTCAAAAACTGTTTGCCCATTGGGAGAAAGCGTAATCCGGCCTAAAATTTCCTGACGGAGTTCACTTTGAACCCGAACATCTAAATACAGATCTACAAAATTGGAACTTACACCGTTTTGGGAAGTCATGGTTGTATGAGTTATTCCCATCAACATGGTGAAATCGCCGGTTGTAGTTTCCAGTGACAAATATTCATCGATCGAAACTAATTCAACCTTGGAAAGTGTCCATGCTTTCGAGATAACTTGAGCCATTTCTGATAAGAATCCTTCATCCGAGTCTCTATAAACAAAATAAGCACGCTTCTCCCCCCCCTCATTTGTCCATGTTTTTAACACTTCAACTTGCGAAAAGGAAGTTTTTGAAGCTAAAAACACAAACGCAATCAAGATGAACTTTCTTAATTTCATGGCACTTCTTTTATTTGTTTTTAAGGAATCCAATATTATATTGCACACCAACTTCCAGCATAAAATTGATACTTTTCATTAAACCTGGTAAATATCTAATATTGTAATCATAAGAAATTCCAGATCTAAACATGGAATATCGTTGTCCAAATTCAATTCCGACAGGAAGTTTTTTATTCAAATCGTTCATAGTAGCGGGACTTAAGCGAATATTCTGTGTTTCCGTATAATAAACATTGTCCGGAAGAGGAACGGGCACATATACATCGTCAAATTTATTTTGGGCTGCCAGGATGACGCTAAACCAAGTTGTTTTAATACCTGAGTCAGAGCGTTCGCCATACTCCTCAAATTTGCCTTTAAAATAATGCGTTTTAGTCCAATTAAGTCCCAGCTTAACATATTTGAAGGTTTGAACAGTAGATTGAGAACCCAAATTGAATGTTTTTTGAACTCCCGGCTCATCTCTCATCTCGACAATAATCTCCTTATTATTCATATTGTACCATGTGAATCCTTGTTCATAACCCAAAGTAACTCCAAGTTTTTTAATAACTGTTGCTGGAACCCTCGTCACTGTATTTACTTTACCCGAAGATTTCAAATGTACGGTTATTGTTTCTGTGGTTTCTTTGCTTTTCACAAAGTAAGAACCACTTAAGGACAAATTTTGATTTTTATTTGCCTTGTATTGTGACATAATATAGTCGTGGTTCGGATAATCCATTAACTCATATGTATCTGGGGCCAGTTTATCCAATAATCCAATTTTATATTTTACCGCAACTTGAAATTTATCGTTCAAAAAAATCCCATTGGTCGTCAGATCATACAATGAACTATTTAGAAAAGAACCTGTCAAATTCCAAATGGGAATAGAAATTCCAGCATATTTCATCCCTTTCGGGCTATCTTTTATAACGGAATAATAAACGGTATTTCCCGCCTTTGATTCAGTTGACAATTTACTCAAATCAGGTTGTGCAAGAGCCACATTTCCAATTACAAGGAAAAGCAACATCAATTTAAAATTTTTCATTTGATTTTTTAGGTTTAGACTTAATTAGAGCAGATTAATCTTCCACTAGAGACAATATAACCTCCGGCATTGGAAATATTCATATATACATCCACAAATTCAACAGAATAATGTCCATCTTCAAAGTTCAAATGAACTTCATCACTATAGGAAGCATAAACTGTTGATCCATACTGAATTTGAAGACACGCATCACCATTAGTTGGCTGCGTATTATTTACTAAAGGATATTGTTGAAAATATGCTGGATTCTCATCCGAAAAAGTCACTTTGAATGAGACGGATCCGGCACTCGCTGTAATTACCCGTCTTCCGTTAACTACAGAAGTCACAACACTTGAATTCGAAAATGTCGCATTTCCCCAAAAGGCACTTGTCTCGATCTTATTTGTGACTAAACCTTCGTAACCATCCGGATGGCTCATTGCACACGGAGTACATTCAGGTCCACAATCGACTCCATACTCAGTGGCATCTTTTATTCCATTTGAACAAGTTGAAGAAACAATATCTACACCCTCTTGAATTTTTACTGGGGTTTCTTTTCTACAAGAGAACAGGAAAATAACGAGTATTCCTACACTTAGAATTTGGGTGGTTTTAAACATTATACGGTTTTTAATTAGGGTTATTATGTGGGGGCAAATATTGTTAAAATATTTAGTAATTGCAAATCATTTCGTCTCTGTCTTCCATATTTCCACATAGGAATTGGAATTCCGGGGATTGATTCCATGCAAAAATTTGTCCACAAAACCAGGTTCGATCTGGGCCTCCAAATGCATCTTCGGGTAAATCACTTTGAATGTATCAATTCGCTGATCCAGGTTTTTCTGTCCAAAAAAGAAAATATAATCTTGTGGTTCCACGGTATAGAAACTTGCAGGATTAATGGTATCCAGATTCCAGCGTTCCGTGATCTGATAGTTCCATTTTCCCGAATAGAAGAAAGGCATCATTTCAGGATTTGTCTCACCAGTCGCTTCAATCAGGATCCGTTCGTTACCACGAGCTTTTCCATACAATGCATACATTGTATTCACGCGCGATTTCTTAGACGGCATAACTGTTACGATACAAAACAAGGGAATATTCAAAATCCAAAATGCGACCCAGGAAATTTTCCAGAATCCGTTCCAGAATTTACGTGTTCTCAATTGTTCAATCCCCAGGAAAACCAATATGACCACTAATGGAAAAATAGTCAAAATGAACCGTTCCTGCCTATTGGGAAAGATTGTATGAAACAATAAGAAAACGAAAGTCGGAATAAATAAGATCAGATATTTTCGAGCCGATTTGAAATAGGCAACCAAAGCCAAAATTCCCAATGGGAAAAGCAGGAATCCGAAAAGCACATAGAAATACATGAAGTAGTTCGCATTTTTCATGTAGCGCGTTCCTTCGTTCATATTGTAGATCACATATCCTTTAAACTCGGCGAAAGGATATCCCCAAATGAAGTAATCTACGACTCCCTGCGTCAGTAAGAACATGACTATGGAACCTGCACTCATCAGGAACAGCTTCCTCCACTCCAATTTAATCAGGTAATAGATTCCCAAGCCAACAGCATAAATTGCTATCTGATACCGGAAAGAAATTGCAACTCCAATCAACAAACCGGCATAAAACAATGCCCATTTGCGATTATCCTGCAGTGTCAACCAAACAGCCCACATCAGGAACGGAATACTTACAACCTCCACTAAATTCCGGACAGACAAGAAAGGCATTGCCCATAAAAGAGCGAGCATCCAACCTACATAACTTGCGTTCTTCTTATTGGATAATTTTTCTGTAATCAAATAACCAAAACGGATCACAAGCAATGAAAACAGTGCATGGATGATTCTATTGATTAACATCAGTGTTTTGGGATCCGAGATTCCAATGGATTTCAAGGCCGAGAAGAACAGGTAATTTAATCCGACATAAGTAAAACTATGTCCCTCAGGAGCTGCTCCCGGCAACTTATTCCAAGGTAACCAGTGATTATAATCGAAACCATCCGCCCAAGACCCCGCAGCTTCAACAACTAAAAAATGGTCATCGTGCATACTGTAGCCTTCAGAGAAAATTGCTGCTATTAAACGTACAACCAGTCCAACAAACAAAATTGTTTTAAGCGATGACCAATCTATGGATTTAATTCTTTCAGAAAGTTGCATAAACTAAATTAGCGATGATTCAAAATTAAGCAAGTTCTGTTATTTAATGGTTAAATAGAAAAAATAAGTGTGTAATGCACATTCAAGGTGATTGATCCCATTGGAAACGCACGTGCGAAACGAAAAAAGGAACCCCTTTCGAGATTCCTTTTCCTATTTTATCCGTATACTAATTCTTAGTATCTGTAAGCATCCGATTTGTAAGGACCATCAACAGTTACTCCGATGTAAGCTGCTTGTTCATTTGTCAGTGTTTCCAATTCAACACCAATTTTAGCCAAATGTAAACGAGCTACTTTTTCATCCAAATGTTTTGGTAAAACGTACACATCATTCTCGTAGTTCTTATGGTTTTCCCATAATTCCAATTGAGCCAATGTTTGGTTTGTAAATGAATTGGACATTACAAATGATGGGTGACCAGTTGCACAACCCAAGTTCACCAAACGACCTTCAGCCAAGATAATCACATCGTTTCCTTTTACATTGTAAATATCCACTTGTGGTTTCACTGTTGATTTTGTAGAACCGTAGTTTGCGTTCAACCATGCCATGTCGATCTCGTTATCGAAGTGACCGATATTACAAACGATTGCTTTGTCTTTCATGTTTTCGAAATGACGTCCAACGATAATATCCTTGTTTCCTGTTGTAGTCACAATGATATCCGCATTTGAAACAACCGAATCCAGTTTTCTCACTTCGTATCCGTCCATTGCAGCTTGCAACGCACAGATCGGGTCGATCTCAGTAACAATTACACGAGCTCCGGCACCACTTAAAGAAGCAGCAGAACCTTTACCAACATCTCCGTAACCACAAACAACAGCTACTTTTCCAGCCATCATAACGTCTGTTGCACGACGAATTGAATCCACTAATGATTCTTTACATCCGTATTTGTTGTCGAATTTGGATTTTGTAACTGAATCATTCACGTTGATTGCAGGCATCACCAATGTTCCGTTTTTCTTACGTTCATGTAAACGGTGAACTCCCGTTGTAGTTTCTTCAGATAATCCACGGATTCCAGCAGTCAATTCAGGGAAACGGTCAAAAACCATATTCGTTAAATCTCCACCATCATCCAAGATCATGTTCAAAGGCTGTCCACCTTCAAAAGCGAAGATCGTTTGCTCGATACACCAGTCGAATTCCTCTTCATTCATACCTTTCCAAGCATAAACTGGAATCCCTGCAGCAGCAATTGCAGCAGCAGCGTGATCTTGAGTTGAGAAGATATTACAAGAAGACCAAGTAACCTCCGCTCCTAGTTCAACCAATGTTTCAATCAAAACAGCTGTTTGAATAGTCATGTGTAAACATCCTGCGATACGTGCCCCTTTCAATGGTTTCTTAGCACCGTATTCAGCACGCAATGACATTAATCCAGGCATTTCAGCTTCTGCTAAAACGATCTCTTTACGACCCCACTCAGCAAGTGAAATGTCTTTTACTTTGTAAGCTAATTTTTCAGTTGTATTGCTCATAAATGATTGTTTGCTCTTATTTTAAGACTGCAAAGATAATGTATAGGTTTGTGAATTGAAAATTTAAAATGGATAATTGAAAAGGAAGAATCTCGGACTCAATTCTTTTACATTTTATATGTTCTATTCAATCTCGCTTCAGTTTTTTTCATCCAATTGTTTTAGTATCTTAGTCCAAATTTAACCCATGTTAAAACCTAACAAAGAGCGTTCAAAACGCCTAATCCTTGTACTTTGGATTTTCACCGCTTTCCAATTAGTAGCTTCAATTTCTGACTTTTTCCAATACCTTCTTCTAAAGCGCATTGAAGTCGGAAATTTCAACATCGCTGAGACCGACAGCAACGACATCAGACAAAGTATCGTCTCCATTTTAGTGATGTTATTACTTGTGGGTACCGGAATTGTGTTCATACAATGGTTTCGACGGGCTTATTATAATCTTCACCAACTCTCAACCAATTTAACACATAGTGAAGGGTGGGCAGCCGGAGCATGGTTTGTTCCTATTATGAATTTAGGACGACCTTACAATATCATGAAGGAGATGATGTCTGTTGCTCAGGATTTACTCATTCGAGCAAACATTGTTCAGGAAGATCCTAGGCGCAAACGTTCGGTTGGAATTTGGTGGGCGCTTTGGATCATTATTACGATACTTGGCGATGCAAATGCACGTATTCAGACTAAGTCCGAAAATCTCACCGTACTAATTTATACGACCATAGCCAGTATTGGGATAGCTATTGCATATATTCCACTCACCATCTTTACTGTAAAGATGATTAAATATTATGCTGAATTAGAAGTTTATTTGCCTCAAATAACTGCCAACAACAAACAGGAAATAAAAATCGATGATTCTGATATCCTGGATAGTATCTAGAAATAGCCATTAAATTTCAGACTTCGATTTCGGTATTCATTCAAGGTTGATCTTCAAATTCAACTAATTATTTACGCCGTAGAATGGGATAATTTAGTACCTTTAGGTCAAATGTACTAAAGACAATTGAATTAGGTCAAGATCACTCAAATGAAAACACGCGATAAAATATTACAAACAGCACTGAACTTATTCAACATTCACGGAGTTCCAAATGTCACCTTGCGAAAAATCGCCTCGGAGATGTTCATTAGCCAGGGAAACCTGAATTATCATTTCAAACACCGGGAGGATATCATTGAAGCACTTTTTTTTCAATTGATGGAAACTTTCGAAACTGAAAAAGCCAAATTGGATACGGAGAAAATGGACTTTCAATTTGTCCTGGATTCTACCCGGAATGGAATGGAGGCATTATTCAGGTACCGTTTCTTAATGATCGATTTCAATCAAAACATGCGCGAGAATCCAAAACTGCATGAGCAATTCAAGCAACTGGAAGAGGTTCGAAGAGTTACTTATCTCCATTCATTCGATTTGGCTATTAAAGCGGGAATCATGCGCGCTCCTGCTTTTGAAGGCGAATACAACGGATTGAACGAACGCATTCGCGTTTTCAGCGACTACTGGATTGCTTCTGCAGAAGTTTACGGAGAACCTATGGAAACAACCGTTGACAAATACCACAACTTACTGGTAGAAATGTTCTTTCCTTATTTTACGAAAGATTCTCAGCGGGAGTTTTTGTTGAAACGCTTATAATTTTACCTGATCATTTGAACAGATCGGTCATAACCCTTCCTTTTCCAGTGTTAAAAGGAAAGTGAAGCAGCTCTTTAATTGTGGCAGAAATATCCAACTGGTTGTAGTCAGTATTTAATTCCAAATCCGATTTAAAATCGGGCGACAAAGCAAAAAGTTCAATGTGTCTGCATCCGTCACAATTATCGCCATGGCTCGTGTATCCGTCTAAAATCCCATCGAGATGTCTTCCATGATCATTGGTAACGATCAGTGTCGTTTTATCTTTATAATTGGATGAATTCTGGATATAGTTCCAGATTATCCCAATATACTGATCCGTTTTACGAATGGCATTGATATAACCCATAGAGTCGCTTTGATGTCCGAAATAATCCGGATCTTTAAACGCAATCAGCATCAATTTCGGTTGATCAAGTGACAATGTATTCAATGCTATTTCCAATGTTGTCGAATCTGCGCGGTAACCTCCTGTCCCATCTCCATTGACACCACAATTGAAAAATGGTCGATAGTGATCTTGATAATCCGGGTAAAGACAATTTGACAATACCCGCAATTTATCTTTCGAGCCAACGATGCAACATTTCTTATAACTCTCATTGGTACTTTTCAACCAATACTGAAAAATAGAGGGATAATCTGGTAATTGACTACCATCATTTGCAATTGATTGATAGTTTCCCGTACAGATTGCAGTATGTCCTGGAATTGTAAATGTCACCCCTTCGTTCCTGAAGTTCGTGAGTAATACTCCGTAAGCAGATAAACTATCCCTGACCGGGATATTGATCCGGGCCGGATCGCCCCATGTTTCAGAATAACGCGGCCCATCAATCGCAACAATAATGACATTTCGGGTTTGGTATTCCTTGTACAAGGGCGCTTTTTCATGTGTACAAGCCAATAGTACAATGAATGCATACGCAACCGAAAAAAGCCGAAGAATCATGTTACAAGATACAAAAAATACTCCCGGAAAGATCCTCGAAGGAAGTTTTATTGAAGTGTTGTAATAATTCCCAGTTCCTGTAATTCAGACCCTCAGAAGCAATAAAGGAAAAGATACAATCACGTATGATTTATATTTTAGAGAATAAAATAAAAAATCCCCGGTCAATAACCGAGGATTCTCCAACAATAAAAACAGAGTCTAAGGAAACTCTTGTTTAACAATACATTATAAATTAGCCAAAGCTTCTTTTACAAGTTCAGAAACGCGTTTTCCATCAGCTTTTCCAGCCAACTGACCATTTACAGGTCCCATCACTTTACCCATATCCTGAGGCCCACTAGCTCCAACTTCAGCAATTTTTGCTGCGATGATCTGACGAACTTCATCCTCAGACATCATTTTAGGCAAGTAGTCCTCTAAAACTTTCGCCTGAAACAATTCTTCTTCAGCCAAATCGTTTCTTCCTTGTTCAACATAAATCTGGTATGTTTCCATGCGTTGTTTGTGAAGTTTCAAAACGATTTTATTCGCCGCCTCTTCTGTCAACTCACCTGAACTACCGGATGTTGCTTCCAGTAATAGTTTACTTTTTATATCACGCAAAACCGCAAGGCGTTCTTTCTCCTTTGCAAGCATTGCATTTTTTATATCCTGATTGATTTTTTCTGTAAAGTTCATTTCTTATTAGATTTAAGACTAAAGAGAAAAGACTATAGACAGATTTGTCTTTAGTCTTGCGTCTTTGGTCTAAAAGTCTTTATTAATCTACGTTATCGTGTAAGAACGAGTTGTTTGTCTTGATTCCGTCATCAGAAAGTCCGAAACGACTCACATTGGACTCTTCGCTTTTCACCACTTGATCCAAATGAATGTTTCTTCTAACGAATGCAGGTTCATCTTCCAATTCTTTCAAACCTTCCGCTTTCTTCAATTTACTGTTATAATTCTTGATGCGTTCCATACGCTCCATATTGCGGCGTTGCAATTCCTCCGCGCTAACAGGAGCTTTTTGGACTACATTTTCCAATTCAACTTTCGTTTCAGCTTCATCTTCCAGGAAATAACGTTTTGGCTCTTCCTTTTCTTCCATGGAAGAAGTTGGGCTAGTCATTGGTTTAACCTCCGATTTAACTTCCCAATCAAACTCAATGGTACCCGCAGTTGTTGTTTTTACTTCTTCAATTTTTGGTTCTGATTTCAAAAAAGGTTCTTCCTCTTTTTTCTCAGGAACAGCCTGATGCGTCGGAGATGTCAAAGGAGTTTTGATTTCATTTTTAGGCTCATCTTCCAAAACAGAAACTGTTCTTTCAGGAGCCTTTTCAAAACCCGTAAACGGTAATGAATTGAATCCGGTTGCAACCAAAGTCACACTCAATTTATCTCCTAAACTCGGATCATAACCATGACCCCAGATAACATCGGCAGATGATCCGGCTTCTTCCTGGATGTAATCCGTGATCTCACCGATTTCATCCATAGTTACCTCGATATCACCGTAAGTGATGTTCAATAAGATATATTTCGCTCCCTCAATATTATTGTCATTCAACAACGGAGAATTTAATGCTTCCTGTACTGCGTTGATTGCACGACCTTCACCTTCACAAACCGATGATCCCATAATTGCAACACCGGAGTTACGCATTACCGTGTTCACGTCATTGAAATCCACGTTGATCGCTCCTGTTGTAGTAATCACATCCGCGATTCCTTTTGCAGCGGTAGCCAATACATTATCAGCCATAGCAAATGCCTGAGCCAATGACATATTTCCACCAACTTCACGTAAACGCTCATTATTGATCACCAATAAAGTATCAACACATTGGCGCATTACATCCAATCCTTCTTCTGCCTGTTGACGACGACGACGACCTTCAAATGCGAAAGGAATCGTAACGATACCGACAGTCAATATATTCAATTCTTTAGCTACCTGTGCAATGACCGGTGCAGCACCAGTTCCGGTTCCGCCACCCATTCCTGCAGTAACGAAAACCATTTTCGTACCGTTTGAAAGTAATGCACGAATATCTTCAATATTTTCAACTGCAGCATTTCTACCAATTTCAGGAATCGCACCCGCACCACGTCCTTCTGTCAGGCTAGGTCCTAACTGAATTTTATACGGCACCGGAGAAATATCCAAGGCCTGACGGTCTGTATTACAAACGATGAAATCAACACCTTTGATTTCTTGATCGAACATGTGGTTTACAGCATTACTTCCACCACCACCAACACCAATCACTTTGATAATTGACGTTGTTCCTTTTGGCAAATCGAACTCCATATGCTTTCTTTTATTGTTGTTATTGTTGTCTTTTCCCTAAAACCGGGATTAAAAAAATCAATTCCGGCTAATTTAATATTACTCCTCTTCCGCAAAGAAATTTTTACTCTTTGTTAACAAAGTATCAAAGAAACTTCCTCTTGTTTTTGTAGAATGTCCTTTCACCTGTCCAGTTACAGCTTCAACCTGTTTTTGAGGTATTTCATTCTCAAATCCTTTCATCACTAATCCGATACCAGTTGCGTACATCGGGGATGTAATTGCTTCAATGGTATTTGTAGATGCCAGATGTTCTGTCGGAAGTCCGATTCTCGTAGTCATTCCTGTCATGTATTCAAACAGCTGAGTGATGTGTTTCAATTGAGATCCACCACCTGTAACTACGATTCCGGCAATCATTTTCTTCTCGTATCCGGAATTCACAATTTCGTAATGAACGTGTTCAATGATCTCTTCCATACGAGCCTGAATGATACTAGCCAAATTACGCAACGTAATCTCTTTCGGATCTCTTCCTCTCAAACCTGGAATACAAACCACTTCCGTTTCCAAACTTTCAGATGCGAGAGCCGAACCGAATTTCACTTTCAATGCTTCCGCATGACGACGGAGGATTGTACATCCTTCCTTGATATCGTCCGTAATTACATTACCACCAAATGGAATAACTGCCGTATGGCGGATCACCCCTTCATGGAAAATCGCAACATCCGTAGTTCCACCACCGATGTCAACCAAAACGACACCCGCTTCTTTTTCTTCGTCATTCAAAACAGCATCTGCAGAGGCAATAGGTTCCAGGATGATATCTTTCACCTGAAGTCCGGCCTTGTCTACACATACCTTAATATTTTTAGCTGCATTGATCTGACCTGTAATGATATGGAAATTCGCTTCGAGGCGAACACCCATCATTCCGATCGGATCAATGATTCCCTGCTCATTATCAACGATATATTCCTGTGGCAACACGTGGATAATTTCTTCTCCGGGAGGCATTACCAGCTTATACATATCGTCAATCAATGCATTGATATCTTTCTGAGAGATCTCTACCTCCGGATTATTCCGTGTATAAATCCCCCTGTGCTGTAAACTTTTGATATGTTGTCCTGCAATTCCTACATTCACAACGCGAATGATCAAATCTGCATCTACACGGTTTTGAGCTTCTTCTACAGCTGACTTGATAGACTGCACGGTTTTCTCAATATTGGACACGATTCCTCTGGCAACGCCTAAAGACTCGCTTTTTCCCATGGAAATAATCTCGATTTTCCCATGTTCGTTTTTCGTACCAACCAAACATGCAATTTTAGTGGTCCCAATATCCAATCCAACTACAATCTTTTTTCCCGCTGACATAAACTCTTCTTTTTCTTCAACTTACATCCCGACACCTGCCGAGACCTAATCCGACCGTTTTAACAATAGCTAAATAGAATTTTATCCAATTAATTCCTGCATTTATCGAATGAAAATCATCACATATCGATGTTTTGGTTCTCACCTATAATACGGTATGTACAAACTTAAATTTTATTTTGCCGCCTTTCCCGTGAATTTAGAATACTTATTAAACAAGTATTGTTAATAAAGATGGTATGGATTTTCGGTTAAAAACGCTCTTAATCCCAGCAAAAACAACCTTCTTCAACTACATCCTTAATTATCAACCTGTTCACATTTTTTTAAATAAAAATTTTACTTAATTTTAAGTTCAACCCACGAATGATTGTTACCATGCCAAAACAACTTTTAGTTGTCCTATTACTCTTATTGAATTTGCACCAATTGCATGCTCAAAAATCCGATGTGCAAAGACTTGAGGATTTGAAAATCAAGATCAAGCAAGCAACCTATTATGATAGTTCAACGGTATTCTCACTTGGAAGGCAGTGCATCCAATTGGCTAAAAAGCTTCGGAAGGAAAATGAAATAGGTTATGTTTACCAATATTACGGGAGTTTTAACTACTATGCGAACGACTTAAAAGAAGCAAAAAAATACTATTACAAAAGCATATCAGTCGGAGAAAAAACCAAGGATCCCGAATTGGTTAATTCCACCAAAATCCGACTCAATTTCATTACTTTGGATCAAGACGTTTTAAAAGCCGAAAACGGTTTCAAAAAACTTCTCCGTGTAGCTCAAAAAGGTAAATACATTCAAAATCAGCTGGAAATACACAATGGATTCGGGATCATGTACGAAATGCGCCTGATGTATGATAAAGCCACTGAAAGTTACCTGACAGGTTTACGTATTTCAGAAAAACACCACCGAAAATTTGCTACGGGATATTTATTGAATAACCTGGCGCTTCTCAAGTTGAAGGCAAAAAAATACGACGAAGCGAAGAAAGACCTGGAACGAGCTTTGGTTCTGGCAACCGAGACCAATGAATCCAGATTGCGCTTGAATGTATTGAATAACCTGGGACTGGTTACCCACCAGATAAAAGATTTCAAAGGCTCCATCATACATTACAAGCAAACTGTACTGGAAGCGAAAAAGAATGGTTTCCCAAACGGGATCATAGCCGCATATGTAAATTTATCCTCCTCTTACCTGGACAACAAACAACTGATAGAGGCTTCTAAAAGCAGTGATTCGGCACTTGCAATCGTCCAAACTTACCGAGATCCGCTTTACCTCATTACAGCATACATTATGAGGGGAATGGTTTCCGCAGAGCAGAAGGATTTTCAAACAGCAGAACGATGTATTGATTCCGTTCAATTTTTCCTCGAATCATACAACGATCCCAATTCCCGGAAAGAACTGATTGCTTTAAAATCAAAATTGGCTTATACACAGGGAAATTTCAAATTAGCGTATGAATTGGAACGCGAGTTCAGCGATTTATCAGATAGCATCCGGGAAGTTTCCAATGAAAATGAACAAACCCGACTACAAACCATTTACGGAAAGGAAAGACTTGAAAACGAACTGACAGATTCCAAACAAAAGAACAAGATCCTGCGAACAAGGAGTGAACTGAAATCAGCAAATTTCAGATTTACATTTCTTGTAATTGCATCTATCTTCTTACTTGTCATTGCCTCGATATATATCTATAATGTGCGGAAATCAAGGAAGATAAAATCTGTTTTTTCACAAAAACTGATAGAACAAATCGACGAGGAACGCTCCCGGATCTCCAAAGACCTACACGATGATATCGGTCAGAGCTTAGCAGTTGTCAAATCAAAACTGAATTTGTTCGCCACCGGTAAAATCACCAAACTGGAAGGAGTTGACACGGAAATCGGTGATATCCTGGAACAAACACGAGTCCTTAGTCATCAACTTCATCCAACTGCTTTAGAAAAAATAGGATTGGAACGTGGCCTGCACTCAATCATCGAAAAAACACAATCAGCTACAGATATGCTTTGCAATTTTGATTTCGATCTCGAAGGAAAAGCGATTGATCTGGAAACCAGTTCACAAATCTACCGAATCATCCAGGAGTGCATCTCAAACACCATCAAACATGCACATGCGAGTGCTTTAAAAGTAAGTGTGGAACGGAAAAACGGTGAACTCATTATTCAATACAGGGACAATGGAATCGGAATTTCCGATTCTCAGGACAAATTGGGACTTGGGCTTTTAACCATCCAGGAAAGAACTGCAATCATTGGTGGACGATTGGAACTGAAAACAGGAACTAACAAGGGGATTTCTCTGACAATAACCATTTAGATGAAAGTAATCTTAGCAGATGATCACCCCATATTCAGAAGCGGCTTGAAATTCCTGCTGGAATCTTCATTCGATCATGTAGAAATTCAAGCTTATGAAAATGGCTCTCAAGTCGTGGAAAACATCCCGCTATTCAATCCCGACATTGTATTGCTTGACATCGATATGCCCGTCCAAAACGGATTGGAAACCTGCTCCATAATCAAACAGCAATATCCGGATCTGGTAGTAATCATTCTTTCCATTCACAAGACTACAGATGTAATCAAACTAGCCTTTTACAATGGGGCAAGAGGTTATCTGATCAAGGACAACACTTCGGAAGAAATTGTGGAATGTATCAACTGGGTTCTCGCAGGAAAAACCTATTTACCGCTTGTCTTGAGAAATCAACATGACAAACGGGAGATCGATCCCCGAATGGAACTAATTACGGATGAGATTGCTTCACTCACCCCAACTGAACTCAAAGTGTTAAAATTGGTCAGTAAAAAATACTCCAGTAAAGAAATCGCTAACCTGCTTTTCGTATCACCCAAGTCAGTAGAAAATTACAGATCACGTATTTGCAAGAAACTGAACCTGGATGCACGAAACAACAGCCTGATCCTTTGGGTAATGGAAAACAAATTCCTGTTGGATTCGGACCAGCTAAATTAAGTTCAAAATGCTTGCGCTAAAGCTCTTCACCTTTGCGTAACCGCTATGGTGGAGCGAGGTCAGCATCGGCGCAGGGGTGGAAAAGTTCAAAGAGTAAGTGTTCCATTTGAATGAACCCCTCAAAAACAACAAAGAGACCCTATTTTCATAAAATCTCTTTGTTCCGGGGCATAGTTGTGTGTACGCTTACGCTTTGAGTAGTAATAGGTAAAGTGGTAGTAGCGTAATAAATCTAATCTTGAAGCATAACCCTTTCCGTAGTTCCGTCTTCGTAAACCAAAATAATCAATCCTCGTTGGTTTTCAGAAATCGTTTGACCTAACAAATTCGTTCTCCCGACAATGGCCTTGGATTTCGTTCGGTTATCGATAGAAACCATTTTATCGGCTATCACTTTTTGTCCGTTATTTTCTTTTTGTATTAATCTATAATAATTGATCACATCGCGCTCGAATGAAATGTCACGCACAAAATAGTCGTGCTGCAATTCAGTTTCATCTTCACTCGGTTCAACGATCGAAACCAAGTCCCAATTAATCCCATCACTGCTTCTTTCAAGAATGTAGTAATCCAGATCTATTTCATTTTCAGTGATCCAATACAAATTGTTTTCCGAAGCTTTCTTTTCTCCTTCGAAATCCAACAGTCCTACAGGAAGCGGATTACAATCAATCACTGCAATTGAACTCGCAATCGGACATCCATCGCAGCGTGTTGCCGTCATGGTATAGGTAGTTGCTGCAGTTGGGTTTGCAGTAGCATTCACCGTACTTGCTGTAAATCCTGCCGGTGAAGAAACCCAGGAGTAATTATACGTTGTGTTATCCGTCAGGACAATATCATCAATACAAGCCGCATTGTTATTCGGTGAACCTGGTGAAAAAATTGACGGTTCACTTCTCCATTGGAAAACGATACGAACTGATTGCCCACTGTAATTAGCTAAACTCAGCGAAACATTTGCAAAGGTATTTGATCCGGAATAAGGACCTCCTAATAATACATTCCCTCCGGCAGCAGTAATTGCCGTTCCGGCAGCCGGAGTGAAAGTGGTTGGCACCGCCCAAATCGTCAATTCAGAAGTTCCAGCCAACCCATTGCATCTCCAATTGAAGCTTAAAGTCGGACTGCAATAACTTGTTACAGTATAATTTTTATATGCAAAATTTATAGTTGAAACAGCCAAGCCGAAGGTACCGGTAGTTGCGTAACTGTTGTTTCCGGAAGCTGTTCCGATATAAATTGATTTTGTCCCATTTGCCGCAGCAGCCGTTCCATAATACCATTTATTGCTCGATCCGTTTACCAAAGTAAACGTATTGGCACTTTCAAAATTTTCTGTTTGGGTGATATAAGTTTCAGCAGGAGCGTCTGAAGTTAAGCTGACAGGTAGTCCCGGACAAGCTGTCGTTGGATTTGCTGCTGTTGACAGGGTTGTCAATGGATGGACAGGAACAGTGACATTTGCGCTCCCGGCACATCCGGCGGTTGTACTTACAGCCGTATAGGTTGTAGTTGTTGCCGGCGAAACCGTCAAAGGTGAATTAGCTGACCCGACCGGAGTCCCCGCCACATTCCAGGTATAAGCAGTCATACTTCCCGGTAATGTTAATGTTACCGAGGAGCCTTGACAAACAAAAGGTGGAGCTGTAATTCCAAAAGTTCCCGAACCGATCGTCACTTTAATATAATCACTGCCTGTACAACCCTGTGCATTGGTAACATTTACCTGGTAATAAATTGTTCCTGTTGGACTTGCGGTATAAGATGATCCTGTGGCTCCGCCAATATTTGCCCAACCGGTTGGAATACCGAAGAATCCTCCATTCGTCGTCGATTGCCATTGATAAGTTCCGCCACCACTTCCAGTCAACGTAATCGGGAAACCGGAACAAATAGTCTGATCCGGACCCAGATTTGGAACAGGAGAAGCTGACACCGTCACATTTACCTGATCGGTAGAAGAACAACTTCCTGAAATAGCAGTTAGCGTATACGTTTGGTTTGAACTTGGCGATACCGAAATGGAAGCTCCACTTTGTCCTGTACTCCAAATATAACTCGTCCCTCCGGAACCTGTCAAGGTAACCGAACCGTAACTTGGAATTCCAAAGAAACCGATTGTGGAGCATGCGACCTTATCAGGACCTGCATTTGCTGTTGGAGTAACCAATGTATTTATCGGATAAACCTGGTTCAACGGATTTCCGCACATATCATTCATATTGCTGACCGTCATGGAGTAATTTCCCGGAAGCATTGCAGGCGAGACACTTATTACTACATTGTTCGTTTTTCCGCTGATGCAATTGGTTGTAACCAAGCTAACGGTATAACCCGGAATAGCGAAATCGGAAGCCTGTAAAGTATTGCAATCGATGTATTCTGAAAAGTTAATTGTAAAAGAAGTGGCAGAAGCACAATTTCCACTATAAGCACTTGTGATGGTTGGCGGAGTATTGTCTACAATATTTACCGTGGATGACAAATTATGGAAATTCAAAGTGAACCCATCATTAGTACCGCCATAATAATTGATACAAATCGCATACACATGTGTTGTTTGAACAGCCACCAACGAATTATTCGTAGTTCCGGAAGCATCCTGGGAATTACTTGACCCGGAAGAATTTAAACCTGTCGCTGCATGCGTTGCAGAATAATTGCACGAAAGTTCTGTTTTACTGGCACAACCGCTGGTGATATCCCACAAAACAAAATCGTAATCCGTAGATCCGGTGGGATTAATCATGAAGTCCAGGTTTCCATTGGTTTGAGGAGAAAATGAATACCAAACTGATCCTCCACTACCTGTTCCTGAATAACAGCCACCACTGTCATCGTTTACATTTCCGGTGTTCTCATATTGATTTGCAGACGTATTCACCGTGAGGTTACTACATAGCGGGATAGCACCGATACAATCACTTTCAGGTAAGGTGGCTTTTTCCAACACTTCCTGAATTGGAACCGGCTGAACAATTCCTGAAAATCCGGCAGCTGATCCGACAGATGACTTGGGATCATATACAATTGTAAATGATTTCCCGTAGAAATCCATCGGTTTATATAATCCGTTGTAAATTCCGATTAAATGGAGCGTATCTTCTCCTTTATAGATTCGCAACTCGCCCCCACTGGGAATATCAATCGCCGTAAAAAAGGCGTGAATATAACCAGTAGGAGCTTTTATCGTTGCTTGCAAATATTCATTTGGCATCTCTCCATTTTCACCTCCTTGATCAAAGAAGCGTCCACTACCAAGTTGAACAGTTTGCAGATGATTTAACGTAATATCTTGTTGTGCTACAGAACTAAAATACACAACAGCAATAAAAAAAAGTAGTAGTAGATTATTACGTGTCATCTATGCTTTAATAAATACTTAATCTTGATTTAATAAGGCAAAGCTAAACGAGCAATACTATAAAATAAAGAGGGCTAGCCCCTCAAAAAAAAGTTACTAAAGTTTAGTAGTAGAAAATTGCAACAATAAGCGGGTACTATTGTGTAAAAACAAACAATTAAAGTGTGTCGCGGAGGTAAGTGCACACTACTTGGTTGCGATATTTGAGATTAATCGTCTTGTATTTGTTCCATCCGACGTATGGTAAACCATTGGTATAAAACACGATAAGCTTCTTTAATTTTTCACTGACATCCCGTTCGGAAGGAGCAGGCCCCAAAACAATTCGTTGAGCACCCACTCTCGGGATCAAAATAAAATCCCCCCACTTATCCCGGTGAACCTGACTTATTTGAGCGGTTAAAAATGCATTCTCATGAATCACTTTTGCGATGTGAAAAATCTCATCCAAATTCCTTTCAATCTTCAATTTCGGATTTGCTTCTATATCACTGACAAGCAACGTATCTGATTTGTCTTTGATGTTTCCTGTAAAGACCAGGATCCTGGCTGTGAAATTGGGAGAAGGATTCATGGTTGCCCCTTTCGAATCCACATAAAAGCTTTCGCCGAATTGGTTAAATACGCGTGCGTAAGGCTGTCTCACTTTCAGCTTGATTCCCCAATTTCCTCCTAATTGTTTAAAAACATTCACCTCTTCTACCTCGTGCATCTTCCGGATATTCTCCTCAATGGCAGTTGTGTTCAGATTTTTCATCTGTTGATTCGGATAGAAGAGATTCAATCTTTTCAAACGAACCAGTAATTCACTTTCGGTCAAAAATGCATTTTCATCCACCACGTAAATAGAAATATTCGGATTTTTAACGATCGCCTCATCCTGATTTTTGCGCGCCAAAAGCAAGACCGCAATAACGGCAACAGCAAACAAAGTCCAAGCTACTATTTTCAGTTTTCCTTTCAAATCAGTTTTTTTCCAATCTTTTTTTCATTTCCGGAACAATCCGGTCAATATCTCCTGCACCAATTGTCAAGACAACCGCGTCTTTAATATCATCTGCAAATTCAAGCACTTGCTCCGGAGTTTTTAAACTTGCTTTGACACCAATCTTCCGCACCAATTCATCACTCGTAACACCCGGAATCGGTTCTTCTCTTGCAGGATAAATCGGCAGGATGATCACTTCATCCAATTTGGCTAATTCATTCACAAATCCATCTTCAAAATCGCGAGTCCGCGAAAACAAGTGAGGTTGGAAAATTCCAATAACTCGCTTAGCCGGATACAATAGCCGAATCGATGAAACAAGCGCCGCAATTTCAGTAGGATGATGTGCGTAATCATCGATATAAATCAACTTTTCTGTTCGAACCTGGTATTCAAAGCGTCTTTTGACTCCCCTGAAATCTTTCAATCCCGAACGAATTTCAGTTTCAGAAAGTCCCAATTCCTTGCACATCGCAGCTACCGCCAAAGCATTTTCAGCATTATGGATGCCCGGGAGCCCAAGCGCCACTGCTTTCCATGTTTCCAAACCAAAATGGATATCCATAAAGAATTCCCCTTGCTCATACTGCAGGTCGGTTCCAAAAACCTGGGCTTTCGGTTCATTAATTCCATATGAAATACCTCTGAAACCACTTTGGCGAAGTGGCAGGCCGTATTTATAAATCAACAAGTGGTTTTCTTTGTGCTTGTCCGCATATTCCTGGAATCCTGCAATAAATGATTCAGTTGTCCCGTAAATATCCAGATGATCTGGATCCATGGCTGTAATAATACTTGCATATGGTTTCAACCGAAGGAACGAACGATCAAATTCATCTGCTTCGATCACCGAATAGTCGGCTGAGGCATTCACGAGAACGTTCGAATTGAAGTTGGAGGAAATCCCTCCCAAAAATGCGGAACATTTCAAATGGGATTGACTTAAGACATAAGCCAACATGGTTGAAGTGGTGGTTTTACCATGCGTTCCGGCAACTCCTAATCCTCTGCTCGTTTGGGTAATCAGTCCCAATACTTCACTTCTCTTTAATACGTTATGGTTTTGCTGTACATAAACCAGCTCACCCATATTTTTGGGAATTGCAGGTGTAAATACAACTAAGGTTGAGTCAATATCCTGGTATGCAGAAGGAATTTTATCACCCAGATCTTCGAAATGTACCGCTATTCCTTCCTTTTGCAATTCATCTGTTAATGGAGAAGGAGTTTTGTCATATCCGGTCACGTCAAAACCTTTCGCTTTGAAATAACGTGCCAGAGCTGACATCCCGATTCCGCCGATGCCAATGAAATAAAACCGTTTTATGTTGTTTAAATCCATTTTTTCAAACCTCCCCCTTTGGAGGGGGACTGAGGGGGAGGATTCATTAAATCATATTGATAAAATTATCTTCCCACCGATTATCCAATCATTCTACTTTTCATTTCAGGTTTAGAATGCAACTCAGCTTTCCTCCCCCTTTATCCCCCTCCAAAGGGGGAATTGATCCGGTGTGCTTACACCAAATTTTCTATCACATCCACAATATCTGCCGTTGCATTCGGTTTTGCCATGCGTTTAATTGCAATGCGTAACTCATGCATCTGATCTTCTTCTTTCATCAATTCGAGCGCCCTGGAAATCAACTGATCTTTCGCTTCCGAATCCTTGATCAGAACCGCTGCTTTTGAATTTACCAAAGCCATTGCATTCTTCGTTTGGTGATCTTCGGAAACATTCGGAGAAGGAACCAAAATAGCCGGTTTCCCGACAATGCACAATTCAGAGATCGACAATGCCCCCGCTCTCGAAACAATCACATCCGCAACACCATACGCCGCATCCATTCGTGCAATGAAATCAGTCAAGTAGATCGGAGCTTTTTTATGCGCCTCCAATTCTTCCCGCATCGATTCAAAATAATATTTTCCACACTGCCACAAAATTTGCGTGTTGGCTTCTTCCAGCAAATTCATTCCATGAAGAACTCCTTCATTCAAGGTTCGCGCACCTAAACTTCCTCCCATTACCAAAATTGTCTTCTTAGCAGGATCCAAACTCGGGAATTCCCTGAATGATTCTTCCCTATTGCGGGATGTTTGATTCAACTCCTCTCGCACCGGGTTTCCTGTCAGGCGAATAGTTGCCGGAGGAAAGACGCTTTCCAATCCTTCGTATGCCGTACAAACTGCTTTCACTTTTTTCGCCAACAAGCGATTCGTCTTACCCGGATAGGAATTCTGCTCCTGGATCAAGGTTGGAATACCCAAACGTTGCGCCATTTTCAAAGTCGGGCCACTTGCATAACCACCCACTCCGATCACCACTTCAGGTTTAAAGTCTTTCAGGATTTTCTTCGCCAACGAAAGGCTTTTCATCAGCTTGAAAGGGAGAGCCAGATTCTTCACCGTTAACTTCCGTTGCAAACCTACAATGGGCAAACCTACAATCTTGTATCCTGCAGCCGGAATTTTTTCCATCTCCATTTTCCCTTCCGCACCTACAAAAAGTATTTCCGCATCCGGATTGCGTTTTTTGATCTCGTTGGCAATTGCCAAAGCAGGAAAGATGTGTCCGCCTGTCCCGCCACCTGATATCACTATTTTTTTCAACTCTTTCATGCAAAAACACTTTCAGATTCTACAGCAGTTTTTTCTTCTTGTTTTTGAGCAACGCCTTGCACAATTCCAATTCCTACACACGCCATAATCATGGCGGAGCCTCCCATTGCCAGGAAAGGCATGTTTTGACCAGTAACCGGGAAGATTCCCGTACAAACCATCATATTCACAGCTGCCTGAGAGAGAAGAAGAATTCCGATCCCCAAACAGACATAAGTCTCAAAGAGCTGGTCCGACCGGAGGGCAATACGCATAATCCGATACAGCATGATCAGGTAGAGCAAAACCAGGATCATGGCTGCAAACGAACCGAATTCTTCCACAAAAGATGCGAAGAAAAAATCGGCATAGGCTTCCGGGATAAATTCCTTTACTTTTCCTTTTCCAACACCCTGACCAAAAAAGCCTCCCAAATAGATGGCTTGTTCAGCACTTTTTGCCTGCATATTCCCAGGTGCATCAATGTCATCCGCATTTTCATAGCGGTTTGTGAATCGATTCACCCATGTTTCGTAACGGGGTAAAATATTCAGATCCGGCAAAGCTTTGTGCAAACCGATGGCCATTACAAACAGGAGCACCCCGGCAAAGATGACTGAAAAAAGCTTGGAAAACGGGACCCTTCCGAGGAATAGCATAGTAAAGCTAATCATGAACAGTATGGCAGCCGTTGAAAAGTTATCCTTAACAATCAACCCACAAATAATAACTATCGGTGCCATAACCGGTAAAAAGCCTTTTTTCCAATCATTCATCTCGTCCTTCTTTTTGACCAGCATTCTTGAAACGTAAATCAGCAAAGCTAATTTGGCAAAATCCGAAGACTGGAAAGTTAATCCCACAAATGGAATCTTCACCCATCGACCTGCTTCATTCACCTTGGTTCCGAAGAAAAGTGTAAAAATCAATAAGGCAATCGAGCCGTAATAAATGATTTTGGACATCTTGGAAATGTACATCGGATCCCGTTTATGAACCCAATACATTGCCAAAACAGCCAGAAGTATATAAATAAAATGCTTGAACAAATACTTAAATGGAGTTCCCCCCTCGATCTTCACCAAGATCGGAACGAAACTGTAGACAGAAACCAATGAAAACCCAAGTAATATGAGCGTAATCACCCAAATCACCAAATCTCCTTTAAAGTGTTTTCTTAGAAACTGTACCATTTTTTATTGATGTAGCTTAACAAAGTTCTCAAAGACCTCCATTTTTGTCTTCCATTCATTTCCCTGAACGGTAAAGAGTAAAATGTGTCTTGCCTGTTTCGTTTTTTTCAAAAATTCCAATGCATCCTCTAACGATTCAGTTCCCGTAACCAAAGGCATAAAGGAAATAATATCGGAAGGGATCGAAAGTTGCGGATTGTCGAATTGGGCGCACCACTGAATGGAGCGCAATGTTTCTGGATCCACTTGAGCCATTTCCTGAATACTCAGTTCATTCGATAACCAAAAAACAGGAAATGGAAATGTAGAAATCGTTGCAGAAAGTTCAACAATTGATGGTTTGTACCATGTAAATACATCCATTCCCCAGAGTTTTCCTAGTGGTCTCAGGGACATTCTCTCAGCTGCTTCCAAGGACTCTTTTCGAGCTTGAAGCAGTTGAGCCTGCTGATCAACCTTTTTAATTTCCATGACTTCCCGTTTAAAGTGAACGAACTGCCTCTTTAAATTGATTTCCTCTGTCTTCGTAATTTTCGAACAGGTCAAAACTCGCACAAGCCGGAGACAACAAGACTGTTTCGTCCTTTTTTGCCAAACGGTAACCATACGCAACAGCTTCCATTGCAGAACCCGCTTCAACGATTGTCTCTACATACTCCGAAAAAGCATCGATGATCTTCTGATTATCTTTTCCAAGGCAAATAATTGCTTTCACCTTTTCCTTCACCAGTTCCACCAATTCGGAATAGTCATTTCCTTTATCAACACCTCCGACAATCCAAATGGTAGGCTGCTCCATGCTCTCCAATGCAAACCACGTCGAGTTTATATTGGTCGCCTTGGAATCATTGATGAATTCAATGCCGCACACTTTGGCTACAAATTCCAAACGGTGTTCCACATTTACGAAGTCGGACAGACTTTCACGCACGATTTCCTTGCGAATATCAAGGATTCTTCCCGCAAGCCCGGAGGCCAGGGAATTTTGGGTATTGTGCTTACCCTTCAAAGCTAGTTCATGTATAGACATAGTGAATTGATTGTTAAAGTTTATGATGAGTTGTTTGTTTGCTACATATGCTCCCTGTTCAAATTCCTGCGTCAATGAAAAAGGAAGTTTTTTTGCCGGAACGGAGCGTTTCTCCAGTTCGGCCATTATTGTTTTATCGTCTGCATTGTAGATGAAATAATCATCCGCTGTTTGATTATTCAGGATTCGGAACTTCGAATTCACATACAATTGCATGTTGTACTCGTAACGATCCAGGTGATCCGGTGTAATGTTTGTCAGAATCGCAATTTCCGCCTTGAAATCTTCCATATCATCCAACTGGAATGAACTCAATTCCAAAACATAGATCTCGTTGTTTTCCAATGCCACCTGCTTCGCAAAACTGTACCCCACATTTCCAGCCAGTCCCACATTCAACCCGGCTTTCTTCAACATGTGATGAATCAGCATCGTCGTTGTGGTTTTCCCGTTGCTTCCCGTGATACACACTTTTTTCGCCGTGGTGAAATATCCTGCAAATTCAATCTCGGAAATCACTTTGATCCCTTTTTCGCGAATTGCTTTCATGACCGGCGCTTTTTCCGGAATTCCGGGAGATTTGATCACCAGATCAGCCTCCAAAACGCGATTCATAGTATGTGAACCTTGCTCCCACTCCAATTGGTGATCATTCAATTCGGACTGGAAAGAATCCTTGATTGCGCCAAAATCCGAAACAAACACTTTCGCACCCTTCACTTTTGCAAGAATGGCAGCACCGACACCACTTTCGCCGGCGCCCAAAACAACTACTATTTTGTTTTGAATGTTCATTAACGCAGTTTCAGGGTTACGATGGATACTACAGCCAACAGGATTGCTACAATCCAGAAGCGGGAAACAATTTTTGCTTCGTGCAATCCTTTTTTCTGATAATGGTGATGCAAAGGAGCCATTCTGAAAATGCGGCGTCCTTCACCAAATCGTTTTTTCGTGTATTTGAAATAACCAACCTGCATAATGACAGATAAATTCTCGACCAAGAAAATTCCACACAATACCGGGATCAATAATTCCTTGCGAATGGAAATGGCAAATACTGCGATGATTCCTCCCAAAGCCAAACTTCCCGTATCTCCCATGAAAACCTGTGCAGGATAACTGTTGTACCACAAAAACCCGATACAAGCCCCCACAAACGCAGCAATAAAAATCACGAGTTCTTCCGCATACGGGACATACATCACATTCAGGTAATCCGCGAAATGAACATTGGAGGTAACATAAGCCAAAACAGCCAAAGCTATTCCGGCAATTGCACTCGTTCCCGTGGCCAGACCATCCAATCCGTCGGTCATATTTGCTCCATTGGAAACAGCAATTACCACAATGATCACAAACGGGATAAAAAGCGCCCATCCGTAAGATTTATCGATATCACCGATCAACCAGTTGTAATTGAATTCGTTGTTCTTTACAAAGGGAATTGTCGTGGTCATATCCCGGGTCACAATCCATTTGGAAGGAATCGTATCCACCACATCTTTCGAGTGTTGGTGTGTTACAAATGATTCACCTGCCTGCAGCTGATAATTTGCAGCAACTTTCTTGTGCACTTGTACATCCGGATGGAAATACAGAATCGAACCAACGATGACACCCACTCCGATCTGACCAACCACCTTGAATTTTCCTTTCAGACCCTCCTTGTTTTTCTTGAACACTTTGATATAATCATCGATCAGACCAATCGCACCCAACCAAACCGTTGCCAATAACATGGTGAATACATATACATTGTGCAGTTTCGCAAATAAAAGTGTCGGGATTAAAATCGCAGAAAGAATAATGATTCCTCCCATGGTTGGCGTTCCGGATTTCTCGATCTGACCCGCCAAACCCAAATCACGAACTGTTTCCCCGATTTGCTGACGGCGCAACAAATTGATCAGGCGTTTCCCGAAAATAATAGAGACAATAAGCGATGTAATCAACGCCATTGCTGCCCTGAATGAGATGTAATGGAAAAGACCCGCTCCCGGGAAATCCATTTCTGCTAAATAATTAAATAAATACGTCAGCATTATTTTTTCAGTTTAGTGAAGTAATTTTTTACAACATCGAAATCATCAAAGGGGTGTTTCACCCCATTGATCTCCTGGTACTTTTCGTGTCCCTTTCCGGCGATCAGAATGATATCTTTCGGCTGGGCGAGGGAAACTGCAGTTTTAATAGCTTGGTCGCGATCCAAAATGGAAAGCACCTTCATACTTTGGTGTGCTCCGACACCAGCCTCCATCTGTTTCAAGATTTCTGCCGGGTCTTCTGTTCGAGGGTTATCTGAAGTTAAAATGACCTTATCGCTCAATTCGCAAGCAATACGCGCCATTTCCGGTCTCTTCAAGGCATCGCGATCACCGCCACAACCAACAACGGTAATGACTTGCTCGTTTCGTGTGCGAATATTTTCAATGGTCTTCAACACATTTTCCAATGCATCCGGCGTGTGTGCATAATCCACAACCGCCGTTATATCCGTTGTTTCACTTTTTGTAAATTGAAAACGCCCATCAACCGCTTCCAATTTGCTCAGAACCGTAAGCACTTCCGTTGAATCAGAGCCAAGCAACTGGCTTATTCCATATACCGTTGCGATATTATAGGCATTGAAATCTCCGATCAGGCGTGTCCACAACTCAATTCCATTCATGGTCAGAAGCAAGCCGCTGAAGCTATTCTCCAACACCTTCACTTTGAAATCCGCGTGGGTCTTCAATGCGAATGTGGAAATCTTGGCCTGGGTATTCTGCACCATCACCATTCCATTCTTATCATCTGCATTCACCAAAGCAAAAGCACCTTTTCCCAATCCGTCAAAAAAGGCTTTTTTCGCTTCTATATATGCTTTGAAAGTGCCGTGATAATCCAAATGGTCGTGCGTGATGTTCGTAAATGCCCCACCTTTAAAAACCAATCCGGCAATTCGGTGCTGACTCACCGCATGGGAGCTAACTTCCATGAAACAGTAGGAACAACCTTGAGCAACCATATCCGCTAGCAAGGCATTCAATGCAATCGGATCGGGTGTCGTGTGCGTGGATGGTATCGCTTCTTTTCCAATCAGGTTCACCACCGTGGAAATCAATCCTACTTTATATCCCAATTCGGTATACAAATCGTGTAAAAGTGTCGTTGTCGTGGTTTTTCCGTTTGTTCCGGTTACACCAACCAATTCCAATGACCGCGACGGATAATCATAAAACGCATGCGCCAATTCTCCCAAAGCCAAAGCTGTATCGGGAACAACCAATAAGGTTACATGCGGCGGAACGTCAACAACGCGTTCCGCAATAATCGCAGTACAACCCTTTTCTATAACTTGTGGAATAAAATCATGTGCATCCACTTTTGTTCCTTTCACAGCAATGAAAAGCGTTCCCGAAACCGCTTTCCTGGAATCTGAAACAAGCGCAGAAAGAGACACATCAGTTGGACCAACCCACTGCGTGACTTTCGTTGCTTTAGCTATTTCATTTAACGTTTTCATTCCAATATCAATTCCATTAACCCTCCCGGAACCACTGGTGATCCGGCAGGAATTGTTTGTTTAACCACTTTTCCGCTTCCACGGACATACACATGCATTCCCAAATGCTCAATCAGGGAAACCGCATCCTTTGCTGTCAATCCTGAAACACTCGGAACCGTAGTTGAAGAAATTTTGCGCGGAACAATCGAGATATAGGAATCGGAAGTTCTTACTCTCGTCCATTCGCTATACGCGTCCATTTGGTAAGGCAAGTGCAAACGCTTCAAAACCACCAATAGATCCGTGATATTCCCATCCTTGATCAAAGGCGCATCTTTCACCCGTTTCTTCTCTTCGTTAATTGCTTTGTGATAACTCAATGAGTTGGAATACACTTTATTCGCAATTGCAGAAAATACAGTTCCCGAAACGGTTGCCCCATAAATATCTTTTGAAGGAGCCGCTACAACAACTATACAGGAGTAAAGCGGTTCATCCGCAGGGAAATACCCAACGAAAGAAGCCTGATACGTCTTATTCCCATCTTCGCCATAGCGACCATCTGCATTTTGAACCACAGCCGTCCCGGTTTTTCCGGCAATATCGAAAAGGGCGGATTTCAAAGCACTACCCGTTCCACGTTTCACAACTCCTTTCAAGCATTCCTGTAACAGGCGCAAGGTTTTATCGGAGCAAATTTTC
>NZ_CAMLDC010000032.1 GCF_946478805.1 uncultured Fluviicola sp. | reverse complement strand
ATCATCACTGCCGCACTGACGTTTGTTGTGACTCAGTCTTCAAAAGCTGTCGCTTTTTCTTATCTTTACGATTCACAACATTTGATTTATATGAATTTTAATACATCAGCTGTGTTCGACCAGCAAGAAGGCCTCGTTGTCCTTGTTGGGAAAAAAATTGAAACACAAATCAAGCTTCCGAAAACGGTCGCCGAGGAATTGGAATTGTTCCACAAAAATGCAGATTCACAATTTTTATATTTGCCCCTGAAAGGAAAACACTTCGTGTTTATCAAGGACCAGGAAACGGATGAAAAACAGCGGATCATGGGACACAAACTTCGAGGTGCTCTGCCCAAAGAAATCAAAAGTATTCTTATTGATGGAGCAAAATCTACGAGCCTGCTCCTTGCGGAAGGATTTGCACTTTCGTGTTACCAATACCTGAGATATCGAAAGGAGGCTGCCAAAGAAAAATTTGCATTGGAAAACATTGACTTCTCCGCAAAAATCACCGCTGCAGCAATTGATGAACTTTCTGCCACATTGAAAGCGGTTTTCTGGGCACGCGACCTGGTCAATGAACCGGTTTCGGGATTGAATGCAACACAACTTGCTGAAGCAATTGAGGAAAAAGGAAAAGAAGCCAAATTTTCAGTGACAATTCTGGAAAAATCTAAAATTGAAGCATTGAAAATGGGAGGACTCCTTTCTGTTAATAAGGGCTCTATCGATCCTCCAACATTTACAATCATCGAATACAAACCCAAAAAACCGAGCAACAAAAAGCCAATTGTCCTGGTTGGAAAAGGGGTTGTCTATGATACTGGTGGTTTGAGTTTGAAACCCACAGCAGGTTCCATGGATGCGATGAAATCGGATATGGCCGGCGCAGCAATGATGGCCGGAACAATTTACGCCGCTGCAATGATGGAACTTCCGATTCACCTGATCGGGTTGATTCCGGCAACGGATAACCGCCCGGGATTGAACGCTTACACACCTGGTGATATCATTACGATGTATGATGGAACGACGGTAGAAGTATTGAATACCGATGCCGAAGGTCGTATGATCCTGGCAGATGCATTGGCTTATTCCGAGAAATTCAAACCGGAATTAGTCATTGACGCCGCAACCTTAACAGGAGCAGCTGCCCGCGCAATTGGAACACGTGCATCCATCATGATGGGAAATGCCGATAGAAAATACTTTACCATGCTGAACGAAGCAGGAATGGAAACCTACGAACGTATGGTTGAATTTCCATTCTGGGATGACTATTACGACGATATGAAATCCAAAATTGCCGATTTGAATAACGTCGGGAACGGATACGCGGGAATGATCACTGCAGGAAAATTCCTGGAGCATTTCGTAAAAGCACCCTACATCCACATGGACATCGCAGGACCGGCATTTCTTGACAAACCACAAGATTACAGAGGTTTTGGCGGAACGGGTACCGGAATCAGGTTAATGATCAATTTCTTAAAACGACTTTCATAAGATGGAAAAAGAGAAAGAAAAAATCAAGGAAGAAGGTCGTGCGGTTCCTATTCGTGTAGGAATCTCGATCGGTGACATCAACGGGATCGGACCTGAAGTGGTGATTAAGGCATTGGCAGACAATCGGCTGTTGCTGGATTGTACACCGATTATCTATGCCTCTTCAAAAACCATCTCCTTTCACAAGAAAGCACTCAATGAATCGGAGTTCAATTATCAGAGCATTAAAGCGGCAAACGAGGCGATTAATCGCAAGGTCAATATCATCAATGTTTGGAATGAAGAAGTTCAATTCGAACTGGGAAAAGGTACCGAATCAAGTGGAAAATATGCGTTCCTTTCTTTGGAAAAAGCTACGGAAGACCTGGCCTCAGGCAAAATTGACGTGTTGGTTACCGCTCCGATCTCTAAAGAAGCTATCGGAAAAGCAGGGTTTCAGTTCCCCGGACATACCGAATACCTGGCACATTTAGCCGGAATGGATGAGGCATTGATGATGATGGTAAGCGGATCATTGCGGGTTGCTTTGGTGACGACGCATCTTCCATTAAAAGAAGTCTCAGGTGCTCTAACCCGTGAGAAAATTTTGATGAAAATCAAAGAATTGGACAGCAGTTTGAAGAAAGATTTCGGGATTCAGCGTCCAAAAATTGCCGTTTTCGGTTTAAATCCGCACGCAAGTGAGAACGGAAAAATGGGAACTGAAGAGGCAGAAATCATCACTCCGGCAATCAATATGGCGCGCAATGAAGACATTTTTGCATTGGGTCCATTTCCTGCAGATGGCTTTTTCGGCAGTCCGAATCGCGGGCAATATGATGCCGTTCTGGCCATGTATCACGACCAGGGATTAGCTGCTTTCAAAGCTTTGGCTTTTGAAGACGGCGTGAATTACACTGCTGGTCTTCCAATAGTTAGAACATCTCCCGACCATGGAACCGCATTTGATATTGCAGGCAAAAACGAAGCAAATCCACAATCCATGAGAAGTGCGATTTATTTGGCCATTGACATTTTCAATACCCGCAAATTCCTGAAGGAAATTGCAGCCAATCCATTACAAGTTCAGGAGTCCGCGCATCACCGAAAAAGAGGTGACCGACAACACGAAATTGAGTAAGAAAAAGCATCGCTTTCGATAATGGTCGAATGATAGTGCAGACATAAAATAAAAGGTGAAAAATAAAATTTAGATGAATTTAAATTGATAATAAGTATCTATTAGTTTATTTTTTCTACCTTTGCCCTCCAATTTTTGTGTAGTGAAGAAATCTACGAATGAGTTCATAATCCCTTTTGTCGGATTAAAAATAGGGACGCATCGCTATGAGTTCAACATAGACAAATCGTTCTTTGAAGGTGTTGAAGACACGCTGATTGAAGATGCAAATGTCCTGGTGGAGCTTGCATTTGAAAAGAAGGAAACAATGATGATCGCGGAATTTTCGCTTTCCGGAACTGTTGCCACTCCATGTGATCGTTGCAATGATCCGATGGAAGTGTCAATTCACGGTGATTACCGCATTGTTTATAAGTTTGGGACAGAAATTTCCGAAGATGAGAATTTAGTGATTCTTCATCCGGAAACGTTTGAACTGGATGTTTCAGCACCGATCTATGAGTTGTTGGTTATTTCATTGCCGGCCCGTAAAATTCACCCTGAGGGAGAATGCAACGAAGAAGTGATGGGTTTGTATAACAAGTACATTGTGAATGCAAACGAACCGGAAGACAATGATTGGGACGAAGACGATGAAGATTGGGATGAGGAAGAAGACACCGATGAAGATTGGGACGACGAGGATGGAGAAGACGAAGATGATTCGGATGATCCGGACGACGACAAACCGATAGACCCCAGGTGGTCAGTATTGAAAAATTTGAATTAACGATTGAAATAAATAAGTAAAATGGCACATCCAAAGCGCAGAATTTCGACAACAAGACGCGACAAGAGAAGAACTCACGTCAAAGCAATTGCGAAGAACATTGCAACTTGTCCTACAACAGGACAACCACACTTGTTCCACCATGCTCACTGGCATGAAGGCAAATTGTACTACAAAGGAAGAGTAGTAGCAGAGAAAGAAGTAGCGATTTAATTCGCTGTAACATTCCTCCTGATGAAGATAGGAATAGATATTTTGGGCGGTGATTTTGCACCTGAGGCCAATATAGCCGGTGCTGTACTTGCTAGAAAAGAACTTCCTCAGGACGTGCGTCTCGTGTTGATTGGCGACCAGGATCAGATCTTGAGTGGCCTTAACGCGTTGAATGAAAATCCGGATGCATATGACATTGTTCATGCACCTGATGTCATTACCATGCACGACCATCCTACACGGGCAATTCCAAACAAACCGAACAGCAGTATTGCCGTTGGTTTTGACTTGCTCGCGAAAAAGGAGATCGACATTTTCGCAGGTACCGGAAATACCGGTGCAATGCTGGTTGGTGCAATCTATAAAGTTAATACCATTGCAGGTATTATCCGTCCGTGTATAACTTCTGTGCTGCCAACAGTTGATGGGAAGAATTCCATCTTGTTGGATGTAGGTGCAAATGCGGATTGCAAACCTGATGTTCTTTATCAATTTGCCGTTCTGGGCAGTCTTTATGCCAAAAGTGTTTATGGCGTGGAAAAACCGAGAATCGGTTTATTGAATATTGGTGAAGAAGATACCAAAGGGAATTTATTGACGATTGCAGCTCACAAACTGATGGCTGAATCGGATGAAATAAATTTCATTGGAAATATTGAAGGTCGCGATTTATTTACCGGCATGGCAGACGTGATCGTCTGTGACGGATTCACAGGTAACATTGCTTTAAAGCAAGCCGAAGGAATCTATACCCTCATGCGTAAAAGAGGTATTCGCGATGAGTACTTTGACCGTTTCAATTATGAAAATTACGGTGGAACTCCTATTCTTGGAGTGAAGGGTAATGTCATTATCGGTCATGGGATATCTAATGATAAAGCTGTAAGAAGTATGCTACTGCACTCCTATGAAGTGGCAAAATCAGATCTTACAAAAAACATTAACGAAGCTTTTAATCGATAAAATGAGTAAAATCACAGCAGCAATAACGGGTATTTGTGGCTACCTTCCTGAGGAGGTGGTAACAAATGACGACTTAGCTAAAATTGTTGATACTTCTGACGAATGGATTACATCAAGAACTGGAATTAAGGAAAGACGCATTCTTCGGGATGGCGCTTGCTCCGATATTGCAGCTGCAGCTGTAAAAGGATTGTTGGAGAAGACAAATACCGATCCACTGGATATCGAGTTAGTGATTTTGGCAACTGTTACTCCTGATTACCCTTTTCCATCCACGGCAAATGTGGTCTGTGATAAACTTGGAATGAAGAACGCATGGGGTTACGACTTGATCGCAGCTTGTTCGGGTTTCATTTATGGTTTACAGACCGGAGCAAGTTTTATCGAATCCGGAAAACATAAAAAGATTATCGTCATTGGCGTTGATAAAATGAGTGCTATCCTGGATTACGAGGATCGCACAACTTGTGTGATTTTTGGTGATGGCGGTGGCGCTGTCTTATTGGAACCGAATACAGAAGGTATGGGGATCCAGGACGCAATTTTACGTTCCGATGGCGCTGGCAGACATTACTTGTATCAACCGGGTGGCGGATCGGCAAATCCTCCGACACATGAAACGGTAGACAAACGAATGCACTTCGTAAAACAGGAAGGGAAGCAAGTATTTAAATTTGCAGTTACCAATATGGCTGAAGTTTCTGCCGAGATCATGGAACGCAACAACCTTACCCCTGCTGATGTAGATTGGTTGGTACCACACCAGGCAAACTTGCGCATCATCGATGCAACAGCAGACCGGATGGGTGTTCCGAAAGAAAAAGTGATGGTAAACATCCAACGTTACGGAAATACTACTGCCGGTACCCTTCCACTTTGTTTGTGGGATTGGGAAAAACAATTGAAAAAAGGCGATAATTTGATCCTTTCCGCTTTTGGCGGTGGATTTACATGGGGTGCTGTGTATTTGAAATGGGCTTATAATTCTTAAATAATCGAAAACAACTATTAAATTATACTGATATGAATCTGAACGAAATCCAGGACTTAATTAAGTTTGTAGCAAAATCAGGTGTTACGGAAGTAGAAATCGAGCAAAAAGACTTTAAAATCACGATTAAATCAGAGAAAAAATCTGATTCTCAAATCATCGTGCAAGCAGCAGCTCCAGTTGTTCCTCAAATGGCAGCTCCGGTTGCAGTTCCTCAAGTTGCAGCTCCTGCTGCTGAATCAGCAGCTCCTGCAGCAGCTCCAAGCGAGGATTCAAAGTACATTACTGTAAAATCTCCAATGATCGGTACATTCTACCGCTCTTCAGGTCCGGACAAAGAACCTTTCGTGAGTGTCGGACAATCGGTTACCAAAGGTGAAACAGTTTGTATCATTGAAGCAATGAAATTATTCAATGAGATTGAGGCAGAGTATTCGGGTAAAATCGTGAAAGTATTGGTTGACGATGCTACACCGGTAGAATACGATCAACCATTATTCTTGGTAGATCCTGCTTAATTGATAGTTGTCTTCCAAAGAAAACAGCTAGTTACTCATTAAACACGATTTTATGTTCAAAAAAATATTAATTGCCAACCGTGGTGAAATTGCCTTGCGTATCATTCGTACATGTAAGGAAATGGGTATCAAAACGGTTGCAGTATATTCTACTGCTGACAAAGAAAGTTTACCAGTTCGTTTTGCGGACGAAGCGGTTTGTATCGGGCCTCCCCCGAGCAATAAATCGTATTTGTCTATTGCAAACATCATAGCTGCTGCGGAAATTACCAACGCAGATGCGATTCACCCGGGATACGGATTTCTTTCCGAGAATGAAAAATTCTCCCGTGTTTGTCAAGAACACAATATCAAATTCATTGGAGCCTTGCCTGAGCAAATTGCCGGAATGGGTGACAAAGCAACTGCCAAAGCAACAATGATTGCTGCGGGCGTTCCGTGTATTCCAGGATCCAAAGGTTTGTTGAAAGACCTGGACGATGCTCGTGAAACAGCAAAAGTGGTTGTTTACCCGATCATTTTGAAAGCAACTGCCGGTGGTGGTGGTAAAGGAATGCGCATCGTTTGGAAAGAAGATGAGTTGGAAACTGCTTGGGATTCTGCTCGCCAGGAAGCCGGTGCAGCATTCGGTAACGATGGTATCTACATGGAGAAATACATTGAAGAGCCACGTCACATTGAAATTCAAATCGCAGGTGACCAATTCGGAAACGCATGTCACTTATCGGAGCGTGATTGTTCCATCCAACGCCGTCACCAAAAATTGGTCGAGGAAACTCCTTCTCCATTCATGACGGATGAATTGCGTGAGAAAATGGGTCAGGCGGCTATCAAAGCTGCAAAGGCTGTGAATTACGAAGGTGTTGGAACAGTAGAATTCCTGGTTGACAAAAACCGTGATTTCTATTTCATGGAAATGAACACACGTATCCAGGTAGAACATACCATTACGGAGGAAGTAATCAATTACGACCTGATCAAGGAGCAAATCAAAATTGCTGCCGGTCATAAAATTTCCGGGAAAAACTACTATCCTCAAATGCATGCGATCCAGTGTCGTATCAATGCCGAGGATCCGTACGCAGATTTCCGTCCTTCTCCGGGGAAAATCACTTCTTACCACTCACCGGGTGGACATGGGGTGAGAATCGATACACATGCTTACGCAGGTTACACGATTCCTCCGAATTATGACTCGATGATCGGAAAACTGATCGTAGTTGCTCAAACACGCGAAGAAGCGATCCTTAAAATGAAACGTGCCTTGGATGAATACATCATCGAAGGAATCAAAACAACCATTCCATTCCACCAAAAACTGATGGAAGACCCTCAGTTCAACGAAGGAAACTTCACTACGAAGTTCATGGAAACGTTTGAATTTTAGGAGAACGAAATAATATAAAACTAAAGTAGGGACGCGATGCATCGCGTCCCTACTTGTTTAATCCGTTCCTTCTTCTTTTTTCTCGATTTTCTCTTTCTTCCATAAGATCCATTGAATTCCGACCTGCAAACCAATACTGCTGGCTGCGAAATTCTCTCTTAACATATGTGCCGGCTCATCTGAAGTATAAAACGTTTTATCAATCGAATTAGAATATTTAACCTCACGATCCCAAACATCTAGAATATCCGTGTAATCATGCCCTCCAGACACAAACTTATTAACTCTACCCCGCATCGGAGAAAAATAAGCATTAACCCAATTTAAATCCGCAGATAAGTTCAACCGGCTATTAATCGGATATACAATGCCTATTCCAGCTTTAAATCCTAAATAACCACCTCCCGAAAATTCGTTTTCATATTCGAAAGAAGGAATTCCACCGTTATATGTGACGCTTTGGTTCAGATACATCTTTCCAAAACCTGCCAGAGCTCCAATTGATACTTTAAGTGATAATCTTTTCAGTGATTGTAAAACATAAACGGTTGGACTGATTCTATAAAAGCGACCCCAAATTTCCTTCTTAAAAACATCTGAGACAAAATAATCGGTTTTACCAATAGTTTTTATTCCCATTAAGTAAGACCCTTCCAATTCAAATCCAATATTCCGTTTGATTTTATATCCGATTCCCAAATTAACATTCATTCCCTTACCTAACGAATATTCAAACCGATCTTTATTTTGCGTATAAAACGCTCCTACTAACTTGTTATGATAATAATTGTCAAAATTGGATGTGCCGAAAGAAAAATTGTAACCTGAAGATACTGTTACATACAAATTCTGGCCTTGGGAAGTAAATTGAATTAAAACAAAAAAGATAAGATTCAGAAAGGTTTTCATCCGTTTTTTTCGCAATACTAACATTCATTCCTGAATCCGATTTTGCAAATGAACAATTGCCTTGACTGAATGAACAAGCATACCGCATTTGCCGTATTTTCTTTCATCAAACTGCCGGGAGATTTTGCAGCTGAACAAATTTCCCTACATTCACCCTGTGAAAACGAAACGAAGTATCCTGCGGCAACTACTGGTGAACATTTTGGTTCCGGTGTTACTGATCTTTTCACTCATTTTTTACCTCATCTACCAATACAGTCTCCAAAAGGTAGAACAGGAAATCACACAGCAGAAAGAAAACATTGTTGAAGAAACGAAAAACCTGATCGAGTACTACGATTTTTCCATGCGTACACACGAAAGTGCAATCAATCATTACCTGGAAGAAAAATCGGTGGAACTGGAAGAACAGATCCGGAAGTATACACCCGAAACCGCACCATTGACAGCTATCCAACTGGAACTTGGAATGGATACTTCCGATCAGGATGTGTATCTCATCAATCAACATTCCACCATCATCAACACTACCTACAAACCGGATCTTGGATTGGATTTTTCCAAAATTGACAAAAGCTTCCAAACTTTCTTTCATCATATATTCTCGGAAAAGATGTTCAAAGCCGACCGGTTCGGGTTGGAGATCAGCACCGGAAGAATTCGCAAGTACACCTATTTCCCGGTAAATAACCAGAAGTACATCATCGAATTGGGAATTTACTCCAAAGAAGCAGACCAATTCAAGAACTTGCTGCTGAAAAAGATCAAGAGCCTCAATAAGCGCTATCAATCCATCAATGACGTAACGCTTTATATGGGTGTGAAAAAAATTGTGGATGTCACCATCCGGGATTCTGCAAGTGCGAAAGCCTACCTGCAATGCATCAATACCGAGAAACCGGTTTCAATTGATGCCGATAACCCGGAAACTCCAGGAAGTGAACGCAAGGAATTTACCTTTCTCCCGGTGATGGATGCCGCATTGTATTCGGGATATGTGCTCGAAATGCAAACCAATGATTACGTCTATCAAAAGCTATTGTCGGACCTGTTTATCCGTTTCACCATTTCCTTCATCCTGGCCCTGTTGGTGATTGCAGTTGTGGTCTATATCCGTTCCAGGAAGATCACCAGGCCTTTGGCTGTATTAGCCCAAAAAACCCAGGGAATCACAACAGAGAATCTCGGTCAGCATATTTCCATTTCAGGAAGCAAGGAACTCTATGAGCTCGCGGACAGTTTTAACGGTATGATGGATAAGCTGCGTCATTCTTACGAAAACCTGGAAGAAAAAGTCGTGGAACGCACCCAGGAACTCCAGGAACAAAAACTGATCGTTGAATCGAAGAACCACGAAATTGTGGAAAGTATCCAATATGCGCGTTTCATCCAGCAGGCACTATTGCCATTGGAAACCGAGATCCAATCGGGCTTCGACGAAAACGCTTTTGTTTATTACGCTCCCAAAGACATCATTGCCGGGGATTTCTTCTGGTTCGAAAAACGAAATACGGTGAGTTGGTTCGCAGTAGCAGATTGTACAGGCCATGGAGTTCCGGGAGCATTGGTAAGCGTTCTTTGTATCAATGCACTGAACCAGGCATTGGCTGTGGATGAAAACCGGAATACCGGAGAACTGTTGGACCAGGTGCGCGAACTTGTGGTTCAGACCTTGACAAAGGAAGCGCGATCGGTAAAAGATGGAATGGATATTTCCCTTGCCCGTTTCGATCACGAAACCAATATTCTTCAATGGACCGGGGCCAATAATCCTTTGTGGATTTTCCGGGGAGAAGAAATTTTGGTTACAAGCCCGGACAAGCAGCCAGTCGGTCAATTTGACGGTGCGAAACCCTTCACGACACATGAGATCCAGCTGGAACCGAATGATTGGGTCATCCTGTTTTCAGACGGATATGCCGATCAGTTCGGCGGACCGAAAAACAAGAAATACAAGTATGCAACCTTCAAGGAGTTTATTCTCGCTCATAAAAACAAAAACGGTTCAGAATTAAAAGCAGAACTGAAACTGGAATTTGAAAACTGGAAAGGACAGCATGAACAAACAGATGATGTGTGTGTGATGGGAATCCGGATTACCTAATTTCAAGGTCTGAAGATAATCGAGAGAGCTTCAATAGAATCAAAAAACTATCTTGCTCATTTCAGGTTAAAAGCTATCTGTATGATAAAATACGTGAATTGCTTATTCCAGACCCAAAATCGTTTTTATATGACTCCAGGCCTCATCCCGGTTGGTATTGTATCGCGTCTGCGCATCCTCACTTTTGGTTTCTGCGTAATCACTCAAACCCTGAGCCTCCGCTTTTAGCGATTCCAGGCAAGTAATCAGTTCTTTGATGTATTCCACATCATCTGCGTTCAGACCGTTACTTTTTACCACCTTGCATTTTTCGAGCATCACGATCACCGATTGCAACATCGTAGTTTGCTCGCCCATCAATTCCTTCACCCGCGGGGCATCGTATACATCATTCACATGTGCATCCGCAATTGCCCCGATTGTAATGTAGGTATTGTAAATCGTAATGGAAGAAATTCCACCGAAAGCTTCGCGCACATCCACGTCGCATTGTGCACGCAAAACAGAAAAACCCGAAAAGGTCAAAAGGATTACTGCTATAAGTTTCATAAGCTGAGTGTTAAATCCTTACAATAATACGCTTAATAAATCAGGATAAATTGCGGGGTTTTGAACTTTTTTTCAAAAAAATGCATTTCTGCTGTAACTTTATAAACATGAAATAGTCTTACGATTGTTAAACGACTACATGACCAGGAAAGAATACAATGAGGCGGTTGAATTGTATGCTGATAATATTTATCGGTTCGTAGTCAAACACACCCGAAATCGTATGTTGTCCGAAGACGTGGTCCAGGAAACTTTTGCGAAGGTTTGGGAAAAACACGAAACAATTGAAGCCTCAAAAGCGAAGTCGTATTTGTTCACAACAGCTTACCATCAGATGGTGGATACGCTGAAAAAGGAAAAACGCACCACGAGCTTTGATGGTGAGGATGTCAAGCAAGATGATCAATTGAGTCATTTGTTCGATGTTCAGAAAACACTGCAAGAAGCTGTGAACCGGCTTCCTGAAATTCAAAAGACAGTCATTCTTTTGAGAGACTATGAAGGATATAATTACAACGAAATAGCAGAGATTACGTCATTGAACGAATCACAAGTAAAAGTATATATCTTTAGAGCCCGTCAGACTTTGAAGAACTACTTGAAATCAACAGAATTAGTAGCATGAAGAAACTCATTCATATCGACAATTACGAATCCTTTTACCTGGATTATCTGGAAGGAACTCTTTCCGAAGCAGAGCGAATTGCGTTTGAGGAGTTCCTGGCTACCCATCCGGAATTACAGGTGGATGAGGAACTCGTTTTTCTCGACGATACTCCGGAAAAAATGGATCCACTCGAAAAGTTCTTGCTAAAAAAGGAAGAGCTTACCGCCGTTTCCAATGAAAACCTGGATTACCTGGCGATCGGAAAAGTGGAAAACGTTCTTTCACAAAAAGAAGAGAAGCTTTTTGATGCGCATGTAGCATCGCATCCGGAAGCTCAGAAACTGGTTGCTGCTTACCGGGAAACACGTTTGGAAGCTGTTGTTGTCGCTTATCCGAATAAAGAAGATCTGAAAGAAAAGGAAATTGTATTTGTTTCCTGGAAATTAATTGCCGGTATTGTCAGTGCTGCTGCAGTGATTCTTTTGTTCTTCCAATTGGGATTCAATTCCGGTAACAGCAAAAAACTTCCAAGTGTTTATGCGAATCACACTAAACACAATCACAAAACAAACTCAAGAGATAAAAAATCACCGGAGATTACTCCTTCCACTCAGCCGATAGAGCAAAACAACACGTACGTTGCTCAAAAAGATGCTTCAAATCCTGTCCCAACTTCCAAAAAGGATTGGAATGCGAAGCAAAAAGCCAATGCCCCGGAAGAGCAGATCATTCCTGTTCAACCTGAATTGGAGAAAAACCAGGTTGCGGACAACAAACCACATCACCCGACCATCTTGCCGGAAGTGAAAGACAACAAACAACTGGTTGCCCCGACATTGAATGACGAAGTGAATAAAGCTCCTCACAACGATCTTGCCTCAAATGCCGGTAGTTCTTCGAACATGAAAAACCCGATTCCGCTTATCACCAATACCATTTCAGAGAAAACAAAAACGCCGGTGGATTTCAAAACCGGGAAAGCAACTGAAACAGAAAAAGGCGGGTTTTTCCTTAAGATCGGGAAATTTGAAGTTTCGCACAAGGCTTCTAAGAGAAAATAATTGAGAATTGAGAATGTAAAATTGAAAAGAGAAGACTTTGCTTTCAATTAAGAAGGAGTATCCCTACTCTTATCAATTCTCAATTGTCCATTTTCACTTTTAATAAATTTCATCAATGGATGCTTTCAGGATTCAATAAAACAACTATTTTTATCGGACCGCATGAAAGAAACCTCCTTCATAGAACAGAACAAGGAAAAATGGAAAAAATTCCAGTCTTTGACTTCAAATCAAACCAGCGATCCTGAAGAAATCGCCGATTTATATTCTGATATCACGGATGATCTGAGTTATGCCCAAACTTTCTACAACAAACGTACTGTTCGCGTTTACCTGAACCAGATAGCGCAAGGAGTTCACAACCTGGTGCACAAACAACGAAAGGATTCCTTTCGAAAACTGTTCACGGTTTGGCGGGTTTCCATTCCATTGGAAATTTACAGGTCCCGGAAGAATCTGCTGTTCGCACTATTCATTTTCTTATTCTGGACGTTGGTCGGAGTGATCTCTACCCATTTCAACCCGGATTTCCCGCGGATGATCATGGGCGACGCCTACGTTGAAATGACTTTGAAAAATATTGAAAAAGGCGACCCATTGGGTGTTTATCACAGTGGATCACAGGTAAGCATGTTCCTGGAGATCACTCTCAATAACATTACGGTTTCGTTCTACACCTTCATAGCCGGAATTCTCTTTACAATCGGGACACACATACTGATTTTCAACAACTCGATCATGTTGGGAGCATTCCAGTATTTCTTTCATCTGAAAGGTTTGCTGATCGTATCTTTCCTTGGAATCTGGATCCACGGAGCATTTGAGATCAGTTCGATTGCCATTGCAGGTGGTGCAGGGATTACGCTCGGAAACGGGCTGCTCTTTCCGGGTTCCTATACCCGATTACAGAGTTTGCAGCTTTCCGCCAAAAGGGGCCTGAAAATCATGATGTCGCTCATTCCATTCCTGATTGCTGCCGGCTTCCTGGAAAGTTATGTGACGCACAATTACCAGGAATTGGCTGATTGGGCAAAATGGACCATTATCTCAGTTTCATTCGCCATCATCATTTTCTATTACATCATCTTCCCCATTGTGGTTGCAAGACGCAACCCGGAATTGATCCATGAAAGTGATCCCCCGATCAAAACATATGTCAACGTTTTCGATTTGCACAAAATCCGGACTTTCGGCCAGATCTTTTCCGATTCATTCTCTTTTTACCGGGTTCATATCGGTAAGATCATGCGTTACAACCTCGTGTTGACCATTCCTATCATCATTGCGGTGGTTGTTTTCCAGGACCTAATGCGCTACGAAGACCTGACCCATCAATACGAATATGACTGGGCTTCCCAACTGAGCATTATCATGGGATTTGATATCCAATCCATCAGTGATTTTGTGGTTACGTTATTATGGACGATCATCTTTTCCATTTTCACACTTTCGATCCTGTATCATTTCAGGAACCAGGAGCAAAAAGCAAGCTTGAAACTGTTTGTTCCCTTTATGTTGCAAAAACTTCCGGGAACGTGGCTGGGTATGAGTTTTCTTTTCCTGGCACTCTTCTACGCTCCCTGGTACTGGATGTTTTTAGTATTATTCCTTGCACCTTTCTTCTGGCTACAAGGCGCATCCATTATTTTGGGTGATGAGCGTTTCGGAAAACGATTCGGAAACGGGTTCCGGTTCGGGGCGAAGAACTACGGAACCATTCTTCTTGGTATTTCCCTGATGGGATTGGTGCTCTTCATCTTCGCTCAACCGATTGCCTGTGTTCTCAGCTACCAGGATGTCAATTTCATGCGGGAGCCGGTATTGGAAGATTTCCTGGATAAATTGGCAGGGTTCGTTAAGAATGTTTCCCGTTATTATACCAGTGATTTTTTAGTACCTGCAAATATTACAAGGCAAATTATCTACGTCATTTTCATGCTTTTCTCGCTTCCGTTCTTTGTAATCATGATGGGATTCATGTTCCATACTTTCCAGGAACAAAGCCAATCGGCCGGTTTGAGAAAACAATTTGCAAACTTCGGAAAACGCAAACGTTACCAGGAAACTTCACTTGACTTTGATTAAGCTGCTTCTACATATTGTTCTATTCGTCTCGTTGACCAGCGGGATTCCGTTTTCCATCCAGGCGCAAAAAAAGCAAACGGAGAAGAAAAAGGAACTGACCACGCGTGAGAAATGGAACCAGATCCGCGAAGAGCACGGTTACAAACAATCTGAAAAATACGAAGGCCCGGAATCGGATTATTACGAAAGCCCGACCTCCATCAACGAATCCTCTTCAACGAGTTCAGGAAGTCCGAACGGAACCACCAAACCCTACCAGGGAACTCCTTATTCCCCGAAAGACCTGGAGCGTGGAAAAGGCGGTAAAAATGGTGACGGCGGAACAGGAAGCCTTGAAGAAGACCCGAATATTGAACCTTCCGAATCAGTAGATATCCCGGATTTCGATACTCCGAAAGGACCCGATGTGAATGCTCCCAATATTTCAACCGAATTCTGGAAGTGGCTGGGAATTATCTTATTGGTCGTTGCATTGGCAATCCTGGTCTATTACATGATCAAAAACAGGAGTCCCCGCATCAAAACTATTCCTTTTGAAGCATTGGTCGAGGACCTGAACCCGGCAGAGATCAGCAAGACAGAACTCGAATTGCGGCTTGACGAAGCAACAGCTTCAGGTAATTACAAGGAATGCGTCCGGATCTACTTCCTGTTTGCAATGAAAGAATTGATTCAACGCAGGTGGATTTTCTGGAAACGGGAAAAGACCAACATGCATTACATCATTGAAGTTCAAGGCCGGCCAATTGCGCGCGAGTTTGAACAGATCGTGTCTATTTACGACTTGGTTTGGTATGGAGATTACAACATTGATTCAGCAAGTTACCAAGTCATCGAACCACAATTGAAAACCGCATTCCAAAAAATAGAAAAGGCCTAATGAACAGAAAAGTCATCATATCGTTTCTGGCATTTGCATTGTTTATTGGCCTTGTAGTCTGGTTTCTCGACGGTGCGGGAGGAGATTCTGCCCGGCATGTCCAGAAAAGATACAGCTCCGATTGGAAGAAGGTATACGGCCTGAAAGACGAGAATCCGCGGAATATTTCCTTCTTCATGGATTTGTTGGACGTTCACGTCAAGGATTCCATTTACAATTTGAAATACTGGTCGGACCTGGATACCATTCCGAACCACGAAGAGGCGACTTACTTATTCATCGGTGACGAATTTGGAGCTGATGAGTATTATGATTCCATCATGCATTATGCAGATAGTGGGGCGACTGTTTTCCTCAGTTTCAATCACCTGACAAGTAACTTATATGAACGTCATTTCAAAGAAGGCGCTTTCTATTGGGATTACAGCAAAGTTCTTTTTGCGTGGATCGGCGATACAACCGTTCCGTTCTATTATGTTTACGAAAACGATACGATCAACGAGGATTGGTATTCCTTTTCAGAAACCGAAATCATCGACACCAATTACCGCTCATACATGTACGCGATGAAACATCCGTTCGCATTCTATGAGAAACACCACAAAGGAAAAGTCCATTTTCACAGTATCCCCAATTTGTTTGAGAACTACCAGGTGATCCAACCGAACGGATATGCCCACGCACGTATTGTGTTGAACAAGATCCCGAAGGATAAACCAGTTATTTTCCTGACCTGCGGAATCAATGATTCGAGCCGGCAGATCTCCAACGATGAAAATGAAGATGACGGTTCGGAGAAGGAAGACACTTCCCTGATCCAATTCATTTTGAAGAACCCGGCTTTGCGGTTGGCATTCCTGTTATTCATCGTGTTGTTATTGCTTTATGTATTCTTCCGGGCAAAACGAAAAGAGGAAATCCTTTCGGGCTACAACCAGAAACGCAATATGTCTCTGGCATTTGTGGAAACCCTGAGCTCCATTTACATTTCCCGCAATTCACCGATCGGGGTTTTGCAGGTCATCCGCAAGAACTTCTACTCTGCCATCAACCGGCATTTCTACATTGACCTGTCCCGGAAAGAGAACCTGGAGCAAAACCTGGAAAAGCTGATTGCAAAAGTTCCTTACGATCCGGAGAAAATCAGGGATCTCGTGAGAAGCCTGGATTCCCGAAAGAATAATGTGGACAACAAACATTTGGGTGCTGTCAACGCGAAAATCCGCGCATTCTATATCGAAACGGGCATTCTTCACCCGACGGAAAGTTTTGTAGCTTCCGACAAAGAAGTGAACCTGGACAAGTCGATCTTCATCGGGGCCTTTATCCTATTTATGGGAATACTGACCCTGATCCGTGGATTGTATCTCTTGTCGCTGGGAGGAAGTATCGGGATGTTCTTCATCATTCCGGCAATCGTACTGATCTATTTTGCATCACGTTACATCCGGATCCCGGTTGCGACCATCAAATCAACTGAATTGGTTATTTATGGCTTGGTTGCCGGAAAACGCGTAATTTCATTGAACCAGACCATTCGTTGTAACGTGGAGAAATCGCGGATCACATTTGAATGCGAAGACGGAAATACCTTTATAATACGGCAGGCCTTACTCTCCAAAAGAGCAAAGTCTGCATTGAATCAATTTGTAGAATTCATTAAACTTCATAAATCATGATCCAAGAAGGAAATGACGATTTAGCGGCATACATGCCAAACACGGAAGGCCAATCTAACGACCCGGCTTCAAACGACTCAACTCCGGAGGAACATCCGAGTGCTTTGTCATCCGCATCAGACGAGACTTCTGAAACCACAGCTCCCACTTTCGTGCAACGAGACCAGACGAACCTGCTTTGGGTTGCTGAAAAAGTGAATCGGGTGCGCGAAGAAATGCGGAAATATGTCATCGGTCAATCTGAAATGATTGAATTGTTATTGGCGGGAATTTTTTCCAACGGACATATTTTATTAGAAGGTGTTCCGGGTGTTGCGAAGACCTTGTCTTCCAAAGCATTGTCGCGCGTGCTGCACGTAGATTTCTCCCGGATCCAGTTTACCCCGGATTTGATGCCTTCAGACGTTATCGGTACTTCGGTATTCAACATGCAGGAAAGCTCTTTCAACTTCAAGAAAGGTCCGATCTTTTCCAATATCGTATTGATCGATGAGATCAACCGTGCTCCTGCAAAAACGCAGGCAGCTTTGTTCGAGGTGATGGAAGAGCGGCAGATCACGTACGACGGAATACAGTATACGATGTCTTTCCCTTTCCTGGTGATCGCTACGCAAAACCCGGTGGAGCAGGAAGGAACTTACAACCTTCCGGAAGCACAATTGGACCGTTTCCTGTTCAAGATCAAGTTGGATTACCCGACGCTTGAAGAAGAAACAATGATCCTGACACGTTACAAAGAGCAAATCAAATCCCCGGATTTGGAGAATATCGTTGCCGTATTTACAGCAGATGAACTGCGCAAGGTGCAGACCATCGTAGAGAAAATAATTATCGAGGACCGGTTGATCCAATACATTGCCCAGATTGTCAATAAGACACGAAATCACGCCAAATTGTACCTCGGAGGTTCGCCGCGTGCTTCGCTTTCCATTTTGAAAGCAGCCAAAGCATTTGCAGCCATCCGCGGACGCGACTTCGTAACCCCGGATGATATCCAATTTGTGACGATCCACGTATTGAATCACCGTTTGATCCTGACCCCGGAAGCGGAAATGGAAGGAACGCTGATGGAAGAAGTGATCCGCGAAATCGTTCAAACAATCGAAGTTCCGCGTTAATGAAATTCCTGGCAAGCTTACATCTCACCCGGTTCTTTTTCCTCACTGCAGGAATCGGGATCGCGTTGGTTGGAGGGGCGTTTTTCGTTCCTTTCCTCGGCATCATCGGCAAAACGATCCTGTTTGTGCTTTTGTTTGCCTTGATCCTGGATGTATTGCTTGTGAACCTGTTCAAGGAACCGATCCGTGTGCAGCGCAAATACCTGGAGCGCATGAACCTCGGCGACGAGAACAAAGTCGTGGTTTCCGTATTGAACCAAACCGCCCAGCCTTTGCAGGTTGGGATCTATGAAGGTTATCCGCTCTTCATGCAAAAAAGGTCCGCGGTCTGGAATACCGTCTTGCTGCCGAAAAAAACAAAAGACTTTCATTATTCATTCACCCCGACCGAACGCGGGGAATACGAATTCCGGGACGTGGTGATCTTTGTCCGCTCCACCCTGTTCCTTGCGCAACGACGCATTGTGATCCCCTTGGTGCAACGCATTGAAGTCTATCCGTCCGTACTTCAGATGAAGCAATACGAATTGAAAGTCTTCAACCAGCAAACACTTTCCCAGGGAATCAAGAAAGTGCGCCGCATCGGGAACACGAGCGAGTTTGAACAGATCCGCAATTACGTGCAGGGCGATGACGTTCGCACAGTGAACTGGAAAGCAACCAGCCGCAAGAACGAACTGATGGTGAACCAATACCAGGAAGAACGTTCACAGCCCGTTTACTGCGTGATTGACAAAAGCCGCCCGATGCAATTGGCATTTCACAAGATGACCATGCTGGATTATGCGATCAATTCCGCTTTGGTATTCACCAACATTGCTTTGCGCAAAGGCGACCGCGCCGGTTTGATCACCTTCTCCGACAAAATGGGAGCCATTGTTCCCGCAGAACGCAACCAGGGACAACTGAGACGCATCCTGGAAAGCTTGTACAACCAGAAAACGCTCTTCAAGGAAGGAAACTTCGAATTGCTGTACCAAACGATCCGCAAGCAAGTGAAAACGCGCTCCCTCCTATTGCTGTACACCAACTTTGAAAGCGAATTTGCGATGCGCCGAGCCTTGCCGATGCTGCAACGCCTCAACAAACGCCACGTATTGGTGGTGATCTTCTTCCAGAACAACGAATTGCAGGAATTGGCCCAGCAGCCCGTTCACACCCACAAAGAACTCATTGAAGCAACCGTTGCCGAAAAAATGTCGAACGTGAAGTGGAACATTGCCCGCGAGCTGCGCCAAAACGGAATTCAGACCATCCTTTCCAAACCGGAAGATTTATCGATCAATTCAATTAATAAATATTTGGAATTGAAGGCGAAGGGGGTGATATGAGGATTATTCGGAAGACAAATTCACTGTACGCGAACAGTTTCCCTTCAATGTGAGACAATATCAGTTGCAATAACAACCACTATTAAATTATAAACTATGAAAACTATAGATATTAATTTTATTCCTGAATCAAGAAAATATTTAAAGCGATTTATTGACTCTCACTATAAAACTTTTTTCGCTGACATGAATGAATATCAACCTCATAAAGGTTATGGAATATTTCCTAATTCATCAGAAATCGTTCAGTGTATGCGAGAAATTACCCATATTTCAGGGGAGGTTTTTGGTGACCTATCTATTCCTGAAAAATTTAATTCTCCCACTGATCTTATAGATAAGACAAAATGGTTCATTGACCATTTAGAATCATTTGACAGCTATTTTATTGAAGCACTAAATATTCTTACAAAAGAGAATCAAAAAGCTACAATTCCTGAACCAATAAATGAAATAAACAATCATCGAAGAAATACAATTGACGTTTTCAAAACTTTCCTTCAGTTAGCACAACAAGAATTATCAGACACCGGACAAATAACATTTTCTAATTCTCAAACGGAAATTGAAAAAATTGAAAATCTATTAAGAACATTTCACAACGTCTGTAAACAAATCTTACAGAGACGAAAAGAAAATGGAATTCCTAGACCTACTTTGACAATAAATGATGAATACGATGTTCAGGATTTACTTCATGGGCTTCTTAAAATATATTTTTCAGACATAAGACCTGAAGAGTGGACACCAAGCTATGCTGGCAGTTCAAAGCGCAGTGACTTTCTTTTAAAAAAAGAGAAAATTATTATTGAGGTAAAAAAAACAAGAACTACCCTGAAAGACAAGGAAGTTGGAGAACAACTTATAATTGACATTGCAAATTATAAAAAACATCCAGATTGTAAAACACTAATTTGTTTTGTTTACGATCCTGATAAATTAATAACAAACCCTAAAGGAATAGAAAATGACTTAAAGGAGATTTCTTCAGACTTTAAAGTTTTAGTTTTTATTCTCCCATAATAGCGTATAATTATTTGAAAATTCTATTAAATATAACAACTAAAAACTATTCAGTATGGATCGATATGATCAACTTCTTAAACCCTATAAAGACAAGGTAGAATATTTCATCTCAGAAATCAACAGGTTATTGCATGAACCAAAAACAGATGAAAACAAAAAAGTCTTTTTATGTATAACTCAAGAAGCAGTTGAATTCTCAGCTAAACAAGAGTTTGATATTCTATCTGAAAAAATCTTAGACATTGATATTCATCCATTATATCTAAGGAAGTTAGAGATTGGAAGTGAATTATCTAATCTTCTTCTCTCTCTTTACGGATACGATTCCTCAACTTCTTTGTACGTTTTAAAGCATTTAGTCAATGATTAACATCAACTCCCTAAAAACTCCCTCCACCAGTTCCTCAATCTTTTCATTCGAATCATCTTGTTCCAAATCTGCTGCTTGTTCAACGAGCTTGTAGTAGCTTTCGAAGTTCTGTTCCGTTTCCGGGATTTCCATCAAAGAAAAAATCACTTTTGCATTGCCTAAAGGATAGTCGTTCGCCGGAACATGCAGGCGATCCAAGGTATTTGTCAAGCGGGAGATCTTGATATCGTCTTTGATGAGCGTTAGAATATTTGTTTTCATATCTCGACGGATTTGTTGCACATTGATTTTCAAAAAAGCAATGCTAAGCAGAAGCAATCAAAAACTTGATACCGGATCGGTTATCGAAACTATATTTCTATCTTTGAAAGAAGTAGAAGGCCTAAAAACGGTAGATTTAATCTAACCAAAAGGAGAATGAAATACCTACCTATGACACAACCGGAATTTGAAACATTCATTGAAAAAACGCTAGAGGAATTAAAGTTAGCAGCAGAGATTCATGCTAATATGCCACTACCAGATATCGGTAGTTTTCAATGGATGAGGGAAGGTGACCCTATTTATCGAAATCGGATCGATATCGTAGCTGCCATCTGTAAAGAAGTCTATATCGATCCCAACAACATTTATCCATGTGTCGATTTGCACATAAGTTATAATGAGGACAAAACAGCACTCGCTGTTCGTGGATTCATAGCGAATTATTCTCCGAGACCATTCCAAAGAGGTTGGAGTAATAGACCAGGACCATTTATTTATGCGATTTCAACTAATAGTCCAGAAATTGATGTGAACTCAGAATCTTTTAAGAATAAAATGTTCGAACTCGGACTCTGGCATAAACCACCAAACGATGAAAACACATAACATCGGCGATCCATTTTTCAGAAATCCTCTTTGTTGTCGCGAGCAGCTTTATCAAACCACCATCAACTCCCCCAAAACCCCTTCCGCCAATTCCGCCCATTTTTCATTTGAATCGCATTGCTCCAAATCTGCCGTTTGTTCAATGAGTTGGTAGTAGGTTTCGAAGTTCTGTTCCGTTTCCGGGATTTCCAACAAGGAGAAAATCACTTTTGCATTGCCTAAAGGATAGTGGTTCGCCGGAACGTTTAGACGATCCAGGGCGTTTGTCAAGCGGGAGATTTTGATATCGTCCTGGATGAGGGTTAGAATGTTTGCTTTCATATCTTGACGGATTTGTAAATCCCGATTCTTTTCCATGTAGCAAGTGTCGAGAAAAAATTCCGGAAACCATTTAACAGATATGTCAAACTCCGGAATTTCTTTGGGTGTTCGCATAAAACGAGGTGTTATATTTCTATCTTTGAAAGAAGTCGAAGGCTTAGAAGTTCCTTTGACGACTTTGCTGGATTATTAACGTCTATTAAAAAATGCCTAATACGGAATTCTCCTTTAAATCTTTATCAAAAGAGTCTAATGTCGTTGCGAAAAATATTGAATTAAGCTTTTTTATCTTCATTACAATCTTTCTTACCCATAATTTATTAGCTGAATCCAATCCAACAGATAAACTCATTAAAAGTATCATCCTGGGAATAATCCTTGTTTTTGAGTTGCGGTTTATTTATAAGTTATTCAAAGAGCCAACATTTTTGTCGATTTTTAATGGTGAAATGACTTTACGTCCATCCTTCTTTCTTTTTAGAAGAAAAATCCCAACAATAGAAATAATTGGATATTCATCCATTGTAAGACCTTACTTCGTAAATAAGGGAAGAACAAAATTTAAATATGCAGCTTACCTATTATATCTCAAAAATGGAAGAAAGGTTCTACTAACAGAATACTACTTTTTAAATTTCAATAAATTCAGTAGTGCCCTTAGAAAGACTGGAATAAAGTTTTTAGGACACGAAGAAAAGGAATGGAGCGCGATGAAGAGAACGTTTAAATATGACAAAACATAGCTAGTTGATTCGTGCCTTAAATCCCACCAACTCCCTAAAACCTATAGCACACCGACGCCTGTTGTATTTGTGTTATAAATTGTATTTTAGATGGCATATAAATAAGTTATCTACCATTAACAAAACGCGATTGTTAAAACAAGAACGAAAAACAATGATCAATAAGGCAAAACTTCTGCTGTTATTTCTATCAGTCATTTTACATTCAATGTTAATGGCTCAAAACACTAATCACAAGATAATTGAAACTAAGACATTTAATGATTCTTTATATAGCTTATTAATCATTGATTTTGAAAACGATTACTCCCTATTTGTAGAATATTATGAACCAAACGTTAAGCAAAGTGAGGGTAGTTTTGATTTGAGATCTTATGATTCACTTAACACATTTTCAGACACAGTTTTTCTTTATCAATCACCAGTTGATGGGACTACTTGGCCCATAATTCAAAAATTCCATTCAAAGAAAAGAGGTGTTTGGAAATACTATTATTCTAATGGGAATTTACATTACTTAGGAAATTATGAAAACAATTTAAAGGAAGGGGAATGGAAATATTACAGTGATGAAGGGGAATTACAAATTACACGGATTTATAAAGGAGGAAGAATAATAAGTCAACAAATCGTTTCGAATGAATCATTTATTATTCCTGAATGAAAAAACAGTAGATAACACCAAATAATCAAAAGCGCCAAAAGATTATATTTGAGAAGGTGCCTTTGCCTATTTGGAAAACGTTATCCATAATTGTCCAACGCTCTATGAACCTCAAAATCATCCATACTATAATTCTAATAATTCTTCATTTAGGGATGATCCCTTTTGTTAATTGCCAAGAATTGTATGTATTCAAGGAAGATGGGAAATCTGGATTTATGGACAGACATGGCCAAATTAAAATAGAAGCTAAGTTTGATGCGGCAGAACAATTTACGGAAGGTTTTGCAGTTGTATATCTTAATGGTAAAGCTGGAGTAATCAATCAATCGAATGAATTAGTTGTTAAGCCCATTTACGACAATATTAAGCAGTATGTTGATGGTTTTGCAGTAGTTACAATTCAAGACAAGTATGGACTGATTGACACAACCGGAAAGATTGTATTAAAGCCTAAATACGATTGGATAGGTTTTCAAGCAGATAACATCATTGGACTAAAAGAAGATGAATTGTGGACTTTTTATTCGTTAATCGAAAGAAAAAAAATCAATCGCCAGAAATATAAAAGCATCGGTGCTTTTAGTGAAGGATTGGCTTCCGTAGAGGATAATTATTCTGGAAAACATGGTTTTATTAATTCACACGGAGATTTAATAATTCCATTTGTACTAACACTCGTTTATTCTGATTTCAGCAATGGTTTTGCCGCTGTTTGTGATAGTAATCGGAAAAACATTTACATCAACAAAAAGGGAGTCAACACATTGGGTAAAACTTTCGATTCAGTTGATAGATTCTATGAGGAACGAGCCTTTGTTAAGGATACATACTATTCTGAAGGCTATTTTATCGACACTACAGGTAATAGAATATCACAAAACACTTATAAAAGTGCATGGTTTTATCGTGAGGGATTATGCGGAGTAAAGAAAGACAACAATTTTCTAGTGATTGATAAGAATGAGAAAGTATTATTCTCGTCAACAACAATAGAAATAAGATTTACCAATGGCGAGTTCGTTTATTTCTGCGATCATTCAAAAGATGATTTGACTTGGGGAATAATGAATAAACAATTTAAGCAAGTCACTGATTTAAGATTTACTCAATTTCTCAATGACAGAAGTGTATCAAGACTTGAATGTTATTACGGAGACCCAACAAAATGGTATGGATACGGCAAACACGGATATTTGAACATTGAAGGAACCGTGATTTGGGAAGAAAAAACTATGGATAACACCAAATAAGCAAAAGCGCCAAAAAGATTATATTTGAGAAGGTGCCTTTACCTAATAGTAATTCCCAAGATCCTGAAAATGAAAGCTAAACTCGAACAATGTCCCTGTTGTGATTATTTCACCCTAACGAATAGAGGTGATTATGAAATCTGTGAAATTTGTTTTTGGGAAGATGATGGACTTGATTTGACCGAATTAAAAACACATTCAGGACCTAATCATATAACTTTGGAAGAAGGCCGCTTGAATTTTCTGAAATTCGGAGCGTGTGATGAAAAGTCCTTGAAACATGTGATTAAGGAGTCTGAGCGATTAACGTTCAAATACGATAAACGCAATACCATTAACTGAGAAACGTTATAGATGAAGTATCTTTTATTAACCATATCAATAGTACTTTTCAATTGTTCATTTTCTCAGAATATCATCACTAAATCAGACAAAATGAATCAACTTTTAAAAGAAATTTCAAGCAAGGCAATTGAACTGGGAGATTACAATTTTGCACTTTCAAAAGAGCAAATTGATTCTTTATGGATAGGCTACGAGCCAACGACTAAAAGTGAAATTGAAAAAGTTGAAAAACGACTTGGCATTTCACTACCTCAGGATTATGTGGATTTTTTATTGATTACAAATGGGTTTCATGCTGCAACTGGTGTGGAACCAAGTTTTTGTAAAACCAATGATATTGACTACTTGAAGAATGTAGATTCAGAACTTTATGAAATTTGGATTGAGACCGGTAATATAGAAGTTGGTAATAGACTAAAAACCGCCATCAAAGTAGGAGGATATGATGAAGAACAATATTTCTTTCTAATTCCTCCAGGCAAGGAAAATCCAAGGTGGGAATATTGGGTATTTGCTGCTTGGGCACCGGGAGAAACTAGTTATAATTCAATGATAGATTACTTAAACGCTGTTTTGGAGACGACCAACAACTTTATTAATCATAAAAAGGATAGTCATAATAGTAAATAAACACCTCCGCAGATGTACGATTATATTTCCCTTCAAGCTGATTCTAATTATTCGAAAATATTTGAATATCGACGAATTACAAAAGATTTTTCATGCCGTTGATGGATGCCAAATTAGAAGCAACGCATCTGGTATCATTCAATTGGGAGACTTTATAATAGTGTTGCAGGGAATTAAATGCTATAGTAATGGAAATTACGCTTTTGACGATGATTCTAAATTCGACAGGATCAATTTGATTGAAATAAATGTCCCTCAAGGCGCTGAATCAACTTATGAAATAGAAATCCGGCAAATTGCAAATGAGATATCGGATATAATTGGTTGGCAAATAGACTGGAAAGAATAATTATGTGCAAAGATTGTTTTGAAAAGAATATGATGGGTTTCCCTTCGGAAAAGGATTATAACGATTTCATCCAAATTCTTGACGAGAAGGTTAAAACCAGGAAAATGAAATTTAATGACTCACTGGAAAACTCAACCAATATTCTTGGCATCGACTTTCGGGTTTATGCTACTTGTAATTCCTGCAGGGAAGATTGGGTTTTGGAAATCCCTGACCATGCCAACAGAGGTTATTTCTTGAATAAGAAGGGGGTAGAAATTTACTATACCGAAAGGAACAAACAAAGTCGAAAAGTTAAAAGAAATGGACTGATTATCCTTCTAGGAGTAGTGATAATAACCATCTATAAATGCACGTAGATAAATACAGGCAGGAAAATGATATACATAATACGGGGATGAAAATTTTACAAGTAATAAGTAAAAAAACACTTAAGGCTTACTTCATAGTCTTAACACTGGCCTACATCATATTGATACTCAATTTAACAAACGACATTTATGCCTTTCTAACCATTCCTTATGCTTTTCTTGGACCAGTCCTGTTTTTTGGACTAAACAGGAGTCTGAAGGTTAATTTTAGTTCATATGTCGAACAGAAGTACCCTGAGTTAATGAAAAAACATGCTGTAGAATGGGGAGTGATGAAAGGTGAAACGTTGAACACCCTTTCCGTATATCAAAGTAAAAAGGACTTCGAATCCTTCAATGATCCGATTCTTATGGGATATTTTGAGAAAGGGTTATTATTAATCAGGCTTACCATTTTTTCATTTATCCTCACCCCGATAATTGGAATAATGGCAATGGAACTAAAAACGTGATGCCATTTCCCGCTGACATAAACATACCCCAAAGTTGGCGCGAGCAACCTGTCTCGACCATTCGGGATCTCGCTCGTGCCGTGTAGAAACAAAAATTCCGAACCAATCTTATAAATCAAAAAATCAGTTTGATTTAAACCTGCTTTTTTACTAACTTAAAGTAAATGAGCAGGAAATATAAATTTAGAAATCCGGAAGCAGCTTATTTCGTAAGTTTCGCAACGGTCCAATGGGTTGATCTTTTCACCCGGGAAGTTTATTTTGGAATCTTAGCAGATTCCTTAAGCTATTGCAGAAAACACAAGGGAATAGAACTTTACGCTTACGTATTTATGCCCAATCATGTTCATTTACTTTTTAGATCTGTTGAAAATGATCCTTCCGGTTTTATGCGTGATTTTAAAGGATTTACTTCTCGCAAATTGATAGAAGCGATAAAAGAAAATCCCCGGGAAAGCAGAAAAGAGTACTTGTTAAAGTTGTTTGAAGATGCCGGAAAGAAAAACAGTAATGTTACCAAATACCAATTATGGCAACAAAACAACCAACCAATTGAGGTTTTTAGCCCTTGGGTTGTTGAACAAAAAGTGAACTACATTCATAATAATCCGGTAAAAGAAGGACTGGTAACCAATCCGGCAGACTGGAAATATAGCAGCGCACGGAATTACGCAGGTGATCAAACTGTTTTGGAAATAGATTTGATGGGAACATGATTTGAGTACGACTACGCTAGCACGAGCTAGAGACTACGCCAGCACGAGCTAGATCCCGAATGGTCGGGACAGGCTGCTCGCGCTAGCTTCAGACTTGTACTAATTTAGATACTCGCGCTAGCTTTTATATTTCTGATCTATAACCTGCTGTTTATTAAAAAGAAGATGGCCAATCCGATCACTCCTGCAACAACAGAATAGATCACAACGCCTTTCGTATTTGACTGGCGCGTTTTGCTATTGTAGGTATGACTGCAACTTTGGCATTTCGTATGGTGCATCATTTTGGGGCCGATCATTCCGCCCCACCAAGTCCAGCCTACCGCACTTACCGAATTACTTCCGCACTTAGGACAGCCTGATCCCGAGTCTTTTGAGACTTGATCTAAAATATCTTCGTTCATAGCATTTGTTTTTAGTATGATTAAGTGTTGCCAAGTTAAAAAGGATTTTCCAGGTTTTTAACCGGAACCGGAAATTTCTCATCCTGATGCTATATGACTGAAAAAACAACCAAGCTTCAAACTGGGTATTTACTATGTGTTCTATGTATCTATGTGGTTTACTTCACCACATAGCACACAATAGGTCACCTAGTTTTTTAGGATTTATTGCAGCTTGGCGAGTTTTCTACATTATTTCCGGTTAATTGTGTATCCACCTGCTTCTATCCGCAATCAGTTTTATTGCAGACGCATTCCGTTTCGTGAAAGATCCAATAAGTTTGGTTTCATATGCGATAAGTTTCGCCGCAGATCGAATAAGTTTAGCTGCACTCTCAATAAGTTTGGTTACACAACTTGTCCCGACCTTTCGGGATTGAATAAGTTTACTTTTACATGCAATAAGTTTCGTTGCACATTCAAACAGTTTTGATAAACATAGAATAAGTTTGTGTTCACATCCAATAAGTTTCGCTGCAGATCGAATAAGTTTCACTTTACATACAACCAGTTTCGCTGAAGATTGGTTCCCGGCTTGGTGGAAGTAACTTTTTTACCAATTATACGTTATCCGGTTCTTATGAAGCTATTTCTTTCACTTTGTTATTGCTTATTGGTTCTTCCGGCAGTTTCCCAAAATAAGATCCCGGTAAAAGAATTGAAACGATATGAATGGATCGCTTATAACAAGAACGTCGACGATTCCTCCGAAATTTTCAGTTCAGACACACTGTTCCTGGCCAAATCTGTTGACTTGGAATCATCGGAGCAACTAAGCGGGGAGGATAACCAGGAGATTGACCGGCTCTATCCCCGAAGCTGGCGACTGGACCTTACCATGAATGATTTGGATACAAGCGCTCAGAACAACGAATTTTACTTCTTTTTTGTTGATCTGCGCATAGCTGCCAGGCGTCGGGTTATGGAAGTTGATAGTGTAAGCTATCAGTTACTCATGCAGAATCCGACTGCCGAAACACCCCAAACGCGGGCTGTTTTATTGGAACTGGCGAACATGAAGACCGGCGAACTGATCCAGATTACCGATTCACTGACTCATCATTTTTATTACATCGAAAAAACAACGGATAAGTTGCAGGTGCTAAGAACTTTGAAAAGACGTTATGTTTTTGAACCAAAAGGTTTGAACAGCGGATTCTGGACTTTTTTAAAAGGAAAGCAGTTGATCACATTTAGCAATAATACAGGAGAAATGAACTTTCTTTTCCGGGTAGAACGCATCGATAAAATTCGAATTCGCCTGATTCGGATGAACCCGGATTAACGCGGGTATCTTATCTTCCGAAATAAGCACTCCTCTTTAGTGCGAGTCAGTGGCAAACCGGTTTGGAAATCGATTCGATCACCAATCGAACTCGAAGAAAATTAGTACTTTTGCAGTTAAGTCTAAAGTTAATTGCAAGAACGATGAACCACCAGGAATCCATGCGCAACGCGGCCGAAAAAGTGCGGTTGAAAAGAGAAAAAGAAGCACGCGAGGAAAAAGGACGACCGGTTCGGAATAACTAAACACGAAGAGATCAGGCAGGAATCCATCTTTACCTGTTCAGACGACAAAGCGCCTGGTTTAACTTTGCACGAATTGCATCGCTGGTCTTCGTGTTTCCGGGAACCCTGATGGTGATATTTTTCACCCTGATGTGACCTCGAAAGATATAACGAAATCGGACTTGAAGCATTTTGGCATCATCCAAATTTTGATAATTATAATGTGACAAGGGAAAGAATAAAGTAATGAAAGAATTGGAGGACAAAATGAATCATGCAAAATAAAAAAGTGGTTAAATGAAATCAATAAACCTTTTACAAAAAAGATCCGGATTGGTATCCTTCCTCCTATTATTGGTGATTACTTCGTGTAGTCAGGGAGAGGGAATAACTGCTTCCTGCTCTAAAAAACACGAGTTGACTATTGATCGCTTTGTGTTCCCCCTTCCGGAGTGCTATGATCTGTATGAATTGGATCCGGATTTGTATCTTCCGGACAAATATGTACAAACTACCATCGCGAAGGGCGATACGATTAAACTGGAAGTCGGTTACAGCGAACTGTCAAAACTGGAAGGTTTTTATCTCGAGTCCAATGAACTTGACATCCTTGTTACAGATACAATTGAAGGACATTACCTGAGAAAAATTTCTTATTGGAAAAAAAGTTACGGAATGTCTGATGGATATGGTTTGCGCTTATACATCACGGATATGCTCCCTGAAAAAAATGCTCCCCTACCTCAGGAGAACGAAGATGGGTCTGCTGATTTAACTTGTTTTTGCCATCGCAGGATATTTTCTGCCTGGACACGCGACAATGTATGCCTTACAAAGGCCGAACGCGATTTATTTATTACAGCTTTTAAGAAAGGTAAAATAGTACAAACTCCTTAACCCATGAATTTTAATGGCCTGAATGATTTAGACCTCTATTTTGGAGTTGCGGCTCTGGCAATCATGCTGGTTACTTTAACGGGGATTCTCCTGGGCCTTAAGTTTAGAACCATTGGCTACAAAGTAGTTGTGCTGGTACTTTCACTGGGCGTATCGGTTCTTTCCTACTTCTGTTTTCGACATGAAATTAATTTTCCCATTATCGGATCCTTGTTTTTAGTTGAATCGCTCGTTGGTTTCGCTATTATTTTCGTACGCAAACCCTAAACAAATGTGGTCCTCAAACGCGTGTGAAACAATATCAAGGACACGTGGGCGCAATAAAATTGTATTTTAGCCGTCCGTTTAAAAGACTTTTTCAAAATCTGCCTAAAGCATATGGAAACTATCAGGACACGAAAAATAGGAGTTGAAGACCTTGAAAAGTTGCAGAAGATTGGCAAACAAACTTTTGAGGAGGCGTTTTCAGAATTCAATTCGGAGGAAAATATGAAAACCTACCTGGAAACCGGATTTTCAAAAGAAAAACTTAGCGCAGAACTGGAAGACAACAACTCCGAATTCTATTTTGCACTTCTGGAGGATGAAGTGATCGGTTACCTGAAAGTGAACTTCGGGGAGTCGCAAACAGAATTGAAAGACCTCAATGCTTTGGAAATCGAGCGGATTTATGTCTCGAAAGCATTTCTTGGAAAAGGTGTCGGACAAATATTGTATGACCGGGCGATTGAACGCGCAAAACAGAAAAACGCAACCTATATCTGGCTGGGAGTTTGGGAAGAAAATCCAAGAGCCATCAGCTTTTACCGGAAAAACGGTTTCGTAGCATTTGACCAGCATCTTTTCAAATTAGGCGATGATGAACAGACAGACATCCTGATGAAACTCGAACTGGATAAAGCAGTCACTAACAACAAAAATCAATAACTATGGCCTTCGGATTCTCGCCAAAATACAATCAAGACCTCCCACTTGATGACTTAAGAACAGAACAATTCCTTGTACTTGCAATAGAAGCAGCAAAAAAACTGGGGTGGAACATCGGTTACACCAGTGAAAACGGTTTCATTGCCTTTACCGCTTTCTCCATGAGTTCCTGGAGTGAAGAAGTTCAAGTGAAAATAGCCGGCGGCAATGCAAACCTGAAAAGTCAATGCACAGGCAATCAACTGGTGGATTGGGGTAAAAACAAAAAGAATATTGAAAAGCTGATTACCACATTCAATGAATTAAAAGCCTCCACTTTTGCGGAAGAACTTACTCAAAAATACGAGGAACTTAAACCGGAATTGGTTTTAAAGGAGCAAGATTATTTAACGCAATCCTCATCATCCAAAGAAGGAATCACCGATTTTCTTTCAATCTTCAAACCCTCACCGGGTTATTTCGTTACTCCGATTTTAATAAACTTAAACTTGGCGGTTTTTATCCTGATGGTTATTTCCGGAGTTGATTTCATGACTCCCGCCAACGAGAGTTTAATTGCTTGGGGAGCCAATTTCCGACCTGTAACTTTGGAAGGCGGATGGTGGCGACTATTCACCAATTGTTTTCTGCATATCGGGGTTTTTCATCTTCTGATGAACATGTTCGCTTTACTTTATATCGGTTTGCTTTTGGAACCCTATTTGGGCAAGGCGAAATTTACGGCTGCTTATTGCCTGACGGGAATCGCGGCAAGTATTGCCAGTTTGTGCTGGCACGACCTGACGATCAGCGCAGGTGCATCCGGAGCGATATTCGGAATGTATGGAGTATTCCTTGCAATGCTGTCAACCAACCTCATCGAAAAAGCGGCACGAAAAGCTTTACTGACCAGTATCGGGGTTTTTGTCGGGTATAACCTATTGAACGGACTTAAAGCGGATAGCGGTATAGACAATGCAGCCCACATTGGCGGGTTACTTAGCGGACTTGTTATCGGGTATGCTTTCATTCCAAGTCTTAAAAAGCCGGACGAAAATAAATTGAAATTCGGGACGATCAGTTTATTGTCCACCCTGCTCCTGATCCTTTCCTTTGTGGTTTATAGCGTCCTTCCAAATGACATCGGAAGCTATGAGGCTAAAATGAAAGAGTTCACTTCAATGGAAGCAACGGCATTGGAAGTCTATAGCTTACCCGCCAATACAACCAACGACAAATTACTTTTTGCCATCAAGGACAGGGGAATTCTTTGTTGGAAGAAAAACATCGAACTCCTGGAGAGTTTCAAGGAAATGGATTTACCGCCCCAAATCAGAACGAATAACAAACTTCTGGGAGAATACTGCGAACTGCGGCTGCAATGTTACGAACTGCTTTACAAAGCCGTTTCGGAAGACACAGACAAGTATAAAATGCAGATCGATAGTTATAATAACCGGATCCAATTGATCATAGATGAACTGGAGAAGGTAAATGGCAACTAAAACGAAATCCAGCAATACTATTGAAAAATATGGCTCGAAAAAAGAGACAAAACCAGAAAGCTGATCGACTCATGTCTATTTTGACATTTGTTTCCATCGGCGCAATTATTTGGGAAATATCACTGTTCCGGAAAACATTTATCAGCGTATACATTCCCTTAATGCTTTTAATTGGTGGCGGTTTCATTCTATTTCTTCTTTTCAGGAATCGGATCAAATATTATGTAGAAAATCCACACGGCTTTTTTTTGCAGGCTTTCCATGGCATTCTTTTGTTCGGAGGTTTATTGATGTGCTCATTCATGGCTTTGAATCACTATATTCCGAGCGGAAAGTTGGAACTGGTAAATTTAAAAGTCATAAAAACAGGAGAATTATCCAAAGGTCGGCACGGTTGTGGAAATCCCTATGCAGTTGTTGACTATCATGGTTTTGAGAAGCAATTGATTTTCCCCTGTAACGCGAACCTCAATGGTACAGAACGGATCAAAGTGCGATTGCAAAAAGGATTGTTCGGTTTTTTGGTCGTGAAAGACACCGAGCTTGTAAATTCAGCAAATCCCGAAGAAACTAAACAATACCTGAATATCTTGGTTCGTGCTGATGCATATTATTCAGATGGAAACATTGAAAAAGCCATTGAATTATACGAAAGGGCCATTCGACTAAACCCATCAGATAAATTGGCTGCAATTCGATTGAGAGAACTCAAGCATATCTATAACGGCAAATAAACACCTCTAAGACGATAACCAATCATGCATAAAATCGAAACCAATAATCGGGTAAGCAGGTATTATAAAATATCCGTAAACTTCGGCCTGTTTTATTATTACTACAATTCCAAGACTTTTCGTTTGCAGAAAGGGATCCAACCCTATCTTTTGGGTTTTGTCTATACCCTATTGAATTTGTTTACCGGATTTTGGGGATTCTTAGGATTTCTTAGAAAATTCCAGGGTTTAAGAAATACATTCAAGGCCATTTACATAAACCTCAGCGGTGGAGAGGATATCACGAAACTGGACACGGAATCCGATTTTGACAAATACACCGTTTATATCTATAACAATCTCGACAGGGCCAGCTCGAATGAAATGAGTTTGTCGGATGTAGAAATCATTCTCGAAATCCAGGAATTATACTCCGAATCGAATACCGAACTTTTCACCCCAGCAAATGTCGATTTTATTTTGGATAACCTGTCAAAAGTGAATATGACACAACTGAATGAAAATCATATCGAATCGGTATTCCATGCAATTGATATTCATAACAGGTATAACAAAGAAAGGTGATTGAATAAGACTTTGCAGTTACAATTTGTGCTCTTCTGTTTATCCGTTTTTGATTCTGTATTTCGTCTCATTAACAAATCAAATAGGTATGAAAAAAACCATTATCTTTGAGTAGTATGATCAAATTAATCGAAGAGAAGCTCAATGACATCGTTTCACTGTGCAAAACGCACAATGTGATATCTATTGCTTTGTTCGGTTCGGCCGCAACGAATTCCATGCACGAAACCAGTGACATTGATTTCCTCGTGCAATTCTCAGATGAAATTGAGGTCCTTAATTACGCCGATAACTACTTTTCCTTTTTGGAAAAACTGGAAAATTTGATAGGCAGAAAAATTGATCTGGTTTCACGGAAATCACTTAGAAACCCAATCCTGATCGCCGAAATTGATCGTTCCAAGGTAGACTTGTATGCAGCCTAAAATTTTAAAATACATCTTGGATATCCAAAGTGTGATCCAGGAAATTGAAACTGTAAAAACGAAAACCAATAATAATTTTCATTCTTTTCAATCAGACATCATTTTACAAAGAGCTATTGAGCGGGATTTAGAAATTATCGGAGAAGCTATCCGAAAGATCATAGAGATCGACCCTGCAATCCAAATTACATCTGCAAAACATATTATTGGACTAAGAAATATCATTTCACACGCTTATGATTCAGTTGAACCGGAAATGATCTGGGGAATTATTCAGAATAATATTCCTTTACTATCGGATGAAATGACTAATCTTAAAAACTACTAACGTTATTTCAAACCAACAGATTTGTCAACTAGTTCTATCACTAGTGTTATTCCGACAAATCGCGAAAATATACACACCGTAAAACATGGACGACAAACTTTTAAATCATTTTAGAAGTATTCAGCAACTCTCCGATGAAGAGATCGATGCAATCGATGAAACATTGACTGTAAGGTCTTTTAAAAAAGGAACGTTGCTGTTGAAAGAAGGCCAGCATTCTTCCGATACGTATTTTGTACTTGAGGGAATTGTAAGACAATATTACATCACAGATGGTACGGAAAAAACCAGCGATTTTTTTACCGAAGGGCAATGGGTCCTGTCAGCCAATCACATCACTCAAAACACCGCTTCAAATCACTTCGTAGAATGTTGTTCAGACTGCAAACTGATTATTGGAAACAGTGAAAAAGGGGAAGATCTTTATGAAAAATTCCCCAATCTCGGGACCGTTTCCCGGAAATTAATGAGCCAGGTTTTTGTCGGGCAACAAACCAAACTGGAAGCCTACATTTTAGACAGCCCCAAAGAAAGGTACCTGAAACTCCTGAAATCAAGCCCGGAACTTTTCCAAAAAATACCCCAATACCAGATAGCCAGTTATGTGGGCGTAACACCCGAATCGTTGAGCCGGATCCGGAAAAGATTGGCCTTGGAAGGTTAATCCTGCACCTTGTCGTAACCTTGTTTTTCAAATGCTTCTGTGTTAATCCCTTTTATCAACAACCACAAGACCATCATCACCTCGCCAATCCAGGTATATTCACTGACTGTAATTTTCACTGCCGGGAACAGAAAAAAAGTGGTGAAATCAATTAAGTATCCAATGCAGGTAACCAGTAAAAACCAACCGATGATCTTAGGAATGTATTTCGACTTAATGACCAGGTAACCCATTGGCAGGAGCCACAATCCAAAAAACACATTGATCATTTTGATGCCATATTCATGTAAATTGAGAAAGAGACTCACCAGTGTTTCAACTTCCGCTTTGGAAGAATAAACCAACTTTTCCGGGTGTTGTACCAAATGCAAGACAGCAACATGATTCAACTCGTTTATAAACGAAATAGGGACTGCTATCAAGGTGAAAGTGACAATCCATCCGGCATATCTGCTGTTAACAGGCTTCAGGATCCTGGCAATATAAACTGCGGTAGCAACCGTAACCAAAGCACAAAGGATTGCACTCACGATACTCAGGCGAAATAAAGACTCCTGGGAAGCGATGTTGGAAATGGTTAGCGGTATATTTTCCCTGTCAACCAATTGGCCGGGTACATACATGATTCCAAAAACACCCAATGGAATCTGGAGCAGGTAAAACAAGCCCGCAAATCGCGCGGTAGTTTTAATTGAATTCGTTTTCATACTTTTAATTTTATCCTGGTTGTACATTTAAGAAATCGCCAGCTGCAACTTCAAAGGACAAAATTAGGTGTACGACAAGCCCTTGTCATTGACTTTGGGTAAGAAATGAAAATTCTTGTCGACCGGACAAACACATTTTACCGCTCAAACTTTTCAACCACTACTGCAAATTCCCGATGAAATCTTACCTTTACTCCATCCGCCGCTGCGGATACAAATCATGACGCTTCATTCCAAAAAGGCCAAAATGAAAAAAGAAACTACAGCAAGCAATTCAACAGCGCTAGTCGAAGATCCAACAACGGACAGGCGAATAAAAAGTGCCCATTTACCAACGGTCCCGGAATCCCGTTTAAACACCCAGATGGCGAAACCTCATCCTATCAGCGATCCCGATGTGCCCTATCGCGATCTGACGAATGCTGAAACCAAACGGGAAAGTATCGAAAGGATCATTGATAAGCTGGATGTGAAGCATAATTTGAGATACCAGCGCACAGTTGACGACACCTATTGCAATGTGTATGCTTACGATTTTTGCTACTTCGCACGAGTTTACCTACCTACCGTTTGGTGGACACCCGAATCGCTTGAAAAAATACTGGACGGGCAAGAGATAGAACCTGTTTTTGACGAAACAGTCGAGCGCATTTACTCGAGTGCAATACACGATTGGTTTTTGAAATGGGGAGCCAGTTTCGGTTGGAAACGTATGACAGACCTGGATGAGATTCAACGTAAAGTAAACGAAGAAGGTGGAGTTGGGATTATCTGCGCCAAAAGGAAAATTGTCGGACTTTCCGGACATATCGCACCTATTGTCCCTGAAACCCATTTAAAAAAAGCATACCGCGAAAATGGAGTGGTGATCTACCCTTTGCAGTCGCAGGCGGGAAAATTGAATTACAACTATTTTGCAAAAGCACGGAAAGACTGGTGGAATCATGAACGGTATTCCTCTCACGTGTTCTATTACCATGATTAGGCAACCCTTTTCAGTCAATTAAAATTTATAAATACATTAAGTCAATTAAAATAAATGAACGAAAATCCGAAACAAAAATATTACTGGGGAATTGGATTAGAAAACGAAACCTATATGCAATTCGAAGAACCACTCCTTGTTTCCGGTGCATTTATACAAGAAAAAATTGGCTGTGAGCGCTACAGTATTGATTATAGAAAATGCTATAAATCAGGAGTATTGGCGTCCGTATTGGAAAATGGATTGAATAGAGACAAAAATTACCAGGTAAGCAGAATGATCAATAGCCATTCGCTGGATAAAATAGATCTGAACTACCAACATAAAACGATTGCATCAACTAATCCGGCGGCCGATAACCCGGAATACCTTGGAAAGTCCATTTTGGAGAATTTCCTGGAAACCCAGCCATACAATATTCAGAGTATGCTGACCCAAAAGACCAACCCGATGGGATCGGTGAATTTTGACGGTGATTCGATTGAATTTGTGACCAAGTACTTTGAGAACAGAACGATTTCCGATTCGTGTGACGAACTCGCTGCTACTAAAAAACTGTTTATTGATAAAATAAACGAATCAGGTGTTCTGAACGGGACCTTACACTTCCCTGACTACAACATCGGGTTCAATATGTTTATGTCGAACCAGGAAAACATCGTGTTGTTCAATAATGGGACCTACCATTTTCATATCACTTTGCCAACGTTAACAGAAAACAGCCGAATTGTTGATTATGCTGATTTTGAAGCGAAACACGCCAATGCGATTTACCTGCTCCAATGGTTCGAACCACTTTTTATAGCAACCCTGGGTAGTCCGGACATCATGCAGGTGATCAGCACGAAATACGGGTTAAAAGAACAATTCGCCGGTGGCTCCATGCGAAATGCGATGTCTCGTTATACCGGAGTCGGTACGTTCAACAAGGTCATGGCGAAAGGAAAGATCCTCACATACCAGGTAGAAGAATTCAGAAAACTCCTAAGGTTTGAAAAAGAAGAAAATATTTGGTGGCGGGATCAGATTGCATCAGCCTTCGACTACGAATTACTTTCAGATGTTGGCCTGGATTTCAACCAGGAGAAAATGTATCAAAGCGGTTTTGAGTTCCGCAGCTTCGACGAATTCCCGGCAAGCTATTTAGGTGATCTGCTCCATGCAATTATCATCATTTGTGAACATTCATTGAATCTGCCCAATGTACCTTGGGCTCACGACAGCGTGGTGTGGAATAACCTGGTGTTCAAGTCATTGAAAGCGGGTTACCAAACAGAAGTTACCCCCGAAGAAAAACAGGAAATCCTGGAATTGTTAAACCTTTCATCGGTTCAATCTGAATTTGAATCCATTGTCATGCTGGATGCATTTTTCTTCCGGATCATCGCGGTATTACATGAGAAATATAAAAACAACAATACCTGCATCGACAATATGTTGGGAGAGAAACCGAATACTGCCCCTCAATGGGGAAATTTCAATAAATACCAGGTAGAGCAGCATTTGAAGCAGATTGAAGGGGTTGAATAAATCAGTTGGAATATGGACAAGCAAAAAATTACCCGGGAACTAGTCCTTGAAGCAGAAAACACCCTTTTCTCCGCTCAACTGGTAAGCGACGTGGCCATTCTTGACCAATTATTGCACGATGAGTTGGTAGCAGTTGCGCCAACCGGTCAGATTCTAACCAAGCAAATGGACCTGGACTCGCACAAAGCAAAAACCATGATCATCGAAGATGCTTCAACAGAAATCGACAGTATTCAAATAATGGGCGATACAGCTCTCACCATCGTTACCATGACGGCGAAAGGAAAAATGATGGGAACATCTTTAGAAGGAAAATTCCGGTACTTCAGGGTTTGGAAACAGTTTGATGACGCATTGAAAATTATTGGGGCAAGTTTTATGCAATTACCTTAAAGTTTGACCTACATTCGAACCATTCACTCCTGAAATCTATCTATTATTCATTCGCCAACCATTTTGACTACGACTACAGTCATTTTGGTTACATTCGTTTTTTAATTGCGCTGCAACTTTGTACCATCTAAACAATAGAAGTATGCAAATCGTTTTAACAGGCTCATTAGGAAATATCAGTAAACCGCTTGCCGGGGAGTTGCTTGCAAAAGGACATTCGGTAACCGTCATTAGCAGTGACGCGGGAAAACAAAAAGACATTGAAGCATTAGGTGCAAAAGCTGCCATTGGTAAACTGGAAGACGTTTCTTTCCTCACGGATACCTTTGCCGGTGCGGACGCTGTCTATTGTATGATTCCCATGAACATGAGTGAAATCCATCAACAAGCCTATATGCGCTCTATCGCCACTAATTATGTTCAGGCACTGAAACATGCGAATGTGAAACGCGTGGTGGTTTTGAGCGGTTGGTCTGCCAACCTGATTAAAGGAGAAAACATAGAAGATGTCTTTAATGAACTAACAGACGCTTCACTAACTATTATGCGGCCCGGTTCCTTCTATACCAACTTTTATTTTTCCATGGACCTGATAAAAGGCAAAGGATTTATCGGGAAATACTTAACTCTTCGCTATTCCGGATTAATGGCTTTGCTGAGAGGCAGGACCGGCATGTTAATGGGAAATTATGGTGGAGACGACAAAATTGTTTTTGTCTCACCCAAAGATATTGCAGAAGCAGTTGCCGAAGAATTGATCAATCCACCAACCGCGCAACTGAAGATCCGGTATGTTGGAAGCGAAGAAATGACTTGTAATGAAGCTGCAGGAATTATTGGCACCTCTATCGGGAAACCCTGGCTGAAATGGGTTCTGATTTCAAACAAACAAATGCTTCAAGGATTGAAAATGGCAAAAATGCCTCAGGAACTCGCAGAAACGATGGTAGAAATGCAAGCTGTTATGCATAGTGGAGCACCACTTAAAAATTTCCATCAGAACAATCCCAAAATGGGAAAAGTAAAATTGAAAGATTTTGCGAAAGAATTTGCTGCGGTTTACCATCAAAAATAGTATCATTGGATATGGCAAATACGGAACCACATAGAATACGATCCATCAGTGAGTTTCATCGCTTAAGAAACTTACCCAGGCCCGAGCATCCTTTGATCAGTTTGCTTACAATGGAAGATTTCACCGGTATGCCGGACAATATCGAGTTGAATGCAGTATTTGATTTCTATTTTATTGCATCCAAACGCATGAAGAACGTGAAGTACAAATACGGACAGCTTCATTACGATTTTGATGATGATGGCGTGTTGTTTTTCATGGCACCCAACCAGGTTCTCAAGTTGGAGATCCAGGAAGAAAAAATCTCGGAAAGACCTTCGGGTTGGATCTTGCTGATTCACCCGGATTTTATCTGGAACACCCCACTTGCAAAAACAATCAAGCACTATGCATTTTTCGATTATTCTGTCAATGAAGCATTGTTCCTATCTGAAAAAGAAGAAGCGGTATTAACCGGCATCATACAACTTATCAAACAGGAATATCATTCCAATATTGATACCTTCAGCAAGCAAATCATCGTTACACACATTGAAAATTTGTTGAGTTATTGTGAACGGTTTTATCATCGCCAGTTCATCACCAGGGAAAAGGCAAATCACCAGATCCTGGAGCGGTTGGAAGAATTATTGAATGATTATTTTAATCACGATGATCTGAATTCCATCGGTTTGCCAACTGTGCAATACATTGCAGAAAAATTACACGTTTCAACAAGTTATCTGGGCAGTTTGCTTCGGTTACTCACCGGGCAAAATACCCAACAACACATTCACAACAAGTTGATCGAAAAAGCCAAAGAAAAATTAGCAACGACCAATCATTCAATCAGTGAAATTGCCTACGAATTAGGATTTGAGCACTCCCAATCTTTCAGTAAACTATTTAAGTTAAAGACAAACCTTTCGCCCCTGGAGTTTAGGCGATCGTTTAACTAAATCCGGATCGATTACTGTATTTTATTTTTACCCTGCATTCCTTCGATCAATCTCCAATTTCACTCATTATCAAACTGTTTTTAGTCATTTTATAAACCCTGTTCAAATCTATTTATTAGCTTTGGGCATTCATTTTACTACAATTTAAACCACCCTTAATGAATAACTCTTACTTGACGAGAATTGCGTTTTCTCTTTTATTTATTATTGGCTTCGGATTTAAATCCAATGCGCAATATTATACTATCCCTGATTCTTACTTTGCATGGTGGATACAATTTTATCATCCGGCATGTATCATTAACAGCAATCAGCTTGATATTAATTCTCCCGAATTAGCAGCAATTGATTCCGTAGACCTTTATGGAAGCGCAGCTGTAAACCTGGACGGAATCCAATACTTTACCGGCTTGATTTCATTGCGATACAATAACTATAATGTTACAACGATTCCCTCTCTACCTCCTAATTTAAGAGAGCTGCAATTGAATAACACTCAAATCGTAAATTGGCCGATTCTACCACAAAGCCTAAGAGAATTTCGTTGTGATGATAACAACCTCACAGCGTTGCCTGTCCTACCCGATAGTTTAACATGGCTGGATTGCATGGGTAATCAGTTAACTTCACTTCCTCCGCTTCCATCTTCTTTACTACACCTTTATTGCTCAGGTAATCAAATCGGGGTATTGCCAGTATTACCTGCACATTTAAAAGAACTGGCGGTTTACAACTGCGGTTTGACTTCAATTAGTAGTCTGCCCGCTGAACTCACTTATTTATTGTGTGACGAAAATCAAATCACTTCATTGCCAACAGTCCTGCCCCCCGATCTGGAGTATCTAAGCATAAATTACAATCTGATCACCACCTTACCGAATCTTCCCAGCGGTCTTGTGAACCTGGAATGTAGTGTAAACCTGCTTACAGTACTACCTGATTTCCCTGCCACATTAAGAACGTTTGATGCCTATGGAAATCAACTTACTGAACTGCCTGATCTACCCCAATCCTTAATAAGTCTTCAATGCCCTAATAATCTAATAACAAGTTTACCGGAACTGCCTGATTCCCTATGGTCCTTGGCAGTTTCCCATAATTTGTTGACAACATTACCGCATCTACCTTCCACTTTAGCATTTTTCCGATGCGACACCAACCAGATCCATTGCTTCGAGAATTTACCTGAAAACACCCAACAGCTATATACCTGGTATATCTCTGGCAATCCGTTCACCTGTGTGCCAACTCATCGGTCTTACACAGGGAATACGCCGGTTTGTACGAATAGCGTATGGAATAATCCTTACGATTGTTTCTCCAATTACACTCATGGAATAAAAGGAACTGTTTATGTAGACCAAAACACCAATTGCAATGCCGATCTATCCGATCAGGCTGTGGAAAATGTCCGTATCAATCTGCTTGACAATTCGGGGAACTTTGTCTCTTTAGTTTATACTGACAATTTCGGAGGTTACTATTTTGAAGTTCCCAATGGTACTTATCACATAATAGTGGACACCGTAGGAGCAGCTTATTCTTCCAACTGTACCATCGAAAATTCCGTCACCGTCTCGAGTAATCTGATTGACAGTGTCGATTTCGTAATTGCTTGTGCTAACAACGATGATCTATCTGTCAGTGGCATAGCACCAACCGGAATTGTATTCCCGGGACAAACACACGGCTTATTGGTTTTTGCAAGCAATCAATTTGGGAATTTTCCTGTTTCCTGTTTGGATAGTTTATCTGGAGAATTAACCGTTTCAATTACAGGTCCGGTCACTTATGCAGGAATTCCTCCACTAGGGTTTCCACAGCCTGCGCAAGTAAATGGAAATACGATCACTTTCTCTGTGAACAATTTTTCGAGTATGAACTGGGAGGATCCTTTCCTGATGAATCTACTTGTTGATCAAACCGCACAATCCGGCGATTCTGTTTGTGTTTCAGTTACCTTGGTTTCTGCAACTGAAACAGGTAATTTACTAAACAATCAAATGGACTTGTGCTACGCAGTCGGGAATTCCTACGATCCGAATATAAAAGAAGTCTTTCCTACAGTAGTCCCTCCCAATTACAATGATTATCTGACTTACACCATTCATTTTCAAAATACAGGTACTGCACCTGCAATTAATATCAAACTCACAGATCTGATTGATCCGCTTTTGGATCCATCCACCTTTGAATTAATACATGCAAGTGATCCGGTCGAGTCCAAAATTCAGCACGATTCATTATCCTTTCAATTCAATAATATCTGGTTGGCAGACAGTACAAGTAACGAACCGGAATCACATGGTTTTGTGCAATACCGAATCAAACCATTTGTTCCATTAAGCAATGGAAGTGCTATTGAAAATAAGGCATCCATTTACTTCGATTTTAATTCACCAATTGTTACAAATACAGCAGTAACAGCCGTCGGTAATTTATCCGTCAACAAATCAAGTAAAAATAACCCGGTAATTTATCCGAATCCAAGTAATGGTATATTCCACATCCAGTTTCCAGAATCGGTTGAAGAAGTTTATGTGTATACTATTTCCGGTTTGCAGGTCGCACACGAAACCAATCCGAATGCCAATTGGAGTTTGGATTTGAGCAGTCAACCAAAAGGTGTCTATATCTTAAAGAGAAACAATGGCGATCAATCCGGTTATTCAAAACTGATGAAACTCTAATATGAATCAAAACCTTAACAAAATTACACAACTTAACTCCGCAAAAATTGTGTAATTTTGCACAAACTAATCGAAAAGGAATGTCAGCAACAGCAACAGATCTTGGAATACAAGAAACATTAAAAACATTGGGCATCGAAGCGGTAAACCGTGGAGCTTCAACAGGAGGATATTGGTTTAACACGCGCGGAACTCAAATCGATTCAGTTTCGCCGGTTGACGGAAAAATCATTGCATCTGTTTCTTCGGCAACGGAAGCAGAATACGAAGCAATCGTATTGAAAGCACAAGAAGCATTTAAATACTGGAGAATGGTTCCTGCACCGAAACGTGGAGAAGTTGTTCGTCAGTTGGCGGAAAAAATCCGTGAGAAAAAACAAGCTTTAGGTGAATTGGTTTCTTACGAAATGGGGAAATCATTGCAGGAAGGTTTGGGTGAAGTTCAGGAGATGATCGATATCTGTGACTTTGCAGTGGGACTTTCACGCCAACTATACGGTTTGACCATGCACTCTGAGCGTGCAGGACATAGAATGTACGAACAATATCACCCGCTGGGAATCGTAGGAATTATTTCTGCATTCAACTTCCCGGTTGCGGTTTGGAATTGGAATACAGCACTAGCTTGGGTTTGTGGAGACGTTTGTATCTGGAAACCGTCCGAAAAAACACCTTTGACGGCTATCGCTTGTCAAAAATTGACGCAAGAAGTTTTCGAGGCAAATGGAGTTCCTGAAGGAGTTTCCTGTTTGTTGATCGGAGACGCTGAAATAGGAAAACTAATGTCGAATGACACACGTGTTCCATTGATTTCTGCGACAGGATCTACTCGTATGGGTAAATTGGTCGGTGAAGCAGTTGGAAAACGTTTGGGTCGTCACTTATTGGAATTGGGTGGAAACAACGCAGTAATCATCACAGAAAGTGCAGATTTGAAAATCGTTGTTCCGGGAGCTGTATTCGGTGCAGTAGGAACAGCCGGTCAACGTTGTACTTCCACTCGTCGTTTGATCATCCACGAATCTGTTTACGATAAAGTAAGAGATGCCTTGGTAAATGCATACGGACAATTGCGTATCGGGAATCCATTGGATCAGAATAATCACGTTGGTCCGCTGATCGATAAAGATGCAGTAAAAGCTTACCAGAACGCATTGGTTCAGGTAGTGGAAGAAGGTGGAAAAGTATTAGTTGAAGGAGGAATTCTTTCAGGAGAAGGATACGAATCCGGATGTTATGTAAAACCGGCAATTGCTGAAGCACAAAACAGCTTTAAAATTGTTCAGCACGAAACATTTGCTCCGGTATTGTACTTGATGAAATACTCAGGTGGTGTTGAAAATGCAATCGCACTTCAAAACGGGGTTCCTCAAGGATTGTCTTCAGCGATTATGACCAACAACTTACGTGAAGCAGAGGCTTTCTTATCTCAAGCGGGATCTGATTGTGGAATCGCAAACGTGAATATCGGTACTTCAGGTGCTGAGATCGGTGGAGCTTTCGGTGGTGAAAAAGAAACAGGTGGTGGACGCGAGTCCGGATCTGATGCCTGGAAAGTATACATGCGCCGTCAGACAAACACGATCAATTACACCGATTCATTGCCATTGGCACAAGGAATCAAATTTGATTTGTAAGAATCATTTCACATATAAATAAACGAGTAGGGGGGCGATTAATCGCCCCCCTACTCGTTTTTGAACTATCTTTGTTCAAACAACCAAATTCCACGATCATGAAATACCGTTCCAGCTTACTCCTCTTGCTCCTAATCCTTATTCTTTCACCCGGTTGCAAAAAAGAACCCACCTATCATTTAAACCAGGAATTTACAATTCAATTGAATAAAACCGTGCGGGTACAGGCAGGTAATGAGAGCATCACTATTCGGTTTACCCATTTAGTGGATGAAACCAGATGCCAACCGAATACACAATGCGCTTGGGCAGGGGAAGTCGCCGTTCAGATTGAGGCAGATATATCAGATTATATTATTGGTTTCCATTCGGATTATCCATCCACTAAAATCCATAATGGAAGAACTATTACTCTCTTGGATGTCGACTATGGAGCAGCCAAAAATTATGGAAAGGAAAAGAAATATTCGGTCAAGCTGAAAGTAGAATAACTACCTCCGCCCGGTCTTTATCTTCATTAATTCTCAACGATATGAAACCATCCTTAAGTCTCTTAACAGGGCTGTTCTTACTTC
>NZ_CAMLDC010000031.1 GCF_946478805.1 uncultured Fluviicola sp. | reverse complement strand
CAGGTAACTGTGGGGTTTTTTAGTTTATACAGGTTTTTTCCAGAAATCCTGCTAATTATAGCAGTAACAATACTTTTAATACGAAAGTCTGACCAAAGGAGCGACTTTTGGGTGTTTTATTGGAAATAATGTGGGAATTTTAGAATCTAAATTGAACTTTAGTCCAATAGGAAGTAACGAAGATGCTCAGTTAATTCATGAATGTCTTTTGCCTTTTTAACCTTTCGATACAATTGATTCCCATCTGAAAGACCTTCGGATAAATACTCCCAATAGGATTTCATCTTGCTCAGTGCATAACCTCTATCCGGATTACATTCTAAAAGGCTATTTGTAAGATACTCAGAAAACAAGTTCAATTTATTTCGATAGACTTCTCCTGAATCGATTGTTCCAAACTTAATCTCCTCGAATAAACTTGGATTGTTCATTGCACCTCTTCCGATCATCCAGGATTGGATGCCCGAAAACTTCTCGTTTAGGAAATCAAATTCGTCTTTTGTGGTGATATCTCCATTATAGGTTAACGGATGTTTCGTTAATGAAATGCATTCCATAAAACGTTCGTGGTCGCATGCTCCATTATATAATTGCTTTGCATAACGCGCATGAATAATGATTTCCGTTAATGGATAATCATTTAATCGAGGTAATATCTCCAGAATTTCAGCCGTATTCTCTAATCCCATCCTCATCTTGATACCCAAACCAATTTTAAGCTTTGGAATAATCTGATCAAACAAGTTGAAAATTTCAGAGGGTTTGTTTAATATACCGGCTCCAAGATTTCGATTTGTAACCATCGGATAAGGACATCCCATATTCCAATTCAATTCGGAATACCCTAAACTTTCAATATAATCTGACATGATGAAAAATTCCTGCTCACTGCAAGCCATGAGTTGCGGAATAATGTCTATCCGGGGATTGTTTTCGGGAAGAATATCGATTTTCGGAGCATTTTTAATAGTCCCGTCGTTATTCATTTTTAGATAAGGGGCATAGAATTTATCTACTCCTTTGAATACAACAATATGTGCATTCCGGAAATGATAATCGGTATATGTCTGCAGTGGCGCTAAAGATAGCTGCATGTGCATTTAAGGATTGGAAACGCTCACAGGAATGATTTTCCCGTGAAAATATTTTCCGTTATTTAGTGTGAAATCAACAATGAATTCAGCAATTTCAGCTGGTTGGTGAGGTGCTTTGTAACCGGGAAATGCTTCTTCCATCATTTCTGTCTGAACAGCACCTAAACATAAGCAATTGATTGCAATTCCTGAATTTTTAAACTCTTCAGCGAGTAATTCGGTTAATGAGACCAATGCTGCTTTGGAAGTGGAATATGCTGCCAAGCCTGGAAATTTTGAACTTCCCTGGAAACCTCCGATCGAGGAGATCATGACGATATGTCCGCCTGGTTTCATTTTTGGAATGCAGACCTGGGTGATTTCCATTACAGACAGAACATTCACCTGATAGCAATTCTGAATGTCTTCCCTGGATAATTCCAAGAAAGGCTTTACTTTGATGAAACCCGCATTGTGAATCAGGTAATCAATCTGATCGATACCCGCAATAGCTTTTTCGAAATCAGATTTGATGGTTGGACTTAATAAATCCAAGTGTATAATATGGACATTATTTTCAGAGCCATTTTTAAAGCTTCTGGCAAAACCGAATGTTTCCAAATCTTTGGCAGCAAACTGAGTGACTAATTCTTTGCCGATTCCCCTGCTTGCTCCGATTACCAATACATTCTTAGACATCAAAATCCAATTTTAACACTTCACTGGTTGGATGTGCCTGACAAGTCAGAATGTATCCTTCTTTCACTTCTTCGTCAGTCAAGGCATAATTGATTGTCATTTGAGCGCTTCCTTCCAGTATTTTAGCTTTACATGTACAACAAACGCCTCCTTTACAAGAATATGGAACATCCATTCCGGATTGATCCAAAGCATCCAAAATACTTTTTCCTTTTGTGTCCAATTCGATTCGTTGAATTTCTCCATCCAGGATTGCACTCACTTGAGAAATGCCCTTGAATGTTCCGACAACAGTAGTTTCCTCTTGTTTCATCAAAACCGGAGTAGTGAATAATTCAAAGTGAATCTTCTCTTTCGCAATTCCGAATACACTCAATACTTCCTGGATTCCGACAATCATTTCTTCCGGACCACAGATATAGAAACCATCTGCTCTCAAAAGAGACAACTCGGATTTGATTAATTCACTCACTTGATGTTTATCCAATCTTCCTTCCTGGTGCCCTTCATTTTTTTCCTGACTAAAGAAAAAAGTGGAAGTGACATTTGGAAAAGCTTTGATTTCATCTAAAAAGAATGCAGTATCCATTTTTGAATTCCCATAAATCAAGCGCATTTTTTGATCTGCACCCAATGATTTTGCAAAAGACATGAATGGAGTGATTCCACTACCGGCTGCAAAACATACAATGTTTGGAGCTTTTTGGTCCAGTTTGAAATTTCCTAAAGGAAAATCCAGCTCAATTTCATCTCCTGCCTTCAATTCATTTACCAAATAATTTGAAACCAAACCTTTATCAATTGCCTTTACTGCAACAGCAAGATTCGGTTCATTCGGACCACTGCAAATGGAATATGATCGACTGTATTTGGTACCATTCAAAGTTACATGAACGTTTACATATTGTCCCGGTTCATGAGCAAATTGATCCTTTAAATCGGCGGGAATCTCAAAATGAATACGGCTTCCAACAGCTGTAATCCGTTCGTTATTTGAGACCTTAACTATACCGGAACGTGATTTTTTCGACCCGGAGTCTTTTTTGAATTTGGAAAATAAACCCATAATTAATCGTCAAATGATACTGTTAATTTTTCGGAGGTAGGATGTGCCTGACACGTTAGGATATAACCTGCTTCTACTTCATCTTTCTCTAGTGCGTAATTGACATCCATCACTGCACTTCCTTCCAATATTTTGGCTTTACATGTACAACAAACACCGCCTTTACAAGCAAATGGCAAATCCGCACCGGCTGCATAACCGGCTTCCAAAATGGATGTTCCGGCAGTATTCAGATTGACCTCGATCCGATCACCATCCAGGATAATCGTGACATTAGCCAATACATCCTGATCCTTAGGAACGATGATTTTTGCTGCTGAACCTGCAGTTTTCGTCCCAAACAATTCAAAATGAATTTTATTTTCCGGAACTCCTGATTCCATCATTGCATTTTTTACTGCATGAATCATTTCTTCCGGACCACATGAGTAAACGGCATCAATGTGTTCACCTTTAAGCAATGTCCGTCCGATTAATTCCACTTTATCCTTGTCGATACGGCCTTTCTGCAATGGATTTCCTAAGCTTTCACGGCTTAGGACATGGATCAGTTGAAAACGGTTAATGTATTTATTCTTTAAAGCTTCCAGTTCTTCTCTAAAAATGATACTCGCAAAACCTTTATTCCCATAAACCAGTGTTACCGTACTCATCGGTTCATTCGCAAGAATTGTTTTCGCAATGGAGATAATCGGAGTTATTCCACTACCGGCTGCAAAAAGCGCATAACTTTTTGTAGCAGAAATCTCAGGAAGAATTTGGAAATGCCCGCTTGGAGTCATTACGTCCAAAACTTCTCCGATTTTCAACTCCGATGTTGCCCAGGATGAAAAACGACCATCATCTACTCGCTTGACAGCAACACGTAGTTCACCATCCTGTGGAGTTGCGCAAATCGAATAAGATCTTCTTAGCTCTTCCCCGTCCATGATCTTACGAATAGTAATGTACTGACCGGAAACAAATTGGTAATCACTTGTCAGTTCGGAAGGGATTTCAAAGGCAATTGAAACAGTGTCATCAGTTTCCTTTCGGACATCTTGAACCACTAAAGGATGAAACTTCGGAGTCATTTCGAGTTTTTTGAATACAAAAATAGAATTTAATTCGTCTTGAACAGTACATATTTCAAGTGACTTTCATCATTTCGCCCCATTATTCGTTAATTTTAGGAATTCACTGGAAGCGTGATATTTGATAAATTAGTTCAATAAAAAATGTGAAAAATTTGTCTACCTAGAATTTAGTTACTAACTTTCTTCGTCACAAGTCCAATAATATGACACAGATAACCGCGCTTACGGAAGGAGTTTTGATTCGGGTTTCGACTCAGTTTCGGGCAGACGTTTCACAAACAACGGACTCAAGCTATTTTTTTAGTTACCGAATTGATATTGAGAACCAAAATCAGTTCACGGTTCAATTGCTTCACCGCGATTGGTTCATTTTTGATTCCCTGAACCCAACGATCCATGTAAGCGGGGAAGGAGTTGTAGGACAACAGCCTATTTTGGAATCAGGAGAATTATACCAGTATACCAGTGGTTGCGAATTAAAGTCGGAAATGGGGTCGATGCATGGTTTTTATACATTCAAGAATATGGAATCAGGTCAGCTGTTTAAGGTTGATATTCCTGTTTTTCAATTGAACTTCCCAGGCAAACTTAATTAAGCATTTTCTTCATCTTATTCAGTTTCACAACCAACAAAATCACCGTTACTGTCAAGGCAATTGTAACGATCAAAAGCAGGTAAAATTGAAAAGAAGATTCCTTTTTGATCTCTGCTGTTTTGAATTCCTCAAAGTCTGTTCTCCATATTTCATGTTGAAGGCTTGTCAGGTCCTCATCATCTGCACTTTGCTGAAGTTTCAGGTCACTTGAAATGGCTAAGGCCTTTTCAAGGTGTTTGGTGGATTCATCAAACTGTTTCATTTCCTTGTAAACCTGGGCCATTGCCAACAGACCGTCCTTTTCTTCTTTCAATAAGGAATTCCGTTTGGCGAGATCCGTTGACTTTTGATACCAATAAAGTGCTTGGGAGTATTGTTCGATATAAAAATGATAATCACCTAAGTTGTAAAGACTTTCAGAAATGGATTTCACATCGTTCACCGATTCTCTCAAAGTTAGCGCCTTTTGAAAATGAATGCGCGCATTTACAGTGTCTCCTTTTTCGAAGTAAATAATGGCCAGGTTGTTTAAAGCATGTGCTTTCGGAGAAGTCAGGTTTGTTTTTTGAGCCATTTGATAGGAAAGCTTGAAGAACTTTTCTGCCAAGGTCAAATTTTCAGAGATCCGGTAAATATCTCCCAAGCGAGCATAGGCGGTACTTAATCCCCGGTAATTTTTTGATTTGGTGGCTTTGGAAATGTAATCTTCGTAATTTTCAATCGCCAATTTCTCTTTATTTTGCAACAAACAGGCTTCAGCCAATGAGATGATTCCTTCCGTTTTATCTTGTGATTCCTTATTATCCTTATTGTAAGCAATGGCCTTTTTTGCCCAAAGCATAGATGAATTTCCATCCTCCAATTTTCGGTATCCGGAAGCAATAATTCTGCAAACATTGCTCAATAATGCCATATCACCGCGCTCTTGCAAAGATGGAAGAGTTGCTTTTGCCATTACAATTCCATCATTTATCCGGCCGTTCATAACATAGAATTCAGCAAGCGTGATTTTACCGAACTCGATAGCCGGTTGATAGTGATTGTCTATTCCGTAAAAAAACAAGGTTTCACCTACCATCCGAAGGGAATCAATGGATTCTGACTGATAATAAAGACTAAGCTTTTTGGCTGCTTCAATCCGTTCACTTTCACTTCCGCTGTTTAATTGCTCCCATTGTTTTTTGGAATCAACCGGTTGAGAAAAACAGAAAGAATGGATAAATAGGGCGAAAAGAATAATGGGTGCTGGAGTCTTCATAAGTATGTTTAAATAACAATATACCAAACATAAGAACAATCTTTTAAATTAACCATGGAAGTTCAATAATAGGAGATGAATCTGATACCTGAACTCAAAGCATTATTGTACATTTGTAGTGCAAAAATGTATACTATGTCAAACGCTTTATTTACGGTTCCCAAAGCAATTAATGAACCGGTGAAGGCTTATGTTCCAGGAACTACTGAACATACAGCTTTGATTTCTGAATATAAAAAACTGCTGAATCAGGATCCGATCGATGTGCCTATGTACATTGGTTCTGAATTGGTTAGAACAAATAATAAAAAACCGATGTCTCCTCCGCACGACCACAAGAAAGTGTTGGGACATTTCAATTATGGTGATGCATCTCATGTTTCTTTGGCAATTGATGCTGCAATGAAAGCACGTGAACAGTGGGCAAACCTTCCGTGGGAGCAACGTGCAGCTATCTTTTTGAAAGCCGCTGATTTATTGGCCGGACCTTTCAGAAATAAGATGAATGCAGCTACCATGCTGGGACAATCCAAGAATGTAATGCAAGCTGAAATTGATGCTGCTTGTGAGCTGATTGATTTCTTCCGTTTCAATGTTCAATACATGACCCAGATTTACAAAGATCAACCGGAGTCCTTACCTGGAATGTGGAATAGATTGGAATACCGACCGTTGGAAGGATTTGTTTTCGCACTTACCCCTTTCAATTTTACGTCAATTGCTGCAAACTTATGTGCTGCTCCCGCAATGATGGGAAATGTAATTGTTTGGAAACCTGCTGAATCCCAAATGTATTCTGCACAAGTGATCATGGAAGTGTTCAGAGCTGCGGGTGTTCCGGATGGAGTTATCAATATGATTTCTGTGGATGGTCCGGTTGCGGGAGATGTGATCTTCAAAAGCAAACATTTGGCTGGACTACATTTCACTGGTTCTACAGGAGTATTCCGTCATTTATGGAAAGAAATTGGAAACAACATTGAGAATTACAAGGCATATCCAAGAATCGTCGGTGAAACGGGAGGGAAAGACTTCGTGATGGTTCACAGAAGTGCAAACGCTGCTGAAGTTGCAACTGCACTATCCAGGGGAGCATTTGAATTCCAGGGACAAAAGTGTTCTGCAGCTTCCCGTGCGTATGTTCCATCCAATATTTGGGCAGATGTAAAAGAAATTTTGGTGAGTCAGGTGAAATCATTTAAAATGGGTTCTCCGGAAGATTCCTCCAACTTTATCAACGCAGTAATTGATGAGCGCGCTTTCGATAAGATTGCCGGGTTTATTGACTATGCGAAATCTCAATCAGATGCGGAAATTATCGTAGGTGGTTCGTATGACAAATCGAAAGGATATTTCATCGACCCAACTGTTATTGTTACTACAAATCCGAAGTTCAGAACGTTGAGCGAAGAAATCTTCGGTCCTGTACTGACAATTTATGTATATCCTGAAAACCAGTTTGAGGAAACATTGAAATTATTGGATGAGACTTCCGAATACGCGTTGACGGGCTCAATTATGTCTAACGACCGTTATGCGATCCAAGTAGCTACAAAGGCGTTGGAAAATGCAGCAGGGAACTTCTATATCAATGATAAACCGACCGGTGCAGTTGTTGGTCAACAACCATTCGGTGGAGCAAGGGGATCCGGTACAAATGACAAAGCAGGGGCATCGATGAACCTGTTGCGTTGGATTTCTGCAAGAACTATCAAGGAAACATTCGTTCCGCCAACAGATTACAAGTACCCGTTCTTAGGATAAGAAATAATATTGGATTAATGAGAAGGCGTCGAATGACGCCTTTTTTTATTGACTGTATTTAAAAAACGTTCTTTGTTTGCTTGGTGTCCTTCGTGGTAACACTTTATATCATTTAACCACAAGGTGCACGAAGAGCACGAGGACATTCTTGCTCAGTTAAAGGAATCGATGAGTTACTACAGGTGGTTGAGCATCGTTGAAATCACCATAGAGAAGGATTATTCAATCGGTCGTCGAGGTTGAATCGCAGGAAAACTTCGAAGCCTCCGCGTGATTTGGATACCGGAGTTAAACGTGAAAGGTTGAAATCATAAGCAAGACCAACGGAAAATTGATGATATTGAAAATATCCTTTCGCTACAAAAGCATCCTTATAACGGCTAAATAACCCAAGGGCAGCTGCAACCGGTTTGATTGAACCTGTAAAATGGGAAGCTTCACGGATGTTATAACGCAGGTATGTTCCAAACATCACTTCGGAATACTTTGATTGAAATTGCAGATAGACAGCGGGTTGTATCGCCAATTGTGTATTTGGAATATTGAATGAGCTATTGATGAACCCGGAAATACGCATTCCAAGTTTGTCTTGAGGTAATGAGATGAAAGAAGATGCCGGTTGGTTGGCGTGATAAACAGCCAGTCCACAATTCACATTGTTGTTTATGTTATTGTGTACAGAATATTTCATCTTTCTGAAAGTATAAACGATACCCGCCCCGGCATCCATAAACATGTGATTGTATGAACCGAAACTCTCACCACTTGAAATACTTGTGTTGATAGCATCACCATCAAATTGACTGGCCCAATTTCCTCTGTTCGGATCAAGGCTGCGTTGATTCATTCCGCCATAGATACCAATCCGCAATAAGCTGTATCGTCCCATTTTAATGTGATATGCAAGGTCCAGGTTGAATTGATTTGTTGTGACCTTCATATCTCCTGCCACATCATTGAAAAAATTGAGACCTAATGCGAGAAAACTATTATTGTCAGCATCCCTTCTTTGCAATCTGACATCAAAAGATGCAGCAATCGTTTTATAAGGAGAAGCGACACTATTCCATTGATTCCGATAATTTGCAATAAGTTGCATATGTGAAAATGCCCCGGCTAATGCAGGGTTTAACAACATGGGAGAATACTCGGATTGAGCAAAATGAGTGTCCTGCGCTGAAGTACTTTTAGCGATCATCTGGGTCAGAATCAATATGTAAAGGGATAACTTTTTCATATTATCTGACTAAAGTAAGGTTGCCGGATTTTTTCGTTTCCTCTCCATTGACGAGTTTCATGTCCAAACGATAGAAATAGACACCTGAATTTTGGGGCTTACCTTTAAATGTCCCGTCCCATTGAAGATCAGTAGATTGTGTTTCGAAAACCTGTTCTCCCCAACGATTAAAGATTAAAAGCTGGTAAGTTTCAAGACAAGGCAAAGTTCCCAATAAACCAAAGGTGTTATTGGCTTCAGGTCCGCTATTGTTTGGCGAAAAAATGTTTGGAAGTGATAGATTATGACAATCAACATATACATTGACAATGACAGTATCACTACCTGTACATCCGTTTGGATCGGATCCTACAACAATATAATTATTGGATGTGGAAGGAATACAAACAGGAGCATCACAATTATTGCATGATAGATATTGGTTCGGGGTCCAGTCATAATTTGTCGCTCCGGTCACCGTAAATGGAATTTCTGTTCCGATATTGACATTCATCACATCCGGTGTTGCTTCAACAATTAAGGAACCATTCGTACTCAAAGGGATAATTTCGGTCAACCTGCATCCATTTGCGTCTGTAATTGTCACCTTGTAATTCCCGGCTGGAATTCCGGAAACAATTTGTCCGTCGATATCCAAATCACGCCAGGAATAAGAATAGGGACCAACACCTCCTGATGCAGAAACGCTGATACTTGATTCGTTTATTCCGGCACAATCTACGGGGACAACAATTGGCGAACTAATTAATTGGGTCGGTTGGTTGATCTTAAACGTATCCGTGGCAAGACAACCATGGTTATCTGTAATATCGACATAATAAACACCTTCTCCTGCATTCGTCAGGTTTTGATTGACAGATCCGGAACTCCAATGATAAGAGTAGGGCGATGCACCCCCTGTGATATTCAAGATAACACTTCCTGTATGATCACCATAACAGCGTACATTAACAAGATTGACCAGGTTGATATTTGGTATGTTGGCGCTTGCCTTGACATAAACCTGAACGGTTGATACAGTAGCTTGAGGAGCGCATCCATTGTTGCTGCTAACTGTTAATGTTAAAGTAACGGTATTTCCTAAATCTCCGGGACCTGCTGTATAGGTTGGAGAATTGGTATTTACATTGATAAGGGTTCCCGTACCGTTGTGGGTCCAGGAAGAAGTTCCATATGCTGTCGTTACACCCTGGACTAGTTTGGTAGCTCCGGGGCAAAGGGTGTCCATCGGATCTGTTATTTGAATGGAAGGAGGACCGTCAATAATAAAAGTATAAGATGCAAAACTGCTGTTAGGAATGCAGGTATTGTTACTGGACACTTCCATCGTCAGAGTTACGGTGTTTCCAATTTCGGCAGAAGTCGGAAAATAAGTTGGAGTAGTTGTTGTTGGGTCTGAAATTGTTCCCAACCCATTTCCTGTCCAATTGATACTCCCATTTGTTGCAGTCGCACCTGAAACAGTTCCACTCCCGTTTGCACAAATTGTTGCAGAACCTCCGGCCAGAGCTGATGGAAGCGGATCAATATTCACAGTATACGTGGCTGATGCAGTTTGTGGGGCGCAACTATTTGTGCTCGTTACAGTTAAGGTCAGGATAATTGGATTTCCAATATCGGAACTAACAGGGTGGTAAACCGGACCTAAAGTTGTTTGATTCGTTAAAGAGCCACCACCATTGTGTGTCCAGTTGATTGTTCCGTAAGTTGCTGTAGCTCCGGTTACAGGTGCTGTAGATGTAACACAAACAGTGGTGCTTCCACCTGCCAATGCAACGGGCGGGTGCTGAATGGTCAGAATGACCTGATTGCTTGCAACATTGGGATTACAGGCGTTGTTACTCGTAACATTCAAGATTAAAGTGACAGCATTCCCTGCGTCTGCCGGACTTGGGGTATAAATCGGGGCATTGGTATTTCCATTGGTGAGAGTTCCTGAACCATTGTGGGTCCAGTTAGCCGTTCCGTAATTGAACGAGGCTCCTGTCACAAGATAAGGACTGCTTTCGCAAATTGTTACATTGTTACCGGCTATCGCTGTCGGTAAATGATTGACATTCACCGTGTAAATCGCCGCTACTGATGATGGTGCACATGAATTATTACTCGAAACAGTTATGGTTAATGATACGGCATTCCCTGCATCCAATACACTAGGTGTATAAGTAGGTGTTAAACTTGTCTGATTGGTAAGAATACCATTTCCATTATGTGTCCAGGAAATCGTTCCGCCTGAAGCGGTTACTCCTGCAACAGTTACTGAGGAAGAAGAACAAATGGTAGCAGATCCAGAAACGGTTGCTGTCGGCAAACCTTGAACGGTAATCGAAAAATCGGCACTTGAAGTTGCCGGTGCACATGCATTATTGCTTGAAACCGTCATTGTAAGTGTTACGATATTCCCCAGATCGCCTGCACTTGGAGTATAAGTCGGGTTAATTGCAGTTGGATTAGCTAATGTTCCTGTTCCGTTATGACTCCAACTGATTGTTCCGTAGTTTGCAGTAGCTCCCGAAACCGTCAATGAACTGTTTTGACAAATTACCGCAGTTCCACCTGAAACAGCTTGTGGAAGTGGGGTGATGTTTATTATATGAAAAGATTGAGCGATTCCCGGTGCACAAGTGTTATTGCTTGTCACGGTAAGTGTTAAGACAACTGTGTTTCCATTATCTAATGGACTTGGTGTATAAGTTGGTGAAGCAGTATTGGCATTTGTCAATGTTCCGGCTCCGTTATGAGTCCAGTTGATTGTTCCAAATTGGGCGATTGCTGTAGTAACTGTAAAGCTGCTTGTGGAACAAATGGAACTCGTAACTCCATCCAATGCGATTGGGTTTCCATGTACAATAACATTGTAAACCGCTTGAGAAGTTGCCGGTGCACACGAATTGTTACTGGTGGTAGTCAATGTTAAGACAACGGTATTTCCGGCATCGGAGATTGCGGGTGTATAAGTAGGAGTTAATGTATTGCCGTTTGCCAGTGATCCGCTTCCGTTGTGAGTCCAGGAGATAGTTCCATTTGACGAGGAGGCACCACTTACTGTTGCTGTACTGTTGACACATATCACAGAAGTTCCTCCGGCAGTTGCGGTAGGGCTTTGTTGGACTGTTATGGCAGATTGAGCTGTATTTGAACACCCGATGTCATCTGTAACAGTCAAGGAATAAGTTCCGGAATTACTTGAGCTCGCATTGTTTATCATAACATTTGAGCTCGTGCTAGTAAAAGAGTTCGGTCCGGTCCAATTGAATGTGAGATTATTTCCAGTTCCACCACCTGTCAATTGAATATTTCCACCTTGACAAATGATTCCACTTGGTGCAGTACTTGCGCTTACAGTATTCAGTGTGAAATTACCAGGAGTAAAATTGACACAAATGGAGTTATTCGGATCTGTGATCATGTTATTGAACAAGGTCTTAGATGGAATCCATGCATTCCCTGAACCGCTCGTGTATTGTGCATCAGTGGGGGAAAAGGATTCGTAAATCACATGATAACTGAAATTTCCCGTTACAGGAACAACAAAAGTGTTATTTGGATAATACGTTACAGGGTTAGAGAATATGATTGTAGCACGGACTTGAACCGCGTTGTTCACAACGAAAGCACTGGAGATATTCCGATAACGATAACTCGTAGTTCCATTATAGACAATAATTCCGGCAGCTAAATTTGAACTTCCGGAATTGTATACCAAATTTGACATTCCACTGCAACTACCTCCTGACGGTGTCGGATTGAAACCGTTTATTGCATTGAACAACGTGTCATTCAGTGCAAGGGCATAACAATTGGTGTTAAATACAGGCCAGGAAGGGTTTGTATAAGTGTAGGTTTGTCCTCCGCTTAAAGCATAAGCGAACGGGGTTGCAGGATTAGTTGTAAGAACTGTTCCTGCAGGAGGTGATACCGGGATTTGAGCAAAAAGGGAATTAACCGCTAACAAACAAAAAAGTGACAATAACCAACTCAATCTTATCATAACATGAAAAAATTAAATCCGAAATATGAATGTGCGTTTTTAGTGGTCGAACGATTTGCATTGATTGATATGTCGTCATGTGATAACTCACTCGACAGCAAATCAATAACTTGCATATTGGTAATGTCCATTTCCATAAATGTGTAGTCGATTAAAAATCGATCGCGGCAAAGATATGCATTTATGCTAATAAATTTTTGATAATGTACTAGTTGAATATTGTAAATCACGAAGCGTAACCTACAAATAACACATTGGTTAAAACCATTTAATTTTGCAACTTATCTCAGGCACTTGAAATAGTCAAAAGGTTCCAGACAGTCATTGCACTGATACAGGGCTTTACAGGCTGTACTACCGAATTGACTGAGCATTTTGGTGTTTTCTGAATGACATTGCGGACACTTTACAATCGGTGAATCACCAAATAAAACCAGTTTATCGACTTCATTTACGGGTGGGGCAATTCCATATGCCAGGAGTTTTTCTTTACCCGCTTCACTCATCCAATCCGTGGTCCACGCAGGAGAAAGTACAGTTTGAATATGAATTGTTTCTATGCCTTTTTCCGTAAGAATTTCCCGGATATTTTTTTCAATGTAATTCATGGCCGGGCAGCCGGAATAAGTAGGAGTGATCGTTATTTCCACTTCTTTGCCTGAAATTACTTTTACCCCTCGAACAATTCCTAAGTCAATAACTGAAAGTACAGGAACTTCAGGATCCGGTACATCTTCCAGGTAATGCCATATGGTAGCTTCGTCTACCATTCCATATTTGGGTAGGCGCGTTGCATGTACTGCATTTCTGCAATTAAATGCCCAAAATGCTCCGTATGTCTTCCCAATCTTCCACCATTCAATTTCCATTTGGAATCAGGTAATTGAAGCGTAGCTTGTTGTAATACCAATTGAATCCGCTCATTAAAAATCGGACGGAGTGTCTCCAAATCAATTGCAATTCCTTGTGCGATCAAATCCTGATCGACATCATCCATAAAGAACAATTCATCGGAAAATTTCCAAAGTAAGATCAATGCATCATTGACACGTTTATTTGACTCCTCTGTTCCGTCTCCCATACGAATGATCCATTCGGAAGAGTGTTTCCAGTGGTATTTGGTCTCCTTTAAAGATTTCTCTGCAATTGCTGCAAGCTGGCTGTCGGAAGAATGTTGTAACGCCTCGTAAAACGGAAGTCTGAAGGTATCAAAGATCCATTGACGAATCATCGTAACGGCAAAATCACCATTTTTTTGCTCTACCAGTTGGGTGTTGAAATACTGATTTTCAAATCGCAAGAAGGCCAAATCATCAGCACTTCGACCTTTGTTTTCAACCGTTGCGGCGTATTCCAATAGATTTGTAGCTTGCCCGATCAGGTCCAATGCAATGTTGGATAAAGCAATATCTTCTTCAATGATCGGTCCATGACCGCACCATTCCGCAAGTCTCTGACCCAAGATCAAGCTATCGTCAGCTATGCGTAATGTGTATGTAAATAAGTTGTTTTTCATTTTTTTAAGACTAAAGACAGAAGACTTGAGACGAAAGACAAAACTAAGTCTATAGTCTTCTGTCTGCAGTCTTATGTCTAAATACTACATATGTCCTACACCATCAGGAACCTCATAGAAAGTCGGATGACGGTAAATTTTACTGTCTGCCGGTTCGAATAATGCGTCTGAATCTGCCGGATCTGAGGCGAATACCTGGGAAGATTCAACAACCCAGATTGAAATCCCTTCACTGCGTCTGGTGTAAACATCGCGCGCATTTTCTACAGCCATTTCAGCATCTGCGGCGTGAATACTCCCAACGTGCTTGTGGTTTAAACCTACTTTACTTCGAATGAAAACTTCCCATAAAGGCCAATCTTTTCCTGCCATTTCTTTATAATATTTAAGATGCTTTTCTCATTTTTTTCTTTTCGGCATGTGCCATTGCTGCTTCCCGAACCCACATACCTTCTTCTTTTGCTTTCAATCGGGTTGCAATTCGTTCTGCATTACACGGGCCGTTTCCACTAACCACCTGTTTGAATTCTTCCCAATCAATTGCTCCAAAATCATAATGACCTCGTTCTTCGTTCCACTTCAGATCGGAATCCGGAATAGTCAGCCCGATCAATTGTGCTTGAGGTACGGATGCATCAACAAACATTTGACGCAATTCATCATTCGTATGTCTTTTGATTTTCCAATCAATGGATTGTTGTGTATGCGTTGATTCGGCGTCACTTGGCCCGAACATCATCAATGCCGGCCACCAAAAACGATTCAGGGCGTCTTGTGCCATCGCTTTTTGATCTTCGGATCCTTTCATCAGAGTGCACATGATTTCATATCCCTGGCGTTGGTGAAACGATTCTTCCTTACAGATGCGGACCATTGCACGGGCATACGGACCATAAGATGTTCTGCATAAAGGAACCTGGTTCATGATTGCCGCTCCGTCAACCAACCAGCCAACTGCTCCCATATCGGCCCAAGTCAATGTAGGGTAATTGAAAATAGAAGAGTATTTTGCTTTGCCGGTGTGCATATCGTCAATACTTTGTTCTCGGGAAAAACCCAAGGTTTCCATTGCGCTGTATAGGTATTGTCCATGCCCTGCTTCATCCTGAACTTTAGCCAATAAAACGGCTTTACGTCTTAGATTCGGGGCGCGCGTAATCCAGTTTCCTTCCGGAAGCATTCCGACAATTTCAGAATGTGCATGCTGTGAAATCTGACGAATTAATGTTTTTCGGTAAGCATCCGGCATCCAGTCTTTCGGCTCAATACGAATGTCTTGCTTCAATTTTTCATTAAACGCAGCTTCTAAATCGGCTAAATTTTGTTCTTTCATATAGCTAGTTATGAGAGTCAAAGATAGTGAATTTTGGTCAATTCAACTGCATAAAATAGGAATGTCGAACCTATAATAGATTCGACATTCCGGGTTGGTATTGGATTTATTTTGATGAATGCATCAAAATGGGGTTTGCTTTATTGTACACTGATGTAATCCTGTAGCTCACTATAGTTTGAAGAGAAGGTAAAAGTATCTCTCAATAGGAAATAATTTCCTTTATCATAACAGCTGGCGTATGCTGCTTTTGCCCAGTCCAGGCGATTGCTGTCGAAAGTGAATGTTGCAGCAATTTCCTTGATCTGATTTGCAGACAGATTCGTTTTTGATGCGTATACTTTTGCATTCTGTAAACGATTGCTGTCAAAACTTTCGGATTTCAAACTTGCTAAAAACTGGTTGAAATAGTTATTGTTATTTGCAGTTTGTCCTTGGTTGTAATATCCGTCTCCCTGGTAGTTCGGATACGTTCCGCAATGATTGTTCTGATAACCACCGCCATAATTTCCGTTCCCGGTATTGCCATAGTTAATTGTCCCGACATTGCTATTCCAGCCGCCATTATTAGAATTTGCAATCGGGTTATTGGAAACAACTGTCAATGTTCCATAATAATCCAGTTCTGCAACCAGTTGATAACCTTCCGGAATATTCAGGTTGTTTTTGAAAATTACTTGTCCGTTTGATTTATCAACTACTTTCACTTGAGTTGTTCCGCCATACAAGTTGTAAAACTGGTAAGTGTTGTAGTTGTTTGTTTGCGTTTGACTGGAAGCGCTAACAATAAATAGTCCTTTTCTATTAACTCGCAAAAGCAATTCAGAAGCATGTGCGAGTGTACAAGTAAAAAGTACCAGAGCGAATGTGAAGTAAATCTTTTTCATGACTTTGAATTTTATAATTAGAGGATAATAAAATTCGTGCCAAAAAAAGAAGCCGCTTATCAATTGACAAACGGCTTCGGTATAATTAGTTGATTGTTACCTGTTTATCATAACGGGCATTACCAACATCAAGATGTCTTCGTGCTCGTTTTCAGAAGTGTTCGGCATTAATAAACCGGCTCTGCTCGGTTCACTCATGGCTATTTTAACTTCCGGTGCATCGATATTGTTCAACATCTCCATCAGGAATCTGCTATTGAAAGCAATTTCAATATCCGTTCCGTCATAATTACATGTCAAACGCTCATTTGCTTCATTTGAAAAATCCAGGTCTTCGGCAGAAATGTTCAATTCACTTCCGGCAATCTTCAATTTTACCTGGTGCGTTGTCTTGTTTGCGAAGATGGATACACGTTTGATTGCTCCTAAGAATTGTAAACGGTCAACGATCAAGATATTCGGATTTTCCTTTGGTATTACAGCTTCGTAATTCGGATATTTCCCATCGATCAAACGGCACATCAAAATGATATCGTTGAATGTGAAAATGGCATTTGAATCAGTGTATTCGACCAATACTTCCTCATCACCACGCAAATTTGATTTCAACAAATTCAATGGTTTTTTGGGAAGAATGAATGCGGAACCTCCGGTCGCTTGACCATCTGTTCTGCGGTATCTAACCAATTTATGTGCATCTGTCGCTACGAATGTAATATCTGAAGGACTGAACTGACAATACATACCGCTCATTACGGGACGTAAATCATCATTTCCGGCTGCAAAAAGCGTTTTGTTGATTGCACTTGAGATAATTTCGCCTGAAATACGGATGCTTGTACTGTTTTCAATAGCCGGTGTTTTCGGAAACTCCTCACCATTGAATCCAACCATTTTAGACTTACCGTTATCGTAAACGATCTCAACTCCGAATGAAGCTGCATCGATTTTGAAAGTACATGGCTGGTCCGGAAGGTTTTTCAACACGTCCAAAAGCATTTTGGCAGGAATCGCCACTTTGCCCGAATCTGTTGCTTCAACTTCCATAGTTGTTTGCATGGTGGTCTCCAGGTCAGAAGCAGAAATAATTAATTGACTGTCTGAAATATTGAACAAAAAGTTGTCAAGGATCGGCAAGGTATTACTGGTGCTTAAGACACCACTAATGCTTTGAAGATGACGCAGTAAATTCGTACTTGATACGATAAAATTCATACTATTGGTTATTTACGATAGCAAATATACCAATTAAAAAGCCGTTGAATCCTTGAAAACCTAACTCTTTCCCGACAGTTTTCAACGAGATATTAACCTTATTGACCGGTTGCGTACCTGTTCGGATTGAAATAGATATGCCCCATGAGTAAAGGGTTAAAGACGAAATACTGACATTTAACAACCTGGCCATCCGGTAGTTCACACCAAAATCTGTTAATATCGTAACTTACTTTGTCTCCAAAATCATCGACTTCTGCATCTCCGGTAGATTTAATACGGAACATTCTCAATTTCTTCTTTTCACCTTTTGTTGTGCGAATGTTCAATTCACAGAATGGACGGGATTTTTTCAAGCTGTCGAGTTGCTTTTCGTTCAGTTCGTAGTTCGGATTTTCAAAGTTGACACGTTTGAAGTTCAGTAAATAACGGTACACCATGTTTGTGTCCAGGGTTGTCAAATATTTCCCTGCATATTTTACCAGGTAATCTTTCTTGATTTTTCGTACTTCAAAGCTTCTGTCGGGTCTTTCCGTGAATTTCACATTCACTTCGGCTATGTCTTGCATTTGGTAAGCGAAAATTCCGGAGCATTGCCATTTTCTCGGATCCGCAAAAAAACGAGGTTCGATAATCCCCTTCATTCCTTTGATTTCAGCGATGACAGGTAAATCACTTTTTCCTGCTTCAGATGATTCCACCAGCATGTAAGTTCCGTAGTGATCGGAAGTGGAGCCTCCGATATACCAGGTCTTGCTCCAATCGTCATTTTGGAAATACTGAACTTTAATTCCGATTGTCGAGATCCTGTTGATCACCGTTTTCACGGAGTTTTCGGGAACATATCCTTTAAAACGTACGTTGTAAAGTGCTTCCAGTATATTGAAGACCAAAACAGGTTGCACACATTCACCTTTGTCATCTGTCCACTGGTTTCCGGATCGGATCAAGGTCATTTCCATGCCGTTCGGTTCTGTGATGATAATCTTGTTAACGGATGCCGTGTCTTTAATTTCAAAATTGAAAGCTGCCAGTTGCTCGTCGGATTTCCCTTTGGTGTTAATCAAACGTGTGGTGAAGATTCCCAATCCCACTAAAAGTGCGATGCCTAAAATAACGATGATAATTCTTTTCATACGACTAAGAACGTGCGTAACGTCGTTTACGCAAGTAGAATAATAAAATTGCTAATAAAATAATTAAAAAAGAAGGGACGACCACATTAATAAGCATGTATTTCGTTCGTTGATCTTTTACTTTTTCTTTGTCAATCGGGTGAATGTCAATTTGTTTGCTTCGGATATCCAATACTGAATTGTCTCCCATCATGTAGTCCACCATATTCTGGAAAAACTCTTGGTTTCCATAGATCAACGGCTGCATACGCATCTGTGCCATCACTTCGTCGTAACGCAAGTTGTTGAACGAAATGGGGCGATACATCATCTTGCCTGTTTTACTTGGCATGGAATCATAATAGTTTGCAATAAAAGAACCATTTGCAACAACCAGGACTTTTCCTTCTTCCGTACTTCGTGTGATAAATCCGGATTCTTTGTTTTTCGCAAATTCATCGATCAGGCGATTTTTGAAGTGGGAATCAAATCTTCCTTCCGACATACCTGCAATGCAGATCTTGTTTCTTTCCGAGGTTGGATTATCTGCCAGAATAGGAACCTTTCCATAATTCATAGGCATGGCAAGGCTGATCAGAGGAGCCATACCTGTCAGGCGTGAATTGGTCGAACTTGTAAGGATAGGAGAAACCAAACGTGTTTCACCCGGGATAAGTTGGATTTGTGATGCATAACGAAGCATTACCGGTTCAATATTCCGTGCGATCGGATGTCTGGTTGGTGTTGCTGCAACGTAGAAGAACCAAGGTAACAGGCTTTGTTTTGCAAACGGAGTCTGGATAGGTGCACATCGCACGTCCATGACATAATTATCGTTGGTTTTTATTCCGTAATCGAATAACATTTTATCCAATCCGAGATCTGTTCTCACAGTACTTGTCATCCCGGTTCTGTTCAATGAATCTTGTGGGAAAGTGAGCTTGTCAAAGAAGCACATCAATCTTCCTCCCCGCATTACAAACTGGTCCAGGATATACAAATCCTTATCCGAGTAGCGTGTTCTTGGTCGCGCAATGATTGCACCTGTGAATCCGTCTAATGCTCGTAAAGAGTCATTTAAAGTGACATCCTCAACAGAATAATAAGGTTCCAGCAAAGAACGGACGCGTTGTGTTTCCGCAAAACGCAATTCTCCATGTCCTGCAAGGAATGCAATACGTGGTTTTTGTTTTTGGATCGTTCTTCTCAATGCTGAAATGAGCATGTATTCCAGGTTGTTGATGGAGTTCTGGATAGTTGTTTCTGAAAACTCTTTCGATAATTGCATAGGCTGCCCTTGAGGTGATCCTGGTAACAACTGAATCTGATTTTTGGTAGAACCCTCGTATTCGATGAATGCTCCCGGCCATAGCGTCATTTGGGTTTGGGAACCGTCTTTTTGATAGACAATTTCCAGGGGGATAATTCCTTGTCCTTTGTTATAAAGATCCTGGAAAAGGCTGTTTTGTTCGGCTTCCGTTCCTTCCAACGGATCGATGAATTCGTATTCGATTCGGTTACCGGCTATTTCTTTGAATTCTGCAAGCTTATCTTCAACAGCATTCCTGAACCGTTTGATTTCAGCGGGAAGCTTTCCTTCCAGGTAAATTTTCAGGTACAAGCGGTTCACTTTATTGTTCTTCGCTCCGTCCTCTTTCATTTTTTCAAGGAATTCAATAGAACCTGCTGAGAGCGAGTAACGCTCATCTTCCGTCATATCGATCCGCGAGTAAATGAAGGTCCCGATAATATTCAGGAATACAACAACGCCTACAATGATTCCAAGTAAAATCCAGTTATAGAACTTCTTTGTTTTGTTAGTACTTTCAGCCATCGGATTAACGTTTCAAGGATTTAACAACTGTAAGGGTTGCAGCCAAAAAAATTGCGATCATCCCGAAAAAATAAATAAGGTCACTCGTGTCGATCACCCCTTTTTTGATACTCGTATAATGGGACCAAAGTCCTAAGTATTGAAACACATAGTCAAAGTCCCCCATGAGGTTGAATGATCCGAGCTGATCGAAACCATCGTAGAATAACCAACAGAGAAACATTGCAATAATGAAGGAAACAATTTGATTACTTGTAATTGCGGAGGAAAAAATACCGATTGCAATTAAAGATGAACCTAATAGGAACAGACCCAGGTACGATGTGAACGTCGCTCCTTCATCAATTACTGTTTTGGCAACCCCGTTCTCATCAAAGGCATCAACTCCCAGGCTTACCATGCTATAGTAATAGATCAGGGTAGGGAGAAGTGAGATCAATAATAGGGTAACGCCAGCAAGGTATTTTGCAGCAATGATCTGAAGATCCGTAATCGGTCGGGTGAAAAGTAATTCGATGGTTCCGGTTTTTCGTTCTTCCGCAATCATCCGCATGGTAATCGCAGGGATTAAAACGCAGAGTACATAGGGTGCAACATTGAAAAACGGGATCATATCGGCTTCTTCGCCTTCCAATAAGTTTGATGGGCCGCTGACAAGCCAAAGCATTATTCCAGTAAACACCAGGAAAATGACGATGAAAATGTATCCGATGACTGAGCCCAAAAAACTCCTAATCTCTTTCCAGTAAAGTGCTTTCATATCTAATTAACTTCGGCAAAAATAAGAACAATATTGAGAATCTGTCTAAATTCTATTGAGTAGGTATGAACGTTTAATTTGCCGGATGGTTGGGTCTAAAGGAACCATCTTCAAAATAGGTGTTCACACTCCAGGCTTCGGGTTTTCCGCCAAACCACGGTTTAATGGTAGACCACACTCCACCGAATAAATCTGAATCCCGGTAATTGTTTAATGCATTTTCATCTTTCCAGTTACTGTAAGTGAAAATAATTGTAGGATGATGGATGTCTTGCAGCAGACGCATTCCATAACAGTTCTCGAACGTACTTACCCGTGTGTTTATGGTGTCGAAGTATGCAAGGAAGTCTTCTACTTTTTCTTCTTGAAATGTCAGTTTAACAATTCGTGTCAGCATTTTAATGTTGTTATTTAGTTCAAGAGTTCAAAATTGATGCATAGATACAAACTTTTCAATTTTTCCATTCTCCATTTTCAATTCTTTGAACCCTTTTAACCTTTTGAACCTGTTTTGGAATCAAAACAAAGAATCAATTGTTTTTGCAGAACCGCGAGGGGTGAATTCGATTCGTACCAGGTCATGAATCCGAAGCCCGAAAAGTGAATCGGCACCTCCGCCGTTTCCTGTAGCACCTTTGTTGATGGCAATTTCAAGTAAATTGTTGTCGTTGAAAAAAGCCAGGCGTTCTCCCGGGGCAACATCATTATAGGTACTTGAAATCTCGTCGATATAGTATTCGCGTTTTCGGAACAGGATGGTGAATGGAGCATCTTCAAACCTGCCAAATATTTCTTTGGTGATATTGGTGATCGCATTTCCATAATGATCGATATGTACAATGGATCCCTTGATGAGGTTCTCTTCAATGACCGCATTCACAGTATGGGCTACGCGCCAGGAAGTCTCTTCGGAACCAATGTCCGTGAGCGCTTCTCCTGAAAGAATCCGCACTGCTGTTGGAACGAAAATATTTTTTACCGGGAAACGAAGCCCTTTCGGATTGGAAAGTACATTGTCAATTCTCCAAAAACCCTCCGGTTTCTGATCTTTTAAGATCAAGGCAAATATCCCGTTATCGTTTGAAATGAAGTAATGTCCTTTGAATAATAAGATACTCGGATAAGCGCCATTGCTCGAATTAATGATGGGTTCACTGTCCACGCCGATGATATGGATTGTCCCCTCGGGGAATTCCTGGAACGATGCCTGGATGTAATAACTTGCATCTGCAATATCGAACGGACGTACTTGATGGGTAATGTCAACAATAGATACTTCGGGGGCTAATTTGAATAGATTTCCCTTTAGAACCGCTACGTAGTAGTCGGTCAATCCCATATCAGTTGTCAATGTGATAATTCCCATTTGATAAATCGGTCTGTATCCGTTGAAAAATTAATTAAATTTGTTTCAAAAATACGGGTTAATAATACAACCGGAACTTACAAACAAAAGATTTATTCACATTGACAGAGAAGAAAATTGAAATAAACGGGACCAATGTCGCTGAATTATTTGGAGTTAACAATTCCAATTTGAAACACATCCGGTCTTTTTTTCCAAAATTAAAGATCAATTCCCGTGGAAATGAATTGACAATTGTTGGAGATCCTGAGGTGATGGAAGAGTTTGAACGCAAGTTCGAATTGATCCTGGCGCACTTCAACCAGTACAATATTTTAACGGAGAACAACATCGATAACCTGATGTTGGACGAGGGCGATGCAATGCTTTCTTCCGATGGGACTGAGACTTTGGTTCATGGAAATGGCGGAGTCAAGATCAAGGCAAAGACCCTGAACCAACGAAAATTGGTTCAAGCGGTCAATAAGAGCGATATGGTGTTCGCTGTTGGTCCGGCCGGAACAGGGAAAACGTATACAGCCGTTGCATTGGCAGTTCGTGCATTGAAGGCAAAGGAGGTGAAGCGGATCGTACTTACAAGACCCGCTGTCGAAGCTGGAGAGAACCTGGGATTCCTTCCGGGAGATTTGAAGGAGAAGCTGGATCCGTACCTGATGCCTTTGTACGATGCGTTACGGGATATGATCCCGCCGGAGAAATTGGCGGATATGTTGGAATTTGGGATCATCGAGATCGCACCTTTGGCATTCATGCGTGGGAGAACGTTGGACAAGGCGTTTGTAATTTTGGATGAAGCTCAGAATGCGACCGTGATGCAAATGAAAATGTTCCTGACACGTATGGGACAAACTGCCCAGTTCGTGATAACGGGAGATATGTCGCAGGTGGATTTGCCACATCGCCAAAAATCGGGATTGTCTTATGCATTGGATATTCTGAACGACGTTGAGGAAATAGAGATTATCCGATTGACACAAAGCGACGTGATTCGACATTCCTTGGTGAAACGGATCATTGACGCATTTGATAAGGCAGAAGCAATTGAAAAAGCAAAACGATTTGAGAAGGAGAAGGAAGAGGAAGAAGAAAAATCAAAATCGAGAAAAAAATAACGAGTTCCAAATTTGTAAATTATGTTGAACGAAACAATTACGAGCACCAATTTTAAATTTCCGAAACAAACCAATGTATACCGGGGAAAAGTACGTGAAGTGTATACCATTGATAAGGATATCATGGTAATGGTTGCCACCGATCGAATTTCTGCGTTCGACCACATTTTACCTAAAGGAATTCCATTTAAAGGTCAGGTCCTTAACCAAGTTGCTACCATGTTTTTAGAGGCAACTCGGGACATCGTTCCAAATTGGTTGATCGGAACACCGGATCCATCCGTTGCGGTAGGTTATGCTTGTGAGCCGGTACGTGTTGAAATGGTGATCCGTGGATATCTGGCAGGACATTCCGCAAGGGAATATGCAGCAGGTAAACGTGTCTTATGTGGCGTTGCTCTTCCTGAGGGAATGAAGGAAAATGACCGTTTCCCGGAACCGATCATCACTCCTGCTACTAAAGCAGACGAAGGACACGATGAAGATATTTCAAGAGAAGATATTTTGAAAAATGGAATCGTTCCTCAGGATATTTACGAAAAAATGGAAGGTTACACACGTGCATTATTTCAACGCGGGACAGAAATGGCAGCAGAAAGAGGATTGATTTTGGTGGATACGAAGTATGAATTCGGGATCAGAAATGGTGAAGTGATCCTGATTGATGAGATTCACACACCCGATTCATCACGTTATTTCTATGCAGATGGTTATGAGGAGCGTCAGGCAAAAGGTGAAAATCAACGCCAGCTTTCGAAAGAATTCGTGCGGCAATGGCTGATAGAAAATGGATTTCAAGGTTTGGAAGGCCAAGTAATGCCGGATATGCCGGATTCTTTTGTAGATACGATTACGGAACGCTACATTGAGCTTTACGAGAAAATTACAGGAAATTCATTTGAAAAAGGAGATACTTCCAATATCAATAAGCGCATTGAAACGAATGTTGCCGTGTTTTTGATGGAGAAGGGAATTATATAGACTTAAAAGACAAAAGATTAGAGACCAAAGACTTGTTTCTTTTTCAAATTCAGGTCTATGGTCTTTTGTCTAATGTCTTAAGTCTAAGTAGCACTTTGCTTTGCAATAATTTTCCAAAATAACCGGGGAAAGAAGCGTTTCAGTGTAACTGCGTTTATTTCCTTATTACCGATCAGAACTTCTTTTTTCTTCTTATCAACCGCTTTTAGAAGGATTGATACACATTCTTCAACGGGCATACCGGTTGCTTGGTTGTGATCCATTTCTCCATGTGCGCTTCCGTCTTTTCCAAGTGCACTCATGGAAATCGGTGTGTTTATTTTCCCCGGATAAGCAATGGTAACCGAAATGTGGTTTTTTGCCTCTTCCAAAAGCAAACTTTCAAAGAAACCCTGAATCGCATGTTTACTCGCACTGTACGCAGAACGCAGGTAAAAACCGAATTTCCCGGCAATACTTGAAATGGCAATGATATGACCGGATTTTTGGGCCTGCATGTATGGTAAAACAGCTTTTGTAAGTGCCACGGTTCCGAAATAATTGATTTCCATGATGCGCCGATCCACTTCGAGTGAAGTTTCACTTGCTTCGGCACGTTGGCTCAAACCTCCGCAATTATACAGATAGTCGATCCGTTTTGTCTGTTCCAATGTTTGTTTAACCAGTTCGGTAAAATGCCCGGAGTGTTCCAGATCCAGAGGTACAATCAAGTGTTCTTCCGCATCCGGAAGTTCCTTTTTTAATGCGAGAAGTTTCTCTTCACTGCGGCTCGACAGGATCAGTTTGAAGCCTTTCCGAGCAAGTTGTCTGCAGATTTCTTCTCCAATTCCGGAAGAAGCACCCGTAATCCAAGCTACTTGTTTCATCGTAGCACGAAAATACATATTTAGAATTGAGTTGCAATTTCTCTTGGTAAATTGGAAAAAACTTGTATATTCGATTCATACTGCTATATGTTAAAAAATCTAGAATCAGATACAATTCCCGGAGAAGTCATAACGTACCTTGAAGAGTTGCGTGTAAAGCTTGCTTTTCGCATGTCTCTTATGTTTTTATGCACCTTTGGTATCCTTTCCTATACACGTTATTTTGAATCGATGGAAAGCTTCAGTATGATGGCTGTGGCTACGGTGATAAGCGCTATCTGCCTGGTCATCATGAAGTCGAATAACAAAAATTATTTATTGGTCTTTTATATTTATTCGATATGTGGTTACATCATTGTAGCGTTTTCCTTGATGGTTTACCACAGTAGGATTCACTTAGTTGATGTACTATGGTTGATGACAGTAGTATTCCTGGCATTTTTCACATTAGGACGCAAATTGGGATATGTATTGTTATTTTCCTCTATCAGCGTAATCGGGATATTTATTTTTCACGACTTAAATAACCAGATTCTGATACTGAAAGAGCTTACCATATATGAAAAGATCTCCTTGTTAATTGAGTTGATAGCGGCATTTTCGATAAATTTTTACTTGTTCTATTTGTTTTTGGAGTTGAACAGCTATTCCGAGAGGAAATTGTTGGAATCTTACGAGCAGGTGAAGGATCAGAATACGAGAATTCTATCTCAGAATGAGGAAAAGACCATGCTGGTCCGGGAAATTCATCACCGCGTGAAGAATAACCTGCAGATAGTTGTGAGCCTTCTTAGGATGCAGAGTCAGGAAGTGGATAATCCGGAGTTTCGGATTTTGTTTCAGGAATCCATTAATCGAATTATGGCGATGTCTGTGATTCATCAGAAATTGTATCAGAATGAAAACTTATCTCAAATCAAGATCGGGGACTATCTGGATGAATTGGTTCACGAAATCATGAATCTGAGCATCACCAAGCAGAGTACTGATTATGAAATTAATACGGAAGTAGGGAAAATTGGTATAAAAACACTGATTCCAGTTGGATTGCTTGTAAACGAATTGGTATCCAATTCACTGAAACATGCTTTTAATGATCGTACCAATGCGCGAATCAAAATAGAGATTCAAAAAGAGGAGGAGAGCAGGCTCCGAATTACGTATTCAGACAATGGGGCATGGAAGCCGAAGTCAGAAAATTCCTCTTTCGGATTGATTTTAATAGATACACTCATCGAACAATTGGAAGGGACAAAGGAAGTTCAATTGGATGAAACGGGAACTACCTATGTTATCGTTGTACAAAATATGGAAGAGAAGGATATTTTGGCATAAAAAAAATCCCGATCCTGCATGCGCGGAACCGGGATTTCAAATTCAATTCTATTCGATTATAAATCATCAGGTAAATTTGCCTGTTTGTATGATTTAGCTTTCGGTTTTAATTTATCAATGAAAACAACTCTGAATTTTTCGCCGTCTACGGTAAAAATCATTTCAGAAATACCATTCGTGACAACCGGGCTTGTTTTTTTTGCGTTGTAGAATTTCTTTTCCAACAAGTAATAAGTTCCATCGTCGTATTGAAGGAATACGGAAACAACTGATCCATTCTCAACGCGAGCCTTACCGGTTAAACATTCAGTACCTTCAGGGGTGAAAAAGCTTACAATCACATTTCTGTGCATGTCATCAGCAACCGTATAAGAGCCTCTTTTAGAAAAGGCCTCTTCCAATTTTTTAAAACAATCATCTTGTGCTGATACGCTGTATCCTAAAGTTAAGGTTAGAATGGCAAGTAGAATATTTTTCATAGTTGTTTTTGTGTTATGGAGCCAACTCCGATTTTCAAATATAACAAGTTTATCCAAAATGGTAACTGCACTCAATAATTATTTATTTTTGACATTCAATCCCATTTGTAAAGGCATGAAACAAATAGCAGACCATTTTAACGAAGCGTTGGAAATTTTGCAAAAATTTAACAACGCAGAGAATCATCGGTTGATTCAGGATGCAGGAAATATAATGGTTTCCGCTATTCATGCGGGAAACAAAATTATTTCGTGTGGAAACGGCGGCTCGATGTGCGATGCAATGCATTTTGCAGAAGAACTGACCGGAAGATACCGGGATGACAGAAAAGCGATTCCGGCTTTGAGTATTTCGGATCCATCGCATATCAGTTGTGTTGGGAATGATTACGGCTACGAGTTTATTTTTTCGCGTTACCTGGAAGCAATCGGACAAAATGGAGATGTACTATTGGCTATTTCAACATCCGGAAATTCGAAAAATGTGCTTCGTGCCATTGAAGTTGCCAAATCGAAAGGCATGAAAATCATTGGGCTTACTGGAAAAGACGGTGGAAAGATGGCTGATCTTTGTGATGTGGAAATCCGCGCCCCGTTTTCAAATTATGCAGATAGAGCACAGGAAATTCATATCAAGGTAATTCATACGATGATTGACTTTATCGAACATCAATTGAATGTTTGAATTCTTAAAGAGGAATATTCGAAAGACTACTGTTTTTCTGATTATCAGTGCATTCACACTGAATTTTTCAGGAAAGATAAGCAACGTTACCAAGGGTAAGGACACATGTGTTTGTTCCTATGATGGTTACGGATATTACATGTATCTCACACAACTGTTCCAATACCGGAACTTAAACTTCAAACGGGAGGAAATTCAGGCTGTTCAAAACAAATATTGTCAGGAATCGGTTGCTTATCAGTTAAAACAGATGGATAATGGCAATTCGCTGGATATCTATCATATGGGGCAGGCATATTTGGAATTGCCGGCTTATACTGTCGGACATGGATTTGCGAAAATGCTGGGCTATCCGAAAGATGGATTCAGTAAGCCTTACCACATTGCTTATCTCCTGAATGCGCTATTTTTTATTCTCCTTGGAATCTATTTTCTGAACAAAATTCTCAAATTATTCTTTTCAGACCAGGTTAGTGCCTTGTTGTTATTGATTAGTTATTTCGGAACTAATTTTTGGGTGACGGCTATTCATGCTTATCAATTGCAACATATCTACTTATTCGCTTTGGTTGGAATGCTATTCTATTCACTACTGAAATTGAGAGCGCTTCCATCCAAAAGAAAGTACCTGGTAGCCGCCGCATTGATTCTTGGATTGATTTCTGCAATTCGCCCCACGCATGTCCTGTTGGGAATCCTTCCCTTGTTTCTTCTGAAAGGAATTTATCCGACAAAAGCAGCCTATTGGAAATCGGTATTCCTGTTCCCCCTCGCCGGGTTATTGGTTAATTTACCTCAGTTGATTTATTGGAAAGTCCTGGGAGGAAGTTGGTTCATCCTGAACATGCATATAGAAGAAGTCATCATTGTTGACCCGCATATTTTTGATTTTTTGTTCAGTTACAAGAAAGGTTGGTTATTGTATTCCCCCGTTTTCATTTTACTTGTTCCCGGATTCATTCAATTGTTCAAACAGCAGAAAGAGCTTTTTTGGGGTGTTTTCATCACATTCGTTTTGTGTGTTTGGATTTTTTGTTCCTGGGAATGTTGGTGGTATGCTGCATCCTTCGGGTCACGGGCAATGATAGATCTGTATCCTTTGCTGATTGTACCTGTAGGATTAGCAATCGCTTATCTTGGAAGAACCCGGATAAGAGCTTTTGTAATGATGGGATTTGTATTCCTGGCACTTGGGTTATCCATTTTTCAATCCGAACAGTTTACCATCGGGTATCTGCATCCGGATCGAATGACAAAGGCACATTATTGGTATATTTTCGGGAAGCTGTCTATGCCGGGTTATGGAGTTGACCGGCTTGAAATGGACCGTTCGGATGTAAACTGGTTGGATAAGATAAAAGCAGATAAATTAGGGTTTGGGAAAATTGAACAGATTGATTTTTGTGCAACCGGGAAGATTAGTGCACCGGCAGGAAAAAGTACATTAATTGATAAAAGGCCGTATTATCCGAAGTTGAAAACAGATGAAACAATGTTTGAGGTCCAAGTAATTTATCAGACGAATGACAGTTTGAATTTGGCAACTATTCACTTTGAATCATTCAGTAAATTTAACGTATACAGCTGGAATGAATATCCGTTGGCGACGGGTAAATCAGTGGGGGATTTGGATACATTGTCCGTTCGGTATAATCTTCCAAGAATTAATCACACAAAGGATAAAATTCAGGTTTATGTTGTAAATCCAGGTAAAAAAACACTGATTATTCGCTCGCTAAAAATAAAGGCATTAAGTTTGATCCGCAAATAAGCAAGTTCAAAAAGTATAAAAGTTCAAACGGCTTCAAAGGAATAATGATTTTATTTGAACATTTGAACATTTGAACATTTGAACATTTGAACATTTGAAACCATAAAATAAACTACCATGAGCTCATTCTCACATATTTTCGATTCAGGCGAACAGGCGCGGCAAAAAGGTCATTTCAGAAACCTGATCATGTTGGCACGAATTGACGGGAACATTAGTTTCGCAGAAAACCAATTGCTTAAAAAAATTGCAACCAAACTTTCCTTAACAGAAGAGCAAGTAGCGGAAATTTGTAATAACCCGGAAGATTATCCATTCATTCCACCGGTTGGGCGAGAGGAAAGATACGAGCGTTTTATCCAGTTGATCCAGCTTTTGGGAATTGATGGGAATATCGATGCGAATGAAACGAAACTGGTGCGAAGACTGGGAATTGAATTGGGATTCACACCTGAGCGGATCGATGAAAAATTCCCCATCATCCTGGAACATTTAAGAAAAGGAATGGATCGGGAAGAAGTTCTTCGGATTGTGATTTAATACCGGAATTAGTTCTTCTTTTTTAACTGGTCTTCAATCCGTTTTGTTAGGATTTGGAAAAGCAATTTCGAATCCTGCTGATTTAACTTTCTGCCAAAACGAATTGTTTTCCCCAAGTATTCAAACTCGATACGTTCACCTCCCCGGATCCAGGGAGAATTTTCCCATGCGGCTTGAAAGGAGTTTTCTTTTGGGACCGAAACGCGAACCTTTTTAATGTTCTCCAAATAGTATTCTTTCGCTTTCCCATAAGTACGAATACTTGTTTTGATGGTCAATGATATCTTATCAACCTTGATGTACTCGCGGCCATAAAGGATCCATAGGAATGTTCTTCCCACCCGGACGAAGTAATACAGCCAGAAAACCATGAAAATCCCAAGAATCAGTTTTTCTTGTTGGGTGAAGTTGAACGTGAAATAAGACCAGGCAATTGTTACTCCTATTGCGAACCACATAAAGCACCACGCACCGATCAATGCCTTTACAACTCCAACTTGTTCGGGAGTTATGACGAAAGTTGTTTTGTTCTGATCGTCGAGGTAACTGATTCTATTTCCAATCCATTTCATGCGACAAAAATAAGAAAAAAAAGTAGGGGCGTCCCGCACATGCGAGACGCCCCCTTACTTTTTTCGGTTCGATCGAATTATTGAATGATTACTTTTTTCTGGGCAATTGCATTGTCCATTTTTACGTTCACAAAATAAACTCCTGCTGGCGTATTGCTTGTATTGATAGTAATGATGGACGAACCATTTAATTGACCGTAATTTCTGCTTGAAATTTCTTTACCGGATACATCCGTTACCGAAATAGTCACATCGCTTTGTTCAGCTAATTGCAAGCTGATAGAAACACTGGTTGTAGCTGGATTCGGATAAACCTGCACTTGATCATCAACCTGGCTCAAATCTGTCAGGCCGGCAGTTACGTCGGTTCCCGTAACGAATCCATTGGTTACTGCATCCGGAATAGTTGCTTTCCCTGCGTTGTCAATTTTTCCTGCAGGGTCAAATAACAGTCCGATGATATTGATTTTAGTTTCATCCCAGGAAGCAGGTAAAATGAATGTCGCTGTGATGGTGTACGTTTCACCGATGTTCACCGTTGCAGGGAAACTGCTCGCATAACCTGTGAAGCTTGGCTTGATTGCTCTTGCAACATGGTCGTAAACCATTTGTGCAGCAGGTACGGAGCTTGGTAATGATTCAAATCCTCCCATCGGCCCGTTTCCACCACCGGCATATGCATTCGCCTGGTTATAGTTGCTCGTTGTTCCGGTTACCTCATCTTCTGTCAGGACTATTCCAAGTTTGTAGTTGTTATTTGCTGCAGCCAGGAAATTAGCCGAAGTAGATACTTTTAATTCACGCGTAGTTGAGTTCCAGGTTGCTCCGTTTGTAATCAATGCTTTCGGGGCTACCAGGATGCGTGTAAGGAAATCTCCCTCAACTTCGGATGGGTCAATCACATTCCCCCGGTCAACCAATGCTGAAGGGTATCCTGAAACCAAACCGCCGATTCCAGCATCGTAAACCGGATTGGTCATCGGGTCACCATTGTGTACCGCAATCCCGGCCCAGTATTGGTCGTATTTTGTCGCCATCATATCCATGAAAACAGCACCTCTCGGACACCATTGGCACCAAGTTCCCGTTCCTTCTTCTCCTACCACCATTTTACCTGTTGCAGGAACTAAAGGGTTATTAATATTCATAGACAAAGAGTCGTCATCGGAATCATTATCCGCTCCTGCGCCGTTTACATTGGACACGGTTGCAACCATCGCGTGGTTTCCGCTTGCAATAGTTAATGTGTTGTCCATTGTAATGGTAGTCGTAGCTAAAGAAGCGATATTTACTCCTGTAACTGTTTTATTGATCATTGTTCCGTTGTAGTCGACAGCAAGATCAAAAGAGGTGATAGGTGTGGTTCCTAAGTTGCGGACAACCACTTGTGGAGTGACCATATTTCCAGCTAATATTCCCTGATCGAAGTTCAAACCGTTCACTGCTCCGTTCAAAGCCGGAAGTGTGTAAGGAGTGATTAGGGTATGGAAATCATCAATGAAATAACCGCAGCTATATGGCGTATTTTGATCCGTTGGATAAATATCGATCGCTGCAATCTGGTTCACCGGATTGGCGAATGACCCGATGGAGATATTATCGATGAAGAATTCCCAGTTGTTTGTATTGAAGTTAATAGCAACCTTGAAATTGAACCAGGTGTTTTGTGTGTATGTTGCTCCTGTGAAATTCAATCCGTATTGATTGACCATGGAGATGGTCCCATTGTCATTGAAAAAACAATCCATTGTCCAAACCTGGCCAAGTGTTGCAGATTTTTGAAAGTTAAAATAACCGGCTTTTCCGGTCTCAACCTTTATATTGAAATCCATTTCGAACTGGCCTGTATTCAATACACCGAAATGGCGCACCAAGTCGGTCGGACCACCTGCTTGCGCGGATGTGGAGAAATACAAAGAATTACTTCCTGAAGCTGAAGAAGCATTTGATACCAGTACGTCTTCCGTACCTCCGGGAGCATTGCTCCAGGTTGTCCATGCTCCTGCACTTTGCGGACATAGTTTTTGTCCGGCAGTATAAGAATCAAAATTGTCCGTGAACGTTTGACCAAATGCTACAAGACTTGATAGAAAACCAAGAGTGAGTAATTGTTTTTTCATAAAGTAAGAGTATAGAATATCCTTAAAGATACTAAATGAAAAATAGAAAAAGGATTCCTTTTTCTATTTTATTATTGAAATCTTAATTTAGTTTTACTTATCTCTTAATAAACTGAATGGAAGAGACTTCCGTTCCCAGGTCGATAACAAAACGATAGGCTCCGGCTTGCAGCTTGGAAACATCGATTGGTTTTAAAATAATCTTGCCATTCGTATTCTCCAGTGAAATTTGTTCGATTGATCTCCCTACAGCATCAAAAATGTGCAATACTCCTGCTTGTTTGGAATAATAGGTCAGGTTTGTCAATTCGGACGAAGGGTTCGGAGATAAGGTATTCGGACTGATTCCCGATTTACAGGTTACGGCCTTTAATTCTGAGTAGCTCGAAACCTGGTCCGGATTAGTCTCTTTCAAGCGGTAAAAAACCAGTTTATCTTTTTCGATAGCATCTCTGAATGTGTAGAATTGGCTGGATACATCGGATTCGGAAGGAGATCCCACCGTCCCGATAATTTCCCATGCTTCACCAGTATAACTTCGTTGTACCTGGTAGCTGCTGGAACTTTCCAAGGGTGCTTCCCAGGAAATCAACGCAGCGTCATTTTCACAATCAGCACTGACAATGAAATTACTTGTATTGATACCCAAAGCGGAGCAGCCGACAGTTGCAGTGCCGTTAAATACAATTGGTACTGTCGTTGCAACTGAGCTATAGTTCGAAAAACAAATGATGTATTGCGTATTTGCAGCGACAGATAAAACCGGTTCGTAATTTCCCCAATCTCCTCCGGAAGGTAAGGTTGAGGTCAGTCCGGTACCACCATAGTTCACCGCATTCCAGTTGCACCTTACCGGGGCAAGGGTATTACTTGAAATTGCTCCACAGGTGCTGGGTCCGGTATAAGGATACATAATCCAGTCATAATAACCGGCTTGAGCTCCTCCTGCTCCCAAAGAAAAAGCCAGGTTCCCGGCAGTATATACGTTGATTACCATCCAGGTACTGTTGTTCTCACCAACTTGTAAACAACCCATGTTTCCTCCTCCCCATGGACTTAAGGGACCCCAAAACGGATCGTATTCCGGGTTTCCGAAAGATCCGGGTGTCGGTATTTCGTTAATTGCACCGTATCCATTCGGATCAATTTGAAAACCGGCATTGCTGCAAATGTTTACGTAGTTGGCACATTCGGATGCTACGACAGGTCCTGTATAACTACTCTCTGTAACACAAACTGTTCCGTTGGTTGCTTGATTTGGCGCACCTGTATTACTTGCGTTTGTAGCAAAAATAACAATCATGTAGACTTGACCGATCACCGTATTGAAACTGACGCTTTCGTTATTTCCGTTGGTAACAGTGCTTTGAGAACAGCCCAGGGAAGTAAGGGTTCCTCCACAAGTCCCTGAAACAACCATTAAACCTGGATTCGGTCCATTTGCTGTAGCATCTGTAATGGTAACATTGGTATAAGTGGATGTTGCAGTGAATTGAAAAAATCCATCGACATCATCGTATCCGCAGGATGGCTCCGAACTGAAATTATCAACGAAGGATGTTGGAATGGAATAGGCAGTTGGGGTACACGTTGTTCCAACAGTCAGTGTTGGTGGTGTTCCCGTACAATTATCCGATTGCCCGAATAACAAACTTACCTGGAATAAAAATAGTAGTAGTATATATTTTCTCATGATCAGCGACAATTATTTTTTGATATTTCTATCATACTGCCAGCTGTATAAACGGCATCATAATAACACTTGATAGTATATCCATGATTAACAAACCAGTTTGTGAAGGTTTGTTCCTCCAGATTTTCGTTTGGTTCATAAATTCCCAGGAATGTTCCCGTTGTGTTGTCCATCCTGGAAGTCTTGACTCCGGAAATTTGTTTGAATGCGTTGGTAATCTCTGATTGAGCTTCCGGGGTGATATCAGGATCAATAACAATTTTGATGTATCTCCTGGAATCATCAAGATCATTTTGTTGAGAGCAAGCCGAAAAATCAAAAGCAATAAACGCAAGAATAGTCAGTAGTAATTTGAACATTGATTGTAGTTTACACTATAAAAATAGAATCAAAACTACCACAAGGCTTTAGGAATGAGTATTCTAATGGTTTGACCGATTGAATACTTGATTTGACTTAATAAATGCTTAATATCCCCTTAACGGATCAAGGTCACATTTCCTTTGATAATTTTTTGTTCTCCTTGCACGCAAGTTGCCTCCAGATAATAATCGTATGTATCCGGTTTAAGGAGTTTGTCCCTGAACGTACCGTCCCAACCGATTGCCTGGTCCGTGGTTTCAAATACCATTTCTCCCCAACGGTCAAAAATCCGGAAAAGAATCTTGGTTGCTACCGCACTTCTCACATACAGCACATCGTTTTCCAAATCGCCGTTTGGTGAAAAGGCATTCGGAACATATACATAGGTACGGTCGCAAACAATCTCCAGCACATTCACTTTCACGGAAGCTGATTTGATACAAATGCCATCTGTTACATTTACGGTATAAACGGTGGTTTGTTCCGGCGTTGCCTGGGTTACTTGTGCGTATGGATTCGATAAACCGGTTTGAGGGAACCAAACATACGAATATCCTGCAGGTAAAGCGGTTAAGGTGCTGCTTCCTCCGGGAACGACATATTCGGGATTGGCCTGGGCGCTGATTGTTCCGGCAATATTTCCTACTGTGATGTAAATGGAATCGCTGTCAAAACAGCCATTGGAGCCATTCGCATCCACATAAACCCATTGACTCGTGGGTGGATTGGCAATGACCACATTTTGTTGTGGAGTCGGAGTTAGAATACTTGTGGGGCTCCAGACATAACTGAAAGTCACACCCGGGATCTGGATGGAGGCAGTCAATGTGGTCGGATCGTTCAGACAAATAGAATCGTTTCCTGTTAAGGACAAACTCCCGCCGATAAAGTAAACGGTGACACTGTCTATTTTGGAACAATAGGCATTTCCGGCCCGGATATAATAGGTTGTCGTTGCTCCGGGAGTCACGTTCAGCAATGAATCGGCAACTGTTACATTCAACGTGTCTGTAAATTGACTGGTTGACGACCAGATGAAATAATCTGCAGTACCATAGGAATTTGCAGTAAAGGTTAGGGGAAGAGATGAACACAAAATGGTGTCGTTGGAAACTGCCAGTTGAATTTCCGGAAGTACGGTGATTGTGATCTGGGTTGTATCTGTCAGCAAACATACAGAATCCGTAACGCGTAATTGCACATCATAAATTCCCGGTTCCGTATAGATGATTGTCGGTGAAAATACGGTCGAAGTGGTTCCGTTTCCGAAATCCCATTCATACGAATCGGAAGGCGAGCTGGTGTTCGTCAGGGTTACGGTATAATCCTCACATCCTCCTAAACCTGAAGGATTAAATTCTGCCTTGGGCAAAAGCTGGAAATCGAATTTAAATACCACGTTATTGCAATTGCTGCTTAAGTTGTTGTTCGACCAGGCATTTGCTGAAGTGGGGAAGTCGCTGTGACCGCCGCAACCACCACATACGGACTGATAAACTACCCCGTTCTTATCGAAGCGTGAAGTTCCGCCGTCTACGTGTTCCTCGGCCTGGTTTCCTCCCAGGTAGCTTCCGTAGAGCAAGCCGGAGAAATCCCGTTTGTATACAAAGAGGTAAAAGTCGAAACCGTTTGCAGGAGTGGGCTGGAAAGCATCGGAGCTCACCGGCATGCCACTGAGCGGAATGCTTTGTAAAATGTTTGCACCCCATCCGGAAACGTACATGTTTCCACAAATATCAACCAGGAAAGCCGCCGGTGAGATATTGATACTCGGATTGCCGTTCCCGAAAACCGTTGAGTTTACGATCGAAGTAAGCGTAGGATTTAATTTCGCGATAAACTGGCTGCTTCCGGGGTAACTTTGCGAGTTGATGACCGGGAAATTCCCACCCACCGATTGGCCCAAGACAAAAATCTCATCGTTCCGGTTGATCTCCACGAAAAATGCCTGATCGTATTGATTGGCTCCCAAATAGGTACTTTGTACCAAGGTTTGCCCGTTCGGAGTTAGTTTCCCGACAAATCCGTCTGCTTTTCCACCCAGGTAATTCGGGTTGAGCCCACCGGCCGTTCCGGGAATATTGGTACTGGTTGTTCCCCCGGAGAACACGACGTTGTAGCTGGAGTCGATTTTGACAGAGTAGCAGGCATCGTTGTTGCTTCCCCCGAAATAACTCGACCACATGAGTGTGCTCAAATCACTGCTCAATTTGAAAAGTACCCCGTCTTGCTGCCCGCCTATGGCCGGCTGGAATGCATTTAAGGTTGGGAAATTAGTGGAACGGCTGCACGAAGCTATCAGGCAGTTGCCTAATGAGTCCAACATGATCTCGCCCCGGAAATTGTCTCCGTAATTGGTAGTTAGTGAATCATAATCCGATGTACTGCCATAAATATGACTTGGAGCGGGCGAGGAATAAACTGCAGGATTACTCCGGATGTTAACGCCGTCATTCAACGAACCGCCCATGTAAGTGGAGGCTAATAAATTATGGCCGTTTGCACTGATTTTTGCGATGTAAATATCTGTTCCCTGGTTGGTGAAATAGACTCCGTTGTAGAAAAAGTTCGCCATGGGTGTACCTCCGCCATGACCTGTCTGGTACCCGTTCACGATCGGGAAGTCGGTGCTGGAAGTAGCTCCGTAAATGTAGAGGTTGTCACTCAGATCACAAATTAAGCTGTGTGCGGTTTCTGTTCCTTGTGTGGTTCCTCCTCCTCCCAGGAACGTGGTCCAGAGCATGGTGGTTCCGTCTGAAGAATATTTGGAAACGTAGACGTCGGTAATTCCGTAAGATCCGTTTGTAACGGAAGTGAAATTGGATGTCACATCATACGCGGAATTGTCCGGGGTCGGGTAGGCATTTCCGAAAACGGTTCCGGCAGAATAAGCCGATCCGTCGTGGCCATAAGTAGCCGTCATTCCAAAGTTATCTGTGGGTGATCCGGAATAGGTCGCGAATACTAAAACCGGGTCGATAATGATGTTTGCGCGTGGATCGAACTTTCCGAGCCTGAATGTAAGGATGGTCCCGTTCAGTTTAAAGGCACAGGAAATTTCGGTCAGTTTTCCGTTCAATAATTGGTATGCAACCGGTTTTTGTTCGGTAATGATTCCCAGTTTTGTTTTCAAAACCAGGTCGCCGGCTTTATTAATACTTACCTGGTCAAAGTTCACCAGGTCAATCTGGATCTGCTGCATCGGGCTTCCCGGTGAACACCACAATTCGTATTTGAATTTCTCCGGTGTGTCGAACACTTTCAGGTCTATTCCGTTGTAAAAGTTCTTCAGGGTTACTTCCTGGTAGCTTTTCACATCCGATGCCCATTTACTGGAATCATTCCCCAGGAAATAGTTGTAATAATAAGGTAAAGGTTTTTCCTTGACAATCTCGCTTACCTCATTGGAATGGAGGAAATGAGCGGCTGATACGATTCCTTTGATTTCACTGAAATTGGTGTCCGAAATTTTGCCTAAGTGTGCCTTTTTCAGCAGGGATAAATCCCGGATATCGTAAATGAAGCCATGCTGTTGCACCCAGATGTTACTCCCCTGGGATCTGGATTGAAACAGTACCTTTTCAGCCCATTGTCCTTTGTTTTCAATCAGTGCGTAATGTGTGTTATGCGTATGTTCTATTTCCTGGGCAACAAATTGACCACCAAAAACAAGCACACAGAACATGAGTAACAATAGCTTCATACTTGAAAGATATGAAAATGTTTAAAAAGGTTGCATTTTTGGGTATAACTTTTGTCAATCAATTTGCTCTGGTTATATTTGATATAAATTCGAGGCATTATGACAACTCAATGGGTCTTCAACGAAGTTGCAACAATTACAGAGAAAAATATCCAACATTTAAAATCGAAGTTTTCAAATTATTCGGAGAACCAATTGAATTGGAAACCCAACGCTTCTACCTGGAGTTTGGCTGAAATTTTTGCACACCTGAATGCATACGCCCGATTTTATCACACGGTATTGAATGAACGGATCGACCGGACCCGGTTTCGCTCTCCCAGGTTGAATTACTCTTCTTCTCCTTTGGGAAAATCGGCATGGATGTCCATGAAACTGGGAAATGCACGCAATGTGAAACGCAAATTCAACGCGCCCGGCGAGTATAATCCGACGGTAAACCCGGGATTGGTGACAGGAAACGAACTTGCGACCTTACTGGAAGGCCAAAATCAATTTTTGGATATCATTGAAAAATCAGTTGCTGTCAGTTTGAGAAAAGTGAAAGTTCCGATATCCATTTCGAAATTGGTGCGCCTGAGATTGGGTGATGCCTTATTGTTTGTTGCTTATCACAATGACCGGCATATGGAACAGGCTCTGAAATTGAGCAAAAACCCGCAATTCCCTAAAAAGTGAGTAGAATTCACGCATTTTGCAAAGCAAGTATTGCCCCGGTTCGGGCAGAAGCAAGCGACCGCTCGGAAATAGTGACTCAATTGCTGTTCGGGGAACTCGTAGAAATTACGGAAGTTGCCGACAACTGGCTCAAAGTCCATTCCTTTATGGATGGCTATGAAGGTTGGATCGATTCCAAGCAAATCCAGGACCTGAGAGAAAAGGAAGTTGCCCGCTGGCTGGACGGCCTGATGGTGGAACATTCTGAATTCCGGGTAGTGGAAGGGCCTGAAGGCAGACAGATCTTGCCCAAAGGTTTTTTCAGGCCTTCGGATTCGGAAGAAACCTTTTCCATCGGTAAATCGACCTACCGGTTCCTGAATGACGAAGAGGTGTTCCCGTCTTCCCTGATTGATTTTGCCATGACTTATCTGAATGCTCCTTATTTGTGGGGCGGAAAAACCATGTTCGGAATAGATTGTTCGGGATTCATGCAGCAGATTCACCGGGTTTTTAGTTATCAGTTACCGCGGGATGCTTCACAGCAAGTGGAAATCGGGCAGGAAATTGATTTTGAAGACCGCGAACCGGGAGATCTGGCCTTTTTCATTTCAGACTCAGGAAACATTCACCATGTGGGTTTATTGATAAACAAAGACGAGATCATTCATGCGCATGGTTATGTGCGGATTGACGATTTCAGTTCCGTTGGAATTACCAGAAAGATTGATGAAGTACATTCACATAAATTGCATTCGATTAAGCGATTGTAAGTAAGGGCTGGAATTTTGAGTAAATCGAGCTATATTTGCCGACAATTAAAGTTCAAAAAGTTTAAAAGTTCAGGAGTTCGATTTGATCCTTTTGAACGCTTGAACCTATTGAACCTAATGAGAGATGAGCTTAAAACACTTGATCTTATAGGATAAAAGCTAATTATTCATAGAACAAAAAAATAAAATAGGAATGAAACGCGATCAGGAAGTATTTGACTTAATTGCTGCAGAAAGACAGCGTCAGGAACATGGAATTGAATTAATTGCGTCTGAGAACTTTGTCTCTGATGAGGTGATGGAAGCCATGGGTTCTGTTTTGACCAATAAATATGCAGAAGGACTTCCGGGGAAGCGTTACTACGGAGGTTGTGAAGTGGTTGATAAAGTGGAGCAACTGGCGATTGATCGTTTGTGTAAATTATTCGGAGCAACCTGGGCAAATGTACAGCCGCATTCCGGTGCGCAGGCAAATGCAGCGGTTTTCCTGGCATGCCTGAATCCGGGAGACAAGATTCTTGGTTTCGACCTGTCACATGGTGGACATTTGACACACGGATCTTCCGTAAACTTTTCCGGTAAATTGTATGAACCGCATTTCTACGGTGTAAGCAAGGAAACAGGTTTGGTAGATTACGACATGATGGAAGAAGTGGCCAAGCGCGAAAAACCGAAAATGATCATTTGTGGTGCTTCCGCTTATTCCAGGGATTGGGATTATGCACGCATCCGCAAGATTGCTGATGAGGTTGGTGCCTTGATCCTGGCAGATATTTCTCACCCTGCAGGATTGATCGCAGCAGGATTATTGACTGATCCATTGGATCACTGCCACATAGTTACCACTACAACGCACAAAACATTGCGCGGGCCGCGTGGAGGTGTGATCATGATGCGCAACAACTTCGACAATCCGTTCGGGTTGAAATGGAACAACGGGAATCCGAAATCCATGGGTGCCTTGTTGGACGCTGCGGTTTTCCCGGGAATTCAAGGCGGGCCATTGGAGCACGTGATTGCTGCAAAAGCAGTTGCATTCGGTGAAGCATTGTCCGACGGATATAAAACATACATGACCCAAGTGAAGAAGAACGCAGCATTGATGGCAGAAGAATTCAGAAAATTGGGTTACAAGATCATTTCCGGGGGAACGGATAATCACAGCATGTTGATTGACTTGCGTTCCAAAGGAGTAACGGGAAAAGATGCTGAAAACAACCTGGTTTTGGCAGATATTACTGTAAATAAGAACATGGTTCCATTTGATACGGAATCTCCGTTCATCACCTCGGGAATCCGTGTGGGAACTTCCGCAATCACTTCCAGGGGAATCAAGGAAACAGAAATTCCTGCTATCGTGAACCTGATCGATCGTGTATTGATGAATATCGGTGACGAAGAAACAATCAGATCCGTACGTTCGGAAGTGAATAAATTGATGAGCGCACGACCGCTGTTTACGTGGTAAGAAAACATGAACTGAATATCTAAAGCGATCTGTCAACTGATGGGTCGCTTTTTTGTTTGACCACATAGATACATAGGGCACATAGATTTACACAGTTGCCTGCAAGCAGACAACTCTTTTTTTCATATGCGGCGGGAATCCGAATTGAGACAAGTGGCTTTGTAAAGGCTAAGAGCAAAATAGAAGATCACATAGCTTTTATTCTCGCAGGTTTCGATATAGTTCGTTGACCAGGGTCTTTTGACCTTCCCGAAAGATGTTTGTGCAATTAAAATTTATGAGAATTCCTTTAGGTGCATCCAGAAGTTTCATGTAACTCAAAAGCTGAGCCTCAAATATTGGTTCAATTGATTTCGTGGCTTTCAATTCAACAACTACAGCCCCTGCTACATATAAATCACACCGTAACACCGTCTTCAATCGCTGCTCCAATTACATCATAAGTTAATTGATCTAAATAAGATTTAGTCATAAAACAGGAATAATTAGTAGATACTTAATATAATAAAAATCCACTTAATAACCTATGTCCCCTATGTACCTATGTGGTTTTTATTCCGAAAGATCTATTGTCTCGCCAAAAGTTTTGCAGAAACCTTATAAGATGCTGTAAACGTCAGTCCTTTTTGTTGTGTCGAAAATGTCATCAACGCTTTTTTATACCACGACGGATCGGTGGCTTTCTTTTTGAAATGCTCGTGGACCTCGATATCGTATAAAGTGCCATCCAACCATGCCTGAACTTCATAAATCCCGATCCCGAAGTATTCTGCGCGTTGCAGCACGATTGCGAAATCCCATTCATTGAAATGGAGGTTGCCCGCCTCGTCGAACCCGTCATTCAGGTTTTTCAAATCATTAAATACTTTTTGTTCCAAGAATTCAACCTGCTCCATAGTTTTATCAAAAAATTCAGGCAAAGGTACGCAAATTAAACGGGGCGGTCATGCGTTTCCGATAATAAGAACGACAAAGGGGCACAATGAATCGCGCCCCTTCTTGGTTTTATGTGTTTTTATCCTCTTTTGCAGAAGGCATCCCAGGTTGTCCAGAAATGCGCATTGATTGCTCCCGGCATCGGGCTGGTGCTGTCTGCAACGATCCCTACCATGGAAGCGCAATTGCTGTTGCATCCGATTTCGTTGTTGCTTCCTGCTTGCGGCGGAATTTGGCGCCATGTTCCTGTGGAACCGCTCAATAATTCCACTTTGATATCAAAGATTCCTGAAAGGTTCGGTGTTTGAAGTTGTTGTGTCGGATCCTCGCTGGAGATTGTTCCGCTCCAGTTTCCCTGGGAGAAGGTTACCTTCCAGGTCCCGATCATTTTAGAAGTGTCGTTTTGTGGGGATAAATAAACCCAAAATTGTGCGCCGTTACCCACTTGAAGAGTTCCCGACGAGTTTGCAATACCTGCTGACATAGTGAATAGTTTTAATGTTTTAGTTCCTACTCATTGGCTTTTCGGAAACCGCCACACACTCCGATCGGATCTTTCTCAGGACCGGCCTCGTCCGTCTGAAAGTTCCCAGCGAATAGTGTGAAACGAATGTAGTAGGTTTTAACAAAGAAAACCGCATGGTTGTCATGAGACGGAAAATTGATGTCATGAACTGTGTGATTGATTACATGAACCTGGTGGATTTGTGATGCTTTTCTTTAACCACAAGTATTAGGCTCGCTCTGATCAGTGCAACTTGTCCAAATAATTCGGGATCAGTGGTGAAAAAGAAAAGGTGCGGCTGTCGAAGACGGCTCGCACCTTACAGGTCTGAATTATGCGGCATTTCCATCATCCCGTTCACGAGCACCGTTCGGTATGGATGTGCGTGCATCCTGGTAGTCTGATACGAATTGCGGATAACCGGTTTTGAATACCAATAACATGCGGTCGATCTGGTCGCGGAGAATCTCCGTGAGTTTCGATTCAGCTTCATCGATGGCTTTGGTAGCTCCTTTTCTGCGCAAGAGTGCAATGCGGGAAGATTCGATCAGTTCGGGCAAACCATCAATCTTTGCAATCAATTCCGTGATAAAGGTTTGGGTGATCCCGTAAGCTTCCAGTTCGGAGCCGTAAGCAAGCAAGTCGTTTTTCAGATCATTGCCGTGTACTTTTGCCCGTCCGATCGTTAAGCGGAACAATTCCGATTTATTGGTGCGGTTACGTTCCTGAAGAATGACGCTTGCCGTTTCTTTTCCGTAGAGGTAAAGCGCGTTGTGTGCCAGGATCATCTCTTCGGATAAGCGGTTTAGTTGTTCCTGTTTTTCGCGGGTAACTCCCGTTAGTGCTACGGATTGTTCGCTGAGTTTCCGGTCGAGGATACCGAGGATGGTTTCAAACTGGCTCACTGCCGATGCAAAAGCCGGAACGTTGCTCCAAATGGCTTGGTTTGCTGTTAGCACTGCATGCACACTCCCGAACATACTGCGCTTGTTGAGTGTTGTCTTTTTCATGACTTTCATTTTTAAAGTTCTGAATAAAGCCTAAGAAAATGCGTGCCAAAACAATTGTTAACGGCTGTTAATCAGTGGTTTTGTTGAGTGAATGGTCGGTTCGAAGTTGTTTCCGGTGGATCCGATTGATCGTGCATGCACCTTTGAAAACACTTCACGCCCTTCTGATACAAGTTCACGCGTCTTGGATTGACTTGCACGCGTGTTCGTTGGAGATTCACGAGTCCTTGAAAGAAGTTCGTAAGCGATTGATTGACTTGCAGGTGCTTTCAAATCCGGGTTATGTTCTTGAACAAGAATCGCAGCTGCTTTTGATGGACGTTTTGGGTGATTTGAGGGGGCGATTGTGGGTTTAGAACGATAAGTGCGGGGTTTTGTGGGGGAATTAGTCGAGATTGAAAACATTGTTTATGCTTTCGTATAAGATTTTTTTTGGCTGATCTAGAAGAACTCTTTCACATCAATACCTAAACCATTTGCAACTTCAAATAGAAAGTAGTAACTAGGATTAACCTTTCCATTTTCAAGTTTGTTAATACTTGGATGGTCTTTACCAATTTTATTTGCAAGTTCAGTTTGCGTCATACCCTTTTGAATTCGAATTTCTTTAACTCGTTCACCAAGTCTTAGCAATACTTCTTTCTTGTCCATGCGCAATTGTATCCAATAAAATACATCTGATCTGTATTCAATTGGATACAATTTGTATATTTGATGGAAAATAATGGTCATGAAAGCAAATATTGTTCGTCTGATCCATGACGACATCAAAATCTCACGTTTGATCGGTGTATTGGAACACCTGGATATTCATGCTACGAGTTATTACCTCGGAAATTCGGCTGTCATTTTCTCTTTGATGGGAATTGAAGACAACGAACAAAACAAGGAGTTCTACCAACTTTTGGTAGAGAAAGCAGACGATTTGGAGAAATACCAGACTCCTGATGCTTTAAAGGAATTTGCGGAGGAGATTTATGCGGAGTTGGGTGTTTTGGGGTGATTATTATTCCTTGTTTGTATCTTATTACTTAGTATCAAATAACGCCATATCTACATTAGCGTAAAGTTGTGTTAGGAAACTATTTTGCCTACCATCTTTAGGTGTTTTATTTTGTTTGGTTCTTAAATTATTTATTTCCGTTTTACAATTTGTTTTTTTTCTTGCTAATGCCTCATTAATAGTCTCTGTGGTTACGGTACTCCCCTTTTTCGGTATTTCAATACAAGTTAATCTATCGGCATATTTTGGATTTTTGTGTTTGTAAACTTTTGGTTGATTCGGACGAGAAAAGAGTAGCTTAAATTCTTCAGCGTCAAAGATCAGAAAACCATACTCATGAGCATTTTCGCCTCTTGGAATTGCTTGGTCCTCCAGTATGATAATATGTCCATCCTCTGTTAGACTATTTAATAAGGTGTTCAAAATAGGGTTCCATTTGTTTAATGGAATTTCGTGCAATACATTTATTAGAAAGATATAATCAAAAAAATTATGATATTGATTCTCATTCAGTTTTTCATAAGTGTCTAAGACCTCTCGCTCTAAATGTGAATCAATATTACTAACTAATTGTAGTTGTGAAGTTAGGTTTTTTAGTTCTGGATGAAACTCTTTATTTGTTTCTAAAGGTTGATAATAAATATTTGAGGCTAAGGTTTTGTTTCTAAAGATCTCTTGTGCAATTCTACCTTTTCCGGATCCGAAATCTAGTATTTTGACAGGTTTAGAAGATGATAAGAGTCTGTCTTTTACCTGATTTTGTTGAACATCATCTTCCTTAAATGGAATTACTGCTGGCGGAAACAAACTTTCCAAAGCGAATTGAATTGAAGCCCATTCATATTGAGAAGATATGAAGTTTTCTAATGAATCAACATTGTCTTCACCAATAAGGGATGTTAATACTTTATTGGGAGTTTCGATACTTGGTGAAATAATATCACCATTATCCATCAACCATATTTCATCTCTGTCCAAAACAGAAAGAATGGAAAGTGAATGAGTAGCAAGCCATATTTGTCCATGTTCTCCTACTAAATTTCGTAATCCATTAATTAAATCAATTTGCGCTTTAGGGTGAAGAAATAATTCAATTTCATCAAGTAGAAGAATCTTATTTTTTAACGAAAGTGTTTTATTAGGAATATCGTCTTGTCTTTGCAAAACAAGAAATGTGCAATACGCCAATAGTTCTTTCTCTCCATCAGACAATTCATTTGGATTTAAAATTCTTTTGTCGAGTGTAACAATTGGAGTTAAATGTTCATCTGTTGAATAATCCAGTGTTTTGTTCATGATTTCCTTAACAACTTCCTTAAGCAAATTGAACAACTTTATGTTTTTACTTTGAATTTCCTCATGGGATAAATAATGTGTTTTTCCTTTTACTTTTTCATGGTATTCCTGCGCTATTTCAGACTTGCATAATGACTTAATAAATTTAGCGCAATTTTCCTTAACCGTTTGAAAATTTGGATTGGTGACTAGATTTAATGTTCCAGAGCGATATTCACTTTCTTGCATATTGTCAGGAGCATATATAATTATATTTCGTCCTGTTATCGTGATCAATGAATCTCCATCATCATATTCCATGTCTAATAGAAGTTTGTCTTTTTCTTCTTTTAGAGATTGAAAACTTGCTTCTTGATTCGGATTTAATTTTTGGGTTTCGGCATGTCTTAAATAACCATTTATATTGTTGTTAAAATTTGTAATCAAGTCTATTTTTGTATTGATTTCATTTGGTAAATGTGCTAATAATCTTGATTTGCCTGAACCATTTTTCCCAAAAAGTGCAACCACTTGTTTCAAATTCCTCATTTCTTTGAATACAAGTCCATTTGCTTTAAAATTGTCGCTCGGAATAAAATTTTTTATTTTCATTTGGTATTAATCAATTACACATGACGAGTCTACAAAGAAACGTTAATTGGCTAGTTCATCTGTTCGCCTCTTCGATTGTTTGTTATTAATATGCGTTTATAAAAATCTTCTCCAAATATTTTTTTCTTTATCTGAAGGAACTTCAATAGTTTTTGTTCCATGTCTTTCATAATATTTATTTTCAAAGCGTGCAGGTTCATCCATGGCTTCTATTTTCATTATTAAAACGGATTTTTCATAATATGTAAAATAATCAATGTTATTCAATATCTGATCTTTATATGATGATGGCGAAATATCTGAATTTTTAATAATATTCTCTAGCTTCATCCTATATTCATCATGATTCTTGTAATTTTTAACCTCGGAATCAAGTCCAGTAATGAAGAAATCTCTAAATTTTAGAGATTTTGTTTTATAAAATTTTTCGTATGATTCTTTATCTTTTTCATCATCAGCAACACCTATAATTACATATCCAACACTTTCTTTTCCAGAATTTACAATAGCTGTTAGTGTTTTAAGCATTTTGGTAAAACTACTCTCATCAAAGGAATTGTCAGCATGTATACGATGGGTGCCGATTTTAAAATCATAACTTGTGTTCTCAGTTTTTGAAGCACTGAGTATACTTTCTAACTTTATTACACCATTATTCAATGCTGGATCATTTTCTTTCCTTTTAGCAAAAGAGTCACTACAAATACCTTTAATTGCATTTATAGCTTTGTCTCTTGGGCCGGACAAATTTAAAGATTCAGAGTTTGGTGTTAAATATTTATCGCCTACGCCATTCAATGAATTTGCTAATTTGATATAATTTGTAATATATTTTTGCTCCTTAACCAATAGTTCATAAAACGCAAGAAAAACAACCTGAAATGACCTGTTTACATAAGTTGTTTCATTTTTAAATAATATTTTATAAAAGCTTGATTTAGTAGATTCAAATGTCTTTTTGAATTCAACAAAGACTGCTTGAAATAGATTGACAATATAATCATGACCGAGTTTTTTCACTTGATCTAAAATGATTTTGTTTTTCTTATGGTCGAGGGAATAAAATTTATCTAAATTTGTTGCAGTTGCTGCAGGCCTTGGATTTATTAATATTGCTCCAACTAGATGAGCTACCATTTCTTCATCTCTGGATTGTCTAATATTTTCATTGGAAACTATATTATGCTTTCTCCAAAAAATTCCACCCATATTAATTCCGTAAGAAAGATTATGATTGTTTATTGAGATTGTCTTCATATTATTTAAAAGCAATTTATCAGTTATTGATACATCTCCTCTTATTGATTCTGAAATCTTTCTAACCAAAAAACCAAATGAATTGTCAAGACCGGCTTGACGAAGTTCTTGATTAGACAAATGCCTCCCACTTGAGTTAATTCGCTTGAACACATCATCAATTATATCTTCATTATCAATACTAGTTACGGAAAAAGGAATTGGGTAACTTGCAATTATTTTACAAGCATGCCTGTCCATAACAGGAGCTTTTTGTTTTAAAGTTCCTTTATCTTTTAGTTCCTTGGTACTTGCAATCGTATCTAAGTTAAAATAATTACCATGTAAAGGAAATTCTCCTTCAATAAATGCCATGATAGCGTTTAATCTTTGCATCCCATCAATAATTTCAAAGCAATTAGACTCCTTGTAACGTACTTCTGCAGCCAAAATAAGTGGAACAGGCAGGTTTAAGGAAAGTGAGTCCAAAAACGCCTCTTTTTCTTCTCTTGTCCAAACTAGTTTACGTTGATATCGTCTATTGATAAGTAGTTTTTTATATTGATAATAATCAAATATTGTTTCAACGGTTTCAGGTCTTATTGTGAGTTTTTTAGAGACTTCCATTTTTAGGTTATTTATTTTCATTTATGCTTGCGAACTTGTTACATCCGTAAATACTTAAACAATCTTAACTGTTTTATTCTTGTTCTTTTCAATTCTTTGTGATTTGCTCTACCAATATTAATAGCTCACGATTTACTCCCCCTCCAAATAACCCACCATCCGTTTCACTAACGTCATATTCTTCTTCGCCCTCATCCCATAAACTTTTGTAACAATCACAGCGCTTGCTTTAACGGTTACCTGGATTGGCTCAATAGAGTTATCATTCACTAAGCCAATGTAAACCGTGCCTGAAAGTGGGGTTTTCATTTGTGATGCTTCAGTAATTACATCACCGGCTTTGTATCGCTTGAAAGGTTGCCCAACGTTAAATTGCTGGGCATCCTCCGGACTTGCTAAGAAGTAGTATTTCACATTGTCTTTTCCCTGTACTTCGGCCATATAGTTCACACCAGTTAAGGCCAATGCTGCCATTGGTCCGTATCCGGGAATTGCGAGTGCCACTTTGGATCCTGCTTTGATGAAATCTTTTCTTGCCCGGTCGTATTCTTCTTTCCCTTCACTTCCAACACCAATGTAGAAGCTCCATGCAACGGTGTTTTGCGGAAGATTGAATGTTAGAAGTTGTCTTGGATTGTTTCCGTTCAACGCATTCCGGGAAGAAATTTGTGGTGTGGCTGAGAAGAAGTCGGAATAAGTAGTGTCAGTTCTTTCCAGGTATCTTTCCTGGGTAGTTTGATAAGTTGTATCAGTGATCGTTTTCCAAAGAACTTCGGAGTTGAAATTTTTGGTTTGGTCATTTAATGGAATCCGTTGGATTCGGATTTTGAAAATCTTGGTACGTCTACTGGTATTGGAAAAACGAAACTTGTAAATGCCTTCTTTGGTAACCTGGAATTTCTTATCATTTATTTTCCGTGTATCATAATCTGTAAACCGGGTGGTGTTGGGATATTCCGCAACTTCAACTTCGCCAAGTTTTCTGCCTTTAACGACGTTTACATTCAACACAATCTGATCCCCTTCCGCAAAACCGAAATAGAATTCTTTTTCTTCTGAAAGTCCGAGTTTGATAGTGGATTCGATGAGTTCAACAGCTTCCTGGGAATATCCCGAAAGGGAACTCAATAGCAGCAGCGCAAGAGCAAATAGTTTCATTGTAACAAAAAGGTTTCTGTGCGAATCTAAGAAAACAATCCTTAGTTGATCCGTTTGCCCTCATTTTCAGTATTTACCACATTTCCGGAATGTGGTTTACCGCAGTTTGTGAATCCACTGGTTATCTGTAATTTTTGGGATTGTCTCGGATATACCGGCAAATTCGTTCATAAGAATCGGTATTGCGGATAAGGTGGTCGTAGTAATTGGATTGCCACGCAAAGAAGGGATCTGATTTTCTGATTTCAAAGGTGCAGCGGCCTTTGAACCATCGAATGATACGGGATAAATTTTGGTGAAACATGGGGTTGAGATTGCCGGCAAAACCGCCCGTTGTTTGGTCTGGCAAATCCTGTGGGATTTTGTTCGTTAATAATGATGATCCCATGAATATGGTCCGGCATGACAACAAATTCGTCCAATTCCACAAATGGAAATTGGATTGGGATTTGGTTCCAGATCGTTTGTGTGTTAATTGCGGCGGTTGTGGGATTCAATTCCCCGGATTCGATGGTGCCAAAAAATGGGTGCTTGTCTTTGGTGCAGATGGTAATAAAATAGGTTCCGGCGATACTGTAATCGTGTCCGTTTAATCTTCTGCTTTTGCTGCTTTGAAGGGGCATAGTTTGAATCTTTCTTATATAATTTAATAAAAAAGATCATTCAAACAATGGATAGCCTGTACCCACTGGATTCCTATATTGCCCATATTTTTCACTACTACCTATTGGGCACAGGTTTTTCAAAAAAAAGGAACAACCTGCCTTAGCAGATCGTCCTTTTTCTTCTCTATTGGTAATTTATTCTTTAATCAGTTTAATCATCCCTGTTTTGTTTCCTGAAGCGAAGTGGATAAAGTATAACCCGCTTTCATACGTGGAAAGATCGATCGCATGAGTTTGCTCCAGGTTCATGCTTAGTAGCTTCTGACCTTTTACATTCATCAAGGTAATTGTTCCTTCTGTCTGACCGGAAATTGTCACCGATCCAGTTGTTGGATTCGGGTATGCCACCAGGTTCAAAGCTTCTTGTTCTTCAATTCCTGCTGTGGAAAGAGTCGTGAATGAAACCGTTGTCCAAGTGGAGAAATTTCCGTTTCCACAATTCGTCCGGATGTGGAAATAGTAGGTCGTGGAACCCGCAAGAGTGGAAGTAGAGAAGGTTGTGCTTGAAGTTGCAGCGCCACTTCCTGTTGGATTACTTGTTGTTTGGTCCAAGACATATTCAAACGTAGCTCCTGCTTGCGTGTTCCATGCAAGGTTTGCAGAATGTCCTGCGATATTTGAAGCAGTCAATCCGGTTGGAGCTGCACAAGGAGCTACCAAGGTGGTGAACGAAATCGTGGTCCAGTCGGAGAAGTTTCCACCCCCGCAATCGGTGCGAACGTGCAGGTAATACGTGGTCGAAGGACTTAAAGCTGTTGCATGGTAACTGTTTGCCGTAGTCGGAGTTCCGGCCGCGGCAGGATCTGTAGCTGTTTGGTCGACCTGGTATTCAAATGCGTTACCTCCTTGCACGTTCCATGAAAGATCGGAAGCATTATCTGTTGTATTCGCAGCAGCCAATCCGGTTGGAGCTGCACATGGTGGCGCTAAAGTGGCGAATGAAATGGTTGCCCAGGGAGACAAGTTTCCGCTTCCGCAGTCGGTGCGAACATGCAAGTAGTACACGGTAGAAGCAGTCAATGATGTGGCATTGAAAGTGGTTCCGCTAGTTGCGGTTCCAGCCGTTGCAGGATCTGTAGCTGTTTGGTCAACCGCATATTCAAAGGCATTGCCTCCTTGCGCATCCCAGGAAAGATCGGAAGCATTATCGGTTGTATTTGCAGCTGTCAACCCGGTTGGTGAAGCGCAAGGCGTTACCAAGGTAGTAAACGAAATGGTTACCCAAGGAGAGAAGTTTGTTCCACTGCAATCGGTGCGAAGATGCAAGTAATAAGTTGTCAATGGACTTAGTGAAGTCGCATTATAGCTTGTTGCGGTTGTTGGTATTCCGTTAATGATCGGGTCAGTTGCAACTTGATCGATGAGGTATTCAAAGGTATTGCTTCCTTGCACATCCCAGGAAAGATCGGAAGAGTTGTCTGTTGTATTCGCAGCTGTCAACCCGGTTGGAGCAGCACAAGGTGTTACCAAAGTCGTGAATGAAATGCTTGACCAAGGCGACAAGTTTCCGCTTCCACAATCGGAACGAACATGTAGGTAGTAAGTGGTCATTGGATTCAAAGAAGTTGCGTTGAAAGTAGTTCCGCTTGTTGGAGTTCCAGCCGTTGCAGGATCAGTACTTGTTTGGTCCAAAACGTATTCGAAGGTGCTTCCGGCTTGTGCATTCCAGGAAAGGTCGGATGAGTTGTGCGTGGTGTTCGCAGCAGTCAATCCATCGGTAGTATCACACGGTGTTACTAAAGTCGTGAATGAAATGGTTGACCAAGGTGACAAGTTCCCGCTTCCACAATCGGAACGAACGTGCAGGTAATAGGTTGTCAATGGATTCAAGGAAGTCGCATTGAAAGTGGTTCCGCTTGTTGGAGTTCCAGCCGTTGCAGGATCGGTACTTGTTTGGTCCAAAACGTATTCGAAGGTGCTTCCGGCTTGTGCATTCCAGG
>NZ_CAMLDC010000030.1 GCF_946478805.1 uncultured Fluviicola sp. | reverse complement strand
GGAACTGCGAATGCAACCAATCCGTGGGTTTCTTCCAATACAGCAGTAGCAACAATTAATGCGACAGGATTGGCTACGGGTATTTCTGCCGGTTCAACAACCATTACTTACACGAACTCCAATGGATGTTCAAATACGCTGACGTTAAATGTGGTTGGGAATCCGGCAATCAGTGGAACGTTGAGTGCTTGCATCGGTGCCACCACGCAATTGTCTGCAACCGGGACACCAAATGCTACGAATCCTTGGATATCATCCAATACAGCAGTAGCCACGGTATCAAATACGGGACTTGTTACCGGAATTTCAGCTGGAACAGCAACTATTACATTCACGAATTCATCTTCCTGTCAAAGTACAGCAGTTGTTACGATTAATCCACTTCCAACTATTACCGGAACCTTAAGTGTATGTGTGGGATCAACAACACAATTGACAGGTTCGCCAACGGCAAATGCAACGACTCCATGGGTATCTTCCAATACTGCTGTAGCAACCGTTTCAAATACCGGTTTGGTAACAGGAGTTTCTGCCGGTACATCAACGATTACTTATGTCAATAGCAATGGCTGTTCCCAGACGGCTACTATTACTGTTAACCCTTTACCTACAGCAACTATTTCCGGAGCTGCCACAATTTGTGCGGGTAATTCAACAACCTTCACAATTTCAGGTACACCGAATGCAACAATAGTTTATTCGAACGGAGCAAGTAATTCGAATGTAATTCTGAATTCTGCTGGAAATGCAACGGTTAATACCGGTGTTTTGAATACTTCAACTACTTATACTTTGGTCTCTGCTCAATCTGCTGCTCCTGCATCATGCAGTAATACGCTTACCGGATCGATTACGGTTACTGTCAATCCGATTCCGGTGATGGGGGCAGTTGCTGATATGCTTGTATGTCCGGGAGATAATGTGACTGTACCATCATTTACATCAACTCCGACAGGAGCAACTTATACGTGGACAAATACGAATACAACAATCGGCCTTGGAGCTAGCGGAAGTGGTGACATTCCTACTTTCGTTGCTGTGAATGCCGGAATTGCACCGATTAGCGGTTCTGTAACAGTTATTCCAACTTTGAACGGTTGTACAGGTTCCAGTGTGACCTTTACGATTGGGGTCAGCAATAATCCGTCAGCAAACGCGGGTGCCGATATCAGTTTGTGTATCAATTCATTGACCGGGAATCAAATTGGATTAGCTTCCGTTATTGGAAATACCTATTCCTGGAATCCGGCTACCAACTTAAGCGATGCAACACTTTCAAACCCAACTGTAAGCGCAACGACAGCTGGAACAACTCAGTACACGGTCACCGTTACAAATGCATTGGGTTGTCAGTCAACAGATGTGGTTTCAGTAACAATCAATCCGCTACCAATTGTGTCATTCACAAGTAATGCAACTGACGGATGTGCACCTGCTTCCATCACATTTACAAATACGAGTGCAAACTCGGTAAATTGCATTTGGACTTTTGAAGGAGGAGGAAGCCAGGTTGGTTGCGGATCAGTTACGCAACAATATAATTCTGCCGGGGTATACGATGTTACCTTGACAATCACGGACGGAAACGGTTGTATAAACTCATTGACAAATAATGACATGATCACTATCTATCCGGAGGTGAATGCTTCTTTTAGAGTCAACGTTTATGAGCAATCGGTCTTGTATCCTGTATTTGATTTTACAAATACTTCAACCAATGCCACTTCTTATACGTGGGAATTCGGAGATGGAGCAACTTCAACCCAAACAAGTCCGACACATACCTATGCTGAAACACCGGGAGTGTATCATATCATCTTGTATGCATCCAATGCTGCAGGTTGCAATGATAGTGCAGTTGCAGTTGTTTCTGTGATTGATGAATTGATTTTCTACGTACCAAATACATTTACTCCTGATGGAGACGAACACAACAATGTATTCTTTCCGGTATTCAGTTCCGGATTCGACGGACAGAATTATACTTTGCTGATCTTCGATCGCTGGGGAGAAGTCATTTTTGAATCACATAATGTGGATTTCGGTTGGGATGGGACCTACATCGGGCAATTATGTAAAGAAGGTACCTATACCTGGAAGATCATAATTAAAGAACGCAACAAGGACAAGCATCACGAGTACGTTGGCCATGTAAATTTATTGAAGTAGTAATTCGATTTAGTAGTTTGAACAGGCAGTACATGAATGTTAAAAAAGGATTAATTTAAGGAAAGGAGACAACCGAAGAGTATTTTTTTCGTCAACTTTGCACTGAAACTAAATTAATCATTTAATGAATAAATATTTCATTAACTGTTTGTACTTTACTGCTGCGTTTTTCTTTTTTTCTGCGAATACAGCTTATAGTCAACAGGTTGAAAAACACGAAGACCATGTAAATGTTAATCCTAATATTTCGGGATTAGGAACTTCTACGGTTGTTTATCACTTAAGTTCACCTCTTGAAACGGAGGTTTTAGTCGATTTGAAAAACTACATGGAATCCTTTAAGGCGATTACCCAGGTTGATATTAACGGGCAGGATATTTCTATCCAATTCAAGGAAGCTGTTACATATCAAACGATCCATCTATTTATTGAACGGATGGAAATGTTGTATATCTATAAAAATTCAAAAACAAATTAAATCGAATACCACCTCTCTCTCATGAAAAATAATTTTCTTAGGTGTTTCATCCTATTACCCCTATTTTCCTTGTTTAGCCTTTCTGTTTTTTCACAGGGTGGCGATGACGACATATCAGCAGTACTTTCTCCTATTTCATTACCATTTAATTCTTTCGGCTCAACAGTGTTTGCAACGAATGATTACGATGATCCGGGTTCTGCTTTTGATGACGGACCGGATTGGCTTTATTATTACTGTGCCACTTCCAATGCTACCATCTGGACAACCGTTTCATTTACTCCTGGAGGGACGAGTAATCCGGTAGCTCCACAGATTACTGTATATAATGCATCAACCGGTTTAGCCGAAGGAATTGCACAAGTTTTGGGTGATGATTCAGGAACTTTTGGACTTCCATTTGATCCGGTAGCAGGTGAATGTTACTATTTTATGATCGATAATGGTGGTTTGACCGGCTTCGATTATGTTATCCAGATGACTAACATTGTTCCGACTCAGCCTGCCATACCGACACAACCTGCATGTAGTAATATTGGTTTTGATTCGGGTTCTGCAAATGGTTGGACCGGTTCTTGGGGCCATTCGATGCAGATTGGTGCCGTGGGGGATCTGACTCCGATTTATACCCCGATGTTCTTTACCATGAACTCCGGACAGCATGATATTACAACAGGAGGTTTAGATATTCAGGCTCCAATTAGTCAAGTGTGCCCGCTGATTCCCGGAAACTCGAATTCAATTCGTTTAGGAGATGGTCCGAACGGTGCGTATGGAGGATCGAGAATCGAGCAGAAATTCCAGGTAACATCATCCAATGCATTGTTTACCTATTATTATGCGGCGGTATTGCAAAATGCTTATACTATTGATGCGACAACAGGCGATACCATACCGCATTTGGATGTGGAGCAGCCTTATTTTCAAATCGATGCGCAGGATTGTTTCGGGAACCCGATTGCCTGCGGTAATCTATTGGTTACAGGTGGTCCCGGAATTCCCGGGTTTACTCAAATTGGTAATTCAGGGGTGTTTTGGAAGAATTGGACACCGGTTATGCTCGACTTGACACCTTATATCGGTTCTTGTATTACCATTCGATTTACGGTAGGTGATTGTTCGCAGGGTGCGCATTATGCTTATGCTTACTTGGATGCGACTTGTGCACCGTTGGATATTATTTCCCCGCCGGACGTTTGTCAATTCCAAACTTCTGTGCTTACAGCTCCGGTAGGAGCGGCAGGTTACTCTTGGGTAGAAACTTCTAATCCTGGAACGGTAATCGGAACCTCTAATACCTTATCCATTACGCCAACTACAACAGGAACATTTACTTATCAGTGTACACTAACATCGTTGGTAGGTTGTAATTCCACTGTAACAACTACCGTAACGGTTGTACCGGGTCCGCAGATTACCGTCACTAATCCAACGGCAAATTGTTCTGCAACGGTTGACTTAACAGCTCCCGGTATTGTTACAATTAATTCGGGAACAGGAACACTCGAGTATTTTACGGATGCAGCTTGTACTGTACCGCTTGCATCTCCGAATGCTGTTACTACGGCGGGAACATATTATATTCGTCTCAGAAATGCAGCCGGATGTTCCGATGTTAAGCCGGTTTCTGTAGCATACACTGGTTTGCCTGTTGATTTTACCAGCAATGTATCCGGAGGATGTGCCCCGGCTTCTATTACGTTCACACATAACAGTCCAACTTCGGTCAATTGTGTCTGGACGTTCGAAGGAGGGGGAACACAAGTCGGTTGTGGATCTGTTACTCAACAGTATAATTCAGAGGGAAGTTATGATGTAACCTTGACAGTTACCGACGTAAACGGCTGTACCGGATCGATGACGCACAGCGATATGATTACGATTTCTCCGCAAGTGAACGCTTCTTTCGGAGTTGATGTCTACGAGCAAACGATTTTGTATCCGGTATTTAATTTTACCAACACCTCGACAAATGCGACATCCTATATGTGGGAATTCGGAGACGGGACATTTTCGTCCCAAACAAGCCTGACACATACCTATGCTGAAACACCGGGAGTTTATCATATCATCTTGTATGCATCGAATGCAGCAGGTTGTAACGACAGTGCAGTTGCGGTTGTTTCTGTGGTTGATGACTTGATTTTCTATGTACCCAACACATTCACTCCTGATGGAGATGAGCACAATAATATCTTCTTTCCGGTATTCAGTTCCGGTTTCGACGGACAGAATTATACTTTGCTGATCTTCGATCGCTGGGGAGAAGTGATCTTTGAATCCCACAATGTGGAAATCGGTTGGGATGGAACGTATATGGGGCAGTTATGTAAAGAAGGTACTTATACCTGGAAGATTATTATTAAAATAAGGGATAGGGACGATCACCGGGAGTATGTGGGGCACGTGAACTTTTTGAAGTAATTGCGAATTTTTATTCAGTTAATCAAAAGAATACCTTGATGGTATGAAAGCATATAGTGAAAGGTTCTTCGTAAACTAACGAAGAACCTTTTTAGTTTCATTTCGATTGAATCGGTACAATTCTAAATCTCCCGTAAGCAACAAAAACCGCAATCGCACCAAAGACGATGTTGAATCCGATTTGTGAAACCTCTCCACGACAAATATGAAAGATACTTGCGCTGATCATCAATAGTACAATCCCGATTGCAGCAATCGATGCCAATACCGGCTTGAACCGGAATAAGGGAGGAAGAAGAACTCCCAAACCGCCAAGCAAGTCAAAAACTCCGGTTAATTTTACAAATCCGGGTGAAACCTCACCTGTCCATGACCACATCAGCTTCAATTGTTCCATAGGTTGAAAGAGTTTGGCGAACGCGGCCCAAATTAAAGTTGCTGAAAGCAGAACCTGCAAAATCCACAATAACACGTTGATTGTCTTTTTCATATTTTCTTCTGGTTTTAATTGTTGGTAAAAGTATCTAGCTTTGCTATCCAAACGAAAGCACTATCCATTTGGATAGCACTATCCGATTTGGAAGTAATGGATTAAACAAGGAATTATGCTAAGTACAGGAGGTTGCCCGAAGAATATTTTATCGATAAAGGATGCATTGGAAGCAGTGGAAGGGAGATGGAAGTTGCTGATTTTATTTGCTTTGTCTGCTGGGTCGAAACGGTTCAAGGAATTAAGTAGGGAAGTTTCGGGAATTACGGATAAGACTTTATCACGTGAGCTGAAATTACTCGAGTCGAATAAATTGGTGACACGAGAAGTGTTTGACACCTTTCCGCCAACAGTCCAGTATACCATTACCGAACATGGGAAATCATTGGAAAAGGTGATTGAAGAATTGCATTACTGGGGATTGGCTCATCGGAAGGAAGTATTGGGGAAGTAATAAAACAAAAAAGGGGCGCAATGTATTGCGCCCCTCTTGTTTCATAGTTATTGATTCTTATTCAAAAAGAACATTCATTTCAACACGTCTGTTTTTCTGACGACCTTCCGGTGTTGCATTTGTTGCAATCGGTTTAGTCTGACCATACCATTCAGGTTTCAATCGAGTTGCATCAACACCTTTGCTGGCTAAGTATTTCTTAACTGCTTCAGCACGGTTTTTAGAAAGTGTCATGTTTTTCTTAGCATCACCTTTGTTATCCGTGTGACCAGCGATCTGTAATTTCCACTCTGGTTTTTTGATTAGCAATGCTGCCAAGTCATCCAATGATTTAAACGAAGTCGCAAGAATAATTGCCTTACCTGATTGGAACTCCAAGTTCTCAAACGCAGTATTCAAAATTTCCTGCTCTTCCTGTGCAATCTTAGGACAACCACGGTTTTCAACCGGACCAGGAACTGTTGGACAAGCATCATCTTTATCATACAATCCGTCACCATCCGTATCCGGCCAAGGACAACCGTCATTTTCTTTCGAACCGTAAACAGTAGGACACTTATCTACATTATCAAATAATCCGTCGTTATCTGTATCCGGACATCCTTGATTTGCCAATGGACCAGGTAGATCCGGACAATCATCTTCCGAATCCTGAACTCCGTCACCGTCTCTGTCAGGACAACCGTTGAATGCAGGCAATCCTTTTACTGTAGGACAACTATCGTTCGGATCGATGATTCCATCTTCATCCGTATCAGGACAGCCTCTGTATGCAGCAAGACCAGCTAAGTCCGGACAAGCATCATCTTTATCAGGGATTTTATCTCCATCACGGTCAGGACAACCTTGGAATTCAGCTAAACCAGGTGTTTCAGGACATAAATCTTCCACATCCTTAATTCCATCACCATCCGTATCAGGACAACCTTTGAATGCCCAAACTCCAGGAGTTTCAACACACTCATCTTTTTTATCGGAAACTTTATCACCATCTCTGTCATCCGGTTTCGTATAAAGAATCGGAAGACGAAGTCCGACATAAAACTCGGTACCACGTACTTTTCCTCTTGCAAAAAGAGAATTGAAATCAACTACCCCCACAGTAATAGGTCCTAATCTGGAAGCAATACCTGCTTTCCATCCGGAGTAATTATTTACTGAGATAGGAACGTATAATCCAAACCATGCATAATCGAAACTAGGTGTAATTGCGAATTGATTCGGTGCTTTCACACGAGAAGGGTTTTTCTTACTGATCATATTGATATTCCCGGTTGCATTGACATAGAACCATTTCCAAATATGGTAATCCAATTGAATGTTCAATGCGGTCGGAGTGTTCATATAATAGGTTGAACCAATTCCTTGATTGGAATTCCATCCGGCGTCGTTAGTAACCAAACTATCGATAATTGAATCGAAAGAAGCGAATGAGTGCGCTTTATCAAAAACGCGTAAATCAAGTGTAGTTGTGTTTACAGAGAAATCGCGGCTATGGCCGCCTTTTGTAAACTTCATTCCACCGATATCTAAAACAGAAACTCCCGCACGCAATTCATATTTGTTTTCATTACGCATCCAAAGATCCGTTTCACCATCCATATCGTATTTGAATTGTTTGTATTTCGGACGCCATTCGTAAACAACACCCAGATCCAAACCGAATCCAAGTTTTGATGCTGACTTGAAAAAGTCTTGTGCATGGAAGTTTTTTAAATCGTTATCGAAGTTAGAGGAATAACCATACTTGAAGTTTCCTTTTAAAGAGGTTGCTGTGTCTTTGTTTAAAAGCTCATAATCCAATTGATCGGTGTACGCATAGGCAGATGCAATTCCTTGAAGTAATTTTACGCGTCCACCGACTTTTAAGAAATGTTGGCCCTGATCCAAAACTACTTGACCATAATTCACACCATATTCATTCCATGCCATCATATTCATGGTCACCAATTTGTCTTTTAATTGGAGATTCCAAAGTGATGCGAAATCCAAACCTTCCTGAGCTAATTTTGCCAATTTCGGATCGATATCGTCCACATTTGTGATCATTCTGCTTTTGGCAGCAAAACCGATCGCGATTTTTGGATTGATGTGAAACGCAAAATTTAATATGTCTATTTGATAATTTAAATAGATTCCACGGGGTTTTACTCCGGTCTGATTATAGTTGTATAAATCAAAAATGGAGCGATCATACAACGTACTGTCCGGCTTCATCCACATGGTGTCTTTTTTGAACGATTTCAGCCACCATTTGGGCATCACATCGGTCTTGAAGTACTTGGCATTTTGCCATGCACCCACGTTGGCACTTGCAAGGTTAATGTCGACAATGAATCTTCCGTCGACGAAACTGGCAGGTTGCACATCCAATCCCATTACTCCGGCATAATTACTACTTTGAACCCCCAGATAATTTTGAGAGAATGCGGTGATAGTAGTAAAACATGAAAAAGCAATGAAAGTTAATTTGCGTAACTGTCTCTTCATAAAGTAGTCTTTTAATAGTTTAATGGGTAACGAATCAAATAACCGTTAGCCTGCGAAACTAATAAAATCGTCCCATCTGTTTGTTTTTGGAATACGATTTTATTCGAACCTTCGTAGCTTTCTTTATTTAGTTCATTTCCACGTGTGGAATAAATATAACAATTATTGGCAATCCCATCGATAATTCCAACAAGAGTTTTATTATTAGGTAATCTGATAATGGTAGCATCATCAATATTTCCAATCGTAGAGTTGAATTGACTTAAGATAGTTCCGGAGCTTGTGATGACATAAATAATGCCCTGTTGATTTAAAAAGAACAATTTTTCTTCTCCGTAATTCTGGGTATTCAAAATGGTGGATACGTTCCCAACTAACATCGTTTTGTTACCATTTTCGTTCATCCGGATGAACTGTTTTTTCACTAATCCCAAAAGACTGATGGTACTGTTTACTTTCACTAAATGCCATTCTCCTTCATTCAAGTTGTTAGATTTGATCAGGCGTTTTCGTTTGATGGAGATACTTGACCAATTGGAATTCGTACACACGTGAGCGATCAATTCTCCTTTTTTTCCTTGAATAACAAGTTGGGACTCTTTTTGTAAAGGTCCGTTCACACCGATCCTGAAACCTTGTTTTCCATTGGTTCCGTAAGACTGGATTTGTCCATCGGCAATAAAAGAAATGAAATCCTTTCCATTCCAATAATATGAAAACAGGTTGCTGGTAACTTCATTGCAGACAATCGGGAAACCGGCGAGGTTATTTCCATTCCGATCAAAGCCCTGAACACCACTTTTTGTCGTTAGAAATAGTCCGTTACCAATAAAAACCGGGTTCCCGATCGGTTCGGATTCCAGATTTTTACTCCATATAATTTGTTTGCTTCCGATGAAATAAAGTGTGTTGGATAGGGTGATTGCGACCAGGTTATTTGAACCCGGAATAGGACTTAGGCTACGTAAATTGTCATCCAAACGTAAAGGATTCAATTTTGGCAGCTCTTTGGAATCCGATTTGGAATCCGACTCCTCTTCATTTAGAAGTTGAATCGTACCATGATTTGCACCGGTAAGTCGGCTCAAGGTAATCTGTTGGTTTCGATCAAAATGACGGTAAGATACTTTTTGCGGACTGTTGCTGAATAGCTTGAATTTCAGTGTGGTGGATTGCTCCAAAGTTGCCCCCGTTTCGTAAGCTCCGATAATGCGATTGATGCTTTGTTGTGAGTTTGAAATAAGTACACTATTATTAAATAGTTCCAGGTAAATCTTTTTATCTGACCGGAGAAATGGAAAAAAATGTCCTTTTAAAGTGGCTTGTTTTTCTTTGTCTGATAAGTCGACGTTATCCAAATCACTCAATATGGCCAACGGATCCTGCCCCGGTTTATAATCGGTTATCAGGCAACTGTCTTTCTGATTGACTACAAGTGTCAATCCAAAATCCATCCAATCGTAAACGAGTGATTTTTTCGGGAATTTTGAAAGGAGGTAATTCTTTTCGTAAAAAGTGTAGGCATCAAAATCGCCGGGAATAAGCTCCTGGAACAATTCCTGGTCGTTTATCAATGGTAAGGCCTCAGTCCCCGTGTGGGTGATGGATTTTGTTGTATTGTAATCGGAAATGAAGTAAGAGTCCTCGATTTCATAGGTGTTATCGGTGGTTCGATAGACCAACGATAGACTGCTTTTTCGATCCAGGTACTTCCATGAAACAATGCTTGTTGAAGCCGGTTTCCATTCTCCCAGGTAGAGAAGCAAGTATTTTCCATGAAACTCACCTTTCCAGTTATTGGATAGGGAGATGTGCTTCTGAGTTGAAATGGTGGAAGACAATGCCAGCTTTTCCACATAATTTTTCACGATTTCACTTGTCCATGGTTTACTTCGTTCCAATAACACCAGATCCTGGCTTGTAGAAAAATAGAAATGCTGAATGCGCTCGGGTTGATTTAATAATATGGTAAAGAAACTGTTTTTTTGAAGGGAGGAAACGATTGAACTAGTGTAATCGATCTCTGAAGGATTGTGAACCACAATAATCGTGTCATCTCTTTGAGAAAAGGCGTTTTCCGGAGTTGGTGGCGCGCTGGAACCTTCAACAAGTGTGAAACCAACATAGCTGATCCAACTCAAAGAGCAGATTACCAGAAAAATAATTAATGAGCGATTGAACATACGACCTGACTATTCATCAAAAATAATGTTTCGCTCGGCGCGGTTTGCATCTTTCTGATGAAGTAGTTAACAGTAGAGTGTTTACTCCATGAATAACGATAATTGTCCTTTCCCAAGAAGATTGAACCCGGGACGATGATGAATGCAAGCTCCATGAATTTCAATTGCTTTCCGATGCGCTTGGGTTGGATAGCCTTTATTCTCTTTCCAATCATAGTGTGGGAATTCGTGATGCAATTGTTCCATGTATTCATCCCGGTATGTTTTTGCAAGAATGGAAGCCGCTGCAATGTTTTTATATTTTCCGTCTCCTTTAATGATCGCAACAGAAGGGATTTCGTTTGAGAGGAGCGTCTTATTTCCATCAATAAGAAGTAACTCAGGTCGAATGGATAAAGCCATTGCTGCGCGATACATTCCGGTTAACGAAGCCTTGAGAATATTCAGCTCTGCAATTTCATCGGGTTGCAGAAACTGAACTGAATAAGCAAGTGCTTCTTGTTCGATTATGGGGCGTAAGATATTCCTGCTTTTTTCAGAAAGTTGTTTAGAATCATTCAATAAATCGTGCGAGAAACCCTTTGGTAGGATCACTGAAGCACAAACTACCGGACCAGCAAGACAGCCTCTTCCAGCTTCATCACATCCGGCTTCCAGTTTATTTTTATCAAAATGGTCTAATAATTGCATACTGCAAATGTTATTAAAATAATTGTATATTTAACTCGTACAACCTTTAGGTTTTTTTAACGTCTACTTATAAACTGTTATAGAATTATGAAAAAGTTAGTTATGATATTTGTTTTGTCTTTAGCAAGTTCTTTTGCTTTTAGCCAAAATTCTGCTTCGATTAGCGAGGCTCAATTGAAAACTGGAAAATCAAATGGCATATATGAGTTCTCGGTTCCTGAATCAATCACTTCCGAGAAGGTTGATGCTGTAAAAGGTTATTATAAAGATTATTTCGCAGTTGCTTTCAATGAATCAACGGATGTTTTAAAAGTGACTTTATTGAAGAATGAAGAATCAAATCTGAATGTGGTGAACCGTTTATTGGTTGCCTTGGATTTACGTACAATTTCTGTGGGAGGTGAAAGCATGACTTTCCAAGACATGAAAGACAAGTACTTGAAGTAAAGTAAAAATTGAATGATAGTAAAAATCCCCTGACGATTCCGTCAGGGGATTTTTTATGACCTATTTTTCAAGTTATTTAACTAGTTGAACTTCGAAAGTCTGATTCCCTGTTTGCAAAATCAGTTGGTAATTTCCTTTTGCTAAATGAGTTGTCTCAATCGTCCCGACCTTACCATTAATGGAGCTTTCTAATACCAGGCGACCCGAATTGTCAATTAATTGTGCGCTTTCAATGGTATACTTTGTGGATTCTACTTTAATAAAATCAGTCATTGGATTGGGATAAACCGTTAGCCCGAATTGTTGCAACTCATCCATTCCAAGAGTGGAGAAATTGATGGTGACCGAAGCCGTTATTTCACAGCCGTTCGCATCCGTAATGCTTACGTTATAGGTTCCCGGAAGGGCATTTGAAAGAGAACCGGTTGTTGATCCGTCGCTCCATAGATATGAATAGGGAGCAGTTCCATCGGTTGGCGAGACACTTGCACTTCCATCAGGGCATGTTGAGCAGGTGCTGTTTGTCGAAGATGAATTTGCCACTATCGGAGCGGGATTATTCAATGTTCCTGAAATGGAGGTCGTACACCCACCGGCATCAGTAATTGTTGCAGTATATGTTCCTGCCGGGGCAACCAGTATGGTCGAATCACCCGCAATATTCCAGCTGATCATATAAGGCGCCTGACCGTTTTGAATCCCGATTTCAATTTGTCCGGAATCACCGAAACAAAGTGGATTTGTAGAAGAAACCAATGAAGCATCGGGAACTTGAGTGGTAGTGATTTCAACAGAATCAATAAACGAACAGTTTGCATTCGAGATGGTGTAGGTGTAATATCCGGAATTTAAACCTGTAACAGTAACATTGGTAGTTGAATCTTCCCATTCTACAGAATAACCTGGTTCCAAAGTCACCGTAGCATTTCCATTTGCGAGTTCACAGGTTGAATTCGTTGAATTTGAAAGAACACCACCGATTTCCCCGAAACAAATATCAAATTGAGGTCTTATATAAAAAGCCTTTGCAAAATTTGTCCCAAAAGTCTCAATAGAAGTGAAGTTCGGACCATTTGCCGGCCATTGTACAAAAACCGTATTGTTTTGGAAAACAGCAGAAGTTTGCGCAAGGGCTAAAGTGGAATCAAATTCGATTTGGATGAAACCGTATTTTCCGGGTGCAAGAGTCAATGGGCCTCCATGGATCGGAAGCGTGTACATTCTTGCACTGTCATCAATATACAGAAGGGTATCTGTGGAAGTCAATAATGTGATCGGAACTCCACTACCGTTGGTATTGAAGATAGCTGTTGCAAGTCTTTTTCCGGTATATCCTCTGTTGAAATAAACATTCACAGAGGTCAGTGAGGTTGTGTTTTCAATATTGAATACTTGACCAAGGTATCCTCCAGTTCCTGTTCCAATTCCAAGTTGACCGACAATAATTCCATTATCCCTTGCCATTTCCGTATCCGTAACACTAATCGGAAATGCTGATTGAATGGTGTCGTTTACTGTGTTATCGTCTGATTCCGTAGCAACCGGGAAATATTTAAAAGTATAGACACCATTTGAAGTTGGGGTATAACTTGCAGTCATAGCTGCAGAAGTAGCTCCAGATGCCAGTGATGGAATGGAACTACTCATAACCGTAGTTTCCAGGATGCCGTCTTTGATAACCTGACAACCAAGTGCAACATTGGTCATGGTTTGTAATCCTTGATTACGGATAACTGCTTCCAGTTTAAAATTTTGTGGAGTCGTTAATTGATTTGCAGGAGCAATCGTATACGGATTTTGGGTTGGGGTAATTGTTTCCAGGTCATAATTGTTGATCACACGTAATTCAATATCATCAATGACCAAAATGAACTTATCATTGGAAATATTCCTGAACCCGATATAAACCGTCTGACCGGTATAAGCACTTAAAGGAACAGAGCGGTTTGTCCACGATGCATTTTCAGCAGCAGTTGAAAAGAGAACCGTAGAAGAAGTCAGTTGGTTTCCAATAACTCCGGAGCCCCCGGTTGGTACAACGGTCATTATTCGGACTTCATATCCATCCTGGTAAGCCGGATCATATGCCTTGGCATTCCAAAAAAGTGTGGTATTTGCAAGAATTGTTTGAGCGGGTGTCCACATGAAATCATTTGCCGCACCGGCCGGGGAGTAGTAAGAAGTACTGAATGCAACTGAATCAACCACATTTCCACCGAAGTCTTCTCTTCGTTCCCAGGCTTCGTTTACGTATGATACCGTGGCGTTAGGAACCAGGTTGTCGACATTTCTAAGGGAAAATCCGGGAGCAAAGGTGTAAGTTCCCGCTCCACCAGCAGTTGGACCTCCAACACCGTCGAAATCTTCGAGGTAATAAGTTTGCGAAAAACCGTAAAAACTCCATAAGGAGACAATGAATAGGATGTATTTTTTCATAATAATAAGTAATCGAGTCGCAAAGATATTCAATATTAGCGGACTATAAAGGTTTCAAGATGTTTGATGTTATTCATGATAGATGAAACTATGTCTGAATAAGTATCCGGTATTCATTTAAACAAAAAAAGCCACTTATCAAAGATAAATGGCTTTTCCTGCTGTAATACTGGGATCCCGATAGCTATCGGGAAAGAGACTACAAAGTATATGCGTTTTTGTCAATTAAATATTGAGCAATTAATTGTCTTTCGTTTTTCGGATTGATCGGATCGATTTTAGTAAAACGCTTCACTCCGGTAACCATCATTCGGGATTCATCACCTTCAGCAAAACTATAGATTGCATCTTTAGCCGCTTTGTCAATCAGTTCAGCAACATCATAGAAGTAAGTTTTAACAATCGAAATCGGAACTGCAGCTGCGGCTTCACCTTGTTTTTCAATCAACTTCTCTACACGTAACAAAACAGATTCAGCCTGGTAAACCCAAATCGCGATGTCTGCAATATTCATCAGGATTTCTTGTTCCTTGGACATGGTCTGCATGAGTTTCTGAACAGCTGAACCTGCAACCATCAAAATCGTTTTCTTGAATCCGGATAATGCGTGCCGTTGGGATGCCAATGGATGGGAATCTAATTCGGTCGTTTCCGGGATACTCATTAACTCGGAAGCGACTTTCATTGCAGGTCCCATCAAATCCAATTCACCTTTCATTGCACGACGTAATACCATGTCAACGATCAGTAAGCGATTGATCTCATTCGTTCCTTCAAAAATGCGGTTGATCCGTGAATCACGATAAGCTCTTTCAACAGAAGATTCAGCAGAATACCCCATTCCTCCGAAAATTTGTACACCTTCATCTGCCACGTAATCCAGGCATTCTGAACCTGCCACCTTTAAAATGGCACATTCAGGTGCAAATTGTTCAATTCCTTTAAGCGTTGCCGGACCTTTTTCCATCCCACCGGCTACATATGCCTGGATAGCATCATCAATATTCTGGCCTGCGCGATAAATCGCAGATTCAGCAACATACGCTTTAATTGCCTGTTCCGCAATTTTGAAACGGATTGCTCCATATTTTGAAATGTTTCTTCCGAATTGTTCGCGCTCGTTTGCGTAGCGAATTGAATCAGTAATGGTTTGTTTGGCTCCGCCGAGTACGCCGGCTGCCAATTTGATCCGACCGATATTTAAAATATTCAAAGCGATCTTAAACCCATTTTCCCGTTCTGAAAGCATGTTTTCGACAGGTACTTTCACGTTATTAAAGAATACCTGACGAGTAGATGAACCCTTGATCCCCATTTTCTTTTCTTCCGGATTCAAGCTGATTCCCTCCGAATTCGCTTCTACCAGGAATGCGGAAAGATTTTTATCATCATCGATTTTTGCAAAAACAGTGAACATATTGGCAAATCCACCATTGGTGATCCACATTTTTTGACCGTTCAAAACATAATGTTTTCCGTCGGTCGAAAGAACTGCTTTTGTTTTTCCCGAGTTTGCATCCGATCCGGCACTAGGTTCGGTTAGACAGTAAGCTGCTTTCCATTCACCACTTGCCAGTTTTGGAATATACTTTGCTTTTTGTTCTGCATTGCCGTAATACAATAAAGGTAAGGTACCGATACCGGTATGTGCTCCATATGCGACTGAGAATGAATGTCCTTTTCCAAGGTGTTCAGTGGCAAGAAGCGATGTTTTGAAATCCACACCCATTCCACCCAGATCCTCCGGAACGGATAAGCCAAGCATCCCCAAGTCACCCGCTTTCTGAATCAGCGAAGGCATTAAACCTTCTTCCATTTTATCGATTCTATCCAAAAGGGGAGTAATTTCCTGTTCAATAAAATCATCACAGGTTTGAGCAATCATACGCTGCTCCTCAGACCATTCTTCCGGTGTAAAGATTTCTTGATGGGTAACATCGCGGATGATGAATTCTCCGCCTTTGATAGCTTGTGACATAATTTTATGTTGTTTTAAGTTCGTTTCTTTCGCTAAAAATAAAAAATAAATTAATACTATGCAAGCATAATAATAGTTATTTTGAATAGAATCAACCCTGATAACTGAGTGTAGAGGAAATTGCTAAATCATAGATATATCAATTAAAAAGTTCCCTGAGTGGAGTAGTGGTGAATTTACCCATAAAAACCGCAGTTTGCTCATTGTAGTATATCGTACGATAAATTTAGTAAAAACTTAGTTCCGATTGTCACCTGGGTAATAAAAATTCGACTACATTTGACCACTGTAAACTGCTATGGTACAACAAGATATTCTTTCTACACTTCGAAAACTAATCTCCGGGATGGATGAGAGCCTGGTGATCTTTGACCAGGACGGCAAGATTTTACATGCATCTTTTGAGTTGGAAAAACTGGTTGGTAAAGAGTCTTTGACGGGAACAACCATTTTTAATCATTTGACCTATGAACATGAACGGATAGAACATTTTCTCCGGGATTTGAATACCTCGCGTTATGTGGATTTGCAAGTGATGCTTAAAAAAGCGGATGGAGGTGTTTTCACTGCCCGAATGCGCATGGCAGCCTGGAAGGTGAGTGCGAATGAATACCTGGTTCTTGGAAGTTTGGTGGATGCAACTCATATTGAACGGAAAAGGAGGGATCTGCTCCGTAAAACATTGACCATTGAGCTGCTTTCCAAGTCGAAAAAGATCCGAAACGGGAAGTTGCACGATGCGATTTACGAGATATTGGAAATGTCGTCCAAAGCTACGGGGGTAACTCGCGTAAATGCCTGGCTTTTTGATGATTCACATGAACATATTGAATGCGTTGGGAATTACGATACGCGTGTTGGTAAGATGATTCCTCAAGAATCGTTACCGGTGATTGAAATGCCCACTTATTTTATGCTTTTTGAAACCGAGAAAATTATTTTAGCCACCAACGCCCAAACTTCACCGTATACGTCTGAATTGAATGATGCGTACCTGGTTCCAAATGGAATTGTTTCATTGATGGATATTCCATTGCGTTCAGAAGGAAATATCATAGGTGTTATTTGCTTCGAACAGATAAAACAAACAAGAAACTGGTCTTTGAATGATCAGAAGTTTGGATTGATTGCTGCGCAGATGGTGTCTTTGGCCGTTGAAACCCATAAGCGGAAATTGGCGCAACAAGAATTGGAGGCAGCATTGCGTCAGCAAAAACGCTTGCTGGTCGAGACTAATCACCGCATTGTAAACAACTTGAAAATAACGACGAGTTTATTGAATATCCAGGTGAGCAAAGCCAAGGATTCCTATCATAAAAACCTGATGTTGGATTCCGTGGATCGGGTTCAGAGCATTTTGAATTTGCACGAAATGCTGACCGAGAATTCGAGGAACCTACGTATTTCGCTCAATCAGTATGTAAACAGGCTGGTTCAAAGTTTGCGTGAGAGTCTTTCTTTTCCTCAGAAACAATTGCAGTTATTGACAAGTATCGATAGCTGTGAGGTCAAAAGTTCTTTGGCCATGTCCATTGGGATTATCATCAATGAAGCAGTTCTGAATTCGTACAAACACGCTTTTGGAGAAAATGAGATCGGTGTTATCCGGATCGATTTTCAAATGCAAGGTCCAAAAGGAGTTTTGGAGATTTCAGATAATGGGAGAGGTGTAAAGGAAAATCGTGAATTAACCGGAAGTGGCGTTGAAATCATCCGCGGCATGGTGGAACACCTGAATGGGAATCTGGACATTGATGGTACAAATGGAATGAAGATCTGCGTTTCATTCTCTTTGCGTTAATAGCTTGAACATTTCGAAATGTTGTAAGACATCAAATAACTTATAAGAAGGTCCGACCAGCGTATACCCCAATTTTTCATAGAAAGGAAGGGCATAGTCTCTTGCGTGAAGGATCATTTTAGAGTAGCCGAGTCTGTCCGCCTTATTTTCCAGGGAACTCATGATTTCCCTTCCATATCCTTTTCCTTGCAAACCGGATTCAACGGCAACAAAACGAGCTTGACAGACTGCTTGGTCCACCTGGTCCAAGCGTGCAACTGCAATTAACTTCTTATCGTCATATAACGCAAAATGGATTCCATTCTCATCTCCGTCATTGCGCTCGGAACCTCTTTCTTTTCCAAGTGGTTCCCTTAATATCCGGTAACGGAGATCGTAATACGAATCCCACTCTTCCTGGGTTTTTGGAATCTTTACTTCTATCATGATTTCAGTTGAAATGCGATTTGTGATACACGTTTTGTCTGGGTATTTTCAATTGATTCCGTTCGAATCAGGTTTCTACTTGCAGGATCTTCAAAAACCTCTTCCAAATTCTTTACGAGGCCTGCTGGAACAAAATGGTCATGCATAAACTCCATGATATCATCTGCATAGAAGCGCGAAATTATTTCCTGGATCATTTCCTGGAGTTCTCGCCTGTTTTTAACCCGCTCCACATTTTCAGAAAAGCGTTTGTCGGAGGGAAGTTCCGGAAGTTCCAGGAAGTCACATAGAATTTGAAAATGCTTATTGCTCCCGATAGCAAATGTGATGAGTTTTCCGTCATTGGTAATGAAAATTTCCCCATAAGGAGCAATATTGGGATGCAGACTACCTATTCTTTGGGGAATATATCCTTCCATCAGATAATTAGAGGCCTGATTCGCCAGTGAAGAAATGGCAGCATCATATAGGGAAACGGAAACAATTGATCCTTGATTTGTTTTTGTACGTTGCAATAAAGCAGTCAGAATTCCTTCTTTCAATTGGTGAGCAGCCAGTACATCAATCAAAGCAACGGGCATTTTCACAGGTCCGGATTCGGGAGTTCCATTCATGGACATAAAACCGGTTTCTGCCTGAAGGATCAAATCGTAAGCCACGCGATCACTTTCGGATCCAAAACCGGATATTTTCGCGATAATCAAGCGTGGATTGATTGAAAGCAGAGCCGAATCTGTTAAGCCGAATTTCTCCGCGTCACCTTTTTTGAAATTACTGATGAATATATCCGCGGTTTTGACCAGATCAACCAATTCGTTTAAATCCGATTTGTTCCTGAAGTCAAGTTGTAAATAGTGTTTGTGATAATTCACAGATGAAAAATAGGCGGAAACGGAAGTGTCTTTATCTTCAGAGGCCAATTTCCACGTTCGTGTTACATCCGGAATAGCTGGGTTTTCGATTTTTGTTACGGAAGCACCCAGTTCGGCGAAAAATGTCCCAACGGATGGACCCGCGAGTACGGTAGAGCAATCAATGACCTTCAAATCTTCAAACATGAAGTAAAAGTAGGAAAAATCTTAATCTGCTTTTGTTACCGGATTTTGAATAACTTCCTCCACTTTCACTTTTGTGATTCCATTTCGGACAAAATTCAATTTTTGAGCTCCTGCCATACTCAGATCGATAATATGCGGAGAGGATTTCCCCATACGATCCACAACCTTTACAATGATAATGGAATCGTTTTTCAGGTTGGTAACTTTGAGTACCGTTCCGTATTTTAAGGATTTGTGCGCGCAATACATGCTGTCTTTGTGATATGTTGCACCTGAAGCAGTTCTTCTACCCTGAAATTTGTTCGAGTAATAACTTGCGTTACCCGTTTGTGTAAAAGGGTTCTGGAGTTGAAAACTCACCAGAAAACCACATGCAATTATTCCAAAAATCCAATATCTCAAACCGTCTAAAATTAAAAGTTGGATAGCTAAGATAGGGAAACCGGATGGGCTGAACCAAGGATTTACAATAAGTTAACACGAAAAAGCCCGATTTCGGTGAAGAAATCGGACCTGAAAAACGGGTGCTTTTTATCTATTTTTTAATAATCAATTTTTTATTTGAGATGCTGTCGTTTATTTTCAGAACAACTTGGTATATACCGGATTGAAGACCATTCAACGAGATTTCATCGTCGTAAATATCAGTAGATTCCAGTACTAGTTTTCCCGAAGTATCATACAGGTAGATTTCAGTGATATTTCCGCTAAAGTAAAGTTTGTCCTGAGCTGGATTCGGGAACATGGAAATGTTTTCAGCATTTACTTCTTCCAATAACAGCGGGGCCTGATTCATATTGTGAGTAGTATTGGTAACAATCGGCGGGTAATAATTTGGATAGATGTAAACTGTGTTGTTAATGGCGGCTCCGCCGGATAGTCCAGCTTTCTCTGAAACAGAATAGATGATTTCCAGCTCGTCCCAATCCATTCCAGCACCATAAATACTGGATACGACATCTGCCTGGTGAAAGGTAAATGTTACAACACGTGTTGACAGATCAACGGTGGTATTCACCCCATGGGAGGATGAAATTACTTTAAAGGTTCCGGGATCCAGGTTTTCTGAAAGCGTATCGATCATTTTCAGGTGAATGACATTCAGATGATCAGTAGCGTTGTTTTGAAAATTGATTTTGTAAGTCAGTGTTTCAACACGCTGCGAATCGATGACCGGATTTAAGTTTACTAACTTGTTAATGGGATTAATTGTGTTTGAAACCATGGAACAAACAGTCGCGGAATTATCGTCCAGGCTGGTTTCATTGGGAGTACTGATTGTGATGTCAAAACACAATTGCGTGGTGAGAGGAATACTTGCTGTAAAATTGAAAGGAATGGTCCGGCTGGCAGAGTCGGAATAAGAACGGACATTGTTTACGTCAAAAGTAAGTGTGTGACCATTTATCACTGCATTGGTTAATCCGGTTGTAAGGGGCAAACATCCTATCGGGAAATCAATAGAGACTGTTGCAACTACTGGGTCCGAACAACGTAAATTCCGGAGATCAAAATGTAAAAAGCCTTTTTGATCAGTATGATTGAAGTAGTAAGCCATCGGATTTTCCAAACGGATATTCGGAGCCGTGCCGGTATCTGCTGCACAACTTGTCAGGAATTGATAAGCATGTGGGTATGCAAAACCGGTTACTCCTTCAAATGCGTTAATAATCAGAGGCGGAGTTGTTTGTGTTAAACCATGTTCTTGCAGCCAGACCGGATTTAAATTTACAGTATAGGGGCATTTGTAAGGATGCAATCCCTTGTAATTGTAGTAGATTGGTTGTCCCTGGAAATGCGGAATAACGGTCGTGATTTTCCCATCAACGTCTTTAAAATCAACCGGAGCGTTTTCGTATTTGTAGTCAGGAACCGAACCACCCGTTTTTTTAGTAGTGATGTGTATCGCTCCACAAGCTACAGGGTCAGCTAACAGGTAGTTGTAAACCGTGGTGTCCAGCCATTGTTGATGGTATCCGCTGTATATTCGGGTAATGGTTTTGAATATTCCGGCGCTATTGTAAACGTGTGTTGCGTTTTGCCCGTATGATCCGGTTCCACCTAGCGGAAATGGATACAAGTTGCTCGTTCCGTCACCCCAGTCAATTGAAATAGTTGCGTTGTCATACATAAAATCGGCATTTGCATGGATCATTAACATGTGCTGACAAGCACAAGCGGTATCGACGACATTGTAGTTGATTATCTGGGCATGGATTTGTTGGATCCCTCCAAAAAATATAAGAATCGATAAGGTGATTGTTTTGATCATGATTTGTAGTTTTTAATGAACAATCGTTTAGATTTTCGAACCTATAACGCTTTAACAACTTTTTTATTGGATACATTGGAATATTCTGTTCTTTTTCAACAGGTATGAGTACGTGTTTTCGGAACTTTTATATTTGCACTTATGCAAAAAAATGAATTCGTACTAAATGCCTCAGGATTAAAAGAAAAGGCAATTCAAAATACTATCGGATTATTGGAAGGGGGAGCAACTGTTCCTTTTATTTCAAGATACCGAAAAGAAATGACTGGTGGTTTGGATGAGGTTCAAATTGCTCAGATCAGGGATTTGGCTAAAAAATTCGAAGAGTTGATTGCGCGTCAACAAACAATTGTTGCTTCCATCGAGGAACAGGGAAAATTGACAGAAGAGCTGAAAACAAAGGTATTGACTTGTTTTGATTCCATTGTATTGGAAGATATTTATTTGCCTTATAAACAGAAACGTCAGACAAAAGGAGATAAAGCAAAGAAATTGGGCTTGGAACCATTGGCACGAATGATTATGTCTCAGCGCGGAGGAGATCCTGAACAGATGGCCGAACGTTTTTTGAAAGGCGATGTGGTAGATGAAGACATGGCGATTCAGGGTGCTGTTGATATCATGGCTGAATGGATTAATGAGAATGCAATTGCCCGTGGACGTGTAAGAACCTTATTTCAACGAAAAGCTGTTCTGGCTTCAAAATTGGTGAAGGGAAAAGAGGAGGAAGGAGCTAAATACCGAGATTATTTTGATTTTTCAGAACCACTCTATAAAACTGCATCTCATCGATTTTTGGCAATTATTCGTGCAGAAAGAGAAGGGATTTTGTCTTTGAAAGCGCAGCCGGAAAAAGACGATGCATTGGAATCCCTGGAGCGCTTTTTTGTGAAAACAGATGACGAATGTGGTGACTTGGTAGCAAAAGCTTGCAAAGAATCCTATTCCCGACTGATGTGTTCATCGTTGGAAAATGAATTGTTGGCCCAGGCAAAAGAAAAGGCGGATAAAGAAGCAATTTCTGTTTTTTCAACCAACCTGAAACAGTTATTACTCGCTCCGCCTGTTGGAAATAAACGCACGTTGGCGATCGATCCGGGTTTCAGAACAGGCTGTAAAGTGGTTTGTTTGGATGAACATGGGACTTTGCTAACCAATGCGACAATTTATCCGCATGCGCCACAAAACGAGAAGGATAAGGCTTCCTCAAAGATTTTCCAGCTAGTTCAGGCTTATAAGATAGAAACGATTGCTATTGGAGACGGAACAGCAGGTCGGGAGACGGAATCATTCATCAAGCATATTCGCTTCGACCGGGATCTGGAAGTATATGCGGTTCGGGAAGATGGTGCTTCAATCTATTCTGCAAGCCCAATAGCGCGTAAGGAATTTCCGGATTACGATGTTACGGTTCGCGGAGCAGTTTCCATTGGTCGTCGTCTGATGGATCCTTTGGCTGAGCTGGTGAAAATTGATCCGAAATCGGTTGGTGTTGGTCAATACCAGCATGAAGTGAACCAGACATCCTTGAAAGATGCTTTGGATGACGTAGTTGTTTCTGCTGTAAATGCAGTTGGAGTTGATTTGAATACAGCTTCGCCTTACTTACTGAGTTATGTTTCCGGTTTGGGAATTGGTTTGGCTGAAAATATTGTTGCTTACCGTACAGAAAACGGCGGGATCAGGTCGCGCGAAGAACTGAAGAAGGTGAAACGTTTAGGTGAAAAGGCTTATGAACAGGCTGCTGGATTTTTGCGTGTCCGTGAGGGGGAAAATCCATTGGATAATTCATCCGTTCATCCTGAAAGCTACAAATTCGTCAATAAAATGGCTAAAAAGCTGGGGGTTGAATTGAAAGACCTGATTGGAAATGAAGTTAAATTGAATGAAATCAAACATGCAGATTTTTCGGAGGTTGATTCGTTTACATTTACAGATATTATCAAGGAGTTGAAGAAACCGGGCCGAGATCCGAGAAAGCAAGCCAAAGTCCTGGAGTTTGATACGCGTATTCGCACAATCGCAGATTTGAAAGAAGGAATGATTTTAACCGGAATAGTCACCAATGTCACTAATTTCGGAGCTTTTGTCAATATCGGGATCAAAGAAAACGGATTGATTCATAAATCCAATTTGGCAGATCATTACGTGGAAGACCCGACTCAGGTCATTTCCTTGCATGAACATGTGGAAGTGCGTGTATTGGAAATTGACGAGGCGCGAAAAAGAGTCGGGTTACAACGCTTGACTTAATGGGAAAATGTGTATACTTACTTAAAACAACTAGATAATTATGAAGAAGACTATTTTTTTAGCAGTGATGCTGGTTTCAGGAATCGCTTTAGGCCAGGATTACAGATCCGGTGACACGGAATTGGACGCTAGTCTGAAAATCGTTAATACTGATGGAAATAAAGACTTGCCGACTTTCAAGTTGAATCTGACAAAAACATTCAATGTTTCTATGCCTAAAGTTGAATCTGCTTTCAAAGTTGGAATGACTCCGGGTGATGCGTTTATGGCGTTTCAAATTTCGAATATTTCGAAAAGACCAATTGAGGATGTTATCAAGGTTTACAAAACAAGTAAATCCAAAGGTTGGGGAGCAATGGCAAAAGAACTGGGTATTAAACCAGGTTCGGCAGAATTCCATGCTTTGAAAGGAAAGGTGAAAGAAAAGGGGAAAGGAAATTCCAAATCTGCAGATAAGACAACCGGAAATGATAAAAAGGACAACTCCGGAGATAAGGGGAATGGTAAATCCAATGGAAATTCAGGAGGTTCTAAAGGGAACTCAGGAAAGTCTACCGGAAATGGGAACGGAAAAGGAAAAAAATAGCTGAAAATAATACACTTAAGCCCTGGTTTGTATAAATGAATCAGGGCTTTTTTATGTTTTAGGGATAAGTGGAAGGATATCCTCCATTTACCCTGGTAAATTTCAATATTTCGAAAAAATTGCTCCTTTGAACGGGGTCCAGACACATGCTTTCTGCCCTGCACGCTTCAATGCATTATTTGTCCAGGTATTACAAGTATAAGTCATATTATACTCAATACTTGAATCATAGAAAAAATCATATGTCCCATACGGGTGATTTTTAATGACACTCGCTTTCCCTTCATTAAATTGAAAACTGCATTTGATGAAAGCACACAGTTTTTGGTATTGTTGTTTAGTCAGATGAAGTTCAATCATGCTTTTTTTGTCCAAATCTTTCGGAGTACACAAAATTAAATGCATAGCACCTGGTCCTCTTCCAAATACCGTGTTTACAACGGTTCCCACTTTCATATCGCTCCATTCTTTGGTTCTCAGGAAGAAGTTCTTATCTCCCCAGCCGAACTTTAGATGTGTTTGAAAAGTATCGATTGCCAATGCTTTTTCCATATTGAGTGTTTTCTCCCAGTCCATTATCGGATGGTGAATAGGTAGAATCACATCCGAATGAATGCCATTGGTGGAGAGATAGATGATTTCTGTTTTCGGATCAGTTGTTTTTTCTGCTTCAAGGGTAAAAGGAGAAATGGAAAGAAAGATCAGAATATAGAGTGTAATGAACACAAAGAATAGCTCAAAGAAAATTCGAAGACTTGTGGCGAGTATATTCCAGGCTTTTTTCATGGGGTCGTTTGAACAAAAATAGGAAAAAAAGGATTGCTTGTTCGAAGTATAAATATTGGAAATGACGCTTTTTACACCTTGATAAATTGCCCTCTTTTAGTACCTTTGCAACTTAAATAAGAGAAAGCACTGCTTTCGATGACTTGGTCTGTGTTAGCAGACCTGCAACATAAAAAGAACAACATAATAAAAAACAACATGGAAATTCCAAAAACGTACGAACCCCGTTCAGCAGAAGAACGATGGTATAGCCATTGGATGGCTAAGGGTTACTTTCATTCTGAACCAGATGATCGTGAGCCTTTTACTGTCGTCATTCCACCGCCAAACGTTACGGGTGTTTTGCACATGGGACATATGTTGAACAATACCATTCAGGACGTGTTGGTTCGTAAAGCACGTATGGAAGGGAAAAATGCATGTTGGGTTCCCGGAACGGATCATGCATCAATCGCTACGGAAGCAAAAGTGGTTCACAAATTGCGCGAGGAAGGAATCAAAAAATCGGATCTTTCTCGTGATGAATTTTTGAAGCATGCTTTTGCATGGAAAGAAAAATACGGTGGGGTGATCCTGCAACAATTAAAGAAATTAGGAGCTTCTTGTGATTGGGAAAGAACAGCATTTACGATGGATCCGGAATATTCCGATTCCGTAATCAATGTGTTTATCGACTTATTCCAAAAAGGAAAAATTTACCGTGGTGTCCGGATGATCAACTGGGATCCGGAAGCTCGCACGGCGCTTTCGGATGAAGAGGTGATTCACAAAGAAGTAAATTCGAAATTATTTCATGTCCGCTACAAAATTGCAGGAACGGATGATCAGTGGCTTACGATTGCTACAACACGACCTGAAACGATTTTGGGTGACTCCGCAATCTGTATTCATCCGGATGATCCGCGATACAAACATTTGCATGGAAAACACGCGATCGTTCCTATAGCTAATCGAACCGTTCCAATTATTTGTGATGAATACGTGGAGATGGAATTCGGGACGGGATGTTTGAAAGTAACTCCGGCCCATGATGTGAATGATTATGAATTGGGTAAGAAATACGGACTGGAAACAATAGATATTTTCCACGATAACGGGATTGTAAACGAGAATGGACTGCATTATGCGGGAATGGACCGTTTCGATGTCCGTAAGGAAATCGCCAAAGAATTGGATGATAAAGGTTATTTGGTGAAAGTGGAGGATCATATCAATAAGATCGGTTATTCCGAAAGAACGAACTGTGTGATTGAACCGCGTTTGTCTTTGCAATGGTTTGTATCCATGAAAGAATTGGCACAACCTGCATTGGAAAATGTAATGAATGGAAACATTTCATTCCATCCGGATAAGTTCAAGAATACGTATCGCCATTGGATGGAGAATGTAAAGGATTGGTGTATTTCCCGTCAGCTTTGGTGGGGACATCGCATTCCTGCATTTTTCTATGGAACTGATGCGGATGATTTTGTGGTTGCCCGTACGATGGAGGAAGCTTTGGAATTGGCAAAAGTCAAATCAGGAAACAACGCGCTTTCTGCTGCAGATTTGAAACAAGATGAAGACGTTTTGGATACGTGGTTTTCTTCCTGGTTATGGCCGATTTCCGTTTTCAACGGATTGACTCAGCCCGGAAATAAAGAGATCAAGTATTATTATCCGACAAATGATTTGGTGACTGCTCCGGAGATCATGTTCTTCTGGGTTGCACGTATGATCATTGCGGGTTACGAATACATGGGGGAATTGCCATTCAGAAATGTATATTACACCGGGATTGTTCGCGATAAATTGGGACGTAAGATGTCCAAGTCATTAGGAAATTCTCCTGATCCGATTGAGTTGATTGAAAAATACGGCGCAGACGGTGTTCGCCTGGGTATTTTGATTTCTTCTCCGGCAGGAAATGATTTACCTTTTGATTCGAGTCAGTGTGAGCAAGGAAGGAACTTTACCAACAAGATCTGGAATGCTGCCCGTTTGGTAATGGGTTGGGAAGTAAAACCAATTGAACAACCAAAGGCGTCCATCAAAGCAATTGAGTGGTTTCATGCGCGATTCAATCAGGAATTGGAGAACATCAATGAACTGATGAATAAATTCAAAATTTCCGAGGCGCTGATGGCAATCTACAAATTGGTTTGGGATGATTTCTGTGCGTGGTATTTGGAAATGATCAAACCTGGATATGAACAACCTATCGATCAGGCAACTTTGGATCAAACCATTGTTTTCTTTGAGAAATTGTTGTGTTTGTTGCAACCTTTCACCCCGTTTGTTGCGGAAGAATTGTGGCATTTGCTGAGAGAGCGTAAAGAAGGAGAAGATATTATCATTGCAAAATGGCCGACAGTTGAATCCTTCGATAGTTCTGTTTTGAAGCAGTTCACGCTTGCCGAAGACGTTGTCACCAATATTCGCAATATCCGCAAGAAAAACAATATCGCAAATAAGGTTCGCATTGAATTGTTTGTAAAAAAGAACACTGAGATTGATCCCTCTTTTGATTCAGTGATTCTGAAAATGGGAAATCTTTCCTTGATGGAATATACCAGTGAAAAAGTGGCAAATGCAAACTCATTCATGGTTCATTCAAATGAATACTTCATTCCTTTCGGTGACGCAATTGATGTGTCTGCTGAAAAGGAAAAAATGGAAGAGGAATTGAATTATACTAAAGGCTTTTTGAAAAGTGTTCAAGGCAAATTGAGTAACGAAAAATTTGTTAACGGTGCACCGGAACAAGTTTTAGCCAGCGAGCGTAAAAAAGAAGCGGATGCTTTACAGAAAATTGCCATTTTGGAAGAAAAATTGGCAGGTTTGAATTAAGGACTCAAATAACAAAATAGGATGAGGTATTCGTTGAAACGAGTACCTCTTTTTTTGTGATATTTTTCAAGAAAAAAATCGATTTAGTTAGATTAAAATGATTGTAAATGAAGAAAAAATATGTTTAAGTAGCTCATATCAAGATAATTGAGTAGTTTTGCCTTAGATTAAACTACAACTTATTATGAAGACGCTACTACTCATGTTGCTGTCTGTTTGTTCTTTGAGAGCAACAGCACAAACAAGCAAGGAACAGGTTCCTTTAGTGTATCCCGTTCAACAGTTATTGGGTGTTGAATATGAAATCAAAGATGTATCACAACCCGATAACAATCGACTATTACTTATTCCATATGTTGAGCTTACTGCTCACCGTGCACGTGAAACTGATGTAGAGATTTTTGATCCTGCAAGTAACTATACCATTGTGCTTTATTCGGATGTCAAGTGTCAACAAAACAAGCATTGATCATGAGAATTTTATTTATCCTTTTGATGCTGACACCAGGTATGTTGTCTGCTCAAACGTATACTCAACCTACAACAGGGATTTCAAGTACTTATGCCGGTGCATGTATGGTGAATACCTGTTCCGGTACATATTATGATAATGGTGGTTCAGGAGGAAATTACTCGGCGAATATTAATGCCATTTATCGCACGTTTTGTCCAAATACTGCAGGAATGTGTGTGCGAGCAACTTTTACTGCATTCAGTATGAACGATACGTATTTTCTTTGTTCCGGGCCAAATAGTTGTTGTGATTACTTGCAGATCTTGAATGGGCCTGCTCAAAACTCACCGGCATTATATAATAATTGTACAACATCTCCGGGAACCATTACTTCTACTTCGTCAAGTGGTTGTTTGACTTTTCGTCATACTACAGATGGAAGTGTCCAATTGGGCGGATGGGCAGCAACGCTTTCTTGCGTAGCCTGTGGGGGAGGTCCATCAGGAACGTCGAACCAGGATTGTTCGAATGCAGTTCTGATTTGCGCTGACGCACCATTTTCTTCAACGGTATCAGGACCGGGATTGGCATCTGAATCTTGTGTAGGATGTACAGGAGCCGGAGGAGAAGTGTATTCCAGCTGGTATAAATTTCAGGTTGCAAGTACCGGAACCCTTGGTTTGATAATAGATCCTACGACCAATAGTGATGATTATGATTTTGCGCTTTATGGTCCAGGTGCCACATGTGGAGCGTTAGGTAGCCCGATTCGCTGTTCATATGCCGCAAATTCGGGCAATACCGGACTTGGAAATGGTGCTGGCGATGCATCCGAGGATGTGACCGGAGATGCATGGGTAAGTACATTGGCTGTTACAGCCGGAGAAAACTATTACCTGATGGTAAACCAGTGGTCGCCGACAGCAGCAGGATTTACGCTGGATTGGACCTTGACAGGTGGAGCGTCACTGAACTGTACACCTTTGTCGGTAGAATTAAAAGATTTTTCTTGCAAACAAGATGAACGCTCATTGGCAGTTGCCTGGACAACGCTTACAGAGAAAAACAGTGATTATTTTATTCTGGAAAAGAGCGAGGATGGTTCGAACTTTTTTCCGTTGATCCAATCGAAAGCACAAGGAGAAAGCAACACGGCAACAGATTACTTTTTCTATGACAATCAACCGGTGGTTGGAGCAAACTATTATCGTTTGACTGAAGTGGATATCAATGGTGAAAAAACAACTTTTGATATAACTAGTTGCAACTTTAGCCTGGATGCACTGAGAATTAAAACGATTCGTGTTTATAGCCAAAGCGGAAGTTTGATTAAGGAAGCGAACGGCGAAGATCTGGATGTCAAAGCGGCGTTTTCGAGCATGGTTCTGCCTGATGGTGTTTACATTTTGGAAACTGTTGGTTTTGATGGAGGTATAGAGCGTATTAAGTTGGTTCAGTTGATGCAACAGTAATTGAATCTGAAAATATGATGGAAGAGCCCGCCTCGGCGGACTCTTCTTTTTCACTGGTTTTAACGGATCAGTTACTAAACACCATCAATTATATTTGGAATAACCGGAAGAAGCATGGTTTACCTAACAATCCTGCGCTACAAAATCGGATAGGTAAAAACCAATTAATTGCTTCTCCGAATGTGATTGTATACTTGATATAATTCGCTATTCTTTTGCTTTAAGTAGTCAAAATAACGATCAAAATGAACTTTCAGAATTTGTTCGATTTCTTTGATCAATTTTTCTAAATGCGGACTCAATGAAGAACCGACATTTTCAGAAAGCAGATCCAGTTGCGCCACCTTTAATGCAAATCGTGAAAATGCACCACGAAATTCTTTAACATGAGTCCAACTTGAATGGTTTTCTACACAAACAGCTTCGATAGCTTTGTAAGTTTCCAATTGATTGATTGTTGCAGCGTTCATGAGTGACAAAGTTTTGTGTGTTGTTTCTTATTCAATTAACGCAACAAAAAGAGGATAGTTGTAATGAAAATCCTTAAAAAACCTTAACTGTATCTTTCATGGATTAAACAGTCGTTTTGGGCGGATAAGAATTAAAGTACTTCAAACAATTCTGCCAATAAGACCCCTGTTTCATCTACAACGGTTACTTTGTGTTTGCCCTTTTCGGGTTGAACGGAAATTTGATGAATATCGGATGTAGTTCCCACAAATTCATCATCAATGTGCCAATAAAGCGTACTGTTTTGTCTTGTATGGGCAACTTCGAAAATAACTTTACCTCTCAAACCATTCAATTCTCTTGGGATGTAAATCTTCGTCTGCCGTTTCGGATAAAGAAAACTCATAATGTTTTCCGGTTTGTTTGAAACACATTTCGGATCAAACGGTGGAACGGTATGATAATTCGGATTCTGCTGCACGTAGTATTTTTCCATACTTGGAGGCAAAATGAACCAGGACTTATGAATCATCGTATTGGTGCTTTCACAATCGGCGTTTACACGGAAAGTTTCCTTTTGATTCAAATGAACCAATTGATGATAGCTGCAACTCTTGCTGATAAGACAATTTTTCGGAATGGATTCATAATGGGTGTGTTCACAATACCGATTCGAAATCTGGCCACTTTCATTGCAGATCTCGGTCCGGACTAATTGGTTAACCGGTTTCTGAAACCATCTTTGAGGAGATTCCAGGTTTCTAAAAATAGAGAAGAGTAAAGGTGCGGCAGCTTTAACACCGGTTAAACCAGGTCTTCCTTCTCCATCGGCATTTCCAACCCAAACTGAAACGACGTATTTTGGAGTAACTCCAACCGCCCAAGCATCTCTGAATCCAAAGCTGGTACCTGTTTTCCAGGAAATTTTCTGTGAAGACTCGAAAGCGCGCCAATTGTTCTCTTCATCCGGTCTGTTTACATCGATCAATGCGTCAAAAGTTGAATAGACACACGCTTTGTTCAGATTTAATTTCGGTACCTTTTCTGTTGTTCCGACATAGTGGATTTTTACCGGATCTGAATTCTGATCGCGTGGCGCCTTTAGCTTTGGAGATGGCACAAGCTGTTGAGCCATGGAGTTGTAACAAGCGTTGATCTCCCAAACAGATGCTTCTGCACCACCTAAGATCAAGGATAATCCATAATGACTTGCATGTTTGTTCATATGTCGAAAACCAAATTGTTTCAGATCATTGTGGAATTTTGCCTGACCATATTCGCGTAAAAGAAAAACCATCGGAATATTCAAACTTTTCGACAAAGCTTTATTGGCAGGAATTGCTCCGGAAAACTGCCGATTGAAATTATTAGGTGCAAATGTCCCGAATCGGGAGGGAAAATCACAGAGCAGTTGCTTCGGAGTGATTAATCCCGCTTCCAATGACTTGGCATAAAGTAGAGGTTTTAAGATACTTCCCGTGCTTCGTGGTGATTGGATACAATCCACATCATAAGCATGATTGTCATCTGTATGATTTAAATTCCCTTTATAGGCGACCACTTCTCCGGTTTCCACGGATGTAATCAGAACTGCAGCATTGTAAACACCGTATTCGCTCATCCGCAAAGCATATTGCTCGGTTTCATTGTTCACCATTGTTTGAATTTCTTCATCCAATGTGGATCGGATCAGTTGCTCTTTTTGTCCGTGTTGAATGCAGCGTTGCAGTAAATGCGGAGCTTCTTGCGGAAGCGGAAGTGGTTTGTCCGGAAGTGGTTCCTCCAAAGCCAGGTAATAATTCAATTTGTCAATTTCTCTTTGTTCGTAAAGCATCTTCAACAATCGGTTTCGTTTTTTGAGCAAACTTTGATGATTTTTACCCGGATAGATTAATCCAGGAGCATTCGGAAGAACAGCTAAGGTTGCACTTTCCGCCCAACTTAAATTTTCCGGTGCCCGGCCAAAATACCTCCAGGAGGCAGCATCGATCCCAACTACATTATTCCCAAAAGGGGCATTTGCGCTATAGAGGTTGAGAATTTCCTCTTTCGAATAACTGAATTCCAATCGGGTTGCAAGAATGATTTCGTGTATCTTTTCGGAATAAGTTCTCGAAGGGTTTTTTCGCATCAAACGGATTACTTGCTGGGTAATGGTACTTCCTCCACTTACAATTTTTCCCTGTGTCATATTTTGATAAAATGCCCGACAAATTCCTTTTACACTTGCTCCGGGATGATAATAGAAGTTTTTGTCTTCAAATGTGACCAGACAAATGGCAATTTTATGAGGTGTTTTATTTGTGGGAGGGAAGCGCCACTGACCATCTTTTGCAATGTGTGCGCCCAATAACTTTCCGTTTTTACCAACTAAAACGGTAGAATAAGGATCATCGAATAAGACAGATGGCAATGCCTGGATGTACCAGATCAGGAAAGAATAAAAGAAAATACGTTTGATGAGTCGCTTTTTCCAGCGCCATTGCTCTCTCCACCAAAAAAGTTTCTCCCTCATCGTTTTTTTACTGAAAGTAATGGGGCAAAATGGATCTCTAAATGCTGCTTTATTATTCGCAGCAATTGGAGTGAAAAGTGCGAGTTCTTTTTGATTATTTAAACGGTGTATGTTTACAGACTTTTGCTAATTTCAGGCAAACAAGATTTAAACGAATCGATGCATAAAAAATACCGCTTAATATTCTTCTTTTTACTGCTTTTGGTGAATCATGGATTTTCCCAATTGGCGAGTTTTCGAAATTTTTCGGTGGAAAATGGATTGGGCCAGTCGCAGGTTTATAGTGTGATCCAGGACCATAAGGGATATTTGTGGTTCGGAACGCGTGGTGGCGGTTTGTCGCGCTTTGATGGACAAAATTTTGAATCGTTTACCGATAGGCAAGGATTGGTAAACAATTATATCTATTCCTTAAAAGAAGACCGGAAGCACATTTTATGGATAGGAACCAATGATGGACTTTCTTCTTATAATGGAAAGAGAATCAAAACCTATAAGCATCCCAAATATGCGAATCATTTTGCAGTTTTCAGTTTGGCTTTGGATGCGGATGAAAAATTGTGGATTGCCACCAATCACGGAGTTTTTAATGTGAAAGGTGATTCTTTGGTTTCCATGAATCGGATATTGGGAATAGATGATGGAACAATCAATGCGATTTTTGTGGATTCAAAAGGAATTATCTGGATGGGAACAGGAACAGGTCTTCTTTCTTCCGAGCAGAAAGGAAGCGAGCGCGTTTTAACCTATCATGGGAAGAAAGTGCGGGTAATGCGAAATGCAATTACATGTCTGAGCGAGGATCAAAACGGAAAAATCTGGATTGGAACTTATGGTGACGGAGCCTATGTGTACAATCGAAAAGACTATTATCGTGTTGATTTGAATCATCAACTGTATAAACAAACAGTATTCGATATTTTCGTTGATGAAGCAAATGTTTGTTGGATTGCAACGTTGAATGCAGGTTTGGTTCAATACGACCAAAAAACGAAAGAATTCACGAATTATAGTGAGAAAAATGGATTGGGAAATAACCATGTCCGTTCCATTATCAAAGACAATTGGGGTGATCTCTGGATTGGAACTTCCGGAGGTGGCGTATCACAATTTGCAGGAAAGCTCTTTTCTCATTATTCTGTTTCGGCCGGTTTGGGAGGAAATTTCATTTATTCCATCTACAGGGATCGAAGCGATAAATTGTGGTTCGGGACTTCTCAAAATGGAGTAAGCGTCTATGGAAATGGAACTTTTAATCAGCTGAATGTCCAAAACGGATTTGAAGCGATCAAGGTGAAAGCAATCATTGAGGACGACGATAGTTTGATGTATTTCGGTACAGAAGGCCAGGGAATCGGAATGCTTTCTGCGGGTGGATTTTCCTGGTTGGATGAAACCCGGAAATATTACGTTCGACAAATGGCTAAAGACAAACAAGGCAGGATTTGGGTGGCAACTTCCGGCTCGGGCCTGATTTGTATTTCGGAACAAGGACAGAAAATTGAGCGTGTTTCATTTGATGAAGGTCTTTTACACATGCGATTGACATCTGTTTTTGTGGATTCGAGAGGCTTGATTTGGTATGGAGCTGAATCAGCTGGTTTGGCATGTTACAATCCGCAGACACGGAGCACCAAAATTCTAACCAAAGATTCCGGATTGAGTGCAGATGCAGTTCGGACAATTATTGAAGATTCGAAAGGCAGGATTTGGGTTGGAACTGCCGGTGCGGGAATTAACTGCATCGAATATGGCCCGAAATTGAAAGTCCTCAAGAAAATCAGCATTGAATCGGGAATGCATTCTTCCAATGTTTACTTGATGGTTTTTGATGCCAATCAGAATCTGATTGTCGGTTCCGAATCGGGATTGGATATTTTGGATTTGAATGAAACGAATCAAATCAAGAGCATCAAACATTACGGAAAAAGTGATGGTTTTTTGGGTGTTGAAACCTGTCAGAATAGTGTTTGGAAGGACGTTGACGGCAAAATTTGGTTCGGAACAATTAATGGGGCAAGCTGCTATAATTTATCCAATTTACAGGTCAATCGGATGGCGCCCATTCTCAGTATTCTGGACGTACAATTGTTTTATGAATCGCTTTCAAAGACCAACTATAGCGATGTGATTTTACCTTGGAGCAGTTATAAGACGCTTCATTTACCATCTGATCAGAATCATTTGAGTTTCCTGTTTAAAGGAATTAACCTGAAAAATCCGGAAGGTGTGGAATATTCCTGGAAAATGAGCGGTTTTGAAAATAAGTGGTCGCCTTGGACGAAAGAACAGCGAATCGTTTATTCCAACATGTCGCCCGGGAAGTATACGTTCTTATTGCGTTCCCGGAATGAAGACGGATTCATTAATCCGCATCCCGAACGGTTCTCATTTACGATTGCAACTCCTTTTTGGCTTACGACTTGGTTTATTTTAATCGAATGTATTTTGGGAGCTGGACTTATTTGGTTCATCATTTGGATCCAAACTTCCCGCATTCGAAGAAAGGCAAAACAAGCTCAAAAAGAAGCGGAATTTTCCCGGAATCTTTTGGAATTGGAACAGAAAGCATTGCGCTTGCAAATGAATCCACATTTTATTTTCAATGCATTGAATTCCATTCAAGGGTTAATCGGAACCGAAAATGAAACAAAAGCACGCTACTATTTGGCTAAATTTTCCAGGTTGATGCGTCAAATTTTAGATAATTCGAGAAATACCACCATTTCTTTGGAAGAAGAAATATCCACTTTGGAAAATTACCTTCTGATCGAGCAATTTTGCAATGGGAATCGCTTCGAATACGAAATTATAGTGGATTTGGAAACGGAATTGAGCTTTATCCAAATTCCACCGATGCTCATTCAACCTTTTGTTGAAAATGCCATCAAGCATGGATTCAAATACGACGTAACTGATTCACGGACCGGGAAGATTACGTGCTGGTTTCGCGAGGAAAATGATGGAATTACCTGCATTATCCGCGATAACGGAATCGGGAGGGAAGCTGCAGGAAAAATTCAGCAGGCGAGTAATGAACCGCAACATGTTTCGCGCGGTTTCAATGTGACGAAAGAAAGATTGGATTTGTTGAGTACCAATTCGAACGGACATAAAGTAAGAATTGTAGATTTGTATGACGATGATGGAAATGTGATCGGAATGGAAGTTCAACTTTTTATACCCTTATAAATGATTAAAGCTGTAATAATTGACGATATAGAACAAGCGCGAATCACATTCAAAAAGGATTTGGAGGTTTATGCGCCGGATATTGAAGTTGTCGGTGAAGCTTCCGGAGTTGTGGAAGGAGCTAAATTGTTGAAGAAGACCCCGATTGATATTTTATTCCTGGACATTCAAATGCAGGACGGTTCCGGTTTTGACCTATTGGATATCTTACCTGAAATTCCCTTCAAGATCATTTTCATTACTGCCAGTGATGCACATGCAATCAAGGCTTTTCGTTATGCTGCGATTGATTATTTGTTGAAACCGGTCGATCCGGACGAATTAATTGAAGCGTTGAAGAAATTCCGGAATCACAATCACAATGAGCAAGACAATTACCGCTTGTTGAATGAATCCTTGAAACAAAGTCATAAAGTACAGGAGCGTTTGGCCTTGCATGCCCAGGACAAGATTCACATTGTACAAATTGCAGATATTATCCGTTGTGAAAGCAATGTCAATTATACGGAATTCTTTTTCACCAATTCGAAACGAATAGTGGTATCGAGGACCTTAAAAGATTTCGAGGATATTTTGGGGGAATTGGGTTTCTTCCGCGTGCATCAATCCCATTTGGTGAACACCAAAATGATCCAGGAATTTGTAAAGGTGGAAGGAGGCCATTTGATTATGTCCGATGGAAAAATGATTCCGGTTTCGACCAGGAAGCGTGCGGATGTGGTGAAGATGTTGGAACAGCTATAGAAAGTTCAAAAGTTTAAAGAGTTAAAAAGTTCAAAGGAATTGGTTATTTTGAACCATTTGAACCATTTGAACCATTTGAACCATTTGAACTTTGTATATTAAACCACTTATCTAAAATCCAGGCTGGTCCAATCAGTAAAAACTGAATATCCTTGAGAAAAGAGGGTTTCTTTCCTTCAATTTGATGTCCGTAGAATTGCCCGGTCCAAGCCAAGGTGAAAATAACCAGGGAAATAAACCATAATGGACCGATTTTCGCCAGGTAAAAATTTCCAATAACACAGATGGTTGAGAATACCAAGATGTAAAAAGTCATTCTGAGTGATAAACGCAGGTAAAAGTAAAGAACCAGAATCAGCGCAACTACCGCCCAATTGACATAAAGAAAGTTGTCCGAATGAACCAAGCTGATTAATCCCCGGTTGGGAATACTCATTAACAATCCGACAACCGAAAAGAAAATTGCCGGAACGCAGATGTAATGAATTTTCTTGTTGGTCGCGTTTTGATGACTAACTGAATATTCTGCAAACCATTCGTCGAGCGTTTTCATAGATGTGTTTTGAAAACAAGTTACGAAATGAGAATTTCTTTTGCAATAGAATATCCGGTAGTCAGATTAAGATTCTATATCACGCAACAATTTCTCTTTGTTCTCCTACTTACCTTACAGCTTTCGCACTAACGTTTGTCGCTGTTTCGTCTTCGCCCGCTATGCGGCCTCTTTCCAAGGCCCAAAAAGTAGGCAAAAACGCCTTTGCCCAATTACTGCTTTCAGCCGACCAACCGCTGCAGACCAATCCACGGAAAGAAGGAATCAGGATTCAAAATGCTATCCCGCAGTGTTTGAAAAAAACTACTGCCGGGATAGCACTTTCCGGGATTGGTAACTGCATCGGCTGATTAGCACTCCTGCAAATGTTCGGAAGTACGGGTAATGATTTTTTGTTTTCCCGAAGATATTCCGGTCGTGTAATTGGGCAGAAGTCCGCTGTTTCGATCTCTCAAACCAGGAAACTTAGAAGTTCCGAATTTTAGATCCCGATAGCTATCGGGACGCTTGTTCGGCTAACTTGTCTGCCGTCTGCATACAGGCAGGGTTGCGAACAGATTCAGGATTGATATAATGTTGTTGACTAATCGATTAACTTTAAATCACCACACATTTCTTTTACAAAATCGCTTATGTCAACTCGTAATGCCAAAGCGATCAAGTAGGCTTCGCTCAACAGCAGTTTACTTTTGTCGTTGTTTGATAACTTATCAATCCGTTGTTTTGCGCTCCAATCTTTCGAGTAAGATTGAATTTATTAATTGAACACTAGTGAGATGTGAATTCTAACTTCACAAATGTCTTATTTAAAATGACAAATCGGGGTAAAAACATGGTTTTAGAATGATAATTTGCACATTTGATCGTTACAAAACTTGATTAGTAAAGTGGGCAAAAGAAAACAAATCATGACCTTAATAGAGAATGAGATTACAAACTCTAAACTGATATTCACTCTTCAGAATATTGGAATTGAGGCGAGTGATTATTTTACAGATACTTCACAAGTCATCTTTGTCCTTATTGGAATCCGGAAAGAAAACCGAACGGAGGAACTTTACAAAAAGTATTTTGAGTTAATCAAACAGGTTCAGTACTTAGATCTTCAGATAAAAGGCGAAAAGAGCAGATTGGCTTTAAAAATTTACGGGCTGTTGATAGCAAATCTTTAGTTCTGATAAAATTACAGTTGAGACCCAATCCCCCCCATTCGGAACCAAAATTATTGCTTGTTTGAAGTATTTCAAGCTGCGGTCGCCATCCCGATTACACGACACTAAAATCTCAATTTTGGTGGAATATTGTCACCCGTCCTTCAAGCCGTTCGGTCGAAGAAAAAAGCCTTCCGTTTCGGCTGTCGATACCGGAAAGTGCTTGTCATTTGGGATCCTGATCCCTTCTTTCCGTGAATCGACCTGAAACGGAAGGCTGCTTGAATGCTGTAATCGGGTAAAAGGCAGTTTTGCCTACTTTTTCTGCCTTGGCAAAAAGTAGGAGAAAGAGATTTAACTAAAAGGCTGTCCAATTCTGGACAGCCTTCCATTAACTATTAGGATGATTTAGGTTGTTTCACAATTTTAGTCACTTCGACCCATCTGCCTTTTTCCTGCGCATTCACCGAATGATCATACATGGCTTCTGAAAAAACCGCCGGTAAGTAAAATCTTCCCAGATAAGATGCATTCAGTTGAATCTTGAAGATCTTGGTTTCATTCGGAGCGAGTTTGAAATAACTGTAAACCCGGTCGTCTCTGTAATCCTGGTAATCAATGTTCGGAGTGCTTTCTTCATCATACAAGCGTGCATTATGGATTTCCCAGCCACTCGGCATAATCTGGTTCAAAGCCATTTCGCGATAGAATTGATCCTTGGTCGGATTCTTCAGCTTCACTTCCATAATGAAATCAGTTCCTTGTACTATTTTCGAAGGGTCGATTGAAACACCGGATAAATTCGTGTAGTCAATAGTCATTTCCAGGTTGCTTCGAATTTTTTTCTCTTTCCCTATCTGAGGAACTTTTTTGGTGCAGAAAGTCACGTACAATTTCTTGGAAGAAGTGTTTTTAACGGACAATCGTTTCAATTTGGAGCCATCAGCCTCCGTATAATTCTTGGTCATCAAGTATTTGGTAGCAGTTACTTTTTCAGAATTGATTTCAAATTGCAATGCACCGCTATTCTTGATTTTTCCACTGGTTAAAGCCAAAATGCAGTAGCCAGCTTCCTGTGTGCTCAACCATTGATTTGATTTCAGTACGTCCGCAATTTCTTTTTCTATCGGATCGGTTGACTTCGAATCGATCATGAGCCCTGCCTCGAGGTTCATCGCTTTATCTCGTAATGTGGATCCGTAAGAATAAGCGTATTCGCGGTAAGTAGCAGGAACGAAACTTAAATTACGTGTCATCTGTTTCGCCAAATCTTTCTGACCGGCTAAGTAATAGGCAGCAGCCAATCTCCATTTAGCGGTGACTCCCAGTTTGGAATTTTCTTTCAAACGGTTCATCGCACCGAGTTCGGGTTTTCCGGCTAGTGCCAAGGTATATAAACGATAGGCCTGAATTAATTGATCAGATTCTTCTGCATGACTGGAATAATTAGAATAAGAATCCGGAGTCCAGTTGTTTGCTTGATTTTTCTGGTATTCGATCCAGCGCGATTTGAGATTCACGGGTAAAGTGAATCCGTGTTGCTCTGCTTCGATCATAAAATGTCCAGCATAGTTCGATCCCCAATCGCTTGCTTCGCGATTTCCCGGCCAGTAGGCAAAACCACCTTCGTATTGTTGAAAGCTCTGATACCTGATCAGTGCGGCTTTGATATTGGAAGTCATTTCCTTTTTTTCCTTTTCACTGAATTGCATGACATCCATCGCAAAGAGCTGTGGAAATACGGCTGAAGTGGTTTGTTCGATACATCCATGCGGATAATTGATCAACTCACTCATACGGCCACTCAAATTGATGGAGCTAAAGACACTTGTTTCCAAAGAGTAGGAGTGAGAACCGCTGATTCCATCTCGTTCCATGGTGAAATTAGCCGTAGAACCCGGATCAATCACCTTCGTTTCACTTTCGAGCACCAATGGATTCGGACTGCGAACATCGACTTCAAATTCCTGGGTAGCTGTTTCTACTCCTGATTTCGCGAAGATTTTGATTTTCGCGATTCCCAGTTTGTTGGCAACCTTCAGTTCGAAATTCACCATCTGATCTCCTTCCGCTGCAAATTTCAATCCTTGATTTTTTGCACCATTTACAACCAAAAGATCATTACAAGTCACTTGAACGTCCACATTTTTGATATTATCTTTCATGGCAAATACGTCAACCGGTAATTGAATGGTTTCCATTGGCCCGATTACACGAGGTAAAGTTCCCAATACCATCAATGGTTTTTTGATCGTCACGGTTTCTTCTGCATTTCCAAATGCTGTTGTGGAATGTGCTACAACCATGACGCGGACCGAGCCGATATAAGTGGGCAATTCTATCTGATGTGTTTTGGAAGCACCTGCTGGTAGAACAAATGGACCTAAGAAATAAACCATCGGTTTGAATCGGTTTGCTTTCGGACCGGCACCATCATCCGCCGAAGCATCACCGCCAATACTTAATAATCGATTCAATTTCCCGGAATACGCTCCAATTACCGCATCGTACATGTCCCAGGTTTTAATTCCGAGTGCTTCTTTTGCATAGAATGTATTCCATGGATTTGGCGTATTAAAACGTGTCAGATCGAGTAGTCCTTCATCCACAATCGCCAAAGTATAAGTCATTCCTTTTCCGAATTCTTCTTTTACGGTCACTTTAGCAGTTGATTCGGGTCTCCATTCTTTTGCAACACTAATTTCCGGATGAAGATGCGTTGCCGGATCATCCACTGTGATTGGAACGATTCCATACATGCGAATGGGTAAATCATTGGTTGTTGCGCTGTGTGGCTGAATCAGACTGACGTGCACGTAAGCATTCGGAGCCATATCTTCTGTTGTTTCAAATGAACAAGTTGTTTCGCCCTTAGTGGTATTCACCCAAAATTTCTTCACAATTTTCGTTCGTGTTTCAACTGAAATCAATGCTTTTCCGGAAGCAGGTGATGGAATACTTAATTTCACTATTTCACCTTTCACGTAGCTTTTCTTATCGGTGGAAAAGTTCAGCATGGAAGCATATTCATTATTCTTCTGGTTTCCTCGACTCCAATATGGAACATCGATTGAAATGATTTTACCTGATTGATGAAAACCTTCTTCATCCGTTACAGTAACTAGGAATCGACCGTAATCTGTTGCGCCCAAACCGAATTTGAAAGCGGTTTTTCCTTCAGAAGAATTTAGCAAGGAATCGTAGACCAACATATTTCCGTTTCGAGCCATGAAATTTCCTAAATCGTCGTCACCGCTTTCGTACCACCATCTCCATTCCATGCGGTAAATTTTCACACGGATTTTGGATGGTTTTTTCAAAATCGTACCGGCTGCATTTACCATTACGACATCGAACGTGTGTTTCTTTCCGGAAATCAACGAGTTGTCTGCTTCTAGGTCGGGAGTTCTAAATCCGATGTATTGCTTGTATGGCGAGTAGATTTGTGAGAATCTGTCGATAGAGAAATTTCCGCCTTGCTCGAATACGCGCATGGTATAAATGGCATTCAACATTCCGGAAGCTTGAGATAAAGAGGAAACTTCCTGTTTGAATGAAGCCTTTCCGTTTGCGTCCAAATCGTCATCAAACAAGGTGTTTTTGTCCGAATTGATCTTACGGATAGGAGAATCGAATTCGAATTTTGGGAAGCCCGGAATCACTGTTTTAGTAGATTGATATTCGACATCAACCGTCGCACGCAGGTTTTTTGCCGGAGCGCCATGGAGCCAATAAGATTCCAATTGCAATAAGCTATCCGAACTCTTAGGAACGGTCAATTTCAATTTCAAACGATTCGGTTTAACCGTTTCCACTTTCAAATACTTGGTGAATTCGCGTGATCCGACCATCACTTTTGCGGTATAGATTCCGGTCTTGGCATCAAAACGGGTGGAAGTCCTGAAATCATAATGACCGTTAATTCCTTGCGATCTGGTGATTTTGCTCGATTCATAGCCGGAAGGATCGGTTAAGGTGAATATTACCGGGTGATTCAAGGGAAGTTTGTTTTCGTAATCGCGCAATACAAAGTTGACATAAATGGAATCTCCCGGTCTCCAAACTCCGCGTTCCGTATAAATGTAGCCTTTCAGGCCATTTTGGACTTCTTCGCCTTCCACGTCAAATTCAGACAGAGAGTTCGAATGTCCGTCGCTCACTTTCAGATATCCGCGTTGTTTTCCATTTTTCGCGATCAATAAGAATGGTTTTTCGGAAAGTTTCTTGGTGTACATTCCTTCCGAATTGGTTGTTCCGGAAGCGATGACTTGTTTTGCAAAATCATAAAATGTCACGGACGCATTTGGAATGGGTTGGGTTGTAATCATGTCAGTCAGGAAAACATGCGCTTCTTTCTTAGCATCCAATTTGTAAATCACCCCAATGTTTGAAGCAAGAATGTTTCGGGAAACTGCTTTTCCATAATAGTAATTGGAACTGCATGGAGATTCGGAACTGTAACCGCCCCAATCTTCGTAGCCATCGTCCCAATCATCCAAATGCCAAGGTCGTTCGGTCCAGGATTCTTCAGTAGATTCTTCGGCCGTTGCAGCTTCTGAATTCTCTTCCGTGGAAACGGCTTCACAATCACAATAAGCATCTTTTTTTCCGAATTTAATGGAGATCCGGTAAATTGCTCCCGGTTCAGGTCGAATCCATTTTTCCAAATCCAAGACATGAGAAGCCCAATCGCTTTTGTCTTCCTTTTTTACTCCCAAGGAGATGTTCTTTTCTGCAATTTTCTTCCCGAATCTGAAAATGGCTTCGGAATCATTCAATTCATTCACTTGCAAGAAATGATGCACATTTTCCTCATAAATTTTGATGATTCGGACAGTTACGGATTTCAAACCGATTGTTTCGAATGGGAAAATCAATCCTTTTGAGTCTGGGAGAATGGAACCGCTTCCAACGATTCTGACTTTAGGTTTGGAAGCTGAAAACTGCATACTACGTTCCGTACCTTTCAACATCGGATAGTTTTTGATATTCTTGATTCCCGGGTTGACTTTCAGTTTGTAATTTCCTTCAATGCGGTTTGGAATGAAAACAGTGACTTCATTGTAGTAGATTGAAAAAGTTTCATCTGTCACACCTTCCAAATCAATGAGGCCATTCAGATCCTGGTTGGTCGATAAGGGCTCGGAGAATGTGAGACGAATACTTTGATCATCATCGTCGCTTACATCATAAGAACTTAAATCGAAATCACCCAATGCGGGAACTTTGATGCTGGTGGATCCGTTTGAGAAAGAGGAAATGGCATCCCCGCTCCACTCGACGGTCACCGTATTTTCTTTCGTTGAGCGCTTGATGCTGTCAACAATATAAATGTATTCATTGTCGCCGTAGTTTTGTTCGAAATGAATTTTTTGCTTTTCACCTCCAAGTTTCACCGAAATCAGTTCTTTCAGCTTGGTTGTGTCAAAATGGTCGGTCATGACGATATTTCCACGTAAGGAATACCATTCCAGGTTATACGAATCATATTCGACTAAACTGGGTTCACTCACATCAATTTTTTGTGGTTTGGTTGCAAATTGAAAATTGAATTCCTCGTATCCGTTTTCAACTTCCATGATTTCATCAAGGTCCAGACTCACCGTATAAATCTGGTTGGAGTTTAGTGGTTTTTTAGGAACAATTTGGATTGTTCTGAAATCCACCCATTGGATATCTGCATCGATTTCGGGGCTGATCTCGATGATTTCCTTCAGGATTTTTTCATCCATACGGGTTTTCATTCCCAATTCGATAAGTTTGGTCGAATCCAATTGATTCCGAAGCTCGATCTCGATGTTATCTGAATTGGAAATAATTCCTGAAGTGTATCCGGAAACCCATTTCCTGAATTTGGGATCTACGGAAATGATCTTATTGCCGGAGCAAGCGAATAGGGTAGCCAGAACACTTGTAGCAATCGTTAAAAGAATAATGAAGCGTGACATAACTGTTGTTGTTTGTTGTTATGTCAAAGATGAATGCATCTGAAAGAAGAAAAGAGGTCGTTTTAGGAGATGAAGGGAGGTTTTGATTATTCGTGGTTGAACAAAGATTATTTGATTTGATGTAATTCCGCATCTGCAACGGCAGGTTACGTGGGGACGAATAATCGTAAAAAACAAGTAGGCACGCGATGCGTCGCGTGCCTACTTGTTTTTATCTGTTGATTAATATTAAGGTTTATATCCTAACAAATCGTCCAATGTAGCAATCGAAACGGGATGATAATTGTTTCTGACCCGTTTGTAGACAGTCATTCCCCAATCTTTGCTTTTCGGATTGTTTTTCAAAGCAGTATAAATAGGTAACAGGAATTTTCTTCGACCTACTTTTGAAATAAAACGGTCGATGTCCGGACGGATTTCCGTATAATTTGAATTGATCCCCAAAACATACCATTCTGTCGCAACTTCTGCATTCCCCCAAGTGTTGAAATGTAATTTCTCATCGATAATTGCCATTCGTTTCGGATCCATTTTTTTAGGTAAGGCACGAATAAAGGCTTGCCATTCCTGGGGAACATACTGATCTCGACTCAAAGCAGGAAGTTGTTTTTTTCCTTTTTTCTTGGCAGGTTTTTTAAAGATATCCTTTCCTTTTGCAAATTCACGTGCCATTTCCTGGATTTTCTCAAATCTTGGAGAGCTTACTGCGTAGCAGTTTTTCGGTAATCCCGGTTTGTACAACCATTCGTCCACGTTGAATTTGATATCTGTCTTATCGATCAGGTTATCTTCCAGATATTTTTTGAATTGCTCCGTAGTCAATGTCTGGAAAGCGTGATCTTTGAAATAGGCCTTCAGGAAGGTGTCGAAACGTTGTCTTCCATAATCGCGTTCCAATGTTTTCAATAGGAAAGCACCTTTTACATAGGCGATGGAAGTCATCCCATCATCCGGATTTCTTTTGGAAAGTTTTAATTTCAAATGGGTATCTTCTTCATCTAATTCCTCCATTTCTGTTTGAAGTTCCTGGAATTCGATTAAAGCAAGCATATCAGCAACCTCTTTTCCATAAAGTTCCTCCATGATGCGATTTTCAAAATAAACCGTAAAACCTTCATTCAGCCAGAAGTCATTCCAACTTGCATTGGTAACCAGGTTTCCTGACCAGGAATGAGCCAATTCGTGGGCAATAACGGATACAGCACTTCTATCACCTGCAATCAGAGTTGGGTTCGCAAAAGTCAAACGCGGATTTTCCATTCCTCCGAAAGGGAAAGAATAAGGTAAGACAATCACATCGTATCGTTCCCACTGATAAGGTCCGTATAAGCTTTCTGCAGCACCGATCATTTTTGGAAGATCTGCAAATTCCCAAATAGCTTTGTCAATCATTTCGGGTTCGGTGTAAATCCCGCAGTTTTTACCCAAACTTTTAAATTCCAGGTTTCCGACTGCCAATGCAATCAGGTAAACAGGAATCGGTTGTTTCATCTCGAAATGGTATTTCCCTTCCGGGTTCTTCACCTGGGGATTGGAAGCACTCATCACTGCCATTAACTCGGATGGAACAGTTACATCAGCACTGTAAGTGATCCGGTTTGCCGGTGTTCCCTGTACAGGAATCCAGGTACGTGTGAGAATCGCCTGACCCTGAGTGTATAAGTAAGGATGTTCTTTTCCTTCTGTCAATTCCGGATCCATCCAATCCAAAGCACCTGCATTTTCAGTTGTTTTGTAGTAAATATTGATGTATTCCGTATTCTTATCGATCTTGATACTTAATGGCTGACCAATAAATTCCTCCATTGATCCGATAATGAAATCCGTCTCTTTTTCCTGACCTTTTTTTCCTAAAGTCACCTTTTGAATTTCTGGTCCGTTGATGTCAAAAACAGCAGTATCCGTATCTTTTAATCGCTCCATTCGGTGACGAGCAACACCATAGATCGTTTTCTTATCGAAGTCAACATCAATTTCCAAATCCAAGTGTTTCGTCCGGATTTCATTCGTATTGGAATAGGAATGTGCATCCCGGCTAGCAACCACTCCATTGATGGATTGATCCTTGTCCAATGGATCAGGATTGTTGCCACAACTGGATATAAAGAGAGTAATTACAGCAATGCTGAACAGGTATTTTAATTTCATTTTTTCAGTTTGAGGTTTGCGAATATACTTTTTCTTTGTATTTCATCCTAGTTTGAATTTTCATCTTTTTTTGTCAGGTAGCGAATAACTTCAGCAGCTCCCAATAATCCGAACAATGCAGGCATATAGCTTACTGTCCCGTAAAACGAGCGTTTGTAGTTGGTTCCATCAGTCATTTTCAGGGAATCTTTTTGCTGTAATTCGGAAGAATAGACACATTTGATTTTTTCAAAACCAACGTTCTTTTTCTTGAGCCTTTTTTTGATATGTGCTCCTAATTTGCAATTATGGCTGTCCGGAAGTTTCGCGACATGAACCCGGCTCGGATCAATTTTCCCCCCGGCTCCCAAGTGTGTGATTACTTTGATTTTTCTGCTTTTGCATGCGATGATCCATTCCAGTTTTGGAGTGACACTGTCGATACAGTCCATGACGTAATTGGGTTTGTATTGGTCCAATAACTCCCAGGCACGTTCAGGAAGTACAAATTCTTCCACAATATTTAATTGAATATCGGGATTGATATCCTTGATCCGTTCTCCCAATACAACCGCTTTATTTTTTCCGATTGTGGAATCCAAAGCTGTCAATTGTCGATTTTTGTTGGTGATATCGAATACATCACCATCTACAATAGTCATTGTTCCAACTCCTGCCCGGGCAATAAATTCACCTGCAAAGGATCCAATTCCTCCGAGTCCAACAATGAGTACATGAGCAGATTTCAAACGATCCATTTCTTTTGGTCCAAGAATCAACTCTGTACGCTCCAACCACTTACTCATACTTAAAAATTCGTTTTGCGTTTTGATTTAGTTGTTCGATTAGGGGTTGCAAAGATAGGCTTTTTATCTCAGCGATCATGCGATAGGTGTCAATCAATTCACCTATACCGGTATCCGTTTCAAGTAACAGGCGATCTAACGGAATTTGTTTAACCGCTGTTTGAAGTTGTTGATTGGATAAGATCGATTCTCCGATACTGATGATACTTTTCGGATAATTCAACACCTGTTCTGTAATGGATGCTTTATTGAATCCATGATAGATCAGCGTTGTTTCAGGAGCGTTCTTTTCATGCAGAAAACGACATCTATCCCAGGAATTTACGCAATGAAGAATGACCGGTTTATTGAATTCGGCTGCAAGTTTCAGCTGAAAGATATAACGTTCTTCTTGCTCCGGAAAAGTATCATACCGATTGTCCAAACCGATTTCTCCAATTGCCAAAAATCCGGCTTTAAGACTCAATTCTTGACAAATTTTCTGGATTTCGGTCAAATCAATAGTGGTTTCTTTCGGGTGAATCCCGAATGAGAAAAAGTCAGGTAATTGATTCAGGGAAGATTTGGATAATTGCACAATTCCACGATTTTTTGTACCAAAATTGTGTGTATGCGAATCGAAAAGGTTCTCTAAATCAGACATTAAGCTTGTATCGATGCGTTAAATTTAAGACAATCTGAATCAATCAACCTTTTTTTACCTATTTTCACCCACTTCAAAAAAGGATTTAAAATGGAAAATAATATTGATTTGGTAGAAGGTACGCAAGCTAAAAAGGGACATCCAAAAGGTTTATGGGTATTATTTGGAACTGAAATGTGGGAACGTTTCAATTTCTATGGTATGCGTGCAATTCTGACTTTGTTTCTTGTAAACTCGTTAATGATGAAGGAAGAAGATGCTTCCTTGCTTTATGGAGGATTCCTTGGACTTTGTTATTTAACTCCTATGTTGGGAGGTTTTATAGCGGATCGTTTTTTAGGAAACAGGAATTGTATCATGATCGGAGGATTTATGATGGCTGCCGGACAGGCTTTGTTGTTCTTTAGTGCTACTGTATTCCCTTCGAACCTTGGTTTTGCAAATACGTTAATGTGGACTGCTTTGGGAGTAATCGTTTTCGGAAATGGATTCTTTAAGCCGAACATTTCCAGTATGGTTGGAAGTTTGTATCCGAAACAGGAGAAAAGCAAATTGGATACGGCATTCACGATTTTCTACATGGGTATCAACCTTGGAGCATTTTTAGGACAAACAATTTGTCCGATTGTTGGGGATGTGAAAGTTGGAGGTGTACAAAATGTATTCGCATTCAAATGGGGATTCCTTGCTGCTTCAATCGCAATGTTGGTCGGAACAATGGTATTCTACTTCTTGAAAAACAAATATGTTGTTACTCCGGAAGGGAAACCATTAGGAGGATTGCCATCCAAAAATGATGATTCTGATTACGAAGAAGGGGAAGCACAAAAAGCTGTCTTCTCAAAAATGAATTTATTGCTTTCGGTAGTTGTATTTGTTGCTTTGTTCTTTACTTTCCGCTATTTATTAGATGGAGACAATTTTATTAAAACACTCATCTATCCGATTATCTATTCAGCAGGTATCACACTTGCGTTATTGATTATTTCTGATAAATCCCTTACGAAGGTTGAGCTACAACGAATCCTTGTAATCTATATCGTTGCATTCTTTATCATATTCTTCTGGGCAGCATTTGAGCAAGCCGGTTCATCACTGACATTTATTGCAAGTAACCAAACAGACCGCCATATCTTCGGATGGGAAATGCCGGCATCTATGGTTCAGGTGTTTAATGGTGTATTCGTCTTTGCATTTGCATTGCCATTCAGTATTCTTTGGGATAAATTGAGAGCGAAAGGAAGAGAACCGATTTCTCCGGCTAAACAAGCCATCGGATTGTTATTGATTGCGGTCAGTTACTTTATCATTGCACATAATGTGAAGGATTTAGGTAATTCAGGATTGTTGGGAGTTAAATGGTTGATCTTATTGTACCTGATCCAAACATTTGCTGAGTTGTGTTTGTCACCGATCGGATTGTCATTGGTAGGTAAATTGTCTCCAAAACGTTTTTCATCTTTATTGTTCGGAGTATTCTTCTTGTCGAATGCGGCTGGTTATGCATTGTCCGGTTCGTTAGGTTCCATTTTACCTCCAACAGGAGATAAGTACGAAGCTGCAAAACAAGTAAAAGTGGACTTAGGTGCGATCTTGGACAAAAAGAAAGTGGCGAACGGAGAAGAGTTATTCGCCCTTGCCAAATTGAATATTGCAAGCGTGGATGCTAAGAAAGCAAAAGCAAATCATATTGACATTGCTAAGAAACTAAAAACGGCTGCGGAGATCAAAACGGAAAGAGAGCTTGCTGCTAAAAAGAAATTGCCATTTGTGGACAAGCACCAGGTTTCGGATACGACCTTTACAGCTGCAGAATATAATACCATTAAGGAAAAGGAATTGATTACGGTAAGTTACCCGAAATTCGTAGGGTTCACGATTCATGGACTTTTTGAATTCTTCATGGTTTTCGTAGTTTTGACGGGAGTGGCTTCATTGATCCTGTTCTTGTTGATCCCTACATTGAAAAAAATGATGCACGGCGTTCGATAGTCTTGCACCCGGAATAAATAATTGAAAATCCCTTACAAAATAATGTGAGGGATTTTTTTTGTCCGTTTAATTTCATCAATCATCCGATTTAATTTATCATTTTTACGATTCGTTAACAAAGCATATTTATGAGTTTGGTAGAAAAAGATCTAAATCCAGCAGATGCAGCAGCATTAGAAAACATCCGGAATTTCAAAGGCAAATACCCGAAACAGCTCTGGTATCTTTTCTTGGTTGAAATGTGGGAACGTTTCACATTCTATGGGATGAGAGCGCTTTTGGCACTGTATATTTCGCATCTGATTTTAACCAGTAATTATAATCCGATTCCAAAGGATAAACTGGAGGCTAAGAAAGTAGAATTTTTAGAAAAGAATAAAGAAGAATTAACCGTAGATCATCCACGCTACTATATTGAGACTTCCCAGCAAAAAAACAGGGATATGGCTGAAAAGTCCTCTAACAAACAATACGGATTGATCCAGGCCTTCATTTATGCAATGGCTTTTGTGGGTGGGATGTTTGCCGATAAAATTTTCGGTTTTAGAAAATCGGTCTTTTGGGGTGGGATTCTAATGGCGTTGGGAACTTTTCTGATGGCCGTGCCTGGAGCATTCACCTTTTATCTCGGGGTAAGTATTCTCATTGTGGGAAATGGATTTTTCAAACCAAATATTTCCACGATGGTCGGAGATCTTTATAAGGATAATGATCCAAGAAGAGATTCCGGATTTTCCTTGTTTTATTCGGGAATCAATATCGGGGCACTTTTGAGTGGATTGACAATTGCATATATCGGAACATCCGTTAGTTGGTCGCTTGGTTTTGCTTTGGCTGGTGTATGTATGTTAATGGGACTGGCTTTGTTTCTGAAAACTCAAAAAACGTTAGGACCGATCGGTATGCCACCGTTCCCTGAAAAATTGGTGGAGAAAAACAAATTGGGATTATCTAAAAACCTAACGGTCTACCTCGCTTCACTTTTGATGATCCCATTCTTCTTTCTAATGGTTTACTATCCGTTTGATATCGACTTTACTTTCTTAATGGGTCAAGTTAAATTGGAAAGCGGAAAATTGGTTCCATACCTGGTTCAATTCAGTGATTTGTTTATGATTGTTTTGGCTGCTGTCATTTTAGGGTATTTGGCTTACATACTTACAAAAGTGAAGAAAGAGGAATTTGGAAAGTTATTGGTTGCAGTGGTACTCATTATATTTTCAGCATTATTTTGGTCTTTCTTTGAGCAAGGAGGAGGGTCACTTAATTATTTTGCAGTTGGAAATGTTTCCAGCCATGGATTGAATATGACCTCCGTGAATAATTCACTGAATTCACTGTGGGTAGTATTATTGGCTCCATTGGTTGGATTTTTATGGGTTTGGTTGAATAAAAGAAGAGCGGAACCAAATACAAGCGTGAAATTCGGTTTAGGATTCGCTATCCTGGGATTAGGATTCTTGATTTTTGCATCCAGCCGTTTTTCCGCTGATTCCAACGGATTGACTCCGCTGTGGATTTTCGTATTTGCCTATTTGGTTGTGAGTCTTGGAGAATTATGTCTTTCCCCGATTGGATTGTCGATGATTACCAAACTTTCTCCGAAGCGATTGACAGGAATGATGATGGGAACCTGGTTTTTGGCAAGTGCTTATGGTCAATACGGGGCTGGACTGATTGGTGCGGCATTGGCTTCGGGTAGTGGAACCGAAAAGAACCTGACAAATACGGAGAAATTGATGCAATACACGGAAGGATATCAAACTATCGGTATCATTTCTGTTATTTCGGGAGTGGTACTGATTTTGATTTCACCGATCTTGAAAAAACAGATGGGTGGAGTGAAATAATAGAATAGGAGAAAATTAGTCTATAAATAATATGAAACGTTTTCTTACGCTTTTAATACCAATTGTTATTCTACTGGTATCAATTCCGGTCTTACTGGATCAGGGAATGATCTTACCTGCAAAGATTGTTGGAGTTGTGTTGGTTCTTCTAACCACCATTTCACTACGCATTTGGTTGAGAAGGGCCATAAGAGAAAAACTTTCTCTGGATTCTATAAAATTCAATGTGAACCATCGTTATTATCTGGATGAAGTGAGTCCTATATATAGGTATATGTCAAAATCTGAGAAGAAGGTTTTGGAAAAGCGAATGGGGAAACTACTTGCCGATTTGAAATTTGATGATACTACCCGCCAAGAATTGAATGCCGAAGAGATGTTATCTTATGCTTTGTTTCAAATCCTGACAGTGTATAATGAACCATATAGATCCCTTAAAGGGAAGATGATTGTCTTTGATCAAACAAATAATACAGGAGAATTGAATATTTCTGAGGGGAAATATGTGTTATTGAACCCTGTTTTGCTTGAAAACATGCTAAAAGACATTCAAACAATAGAAACTTTCACCACTTCAAATACACCAATTATCGGGCAATTGAGGAATTTATATCTGAAATCTTAAAATTCTTCCATTTTTTTTCCTGACATAACCGAAGTATTATCAGTGTGTTAAGAATTTTGTTTCTGAAAAGATGAAAATTTTCTTCAAAAAGGCTTGTTAAAGTAGAATAAGTGGGTACCTTTGCCACCGCTTAGAACGAT
>NZ_CAMLDC010000029.1 GCF_946478805.1 uncultured Fluviicola sp. | reverse complement strand
CTCGTATGCCGCTTCGTAATCATTGATCAGTTCAACCACCACGTTGATTTCTTCGTCATTCAAAATGCGACCGGCGTCTGTACTGAAGTAAGAAGCGTCAATAATCCGTTTCTTGCTTAAATCCTTAATAACAATGTGTTTGATGGAAGCCTGAAGCAGTGTTGTCTTATTCAATACTTCATATAATCCTGTTCCAACACATCCGAAACCGAATAATCCTATTGTGAGTTGTTTTTTCATCTTAAGTTGTTTTTTAAAAATTGTGTGATGTGATTTGCCAAGGTTTCGGTCTCCACTAAAAATCCATCGTGACCGAAATCAGAATGCAGACGAACAAGAGTCGCGTTTGGCAATTGTTTGGTTATTTCTTCCTGCTCTGTAATAGGGAACAGCAAATCAGAGTCAATCCCGATCACCAAAGCAGGCATGAGACATCGTTCAAATACTCTTTCGTTCCTTCCTCTGAAAACATTATGTGAATCCATGGCTTTTGACAAAATCCAATAGCTGAATGCATTGAATCGGCTTGCCAGTTTTTCTCCCTGATATTTCTGGTAAGAACTTGCTTTGAACCCGTCGAATTTCGAATGATCCGTTTCACTTTGAGTAATTGAATAGCCCTCATACGTCCTGTAACTTAGCATTCCAATTGCCCTGGCCGCCTTCAATCCTTCTTCCCCTCCATCTTGCTGTTTACCATAAAACGTGGCATCTGCCTGGATTGCCAACCGTTGTGCTTCGTTGAAAGCAATCCCGAACGGGGAATGTTTCAAATTTGTCGCAATTGGAATGATATGATTGATCTTGTCCGGGATTTGTAACGCCCATTCCAAAACTTGCTGTCCTCCCAAAGAAGCGCCTATCAAAACATGGATTCGTTCTATGCTCAACTCTTCCCGTACCAATTCAAGTGCTGCCACCATATCCCGAATCGTCAGCACTGGAAATGCATCGAAACGCTCGGAGACAGGTAATTCTTCACTCAAAGGACCGGTTGACCCGTAAGCACTTCCCGGAACATTGACCGCTACAATGAAGCAGTTGTTCGGATCAAAACATTTTCCTTCGCCAAATAAACCATCCCACCATTCCTGTACCTTGTGATTTCCGGTAAGTGCATGACAGACCCAGATCACGTTGGATCGTTCTTCGTTCAGCTTCCCCCAGGTCTGATAGGTCAAGGAAAGGTTGGAGAGTTTTTTGCCCGATTCCAGGTTGAATTCGGACGGGAAAGAATAAAATTGTTGCGTTGGCTGCAAAAGTGCAGCTTCAGAATAACTAATTGACATGAAATGTATTGTAATTGATTAATTATTGAACCGGAAGGATTAACAACAGCAACAACAACAACAACAACACATTCGGTCAAAAGAATAAGAAATAGAAGAATCCAGCCTCAAATAGGGCTTTACGTCTTGAATGGAAAATTTTGCACTTTTCATAAACACAATTTTATATTCGTCTGACACACTATGTATCAAACTCGGAAGTTGGCACCGGTTTTCCAATACTGACAGCAAGCGTCAGCACTTAAAGTTGGTTGCCAGAGGGTCAAAAAGTCCGTCTCTCGCCTCTTCTGTATAAACTACTTGTATTCTCGCTTAGAATTACGGCACAAAGATTCCTAAAAGATTTTGATAAAAGCAAATAAATCAGCAACATTTTTGATTTTAACATTTTAGAGCTTTTTTATGAAATTTCATTACATTTAGTTTTGTGAAAAACATCCTACTAGTTATATCCTTCATGAGTCCCTTATTTTTGTGGTCTCAGCTTTCGGTTTCTCCGACTTTGAACAAATTAAAAAAATGCAAATCCGATAATTGCGATTCTGTATTTGTGAAAGTCGTTGATCATGAAATAAAAAAAGACAAAAAGAACCAGTTTGAATGGTTGGCCTGGGAGATTGGAATTTTAGATTCGATCGGTTCGGATAAGAGAGACTCCATGCTCCAGTTCATTCCGCATAAACTGGTTCCTGATCTAAAATACGGCTCCTCCGTATATTTGGTTTTAGGTAAGCAAAAGGCTGATTCAAGCCAGTTCAATGAAGCCATCGTTTTATTTTATAAAGGACTCAAATTATCCCAGAAGAACAAACTTCAATTCACAGAAGCAACTATCCAACGACAAATTGCATTGAGTTATTTGAAATTAGACGAATATAAAAAAGCCGAAAGTCATTTACTCGGCTCCCTGAAAATTGCACGGGAATTGGAGGATCCTTTGTTACAGGCAAATGCATACATCAGCCTTGGTAATGCGGTAAAAGAACAAAAAAGATATCCTGAAGCCATCCGTTATTATAACAAAAGTTTAGCCTTGGCAAGAGAATTGAAAAACAAGCGTTTGATTGCCGGGAACTATAATAACCTGGGGAATGTGATGCGTCGCACAAAAAAATATAATGACGCACTGAACTATTTTTTCAAAGCCCTGGAGATGAACAAGGCCAGTAACAACCAGGAATGGATTTCATTCAATTACAACAACATTGGCCAAACATATGAAGACCTTTCCAATTATTCCGAAGCAATCACTTATTTCCAAAAGTCATGTGAACTAAAGCAGGAAATAGGCGATTCGTTGAATCTAATCTCCAGTTACTTAGGACTCGCCGGAGCTTACGCAAAAAATGGTTCCTATAAGGATGCTTTTAAATTCATGGAAAAATACAATTCCCTGAAAGACACCATGAATTTACATGAGCAGGTAAAAGTATTGGAAGAATTAGAAACCAAGTATGAAACCGAGAAAAAAGAAGCTCAAATAAAGAACTTCCAAATCCAGGGTGAATTACAACGAGAGCGCGAACAACGTTTAGGAGAGCAGGCTGAAAAAAACAGGAATTATGTCATTTTAGCATTCGTTTTGCTCCTGTTCTTGAGCGGCGGACTTCTAATACTAATCCGGTCAAATAGGCTGAAACAACTTTCAAACCGATTACTCAATTCCAAGAATTCTGAAATAGCAGAATCTCACCTTGCACTATCCGAAGCAATGGATGAACTTCAGGTCAAAAATAAAGAGGTGTTGGATTCCATTAATTACGCAAATTACATTCAGCAGGCATCTTTGCCGAATTTGAAACAATGGAAGAACCCTACACTTGATATTGATTTATTTTTCTTACCAAAAGACATTGTAAGTGGTGATTTCTATTTCTTATTTCCAAAAAAAGAGGCACTTATTTTCGGAATCGGTGATTGCACAGGCCATGGTGTGCCTGGAGCCATGGTTTCATTGATCGGGATGAATGGATTGGAGAAAGTGACTAAAGAAAATACAGGACTGAATACCGCCAATATGGTTGAAGAAGTAAACGAATTCCTATTGAAAAGTCTCCACCGGGGAAGTAGTACGATAAACGATGGAATGGATTTGAGTTTTTGCATTTTCGAACCTGACAGTAAAACACTTCACTTCACAGGAGCAAATCACAATGCATTGATAATCCGCAGTAAATCATTAAACAATCAGACTGAATTCCCGACCCGCTATGAAAATGAAACTACTCAGATTGGAGTGATCAACGGTACAAGAAGACCGGTTGGAAGATCATTGGTAAATCTCCCTTTTGAAAACAATCAATTCAAGTGTATCTCAGGAGACCGGATCGTTTTATTTTCAGACGGTTATTCCGATCAAATTGGAGGAGAGGTTCGTAAAAAAATGAAACGTGCGAATATGATGAACTTACTTTTGGCATCATCTACCGAGACCATTAATGATCAGATCAATTTTATGCGCGATGCTTTTCAGAAATGGAAAATGAACGCCGAACAAATTGACGATGTTTGTGTGATGATCGTTGAAATAAAATAATCTTTAGCGATCAGAAAGATTCATAGGAATGAATCCCTTATGCCTACTGCTCAAATAGACACATGTCTGTCTGTATTTTGGAATTGGATTATTTGTTGATGAAGTTTCTCTTAACACTCCGAAAGATTCACCGGAATATTTGTTGCCAATCCGCCATCAGATGTTTCCTTGTATTTCTCATTCATGTCCAAAGCAGTTTCCCACATGGTTTTAATGACGCCATCCAATGAAACTTTGGCAGTATCCGGATCTCCTTGCAAAGCCAGCTGACAAGCCGTAATAGCTTTAATTGCTCCCATCGTATTTCGTTCGATGCATGGAATCTGGACCAAGCCTCCGATCGGATCACATGTCAAACCTAAATGATGTTCCATTGCAATTTCAGCCGCCATCATTGCCTGATTCGGACTTCCTCCCAAACACTCTGTTAAAGCCGCTGCAGCCATCGCGGAAGAAACTCCGATTTCTGCCTGACAGCCACCCATTGCAGCTGATATAGTAGATCGTTTTTTGAAAATACTTCCGATTTCAGCAGCTACGGTCATGAAGCGGATGATGTCTTTCTCATCCGTTCCTCCGGCGAAACAAACATAATACATCAGAACTGCGGGAATAACTCCGGAAGCTCCATTTGTGGGAGCTGTAACCACCCTTCCAAATGCAGCATTCTCTTCATTCACGGAAAGTGCAAAACAACTGACCCAATTCAGGGTATTTTGAAAGATATTACTGGTTGCTTGAATTTGTTTGATGAAATCCCTGGAATCCTTGCAGGCAATTCCATTCAACAAACGTCTGCTCATCTCATACGCTCTTCTCTTTACGTTCAAGCCCCCGGGAAGCGTTCCTTCCGTATTTACTCCTCTGTAAACACAATCGCGCATAACATTCCAAATTTCCAAACATCCTGCAAATGTTTCTTCTTGTGTTCTCCAGGTAGCTTCATTTCGCAATACAATCTCCGAAATACTCACACCTTGTTCTTCGCAATATCTTTTCAAATCGGCAGCAGTTTCAATCGGATAGGGTAATTCAACCGAATTCGAGGCATTCATTTCTTCAGCTCCTTCCTTTACCACAAAACCTCCACCTACAGAATAATAAGTATGCGATTCCTCGTAACCATCCATCATGGTGACAGTCAGTGTCAATGCGTTCGGATGTCCTGGTAATGATTGATCAAAATGAAAAACAAGATCGTTTACAGGATCAAAAGTAATGACTTGTTCCCCGCAAATCTCCAGTGTTTTTGTCTGATGAATCTTCTCAAATTTCGGGTTAATCGTATTCACGGCAATAGTTACAGGATCTTCGCCCATCAATCCCAAAAGAACAGCTATATCCGTACCATGTCCTTTCCCCGTTTTTGCCAGGGAACCATACAAATCCACATGAATTCGTTTGATTTCCTTAATTCCGGGATTCTCCTTATACAGATTGATAAATTGCTGAGCTGCTCTCCAAGGCCCCATTGTATGGGAACTCGAAGGACCAACTCCGATTTTGAAAATATCAAAAACACTAATTTGTTCCATTGGGTGAATTTACTGAAGCAAGGTTAATCAAAGAAATTACGTAACCAGCTTTTACAAAGGTAAGTTTTCATCAGGAAATTGTTAAGAATTCCGGGTTAAATCAACAGAAATTAAACGTTGTGGTTTTATTTTCAGAATTATCTCACAAAAACCCATTCTGAAGCAGATGATTGCTTCTCATCAAACGAATAACCATCTACCTGGTAATTCTTCAAATCTTCAATGTTTGTAAGCTCATTTTGAATAATATATCTTGCCATTGCTCCCCGCGCATGTTTTGCAAATATCATTACTACCTTGTATTCTCCGTTTTTGAATTCCTTAAACACCGGAGTTACAACCGGATTCTTAATCTTTTTCCAAAGAATAGCTTTATTATATTCGGCTGATGCCAAGTTAATAATTGCCTCTCCCTTTTCAGTTTCTTTCAAAAGAGATTTAGTCAATTTATCTCCCCAAAACTGATACAGGCTATGGATATTCTCTTTAATATCCCATCTCGTCCCCATTTCCAATCGATAAGGGTGGATCAAATCCATCGGTTTCAATAAACCATACATACCTGAGAGAATACGCAAGCTCTTCTGTGCATTATTCAATTCACTTTCGGAAAGTGAATGCGGGTCCAATCCTTTGTAAACTTCTCCTGTAAATAAAAAGGCCGCCGGTTTCACATCATCTGTCGGTTCCGGAGATAAGTACCATGATTTATTACGATTCACATTCAATTCAGCAATATCCTTTGAAACATGCATCAATTCCATGATATTCTTTGCCTTCATTTTTTTCAATTTACCGACTAGCGTTTTTGCTTCTTTCGAAAACGTTGGTTGAGAATAATTAAATACGGGGAATTGACAGTTTTCGTTAATTGATTTTGCTGGAGAAATAAGAATTTTCATAATTGATTTTGCTTTGCTCAAAAATACGTTGAAAAAATTGAATTGGTTTTCCGTTTAAAACAAGAATCGCCTCAAGAAAGTACTTAAGGCGATTCCCACGCTATGAATAGTGTTTCGGTTTTACGATCATTTCAACAAGCTAACATGCCCATCCAGTTCAGTTTTTTTATCGCTCGTTCTGTGTTTCACCTTGATTTTCCAGATATAGGTTCCATCAAGGAGTTTCTCATTGTGGTATGTCCCATCCCAGCCTTCTTCATAATTCAGTGATTCAAAAATAAGTTCTCCCCATCTGTTGTAAATCCAGAGATGATAACTATTCACATCAAACCCGGATGTTAAAACCGGTTTAAAGACATTGTTATGTTCATCGCCATCCGGTGAAAATGCATTCGGGACATAATAGATCAGATCTTCTCCAACATGAACAGTTCTGGAAGTTGTATCGCGGCAACCATCGCTACTTACTGCTATCAGATGGACTTCATAATACGCAGCCTCCTCATCGGGGAAAACATGCGTCGGGTTTTCGGCAGTACTTCCCAAAGACTCGTCTGAAAAATCCCATGAATAAGTTACCGCTCCATAAGAATCGTTAAAGAAGTTGACAAATGTGTTGGAAGTTTCCAGTTCTGTCGGAGTCATCCTGAAATCAGCAATCGGATTCGGATAGACACATAAAAACGCCGGTTTGGTTCCCGAATTGGTGCACCCTTCCGGCGTTGAAACTGTTAGCGTTACATCATAACATCCCGGATCTCTCAATTCCAAATCTACAGAACCGCAACCAGTGTATTGATCACCGTTGGATAAGGTCCACTGGCAATTATTCAGGTTTCCGGTAGACTGATTTGTTAAAGTAGTGATCAAAGGGGAACATCCGGCAACTTCCGTTGCTGAAAAGTCGACCTGAGGAATCGGAACCACCGTAACATGGATGACATCCGTATTCTTACATCCGTTCACATCTGTTCCTTCAACGGTATAATCAAGAGTTGTTACAGGCGAAAAAGCAATTCCATCTACCACATTATTATCCCAAACATAAGTGGTTGCACCCTGACCATGCAGAGTTGCCGATTCTCCATCACAAATCGGAAAATCATTGCCGGCAAACACTTGCGGAAGATCCCAAACTCTCACCAAAACATCGTTCCCTATCGCATTGCTGCACATTGAAATTGAACCTTCTTGTACTGAAATCAATTCGTAGGTGTAATCTCCCGGGGCGTTTGTTGGTATGGGAATAGTCGCCTGACCGGATGCGGAAACGATTGTCTGAGTCGCGCCCCCATTCAAGGAATACGAAAAGGTAAACGGTGAAACTCCATTCGTTCCCTGAAAGGTTACATTGGGTGTATTCCCATATAAGCACAAACTCGTGTCTCCCAGAATCGTTGCACTTGGAAGTGGATTGACACTGATAGTTGCTGTTCCTCCCTGATTGGCTGAACAAGCTGTTGAAGAGCCGTCCTGAACACTGACCAAGGTATATACAAAATTACCAACTGTTGTTGTCGGCACAATCAGAGGCGCCACAGTCGATCCATTGAGTGTAGTGATGGTTTGTTGCACCCCATTCAATAAATAGGTGAATGTATAAGGCCCAACCGTATTCCCTCCGGTAAAAGTGACCTGAGGTTGATTTGAATATTGGCAGATGGTTGTATTTCCCGTTATGGAAGCAGTCGGTAAATCATTTACAACGACTGTGGCAATACCTTGTTGTTGATTCAAACAAGTGGTTGCACTCGCATCCTGCACACTTATCAAAGTATACTGATAAGTCCCGGCAACGTTTGTAGGAACCGGAATAGTCGCAACTCCCGCAGCATTCGATACGACTTGCTGGGCTGCACCACCGTTATAAGAATAACTGAAGGTATATGGAGCTGTTGCGTTCGCACCTGTCAAAGTAACAGTTGGTTGAAGGTCATTCAGGCAAACCGTTGTACTACCGGCAATTGTTCCTGTTGGCATCGGATTTACAGTTAGCACTCTTATGTCCGAATTTGTACATCCGGCGGCGCTTGTTCCGGTAGCTGTATAACTGGTTACTCCTTGCGGAGGTGTCACTATTGTTCCATTAGGCACATTGGCTCCCCAAAAGTAATTAGCAGCCGTTCCGGTAGCAAGCATCGTCATTTGGTCTCCATCACAAATAGTGGCATCAAGCCCTGCATCCACAGTTGGCAGCGCATTAATTGTAACCTGTGTGGTAGTTGCCTGATAGCAAGGTGCTGTTGGTGTAAATGTTACGGTATACAACTCTGACGTCGTAGTTGTACTAGTAGACAAATCCAAAACTCCGGTATTTGCATTAATTGTAACCGTTGCAGGAGCAACACTATATGTTCCTACCAAAGGCGTTGAAAGTGTCGGTGAAGGATCAACCGCATCCATACAATAAGCCGGATTCGGATAAGATAAAGTGTAAGGATTAGATGGATTTACGGTCACTAGAACCTGGTCCGTTGCTGCACAACCATTCGGATCGATTCCATTTACGGTATAGGTCTGTGTTGCTGCAGGTGCAAAAGCTACTCCGTTCGTAACACCGTTATTCCAAACAAAGTTCGTGCCCCCGGACGCCGTTAAAGTCACGCTTTGACCTTCACAGATCGTCTGATCAGCCCCTCCATTAATAAACGGAACAAATACAGTAACAGCAAAGGGTGCAGATTGACATAAAAGCACTCCATTGTTATCATACAATCCTGCTACAATTACCGTATCGCTATAGATTGGAATGGTAACCGTATTGGAAGAAGGTGTATTGTTACCGGGAATATCCCAGCCAATATTGGTCGTCAGACACGGGCCCGCATTGATAAAGATGTTATCCAATCCCCAGTTATCGCAGCAGTTTCCTGATGAATTCAGCTGGATCCATCTGAAGATGGTATTTGTTGTTGCTGCTGCAGCCGGAATCGGAATAGAAAAAGTACTCCATGTCGTATAAGCTGTTGCTCCGTTAATAGATGCATTCCCACCCGGATTAGCTCCAAGCTGGAAACCCCAAGGACTGAAATAAACAAACTCAATCCAGGTAGCTCCGCCATCCACACTGTATTCAATGGAAACCCCTTCGTCTTGCTCATCTGGTCCTTCACAAGGAACAGCTCCGCCCTGAACAGCGTATCTCATATCAAAATCCAAGGTTCCACCGGAACAGACATCAAAACTTGCACTCGTGATATTCGGAGTTCCTACAGCCGTTGATGCCCAAAAATAAGGGGTGTTATCCAATGAATTCCCACATAAAACACCATAATTCGCTGCACCCGAAGTAGACCATCCGGCAGGAAGTGCGTTGTTGTTGAAATTAAACGATTGATTGGCCTGTGTAACTGTACCTGTACCTGTGTAAGTAACCGGAACTCCCGGACAAACCTGGGTTGGACCAATAACAGTGACAGAACATGTTTGCGCATACGCGGTCATTAAACCTAGTAAGCACATTAAGAGTAATGCTGCTTTCATAGTAAGTCAGTAATAAATTAATAAAGAATCGAGATCAAATAATCTTCACTCAGCGTTGGCTGAAATTATTCCACGATCAAATTTTCAATTCGTAATTCATGAAAGTTCCATGCTCCCGAAAAATTCGGATTACGTAAGTAGACTTTAGTTTTGTCATCAGATCCGCAAGAGGCCGAATAAACCTGGTTGGGTGACAAACTAACATAGTAGAGGCTCTCATCGCTGCCATTACACCCGGCACATCCTTCATCGTATTGAACAACGATGTTAAAGCCAGCATGCAGATTGGCATTTGTGAGATTTTCAATTTTTAAAAAAGCAAATTGATAAGCTTGTTTTCCGGTTTCAACGTCACAGTCCCCACGCACATAGGATATTTTAACTTGCGGAGTAGTAATGAGCGGATGCTCCTCCTGTGAAAACGCTGTCGAACTAAAAAGCACGCATGCAGCAATACTTTTTGTCCATTTGAACAGATCCCTTTTCATAATCTAACAGTTAGTAGCATTGGTCTATTTAGTAGACAAATGTTAATTAATAGATGTGTGTTTTAATAATAACCCTTCAGAAAAATTTTAGTCAAGTTATCTATTCTATAAGACTTCTTCTTTGACTAAACAGCCTGTCTATTTTATCAAAACGCAACGGTCGGCTACAATTCTACTATTTCAGTCGAATATTTAAGGTTTCGTTGAATAGTCTCCTGAAAATGGGACCATTAAGATTTCAGTTTGTTCTTGAGAGGAACTATAACAAATTTATAATAATTTGTGACTTATGCAAGCATAATGGTAATTATTATTCTAAAAAGTTTAGGTAACGGGCATATTATGGCAAAAGCCACATTGTTACGGAATAATGAGGTGAATTCATCTAGAGATTACTCTTGGATTAAGATCATCAAAAATAATCCATGGTATTCCTCAAGAACTAAATCTAGATATTTGAACATCGGAATATTGCGATGTTCAAATATCTAGATTTCTCTATTTTGAAAAATCGAGTTTTAACAAATTTGCTATTGCACAAAATGAACTTTTCAACTAAATTAAATAAGAAAGAAACCATTTTATTTATTTAAATCCATAGCTATGGGAGCAAGAAAAGACAACTACTATTCACCGGAAGAAATCAATATGTCACAATTCGGAAGAGCACTATCACATCCGGCGAGAGCTAAAATGTTACGACTACTTCGAGAATACAAATCATTCAGAAATACAGATATGTGCAGGATTTTAAATATGAGCGTATCCACTGTTCACAATCATATTAGAACATTAAAGGAAGCTGACTTAGTCAATCTGGAATATGCCAGCCACGAATACCATATAACTCTCAAAGAGGAGAATTATATGTTCTACAAAGATTTAATCGATTGAAAGCTTCTTACTTCAATCCGAAATGCTTTTCAGCTTCGTCTACAATCTGACCGCCGATTGCTAAGGAAGCCGTTGCAGCCGGAGAGGGTGCATTTAAGACATGGATTGAATTCTCATGGAATTCAAAGCGGAAGTCATCGCGTGTATCCCCATCTTCAGCTAACAGAAGTGCCCGAACTCCTGCTCTACCGGGATGAATATCTTCCATAGTCAAACTTGGTATAATACGTTGAAGTGTTTTTAAGAAAAGACGTTTAGAAAATGCCCTGCGGTATTCGTCGATACCGAATTTCATATTGTTAAAGAACAATTTCCAAGTCCCCTTATAAGTCAAAGCATCAAATGTATCTCGCATGGAAAAATCAGTTTTCCCATAACCTTCCCGTTTGAATGTAAAAACCGCATTCGGACCACATTCGATCTCCCCGTTTGTCATGCGGGTGAAATGAACCCCCAGAAATGGGAAATCCGGATTCGGAACCGGATAAATCAGGTTCTTCACTTTGTATTTGGCATCTTCAGTCAATTCGTAATAATCCCCTCTGAAGCCAACTACTTTTTCTTTTAGTTTTACCCCATCTTTTTTCGCCAAACGATCCGCTTGAAGTCCACCGCAGAAGATCAGGAATTTTGCTTCGATATTTCCCTTACTGGTAGCAATCAGTGTTTTTTCAGCTGATCGCTCGATTCCAATAACTTCATGATTCAATTTCATCGCACTTTTTGGCTGCATGGAAAGGGCAATTTCAGCCATTTTCTCTGTTGCTCCACGGAAATCAATAATACCTGTACATGGAACCCAAATCCCACCGATGCTTTCAACATATGGTTCAATTTCTTTCACCCGTTTTGCATCAATCATTTCAATTCCTTCAGTGTTATTCGCCAAACCATTCTGAAAAATCTTATCCATATTGGATAATTCAGAAGGATCTACCGCAACAACTACCTTTCCGCATACATCGTGAGCAATGTGATGTTCTTTCGCAAAAGCAACCAGTTCATGTCGACCGGAAACACAATTTTTAGCCTTTAAAGAACCCGGTTTATAGTACAAACCACTATGAATAACTCCAGAATTGTTTCCTGTCTGGTGATCCGCCAATTTTGCTTCTTTTTCAATCAAAACGATTGCCAGATCAGGATAACGTTTCTGCATTTTATAAAGTGTTGCCGCACCTATGATTCCACCACCAATAATTGCTACGTCGAATGCCATGTAGATAAAAATTTTGATGCAAAGTTAAAAAAAGTCACGGTTTTGCAGACCTGATTGAACAAAGGTTTGGAGCAAAGTGAAACAGAAAATCGAAATGAGTACATTTGGTTCGCGATATCGCAAACATGCAACAACTTATCAAATAAGGAGAAATCAAAATAAACATGCAAGGAGAAAAAATTCACTTTGAAAACCTGAATGGATTACGGTTCATCGGTGCTTTCCTGGTTTTTATTTTTCATGCATTTACAATTAACCGGGAAGTTTGGGGGAGTTTTTTCGAGTCGGCTCCTTTTATCGCTATTCGCAAACTCACATCTATCGGACATTACGGGGTCAATCTATTCTTTGTCCTGAGCGGATTTTTAATCACATACCTGTTGCTGAAAGAATTGAAAGAACGTGGAAAAATTCATGTGGGATTCTTCCTGGTTCGCCGGATTCTGAGACTTTGGCCACTTTATTTCGTCATTATTCTATTCGGATTTTTCGTATTTCCCCATCTTCCGTTCGGAATTCAAACAGTTCACGAATTCTGGCGTTATGGCCTGTTTCTTTCCAATTTTGATGAAATAATCAATGGCAGCAGAGATTCCCTGAATTTTCTTACAGCAACTTGGAGCGTGAGTATTGAAGAACAGTTCTATATCGGCTGGGCATTGGTGATTGGATTCTTTCAATGGAAAACCATACGTTCATTCCAACTATTTTTTTTGCTGGTGGTTGTCAGTTCTTTCATCTTCAGGCTTTACTATTCGTCTAATCCGAGTTTCCTGTACTATCACACTTTGAGTGTAATTTCCGACATGGCAGTTGGCGGGTTGTTGGCCACCTGGGTTTTCGCAAAACCTACAATCAAAGTCATTGAAGAGCTCAAAAAATGGCAGATCATACTCGTCTATTTGGCTGGAATTCTGTTTCTGTTTTCAGCTAACCAATTACTTCCCGGAAGATTCATTGCATTGGAACGATTAATTTCAGGTGTCTTTTTTGCATTTATTCTCGTTGAACAATTGAAATCGAAGCACTCCTTCTTCAAAGCCGACCGCATCCCTTATTTCGAAAGGGCGGGAAAACTGACATACGGGTTTTATCTGTTCCATTGTCTTCTCATCTATTACCTCTGCAAAACATTCGAGTCCCTTAGCTGGACTCAACAAACCGGTGGATTTATCTGCTATTTTATTGTTCTACTAGTCGCAAATAGCCTCTTGTCCATCCTATCCTATCGTTACTTCGAAAAACCTATCCTGAATTTAAAACGTTATTTTCGGGCATGATTTCCATTGAAAAAATACAGCCGGAAGATAATCAGGCGATTGCGGTATTAATCCGTGAAGTGCTCACAGAATTCGGAGCCAATAAACCCGGAACAGTCTTTACAGATCCGACAACAGATGATCTCTATCTCCTTTTTCAAACCCGGAAATCACATTATTTCATTGCAAAAGATAATGGAACTGTTGTCGGAGGATGTGGAATTTATCCGACTGCCGGATTACCCGAAGAATGTGTTGAACTGGTGAAATTATACGTTTCAAAAAGTCATCGCAGTATCGGCTTGGGGAAACAATTAATGGAACGATCCATTCATGCAGCAATTGCCGAGGGGTATCGCGAACTCTACCTGGAAACACTTCCGGAACTGCATGTGGCCGTTGGTTTGTATGAATATTTGGGATTTGAATACCTCGATCATCCTTATGGGGATTCGGGACATTTCGCCTGTGATTTGTGGATGCGGAAAAAACTTTAAAATAGATGAAAGGGTTCAAAAGGTTCAAAAAAGTGGTTAGATTTTAGTAGTTAGTTTTTAGTGATTAGTGATTAGACTAAAACTATTGAACTATTGAACTATTGAACTATTGAACTATTGAACTATTGAACTATTTTAAAAACAAAAACCCGGACATAACATCCAGGTTTCATTCAATATGTGATAATATAATCGCTTATTGCAATCCGTTCAATTCCTCAATGAAATAAACTCCTTTGTCTTCCATCATCTGACGAATAGCAGGGAAATCTTTCTTTGATTTAGCTTCGTGAATTTTAGTCAAAACATCATCCCCAAAACTCAATGCTTCGTCAATCAATTTCTCTGTAGCGTCTGTTTTAGAGTCGTTATACAATTGGATTGAAAAACACTCATCTAGAACGTCGATGATCATCCCGTTCAATTGTTTTTTGATTACTCTCTTATTTGCCATTTTGATACAATTTTCAACAAATTTAAGGAATTATCGCTGACTTCTGCTAATTTCTGCCGATGTGACAATCAATTGACAAATCAAGCCCCAAAAAATCCGTAAATTTGTGCCGTGAATTATGCAATTGTAGATATTGAAACAACCGGAGGGTCCACAAAATCATCGAAGATTACTGAAATAGCTATATACAAGCATGACGGAGTCCAAATCATTGATTCATTTTCTACGCTCGTCAATCCGGAAATGCCTATTCCTGAATTTATTTCGAGATTGACTGGAATTCATGACCGCATGGTAGCAGACGCTCCGAAATTCTACGAAATAGCAAAACAGATCATTGAATTTACGGACGATTGCATTTTTGTCGCCCACAATGTCGGATTCGACTACGGAATCATTCGACATGAGTTCAAATTACTGGGTTACGATTACCGTAAAGCACATTTATGCACTGTAAGAGCTTCACGTTATGTCATTCCCGATCATGAATCCTACAGCCTCGGAAAGCTCACCAAAGCACTTGGGATTGATTTAGTTGACAGACATCGCGCAAAAGGTGACGCGGAAGCTACAGCGCATCTATTTACCCTTTTACATAAAACAGATTCAAAAGGATTGCAAACCTTCATTCAAGAGGATGTGAACCCTAAAATTTTGCATCCCAACCTGGATTTGGAAATCCTCGAGGAAATTCCAAATAAACCGGGTGTATACAAGTTTTACAACGATACCAACCAGTTGATCTATATTGGAAAGAGCAAACATATCCGAAAACGGATCGAGCAGCATCTTAAGAACTCCAAAACACTCAAAGGTTCGGTCATGAGGCAAGAAATTGCCCGTATTGAATTCGAATTGACGGGTTCCGAACTCATTGCACTACTCTTTGAATCGGAGTTGATCAAAGTGCATAAACCGCAATACAATCGTGCACTTAGAAAAAGTTCGTTTGCTTACGGGTTGTTTGATTTTGAAGACCAGGCGGGATACCTCCAATTGTATGTCGACAAAATAAGTAAGACCTCCAATGCCCCGATTACAACTTTTACCACTAAGCGGGAAGCTAACGAATACATTTTCGGTTTGGTTGAAAAACATCAATTATGTCAAAAGTTGTCCAGCCTGGAAAAAAGCAGCGGAAGTTGCTTCGGCTACCAGGTACGGAAATGTCACGGAGCCTGTGTCGGGGTGGAAACTCCCGAATCATACAATTCACGCGTAAAAGAACTGATCAATCTATTGACTTTTGATGATGACAATTTCTTCATTGTAGAAAATGGTCGGGATAAACGCGAGAAAAGTGTTGTCTGGATCGAGAACGGTTCTTATCGCGGATTTGGGTTCGTTCCATATTATACCATGAAACAAGCTCACAGAAATTGGCTTCGGTTTATTGATCTGCACCCGGAAGATAAAGATGCAAGAACGATCTTACGTTATTATCTAAGAAAAAATAATGAGACCTTGAAAGTTCCTTTCGGAGGTTAGTAACTCTTTTCAATCTCTTCTTTGAATTAAAATGTTCCCGACCAACAAAGCGAGAACAAGTGAAACGATGACTATCATGGCGTGCGTTTTTAAATTGAAAAGTGAGAATTGAAAAGTGAAAAACAAGATTCAAATTCTTGTCAATTTTCAATTATCCATTTTCCATTCTGATTGAACTATCTCCAAAAGGTTGTAAAAAACGACATAAAAAAAGCGGCTCATCTATTGAAGAGCCGCTTTTACTTATTTAAATATGTTTATTTCTTACTCTTGATCTTGAATGATCTCGTAAAGTCAACCAGGATCGGTGTAGCAACACACAAGGAAGAATATGTTCCGATTACAACACCAACCAATAGTGCGAATAAGAATCCTTTAATTGCAGGTCCACCGAAGATGAACATGATCAACAATACTACGAACAAGATCATGGATGTATTGAACGTACGACTCAAAGTCTTATTCAATGCCTCATTGATCACTTCTTTTGCTTCGTGTTGGTTCTTATCGAAATTCAAGCTCTCACGGATACGGTCAAACACAATCACCGTATCATTCATCGAGTAACCGATTACCGTAAGGATGGCAGCGATAAACGCCTGGTTCACATCCAAACTGAATGGCAGGAATCCGTGAAGCAATGAGAAGATCGAAAGTACGAACAGAACGTCATGCGCCAATCCAAGGATTGCTCCCAATGAATATTGCCATTGACCAAAACGGATGAAGATGTATGCGAAAATTGCAATCAGTGCCAAAGTAACCGAAAGAGATGCGGAAGACCACATTTCCTCAGATACGGAAGCGGAGATTGAACGTGTATCCGTTACCTGGATCCCACCTGATTTGGCTTTGATCGTTTCAAACCCTTCTTTCATTTTCTCCTCAACTTTCGCAGTTGCTGATGCATCTGCTAATAAGTAGTTTGTAGTAATCTCAACATTATACGCATTCGATTTTGTCTTGATCTCCACATTCGATTTCTCACCGTTCTTTTCTACAAAAACAGACTCCATTGCCTTTCTTATCGATTCAATATCAGCAGGCTTGTCCATTTTCACTCCAAACGTTCTACCACCAGTGAATTCAACACTTTGTTTCAATCCTCTTGTAGCCATTGCAGCAATTCCCAATACCGTAACAGTGATGGAGAAGATATAGAAGTATTTTCTCTTACCGATCCAATCGAAATGGAAGTTTGAGAACATGTTATGTGTGAACTTCGTACTGAAAGAAACTTTTTTTCCTTTCTCCAATGAAGATGTAATGATCAATTTGGAAATGATAATCGCGGAGAATACCGAAGTAAAAATCCCGACGATCAAGGTAGTTGCGAATGATTCAATCTCACCTGTTCCAAAAATCTTCAGGATCATTGCAACCAATAAGTGAGTCACGTTCGCATCAATAATAGAAGGTAATGCTTTGATAAAACCGATATTCACAGCTTCTTCCGATGATTTTCCAAGTGTATTCTCCTCCTTGATACGCTCAAAGATCAGGATATTCGCATCAACCGCCGTACCAATTGTTAGAACGATACCTGCAATACCTGCCAATGTTAATACTGCTCCGAAAGATGCCAAACATCCAAAGATCAGGATAACGTTTATGGATAACGCGATGTTTGCTACCAAACCTCCTTTTCCGTAGTAGAAATACATGTAGATGAAAACTGCCAGGAAAGCAAAAGCAAATGAAACCAATCCTGCTTCAGAGTTTTCCTTACCGATTGTCGGTCCAACTTTTGTCTGTTGTTTGATAACACATGGTGCAGGAAGAGATCCTCCATTTAACAATCCTGATAAATCGTCTGCTTCAGCAATACTGAAGTTACCCGAAATCTCCGTACTTCCTCCTGTAATTGCTTCGTTTACAACCGGTGCGGAATAAACCACATTATCCATTGTAATTGCTACCGAACGACCTACATTTTTCTCTGTCATCTGCGCCCATTTCTGAGTACCGTCAATTGACATCGTTACGCTTACAGTAGTTTGTAAATTTTGTTGGTTAAATGATCTTACAGCAGACTTAACGTCTTCTCCACCTACCATTGCTTTTCTTCCTTCAGGGATTCTTACAGCATATAGAATATATCCTTTTTTACCTTCAGCTCCTTCTTCCATGTTTGCAGACCACATGAATTTAAGATCTTCAGGGAATAAGCTGATGATATCGGAACGATTCAAGATTTCATTCACTTCATCTCTGTCTTCTGCATTTGCAATTCCAAGTCCCATTCCCGGTTCGATCTTCAAATAATCAAACAACGGTTTTCTGCTTCCTGACCCTTTTAGAGAAAGTGGTTTAATCGGAGCCGCTGCGGTCTTAGTAGAATCTTGACCTGTAGTATCTGATTCTACTTTTTTAATTTCCGGGTTTCTAGAAACCACATTCGCATTTGACAATCCTGTTTGAACTCCCGGATCTCCTAAAGCGTATGTTTCATAGAACTCCAAATTTGCTGTAGCAATCAATTTGGCAGCTACCGTTGCCTCATCCTGAACTCCCGGAAGCTCGATATATAAACGGTTCTTACGTGATTCTTTTTGAATGTTAGGTTGTGCAACCCCAAATTGGTTGATCCGTTTGCTCATGATCTGCTCCACTCCGTCCATAGAGCTTGCAATCTTATCATGGAAGTAACTGGCAACATCTGAATTGGAAGAGTTGTAAGACAATTCCTTTACTTCAGAAATGTTCAGATGACGAACCAATTTTTCGTTCCCGTTTCTTCTTTCGAATGCCGAAATGAATAAATCAATGAAATCGCCCCCTCTAGTTGTGTGGATTTCATAAGCTTCAGCATACGGATTTTTGAATTTCAAATCTCTCGGGTTACGAGCATAAGATTCAACAAACTTTGGAACATCGATTTCCATCGTTACACTCATACCACCAACTAAATCCAAACCAAACGCCAATGAACGCGCCTTAACGTCTTTAAATTTAGAGCCAATAACAGGATAAACCGCTTTTTCTGCTTTCTCAGTTAAGACCTGGTTGATCATTGCAGCTTTAGCAAGCTCAAATGCCTCAGGTTTATTGAAATCGATTATAGTTCCATTTACTAAAGTAACTTTATTACTATCAGCCGGATCAGCCGCAGCTTTTACTTTTAACTCTTCAACTAGACCTATTGCCTCTCGTTCAGCATCGTTTTCAACTCCAATTGCTACCCATGTAAATGACAATTGATAGACACATACGGCAGTTAGTAAAATCGTTAAAAACCAGAAAAATCCTTTATTACGCATTTTGATTGATGTATTTTAAGCCCGCAAATATATCATTTAAGGCTATCAAATTCAACTTATGTGTAAAACCTTTTAAAAAAAATACAGATAAGTGGAATCGAATCAATGAGTTTTGAGCTTTTTATCTTTGGAAGTTTCGGTCGGAAGGATTCTATTCTCAAACAACTAATCGGCTTAGGACAATAGTGTTAACTGTCTTTCTAGGAATAAATTCTTCTAATCAAAACCAGCTCGCCGGAGACTTACTTTTTAAAAAATAATTCTGGGAATGCTTTTTCAGGTTGCTGCTTGAATACCACAACTTTAATGAACGATTTAAGAAAACCCGTTCCATAACCATAAAACTGAATAACAGATGCTATCAAAGATAGAAAGCCAATTTTCAAATTGCCATTTTGAATAGTTCCAAAAAGGAAAAGCAGGATGAAATAAAGTGCATAGAGGTATAAGAAAACCGGAGTGACAAATATGCCAAGTCCCACGGCCACAATGAAACCGAGGCAAAACATGGAAGGTAGCCAAAAAGTCAGCTTTGCGTATTCCGGATACCAGGAATCCAAAATAGGCCTTGCCTTTCCAAATTTATTCACCTGTTTGTAGAATTTTGACCAATCAATCCTTCTTTTATGATAGACATACGAATCCTTAAATAATTTGCTGTCAAATCCCATTTCCCACAAACGAATGGACAAATCGGGATCTTCTCCCGGATGGATATTTCCAAAGCCACCAGAAGCCTCAAAAGCAACTTTTGAAAGTCCCATATTAAAACTGCGTGGCTGAAACCTGCCAATTTTTTCAGAGCCCCCACGAATTCCACCGGTTGTGAGAAAGGAAGTCATTGTAAAATTGATGGCTTTTTGGATATCGGAAAAGGAATCCAATGCGTTATCAGGTCCTCCGAAACAATCAACGTAATTCCGTTCAAGATTTTCTGCCGCGGAAGTCAGGTAATTCGGTGGTAAAATGCAATCCGAATCCAAAATGATGAAGTAACTTCCATTTGCTTTTCTCATCCCGTAATTCCTTGAATCTCCCGGACCCGAATTGGGTTTGTTGTAATAAGAAATAAACAGTTTTTCTTTATAGGAATCAACCACATGCTCGCAAGGAACGGTAGAGCCGTCTTCAACAACAACTACTTCAAAATCTTCCTGATACGTTTGTTCGGTCAAGCTTTTTAACAGCTCTTCTATTTCATCCGGCCTGTTGTATACAGGTATAATAAATGAAAAATACATGGATTCCTTTTCGGCAAAGTTAAACTTTCGCAACAAATGTCAATGATTCATTCCAAAAGTAAAAACGGGCTACTGTTGTCCGTATGAGATCAGCTGCATATCTATCAGATGTCCTTTCTTGACATTATTCGGATTTCCGTTGATAATGATAAAATCCCTGAAATATTTATGGATCATACCCACTTCTCTGGCATAAACTTCATATTTCCTGCGCGAATCAATGTACGAACTGAAATCTTCCTGTTCAACTGTGACCGTAGTGGGAAAGGTCGTTCCATTTACTGTATATGATGAATTGAGATTCGAATAATAGCAATTCATCCGACCAAGGGTATTATAAACATTCATGTCCCATTCGTCGTCTTCGCTTGGCGCAAAAACCAGCTTGATAGTTCGATTATTTTCTTCAACCAATTCTGCCCTGCCACCATCTATGATCGCTGTCCAAACATCATGAATTGTCCAGGGACCATTTGCACTCGAACTGAAATAACGTTCAAACTTCTTTGCAATCCGACCTGAGTTATCCATTATGGTATCACCAACCAGCGTTTTTATGAAATAATCGAAAGTGTCCTTTTGTTGAACCTGTTGATCTACAATAATCTCATGAACGGAATAAACCACATAGCGACCTTCACTCAATGGAAAGTAATCATACTGCATGTCGAAAGTGTCGTCTTTCTTACACGAATTGGTTGCAAGAAAAACTAATAAACATAAAATAGTAAACGTTATTGCTCCGATTTTTCTAATCATGGAATGAAATTACAAAAAAAGACGATCCCGGTTTGGCAAATTGTTCAAAAGGAATGTTCGATTGAAGGATTAACCGTTCGGATTGATTCCTTTGGCTTTACACTGCTTCAAATGAGATTCGAGTTCCTTCCCTTCAATCCTTTTTCCGTAACGGTAATATTGCTTTCCGGTTTCTTTTCCTGTTTGATCATGAGCAGATTGCCATCCATGTTGGATTCCGCCCTTAAAACGTTCGGTAATCATCACTTTTCCATTCGGGTGATTGGTAACAGCTACACCTTCTTTTTTACCGTTGATGTAAGTCACTTTACTTTTGATCACACCAGTGTCAAAGTACTCAATCACATCTCCGTTGATAACTCCCATTTTATATGGAGTCACTTTGGCAACAATGACACGTTTATCACTCGGATCTTCAAACACGTAATAAACAGTCTGATTTCCGTTCAGTTTTCCTTTCGAATAGGTTTCTTTGGTACTTAATCGTCCGGAAGGTCCATAATATTCCCAAATACTGTCTTTTTCCTGGTTTCTGAAGATACCTTTAGCCATCAGAATCCCATTTTCGTGATACATCAATGCGCTGGAACGTCCTGTCTTTTCGTCGTGTACGATAACCGCTTTTTTCTTTGTAGAAGCGTAGTAATAATAAAAAGTCCCGACAGGTTTATCATCCTTGAATTGTCCCTTATATTCAAACGCACGGGATTTCGGATAAGTCTTTTGCCAGGCTCCCTGTTTTCTTCCTTGCGTGTCTTTTTGATTTACAGACTGGCTCCAGCTCGTCGGAGCAACCAAAAACAATACTATAAAAACAATCCTAAACATCATAATCCAATAAGTTTATAAATGATTCCAGAGAATCACAGGTTAAATCAGCAGTTCCATGTTCCAATGCACCGGTGTGTCGAATAAACACGGTTTTCATTCCAAGTTTCTTGCCAAATTCGATATCCGAATCCGAATCACCAACCATGATTGATTTCTGAAAATCAACTGTTGGAAATTCACGTTTCGCCTCAAGAGCCATTCCCGAATTCGGTTTTCTTAAATCTGAATTGTCCGAGGCTAAATCAGGTGCAAAAAAATACCTGTTGATAAATGCATTTTCAGCCTTCAGTAATTCACTACAATAAGTATGAATATCAAAAAGGTTACGCTCCGTCATCAATCCTTTACCTATTCCCTGTTGATTGGTGACTACAAAAACATGTGAAAACAATTCATTTGCTTTCGCAATTGCACCCGCCACTCCCGGAAGTAAAACGAACTCACTTTGCCGTTTGACGTAATCATCCATTATTCGTTCATTGATCACTCCGTCCCGATCAAGGAAGAGTGTCCACGAACGATCCAAATTCCAATCCTTCATTGAGATTTCAGATTTCAGTTTCTATCAGATAATGGTTACGCGTAGACGAATTGCGCCCGACAAGTTCTGCTAAAAATCCAGCCAGGAAGAATTGAACTCCCATGATCATTGCTGTAATCCCTACAAAGAACTCCGTACGCTGAGCCACTCTGATTGCTGTCGAATGAATAAATAGTTTGTCGATTGTCAGATAAGCTGCAATTCCGAATCCGATAATAAAAAGTAAAGATCCCATCGCACCAAAGAAATGCATCGGTTTCTTACCGAATTTCCCCATGAAAACCACGGTCATCAGATCCAATGGCCCATTCAGAAAGCGGTTCAATCCGAATTTGGTTGTTCCGTATTTTCTAGCTTGGTGAATCACCACTTTCTCACCGATCTTATTGAAACCGGCAAACTTGGCCAGTGGCGGAATATAGCGGTGCATATCGCCGTAGAGTTCAATACTTTTAACTACCGCATTCTTATAAGCCTTCAAACCGCAATTGAAATCATGCAAATGAATTCCTGTCATGCGGCGTGCAGCCCAGTTATATAATTTTGTAGGGATCGTTTTCGTGATCGGGTCGTACCGCTTTTTCTTCCACCCAGAAACAACGTCAAAATCTTCCTCAGTAATCATCCGGTGCAACTCTGGAAGTTCCTCCGGAGAATCCTGCAAATCTGCATCCATTGTCACAACAACCTTACCTAAGGCTGCCTGGAAACCGGTGTGCAGTGCTGCTGATTTGCCGTAATTGCGTTGAAATTTAATCCCCCGAACATTGGAGTCCTCCAACTTTAATGATTCGATGACTTTCCAGGAACCATCCTTACTTCCATCATCAATGAAAATTACTTCGTAAGACAGTTTATGGTCATTCAATACACGCTTGATCCACGCATGTAGCTCCGGTAAAGACTCTACTTCATTAAATAGGGGAACTACTATCGATAATTCAAGTTGATTTTCCAACGTTTTAACTTTTGAACAAAAATAAGGATTCTATTGGATTGACAATAGGAGTCAAACATTCCATAGTATAAAGTAAAGAAAAACGGATTTTTTTATGATCCCCATAAAAACAGTGAGTTTTTATGGGGATCTATCAATTATTGCACAATAATTTTAATACTTTTTCCTGAGACAAGGACGGTATAAACTCCTTTATTTAAATCACTAACGTTCACCGTTATTTGTTCACTGGTCAATAAACCAGTTTTTACATTTCTACCAAGCTGATCAATCACATCAAATTTGAAACCAATTAGAGATTCAGATGCTTTAATTGTAATTACATTCGATGATGGATTTGGATAACAGGTAAACCCTATTGATTCTCCCAACTCATTCATACCTGCGGTCGTAGTATATGTGACTACTAATTTTGGTCTCAGATTTACATTAGTATGATCGCTTGAACCAAACCCTAATCTTCTAAAAGCACTTTCAGTATTCAATTTTACTAGAAAACCATAATTTGATGATGCGTCGATGATATCTTGTACAAGGTTCGTCAAATCAATATTCAAATAATCTTGCGTTGCACTTGTTGATTGAGCCAATGACACTCTATTTTGAATTGTTGTGGTCGGTTGATTATTCCAAGTAACTGTTGACTCATCCCAAACAGAGGTAACTCGTTCAATCCAACCGTCATTGGAACCACTCAATGAAGAATGTTGCCAAGGAGTTTGATCCATTGCATACAAAGATAGACTGGCACTTGTAATAGTTGCGTTTGCAGGAATACTTGACAATTCAGTAAATGCAAAGACACTTCTTAATTTACCTTGTTCTCCAGAATAAGTCCATGCAGCGGCTTCGATATGATCCGCAGTTCCAAAATTTAAGTCTGCATACGATGCATCATGAATCACAGCATCTTTTCCTACCGTTCCGTCTGGTTGAAACGTCACAGTGGTTTGAGCGATTGAAAAATTGCACATTGCCAGAAAAGGTAAGCAGCTTAAGGTTGATGTTTTTAGTTTCATTTTATTTGATTTATAAATCAAATATCCCTTTTAATTTCCCAAAAAACAAATGCCATTAGTATCTTGATTCTCAAAATAAAACCACAAATAAAAGATTTACAGTATAAAAATCGCTGCAATAATGAAAATAACAATAATTACAATATATTGCCAGACATCCACGAAATAAGGATAAAGCTTTTTGTAAGTTTTTTTGATTTTAGACATTTCAGCAATTTTTCGCTAAATTAATACTTAAAATCAACTTTCTCACACGTATGAATGGTGTCATTTTGTCTGTTTGAATTTCGGAAAACTGTCGTTTTGTCTTGAAATCATTCCTAAAACTGATTTGGTTCATGATTTGTCAAAGAGAGTGAAACAAATAAAGAATGGATAGCAATCAATTTACAATAAAAACACAAGAAGTCATCCAGGCAGCTCAGGAGTATGCTCAGACAGAGGGGCATCAAGCTATCGAGAATGCACACTTGTTAAAAGGAATCTTCCTCAAAGATGCGGATGTGGTTCCTTATTTATTCAAACAATCGCAAGTAAATCAACAAAATATAGAACTTGCTCTGGACCGCATTCTGGAAAGTCAAAGCAAAGTTTCGGGCGGACAAATCTACCTTTCACCGAAAGCCCAGGAAACACTTCAGTTGGCCATAAAAATTGCAAAGGAAAATGGAGATGAATATGCAACAGTTGAAATGCTCCTGCTCGCTTTGATCGATTCGAAAGATCAGATCGGGCAATTGTTAAGAGACGCAAAATTAGACAAGAAAAAGGTTATAAAAGATATTATGGATTTAAGAAACGGAGAAAAAATCACTTCCAATCAGCAAGAAGGAACATACAAATCGTTGGAGAAATACGCGAAAAACCTAAACGAATTAGCAAAAGAGGGGAAATTGGACCCTGTAATTGGTCGGGACGATGAAATCCGCCGCGTGCTTCAAATTCTTACACGAAGAACGAAGAACAATCCTATCCTGATCGGTGAACCCGGAGTTGGTAAAACAGCCATTGCAGAAGGGATTGCCCATCGAATCATTGACGGTGACGTTCCTGAAAACCTGAAATCCAAAATTGTCTATAGTTTGGATATGGGAGCTTTGGTTGCCGGAGCTAAATACAAAGGTGAATTCGAGGAACGATTAAAATCAGTCGTGAAAGAAGTAACCAGCGCCGATGGCGAAATCATCTTATTTATCGATGAGATTCATACTCTGATTGGAGCCGGCGGTGGCGAAGGGGCAATGGATGCGGCAAACATTTTGAAACCTGCTTTGGCAAGAGGAGAACTGAGAGCTGTTGGAGCAACGACCTTAAATGAATATCAGAAATACTTTGAGAAAGATAAAGCCTTGGTTCGTCGTTTTCAACCTGTTTTGGTAGACGAACCGGATACGGAAGATGCGATTTCAATTTTGCGCGGTATCAAGGATAAATATGAGAACCACCACAAAGTGCTTATCAAGGATGCGGCAATTATCGCAGCGGTCGAACTATCCCAGCGCTATATTACAGAACGTCATTTACCCGATAAGGCAATTGACTTGATTGACGAGGCAGCTTCCAAACTGCGAATGGAAATCAATTCGAAACCGGAAGAGTTGGATGAATTGGATCGCCGAATCATGCAATTGGAGATTGAGCGGGAAGCTATCAAGCGCGAAAACGACACCAAGAAATTGGAAGCTTTAGGCAAAGAATTATCAACACTTGAAGAACAGCGCAATGCCTTCAATGCCAAATGGCAAGCTGAAAAAGACATCGTTGACGGGGTTCAGAAAACCAAAGAAATGATTGAAAACCTGAAATTGGAGGCTGACCAAGCCGAGCGTTCCGGAGACTATGGAAAAGTAGCTGAGATTCGTTACGGTAGAATTAAGGAGGCAGAAATCCAATTGGAAGAGAATAAAAAGAAACTCATTGAAATGCAGGCAAATTCCAAATTAATCAAGGAAGAAGTTGATGCAGAAGAGATTGCTGACGTCGTTTCGAAATGGACCGGAATTCCTGTCAATAAAATGATCGAAAGTGAGGTTTCGAAATTACTTCGATTGGAAGATGAATTGGGAAAACGCGTAGTTGGTCAGGAAGAGGCAATTGAAGCACTTTCGGATGCAGTGAGAAGAAGCAGAGCCGGTTTACAGGATATGCGCAGACCCATCGGTTCTTTCATCTTCCTTGGTCCGACGGGTGTTGGTAAAACAGAACTTGCAAAAGCTCTTGCAGACTTCCTGTTCAATGATGAAAATGCGATGACACGAATCGACATGTCTGAATACCAGGAAAAACACAGTGTAAGCCGATTGGTCGGAGCACCTCCTGGATATGTCGGTTACGATGAAGGCGGTCAATTGACTGAAGCCGTTCGCAGAAGACCCTACTCCATCGTGTTATTGGATGAAATCGAAAAAGCGCATCCGGATGTATTCAACATCTTATTACAAGTCTTGGATGATGGACGTTTAACAGATAATAAAGGTCGAACGGTGAACTTCAAAAACACGATCATTATTATGACTTCCAATATGGGATCTCATTTGATCCAGGAGAGCTTTGATGGAGTGAAAGAAGAGAATTTGCACGAAGCGATGGAGAAGGCGAAATTCAAAGTACTTGAATTGTTGCGACAAACGATTCGGCCTGAGTTCCTGAACCGGATTGATGAAACAATCATCTTCACTCCTTTGAACAAGCGCTATGTGAAACAAATTGTTCAGCTACAGTTGAATCATTTGAAAGATATGTTGTTGGACAAAGGAATTAAAATGCACATGACCGAAGAAGCAAAAGCCCATTTGGTTGAAGCCGGATACGATCCTCATTTTGGAGCAAGACCGGTGAAACGCGTCATTCAAAAACAAGTGCTGAATGAATTATCGAAAGCCTTATTATCAGGTACATTGGATACTTCATTGACAGTAGTAATGGATATTTTCGATGGGAAAATTGTCTTCAGAAAACCGATTTCCCAGGAAGAAGAAATCGTGATTAATTAATCAGAATATACAACGATAAAAAACGCGAGGGTCTAATATATAGACCCTCGCGTTTTCGATTTCAGCTTCTCCTCCTTCCACTTCGCAAATTTGCCAATTTGCCAAATGGCGAACTTACTTCAACTTTTGTATTACATGAAAGAATGTAATCAATTGAAAAACAAATATTTACTTTTTTATTAATTAATTCTAATGACAATAGCTATCTAAATTGAATTCTATTACTTTTGCAACTCACAATGAAGTAACATGAATCGAAAACGAAACTGGCCTAAAATCATTAAACGCACAGCTATTTTCAGCTTGCTTTTCGGACTTTTCTGGTTTTTTGGAGCGAATTGGGCTATTGAATCAAATGCCGAAGACAAGATCTTCGATCAGGTAAGTGATTGCCCGGAAGTCAAAGTTGCCCTTGTTTTGGGAACTTCGCGCACACTCAAACACGGAAACGACAACCTTTACTTTTCCTATCGTATAAAAGCCGCTGTAGAACTATATCGCGCCGGAAAAGTGAAATTCATCCTGGTGAGTGGTGACAATGGTATCACAACCTATGATGAGCCAACTGATATGAAAAACGCACTTATCGCTGCCGGGATTCCTGCAAAACGGATCTTCCTGGATTATGCAGGATTCAGAACATTGGATTCGATGGAACGGGCATTAAAAGTATTCGGACAGAAAGAAGTAATTGTCGTTTCACAGCGTTTTCACAATGAACGTGCAATTTACCTGGGAGAACACTTCGGAATGACGGTTTATGGATACAATGCAAAGGATGTCGCCAAAATGGGCGGTTTCAAAACAAAAGTTCGTGAGCGCTTTGCACGTATGAAAGTATTTTGGGACATTCTATTTGGAGTGAATTCCAAATTTTTAGGAGAAACTATTGAAATTAAGTAAGTTAATCACCAAGAATACGCTTTTCTACCATTTGCAAAATTCGCTTGTTACATTCTGTTTTATGTTTCAGATACCAGGCAAATTGATCGGATTCCAAAAAACCGATAATCAGTCCGATACATTGATTACGTAACGCTTGATTATTTTGAATCATTTGCCTGGTAAATTGGTTGCGTTCCCTTTCCATCAGGTTTGATAAATTGGGGTTCATGTTTATACAACAATCTTTCACCAGCATCACTAAATAATCATGCTGGTACTTCAAAATAGCACGCAAGCATTGATTTTGAAATAATTCCAGATCTGTTGAATCAAGTGATTCATCAAAAAATATTTCCGGGAGCAATTCAGATCGTTTCATCCTAATAAAATCATCTGGTTTAATGCAGTTTTATCGGGAAATACGAGCAAACTAAAAATACCGTTACTCTTCCTGCAAAACGCCGCTATTTCCGTTACTAAATGAGTGTTGATTTCGATCCCGAAAAGGTTTAGGTTAATGGGAAATTCCATACTATTCTAACTCATTTTTTTTTATTTTATACAGTTCAAGCAGTTGTTCTATCTCAAAAGCTTTTTTCGTCCCGATCAAAAGCTTCCTTCCATCCTTGAAAACCAGCTGCAACCCCATTTTCCCGGAAACATTCAAAGCCCTGCCATTTCCGCCAAAGCTATAGCGCATTCCCCATCCACCATATTCAGCCAAGGGAGAATATTCCCGTAAATAAACCCGGTCCAGATCTTCCCAACTGTAATGACGGAATTTCAATTGTATGGGAAAGAAGCGGACATCTATTCCCCTATCTGAAATACGTGTTTCCAGTTTCATAATGAAAAACAGGAGCGATAAAATAAGCATAAATAAGAAACCCATCAATAATGCGGCATTGTCTGCAATATTATTCCCAAATGGCTGTCCGAAAAGAACCTGTGTAACAATGAAAAAGCCCATTACTCCTTTAATTCCCGCAAAAAGGAACCACAACCACCATTGTCTAAATTTTTGAGTTTCTGAAAATCGTTGATAATCATTCATGATCTGATTCATTTGAGTTAAACTGATTCACCCGATTATTTGCAAACATTCAATGCTATCCCAATAAAAAAATCAAAATTCTTATTGTGTATTTAATCCCTGTAAAATGGATGAAAAATGGCAAGTGAATAGCATCAGCGTCATAAAACCGTGTTACTCAAATATACTGTTATTTCGATAATTGCACCAGGATCAGTACTCCTTTTTAATTTTAATTGAATAAGTTACTTCATCAAAACCCGGAAATATGTATGCATCCTGCTGACAGAAAGAAATAATCAAATATTTCGGATTGGATTCCACAAATATACCTTTGCCGGTATAAGAGGTTGATGGAAAACCGGTATAAGCCAAAAAACCACTAACACACTTAAATCCAAAGTCATCATCAATAAAGGGAGTAGCAGGATCATTCAGGCTGTAAAAACCGGTAGTTGGAATTTTAGCGAAGGCAAATTCATAATAATCACCGTTATTAAGCCCAAACTTAATTACATAGTTTGCATCGGGGAAATTGGGAGTTCCGGAATAATAAACACTATCATAATCATACAGTGCATAATCCTGTTCACAGGGTGCTACAACATCCACATGCTCTAACGGCTTCGCTTGTTCTTTTTTACACGAACAGATAAAGATTACCAAAAATAGGTAGAATATAATTTTCATTAGGTGCTTATTTGAAACAAATTTACACTTTATTTTAGCTTTTCCATCATCATCAAATAAGGTTCCAACATGTGATTCATAAAAATCGCTTTTGGATCCTGCGGAAACCTGGTATAATAGGTTATATCAGGATAAAGAACGATGAAATTTCCGCAACGCGTAAAAGTTGTAGACTGGGACAATTTGGGAGGTTCAAATCCCTTTAGATTCTTTGTCATCAATTTACCTACTTTCAAACCCAGGTATTTTTCAAAACGGCGTTGCGTTTTACGAGAAGGCCGATCCATTTTGTTATACATGTGTCGAACTACCAATCGCGGGAAAAACGGTAATTTCCTGATTGCTTTTTTAGCATTCTGAAACGGATTGACACCGTTGAAATCATTCACGGTTTGAACTGAAAAAGGAGATTCAGGTACCCAATCCAGTGAATTTACCGTATTGTAAGCCCAACCATCTTGCGTCATCTTTTCATAATAATAAGCAAAATAGAGGTTCCCCGGTTTCGGTGCTGCGCTGCAATACGTTTTAAATTGAACATCTGCCGGAATGATCCCGTTCTCCTTCATGATCAGGAGATGAGCCGTAAGTAAATACGCCAAAGCTCCACCCTGGCTGTGCCCTGTAATGTAAAACTCCTTCTTTCCCTGGTCGATTTGAGCAAAAAGCAGAGAATCCATGTCTTGCCAAATACAACCTAAAGCTGTTGTCCACCCAACATGAACCAATGCTTTGGGATCTTTGGATAATTCATAATAAAACGTGTCTTTTTCACTGATCTTGATCCATCCCTTTGCAGGAACCATCCCGGCATAAAAATTTGCCCCCCAACTGGCAAAAGTTCCCGTTGTTCCTCTTAAAGACAAAACTCCCACTCCGGTCTTATCTTCCCAATAATCCCATTTATTATCAAACCCAACTGTTTTTGAGCGGTATTTGAACGCAAATCTCTCAGGAGTCGGCATCGAATCAGAATAAGTGGAATCTGCAAATTGAAAATTGACTTTCAATAACTCCATCGCTTCATACTTATCATACCCCGGTTTTAATTGGGCATGAGTACAGTTGATCGATAAAGAGATGAATAGGAAAAGAAAGAATTGCTTTTTCATGGAATCAAATTAGATGTGTCAGGTAATCAATCAGTATCAGGAGATGGTGTTTTTGTTGCTTCATTAAACGATCGGTGTATTCAACGGAATGTATGCTTCCTCCTCCGCTGTATTCTTCCTGCATTAGCTTACCGATAAGGGTACGTTCTTTTTCCATCATTGTTTTCCAATCGTCTTGCCAGGAACTCAACAAATCCTTGTCTTCACTGTTCATTTTGGCGGAGAGAATTGTGAAGTACTTGCCGACCAATTGTTCATATTCTGAAGCGCAAGCCAGGTTTGCCTTATTCATTCCTAAAGTCGTGGATTCTTTTTCCAATTGCCTGTGATATAAATTCTCGACGACAAAGGTGTCTTCCAAAAACAGGCGTTGAATGGAATCTGAAAACTCGCTCATTCCAGGCGCTATGTTCATTTTCCGAACCATTTCGTGACCTTTCAACCTCAATTCTGCACGCCATTTGGTTTTCAGGGCTTCCATCTCGGAATCCGAAACTTGAGTATAAGCGGAAAAGCTGCAAACAATAAGAAATAGGAGAATAATTCTGGCAATCATGTTTTTATTCTAAAAATAATCAATCTCTTACATTTTATACTACTAAAAATAAACTTTCTATCCTTTAAAGAGAATCGAAATCATTCAAATGGAAGTCATCAAGACTATTTTATTAATTTTAGTTCGATTTACTTTTAGCGCTGCCAAACTTATGAAGCAAAACCTACTTGTCCTTGCATTGTTATTCCTTATTCAGAATCTCACCTATTCACAGACAAAAAATCAACTCGATTCAATTCTGACCGTTTGTTCAAAGATGAAAAACGACACCAATAAAGTCATTTTTCAAAACGAAATTTCCTGGAGTTTCAAATATTCCCATCCAAAGCAAATGGAAAAATTGCTTCTCGACAATGTGAAACTTGCCAAAAAATTAAACTACGCTCCCGGAATCGCTTTAGCTTACAAAAACCTGGGAATCTTGATGGACGAAGCCGGAAATATTCCTAAGTCCATTGAGAATTATCAACTTGCCATCAGTTATTATAAAAAAGTAAATGATGAAATGGGGATTGCAAAAAGCGAAGCAAATATTGGGATTTTGTACCGCGATCTGAAAAGAAACCCGGAAGCAATCGCAAAATTTCGCGAATCGAATAAGATCTTCATCAAGAACGGGTTTCTTCAGGGCCAGTTGATCATTTATCAGAATCTGAGCATCTGCTACGAGTTCATGAACAAATTGGATTCCGCTACTGTCAATATCAAAAAGGCACTAAATATCATGAACCAGCTTAAGACCGTAGATCCGAATGTTTATGGGAACTATGCCAATATTTTCATGAAGCAAAAAAATTATGCAAAAGCCATTGAATATTATGAAAAGGCGGTAAATATATTGGGTTCAGATGGTCGGGGTATCACTTGGACTGATAATATGGGATTGGCCTACTATTATCAGAAACAATATCCGAAAGCGTTGCCACTTTTTCTAGCCAGCATTGACAATTCTCCCAATATTTACAATGCCAACACGATGGCTACTCATTTTCATTTGGCTAATTTGTACTACGCAACTGCCGAATACAAAAAAGGATTTGAGATCCAGCGAACCTACCTCGATATCAAGGATTCCATTTTTTCTTTGGAGAACACACGACAACTTTCGGAACTGACCAAGAAATATGATTCTGACAAGAAGAAAATCCAGATTGAGAATCAGAAGAAACAAATCAAAAGTGAACAGACCCAGAAGTATTTCTTTGCCGGGAGCATGATCGTTTTTATTGGTTTGGGATTCTTGTTATTCCGCTCATTGAAACAACAAAACAGGGCCAATCGAATCATCTTGGAACAAAAAAAACTGGTTGAAGATCAGAAAGATGCATTACAACACAAAAACCGGGAAATCCTGGATTCCATCACTTATGCAAAACGTTTGCAGGATGCCATTCTTCCAGCCACGGATTATTGGCATCAAACACTTCCGGAAAGTTTCATTCTTTACAAACCAAAGGATATTGTTGCAGGAGACTTTTATTGGCTGGAAAGACATACCATTTCAAATGGTCCGGTTTCGGAAGAGTACCTGTTCTTTGCAGCGGCAGATTGTACCGGGCACGGTGTTCCCGGAGCAATGGTCAGTGTGATTTGCTGTAATGCACTGAATCGTTCCGTTTTAGAGTTTAATTTAGTGGAACCCGGCAAAATTCTCGACAAAACGCGGGAATTGGTTATTTCAACCTTCAACAAAAGTGTGGAAAACGTAAAGGACGGAATGGATATCAGTTTGGGTTGTCTGAACGTAAGAACTAAGGAATTACTTTGGTCCGGGGCAAATAATCCGCTTTGGTTAGTTCCTTCCGGAAGCAATGAAATAATCGAATGGAAGGCTGATAAACAACCTATCGGGACTTATGCGGATGAAAAACCATTCAATACGCATTCGATGATCCTTGAACCGAAAACAACCATCTATTTGTTTACTGACGGATATGCAGATCAGTTCGGTGGTCAGAATGGAAAGAAATTCAAATACAAGCAATTCAAAGATTCCATTCTGGCAATTCATGATTGTCCGATGGAAGAACAGAAAGAACATCTGGAAGCTACCTTCGAAAACTGGAAAGGTGAATTGGAACAAGTGGACGATATCTGTGTGATCGGAATTCGGATTTAATTGAAAAATAAATCCGAATTTCAATTCAATGTTTCCCTCCGATCACCCACTTCAGGTCTACGAAAACAGTTCGTGGCTTCGGTGGCCCGTAAATGAAATTGCTATCACGGTATTTCGAAGTATCAAAATCAGTTTGATAACTGTCAAATACATTCTGAATTCCAAGACCGATTCGGACTGTCTGTTCAAATCGATGAATGTGGATTGCCCGTTCAGCACGAATTCCCAAATCCCAAAATGATTTTGTATGTATGATTTCATCCCGTACCAATTCCGGTGCTCCGGCAAAGTGTGGAACTAACATGCTTCCGGTATATACACAGCTGATCGATCCGGACCAGATTCCTTCCGGGAATATAGAAATGGTGGAAGAGCCATACATATTCGGAGTTCTCAAAAATCGCTTGATCGGCTCAACTTCCAATGACCATTGCTGGGCCTCTGTAAAACGCGATTCCTGGCAAGTAAAATTGAGATCCACTTGCAGGTATTTGTCCCAACGTACACGCACAGATTCGCTTAGTCCACTCACTTCTGCGTTGGAACCATTTGTTCTCAGGAGCAAAGTTTTACTTGGATCAGGACTCGGAATTTCATTCAGGACAAAAGAATGAAGCAATTGGGTATGAAATAAGGTCAATTCGGAAGAATAAAGCATTTTTTTTCGTCTCCTACTCCAATTCACTTGGAGAGAATACGCATGCGATTTTTCACTCTTCAGGTTTTTGTCTACCCGAATCTGGGAAATTCCACCGTTGGCAAAAGCAATGTGCATATCCGTTTCGAAAACTTGCGGTGCTTTGAATCCATTTCCATACGCTAATCGAAATTGCCACTGCCCGTTGGGTTTGAACAGAACAGCCGCTCTTGGAGTTACGATGAGATGCTCAACCTTCGAATGTTTCGTTGTTCTTACACCTGCAACAAATGACCAATTGTCGCCCAGATCAAACTGATCCTGCAAAAATCCGGCAACTTGCGTTATATTTTGATCGATGAAATAATCATATCCCCGGATTTCATCCTGGATGGCATCGTAATAATGTTCTACTCCACCGATCAATGTGGACTTGCTTTTTGTCCCGATTTTTTCAGCGTAACTGAATTGCAGCCCCGATTGCAAGGTTACATTATCTGTTTTTCCCCAAGCTTCTGCATGATTCAGTCCCGTATAATGATGCCTGTTTGTTTTCTGATAACCTGTATAAGCTTGGATATTCCATTTCTTGTTTCGGGATTTCCAATTTCCGGAAAATTGACCGATGCTGGTGATTTGATTTCTGAATTCACTTTGATCTGCTTGCTGAGGATCTCCGTTCCAGAACTGACCTCCCTGACGCTGTTCGTGCAAAATCCAAAAATCTGCATGAAGTTCAATGGATTTACCGATATTCTGAAATGCGTTGATTCCAAGCAAGGAGCTATTGATTCTCGGAATTTCGGTAAAGCCGTCTCCGTTCCGGTCATAACCATCCCTGATCTTGTTCATTCCAGAGAAAAGGAACCCGCTTTTTTTCGATTTCGAAACGAAGGCTCCGTTCATTTGGACCACTTGCTCAACCGGTACTTTCGGAATCATGGAGACTTTGTCCGACACTTCAATAAAATTGGTTTCCGGATGTTTGGTAATGATGTTGATTGTTCCGGCAATGGCATTTGAACCGTAAAGAACCGAACCGCCACCATTAACTACCTCAATCCGGTCGACAATATTTGTCGGGATCTGCTCCAATCCGTACAATCCCATCAAGGAAGAAAACAAAGGCCTGCCATTGATCAGGATCTGTGAATAAGAACCTCCCAAGCCGTTCATCCTGACTTGAGTGTAATTACAGGTCTGGCAATTGGTTTCCATCCGGATTCCGGGAGAAAATTTCAAGGCATCGGATATGGAAGTGGCTGAAATAGCCCGGAATAATTTTTGATCCAGGGTTGAAACTGAAATGACGCTATTTTTCTTCGATTGGGCAATCCGACTTCCTGTTATTGTCACTTCTTCTATTTCCCGCAATGAATCGGGAATTATCCCCAGGGAATCAATTGATTGACTTTGAGCTAAAGAAACCAAGGTTCCACAAGAAATAAAAACAGCAAACAGGTATCGCACGGAAAAAATATTTTCACAAATGTAAAACTATTTTTTAGTCATGTCTAAATTTATTTTAAAAATAGCCTAAACTTCTATCTTTTTATTTTTTTTCAACCAATGATACCAGAAGAACAACCCGATACCAAGCGGGTAATAACATAAAGCCCATCCGATAGGACTTATCTCAATTCCATCTATTTTATCAAAGAAAATAAGAAGAAAGTAGGAAACACATCCCACAGCTTGCAGCATCCAGCCATCATACGGAATTCGCCGCAAAAATTTTACGGATTGAAACAACCACAACAATCCATAAAACGGAAGCAACCAATAACCCGCTATGAGAACAATTAACATTCCGTAAACCAGTACCAGGTAGATGTGTTCAAGAGAAAGGTCATTTACAAACAGTAAACCTGAATATAACAATGCCCCGTAAAGTTGAGTATATAATACGACAAGGTAGATGTTGGTCGGGTTTCATTTATTTGATCAAAATTATCCGAATTTAAGCAAACTCAGACAACTCAATCCAGCGTTCGGTCTTCTCATCTATCTCAGAAACGATAGCTCCCAATTTCACTCCTGCTTCCATTAATTGCTCATTATTGGAATTTGAATCGGACAATACATTGGTCCATTTGGTTTTCTCTTCTTCCAAACGCTCCAGGTCTTTCTCAATCTGATCGAACTCGCTTTTCTCTTTAAAAGACAACTTTCGTTTTTCCTTCTGAGTTTCTTCCGAAATCTGTTTTACTTTGACTACTTCAACAGGTTTGTCATCCGCAGCAGCTTTGTCTTTCTTATAATCAGCGGCGGTTTGCTTTCTGAATTCCGTGTAGTTACCGATAATATCCTTGATTGCTCCCTGCCCTTCAAAAACAAACAAGTGATCCACCATCTTGTCCATGAAGTAACGGTCATGCGAAACCACGATCAGACATCCTTCAAATGTTCTCAGGTAATCCTCCAGGACACTCATCACGAAGATATCCAAATCGTTCGTCGGCTCATCCAAAATCAAAAAGTTCGGATTCGACATCAAAACCGTCATCAGTTTCAAACGTCTCTTCTCTCCACCACTCAGTTTGTGAACGAAGTTGTAATGCATGTGACGCGGAAACAGGAATTTCTCCAGGAATTGCGCCGCAGAAAGCTGTCTTCCTTTTTCCAATGGAATGAACTCAGCGATATCCCGAATCACATCGATCACTTTTTTATCCTCATCCACTTTGATCAGTTCCTGGCTGTAATACCCGAAAACTACCGTTTCTCCTGTAACAACCTTCCCTTTGTCAACTTCTTCTCTTCCATGGATGACATTCAAGAACGTCGATTTTCCGGTTCCATTGTTTCCAACAATCCCCAAACGTTCTTTGCGCTGGAAGTTGTAGGAGAAATTATCCAGGATCACTTTTTCACCGTAGGATTTTCCAATCTTATGCAATTCCAGGATTTTGGAACCCAAGCGCTCCATTTTCACCGGGATATCGATCTCATCATCGTCGATTCGTTGGCTTGCAACTTTCTTAATATCCTGAAAACTGTCTACACGTGCTTTTTGTTTCGTTCCGCGTGCTTTCGGCTGTTTACGGATCCAATCCAACTCCTTCTTGAAGGTATTTCTTGCCTTATCAATCGTAGATTGTAATTGTTCCTGGCGCTCAGCTTTTTTCTCCAAATAATAAGAGAAGTTCCCTTTGTATTTGTAGATTGTTTTGTCTTCTAATTCATAAATGGTATCACATACCACTTCCAGGAAATAACGGTCGTGCGTTACCATCAAGATCGTGGACTTTGATTTCGAAAGATATTCTTCCAGCCATTCTATCATATCCAGGTCCAGGTGATTCGTTGGCTCATCTAAGATCAGGAAATCAGCTTCAGCAACCAAAACCTGGGCAAGAGCAACCCGTTTCTTTTGTCCACCTGAAAGACTTCCAACAAGCAGGCTTGTATCATTCAGTTTCAGGACGGAAAGGATCTGGTTCACTTTCACTTCCATATCCCAGGCATTGAGCTCGGTCAATTCTTCATAACATTCGTGAATGGCTTCCTCGTTTCCTTCCCGAAGTGCCTGGTTGTATTTTTTGACGATTTGAAGTTCCGGTAAATCATGAGAAAAAACCGCTTCCAGGATCGTATGTGTTTCATCCAGGGTTTCCGTTTGCTGCATGAAGGCAACGCGTAAGTCATTTCTATAAACTACTCTTCCTGAATCAATCTGTTCGAGATTCATCAAACAACGCAACAAGGTAGTCTTACCATTTCCGTTTTTGGCCACAATGGCAACCTTGTCTCCCTGGTCAATACCAAAGGTAACATCTGAGAAGATTACGCGATCCCCAAAGGATTTCGTAAGGTTTTCAACGGAAAGAAAATTCATGCTAATTGTTTATTTGAAAGGTGCAAAGATAGTACTATAATTACGAATTATGAATGATAACAACGGGAATAGAAAATAATAGACTTAAGATGAAAGACTGTAGACTTTAGACAAATTTCTAGTCTTGCGTCTTTTGTCTTAAGTCTTAAGCCATTTTCTAATCTCCTTTTCAATTATCTCAAACGGTTCAACGAATCAATCGTCTTTTTGTCTTTGCGAACTCCCCTGATTCCAAGGAAAACAAAAATGAACGCTGCAGCATGTAAGTAGAAAGCAATTCCAAATGATAAATTGGTTGCAGGTTCCTTACAGATCGTACATTCCGTCGAATGAACGTTTGCTCCTAAAACAATCCAGGCTGAACTTAGAATATTCAATACCACTAAAACCCAACCCAAGAAAATCTGACGGTGGCGCATTTTGAATGAAAAAATAATCATCAATGCAAAAATCACCTGTACCAACGAAAGCATCCAGAAATCTACTTTTTGAAAAACTTCCGTTCCTTTGGAAAGTGAGTATGCCGATGCCTGGACATGCCCCATTTGATCGAAAGAAAACAGATCAGTTCCGAAAAGTGTTATTGCAACTAATAAAGCTGCGATTAAAAAGTAAACGGTTTGAATGCGTTGAATCATGTTTTATCTAATTTGTTCCCAAAGTTATCAATTTAGCAGTTATTCAATTCTATTCAGCTACATTTTAATCAATGACAACCCAAGCTTAGCATTTTTAAAAATTGTTTGTGGAAAATTGGATTAGATTTCATCTCAATTACCGATAACTATTTAGAAATCAAATTCACCTGCTATGAAAAATTTCGGAATTGAAAAACCTTGTTCTGAAGATTGGAACAAAATGAGTCACAATGAAAAAGGTGCCTTCTGCAAACTTTGTACGAAACAGGTACACGATTTCAGCAACAAATCCGCAAATGAAATCAAGTTAACCCTTTTACAGTTAAGTGGTCAATCCGTCTGTGCAAGAATGACTGTTAGCCAGGAAAATGAACTGAATACAGAATTTAAAATCTGGCTGACCCAAAGAAAACGCAATCCGCAACAACTGTTTATTGCAGCCTTATTGATTGTTTTCGGCTTAACATTATTCAGTTGTGAAGATGAACGGGATCAACGGCAAATCGAATCTGTTCAGCAAATTGCACGCAGCATCGCTAGCAATGAATTGACCAAACTGGAAAATGCTCCGGTAGAAGACAACATCGTTCCACTTCCGATCATACCAGAAGAAATAGTAGTGGAAGAATCCTACATCATGGGTGCATATCAAATGCCCGAAATTATACAAGCTCCTCCAATAGAAAAAGTAGAAATCGTTGAACCGGAACCTCGCATAATGGGCGGAGCCTCCGCAACAATGAGTATTCATCGTGAATTTTTGGAACAAACGTTTGTAGAATTGGACGAAAATGGCATTCCTTATCCAACAGAGTTCAAAGCTTTGGCATTTCCAAATCCTGCGGTTGAAAACACCACATTGGAAATCCAAGCCCCACAAAAAGGACGTATGGAGATCAATTTATACGATATGAGCGGAAAATTGATCAGAGAAGTTTATTCCGGGAAAATTTCCAGGGGTACTTTCCGGCAATCTATTGATTTGAACGATTTGACATCCGGTTTGTACCTGGTAATTATTCAATCCAAAGATTTTAGAGAAACGATCCGGGTCGTAAAGCAATAATTTCTTTTTAAAAATGTTTATGGAAATTGGTTAGAGCGTGCATCTTACTGGCGAACCAAATTAGAAACTAAATTCAACTACTATGAAAAATGTAGGAATTCAGCATGCTTGTTCTGAGGATTGGAGCAAAATGACACCGACAGAAAAAGGGGCTTTTTGTCAGAAATGCGCCAAACAGGTATACGATTTCACGAATAGATCCACTATTGAGATCAAACAAACCTTATTGGAATTGAAAGGTCAGGAAATTTGCGGTAGAATGACTTTAGGTCAGGAACGCGCATTAAATACTGAGTTTGAACATTGGATGGAGGAAAATAAGACCAACTTTCAACGCTTGTTCATTACCGCTTTACTGATTGTTTTCGGACTAGCACTATTCAGTTGCGAAGACGAAAGAGATCAACAAAAGATCACCGAAACACAAACGGCATTAGCCCGAATCATCGAAGAAAAAGAGACTCCGAAGGAAGAAACTCCCGTGAAAGCCGTTGAATTCGTTGCTCCACCTGAAGTGGTTGAACTTGCAGCACCCGAGCCAATCTATGAAGTCATTGAAGTAGTAACTGAAGAGGAAATCCCATTGGACGACGTTATCATAACCGGTTATGAACACGGATATGTCACCAGTGGAGTAATGATAGCTGATAGAAGTTACTACAACTACTTGACGGAAACAACTCCAACAGTTGAAACGGATGAAAACGGTGTTTCATATCCGACGGAATTCAAAGCTTTGGCATTTCCAAATCCCGCGGTTGAAAGCACCACATTGGAAATCCAGGCTCCGCAAAAAGAACGCATGGAAATCAATTTATATGATACCGGCGGAAAATTGATCAGAGAAGTTTATTCCGGGAAAATTTCCAGGGGCACTTTTCAGCAATCTATTGATCTGAACGATTTGACACCCGGTTTATACCTGGTCATAATTCAATCCAAAAATTTTAAAGAAACCGTTAGGGTCGTAAAAAATTAATCTAAAAGAAAACGGTCAGATTACAAATTGAAATCTGACCGTTACTGCTACCTAACTTACACTTAAACTAAATTTTTCAATCGAATCATAGTAAAAAAATCATCGCTTTTCAATATACATCAATCACCTAATGCAAACTGTAGAATACATTGGTCGTGTACCACCCATCAGTATTCCCCTGGTCAACGCCATACCAATCTCCGCTAGCTGGAGACGATGCGCTACCATCACCGTTCGTATCTCCGCCATGTGCATCATCCCTGATAGATGTGAATACCGCTGTAGGATCAATATTAAAATTGCCGGCACTCCATCCTGAAATTCCTCCTCCCGAACTGAATTTTATAATAACCCCTGGCCCCACAACGAACAATTCACTGCCCGTTGAACTCAAACTATTGTTTCCGCCGACATTTAAGACATAAGGAACCTCCGTTTCACTATAAACAACGCTTGTGTTTGCCATTCCCGAACCATACACAACAATACCATTGTATTTGTTTGTTTGACCCGAGTCGTCCGGATTGTGATAACTGTTACTTGCATCCAATGCGTAGTAACCGCTTACTAAAATGGGAATTGCGTTATCATAGAAAATGTTGTTGGTAACAACACTAACCGAAGGGTCTTTCATTTCAGCTCCATCAAAAGCAGCAGAATAATAGCTTGCACTTCCATAGGTATGAGCAAAAGTACAATGGTCGAAGGTGAAGTCATGGATATTTCCCGTGCCGGTATCGGCTCTTACAACACGGCCGCCGCCGTCTCCTCCTCCATAAAGAAACTTGCAATATCTGAAAAGAGAACCATGCTGGCTTCCTCGCATATTGATGTAACCCCAATCTCCTTTGGCTGCTGAGGAAGCATTACCATCGCCATTATTATCTCCACAATAATTATCGTCTTTATAGGAAGTAAAAATGATCTGATTGTTTGACGCCCCATCCGCAGTTACCTTTGCGTAAACCTGCAAGCCCGAAACATTCTTAAATTTCACGATTACACCACCTTCAATAACCAATGGTGCAGATATATCGATCCAGCTTGTTACTACATACACATTTCCGGAAGTCCATGTCGTAGGAGCAGTAATGTCACTACTCACTTCAATAACATTGCAACTGGTTGGATTTGGTGTCGGAGCTGGTTCTGGCTCCGGTTGAGGATTATTTTTCTTACATGAAACAAACACCAATACCAGTGGTAAAATCAACCACTTAACTACTTTTACCTTTCTCTTCATATACTTTGTTTTGAACAAAATTAGTCAGTGAAAGAAGGTGAGTCAATCAACCTTTTGGTTCATTTTAATTGAGAATTTAAAATTGAAAATGAAGAAGTGAAAGGCTTAAAGGCCGTAATTCGTAATTCTTTTAACCTACTTACCATACAGCTTATTAACCGCTTCGGTTTTGTTCTGAACTTGTAACTTTTCGTAGATGTGATTCAGATGACGCTTTACGGTGCTTAAGGTAATGTTCAACTTATCCGCAATTTCCTTATATAAATAACCTTTGCTCAATAAATCAAGTACTTCCCGTTCTCGTTTCGAGATCAACTGCAAGACCGGATTTTCCGTTTTATTAAAGGACTGGAGTACTTTCCTGGCTATTTTAGGTGACATAGGACTTCCTCCGTCATGCAATTCCAAAATGGCTTCCACAATTTTTTCCGGACTGGTATTCTTGAGAATATATCCTGTTGCCCCGGCTTTCAAGGCTTCAAAGACCTGATCATTGTCTTCGTAAATGGTGAACATGATAAATTGGATTCCAGGGTCACTGTTCTTTAATTCGGAAACACATTCGATGCCATTTTTCCCCGGCAGGTTGATATCGGTAATAACCACATCCGGCTTCAATCCCGGGATTTGCTCGATGGCTTCTTCAGCTGTTCCAAAGGAACGAATCCAATGCAATCGCTCATCACTTTCAATGACGGAACGTAATCCTTGTTGGATATCAAGTATGTCTTCTATGATGCAAATACCAATCATCTTAGCTACAAATTAAACGATTCGACCTGTAAGGTGCAATGGAACAAACGGTTGATTTATGTTGTTCTGAATGGAAACTCAAAAACCAATTCCACACCATCTTCCCCACTATTTATCTTCATTGTTCCGTTCAACTTCCGAATCCGATCCTGCATGGTTTTCATCCCGTTTCCGGATTTAGACTTTCCAAGCTCATCTTTTTGAAATCCATGCCCGAAATCCCGCACTGAAATGCGCATTCGCCCGTCAGTCAAACCAATTTGGATCCGGACTTTTTCAGTTCGTGCGTGTTTTACAATATTGTGAAGTGCTTCTTTAAAAGCCAGGAAGATCTGTCTCCTGATTTCTCCGGAAATTTGCTCATCTTCCACCAACTCATCCATTTCCATCTGAATATCAATCCGATTGGTCTCGAAATACTCCATGGCATAATGCCTTAAGTAACTCAGCAGATCAAGCAAAGAATCATTTTCTACTTTCATCGCCCAGATCAATTCGCTCATATTCTTTACCAATTCCAATGAAGTTTCATTGATCCGGTTAAGTTCTGCCTGGTTTTCAATTTTACGCAAAGCTTCTTTACTGAGATATGAAATCTTCGTAAGACCACTTCCCAAATCATCGTGCATATCATAGGCAATACGATCCCGTTCATTTTGAACTGCGTGTTGTTTTTCAAGAATAGCGCGTTGTTTTTCAATTTTTCTCAAGAAATACATCCGTGTAATCAAAAAGATGATTGAAGCGCTTGCAAAAAAGAGAAAAGTCTTGAACCACCAGCTGCGATACCAGGGCGTAGCGATTTCAAATTGAACAGGATGTTTTAAATAAACCCAGTTTTTCATTCCGGGAATTTTTGCACGAAGTCGGAAAGTATACACACCTGAAGGCAAGGACGAAAAATTCACACGTGGGTTTGTTCCTAATGAAACCCAGGTTTCAGAACTTCCTTTTAGCAAATAAGCGTACTCTACCGGGGCTTTCTTTAATGAATTAATCGCTGAAAAGGTGAATTGGAGTGTGTTTTCAATGGGAGAAAAATAATAGTTATTTCCCTTTTCAAGTTGCTGTTTACGATTGGAAACCCAAAATTCATCTATAAAAATTTTGAGTCCGAAGTGTTCTGTCTGCAGCAGTTTATCGGGAGAAAAGCGTAAAAGGTAATTATCACATGAAATCCATAGCATTCCTGTTTGCTTATCAAAGTAAGACGTTTGATCGAAATGTTCGGAAGGAAAACCATTTTCACCCCCGAAAAACCGAACCGTTTTTAAATCAGCTCCCAAACAGGCAAGTCCTTTTTTTGTCCCCACCCACAATCTTCCCTGGTCGTCGAAAACCAAATTGTAAATGTAATTGGATGGAATTCCCTGTTCTTTACCGAAAACATGTGTTCGTTTTGTAGAGACCGTATAACAAACCAATCCGCCTCCTTCAAATCCAATCCATACATTTCCTTTCTGATCAGTTGTCAAACACAAAATGATACTTTGATGTTGTTTTTCAAAAATTTTTCCGAAATCAACTTCTTCGAAACGGTTTTCCTTTTTAATCCAATGAGTCAAAACCTGTGTCTTATTGGAGGAAAACCAGATATCTCCATTGGGAGTTTCCGAATAATTGGTGAAATAAGATCCTGAAAATGATCCTTTCGCTTTCGAAAAATGGTTTATCTGTCTTGTTTTCGGATCGAAACACACCAAACCACCACCGGAATTCCCACTAAACCACCAATTCCCGTTACTATGCCGAAAACCAATGGTCACAAGTTCGGATTCAGGAAAATAATCTTTCAAAAAAGATAGTCCGGCAATTTGGCCTGATTGAATGTCAACCACTTTCAGGTTGGTCCCTTTTCCTCCGTGAATCACTTTTAAATCGTCCCTAAAAATGAACCATGAATCGAATAGTTCTTTTTTATGATAAGAAGACCATTGGTTGTTTTGCTCATCGATCTGATAAACTTCGTCGTAGTATTTTGCGGCAAGTAATCGATCCTTCGAAATCCGACATAGATTCATCAATGGTTCATCCGAACTTAATTTCAGATCCCAATCATCAATTAACGTGGTATTCCGATTCAAAGTACTTAAACCTTTGTACGTAGTAACCCATAAATTCCGGAACCGATCCACAAATAGGTTGTTCGCCTGGTTATCGATTATTGAAAAAGGAATCTGTGGATCGTGCCGGTAATTGGTTGCCTGACGTGTAATCAGATTCAAGTGAGAAATCCCGCTATTCCCGGTCACCCAAACGTAATCCTTATTGTTTTCATCCCGGATAATTTTGTTGGGCAGGATACAGATTTTTTCCCGAAGCATTTCCTGACTCCAGGAAAACACGATTTTACCGTGATAATCAACCTGGAACAAACCCATAAAATAGTTTGTCAAATAGATCCAATGATGAACCTGGTCCACATACAACAGGTCGTAACCAGTATTAAACTGATTATCTTCGGGCAATTGTGTCTGAAAGGATTGAAATTTCTTTGTTTCGAAATCAAATAGAAAGCGTTCATTTGTGGAATTAATAATACACTTAGAAGGACTGAGCATTCTCATTTGAAACCCAAAACCTTTTTTCCTGAGCGGGGGAATCATTGTTTGAATGATTTCTAACCGGTTATTCAAGATGAATAATGTATCAATAGAGGAAACAAGAATCCGGTTCTTATCCAATCGATTGAAATCCAATACATTTTTATTCTTCAGACTTTTCACAGGGGTTAAATCCTGGGAAACGGTATTCAAAAGAAATGCTTCTGAATTTCCTAAAGTTACTAATAAGCGATTGGGAACACTTTCGAAAAACACCCTGGAATTATCCATCAATTGTTTCTCTTTGAGCATTTCACTTGGAAAGTAAGACTTAAAATTTGCTCCGTCAAAGCGATTAATCCCACCTTGAGTGGAAATCCAATAAAATCCACGACTATCTTGAGCAATTCCCGAACAGATCGCTTCACACAGACCGTCTTTTACTCCGTAATTTATGAATTGGCCTGTATTTGATTGGCTCCAGACACCAAACCATGCACCAAAAAATAAAAGCAATATGTAGTATTTGTTCAGCAAACCGTAGCTTTGATTATAAACCAAAACTACGATTTTAACAGTTCATTTCAATGACTCATTTAAAATCAATCATTCTTTCTGAGAACATCCCGGTCCCGTTCATCCCTCAGGATCAGGCGCAAAGATGTATCTCCCGTCACGTATCTCCATGCCCAGTTGAAAAATACAGCAATCTTATTCCGAATACTTAGAATCAGCATCAGGTGAAGTACCATCCAGACCATCCAGGCAAAATAACCCTGGAATTTGAAATTCGGCAATTCAACAACAGCTTTGTGCTTTCCGACAGTTGCCATGGTGCCTTTGTCCTTGTATTCAAAAGGCAACATCTTTCCACCCGACCAACGTGCAACAAAATTCTTTGCCAATCTCTTCCCCTGGTTGATCGCTACGTTTGCCAATTGTGGATGTCCTTGAGGATATTTCTCTGTTTCCATATAGGAAATATCTCCAATAGCATAAACATTTTTGTAACCAACAATCAATGAGTATCTATCGACAGTGTATCGTGCACGAACCATTGTTGCATTTTCCAAACCGGGCAAGACATTTCCCTGGACTCCCGCAGCCCAAATAACCGTTTGGGTCGGGATGATTTCTCCTGTCTTCAAGGTCAGATTATGCCCGTCATAAGAAGAAACTACCGTGGATGTTCTGACATTCACTCCCATATTTTCCAAATACTTGCGTGACCATGTCCGGGACTTTTCGCTCATTGTATTCAGGGTATTCGGACTTCCTTCCAATAAAATTATCCGCAACTTTGAGAAATCATAATTCGGGTAATCTTTTGGTAGGACTTTTGTTTTCATTTCGGCCAAAGCACCGGAAAGCTCCACTCCTGTTGGTCCGGCTCCAACGATCACCAAATTCATCAACTCGTCTTTTTCCTGTTGATTATTCACAAACATGATCTTCTCAAACTTGGTCAGGATTGTATTCCGGATATGGATCGTTTGCTGAGTGGTTTTCATTGCCATGGTGTATTTTTCCAGGTTTGCATCTCCAAAAAAATTCGTTTTACAGCCTGTTGCAATGATCAGTTCATCATAAGCGATCTCACCCATAGAAGTTTCGATGACATTCTCGTCCGGACGAACACGATTTACGGTTGCATACCGAAAATTCACATTCTTCCTTCGCCTGAAAATTGCCCGAAATGGAAAGGAAATATTTGAAGGTTCCAGGCGTGCACTCGCCACCTGGTAAAACAAGGGTTGAAACATATGGTGATTCTGTCTATCCACCAAGGTAATTTCACAATCGGACTTAGCCAATTTACGAGCGAGATTCAATCCCGCAAAGCCACCACCTATGACGACTATTCTTTTTCGTTCCATGGCATTGAATTTAACCATTTCCACAAAGAAAACCGAGGATTAGAGTGCTATTTTTAGTTAAAAAAAAGTACTTTTTGCTTCTGAAAAGAAGAACTTCCCTTACCTACTTATACTTAAATAATTGAATCTTCAAATCTTTAAAAAACGTTGTACCTCCGCTCATAATAAATACGCATTGAATGGAATCCAATTCGCCCCAGCGATAATCCGGTGTCACATCCACTTTAATAAATTCCCACTTCTTGATACTTTGTGGCCTGGCACTTACGATTACATCCGATTGCCCCAGCAATGAGTCATTCTTATAATAATAAGTGACGAGATTCACGTTTTCATCTGGCTTGTTCAAACAAATATCCGTTGAAAGCCGAAGTGCAAAACGAGCAGAAGCATCAACCTTTTTTAACTTCATACCGAATCCGGTTGTATTTGGATAAGCAAAATCCGGATTACCACCATAGATCTTATTTGCTGACAACAATTTATCTTTAATAGAGAATCCACCTATCGGTCCGGTTACGGGCAGTGCAGTTTGGGGAATGGTATCAATCTTGGAATAGTACATGAAATTCAACCGGGCCTCTTCTTTTAAAAATACTTTTTTCCACATGGGATAATTCATGTAGTCATAATGAAGGATATGTAAATCAAATTGTCTCTCATATGTCTGATATACATGGATGCTGCCTGCAATGAATAGGACTGAAACTATTTTCCAGAAACCGTTGGAGTTTGTTACCAGGAATGCGATAGGTATAACTAGAATTCCATAAAAATCGATCATTGAACGCATTCCCAAACCACCGCCATACCACCAACACCACCAGGAAGAAAGGATATATGTCGCAGTTACAGTAAAGACCAGGATTCCATAAAATAACCTGCGTGCCTTGAAAAAGCATAGAACCAGTCCCGGAATCATTAGGAGCAAAAAAGGTGCATAAATGAACATCCCTTTCCGGAACCCAAAAAGAATCTCCCAGAAATATGGGTCTTTCCAATTATCGAATCCCTCATCCGAATATGGATTCAGACTCCATTTACCGGTTTGTGCATGTGTAGTCAGTAATTGGATAAAGACAGGGATGAGAAACACTATAACTGCAGATAATATGATCTTCAGATGTGATTTTTGGAAAATGAATTTCAGATTTGAGACAAAGGCTTTACTACTTTCAAAAAAGAATGGTAACACACATACGATCAGGATATTTGTCGGCCGGATCATGATACTCAAACTCAGGAAAAATGCAAACCAGACCAAAGCACTTCTTTTCTGATCCTGTGTCCATTTCAGCCACAACAAAAGCGCAGCATTGACCAGTGCAAAAGAAAAAACATGCGAATAAGGAATATCATGATAAGTATAAAAACACAAATTGGTACCCATCACTAAACCGATGAGCGACAAATAAACCGAAAGGTATGAGAGTTTTAACCTTCTGAGAATGAAAAACAGGCAAACGAGTCCTAAAAAAGCGTAGCACAGGATCCCGATATCCATCCACAACTGATAAGGCCTGCTATATCCATCCAAATCCGAACCGTCAAGAGATGCTTGAGCGTGACCAATAAGAAAAAACGGAGTTAAACACTGGGCCGTTCCGGTATAGTATTTATCATAAAGGCGCTGATTTTCGAGTCTTCCCAGGTTATCGGTAAAACCATCGTCCGGATACTTTACATTAATTACATTCATGAATTCAAATCCCTCTGCATGATGGATGAACCAATAGGGAAGAAATCCGTAATACCCTGCACCGTCAGAGACAATAGTAGTGGCGTCATGCGACTTTTCATTTGTCCAACCGTAACGTCTGTCCGATTTTGTTCCCAATAAATACATCAATGATGCAAATAGGAGAAAAATCATCCATTTTTTAGCCAAAAAGCGTTCAATCCCGGAATTCATCAGTAAGCATTTTGAATCAAAAAGTAATCCAATATTACCAATGCCGCCATTGCTTCCACAATTGGGACTGCTCTTGGCACAACACAAGGATCATGTCTGCCTTTTCCACTGATAGAAACCGATTCGAAATCCTCGTTAATCGTTTCTTGTTCGCGCATAATGGTTGCGACCGGTTTGAATGCGACCCTGAAATCAATCAGCATTCCATTGGAGATTCCTCCCTGAATTCCTCCGGAGTAATTTGTTTTGGTTTTCCCGTCTGTCGTAAACAGATCATTGTGTTCGGATCCTCTCATGGCAATGGAATCAAAACCGGAACCAATCTCAAACCCTTTCACAGCGTTTATCGAAAGCATTGCTTTACCTAATTCCGCATGTAACTTATCAAAAACAGGTTCTCCAAGTCCAGCCGGGACTCCTTCGATTACACAACGGATTCTTCCACCGATAGTGTCTCCGTCCTTTCTGACCTCACGAATCAATTCTTCCATTTGTTCTGCAAGTTCTAACGATGGAACCCGAACAAGGGTTGATTCGCTCAATGCTTTTAATCCGGAATTCCATTCCCCGGTCCATTTCAGTGAACCGATTTGGTCCACAAATGCATCAATGTGAATATTTTTTTGAGCTAAGATTTGCTTCGCAATGGCTCCAGCTACAACACGTGAAGCTGTTTCACGTGCGGAAGATCTTCCACCTCCACGATGATCCCTGATCCCATATTTCTGTTGGTAGGTAAAATCAGCATGTGATGGCCGGAACGCTTTCTGAACCTCCTCATAATCTTTCGATTTTTGGTCTTCGTTTTCAATCATAAACCCAATAGGAGTTCCAGTAGTTTTTCCTTCAAAAATACCGGATAAGAACTGTACCTGATCGGATTCTTTTCGCTGGGTAACGATAGCAGACTGCCCGGGTTTTCTTCGATCCAAATCTTCCTGAATCTGATCAAAATCCAGTGCTATCCCAGCCGGAATACCTTCAAGAATGCCTCCAATGGCTTTCCCGTGTGATTCTCCAAATGTTGTTAGTCTTACTAATGTTCCAAAGCTTGAACCTGCCATTATTTATATCGTTCCTGTGATTCATTCCAAAAATAAGCAATTAGGGAACAAAGGAATCAAAATAATCAACTTCATTATGAAAAATGCGTTTTCAATTTGAAAATAAATTTCAAATTGAAACCCGACAAGAGAAACTATAAACAGCATACAATTCACTGATTTACAAATCAATAGTGTAAAAAAGTAATATCAAAGAGGAATGGCAAGACTATTGAATTAGTTTTAAGACAAACTCAAAAAACTGAAGTCATGAAAAATGTAAGTAATTATTGGACAATCGTTTTAACTCTTTGTTTTTCATTATGCGCAATAGGAAACGATTTATTTGCTCGACCGGAACAACGTCCTTATTTCGTTCAAAAGCATGCCCCGAAGAAAAACAGGTATTATTATTACCCAAGACAAAATGTCTATTACGATCCCATTGAAAACGTGTATTTCGTTTGGGAAAGCAGTTATTGGAAACCCGTTTCAAATTTACCGGGAAGATACGTATCCGTAACTTATTCCAATACTCCAAGATTCGAACTTTGGATGACATCTACACATCCCTATTATTACAATACGGAACACCGGAAAACATATCACGAATACCGTGTCGTGAAACCGAAACCGGCTCCAAGGGTTCACGTCGAAAGCCGCCCCAAACCGAATGTCAGCTTTCATTTAGAAATTAATCCGCCCAGACCTGTTTATGTAGAAGAACGTGTTGTAATCGTCGAGGAGCATCACCACGATCATGGTTATCATGGTCGCGGACATGGCCCTGGAAGAGGACATGGGCATGGACATTAAGAAATAGAAACAAAAAACGTCAGCTACGGCTGACGTTTTTTGTTTAATTACATATTGTTTGTTCGGTTACCTTCAGAATTTCCCTGACTTCTTCCAAAGTCGGTGCCTCTGCATAGGTTCTCAAAACCGGTTCGGTTCCTGATGCCCGGATCATCATCCAACGGTTATCATCAAAGAAGAATTTCCAACCATCAACTGTCCCAACACTTTTCACTGTATATTTTCCAAACGATTTGTATTCGTTGTTACTGCATTTCGCGACAATTTTCTGCTTCAGATCTTCCGTAATGTGTAAGTCGTTCCGTTCGAATTTGAAAGCTCCAACAATGGCATACACTTCATCGATCAACTGATCCAATATCTTACCTGATTTCGCCATGTATTCCCAAATGATCAATCCCATCCAGATTCCATCCCGTTCCGGAATATGTCCTTTCACTGCAATTCCTCCGGATTCTTCTCCACCTATCAGGACATCTTCATCCACCATGATTCCCGCAATGTACTTGAATCCGATCTTAACGACCTGATATTCCAAGCCATAATGTTCAGCAAGTGTTTTTACACGCGGTGTCGTACTGAAAGCAGTCACCACTTTTCCGGTCATTCCTTTCTTTGTTACCAGGTAATGAAGCAACAACAAAATAATGTGATGCGAATCGATGAATTCTCCTTTTCCATTGTATAATCCGATTCGGTCGGCATCTCCATCCGTTGCCAAAGCGCAATGAATATTTCCTTTCGCAAGGATATACTGTTCCAGTTCTTTTAAATTCTTTTGAATCGGCTCAGGAGCTTGTCCATGGAAAGACGGATTGTAGTCACAATGTAACAATTGAACATCCGGTAAAATGCGTCTGATCACATTTTGTCCGGCCCCGTACATCGCGTCATACACCAAATTCAAACCTGATTTGCGGATTGCTTCCAAATCGAAATTTTTCTCAATATGCTGAACGTAACGCGTTTCAAAATCCACTATCTCCAATTTTCCGGACTTCTCAAAACTGCTCAAATCCACCGATGCGTAATCAAATGGCAGGGAATCCGGAATAATATCTTCGATTTCCTGAACCAATTCAGGTGTCAAAGGTCCACCGTAATGCGCTTTCAACTTATATCCATTGTATGATGGAGGATTGTGACTTGCTGTCAGAATGACCCCCAGACCACAACCAAGCTGATTTGCAGCCAGTGAAATCATTGGTGTGGAAACAAAACCTTTCGACATAAGCACCTCAATTCCTTCATGTAAAAGAACTTTAGCAACGGTTTCAGCAAACAATTCACCTGCAAATCTGCAGTCGTGACCTAATGCGATTTTTGAATTCCAGTCAGATTTCTTTAACCATTGAGCAGTTGCATAAGCAACTCTGGCTACGTTCTCTACTGTAAATTCATCTGCGATGATTGCTCTCCAACCATCTGTTCCAAATTTTATTTTTGTTGTCAAATTCCTTCTGTTTTATGGTTTCAAATATAGTTATTGCGACGAATTCAAATCAGAAAATGACAATATAAAATGTCCTCCCCCTCAATCCCCCTCCGAAGGGGGAAGCCTTAATAAATCTACTAAATCGATTATTCTTTTGTCCAGATTCGCGTATTCAGATTCAAATCTTCAATAATTCCTGTCATCAATTTCATCATATTAATGATGATCAGATAATCTTGCTCTTTCAACAGGCTTCCAAAAATAGACGGCTCAAATAAATCCATATTATTGAAAACTGCGATATAAACCTGGTTGTTCCGGAATGAAATTGCAACTCTGAAATTAATGCGTTTGGTCATTTCCAATAGTCTTTCCATCATGGAAGGAGTCAGGATATATCTGCATTCTTGTTCATCCGTACTGTAAACGGCAAATTTCTTTTCAAATTCAGGATTTTCCAATTTGACAAGTTCTCCAGATCTGCTCGGATTCCATTTCTGAAATCTACGTCCCAATTTACCTAAGTAGCGCTCCATCGTATCGATATCAATCATGGTTTCACCCTGGAAATTCTTATGGAAATCACTTACAAACAGCATCCCTTTAAAAATCGTATGCCAGTGTTCCTGCCGTTGCCCTTTACCATTCGTTGATACCGTTTTATACTCGGTATGGATTTCTCCGAAGGCAAAATCAGTAGACTCAAACTTTCCCGAAATCGTATCTTCTGCTTTGTGACGATCAACCCGCTGAGTAAAGATCCGACTTTCAGCATACTCTGTCATCAACCCCCTATTGGGATCATAATTCAATCGTTCGTCTACAAACTTCACCACCGCCGGAATCACCTGACCTTTGAATTTGCTTTTAAAATTTTTGTAGAATCTTTGATGTTTGACTATCGTGATAATCAAACCAGTAATCAAAATCAAACCTCCCGCTATGGAAAAGGGAATAAAATTTCGTGATTCGGAGATCAACCATGCTCCAAGAACTCCAATGAGTAGCCCGAAACAAATAAAGAATCCGATCCAAAACCGTTTAACGTAAGCTTTCCTTTCTCCTTCGAGAATGCCTAAATCTCCTGCAATCATCTTTGCCTGGAGCTGTGAGAAATCGATTTCCATATCTTAATCGTTGAATTTCAAGTATTCCTTCTTTCCCATATTATTTCGCTTCGCAATGACAGAAGACGGAAACTGAAGCACCGCATTATTGAAAATCTCAATCGACATATTGTAGGTTCTTCTGGCAGCAGCCAATTGCTCTTCCATTTCGTTCATACTTCGTTGAAGCATCATAAATTGGTCACTTGCTTTCAAATCGGGATAAGCCTCCGCCTTGATCAGAAACTGGCTGAATTGGCTTTGCAGGTCGTGATTGCTTTGAGCCAACGCTTCCGTATCTCTCGAACCGGATCTGAGAGCTGTCAATTTCTCCAACAAGTCTTTTTCATGTGTCATGTAACCACTTACGCAAGAAGTCAATTGAGGAATCAGGTCAAACCGCTTTTTGAGCATAATATCCACGGATGCAAATGCATTCTCCACCTGGTTTTCCTTGGCAACCAATCCGTTTTTGATTACGACGATGGTAATTACAGGAACCAGAACCGCTACAGACAAAGAAATGATTAAAACTAATAGCATAGGTATTTTTTTTTGCCGAAGATAATCAGACTCAAAAAAAAATCCCTCGCTCAAACGAAGGATTTTATAATTATTTATCAAACAAAAGAATCCTTAATCCTTTTTGAAGTTTAGAATCGTTTTCTCAATAATGGCAACACATTCCATCAATTGTTCTTCAGTCATCACCAATGGTGGTGCAAAACGGATGATGTTCCCATGTGTGGGTTTTGCAAGCAATCCATTGTTTTTCAGTTCTACACACAAATTCCAGGCAGTTTTACTTTGCTCCGTATCGTTTACAATGATTGCATTCAACAGTCCTTTTCCTCTCACTTTTACAATCAAATCCGATTTTTCGATGATGCGGTTCATTTCAGCTCGGAACAGTTTCCCCAATCGCTCAGAATTTTCTGCCAAACCTTCGTCTTTCACCACTTCCAAAGCTGCAACAGCAACCTTGGCTGCCAACGGATTTCCACCAAAAGTAGAACCGTGTTGACCGGGTTTGATCACCATCATGATCTCATCATCCGCAAAAACTGCAGAAACCGGGTAAACCCCTCCCGAGATCGCTTTTCCAAGAATCAAAATATCCGGCTTCACATTTTCATGATCAACTGCCAATAATTTTCCTGTACGCGCAATTCCGGTCTGAACTTCATCAGCGATGAATAAAACATTGTTCTTGGAACAAATTTCCTTCGCACCGGCCAAATAACCGTCATTCGGAACATAAACACCAGCTTCTCCCTGGATCGGTTCTACCAAAAACCCGATTACATTCGGTTGTTTCGCAGCTTCAGCCAACGCATCCAGGTCATTGTACGGAATGCGGATAAATCCGGGGGTAAAAGGACCGAAATTGGTGTTTGCATCCGGATCACTCGAGAATGAAATAATAGTAGTCGTTCTTCCATGAAAGTTTTGCTCACACACAATGATCTGCGCTTGGTTTTCGGCAACACCTTTCTTCTCATATCCCCATTTACGGGCAATCTTTATTGCCGTTTCAACTGCTTCAGCCCCCGTATTCATGGGAAGAACCTTGTCAAATCCGAAATATTCGGTCACGAATTTCTCGTATGCACCTAATGTATCGTTGTAAAAGGCACGCGATGTCAGAGTCAATGTTTGCGCCTGATCCGTTAACGCTTTTACAATTTTCGGGTGACAATGCCCTTGATTCACTGCTGA
>NZ_CAMLDC010000028.1 GCF_946478805.1 uncultured Fluviicola sp. | reverse complement strand
AATGAAGCGACAAATATTCCAGTGTTCGAATCACTATGGTAAGGCCTTTAGGCAAATCATATTTTGATTCCATGTTTCAAAATCAATCAAATTTCCTGTTAAATAATTTGAAATTTAACAAATCCAATAAATATGTAAAAAACAATCCTGATTTGACAAAACATTTGGTAGTTGCGCGGCTACTTTTAGACAGAAGAATTTAAGATGGTTTTGTGAAGCGGATAAATTGTGTGGAGATTAAAACGGGTGAAAAATCCCGTTTTATATCTCAGTTCTACTGATAAACGAATCAGGTCATATTCTCTCTTTTTTCCTTGAATGACTTTAATTTTTGATTGCAATAATTGATTTAAGTAGGTTTCATCATTAATAAAAAGGGTTATGAGGGTAATTATTAGTACGTTGTCCCTTCTTGTAGGGATGGGTTGGTCAATAGCTTATTTTAGATTCGATATGGGAGGTGTTTACCACCTGACCATAATTCTTGCAGTAGCGGGACTTGTCACTCAGTGGCTTCCGGGTAAATCATGAATGGCATCTATCAGAACTACGGATTTGTGTAGATTATTTTGGTTACGTAAATGCACGCTTCGGCGTGCATTTTTATGTTCTGGCTGTTGGAAATAATGAAGGTTCCCAAGATGAGATTTTGAAATTTCACATTTATATGAATTATGTAAAAGGGTTTAGCAATCATGTAAGCCATTCGGTTGACTGACATCTTAACTTTCAATAGAATAGAAAACAGGAAATATGGCAACAACAAATCAAAATGGAGAGTCGCGGGAATCCGGGCTACGCAAATTATTCCTCGACGAGTTAAAAGACATTTATTGGGCAGAAAAGGCCTTGGTGAAAGCAATTCCTAAAATGGCTAAGAAAGCAACATCCGGTGAGTTGGTTTCCGCATTGGAGGATCATTTGTCTGTTACTGAAACCCATGTAGAACGATTGGAGCAGGTGTTCGACATTATCGGTGAAAAAGCAACGGCCAAGAAATGCGAGGCGATGGAAGGACTTATTACTGAAGCGGAAGAAATTATGTCGGAAACAGAAGATGGTGTTGTGAGAGATGCAGGAATCATTTCAGCAGCCCAAAAGGTGGAGCATTATGAAATAGCGAGCTACGGAACACTTGTTTCTTTCGCGAATACTTTGGGCGAATCGGTTGCGGCCAGTTTATTGGAGCAAACGCTGGGCGAGGAGAAGGAAGCAGATGAAGCTTTAAGTGAAATTGCAGAATCTTCGATCAACCTGGATGCTGCGGCCGAAGAGTAAGTTTTTTAGAAATATGACCAGGTGAATGTTGGTAAAGAAAAGGCAGATTCGTATCAACATTCACTCTTTATCCACTGTTCACAGCATTTTTATGAGGATATTATTAAGCATACTGGCTCTTTTTGTAATTGCAGAGTGGGCTATTGTTCACTTCAAATACAATAGAGGAGGATTTTTCCATCTGCCTTTGGTTGTGGCCATATTCGCACTTGTTGTACAGTGGTTTCCAAACAAGAACGGATTTCGTTCGGCAAAAAAAAAGAAAAATCAAAAATTCAGCGAAAGATATAAGTAAGTGATCAAATAAATGGTTTAACCTCTCAGTATGGAAGATTATAAGAAAGATTTCACCCAGTTCGAGCAGATCATTCATCCGATTGTTAAAAAGGAAATACTGAATAAAAAAGTGACCCAGTTCGGGTTGGGATTCAGGAATATCGATACCGGTTCAAACGACTTCGTGATGAAGTTCAAAATTATTTCGCCATGGAACCAGGTAGAGTCCATTAAGATTATTCACGGTTATTTTTTTCGGGTCAACGATACGTTTGTCATCAATCAGAACTCTGAAAAGCTTGCCAACTTCTTTGCTTTCCTGGTAGCTGAATCTCTGAGAAAGGTGAATGGGTCCTTGTGTGCGGGAGAAATTGAAATCCCTACACATCAATCTCTTTTCAAAGCGATTTTTATCGTGTTGATATCCAGATACAATTAAATAGGAAAATCTGCCTCTTCTAAAATCTAGGAATTATGCAACAATTTCAGGAATTAGTGTAAACTTTTTGATATCCATAGCTCTAACTTAGTCCTAGGTTAGTCATGTAAAGACCAAGTTAGGTGATGTTAAGTTTTTAGGTTTAGGGGAGCGCAGGCTCCCTTTTTTATTCACAGATAGTTTGCAAAATATCAATCTGTGAATTATGTAATTATCTCTGGTAAAGTGTAACAATGAAATTGCTGTTTGTCCCGAATTTTAATAGTTCAAATTAGTATCAATTAAAAATTACAGGTATGAAAGCAATCTTACTCAAATTAGGATTTTTTGTTTTGACAATTATGTCCGCTAATAACTTAATGGCCTTTACTGCGGTTACCAATGGTAACTGGACTGATCCTCTTACTTGGGGCGGTGTAGCTCCTTCCGGAAATGTTAGCAACCAGGATATCATCATTCCATCGGGTATTGATGTAAACCTGGATACCGACGTTACCTTTTCGGGACTTCTCAATAGTTTCACGGTAGACGGGACGCTAAGCAGCTCCGGAAACAAACAACTGGCAATCCAGTCGGGAACTTTCAGTGGAAGCGGCGATGTTGATATCCAGCGTATCGAATTCAGTGGTTTACTTACAACTTGTACGCATACGGGTGATATGACGGTTCATTCATTTGTGAATTCAGGATCACTTCTTACGCTCGCTTTACAGCTTACGGTTTCAGATACGCTAAATCTGGATGGAGGTTCACTCACTTTGAACACCGGGTCAAACCTGATGATGAATACAAATTCAACGATTGTCAGAAATGGAGGTTCATTAGCTACAAGTGGTGGAGTATTTAATTCCGGAGGAGCTTATCATGTCCGCTATATTGGAGGAGCTAAAACCACGGGTATTGAAATCAACTCATCAAATTTGCAGAATACAGACGTCAGTATGGATGATAATACGACAATCCTTACAATGGGAAGTGACCTGCAGATCCATGGCAACCTGCAACTGAATACAGGAATCCTGAGTGTTGGAGCAAACGATCTGGAAATCCTTGGAAACATGAATATCCAATCCGGTGCAGCGCTGACAACTGCCGCAACGTCTAATCTTACCATCCAAACGGCAAATGTCTTGAATTCAGGATTGGTATTTACTGCCGGATCATCTATTGACCAGCTCTCTATTGATTATACCGGAACTTCCGGAACTGTGGAGCTTGATAGTCCGCTATCAATTGCCGGAGAATTACAGCTTCATAATGGAACCTTAAGTATTGAAAGCGGTGCAACATTGACAATGAGCGCAGGAAGCCAGGTGCAGGTGATGGACGGAGAACTCGAAGGCAACGGAGGTACATTTGCGGGAACAGCATCTTATGATGTGGAATACATCGGTGGCTCGACTGTAAATACCGGTGAAGAAATTACAGGATCCGGATTGAATGATGTGAAAGTGGATATCACGTCGGGTGAAGTGGTGATGGATGATGACGTGACTATTGGTGGAGAATTGGAGCTGAACAGCGGGAAATTGAACCTGAACGCAAACAACCTCACCTTGAACGGAACTTTGAACCAAACTACTCCGATTATCGGAAATGTGAACTCTGATTTACATTTGAATATCACCACAGTTGGAAACGATACCATTACTTTTGATGGTTCAAACCAAAATCTCGAACAGTTGGTGATTGATGTAACAGGAGGAGACATTGTTATTGGATCCACACTTCACATTTATGATGAACTGACCTTGACAAACGGAAGTGTTCGGTTAGCGAATGATAACCTGGTAATAGAGCAAAATGCCAATATCACCGGGTACAGCAATACCAGATATATCATGACTCCGGGTACCGGACAATTGGATATGTACATTCCAGTCTCTTCGCCATACATGGTTTTCCCTGTTGGAACGGAAACCAGCTATTCACCTGCAAGCATTCAACAAACGACGGGAACAGGAGGAAAGTTCAGGGTGAAAGCTTTTAGCGGAATATATTCCGGAGGAACTGAGAATTCAGGATACAACAGTGCAACCAGCGGAAGTGTAGTGAACAGAACCTGGTTGGTAGAATCGGATATGACGACGTTTAACCTGAACCTTAAATTGGGATGGATGGCAACTTCTGAAGTAAATGGTTTTGACCGCACCAACGCATTCATTTCTCATTATACATCCGGTAGTTGGGATACTTATGCTGCAAGCAGCGCGGTGGCAGGTGCAAACAGCACCTATGAGATTAGCCGTATGGGTGTTACCAGCTTAAGTCCGTTCGCAGTCGCAGAAGAGAATACGGAATTGTTGGTCGAAGAGACAGCTTTATCTGACCTCAATCTATATCCGAATCCATGTACCAATGAATTAAATATAAGTTATACAAATGCGAATGGCGATCAATATACTTGCCAAGTGACGGATATTGCCGGACGGAAATATGAGGTGGTTAGCACTGCTGCCAACCAGTTAGATGTTTCCCGATTGAGCCAGGGGACTTATTTGTTGAAAATGACGAATGTGGAAACGAATAAAGTTTCGATCAGACAGTTCATTAAAAAATAGGATATTTTAGTTATCTGAGAAATCCTTCCTGAGATTATTCGGGAAGGATTTTTTTTGAGTTATAAACTTTTTCTTTTTTGTCCTGCGAATGTTTTACATTTAAAAGCACAAGCGGAAAATTCATAAAAAATAAAACGATGATACAAAGAGATAGAATATTTAGCAGCTTTTCTGCTGTGGATACGGATGAAGCTTACTTCTTTTATAAGAACGTATTGGGTTTGGATGTGGAGAAAGGTGATATGTCGATTCTGACAATACGAGTGAATGAGGGAATGAAATTCATTATCTATCCGAAGGAAAACCATGTGCCTGCAACCTTCACCATCTTAAACATTCCTGTTACGGATATTGATGACGCAGTAAATGAATTGGCTAAAAAAGGAGTTTCTTTCCTTCAGTACGATATGCCGTATATCAAAACCGACCCGAACGGGATCTCACGTCATCCTGACGGTTCTGCCTTAGCCTGGTTCACCGATCCATCGGAGAATATCATAGCTTTGATACAGGAATAGAAGAGGTTTTACAAATCGCATTCAAGAAATAAAAAAACGGGAATCATCCATTGTGGATCGATTCCCGTTTTTTAATGTGGGTTGTTCGGTTACAAGCCAAAGGCTACACCAAGTTTCACCCCGAAATTCGAGTTGTACTGGTTATTGCGAATTGCCGTGAAACCGGTATAATAGTTGAAATCAGTGTTCAACCAGATATTTGTCGCCAGTTTCAGATTGAATCCGATAGAGGCATTCAAACCAATGTCGAAGGTGTTGTAAAAGGACTTTACATTTACATTTGAACCACCCTCTACATCGGAATCGCTTACCCCACTGATCAGGAATCCCATGGATGGGCCAACCGTTACTTTGGGACGGAAATTGTCTTCGAACTCACCGAAATAGTACGCGAACTTCAGTGGTACACGAATGTACTGCAAAGTCAGATCGGCTTCAGAACCTTCACTTTCAACCCGTGCACCTTCCATAGACCACAAGACATCTGCGGAAAATCCAACGTGTTTAAGCGAACTGTAATTGAAAATTACCCCGGCGCTCCATGACGGTTTGAATATATCTGTCCCGACAGTATTTCGGATCCCGGTATGCCCAAAACCTATTGAAGGTCCGATTGAGAACGTTTTTTTCTCAGGGTTTTCCTGGGAAAATGCTGTAGCGAATGTCAATACCGCTGCAACTATCATTAGAATCTTCTTCATAATTTATCGTTTTAATGATCGTAAAACAAAGATGACCGAATAGGCTTGCATTTCTGTTATACCTTATTTCGGGAAGTTTATATAACTCACAGATTCAAGCCGTTTTTAAGTTCTTTTAAGATTCGGACATTCCTTTTTGTCCTACATTCATAGGAAATCAGTTAGCTATGTCTCTTTTCTCAAACATCAAGAATGCATACCGTTTATTCAAACAAGTGGATTTGGATCAGTTGAACCGGTTGTCAAAAAAAGTAGATCTTGCCGAGGTAATGAAGAATGTCGGGAAATTGGATGATAAGCAATTATCCGGCCTGGTGAAAATGCTTGGAGGTAACCATCCGAAAAAAGAACTCCCGGCAATTGATGGCGATTTTTACAACATCAGTCACACATTGACTCCCGAAGAAAGAGTACTTCAGTTGAAAGTCAGGGCTTTTATGGAAGATGAGGTCAGACCAATTGTGAATGATTTCTGGTTGAGGGGAGAGTTTCCACATCATTTGATTCCGAAAGTGGCAGAGTTGGATATTTGTGGAATTGCTTATGAAGGATATAGTAATCCGGTGAGATCCTACTTGATGGAAGGTGTACTGGCGATGGAAATGGCTCGGGTGGATGCTTCATTTGCAACTTTTTTCGGCGTACAAAGTGGTTTGGTCATGGGTTCCATTTACTTATTGGGATCGGAAGAGCAAAAACAGGAATGGCTTCCGGAATTGAAAAGCTTGCGAAAAATAGGTGCTTTTGGTCTAACTGAACCGGAAGTGGGTTCTGCTGTTGCGGGAGGTTTGACCATGAAAGCAAAACGCAACGGGAACAGTTGGATATTAAACGGGCAAAAGAAATGGATCGGCAATGCCACTTTTGCAGATGTAATAATTATCTGGGCTGAAGACGAAGAAGACAAACAGGTGAAAGGATTTTTGGTTCGGAAGGACAATCCCGGACTGGAAGTTCAAAAAATGGAAGATAAAATGGCCTTGCGGATTGTTCAGAATGGTATCATAACCCTGACAGACTGTGTGGTGGAGGAAACAGACCGATTGCAAAAAGCCAATTCGTTCAAAGATACCGCGAATGTGTTGCGGATGACCCGTGCCGGTGTAGCTTGGCTTGCAGTAGGTTGTGCCCGAGGTGCTTATGAAGCCGCGCTGAAATATACCCGCGAACGGAAACAGTTTGGAAAACCGATTGCTTCTTTCCAACTCATTCAAAATCACCTGGTGGAAATGCTTACAAACCTGACAGCTATGCAAACCATGGTGGCGCGCTTGTCGGAGTTGCAGGACCAAAATGAACTTACGGATGAACACGCTTCCCTGGCAAAAGTTTTCTGTAGTTTGCGAACCCGGGACATTGTCAGTAAGGCCAGGGAAGTGATGGGGGGAAACGGGATTCTTCTGGAATATGATGTCGCACGATTCGTTGCGGATGCGGAGGCCATCTATTCCTACGAAGGAACCAAAGAGATCAATACGCTGATTGTTGGAAGGGCAATTACGGGATATAGTTCTTTTGTCTAGTATCGAAGCAAATCTATCAGTGTCTCTTCACACCCAGATGTTTTCCTTCGATAATGTGTTCCACATGCTCTATCTCTTCTTCACTTCCGTCGTAAAAAAGCAAAAAACGACCTTCCTTCAGATGTTGTTCGTAAGCAATATGATCATCCTTGACGCCTAGATCTACCAAGATAGTGGCGATTCCCCCTGTGGCAACGCCAATCTGGAAACCTGCCAGTGCTCCGACAATAGCTCCTGCACCAAATAGAACCCCCAATCCCGGAATAGCGAATAAGCCCACACCTGTGAGTAATCCCAAGGTTGTACCCAGTACAGTACCTGCTGCAACCGGTGCCGCAACCAATGCTTTGTTGGATTTGATATGTACATGATCATTTACGACTTCCGCATGACCGATCAATGACACTTTCGACATGTTCACGCCACTTTCACGCAATTCTTCCAACGCTTTTAAGGCTTCATCATGTGAATTGAATATGGAAACACTTTTTTTCATGATTCTTGAATTTAATGGGTTAACTCTTCAATTTACGGTTATTTAGGATGGCGAAGAGATAATCTTTGTTAAACAAATTGAATTGATTCCAGACGGGTCGATTGTAATTTTGATTACGGCCACAATGGTTTCCAGGGCTTGAGTCCACTCATAATTTTTCATAATTCCAAAGATTATGCAACTGGCGCGAAAAATTGTGTAAGAATCCAGCTTCAACACCTCCTTATTTTTGGATAATAACAATAGTTGCAGGTTTCCGATAGCTGCAAGTTTTGACCAACAATTTACCCATTGTCTTGTCAAAAATTTCTTCTTGTTTATTGGGAATCTTTCTATTAGACACACTAACATAAATAATGGTCATGGAAATTAAAAATATACACGTGATGCGCGGCCCGAATTACTGGTCGAATTACAGGAAAAGATTAATCGTAATGAAGTTGGATTTAGGGAAGTATGAAGAACTTCCAACGAACCGGATTCCCAAATTCCAGGAACGGATCATGCGTTTGATCCCTTCATTATACGAGCACAGATGTTCGGAAGGAAAAGAAGGAGGTTTTTGCGAAAGAATGCGGGAAGGAACCTGGTTGGGACATGTTGTTGAACATGTTGCGCTTGAATTGCAGGTATTGGCAGGAATGGATTGCGGATATGGAAGAACCCGGTCAACCGGAGAATATGGAATGTATAAAGTGGTTTTTGCCTACCTGTCGGAAGAAGCAGGGATTTTTGCAGGAAAAGCTGCGGTTGAACTGGTTGAATCATTAGCTGAAGGAAAGTCGTTTGATATTAAAAAAACCATTGAAAAACTGAAAGGTATTTGGGAGGACGAAATGCCCGGACCCAGTACACAAACAATTTTGGATGAAGCGATCCGAAGAAATATCCCGGTTACAAGGATGGACGATCAATCTCTTTACATGTTGGGTTATGGAAGAAATCAGCAATTGTTTCGTGCAACTGTTATGGGAACAACCAATAGCCTGGCAGTAGAATCCGTAGGATGTAAATGGTTTACCAAGAAAGTGTTAAGTAATGCCGGAGTGTCAGTTCCCCAAGGGATCGCTGTTTATGATAAATCCGAATTGAAAGAAGCGATTGAAGAAATTCCTTTTCCCTGGGTGATCAAGCCAACGGATGGGAACCATGGCCGTGGAATTACGGTGAATATCAGGAATAAGGAGGAAGTGCTCAAGGCAGCGAATCAGGCGTGGAAGATATCGGACAGGATTATTATCGAAGAATATGTGGAAGGCGATGATTATCGTTTCCTGGTAATAAACTACAAACTCGTAGCAGTTGCGAAACGCACACCCGCAGCTGTAACCGGGAACGGGAAATCGACTATCCGTGAACTGATAACGGAGGAAAATAATCATCCGGATCGCGGATCCGGACATGAAAAAGTCCTCACTAAAATCAAGATTGATTACCAAACCAAAAAAATATTGAAAGAAGCCGGATTGGGCTTGGATGATGTTTTGCCTTTAGGAAAGGAGCTGTTTCTAAAAAAAACGGCGAACTTGTCAACAGGAGGAACTTCAACTGATATGACTGATAGTGTTCATCCGCACAACGTTTTTCTTGCCGAACGTATTGCGCGTCTTTTTCAACTGGATGTTTGCGGAATCGATATCATGGCGAAAGATGTTTCACAACCCATTGAAAGAGGCAATGGTGCTATTATTGAGGTGAATGCGGGACCGGGCTTCCGAATGCATACCCATCCATCAAAGGGAACACCGCGCGACATTGCAAGCCCGGTGATCGATATGCTCTTTCCCAACCATTCCGATGGAAGAATTCCATTGGTAGCAGTAACCGGTACGAATGGTAAAACGACGACGACCCGGTTAATCGCTCATATGGCCCGGAAATCGGGTAAAAATGTCGGATTCACTACTACCGAAGGAATTTATATCAATGAGCATCAAATTGAAGAAGGTGATTGCAGTGGTCCGCGGAGTGCACAAATAATACTTGCAGATCCGATCGTGGATTATGCCGTACTGGAATGTGCCCGTGGAGGAATCCTTCGGTCCGGACTCGCTTTTGATGAATGCGATATCAGTGTCATTACGAATGTGACGGAAGACCATTTGGGGATTGATGATATCCATACGATGGAACAATATGCAGATGTCAAAGAGGTGGTGGCAAGAAGTACCTCGGATAAAGGATTTGCGATTCTGAATGCAGACGATGACCTGGTTTACAATATGCGGAATGTCGTGTCCTCCAATATCATTTTATTCGGTATGGGTAAAGCTGATGAACGGATAAGCGAGCATTGCAGTAAGGGTGGAATGGCAATTCTTGTTCAGGATGGTTTTTTTGTAGTGAAAGCAGGAGAACTGGTGACCAGAATCTTGGCCGTCAACCAGGTTCCGATCACTTATGGGGGAAAGGCCGAATTCATGATGGCGAATACACTGCCGGCCATTGCAGCCGGAATTGTTTCGGGATTTACCCTGGATGATATCCGCTCAGCACTCGCCTCATTTGTTCCGTCTCCGGAAATGACACCCGGGAGAATGAACCTGTTTGAATTCGCCCATTGCAATTTGATGCTTGATTATGCACACAATGCCTCAGGTTTTGATGCTATCCGGCAATATATGGCCACAGTGGAATCCCCTTCCAAGATTTGTGTGATAGGGGCAACAGGCGACAGGCGTGACGAAGATATCCGAAATCAAGGAAGATATGTTGCATCTATTTTTAATGAGATCATCATTCGTCACGACACCGATAACAGGGGCAGGCCGAATGAGGAAATGACGCGCTTATTGAAAGAAGGAATTAGTTCCGTGAACCCTCATTTGCGTGTAGAGGTGATTTCTGATGAGGCTTCAGCTATTGAAGCTGCAGTTACCAACGCTTCCCAAGGTGCATTCATTTTTGTATGTGCGGATCACGTGAGAGATTCCATCGAAATGGTGAGAAAACTCCAGGAGAAGCTTGTTTATTCCATGTCTAAAGTTTCTTGAAATGAGCACCGCGTTACCAAAGGGTCGGCTTCTATTAATTGGCGGAGCAGAGGATAAAGGCGAAAACCTGGTTCCGATAGCTGCGCACAACAAGCAATTTGTGCATCTGGAGATTTTAAAAGAACTCGTTTCTGCAAAATCGATGGATGATCGGATCGAAGTGATTACAACTGCGAGCAGTTTTCCGGTAGAAGTGCGTGCAAGTTATGAGAAAGCGTTTGGCAAGGTAGGTTACACGAATGTGGGATTCATGGATATTCAAAGCATCGCTGATTCAAAAAATGAGACTTTTCTGGAACGTATAAATAAGGCTGATACGATCATGTTTTCGGGAGGGGATCAGTTCAAGATCGCAACGATTATCGGCGGTTCACCAATTGCTGATGCGATTTGTAAAAGATATAAACACGACTCGAAGTTTACCGTTGCAGGAACAAGTGCCGGAGCAATGGTGATGTCGAAACTGATGATCCAGAGTGGAGGAACCAATGAGGCACTGATTGATTATGATCTCCGGATCAGTTCAGGTTTAGGCCTGATCGAAGATTGTATTATCGATACCCATTTTATTAGTAGAGGTCGTTTCGGAAGATTGGCTCATGCAGTCATCTCCAATTCAGGACAACTTGGAATCGGATTGGGGGAAGATACCGCTTTGTTGATTCGAAAAGGGAGAAAGGCCCAGTGTTTAGGTTCAGGTATGGTAGTGATCATTGATAGCCGATACATTGAACAGACCAATGTGAGCGATGTAGAAAAAGGTGCCCCTATCTATGTAGATAATCTCCGGGTACATCTCCTGGTGCGGAATTGCCAGTTCAATATCCATACCTGCAAATTAAGTTACACGAATATAAAGACAGAAAATGAATAAAATTGCGATTGCTATTCACGGCGGAGCCGGAGAAAATAGCGAGTTCATCGAAGCGAATTATGACGGTTATATGGAAGGGTTGAGAAGTGCTATTGAACATGGACATCAATTACTGGCTAATGGTGCTTCTGCGGTTGATGCTGTTGAAGCTACTATTCGGTTCCTGGAAGATAATCCCTTGTTCAATGCTGGGAAAGGCGCTGCACTAAACTCGGATGGAGAAGTGGAAATGGATGCAGCGATCATGGATGGAGCCCGATGTTCTGCCGGTGCTGTTTCGATGGTTACGCAAGTCAAGAATCCCATTACACTCGCAAGAAAGGTGATGGACAACACGAAACATGTCCACATTGCCGGTTATGGAGCGCTCAGATTGGCAAAACACAATGCTTTGGAATTGATGCCTAAGGATTATTTTATCGTAGAAAGACAGCTCAACGATCTCAGGGAAGAAAAAAGTTATGGCCACGGAACCGTTGGATGCGTGGCGCTGGATTCTCTTGGGCACTTGGCAGCCGGAACTTCGACCGGCGGAATTACCAATAGTTTGCCGGGACGTGTTGGAGACAGTTGTATGATCGGAGCAGGTTGTTACGCCGATTCCCAATGTGCCTTATCCTGCACGGGTGATGGGGAAGTGATCATTACGAACGTGATAGCCCACAAAGTGGCTCTGTTGATGGAACTGAAAGGAATGACACTCCGGGAAGCTTGTGATTATACCATTAATAATCCGGATCAGCCCATTGCCGGGGATGTAGGGATTATCAGCGTAAACCGATCCGGTGAGATTGCATTTTCGTTTAATTGCGATCGGATGCACCGGGCAAGTATTAACAATACAGGGGAATTGTTCGTGGATATTTACCAGCAAGGAAGTATGTTGAGATGAGTGTCACATGCGATTTGAAGCTCTTTTCAATGTTAATAAGATTTCACATTAATTAACCCCACCACCTTTCGTAATGACTTAACTTATCAAGTGAAAACGTCGTGTTATGAAAGCAATATGGAAAGGGGCGATCAGTTTCGGACTGGTCAATATACCTGTCAAATTATACAGTGCAACGCAGCAAAGTTCATTGGATCTCGATATGGTCGACCCAAGGGACATGAGTCATATCCGGTTCAAGCGTATCAATGAGGATACAGGGAAGGAAGTAGCTTGGGAACACATTGCCAAAGCTTACAAACTGAAAGAAAACTATGTCTTGCTCGGACCGGAAGATTTTGAAGCAGCTGCACCGGAAAAAAGCAAGATCATCCAGGTAGACCATTTTGTAGACGAAAGTGATATCGATACCATCTTCTTCGAGAATTCCTATTATGTGGAACCGGAAAAATCAGGGGTGAAGGCCTATGCACTGATGCGTGAAGCATTGGCAAAATCCAAAAAGGTGGGGATTGCCCAATTTGTATTGCGCACCGCTGAAACACTTACAGTTCTGAAACCGCGTGGAAATGTATTGGTACTGAGTAAAATTCGATTTTCTCAAGAAATCCGTGACACAGATGAACTCAAATTACCCGCAGCTTCAGAAGTGAAACCGGCCGAATTGAAAATGGCTATGGCCTTGATCAAACAATACACAACTCCTTTTAATATAAGTAAATTCAAGGATGAGTATGCCGCCTCACTTTTAAAAATTATCAAAGCAAAAGCGAAAGGCAAAAAATCCAAAGTACCGGCATTGAAAATAGTGCACAGTAAATCGAAAGACCTGATGGAACAACTCAAAGCCAGTTTGCAGAAAAGTAACAAATCTAAAGCTTCCTGATCATGGCTCTAAAACTGTATCGAAAAAAAAGGGATTTCGGGCAGACTCCCGAACCGTCGACAGGAAAAGAAAAATCGTCACCGAAACTCACATTTGTTGTTCAACGTCACGATGCTTCCCATTTACACTATGATTTTCGCCTGGAAATGGAAGGTGTACTGAAAAGTTGGGCTGTTCCGAAAGGTCCGTCCATGAAAGCGGGAGAAAGACGATTGGCGGTTCATGTGGAAGACCATCCTTTGGCGTATGGTAAATTCTACGGAGAAATCCCAAAAGGAAATTACGGTGCGGGGATCGTGGAAATTTGGGATAATGGAACCTATGTTTCGTTGGAAGCTCCTGAACAAGGGAAGTCAATGGAAAAACTGCTGCTGCACCAGTATTACAAAGGCGATCTGAAATTCGTGTTGAAAGGGAAACATCTCCAAGGTGCTTTTGCATTGGTGCGAATGAATGATGGAACGGACAAGAATTGGCTGCTTATCAAGAAGGATGATGACCATGCTGTGAAAAGTTACGACATCGCTTCCATTGACCCGATAAAGGCAGTTCATAAAAAGAAACCTGGTTCCAAAAAAGGGAAAGCTTCGGCTGCTTCGGAAAAGAAAGAAAAGAAATCCACTCCTGACCAGGAAACAGAAGCTGAGCCCGAGATTCCGAAGACAGATATCGAGCAAGCCTGGAAGAAATTGAAAAAGCCGATGTTGGCAACACTCGCCACTTCACATACTAATCGATCTGATTGGATGTACGAACCGAAATACGACGGCTACCGTGCTGTTACCAAGATTTCAAAAGGAAAAGTGGAGATAGTTTCACGGAATGGGAATTCATTCAATAAGCAATACGCGGCTTTGCTCCCGGAACTTGAACACTTTGAAGATGATCTGATCCTGGATGGTGAAATTGTAATCGAGGATAAAGGGGTCAGTAATTTTCAGCTTTTGCAGAATTTCACGACCACTCATAAAGGCGTTTTGCGATATTACATATTCGATCTGCTGTATCTGAACGGATATCCGGTTACCCAATTGCCATTGCTTCAGCGAAGGGAATTATTGGAAGCTGTTTTCAGTAAAGTGAAATTGGAGCATATCCAACCCTCGACAATTGTTCATGGAAAAGGGGAGGAACTAATGGAAAAACTCACGAAATTGGGTTTTGAAGGAATAATTGCAAAAGATAGTAAGAGTACGTACTTTTCGGATTTGCGCTCGGATTTTTGGCTGAAACTCAAGACCCGGCAATCATTGGAAGCCATTATTTGCGGTTATACATCCCCGCAAAACAGCCGGAAGTTCTTCGGTTCATTGATTCTTGGGATTTACGATGAAGGAAAGCTGGTTTACATTGGAAATTGCGGGTCGGGATTTACGGAAACTTCGCTTAAAGAGCTGCATACCCGGTTCAAAAAGCTGGAGAGAGCGAAATGTCCTTTTGATCCGGTACCCAAAATGACGGGGCAAAAAGGGAAGGCAACGTGGATGAAACCTACTTTGGTCTGCAACGTGGAGTTTGCAAATTGGACGGAAGATAATCATTTGCGTGTACCGGTTTTCAAGGGATTACGCACAGATAAAAATGCATCGGAAGCTATGAAGAATAATGATACAAAAGCAAATTCCACGGTTGGAAAAAAACAGGTGGCAAAGCAGGAAGACGGGGAGAATGACCAAGAGATCCGGATCAACGGTAAGAAACTGAAGATCACGAACCGCAATAAGGTTTATTTTCCAGATTCCGCGCAAACAGGACAAGAAGGGATTACGAAAGGTCAACTCATCGATTATTACCGCAAGATCAGCAAATTCATTCTTCCCTATCTGAAAAACCGGCCCGAATCACTCAATCGTCATCCGAATGGGATCACCAAACCTGGATTCTACCAAAAAGATATGGATACCGACCAGATTCCGGATTGGGTACATACTGAAAAACAGTATTCAAAATCAAACAAAGAATACCTCGATTACCTGGTTTGTAACGATGAGGCAACTTTGATCTATATGGTAAACCTGGGGTGTATTGAAATCAATCCGTGGCACAGCACTTTCGAAAAACCGGATTATCCGGATTACATGATAATGGATCTTGATCCCGGGGAGATAGCTTTCAAGGAAGTGATACGAACTGCCTTGAAGATTCGTGAAGTCTGTAAGGAAATCGGAATCGAAACTTTCTGTAAAACCAGCGGTGCAACGGGGCTTCACGTATACATTCCTCTAAAGAAACGCTATACCTACGACGAGATCAAACTCTTCGGAGAATTACTTGCAACAGCCGTTCAATTACAGTTGCCAGAAACCACGAGTATCGAACGCACTGTTTCCAAACGGCTGGATAAGATCTACATTGATTTTCTTCAAAACCATAAGGGACAGACAATCGCTGCGACCTACAGTGCACGTCCAAAAGCCGGTGCAACTGTTTCCACTCCACTTGAATGGGAGGAAGTAAATGAGCACTTGGATCCGAAAGACTTTACAATTTTCACCATACCTGACCGCCTGGAAAAAAAAGGTGATCTCTGGAAAGGAGTTCTGGGAAAAGGTGCGGATATCGGGAAAGCATTGAAGAAATTGGAAAGGACGTTCAACTAGTTTAAACGATTGTTTCTCCATTTGCATCAGTTGTCAATACTTCGCTCATGTAATCTAAAAACGGACGAAGAGCTTGAAATGTTTGATTCAATTTTTCCGGGAAATCTGCTTGTAATACCTCCTTATCAGTAAAATCGTGTCGTAAAATAAATTGCTTTTTTCGCAACAACTCAATCGCCGGATGATCTTTATCGAAACCTTTGGGCGCTGTCTTTACTCCTTCACCACGCAATTTTCCAAATATATCAACCAATTCCGGCTGGGTGAGAATCTCATTCCATTCTTCGTAATTGAACGCGATATCTTCACGAATTCGTTTTAAATCGTCCGGATTTGGAGAAAAGAACCCGCCTGCCATAAAGCTGTTTCCAGGTTCCAGGTGGAAATAATATCCGCCGCGCAATTGAGCAGTTGCCCTGCTGAATCTGATTCCGAAATGCGTTTTGTATGGGGCTTTATCCTTTGAAAATCGAGTGTCTGCGTAAATACGGAACAAACTTGCTTTTCCGGATTGTGTTTCAATGGAATCGTGAATTCGCATCTTATTTAGCAATGAATCGGCGAAACTAATCGTGTTTTGATGTGCCTTTTCATAAACCGCTTTGTTTGTTTGAAACCAATCGCGGTCGTTATTTACTTTTAATGAGGAGAGGAACTCAAGAGTGGATTGTTGTATCATACTATAAAGGTAAAAAAGAAGGGAATTGGGACGGTATTTTCAAAGAGTATTTAAACTATTGCGGTTCAAATTTATTTTTGCCTGTGAAATGAATGATGCAATGGTTATTGATTTGAAAAAAGCGAGTTAAATTAGAATCTCACACCTACGACACACACATCATCTACCTGTTCGATACCTTTTTTCCAATTTTCAAAAGCCGATTCCAAAAGCTGTTCTTGTTCAGACATGGGAAGCGTTGCATTATGGAGCAACAATTCCTTTAACGGGGTGTATTTGAATTTCTTTCCTTTTTCTCCTCCGAACTGGTCGGCATAACCATCTGTGAACAGGAACAAGATATCGCCTTTATAGAATTGTAACTGATGTGTTTTGAAAGGCCTGGAATCGAAAGAACTCCCGATTGGTTGTTTGTCCGCGGTGATGGTGTTCAATTCACCGTTCGAAATATACCACAATGGATTGTTGGCTCCGGCCCATTTGATTTCCAACGTTTTCAGATGAATGGATGCAAGTGAGATATCCATTCCGTCTTTAACATCCTGGTGACTTTTTGCAAAGGTGTCCGATACGATTTCCCGGGTCTTATCCAAAATCTCTCCGGGTTCTGTGATGCCGAATTCCAACACTGCCCGGTTCAAAGCGGTGCTGCAAACCACGCTGACCATTGCTCCCGGAACTCCGTGCCCGGTACAATCGGCAACAGCAATGAGTACGGAATCTCCCAATTTTTCCATCCAGTAGAAATCTCCCGCAACAATGTCTTTGGGTTTGTAAAGAATGAAACTTTCCGGAAAATGTTCCTTGAAAAGACTTAGTGGAGGGAGTATTGCATCTTGAAGACGCTTCGCATAGGTGATAGAATCCAAAATTTCTTTTTGCTTTTCTTCTACCAGGTCCTTTTGGCGCTCAATGATTCCTTTTTGCTTTCTGGTGATGCGTAAACGGTTGATTACGACTATTGCAAAGATCAATACAAGTAAGGATCCGCCGGCAATGGAAAAAATAATCACTTTTTGGATTGCAAGACGTTTCTCATGCTCTTTCTGGTCGAGCGCCTGCTGCTTTTCAAATTGGTAGGATAACTCCTGCTTCACTAACTCCTGTTGGCTTTCCTCATTGGTGATCTTGTCGCGCATCACGAGATACAACTCGTGCATTTCAAGCGCATCCTTGAGTTGTCCCAATTTTTTATATTCCTCATAAAGGGAAAGACTGGCTTCACGCATTCCCGCTGCAGCGTCTACTTTCTTTGCAAGTTCCAAGGCTCGTTTGTTGTATTCGATCGCTTTTTTGGTATCGCCTTTCTTATCGTAAATCTTACCCATGATATTGAATACTTCTGGCAAACCCGCAATATTTTCGGATTTTTGATAGTATGGGATACTTTTTTCATTGAATTCCAGGGCCTTTTCATTGTCTCCCATGTCAAAATAGGTCACACCTATGAAGTGGAATGACATTCCTAAACTGTAATCATCCTGGAGCGATTCATAGATATTGATGGCATTTTCGTGATACCGGATAGCCTTGGGATAATTCTTTTTGTAACGGTAGATATTTCCCAAATTGGAATAGGACAATGCCAATGAGGAAGAATCTCCCATTTTTTTATTTAGAATCAGTGCGCGTTGATAATATTCTCCCGCTTTCTCATACGATTCCTGCTCATTATAGATCACACCGATGTTATTCAGACAGGAGGCAATTCCTTTCCTGTAATTCAGTTTCTCCATAATTTTAAGACTGCGCGTAAAATAAGCAATGGCACGTGTATTGTCTCCACGCAAGGAGAACGAAGCTCCGTTAACATTCAATGCAAATGCCTGGTATTTCAAGGAATGCATTTTTTCGGACATTGCATAGAGCTGATCCGCATAGTACGAAGCACTGTCCGGATAAGTGTACAGATAACCACGCATACAAATCTGGCGCAATGCCTCCAAACGAACAGTATCTGCCTCTTGTTTGTTGTTGACCACTTTCCAAAGCGGTTTCACCTCCGTTTGTGCAGATGAATAGCCAATGTGGAATGCAATTAGGAAAAGGATACTTGCTATTTTCTTCATAATGCGCAGCGAAACAGATCCGTTAAAACTAAGAAAAATAATTCCTACAAGACATTTTTAATTTCTGATGTTTCTTTGATCGATCAATTTTTAAATTAGTTTTATACCTGATTAAACCATTATTTATGAACGCTATTAAACTGAATTTCATTAACCGATCGAATGATACGAACAACAGTACAGTGGTTATCTTCCAGCAAAATGCTGCAGAAGATTTCGGAGAATTGGCTGTAGCATGGAAAGTGATTGAAAATTGCGGACGATTGGATAACCATCCCTTCACCTATCCGGTGGATCTCATGGTATCTGCAAGTGATTCTTATGGAAACTATACTCCACAGTTCATTGCTTATGATTCTCAGGCATTTGACATGGTCAAAACTACTTCCGGAGATATTCTTCAATTGTCAACCACTCCCGCTACGAGTCCTTACCAAGTTGAGATAAGAAATCGCTTAGTTATGGGTGCTATCAACGCTAACTGTTACCGCGACGGAAAATTGCTTGCTACTAAAACGGGTTTGGCTCCGGGACAAAAAGCTGCATTCGAATTTCCACCACGCATTTACATCGGGGTAGTCTCTCAGATTGAGGAAGGTGATGTGATGAGTTCGGCAATTATTTCTCAAATAAACACAGAAATCAACTTATTAGGAATTACAAGTGCTGATATCGTAATGACAGGTGGCGGACCAGGTTCCTCTTCAACGGCATTCAGTTTCACATTGGAAAATATCAATTAGTGATAATTTTCATCAAAAAACCAAGAAATCATGAATAATACTCAAGAACAAACCTGGTATTCAGGAGACTGGAATAGATCCGGAAACAATGTAAATCCTCCATATAACGGGTTGAAAATTTTAGCGGTATCCATCTATGAAACAAACGAAAATCCTACGACAGTAGGGAAATTGATTTCGATTGATTTGACAGTTACGGATTTTACGTATGATCCGGCCGGACTATCAAGCACATTTACCATTTCAAAAACAGGTATGTGGTCTGAAATTCCTATCCCTACGGACAATAATTCCAGGTTTACCGTTGCCTCAATTAACAATGATGGCCCCGGAATTGTCAGATTGGATGTGATGCCTTCGGGAATTTTTCTAAATATTCAGTTCCAGTATGGTATCAAGAATATGACCAGAGAAGTAATCGGCTATATCATGCGTTTTGATCCTGAAGGAACATTTGAATAAAGATTTAAATGGGATTCTTTGGTGAGTCACATCGTTTTGATTTATAGTGTTTTAGTTGTAGTATGGAGCGATTAAAAGATAGACAATCACTCCTGTCAAACTAACATAAAGCCAAATCGGCATCGTCCATCGCGTAATTTTTTTGTGAAACGGAATTTCCATATTCAAACCTCTTCCAATGGATAATAAAGCCAAAGGAACGGTCATGATGGCAAGAAGAATGTGTGAAATAAGGATGAAGAAATAGATGTATTTGATAACTCCTTCTCCTCCGAATTTGGTGGATGGAGTGGTGAAATGGTACAGTAAATAGGATAGAAGAAAAACAGAGGTACACAAGAAAGCTGCAAAGATGAAGTTGCGATGCCGTTTAATATTTTTTTGTCTGATTGCAGACAATGCTGCTAGAAGCAATACAAAAGTGGCCCCGTTCAGAATTGCATTCAGCAAAGGTAAAAAGGAAAAGTCCCAAGTTTTGAAGGTTTCTTTGTTTGGGAGGAAAAATGCCAGAATAATCAGACCGTTTATTCCTAAAGTTAAGATCCAGATGAGTGGTTTGTAGTTCCGTGTTGGTTGTTTTAATCCTGTTTTCATGCTCTGTTCTTTATTTGCCTGCAAAGATAACTACAAAACATACTGTTTAGTATGTTTTTATTAAAAAAGGTGACTGCGAATAATAGAATATAAGAAGCACTTAATAGAAATGGTAAAGTTGATCGGGAGAGGCATGTTAGTTTTGATCAAAAACAAAACAAATGAATCGTTTACTGAAAACTGCTTTTATCCTTGTCTTAGTAACATCCTGTACAAATCCTCCAAACACTAATCATCGGGCGAAAAATCCGGACCAACCGGTTGATTCGGTCAAACAGAAAGCAGTTGCACATTGGAAAACCATTGTTAATGAAGACAATCTCAAAATTGAAGCGAATTATGAGTTTAATGAATCAATGGATCAACGGGTGAAAGTGAAGTTTCAACCCTATATTTGGTTTGAAGATTTTCCGGCAAGGACACTGGATACGATTACTAAAGCACCGTTGGATTTTAGTACGAATAAAGAAGCGAAATGGTATATCACAGCCATTAAAACCGGTTATAAAGAAGGGCATTCTACTTTTGGTGGACATTATGAACTAATCATGTGGGGATGTGGCTCTCCTTGTGCTCATGGCGTGATTGTAGATCGTAAAACGGGGCAAATGGTTCATCTGCCGGAATCTCAAATCGGATACGAATTTCGTTATAACTCACTGATGCTGATTGTAAATCCGACGGATGAAGAAGGTTTTTATGATACATTAGATTTGTATATCAATACTCCTATGATCTATGTGTTTGATGAAGAAAAGAAAGAATTCCGCTTACTGGAACCGAAAGGACGATGAATTTTATCAGAATGAACAGACGTCGAAACTTTTTTCCAACTTTAGAACCCGAACTTGAAAAATGAACAGTACAGACATTCCCAGAATAGCACGGATAACGGCGATATTGATCCAATTGCAAACAAAGAGAATCTTGACCTCAACACTCCTGGCTGAAAAATTCGGCGTGAGTGTGCGAACCATTTACCGGGATATCAAAACATTGGAAATGGCAGGAATTCCTATTGTTACCGAAGATGGAAAAGGATATGCTTTGATGGAAGGGTTTAAGATTCCACCCGTTATGTTTAGCGAAGAGGAAGCAAATGCGTTAATTACAATGGAGCAATTGGTGCGCACGAATAAAGACAGTTCGCTGGTTGAGGCTTACCTGGGAGCAGTGAATAAAGTCAAGGCTGTTTTATCTTATTCGGCGAAGGATAAAGCAGAGTTATTGTCCAGCCGGATTGCACTCAGTCCGGTGATCCCCAAAACCAATTCGAGTGATTCGTTGGCGGTGATTCAAGCTGCACTAACAAACTTCAACCTGCTGAAGATCACCTATCAGTCGGAAAAGAAAGCGGAACAAACAGAGCGGATGATCGAACCGTTTGCCATGTATTATACACTGGATGAATGTTGGGCTCTGATTGCATTTTGCAGATTGAGAAAGGAATTCCGGATGTTTCGTTTGGACCGGATTTCAAAAATGGTTCCTCAGAAGGCTGTTTTCGAACCACATAAAATCACGCTTCAACAGTATTTGGCAGAACGTCGAAAAAAATATCAACACCCCTGACAAGCTGCTGTCATGAACTGCATCTAATTTTGTTTCAAATAACAGACAAACAAGATTATGAATTTAGCATCAGTAAGAATTATTACAGAAAACATGACGGGGATGGTTTCATTCTTTGAGAATATAACAGCTTTGAATGCGACCTGGTATACCGAAGATTTTGCAGAGATTGCTGTCGGTTCCTCTAAATTGGCTATCGGAAGCACGCGCACGTTGAGTTTTTTCGGAGAAGGTATTGCCATTCCTGCAAACAACAAAAGTGTGATTATCGAATTTTGGGTAGAAAATGTGGATGAGGTTTATGAACGTATCAAAGATTCGATCAGTGAGCTTGTTCAGGAGCCGACGACCATGCCTTGGGGAAACCGATCTTTGTTATTCCGCGATCCGGATGGCAATTTGATTAACTTCTTTACACCTTTAAGTAAGGAGGCAACTAAGCGATTCGATTAAAGGCAAAAGGTAAGGGTCGTTCAGTGAAGAACGACCCTATAATGAATTGTGTTTAAGAACAAGTCAAAACCTGCGTTTAAACAAATTAAGCCGCATTGTTTGCAGCATCGCGCAATTGCTTGATCTTATCGTGACCGGATTTGATTTTCGAGAACTGATCTTTTACAATGAGTAAATATTCTGTTCCGTTCAATGCATTTCCATCGATTTCTGCCTGGTATGTTTTTACCGCAGCATCTTCACCGAACTCACATGAATTCAGGATCGCTTTTCGGTCTTTACTTGTCAAAGCAGCTTTGACGTCCATCCACACGCGGAAAATTTTACCTGACACGGTTGTTCCTTCTACCGGAGTTCCTCCCAATTTGCTTATTTCCTGCACCAGTTCCCGGCGGCATTCCTGACTTGCTGTCATCATTTCCGAGAAAACTCTTTTCAGGTCGTCCTGATCCGTTTCCTCTGCTGCTGTCAGGTATCCTTGGATACGATCGTTGTTGATCTGTACCAGGTTGTTCAAACTAGCTATTATTTCTTGATTATTTGTGCCCATGATTGCTTGTTTTTATGATTAACTATTCTTTTGGTAAATCACGAAGTGACTGAAAATCTACTTTGTGATTACTTCATTGCTTTGCATTTTTCCTTGCAAGCCTCAGCATGTTCCAAATGTGTACGTAATGCCGGAAGCATGGACGAAGCCCAGTTGCGGATATCCCCGTCTTCAGCATTGGAAGAAGCATTTTCAAACTCACGGATTGCACTTTTGTGTCCTTTGACCATCATATCGCAATACTCCTTGTCGAAATCCATACCCATGTCTTCTTCGTTCAGATCATCGTAGGCATCTTTCCCGTTTTCTGTCAAAACAACAGGAATTGTAATCGATTTGCTTGCTGCCAATTTTTTCAAATCGCTTTGAGCAGAAGTGTGTTCATCGACCATCATTTTTCCAAGTGCTTTCACATCGGCTGTTGAACCTTTTTGTTGAGCCAGTTCACCCAATTTGATTTCCTCCAGATTGATTTCGGCTGCTTTTACCAGGAAGGCAGCATCTTTTTCCGATTTCCGATCATCGAATTTTGCCTCGTTTTGATCTTCTGCTATCTCTTTCGAGTCATCGGGATTACTGTTATTACACGAATGGATAATGAATAGACTCATGCCTAAGAATCCTAAATAAAGGAAGCCTCTTTTTACTGTTCTTACATTTTTCATGACTGTTGTTTTTTCGGTTATTGAAATTGTTTTAATTCATGAACATTCTCCTTAAACAGGTTGTTCAGTGAGAAGTAAAAATGCGTAGCTTCTAAAGAAAAGGTGTTACATTTTATTTTTGAAAATTTGCACTAATCCCACTTTTGGAAATTGTAAATGTGAGACTATTACTTGTGAACGGTAAGTGTTTAAAGGATTCTTAAGGTAATTAGACAAGAAGTTTATGAAGAGGGGTAGAATGGTCGATTTTAGCTTTTTTTATAAGAAGATGAAGTGAGATTGATACACGTACCTGGGAATTTGAAAACAAAAAAACTCATCCGTCAATTGAGGGATGAGTTCCGATTTATCTTTTTGGATAGCCTTACCTGGGTTCCCACAATTCAATCTTGTTGCCTTCAGCATCCATAATATGAATGAATTTCCCAAAGTCATAAGTAACCAATTCGTCCAGAATAGTGACCCCGTTCTCTTTGAGTTTACTTATGAGGCCTTCGATATTCTGAACGCGGTAATTGATCATGAATTCTTTTTGGGACGGCGCGAAGTATTCGCTTCCTTTTTTAAATGGAGTCCATTGGAGGGAATTCACTTGGTCAGGATTGTTCAGATCCCGGGATTCAAAACTGGATGAACCCCAATCGTTGATCTCAAGCCCTAAATTCTTGGCATACCATTCCTTTGTTTCTGCCAGGTTCTCTGAGAAAAAGAAGATTCCTCCGATTCCGGTTACTTTGGGAGTTTCATTTTTTTGCTCTTCCATTTTTTATGTATTATAATGTTGATAGTTGCACTGCTTTCCAAACGAAGTTAATTAAAAAGTTAAAAAGAAAACCGGACCTTTACAGGTTGTGAAATTCAACATTTAAAATTTTATTTTTCTCTACGATTTTAATTAAACCGTGAATTTTAACAAGTAAACACTCACTGATTCCCGCTAAAGACTCATTCTGATTGTTACCCGTTTCCGTGTTATTGGGGCACAGTTCTTTATAAACTTGTTTTTACGCATCATTCTGGGATTCCAATCGGTCTGGATTTCCTTTTTGGATTTCGCGCTTTTTATCCGTTAAGTAATAACAGAACCTCGTGTTTTTCCTACCTTTGTGGCAATTAAACACAAAAAACGAAACCGTTTCGAACAAATTAATTTGATTGGAAACATGAACATTATAGCCTTGGCAGGATTATTCGCAAACCGATTGAAGAGGATTTGTGTGCTTTTATCGGCGTGCTTTGCCTTTACTTTCAATACTTCCGCACAGTTTTCCCGATCCGATGAATCCATTGCGACAAGTATGTATATCATCATGTTGAATACAACCTGGGAAAATCAATCGTCATTTCAGACATTCCAGATCGGGGTTCTCGACAGTGATACTTCTTTTTATAGTGTTGTCCGGAATAAATATGATGGAATTTCCCTTAAAGGGAAGAAGGTGAGTGTTATACATTTCAAAAACCTGGATGCAATCAGCCCCACCCAGATCTTATGCGTTGACAAGAAATTCAACAAAAAGAGTGATAAGATTGGAAAGGCGATTTCGGGCAATCATACCTTGTTGATCACGAATTCCATGAAGGATGGAGATTACGAGATGGTCGACTTTAACGGGCGCCTGAAAAAAGACGATTTCACCGTCAACCAGGAAAACATGGAGAAAGCCGGATTGAAACTCACCAATCAATTCGAAAGCTATATGGAGGGGACAGTTCAGTGGGAGCAACTTCTCACCGAATCGATGGAGAAATTGGATAAGGAGCGTGAAAAGCTGGACAAAGAGCGTGAAAAAGTAGCAGCCAAGGACCAGACTATCATAGGACAGAAGGCCCGGATCAATTACCAGCAAATGACCTTGAAGGAAAAGGTCAAGATGCTCGATGAGCAAAGCAGTATTTTGGAAGAACAGGATCAAAAACTCAAAAGTCAGACGCGTGCCATTTCGGAACAGGAAGACATTTTGTTCAATCAGAAACGAAGTATTGAAGAGCAAAAAGGACAAATCAACGAACAACTTCAGAAATTGGGCATGCAACGAGTGATCCTGATTATGGGTTGCGTGGTTTTATTGCTTATTCTCGGAACAGTATATGTTTTATACCGCAGTTCCGTACATCGTAAAAAATCCATGGTCGAGCTTTCGGAACAACATGCGATTGTAAGCGGTCAGAAAGACCAGATTGAGAAAATCCTGTTTGAATTGACGGATAGTATCCGTTATGCCTTGCGCATTCAGAATGCTGTTTTACCGAATGAACAAACCATCAAAGGAACAATTCCGGGTGAGTTTTTCGTGATGTTCAAACCAAAAGACATTGTCAGCGGAGATTTCTTCTTTGTCGACCGCCGTGGTGATTGGACTTTGGTTGCAGTTGCAGATTGCACCGGCCATGGAGTTCCGGGAGCATTTGTGAGCATGTTGTGCATCAGTCTTCTGAATGAAATTGTGAAACAGCAGGAAATTACGCGTGCGGATATCATTCTGAATGAACTTCGCGATAAAGTGATTGATTCTCTTCAGCAAAAAGGAATTCAAGGCGAACAGATGGATGGGATGGATATTTCCCTGCTTCTGATCAATAATAAGACGCTTAAATGTCATTGGTCGGGGGCGAATAATCCGCTCTACATTGTTTCTTCGAAAAACAACAAACTGGAAGAATTGAAACCGGATAAGCGCCCGATTGCAATCTATCCGGACATGAAAGAATTCACCAATCACGAAATCACTGCAAAACGCGGAGATGTGTTCTACCTGTTCACGGATGGTTATTCCGACCAGTTCGGTGGAGAAAGAGGTAAAAAGTTCATGAGCCGGAATTTCAAGAACCTGCTTGCCGAAAATGCGCATAAACCCATGACCGAACAAGGTCAGATCCTGGATTCGACCATAGAAGATTGGAAATATGCAAACGGTTCGGATTTCGAACAGATTGACGATATTACGGTTTTGGGAATCCGGATCGGGTAATTCATTGGTATTCATCATCTCCAATTTTAGAAACTCCTTCTTTAAGAGTATGCTTTTTCCACCTGGGATATCCTATATTTGAAATGTAAGAGCGCATGATGAAGGAAATTCCGGTTAGACAAATTACAGATCGCATACAGAATGTAGACAGGAGATTCAGTATCCGTTCATTGGAAGCTATTTTGGATGGGAAACCAATGAACGATGAACTCCACCGCCATAATTATTTCTTTATCCTGGCTCTTGCAAGTGGCTCGGGGGAACACATGATCGATTTTGTGGATTACGAGGTAAGAAATCGGTCGGTATTTATCCTGCGTCCCGGACAGCTTCATCAACTCAAATTAGACAAGGATTGTAAAGGGTTTTTGATGCAGTTCGATGCGGATTTTTATAGTCCGGAAACTGTTTCGGCTAAACAACGGTTCCGAAGAGTGACTTCTAAAAATTTCTGCTCACCCGATCCTGCGCGTTTTGAAAGACTGCTTGATCTTTTGGAATCCATCCACCATGAATATACCCATAAGGAAGAAGGTTTTTTTGATTTGATCAAAGCAAGCCTCGATATCTTTTTCATTGAATCGTTGCGACAAAGTGCTGCTCCTGGACAAAAAATGAATGCGGAACTGACTTATGAGCAAGAGCGTTTTGAAGAGTTCCGGGAGTTGCTTGAGGCACATGTCGCAGATCACAAATCAGTCATTCAGTATGCTGAGATGCTCAATATTTCGGTTTTCCAGTTAAACAAGATTACCAAAGGGATGCTTGATAAAACCGTTTCCGAATTGATCCATGAACAACTGATCCTCGAATCGAAAAGAACGCTTTTGGGAACGTCCAACCAGGTAAAGGACATTGCATATTCTCTTGGATTTGAAGATACTTCATATTTTATCCGATTCTTTAAGAAAGGAACCGGTTTTTCACCCGAAGCATTCCGGAACCGTTTCAAATAAATCCTGTTCAACTAAAGAATTGTCCTACATCGGAGCGCTAAGCTGCTTGTACTTTTGTCTTAATTAAACGATTTAGAATATGAAGACAAAAGCTCGATTATTAATGGCAATGAAAATCTGGATTGTCATTTATCCTTCCATCACTTTTTTCCTTTTCCTGTTTGGAAAACCATTAGGTGATTTCCCACTGTATCAAAGAACCTTTCTTTTAACCATTGTCCTGGTTCCATGGGTGGTATTTGTGGGAGTTCCGTTGACGGATCTGCTGATAGGAAAAGTTTCTCCGAAAAAAGACAAATAATTAATAATACTAAACAAACAAAGATGAAAATAATATTGGTTGGTGCTTCAGGCACTATGGGAACACATTTAAGTAATGCTTTTGGGAAAGAGCACGAAGTGATCAAAGCAGGATCAAAAAGCGGAGATGTTTTGGTGGATATCACCTCCACGGAGTCAATAGAAAAGCTATTCAAACAAGTCGGTGCGTTCGATGCATTGATCTCTACAGCCGGGCCAACGCATGTCGGGCCCTGGAAAACGCTTACAAATGAAACTTTCCGAAAAGGAGTGGAAGGAAAAATGATGGGGCAGATCAACCTGGTTTTGATCGGTCAGCACTATATCAATCCGAAAGGTTCGTTTACATTGATTACAGGAGCATTGTCACACGATCCGCAATTGAATTTTGCGAATGCATCGGCGGCAAACGGTGCTGTGGAAGGTTTTGTAAGAGCTGCGGCTATTGAACTGGAAAACGGAATCCGTATCAATGCAGTGAGTCCGACAGTCATTGAAGATTCCCCACAATATTTCCCATATTTTCCCGGAGATATTCCGGTAACGATGAAACAATTGGAATACGGGTTCAGGAAAAGTGTTTTTGGGGCGAATACAGGGCAGATTATTAAACCTTATTGATCCTTACGAATAGAAATAGATTAGTCTGTGCGAGCAAGAATGTTCGCACAGACTGTCATGAACGAATTACTCGATAACAATTCGTGAAGTCATGGATTGCCCATCGACAATATAATTCAAGAAATAAATCCCTTTCTTCAGTGATTGAGTAGTTACATGAAAGATATTGTTTCCGGTTTCGGTTTTAAGTTCTGTTGCATAAACTTCTTTTCCCATTATGTCTGTTAAGTTGATCTCAGCCATGTTGCCATCACCCGCAACCTGGAAAGAGAAATTTCCTTGGTTCGGATTCGGATAAACAGACAGATCCTGATTTTTAATGGCTTCGTCCAAACCTAATGAACAAACAGTTCCGTTTCGTTCACACCATCTTCCCATGAATTCCTGGTAGTATTGGTTTGCAATAGATGCGTCGTGCACAATCACGGTGTTTTCATCGTTCTTTTGATCAGCTCCATTGCTCCAGTTATGAGAACCGGTTAAAACGATCGGGTCTGATGAGGTATTGGATTCGTCAATAATGATGTATTTGTGATGGAAAATCCAGTTATGGCCGTTTACGGCAAGATTTTGACCCATTGGAGGAGAAAGGATTCCATATGGAGTAGCAGAAGTTGAAGCGTCATCAATAATTCCTTTTGCATCCAAAGTTTGCTGTTGGATTCGATCCCGGATTGCGTAAGCCAGGTCGGAACGTGTAATAACCATGACAGCAAAATGAAGATCGTCGTCTGCAGTCGCAATCGTGTTCAAGATTTGTGTATTGACTTGATCAGATGGGCTGAAATAGGATTCGACGCGCTTTCCACCAATGATGTATTCGTGCGGAGTGTTGTCTGTTTTAAACTGTCCGAATTTGGATAAGGTCATATTTGGCTGTGAAGTTTGACTGGAATCTCCCCACATTTCATCGAATTCCATTTTGTAGCCACGGGCTAAACTTTGGTCCTGGAAAATAATGACATTGTTTGCGTCATCATTTAACTGTCCTTCCGTAAAATTGGTGGATCCCGTCCAAACTACCGGCTGATTCGGATTACTTACATTTGCATCCATAATCACGATTTTATTGTGCATAATCGTGTAATCGCTTCCTTGTGGCGTTGATAGTACAGGAATCGCATTATTCAAACCATTCACTCCTGAGTTTACCGTACTACCATCACTGATTACCCGGATTTTTACTCCACGTGTGTATGCGTTATTTACGGCCGTAATGATCTTCATAGCATCTGTTGAGTGATCCCAGTTGTAAATAGCGATATCGAGAGAGATTTGGGTCCGGTTGATATATGCAGCAAGCGTATCCGCAATCACATGATTCAATTGAACCGCGTTTGTTCCGGTGGAATAATTATCATCCGTTCTTCGATTGAAGTAAGCCGTGATTTTCCCCGATGAAAGTGACTGTGTTGCAAAGGTACGTTCAAGTGTTACCGCACTGTCTGCACCGTTCCAAGAGAAAGCACGCACATAGTATATGGTGGCGGGAGTTAATCCACTGAGGGAAGCAACATGATTCAGTGTGTTTCCGGAAGCAATTGTTCCGAGTTCCAATGCCGGTGTCATTCCATATTTAATATAGGAATTTGTTCCTGCAATGTTGGTAGACCAATGAATATCAAAACCGGTGGTAGCAATAGCCGATGTACTGATGGGTTGTGTCAGGTAAATAGAAGAGGTGCTTTCAATATCGGTAAGTGTTCTCAGAAGCAACTGATAACCGGAAGTACAACCTGTCGTTGGTGTGTAACAGTATTGCGACATGATTCCATCCAGGTTTACAGCTCCACTTGGAATGATTTCGCCAACCAACGGACTTCCATTGGTGATTCGCACCTGCATGGTTTGTCCACCCATGGTCACATTGTAATTGGTATTTCCTGCAAAAGTAGCTCCCCCGTTGGCAAAGGTGCAGTTATCAAAATGAAGCAATTCACTTTCATGAATCTCACTGATTGTGGAGATATCAGTGATCACCTGTGCAGCCGGAAGTGCAACATTCGAGAGTACGCTCATAGAAGTAACCGGAGTAACTTCAGCTAGATTATTGTAATTCGTCATGGTTCCGGTAATTAGTACGGAATCACCTTCCTGGATAGAACTTACATTCGAACCGTAAATAGCAATACCTCCGGTAACATCTTGGATGTAGCGAATGTTGGGTAATTCGGATCCGTTCAGAGAAACTCCTCTGAAAGTAACGGTGCTTCCAACGGAAGCATTACGGGCTGTAGCGATATCTTGTGCATTGGCAGCAAGAATAGCTAAAGAACACCCGATTGAGAGTATAAATTGTTTTGTCATAATCTTCTAAATAATCAGGACAAATTTCGCGACTAAGTATTATGCAATTATTATCGGAGAATGGTATTTCTGGTCACTAAATGGGTTTACCACAAATATTCTTCCGCTTAATGAGATGTCTTCTTTGACCACAAATGCACAAATAATTTGAAGCGCCTACTGGTCGCTTTTTTTGTTATTTGAATAAAAGAAGTTGATAATCGATTGAAATAATGATCTTTTTTCTTAAATTAATGTAAATGGAAGATTATCTATTAAAGGAAGAGTGTTATCAGCTGATTGGTTGTTGTATGGAAGTTCATAACCACTTGGGTTCAGGATTTTCAGAGATTGTTTATAAGGATGCTTTAGAGTAAGCTTCCTTAAATCAATTATGGGCATAGGCTGTTCGGTAGACAGCCTTTTTATTTGTGCATTTGTGGTAAACTAAATTGTACTATTTGAACAAACGCAAAATCACACTCATCGGAGCAAAATCACGTGACCGGTAAATTGAGTCGGTATACCAAAACAGTTTTCATAAATGATTTGCACCACATACATTCCATCCGGACAAACTTGCCCGTGAAACGAACCATTCCAAATCGCGGTTGGAATTTCTTCCGACTGACTTTCCTTCTGTAAATGATAGATTTCCTCTCCCCAGCGATTAAAGATCCGGAGACTGCTGATAGTTGCATTTAAGGTAGTGATCTCCAACTGATCGTTTGTTCCATCGTTATCGGGAGTGAATGAATTGGGCATGAAAATGGCTTGTTCCTTTCGCAGATCAAGATAAATGGAATCCCACAGTTCGCCACACGCATTGTAAGCGCGAATCTGATACCAACCGGATTCGTTCAGGTTTGATCCTGCAGGCTTTCCACTCCATGGTAAATACAATTCGTAAGCATAGTTCGTTTCAATATGAAGCAGGTTAAGGGAGATTTGCTCTGCACAAAGTTCTACTGAGTCATTCGGGAAATAAAGGTCCAAATCGGCCAAACGACTTACCGCCATGGAATCACTTGTTGTACCGCATCCATTGGTTAGCGTGCAGATATACACTCCTTCTTGAGCGATTTGCTCCGTTGCGGTTTGTGATCCTGAATTCCATTGGTAAGATCCTGAATTTCCCTGGACGGTGTAAGAAAATCCAAGCCCGATTTCAAAACAGGTATCCAGCGTTTCGGGAAGGTTTAATTCCGGGAACTCGCGGACAGTAACCGAGCAGCTTGCAGAATCGATCCCACACGCATTCCATCCGTAAAATGTATAAGTTCCGCTTGTGGAGACAGTCAGTAGAATACTTGTTACCCCGGTCGACCAATTAAAGAATCCGACATCATTCAGAACGGGATTCAGGGTGATGCTTGCCCCTGTTTGTAAACACGAGTCGATGATTGGAACCAATGAAACAGCAGGTAAATCCGTTTGCAGTACTTCGATGGTTGTATCTCTTGTTCCACATTCATTGATTACTTGCAGCGAATAGATTCCGGGGCCGGCAATACTTCTGGAAGGTGTTATTACTCCATCATTCCAAAGGACAGATACACCGTTAGTGATGATAGGATTCAGGTTGACGGGAAAAGTTCCTTCGCAAATAGCCGTGTCGGCGAGTCCTGTGATTTCAGGAGCAGAAAGCATCGTAACCTGGATGGAATCACGGAGACTGATACAACCGTCAGAGATTTCTACCCAATAAGTCCCGGAGCTTGTTACAAAAAGAGAAGCTGCTGTAGAATTAGTGCTCCATAAATAGCTTACCGTTCCGCTTGGATTGCTTACTTGAGGTGTCAGCAGGAAAGTTTGCCCGGACTGTAAGCAAAGACTGGTGTCTGCAGGTAAACTGACAGCCAGGTTCGAGAAAAGCACCGGAATGATGGTATCTGTCAATTCACAGCAGCGGATATCCAATACCCTCACAATAATTGTATCTGTAGAAGAAACGAGTAGGGTGTCAGAGAAAGAGACGGTCCCGTTTGACCAAAAGAATTGTGGTACCTGAAAACCGGAAGTTTCAGCAATAACTGACGCCTGACATCCTGACGATTGCTGCAGACTCAGTGAAAGACTGTCGCAGGAAACATACATAGGCAGATCTCCCGCAATTATCCCATCCTGATAAACAAATGTATTTGGGATTTGTGTCAGTACAAGTGGTTCTAATTGGATGGTGAGAGGGGTGATGGTCACTGGAACTTCATTGATATCTGCGCAATCCTGGATAAAATTGAGGTCTTCATCCAGGATGATGTTATTAATATTGGCATCGGAAGCGTTGTATTCCGTATTTGGAAAATAATGAATGCCGTTGCGAAACTCACTGTTCCCATAAGCATTATAAGGTGATCCGCTTCCATAATAAATATTGGGTTTCTGAATGCCTACACATTTTTGGAGCTCTCCATTTTTATCCAGTTTGAGTGTGTATAAACCAATGAAAATCGTATTTAAAGCACCACAGAGTACATAGCTCCCCGCGGTTTCATTCATCGCATGGACAAATATGAACCCATCACTGGTTACTTCATATTCCTTTGAAAAAAGGATGTTTCCAAGAGTATCCAACTTGATGAGAACCACATTGGGATCGTTTAAAGTAGACATGGGGCCGTTATTGTAACAGGAAAGAATCAGGTTTTCATCCATATCGTATTCTATCCTGCTTCCCTGAAAGGAAGTATTGAAACCATTATTTGGAAGTGGAATGCGGTGTTGTAGAAAAACATTTCCGGTTTCGGTAATTCCGATCAAAAATGGCATATCCGGATAGATACCCGATGAAAGTGTTTGCAAATGCTGCCCGGTAAGGAACATCTTACCATGAAGCATTTCAGTTGCTGCTGTGACGTATGTGCGGCTGTTATTTCCGGCAGGAGTGTAAACGAATTTTAACAAGGGAGTTTGCCAGATAACATTCCCGGTTTGAGATGAAACAGCTAATACCTTAGCTTGTGTCATTGAATTGCTAATTTCAGTTCCTCCGGTAAGGAAATATTTTCCGTTTGCATAGCGCATAATGGAAAGATAACCTTCTGAAGCAGTTTCATATTTTGACCAGTAAAATGTTCCGGTTTGAGCGTTCATTTTGAAATAGAAGTTCCCAACTACTTGGTAGTTCTGTTCAATAGAACCACAACCAAAGATGGTGTCTCCCAATAGGTCCATAAAGGAAATAAAAACCACATTCGATGCTGCTGGTGGAAATGTAATGGTTTTGCACCAAATAGTTTGGTGAAGCGGGTTCTGCTTGATAATCAATCCTTTTTCATTGGTTGATCCGGAAGAATAGGTGTTTCCGGCATCATCAGCTACTAGGTTGCATCCTCATTCTTTATCTGTCGGGCTTCCAATCACCCAGCTTTTTTCAGGATCCTGCGCACGTAAGGATTTGAGTATTAAAATCGCGAATAAGAGTAAGGAATATTTCATAAGGCAGTGTTTAGTATCTTTTGTTAAGTTACGCTGTTTTTTCTTTCAGGGCTTGGATGATCTCAGAGCCTTAATTTTTGAAAAATGAATAAAAAATCAATAAACACGTAGCTTTCCGATATTTATTTTATCAGTAGGTAACTTTTAAGCGAGTGTTCTGTGTATCTAAATGAAAGAATGCTTGATTGTAGTGTGAAACAACCGGAACAAAAAATGCCCCAATCCTGTATATACGGGATGGGGCATTCCTCTTGGTTATTGGTGTTAATTATGGTCGTACTCGTGCCCTAGTGCGACCACATCAACTTCTTTGAGCAATGCTCGTGCTTTTTTATTGGAAATCTCCCGTTTGAAGATATCGAAGATCAGGTAAACGCATGGAACGATGATCAGCGTCAATAGCATGGAACTGGTCAAACCACCGATCAATACCCAAGCTAATCCGGCTTTCCATTCAGCTCCAGCTCCGTGTGCAAATGCAATCGGCATCATACCGAAAACCATCGCAAGAGTCGTCATCAGGATCGGACGTAAACGCGCCTGGCCTGCAATGATCAATGCTTCAACCGTATTGTGTCCGTCTGCCTTCTTCTGGTTTGTAAAGTCGACAATCAGGATCGCATTCTTCGCTACCAACCCGATGAGCATGATCATTCCCAACATGGAGAAGATACTGATTGGCTCAGATGCCAGCGCCAATGCAAGCAAGGCACCGATAATCGCCAATGGAATGGAGAACAAGACAACGAACGGATACACATACGAATCGTACAATGCCACCATGATGAGGTAAACGAATAGGATGGAAGCCAGAATCGCTAACATTAAGTTTCCGAATGCTTCCGCCATGTTTTTAGCATCCCCTTCAAAACTGTAAACGGTGTTACTTGGAAGCGGATCTTTTTCAATCAGTTTGGCAAACTCATCTGTTACCTGCTGACTGGAAGTTCCCAATACCTGCGAAGTGACAGTGATGGAAGGAATCCGGCTCATCCGTTCCAATTTCGAAGGTCCGCTTGCTTTTCCGATTTTTGCAAACTGGCTCAATTTGATCTCTTCTCCTTTGTCATTGATGAAATAGACTTCTTTAACATCTGAAGTGTTTTTACGATCAAAATCATCGTAATTGACCAAGATATCATAGTCTTTTCCATTTTCCGAATATTTGGAATTGTCATCTCCGTTGAAAGACATTTGAAGCGTGGAACCGACCGTATTCATATTCAATCCCAATTCAGCCATCTTATCACGGTCAATGTTTACCGTAATCTCCGGATTTCCGGTTTCAACCGATACTTTCACTTCGGCAGTTCCTTTGATCGACTTCAATGTCTCGACCACTTTGGCAGCTGCCACATAGTTTGAATCCATGTCGTTTCCGGTTACCGCGATCTGGATCGGCGCATCATCAGCTCCACCCATGATCCCTACAGCTGCCGAGTTCACTTTGACATCCGGTAACATATTCTCCAGATCCTGCTTCATTAACTGGGCAATGATTGCCGCAGATTTGTCGCGTTGCTCTTTTGGTATGATTTTCACCGTCAACTGTGCTTTGTTGTTGGCGTTGCTTTGAGACCCCATATTTCCGCTGGCTGTTCCCACACTCGTAAAGACATTGATTACCTCCGGTTTATTGAATAAGTAATCTTCCACGCGCTGAACCGTTGCGTTCGTCTGCTGGATCGTGGCATCTTGGGGTAATTCCAAAGAGATCACGAATTCTCCGCGGTCGCCCTGGCTTACGAATTCTCCACCGATGTATGGTCCAAGTAATACCGGGATAAAAATGATTCCAAAGAATGCTGCGAGAACGATGTAGCGTTTTCTGCGCAAAGCAACGGTTAGTGCACGACCGTAAGAAGTAGTGATGTTTTTCAGGATGCGTTCGAATACTACGACAATTCGTCCGCCTAGTGTTTTGGTGTTCGGATTTGTTTCTTTCGCAAAGCGTGAAGCCAGAAGCGGAGTCAATGTAAAGGAAACGAATAAGGACATCAAGGTCGAGATAACGATCACCAATGAGAACTGGGAAAGCAGGTTCGAGATCAAACCACCAACCATGGTCAATGGAAGGAATACCACCACGTCGACCAAGGTAATTCCCATCGCAGTGAAACCGATTTCATTCCGGCCTTCCAATGCTGCTTTTTTCCGTTCTTTCCTCATTTCAAGGTGACGGTAGATATTCTCCAATACAACGATCGAGTCATCGACCAGGATTCCTACTACCAGTGAAATTGCAAGCAAAGTCATCAGGTTCAGGGTAAATCCAAGCAGGTACATGGCGATGAAAACCGAAATCAACGAGGCCGGAATGGAAATCATGATGATTACAGCATTTCGCACACTGTGAAGGAACAACAACATTACCAATGCAACGATGAAGATCGCAAGGCCCAGGTCGGTAACAACCGCTTCTGCAGCAGCAAGTGTAAAGTCGGATGAATCAGAAGCGATATCGAATTTCAATCCTTTACTTTTGTATTGCTTTTCGAGTTTTTTGAACTCTTCTTTCACCATCTTACTGATCTTAACCGCATTTGCATCGGTCTGTTTCATGATCTGAAGTCCCAAAGAGTTTATTCCGTTGATCCGGTTATATGTTTTGATCTCCTTGGAAGCATCTGTGATACTTGCCACTTCGTTCAGTCTTACCGGTGAATTGGTTTTCGGATCGTTCAGGATTACCAAGTTGTTCAATTCATTGAGATCCTTGTATTTTCCGCGTAAACGCACCAAAGCCTGCGAGTCGTCACCTTTGACTTTACCTGTTGGCAATTCCAGGTTTGCCGAGCGGATTGCATTGGTGATCTGGAGAATGGAAATTCCATAACTCTCACAAGCTTCCCGGTCCACCTGTACTTTGATTTCACGTTCTTCACCACCAACCATGGTGATTTGGGCCATTCCTTCCATTTTCGCAAGGGAAGGAGAGATATCATCTTTCACCAGGGAATACAACTCCGTCGGGGGCATGTCTGCGGTTATACCCACGCTCATGATCGGTGCTTCATCGAAGGAGAATTTTCCCAAAGATGGTGAAAGGACTTCTTCCGGCAGAGTGGAAAGCATCGCATTGATCTTTCGCTGTGCTTCCTGTAGTGCTTTATCCGGATCGGCATCATTTTTCAGTAACAATACCACCGTGGAAATACCTTCCATGGATGTGGATTGTGTATAATCGAGGCTTTCAACACCCGAAAGTGCATCTTCCACTTTTTTGGTTACCGAGTTCTCCACTTCCGAAGGAGAGGCTCCCGGATAAACTGTTGTAACAGTTACCACAGGAATGGAGAATTTCGGCATCAGCTCGTAATTCAGTTTGGAATAGCTGAGAATTCCGAGGAAACCCAGGACCGAGAAGATCACAACGATCAACGAGGGTCTCTTTATGGCTAATTCTGTAATAGACATATTTCTTATTTTTTTAGTTTCTTTAAAGACATGAGTAAAGAGTAATTATCAATTATGAATGTTTAGAATTATCAAGGTTCTTAGCTTGATATTGATAATTCTTTCATTGATAATTAGACCCTGTCTAAATCTATTTGATGATCTTAACCTTGGATCCGTTGTCGATATTCAACTGACCGGTTTTCACCACCTTCATTCCTTCTGTCAAACCGGATACGATTTCAATCTTGTCGTCGTCAACTGCGCCGATTTCAATTTTCGTCAATTTCGCTTTCCCACCTTGAACTATGAATACTTTTGGATCCTTGATGCTTCCTGCCAGACATTTCAGCGGAATGGTCAATGCATCTTTCGTTCCACCGAATGTAAACTTCACTTTTCCTGTCATCCCTGATTTCAAGGGAGTTTTTGAAGGATTTGTAAAGCGTATTTCAGTATCGAATTTCTTGGAACCGTCTGCTTGCGGTGAAACCGAAGCCACTTTTCCGGGAATAGATGAATTGGCATACAAATCCGGAACGATATTAACGGATTGTCCTGGTTTTACACGAACCACTTGCACATCCAATAACTTCACACTCATTTTCAATGACTTGATGTCGACGATGTCAGCGATTGCAGTTCCGGGAGCCAGGTAACTTCCTTTTTCAATGGCTACATTTGAAACAACGCCGGAGATAGGGGAAACGATTGTAGTCAGTTTCAAACTGTGCTGAAGTGTTTTTACTTTTGCATCTGCCGTATTCATGGTCATGCGCATATCTTCCACTTGTTGTTTGTTTACAGCACCGCTCGCAACCATGCGTTCGTATTTATCCAAATCCGATTTCGCTTTATCCAGGGTTGTTTTGGCCAATGCAAGGTCAATGCGGATTTGTTCGTTGTCCAAAGTCGCAATCACCTTCCCTTCATTCACATAATCACCGTTTTCAATCGTCAAGGTTCTCACACGTCCTGAAGCTTCCGAAACAAAGCTCAATTGATGATCAGGAATGAAATTTCCATTTAGTTCAAAGTCCTGCGAGACTGTTTCCATTGTCGGTTGAGCAACTGTCACCGGGAAAATAGTCACTTTTTTATCTGTAATGGATGCATTTGCGTCCATCTTTTCCTTGTTGCTTCCCAGTTTGCCGATGATGACAGCGAGAACAAGTATTCCGATCAGGATAGGTAAAATGATTCGTCTGAATACACCTTTCTTTTTTGTCTGTTGAGACCCTTTATTTTGTTCTTGATTTTCCATGTTCTTAAATATTTGTGGTTTCCAATGTTCCAATTAAATTGTTTAAACCTTTGGAACTTCCTTAGTTTAATGTTCTGATATTTCCTGTTGATTTGATGAGGTCTAATTCACCTATTTTCACCTGTACCAATGCTTTCAGATAATTGGTCTGTGATTCGCGTAAGGATGTTTCTGCATTCACAAGATCAGTGATGGTGGCAATTCCACCCACAAATTGAGCCTGTGTGATAGCATATACTTTTTGTGCCAGTTCGATATTGCGCTGCTGACTTGTCAACGCTGCCTTGTTTGCTTTTAAGGTGTTGTTTGCGTTTTGACGCTGCATTTTCAAATTCTCTGTCAGGTACTCTTCTTCCAATACCGATTGTTCCATCTGGATCTTGGTCTGTTTTACACGCGAGTTCTTGTCCAGACCGTCGAAAATCGGAATTGTTAAGTTCAGGCCCAGGTATGAATTGGGGAACCAATTCGCATTCTTATCAAAAATGCGTAGGTTATTTTGCTGATTCTGGATCGCAGAGTGAAAGCTTAGCGAAAGTGAAGGCAAATACCCGGCTTTGATTTGTTGCAGGGTTACAGCATAAACTTCCCGTTGTGCTTGGATCAATTCCAAATCTGTATTGCTCAGCGATTCTATATTGATTAAAGTTGCTGATTCTTCGTTCATATTGATGGAAGGAACTTCGATCACTTCGCCGAGTGGCATTCCCATGTAATACTTCAGAAGCATCAATTGCTTTTCATAATTGGTTGTACTCGTTACCAAATCCGTTTGAAGATTGGTTTTATTAACAGTCAGCTTATCTAAATCCAATTGTTTTGCAGCGTCATTCTCAAACTGAATTTGAGTGATCTTGAACAAAGAATCTATTTGTGACAGATTTGATTCAACCAATTTCTTTTGAGTATAGGAAATCTGGGCTCCATAATAAGCACTTGCAATGTCATAGATTAATTGCTCTTCTGTTTTTTTGACGTTGATTTCGGAAATCTTGAAGTTTTGCCTGGTCAATTTCATTGCATAGATCAAGGACTGATCGTAGATTACTTGTTTCGCATCGACCCCTGCACTGGTGTTGTACTTCGTACCGAACTGAACTGGAACCTGTGTTCCGGGCTGTCCGATCAATTCTCCCGGTAAAATGGAAGTCTGTAGTTTGAGATTGTCCTGGAAGCTTACGGATCCTGTAACCTGTGGTAAATAATCCGCACGCATTTCGTTGCGTTTTTCGTCCATGCGCTCAATCTCCAATTGCGATTTCAGGACTCCTTTGTTTTTTGTCAGGCCATATTGCACGCATTGTTGCAGCGACATCTGACCCGATTGCGCCCTGGCAAAGCTCATGCTTCCGGCCAAAAGGGCAAGGAGCATCAGTAAGCTCAGGCGATGGTTTTGTATTCTCTCCTTCATACTAGTTATTTTTATTATGTTTCTGTGTGTTACGTTTGGTCCATTCCAAATAAATTCTCGGAAATTCGACGCTGATATATTCTGTAAATTCAATGAATTCCGCCATTTGCCGGTTGAATTCGGGGGTTTCCGGAGTGCGTTGGTTCAATGCTTCTTTCATGATCTTGATTACTTCGAAGAATTTTTGAAAATTCTCAGTGAAGCTTTCCTGCCATTGAAGAATGTTGCTTGCAAAATAACGTTTGCGGTCTCCGGGTTTTGTTCTGTAAATTACCCGTTTGGTAATCAGCAGGGTATTCAAAGACGAGCTGGTAGTGCTTTTACTTATTCCGAGCAGTTCGCGAATCTGATCGAAAGTGAGCTCCGGCTCGTCACAAACAATAAGCAAGGACATGATACGACCTTCCATTGGGGGAATTCCATGTTGCTCGTAGAAAACTCCCATTCTTTCGATGAGTTCTCTTTGCTCCTGGGTCAATTGAACGTTTGTCATACTTCTTAATTAGTTCCGGCAAAGTTAAATGGTTTTTTTGGTTCTGAAAATACCGAACTAAAAAAACTTAATCTTTTAACATTTGTTTGCGAACCAAAAGTAGTTTGGCAATTTCGGACCCGAAATACAAAATCGGTGAGTGGTAGAGGGAAGTCGGTATGTGGACAGAAACGAAGTGTTTCCTCACTATTTTCAAGGTGAAAGAACTTTTATCAGGTCCCAAAAATCTAAAATTCCGTTTGGTGCGTATCTACTTCGTCTCAAAGTCCATTGAGGAGACAATTGACTATTTACTAATTAATTATGAAAAGGATGAAAAAAATCTTATTCTCGTTTATCTTAGCTGGAAGCATGGCTTCGCTAAGCTACGGTTCGAGTCACAGAGAAGCACCTTTGATTGCAAATGACCCATTGGCCGACAACACCGATGTGTATGCTTTCAAAAGCCCTGATGATCCGAATTCCATTACCATCATTGCCAATTACATTCCGACGGAATTCCGGTATGGCGGTCCGAACTACTACAGTTTCGGTGAAAACATCCGCTACGAAATCCATGTAGACAATGATGCATCAACACCTGGAGACGATATCACTTATCGCTTTACATTCTCCAAAACAAATGAGGACCCAACGACGTTTTTCGATGTCCGTCTGGGTCAGGAAAATGCAAAAACAACCTACATCATCGAAAAAAGTACGGATGGAGGAATGACATTCTCGCCGTTCATGTCAGGCTTGGAAGTTCCACCGCCAAACATCGGTGACCGTTCTATCAGTGATCCGTTGGTTGGATTGGGTGCAGCTAATTACGATGCATTGATTGCAAGTTCCATTTACAGTACTCCGGAAGGAGGACAAGTGTTCTGTGGCCCGTCTGACGATCCGTTCTTTGTGGATTTGGGGGGAATCTTCGATTTGGGAGATGCACCGCGTCAGAATAACGGAGGTGTAGTTCGCGATGGTTTGGCGAAATTCAACACCCATTCGATTGCAATTAAAATTCCTGTTTCCGTTCTTCAAAAAGATGGATTGGGAGTTTCTTCTGCAACAAACATCTTGGATCCGAACTTTGTAATCGGAGTATGGGCATCCGCAAGCCGTCAAACAACACGTACATTGACAGCGGGTTCTGAAGGTTACGCTGGAAGTTGGGTGCAAGTATCCCGTTTGGGAATGCCCTTGACCAATGAAGCGGTTATTCCGGTAGGTAAAAAAGATTTCTGGAATTCATTGACTCCTTACCAGGAATTGGCTGAAACAACATTGGATGAGTATTTCTACAATCCGGAATTGGCTTTGTACATGGATGATTCTATCTTCGGTGGAGCAGTTCCTGCTTTTGCCGGGTTACGTATCCAACGCAATTCACTTCAAGGATTTGATTTCGGAAATACACAAGATGGTCTTTGGCCTTTGAAAGGTTCGGCGGCTGTTGCGGGAACTGCATTGGATGATGCAATTTTCGGAACATTGTTATTACCGGCTGCAGGGAAACCACGTTCTGTCGATTTATGGCCTATTTTCCACACGGGAGTTCCAAACATGGCTCCGTATCAATTGGCAACAGGAAAAAATGGAAATCCATTAGCTGCAGGAAAACCGTTCATCAGCAATTTCCTTCCTAGTGGTGGAGATATGTTGCGCTTGAACATGGCTGTACCGGCAACACCGAGAAACAGTGCCTTATTCAGTTCATTGGGCTTGGTTCAGGCCGCTGTTCTGGGATTAACAGATCCGACATACAACACTACAACAACGATTCAATTCATTCCGAACATGGACGGATTCCCGAATGGCCGTCGTTTGGAAGATGATGTTACACGCATCGAATTACAAGCGGTCAGCGGAGTTGTTTTGGCGGCAATCGGTTTATGGTATGATGATTACAATGCCTCTTCTTCAGCTCAATCGCCGGTAACGAATCAATTGGTGAATGTGTTGAGCTATTCTACGGGAGTAGAACAAAACGATGTGGCATTTAAAACTTCATTTCCGTATGTTGCTTCACCTTGGAGCGGCAAGAATTAAATCGGGGTTTCACATTAAAATTTTAAAAGATGAAAAATTTAATTAAATATTTATTTGTGGTGCTTCCGTTCGGAACGGTCTTCGCTTCCAGTCATAGAGAAGCTCCACTTATCGCAAATGATCCGCTCGCGGATAATACGGATTTGTACGCTTTCAAAAGCCCGAATGATCCGAATTCGATTACCATTATTGCGAACTATGTTCCTTTGCAGGTTCCGCATGGTGGACCGAATTACTACAGTTTCGGTGAAAATATCCGTTACGAGATCCACATTGAAAATGATGGAACAGCAGGTGATGATATCACTTACCGGTTCACTTTCTCTCAAACAAACGAGGATCCGACAACTTTCTTTGATATCCGTTTAGGAGCTGAAAATCACAAAACGACATATGTGATGGAACGCAGTATCAACGGAGGCGCATTCACAACTGTAATAACAGGAGGAACTGTGCCGCCGCCAAACATCGGTCCGCGTTCAATTGACAACCCGGTTTTGGGAGTTGGCGACAGCTATTCGAACCTGATGACAGCGGCTATTGAAACAACGGGATCCAATGAAAAAGTATTCTGTGGTTCAACGGATGATCCGTTCTTCGTTGACTTAGGAGGTATTTTCGATTTAGGAGATGCTCCACGTCAGAATGGTGGAACTCCACAAGATGGACTTCAATGTCTGAATGTAAGTACGATTGCTATCCAGGTTCCGGTTTCTGTATTGCAGAAAAACGGTCAGCCTGTAAGTGCTGCAACGAACATTTTGGACAGTGATTATGTTATCGGTGTTTGGGCTTCAGCAAGTCGCCAGGAAACACGTACATTGAACCCGGCTACTGGTGCATTCGGTGAATCAGGCAACTGGATCCAAGTATCTCGTTTGGGAATGCCTTTGACTAATGAGGCTGTAATTCCGGTAGGAAGCAAGGATGAGTGGAATTCAAGAACACCGTACAACGAAAATGTTGCAATGGAAGATTTCTTCTGTAACCCGGAATTGGGATTGTACATGGATGATGCTTTGTTTGGTGGAGCAGTACCTGCATTTTCACCATTGAGAATCCAACATAACTCATTGCAAGCATTCGATTTCGGGAATACACACGATGGTTTGTGGCCGCTTCGTGCTACAAATGCCGGAGCAGGGACTGCTTTGGATACTTTGTTGTTCGGAAACTACTTGCTGCGTCAAGGAAAACCGCGTTCAGTGGATTTATTGCCGATTTTCCATACAGGAGTTCCAAACTTGGCGCCATACCAATTGGCAACAGGTAAAAACGGAAATCCATTAGCAGTAGGAAAACCATTCATTAACAACTTCTTGCCAACGTTTGGTGATATGTTGCGCTTGAATATGGCTGTTCCGGCAACTCCACGTAACGATCCGAACTTTAATTCTTTGGGATTGGTTTATGCGGCTGTACTCGGATTGACAGCAGCTCCTTATAACACAACAGCGAATTTGGAATTCATTCCGAATATGGATGGATTCCCGAACGGTCGTCGTTTGGAGGATGATGTAACACGTATTGAATTGCAAGCTGTTGGTGGTGTTGTCTTGGCTGCAATCGGATTGTGGTACGACGATTATACTGCGGGTGGTCCGAATCCGGTAACACCTGATTTATTAAGTGTATTGGGTTATTCAACTGGAGTTGAGTCGAATGATGTTCCTTTTACAACTACCTTCCCTTATGTGGCAGCTCCACATCGCGGAACGGACAATTGTTTGGGAAAACCATACAATTATACGCAACCGGTTATCCTTCCTCCGTCAACAACGGCTGGAATTGCAGAAAACACCGTGAATGCTGATAAGTATGAAATCAAGGCATATCCGAATCCATTCACAAGTTCAGTGAACTTTGAATACAGTTTGGATGCAGATTCTCAAGTTGAAATTCTACTGTATACGCTATCCGGCCAGTTGGTTGGAACTGTTTTACCGAATGTGAAACAAAGTTCCGGTAAACACATGCAGGAATTTGGGACTTCTCACCTGACAAATGGCATTTATTATGCGAGAGTCAATATCAAGGGTTCTAAAGGAAAAGCAACCAAATTGGTAAAGGTGGTGAAATCGTAAGACGAATCACTTGATTAAAAACGTAGGGCGCCCCGTATGTACGGGGCGCCCTACGTTTTTTTTATGGTTTCAAAATCCAAATCCTTCTTCGTAGCGTATCTGATTCAGTTCTTGCTAATGATTTTATAAATACGAAACACTACAGTTATGAAAAAAAATAGTTACTCTTTTTATGCACTTTCAATTGCAGCTTTATTAGTCACTTCTTCATTGGTTTCTTCTTGTGATTCATCACAGAAAGTAGAGGAGGAGGTAGTTGCTGTAAAACAAGGTTTCCAGATTCCAGCATTGTTGGAACGTGAAAAGGATTTGTCCTATGATGAATTTTTGAAGATCAAGGAAAAATTCAATAAACTTTCTTTTGAAGCTGAAAATGAAAAAACGAAGATTGAGAGTTTGATCAAGCTTTCGGAAATCTACATTTATGAGGCGCGTGTTACCGGTGAGCATCCGTATTATTACAATGCTGCTTTGCTTACGTTGAATGAAACGTTGAAGGATACAATGAAAATGACCCCGGATCAGCATTTCACATCCCTTTTTTATAAATCAACCGTTCAGTTATCCCAACACAAATTCAATGATGCACTTGCGACAGGTAAGAAAGCATTGGCACTGAACAATACCAATTCTGGTATCTACGGGGTTTTGGTTGACGCCAACGTGGAAATCGGGAATTACGACGAGGCAGTTAAGAATTGTGACAAGATGATTTCCATCCGGCCGGATTTACGTTCATATAGCCGAATCTCTTATTTGCGTGAAATTTACGGAGATATGAAAGGAAGCATTAAATCCATGGAACAGGCAATTGAAGCGGGTGCTCCTTATTCGGAGTATAAATGCTGGACGATTGTGACGATGGGTAAAATGTTGGAGAACCACAATCAACTGGATTCTGCAAGGGCTTATTACGCGTTTTCAGCAAAAGAAAGAGCAAATTACCCATTCGGAATTGCCGGTATGGCAAATATCGAAAGTAAATTGGGGAATTATGCAAAGGCAGATTCATTATACACGGTTGCATTGAATGCGGTTCCGGAAATCAGTTTCATAATGGACCAGGCCAAGATGTACCAAAAACAAGGCAAAAAAGCGGAAATGAAACGATTGATCCCAAGAATCGAATCCATGTTCCAGGAAGACATCGAATCCGGGCACAATGTGAATATGGAATATGCATTCTTCCTGCTCGATTTCAAGAAAGATTACAAACGGGCACTGGAATTAGGTTTGAAGGAATACAAATTGCGGCCGAACAATATTGATGTAAATCGGTTACTTGCCTTTGCTTACTATGCAAACGGAGACATGAAAAATGCAGCAGTACACGCTAAAACTGCCATGAAAACGAATAAACAGGATGGAGATTTGTATTGTATTGCAGGCCTTATAAACAACAATAAGAAACAAATCAGAAAATCGTTTGTGATAGACCCTTATCAGGATCACTTGTTTGTAGACCGTGCGAAGAAAATGATTTAACCGGCTCCATTCTCATTCTTTAAACCTTAAGCTATGCAAACTAATGACTTCTTTGCTTTGAATGGCAGATGGTTCTTGTTGTTCAGTATGCTTTTACTTTCAATACCCGGTTTCTCTCACGGAATCAACGGGATTGTTATTGACCAGGAATCCCAGGGGATTCATAATGCGAAAGTTTCCCTGGTCGGATCTGCCAAATACAGTATAACGAATGGTTTGGGAGAGTTTGTACTGACCGATATCCATTTGGGAGATTCGATCCTGATTGAAAGTCAGGGATACCAGAAACGCACTTTCTTAATTGATAACGAAAGTTATTTCGAGAAGAATGTCTTGTTCCAATTGTTTGAGAATGCAATGGAGTTGAGTGAAGTGAAAGTTACCGGGAACAGGACCCAACTGACTCAAAGTGCAAACATCAATTTGACTTTGCAACCTGTTCGTTCGGCACAAGAATTACTGACTTTGGTTCCCGGTTTGTTTGTTGCACAGCATGCGGGAGGAGGAAAAGCGGAACAATTGTTTCTGCGTGGATTCGATATTGATCATGGAACAGATGTCGCGCTTTCTCTGGATGGAATGCCGGTGAATATGGTTTCTCATGCGCATGGACAAGGGTATGCCGATTTCCATTTTGTCATGCCGGAAGTGGTGGATAAGGTGAATTTTGAAAAAGGGCCTTATGATGTCACGAAAGGTGATTTGGCAACCGCCGGTTCGGTTGACTTTCAAACCAGGGAACAATTGACCAAGAGCTTTGTTTCGGGTGAATATGGCATGTTCCATCATAAAAAGATCACTGCGGGGATCAAGGTGCTGGAGAACCAGAAAAACAATGCGTATTTCGCGGCAGATTATCTCCAGACGGATAATTATTTCGAATCTCCGCAGGATTTCAGCCGCATCAATTTTTATGGAAAATATACGGGAATCATTTCTCCTAACTTCAAGATTACGGTTTCAGCCTCAACCTTCCAAAGTAAGTGGAATGCATCCGGTCAGATCCCGGAAAGAGCGGTTGAAAGTGGGATGATTTCCCGTTTTGGTGCAATTGACAATACGGAGGGTGGAAATACGTCCCGTACCAATATGCAATTGGGGGTGATTCAAAAGATCAACGCTTTTTCTTCCCTGAAAAGTGATTTCTTTTTTTCTGCGTATGATTTCTCGTTGTTCTCCAATTTCACTTTTTTCCTGCAAGATTCGGTGAATGGAGATCAGATTCATCAATATGAAAGCCGGAAAATCTATGGAGGTAAAACCGAATACAAAAAGACGATTTCGTTGAAAGAAAATACCACCTTCAGTTTCACCGGAGGAGGTGGATTCCGGTTTGATGATATCAACAACATCGGATTGGCTCAAACAACCGGACGTACGCAATTGCGCAACCAGGTGCAATTGGGCGACATCAATGAAACCAATATCTTCGGGTATGTTTCCGGGAAGCTGGAAATCAATCGGTTGGTCATCAGTGCCGCTCTTCGCGGAGATAATGTGACGTTCTATTACAACAATCTGAAAGACAGTGTTTATCAACCTAAAAGCTTGTCGAAGACAGTGTTTTTGCCGAAAGTGACTTTGTTATACAACGCTACGGACAATGTCCAACTGTATCTGAAATCCGGGATCGGTTATCATTCCAATGATGCACGCGTGCTGCTTTCATCCGATAATCTGAATAAGAAAGCTTTGCCTTTGGCGTTGGGAACTGATTTGGGAACGACCTGGAAGCTGACAAAGAACTTGTTGTTCAATGGTGCTTTGTGGTATTTGCTTTCGGAGCAGGAATTTGTGTATGTCGGTGATGCAGGAGTGGTGGAACCAAGTGGTCGCTCCCAGCGATTGGGTTTTGATGCGGGGATTACTTTTCAGCCTACCAAATGGTTGTTCCTGTATTCCAATTTGAATTATTCTCACGCGCGTTCGGTCGCCGAACCGAAAGGGGAGAACTTCATTCCGCTGGCCCCTGTTTTCACTTCCGATGGAAAAGTACAGTTGAATTTCAAGAAGGGAATTTTCACGACGCTTTCTTACCGTTACATGGGCGACAGGGCGGCAAATGAAGACCGAAGCGTTTTGGCAAAAGGCTATTTCGTGAACGACTTTACAGTGGGATATCAGCGCAAATCATTTGTCATCACCGCGATTGTGAACAATGTGTTCAATGTGAAATGGAACGAAACACAATTCCTGACTGAATCCAGATTGAAAGACGAATCCCAATCAGTTACCGAAATTCATTTTACCCCGGGAACCCCATTTTCTTGCAGACTCCAGGTGAAATTCATGTTTTAACAGGAGGTGTTTTTTACATAGCGGTGTATCTTCGGCATGGTATAACTGGATCTCAAAGAAGAACTCCAATTAAAATCTTTTCAATTGTCAATTCTCCATTTTCAATTAATTTGAACAGGCATCTTCCTAATTAAAAGTTAAAAACGACTTCCCTGGTCAAATAAGCACTATTTTTAGTCTGAAAAATTCAAATTAGAATCGTATGAAAATCAAAATTACAAACAAGGCAGTCTTATTCCTGGCATTCGGAATGCTTTCTTTAGGAGCTGCTGCACAAAAGATCACAGTACCTGCACCAAGTCCATTACAGACAGTTACACAAAAATTCGGTTTGGGCGAAGTAACGATCGAGTATTCCCGACCGGCAGTAAAAGGCCGTAAAATCTTCGGGGATGTGGTTCCTTACGGGAAAATCTGGAGAACAGGGGCAAATGCCACTACGAAAATTACATTCACCGATGAGGTGAAATTGGAAGGGAACACGGTAAAACCGGGAACTTACGGTTTATACACGATCCCAAACAACGACAGTTGGGAAGTGATGCTGTACAAAGACCTTACTTTGAACGGAAACGTCGGGGATTACAAAGCGGAGAACGAAGTATTGCGTTTCAAAGTGAAATCCATCAAGATCCCGATGAAAATGGAATCTTTGATGATCAACATGGGAGACATTTCTGCTACGGAAGCGAAATTGACTTTGCTTTGGGAAAATACCGTGATTGCGATCAAAATGAGCACGGATATCGATGCACGTGTGATGCAAAGTATCGATGAGTCCATGAAATCCGAGAAACCGGAATATTTCAGAGCTGCAAGTTATTACTTCGATAACAACAAGGATATGAAACAAGCATTGACTTGGGCTACGAAAGCAACGGAAGAAAACCCGACAGCGTTTTACATGTTCAACCTGAAAGCACGCATCGAGTACAAACTGGGTGACAAAGCTGCAGGAAAAGCAAGTGCTGAGAAATCAATTGCTTTGGCAAAAGATGCTAAGAATGATGATTATGTAGCACTAGGCGAGAAACTATTGGCAGAAAATAAGTAGTTGTTCCTATTGGTACAAAAGTTATGGCCTTTCTACTTCGGTAGAAGGGCTTTTTTGTAAATTTGATTTATGATCAAACGCCTTCTGATTGTCAGTTGTCTGCCTTTTTACGGATATACCCAAAATTTCGTAATCAATCCAAGTTTTGAGAAAGTAAATGTTATACCCTTGTTGTTTAACAGTAATGGCTCCTTAATTGGTGAAGAAATGCATTGGTGGGAAGCAAACAATGCAACAATTGATTTGTTTAGTACACGAAATATGAATTGCGTGATTGCAGATTCTATTATAATGAAACCTTTCCATGGTGACAATTATCTGGGAGCAATAGTGAGCGAGCCCGGAATTATTAATTACTCGGAAATCCTTCAGGGAGAGTTGATCAATCCCCTGAAAAAGGGTAAGGAATATCTAATTGGAGCTTATCTCAGGTTTGGGACTGTTTCAAATTACAAAAGCAGTGATTATTCGTTTGGATTTTCCAGGAAAAAGCAGTTTGAAAAATGGTTTTTTAACCGTTTTGCAGTTCATAAATCCCTGAATAAGATTCCGGCAGACTCGATTTCTGATCAGTGGAAATTCATTTCATCTGTTTATCAGGCAAAAGGGAATGAAAAATATGTAGTCCTTGGAAATTTAAGAAGAAGAATAAACATCCCAAATACAACCAAGGCAAATCCTGAAGCTTCAAAATATAAACACACGGCAGGAGGAATTAAGCATGCTTATATCGATATCGACGATGTATTTTTGATTGAAATACCGGAGAATTATGATTCAATCAAAAAAGGTTCTTTTTCTTTTGATAGTAATCAGAAGTTGTCACTTGTTCCGCAAAGAGGAGATTCTATTGTTCTGAATTTTAAAGGGTTTAAAAAAGATGAATGGAAACTGAATGATTCGCTGACACTTAACAAAGTGGTAGACTATTTGAAAGCGAATCCATTTATAACCGTTGAATTGATATTGCCTGAAGATATGGGGACAACAATGTCTCAGCTTAATAAATTAAGGATGCGAAGGGATCAAACCTTGGAACTCTACTTTGAAAAGAAGGGAATCAGTTACAACCGGATTCACCTTAAGTGGAATGAATCCCCAGCGGTTAATAATCGAATAATCATGAAAATTCACGATATACTTTTTCGATAATTCCTGGTCCACGTAAGTCTTGGTATGTGCTGTACCACAGCTAAAGTAAGATCTTCATTTACACTAATTTGGGTTCTTTTTACATCTGGAGCACCACTAATATCAACCCAACTCGGGTCAGCAGGAGAGAGAAAAACTATTGGCGGATAATAAGTAATCTTTATCTAGATAAAAGGAAGTCCTTCTGCTTTGGCGGAAGGATTTTTTTGTGCACCGGATTTCCGGAACGATATAGAAATAGGAACTTGTATTATTTGATTACGAAGCTTTCCAGGATGAATTCACTGGTATCTTTATACAACTCAAACTGATCTGATTCACCGGTAAAAGATAAGATATAAGCCTTTTCATTGATGATCCAAAAATACTGCTCGAATCGCAGTGTAATCTTTCCTCTTTTAGCAGTATAAATCAAATGCTGACATTCCAGCTCACTTTTTTTCATTCGCTCACTCTCGATAAGTTCACTATCTTGCAGGTAGTTTTGTACTTGTTGTAAAGAGAGAGCTGTGAAGTTGTCCAAATCGAAGTTCAAACCGCTTAAATCCTGGACCATGAAGTTTAAATTTTCTTTAAACTGATCTTCCGGGGAGTCTAAGGGACTTGAGATGATAATATCTGCCGGTGTTTTACCTGTGCTATCCAATGTCCAGGTATCCGGATATTTTATTTGATAATCATTCTTTCTGAATTCAACCCAGTGGAGATTTGCTTTGGAATTTTTCTGGGCAAATACAGGAATGTAAAATCCAGGGATTAAAAATAAAAGGAATATCAATTTTGGCATGCGAAGGTTTCTGTGATAAAAGAATACAAATATAGGAAAAATGAAACTTAGATAAAAAAGAGTTGGGTCCGGGCTTCAAGCAGATAAACACTTTGATGGGATCTCCGGTTGTATCCGTTCGAAATTTGGATAACTGATTTTGACGGATAAGATAATTTACCGTCAAGTCTTGAACATTATTTCCAGGTGAAACACTGTCCTTTCAATTTAAATATTCCTGCTCAATAAAAATATCAATGTTTTGTTCCAACATTGAAGCGGTGAAAAGGAGCTTAGGAACTTCCAAACCGCTATTCATTTTTATGGAGAAATCTGTCAAAGTACTTATTTTCCTCTTTTTCTTGCTCTATACTTTACAGTATGATGTATTTTTCGATCATTTGAGTAAAATGTACAGTAGAAATACCAACTCTTAGAGAAATTACCTTTATGGACTTCATACTTTGTATCCAAAAACAAAGGAAAATCTCTGAATTCTCTATTGCCTTTCAACAACAAAGAATCGTTTTTAAGGTTCCATGAACCTGTCTCAATGTCATTTATTTTTAACCCTCCACCGACTTTTAAAGATACAATCAAAGAGTCATTTTCAACAAAGTTTTTCTTTGAAATTAGTGGGTTTCTATCAGATTTATTGCCTTTAACAAATTCTGCATGAAAGAACACCCAATCTCCAATTAAATCATTCTTTGAGTAAGTCTCATTAAAAGTTGTTCTTGTTTGTTCCGGTTTTCTTCTCATTACTTCTTTCTTAGAAGTGCAAGAAACAATTAATAATAAAATCGCTACAATAAAATCACTTCTTTTCATACCAAATAAAATTATTCCCAAAAATAGATCTTTACCACTGCAAAAAGCATCGCTTCCGATTTGGAGTAACAAATCGTTCTTCGGTTCAGGCGTTTCAGATGCGTTCTCAAATTCAGGTTTTGACGTTCAATGTGATTAATACCCCGGTTCTTTGTTGAGTGGATTTCTTTTGGGATCAGTTTCTTATAAATATTCAGCTTATCCGTTACAATTTGTTTGGCATGTGACAGGATTAATGTTGAAATGACTTTCATCAAATTAGTTTTATTCCTTTTCCCAACAACCAAATCAATAACTTCTCCAGTTACGGGATTTAAAGAATAGGCAATGCACACACGATTATTCTTGTTTCCAATGTAAGTGAACAATTCATCAACTTGGTAGATTTGTCCGAATAGGAGGGTGTTTTTTCTCTTCAACTTTTTAGCTATTCTCAATATACGCCTGATTACTGTTGAATTGGAAATTTGTAGTAACCTACCAGTACTCCTGATACCCACACCTTCTTTTACAAGATTTGCAATTTCAAAATCTTTTACCAAATGTGAATTGTATGTATAGCTTTCTTGTTGGTACCTATTACAAATAGTGCACTTGTAGCGTTGATGATTACCGACTTTCCCTTTCTTAATACAAACTTCTGAACAATATCTACATTTCATTAGGTGCAAGTTGAGTACACTTGATACGTAAATACAGCCTTTTAGATACCTAATTTGATTTGTTTCCGCTTTTACATTACCCAATATCCATCCAAAAGAAAAACCAACCCGCAAATAGGAGTTGGTTTTCAATGATTTATCATTCTAAAAATTGCTCAGGTGCAGGTTGAGAACACTGCCTTTTATTTTTAAATGATTACGAATATTCGTAACCGTACCTCAGATAACGCCTTACAGGCTATCTTCGTCTTCATCAGCCAAAGCTGATTCTTCTAAGAATTACTTGGACGTAACCCTGAAACATTACCACTTATCTCAACATTTTGTGCACTATAATAACGGTAATGCATATGAATCCTATTATAGGGAACAGAATCTTATCTACGAAATTATAGGAATCAATATTTTTTTTGTTTCTAGACAATCCAGCATCTAATAAATCGTCTTCATTTGTTTTACTTTTATTATTTTTCATAGATTACTCAATAACTATTGAATCAAAAGTATATTCATTCTCTGAGATGTATTTTACACTAAAAACAACATTATTTTCCATTTCGAAAGTAATGCCGAAGGGAACATCTGAATTTAAATAATTCAGTTTTATATCTATTACATTTAAATAAATTATTCTCTTTATAAATGGAATCGTACCAATATCAATTAAATCATTTCTATCGAATGAATCTGAGTCAATTAATTCATAATACAATGTAAACTTTTCGGTATATGCAGATAAAATCAGTGAATAGCCATCTTCAAAGTCGATTTTAAGAATACCATCTGAGGTTAGAACTTCAATTTCATTATTCATTTCTACCAATTCAAAAAATACTTTTCCAATTCCTACTATTTTCTTTTGAAGAAATTTGCTTTTATCAAAAAGCATGTATTCTAAACTCTTTTTCATGGATTATAATTTATAAATGTATCAAAATCCCCCGTTTCCTCGATCAAACGAATTCCTCGACCGGTATCAACATCAAATATATCTACAACTGCTGTTCCTTGTTGGTTCCGTGTACGCTGAACAATTTGATTTTTTGAATTTATAACTTCTGCTATTATCTTTTCTGCGGTAGCTTTGTTGGGTTTTAATCCAGTATACGCAGCATCCCCTCTACCCACTTTTTTCGAAATCGATTGCACAGCTCTAGAAGTTTTACCTTTAAGTTTGTTTGCAGATTGTAATACTGATTCGAGAGTAAACGAGACGGCTTTACCTTTAAATCTAGTTGCAATATATTTAAATGCATTGGGACCATATTTAAAAATACCCTTTTTAAGTATTCCGAGTAACATTAACGTCTCAATTGTATTTTGAGATTTGTCTAAAAATTCTTGATATTCTCTACCAGATTCGTAGTGTGCTCTTAATCGCTCGAAACTCTTCATGTTTTTCATATAAATAGCTTCAATTTCTGCATGATTTATATCTTCAAGCATATCATTTTCAAAGCTATTTCCAAGAGCAACGAGGAACTCATTCACTTCCTGAATATGATTATTCTTAACAATCGCATCAGTGTAAATAAATTGACCAGCTTGTAATTTTTTGGGATCTGCTTTTTCATTTAACTGTTGCAATGAGCCATGACGCATACCCCATCTATTTTCTAAATCCCAAAAATTATCTCCAGATTTTATTTCATAAACTCCACTAGATGGAGGGTTGTTGGAACCTATTTCTCCACTAACAACTCTTCCGTCATCGCATTCCGAGCCACTGTAAGGTTCTTCACCTTCAGGATTAACACTCTCTAAACCATAAGGATCTATATATAGGATTGGGTTATTGTCAAACGCCACATACGGACTCATCCAAGGAAACTGTGCCATCATCGGATCCAAACTCAACCAGCGCCCCAATCTTGGGTCGTATTGGCGGAACTCAGTTGTATAGGAATTTCCATTGCCCTTAGTCTCGTTGTCCAGTTCCATGCCGTTGTATCCAAAACGATATGCTCCTTCGTTGGTATGTCTGTCCGGCATTTCCATCCCAAAAGGGTAGTAGTCACTGCTCATTTTCAGTGTGGCCTCGTAGATATGGTCTTCAGCCAATTCAACATGATCCAAATAGTACTGAATAGTGCTTGCGCTCACTTGTGAAACGGTTATCGTTGTACTTGTTCCTGAGGTCGGGGTAAACGAAATCGTGTTTTGCTGAGTATTCAGAAGGGTTGTAGAAACACCTGCAATTGTGACCTTCAGGTCTGGGCCACTTCCGCGATCCGGCCTGATCCGTAAGATGTATCGTTTGCCGATCGTGGTTGTAAAGGTTTTGCTGGCACTATTGGCTGTCGTAGTTGGGGTAATCCGCAAATATCCGCCCGTAATTCCCACACTTGCATTGGTACCTGTCCAACTATCTACTCCCGAATTGAACGTGCTTTGTAAAAAGCTGGTGCCACTTCGTGCTGTTTTTCGGTCGTTTATTACCGCATTCACATTCCCCAAATAATTGGCAATCTCATAACGCATTTCACCGCTCTTATGCACTGCCGGATTTGCAGGAGTGTAGCTTACAGCTCCATTATTCCACAAGGAAACCGGGTGTTCGATCATTCCCAAACGGGATGCCCCGTACAAATGCAGTTCGTTCAGGTCGGCTTTTTGGGTGGTTGTTCCCAAAATTAAATCATAAACTGCCAGCACCTGTCCGTTGGCATCGTAGCTGTAATAGCTGTATTTCCATGTATTGCTTGGCTGAATTACATTGGAAATCCGTGGTTTCTCGATCTTCAGTACGCGTTGCCCGAATGGATTATAAATGAATTCCATTTGTGAAGCATTCGGTTTAGCAATGGAACGCTCAATCATTTGTACTTTCTTATCTCCCGAACGCCAGGTAATAAATGAAATACCTTCGGCTGCATCGGAAGTAAGCTGCCCAAGGGCATCGTAACCGTAGTTTCCGGAAGCTTGCCCGTTCTTGATATCATCCAAAGCCGAAGTAGTAACGGCATCCGTTACAAAACTCAAGCGGTTCCATGGAATCCCGCCAGCTCCCGAATAACCGGAATAAGTGAGATAGTCCATAGACAACTGGGAAGATGGACCGTTCCTGATAAGTGTTTTCAGGTTTCCGTTGCGGTCGTAGGAATAGGTGCTTTTATAATCGGTTGAAATGGTTCCGGCAGTCCAATTGTTGCTGTTAGCCAAACCACTCGTATTGTAGTAGGCATCCATACTCAGCAAGCGGTTCAACTGGTCATACTTGTAGGCACTTCCCATAGTCGTCATTCCCACAATAGAAGTGACTAAACTCCGGATATTCCCATTGTATAAGCCCGGCGAGCCTGTGCCGAAACTTCCGGTGGAATAATCAGCCTCAAAGCCAGTTCCGGTTGCAATGGATTTATAGTCATTCCCGTAGTAACCGAGTGTATAAGAAGAAACATCGATCGCATTTTCGATGTGCTCCTGATTGTTGGCACTGAAATACCCGAATCCGCCATCTTTTCCAACATCACGTGTA
>NZ_CAMLDC010000027.1 GCF_946478805.1 uncultured Fluviicola sp. | reverse complement strand
GGCGCCCGGTCGATCCCGACGTGTAGATCACATAAGCCACGTCTTCCGGTGAAGCGGCTCCCTCGTCATTCAATGAGTTAGTACTTGCCTGGTAACCGATACTTGTTTCTACTTTGTTTGTTACTTCCTCAATACCTGCTTGAGATCCAAATGGATGCTGAGAAGTGCGAATAATGTCCCCCGAATCGCTATTGTTGCTATTTGTTTGATTGGTAGCTAAATAAAAAGTAACTGTTCCAACGTTTGTTGAAGGTGAAGTCCAGTTAAACGACCAACTTGTTAAAGTATTCCCAGCAGCTTTGTGTGTGACACGTGTTTTTCCACCAACATTAATAGATTTGGTATGAGTTGCATCTGTAATGGCAATTGTACCGGCTAATGTATTGTTTGGTCTTAAGGCAACTATCTCAAATCCATTTTTTAGATTATTGGTAGTCATACTAACTTGGACTTGGTAGGTCGTATTTGGCATATATTCCGATACAGGATTTCCTGCATCCAAAAGAGTCACGGTATTAAACCCGGATCCGCTTTGAACAGTTCCCGAATGGCATTGTGTGCAGGTAGCATCTCCCGGAGCTCCTGTTTTTCCACCCGGACTTCCCGAAGAATCTAAAACCGTGTGAAAATTCTTATTGAAATTTTTAACTTTTTGGATGGATTCTTTTCCTGAAAAGCTCACCAAAAGTCCTGAGGCAGCTAATAATCCAATGTAAACGTAGTTTTTATTCATGATCGTATTTAGTTATTCATTTTTCCTTGTTTAATCCAACAACTGATTTGTTGAATTAAAGAATCTGCAAGTGCAGGTCCGCCTTGAGGCATTAATTGAGGAATACCTTGAAGGGAGTTAAGAATGGCATCTGCATTAGCAGAAATTTCTGCGTGGTTTGAAAGTGTAGGAGCAGTTCCAGCCCCATTTCCATGACAGGATACACAGTTGGCATCAATAATAGGGCCGATCTGTTGACTGAATGAAATGGTATCCGGACAACTCGTGTCCCCAAAAGATGCCGGTACTTTAGCCTTTGTACATGCACTTGGAAGGAACAAGGTTAGAATAGCAATACTACTTAACGCAAGAGAAATGGAAATAATTTTTTTCATTTAATGTTTAATAAATAAAGGTTTTAAGCTCATCCATGAAAGTGCCGGAATGAACACGAATGGGATAAGGTATCCCTTGAAATAATCAATCATGGCCATGGCGTCTTCATTTTTAAATTCAGGATCATCCATTAGGAATACATAGAATACCAAGGCGACGGAAAATCCCGAAAGAATGAAATTACAAATGAAAGCTGCCAGCGATCTGTTTTTTAACAGGGAATAGATGACTGCTCCAATGATACTGCTTCCTAAAGTGATCATCAAGGAAAAGCACAGCAAGTGCCAGAATCCGGTAGCCTCTGTGAAGTCCGCAATCATTCCCTTATAAATGGATGAGTAGATCCATTCAACAAATGATGCAACTAATCCGGAAGTAGCCCCAAGGAAGAAAAAACGTTTAAACATGCCCATTCTATTTTTCAGATACCGGGATCGAATACGAGATGTTCATCAAATCCGGAACAGCGTCGCTTTTGTGTCCAACACCATAATCAATTCGGTTTACAGTGAACTTGCCGCTGAAAGTCAGGTCATTCCCTGATTTGGTTAATGTAGCCGGGATTTTTTTCTCTTTGGTTACACCTTTCATTGTCAATTTACCAGTGATGGAATAACCGTCACCGGATTTTTCCACTTTCGAAGAAACAAATTTGATTGTCGGATATTTGATCCCTTCAAACCATTCGGATGTCTGTGCTTTCTTGTTTTGCATGGAGTTTCCGGTGTTAATGGAATTCACATCAATAGAAATGTCAAACTTGGCCTTGTCCAGATCACTTTCATCAAAAGTGATAGTGCCTTTGGCTTTTTTGAATTCCCCGGATGGATCCTTACTTTTAAAAGAGATTGTAAATCCTTCTTTGAAGGTATAGTCCTTTGTTGCAGTAAGTGTTACAAATGCAGAGCCCGCAAAGATGCAAAGGGCTAAAGCTGGATAAAGTATTTTTTTCATAATCAGTTGTTTTAAATTTTGTTCAAATGTTCAAATAGATTTTTAATATGTTGGAACCCTTTCAGCTTTTTGAACTTATTAAACTTTACTTTTACTGTCCGAATTCGAACTTACGTCCGATGCAAAAACCAATCCTAAATTGACCTTTCAACCAATTTTCATAGGTATTGGTAATAAATTGTGTTTCCCCAAAACCTCGTGCGTTGGTTAAGTAAATGGTGAAATTGTGTCCGAATGTCAACCACTCAACGGCGAATCCAAGGCTGTTAAAATTCGTTTTTCGATATCCTTCACCCTGAAAAACCTGATAGTATTCAACCATAATTCCTAAACGCTGTGTAATTGACCAACGCATGGCTCCGCCTAAAGCAAAGAGTGTGTTTTGATCATCTGCAGCTACGTAATTGCGGTGAACCACAGTCGGCATCAACGCCAAGCTCACCAAATCACCAAACTTACGAGCAATATTTAATGATGCAGAATAGGAAAAGCGGTATTCTTGTTTCGGGAAATGCGCAACTGTGTAGATGTCCGGAGAAGCTTTCATGTAAGTATAAAACATACTTCCGGTGACCGCAAGTGAAATAGGCATTCCTTTCTTGCGTTGTTGCAGAATGCGGTATTTTGCAAATCCATCGATCAAGGAACGATAAGGCGATCCGGAACCTTTACTTCTTCCAACACCCACCATAATATTATTGGTAATTCCATATTCAAAACCTAAGCGGATATCACTTGAATTGTCCAATCCAAACCAATTCTGAACACCTCCGTTAGAGCCGGCAAAATCGCCAAAACGGTGCTCTACCCGGAATTCCAAAACACCTTTGCGCAAACATTCTACTGAATGACCACTTACAATTCGCGTAGATTGAAAGGTTTGTTCAACCAAATCGGTTTCAACCTCACTTTCTGTTTCCGCTACTTCTGTTGAATCGGTTTCCTGGGCAATAGATAAATGTGTCAGGAAACAGGCTGCTCCTATAAATAATAGTTTTTGAATCATTTTAATTCGTTTCTTTTTGGTTGCCAAGATAATATTTACCTAGATAAATAACTACGCTTTTAATGCATAAAGATGTGTAAGGTTGGAATGTTTTTGTTATTAATTTCTATTCTAAATAAGAAATAGGTTAAAATATTGGAATTGTAAAATAGGTGATTTGTAGTTTTATAGTTCGGTTTATTCACTAACTTTGTAGTACTGAAATAGATATGACAGTGAACTACATCTTAACTTGCGTATTTGTGTTATTCTTTTTGAATGCACATTCAAAAAAACAGCTTCTGGTTCTGGAGTGGAAATTCAACGGGATTGAAGAGGGGTATGACTATTTGAATAGGAGTAAAATTATAGTTGATGGAGAGGAAATGCCTGTTTCAAAGTCTTTTCGTCAAAGTGAATGGGGGAGTTATGAACTCCGGCTTTCAAAGTCAACTCACAAAATTAAATTGATAAATCAAGCTTATTGCAAAGGAATGTGGATGGAACATGCTTTTGAAAATGAATTCAGTATCGATGCCGTATGCGAGTTTGGTATGAATGGAAAAGAAGTTTCGAAAGTTCAAATAGTATTTGATCTGAATGGCAAACCGACTTCGATTACGCGATTTGATAAAAAAGGATTGGAAATAAAACCACTTGTTTTTAAGGGGAAACATTTGCCATTAACAATTGATTGGAAGTTCATCAATATTGAACCCGGGTTTGATCATTTATCACGTTTTTGTATTTACGTAGACGATATGAAATTGGTGACTTCTAATGAATCGTTAGAAAGCGCAGGAGGTAGCTTCGAAGTGATGATTCCGAAAGGAAAGCATCAGATCCGGATAGTGAGTGAATGCCTGAGGAATTCAATCTGGCAGGAGCACACGATACTCAACGATTTTTCCGTAGACGTAGTTTTGGAGCAAAGAATGATTGTGTCGAAAGCTCAAAAATTGAAATGGGTCATTGATTTGAATAATGAGCTGACAGTTGTTCAATGGTCGAATAGATAGCGGAACCATCCATAACAAAGAAAAAGGCCTCCAATTACGGAAGCCTTTTGTTCAATATGTTTCAATAAGATAAAAAGTCCTATCCGTTCCAAACACCCATTGAGTTGAATTTCTCAATACGTTCGTCGACACGTTGTTCCGGACTTTTCGGATCCAATTCTTTCAGGTATTCAATGATTTTCCCTTTTACATTTTGGAAATTTGATTCCGGATCCCTGTGAGCCCCTGCAAGGGGTTCGCTGATCACATCATCTACCAATTTCAGACGTTTCATGTCTGAACTGGTCAATTTCAGTGCCTCGGCAGCTTTCTCCTTGTATTCCCATGATCTCCATAGGATGGAAGAACATGATTCCGGGGAAATAACGGAGTACCACGTATTTTCAAGCATAACTACTTTATCTCCGACACCAATTCCCAATGCTCCACCGGATGCACCTTCACCGATGATGATACAGATTACCGGAACTTTCAATTGCATCATTTCATAAATGTTGCGTGCAATTGCTTCACCTTGACCTCTTTCTTCCGCTTCCAATCCGGGGAATGCTCCAGGAGTGTCAATAAAGGTTACGATCGGTTTGTTAAACTTTTCAGCCAATCTCATCAAACGCAAAGCCTTGCGGTATCCTTCCGGATTCGGCATCCCGAAATTGCGGTATTGACGCATTTTGGTATTGATTCCTTTCTGCTGACCGATGAACATCACTGTTCTTCCATCAAGTAATCCGAAACCACCGATCATTGCTTTGTCATCTTTTACAGTACGGTCACCGTGTAATTCCTGGAAAGAAAAATCGGTAATCGCATTGATATAAGCCAAAGTGTACGGTCTATCAGGATGACGGGATAGTTGAACACGTTGCCATGGGGTCAAGTTGCTGAATATTTCCTGTGTTTTTTTAGTGAGATTCTCTTCTAAAACACGAATTTTATCAGACATATCAACGCCGGTGCTGTTTCCGATTTCTCGTGTTTGTTCAATTTGTTCTTCCAAAGCCTTCAATGGCTCTTCAAAATCTAAATATGTGGACATAATTGCTATATTGCTATTTTGAGGGGCGAAATTTACGAAAATAGTTCGCATCTATTAATTTTACGACATGATTAATTTTCCAACATGCAAAATAAACCTGGGTTTGCACATCTTAAATAGACGAGAAGATGGCTACCATGACATTGAGACTGCAATGTTGGAACTTCCTTTCAATGACATCCTTGAACTCGTTGAAAGCAACGAATCCGTATTTACCACTTCCGGTCTTGAGATCCCAGGCACAGGTAACCTGGTTTTGGATGCGCTTGCTGAATTTAAACGGCATAAATCTATTCCGCCACAAGCTTTTCATTTGCATAAGCTTATTCCGATGGGAGGTGGTCTGGGAGGCGGTTCTTCCGATGCTGCATTTGCCTTGAAATTGCTCAGAGATAATTATGCTCCTGAAATTGGAAACGACCAATTGATTGAAATGGCTTCTAAGATCGGTTCTGATTGTGCTTTTTTCATCACTGGCGGATTGCAGTTTGCAACCGGAAAGGGAGAGAGCCTGACTCCTTTGAATCTCGATTTGAAAAATAGATATGTTGTTTTGGTGAACCTGGGGATCCATGTTTCAACAAAAGAAGCATATGAGGGCATAACTCCGGATAATAACAGGATTCCTTTGAAAGAGATTCTTGAAAAACCGATGCGATCCTGGAAAGATCACCTGGTTAATGACTTCGAACAACCTGTTTTTGCAAAATACCCGGAATTGGAGAGTATCAAGACTGAGTTGTATGAACACGGAGCAATTTATGCTTCCATGACTGGTTCGGGATCTACTTTGTTTGGGATTTTTGAATCGGAAATCGAACCCATAAAGTGGTCCCGGAAAATACACTACGAAACCTATTTGAAACTTTAGTTTCATCTTTAAAAATTCTCAAATTCTCAAATTCTCAAATTCGCTTGTTCGCAAAAAAGCGAACAGATTCATAATTAACTAACTGATTTTTAAAGGGTTGTTATTTTTTTATTGCAACAAAATCATAATGAATCCAGCTTAATTTTTAATAAAATTCAAATGCTCGATCTTTCCATTGCTTTCCAAAACAAAATAATAAGAACCATTACTTAAGTTGCTGACGTCAATAGTCATTCCGGATAGTTCCAGTTCCTGCTTTTGTCCCATTACATTATAAACTCCATAAAGTTTCAGGTCAGCTGTAATACCTTCTTTCGAAAGGATGCGGATCAATTGATTCCCCGGATTTGGAGAAAGAATCAGGCTGGATTCGACTTTAAATTCTTCAAGAAATGCTGAGCTTAAAGGATTTGCTTCAAACAGGAACAAACCTCCAAGGTCTTGTCCGACGAATAGATTCAGGAAACCGTTTCCATTGATGTCCTCAACGAAAACAGTACTGTAGAGCCCTACTTCCAAATCGATGAAACTATTTGAGTATAAACTGAAGGTGTCTCCATCCGTTAAATGTCCGTCAATGTTTCGGTAGTAATTGAGTTTACCGTTGTATGCCCCGACGAAGAGGTGTGTCGTGTCATTCACCCGGAAGAAATGGGGTGCAGCGTATCCATCCGGATTTGGTGAAATATCAACTTGCCCTACGTTTTGAGTGATTAGTGTGAAAATGGCATTGGAGTTTGTTCCTGTATTTTGGTAATAGGATATTTCGCCTGTCTTTTTTCCGACAATCAGGTCCAGTAAGCCGTCTTTGTTCAAGTCGAACAATTGAGGGAACGCATAGGATACGACTTGAATCGGGGTCGCGGTATTGTCATTCAGAGGAACGGGTGTTCCAAAACTTAAAGGGTTTCCGGCTCCGGCTGTGTTGATGAAACGAACCAAGCTACCATTTTCTTTTCCAATGATCAAATCCTGGTCACCGTCGCCATCCAGGTCTCCGAAAGTGGGAGTTGCGCGCAAACCTAATCCGAGTGAAGATAAGCCCAAATAATCATTATTCATCAACGTGAATTCCGGATTCGAAGCTGTTCCCGTATTGTGGTATAACTGAAAAACAGATTCCAGGTTCAAGGTAGGTTTGTAACGAATAAAATTAGCGACCAGGAGATCTTTCAATCCATCTCCATTTTCATCGATAAGAACCGGGATACTTCCCAAACCATGGTCGATCATATCCTTTTGCAGGAAGTTGTTTTCCTGGTAAACGAAACTTGGAAGGGCATTGGTTCCCGTGTTTTTAAAAAATTGAACGCTGTTTTGATTTTCCGAGACAGTTCGTGCATTGGGTGCTACAATCAGATCCTTTTTTCCGTCGAAATCCACATCTTCCCAATATATTGCCGGAAACAACTGCATGTATGCCGGATGAGCTACAGATGGATAATCATGGTCCTGGCTGATCATGGGTGAATTGGTATTTGGAGCTGTTCCACCATTGACCAAAAGTGTAATATTCGGATAAGCGACATCTCCCAGAATCAAATCAATGACTCCATTGTTGTTCACATCCATTGCCAATAGGGTGGAACCGGAGTGTTTCGCGACACCTTCATTTCCGGCGTTTGCAGGTCTTAATGGATTTGCAATGTCCCCATTTTCGCACGGATAAGCCGTCTGGTTCAAAAACAGGTCGTTGTTGCTGGCATCCTCACTGAATTTCCCCCAACATTGATTTTTCAAAACAAAGGTCAATGAATCGGGAATTCCATAGAGTTCCATACTTTGATTCTGGTGGTATTCGACATTTTGTCCACCAATCTGAAAGGTCAGGATATCCATATCACCGTCGAAGTCTATATCGCTGTATGCAGGAATATCACTTGCGCTAACATATAAGTTCGAAATATCTCCGACGTAATCGGTTTGAAGGATATCTGTGATCAATTGCCACTGCAACCCCAAAGAAGCATTCCCGATATTTCTATAAACCTTGATACCTCCGATTCCATAGGTAAACAGATCTTTCTTTCCATCCGAGTCATAATCTACAAAAGCAGAGCGGTATTTACAGTCGGAGGGGAAGTAAAGAAATCCTTTGTAAACATATTCGTATCCATGAACAGAAGCATTGATAACGTGTTTCATGAGAACGAATTCATCTCCGCTTCGGTCGAAGATGACCAAATCTTCCAATCCGTCGAAATTATAGTCGATACTCGAAAATTGTCCGTAATTGATTCCTCCTGCCCAAGGATTCTTAAGTGTTGTACTTCCGACTTTCACAGGAATGTTCGGGTTGTATTCAAAACCCAGATAAGTCTGAGATAGAATTGAATTATAAAAGCCAATGAAGGTGATCAAAATAAGAAAAGCCTTTTTCATTCAATTAGGATTACAATACTTCCTTCAAATTAAGGTAAAATAAAGAGCAACTCCAAAACTGTTTTGGGGTTTATGAATCAAAGACGATAAACTATGAAAAAATTTCTCCTCCTGCTTTTCCTTCTTCCGATAACAGTTTCGTCTCTTTTGGCGCAAGATTCCATTTCTGTCCTGTTTATTGGAAACAGCTATACGTATGTAAATGATTTACCGGGAACCTTGGGTTCACTCGCGACCAGTCTGGGTAAAGAAATCACCATCGATTCCAAAACAAATGGCGGTTTCACTTTTCAAAACCAGGTGAATGACCCCCTAACTTTCTCCAAGATCCATGCAAAACTGTGGGATGTGGTTGTTATTCAGGGGCAAAGCCAGGAACCTAGTTTCCCCGACTCTCAAGTAGATTCGCAAACATTGCCTTATGCCCTTCAATTATCCGATAGCATTTGGGCGAACAATGTTTGTGGTAATGTGATGTACTACATGACGTGGGGAAGACAGAACGGAGATCCTCAATGGTCGGAGATAAACACCTTTGAAAAAATGAATACCCGCTTGTACAATGCCTATATACGTATGGCGGATTCGAGCGACAGGTCCATGGTTTCTCCGGTCGGAAGAGTTTGGTCGTATGTCCGTGCAAATCATCCGACCATCAATCTGTACAACGCCGATGAATCCCATCCATCGGTGGAAGGGACTTATTTGGCTGCCTGCACATTTTACACCTCTCTTTTTCAGCAATCGCCTTCTGGCTCGAACTTTTATGGAGGGTTGAATGCGACAACTGCCGGAATCTTGCAAACTGCTGCTGCATTGGTCATTTTGGATTCCCTGGATCATTTTCATTTACATCCGGTTGATGAACCCACTCAAGCCAATTTTTCAATCATTCAAAATGGAGAAACCATTCAGTTGGCAAATGAGAGTTCGAGGGCAGTAAGTTATAGCTGGAATTTCGGAGACGGACAAACAGCAATAACAACTGATGCCCAGCATTCGTATGGATCAAATGGAAATTATACCGTTCAGCTGATTGCAAGTTCTCCTTGTAATTCAGATACTGTTTCCGTCCAAGTGAATGTCAGTTCATTGGGTCTGACTGATTTGAACCTGGAACAAATCCAAATAGTCACTCAAGAAGAAGTGATTGAAATTACGAGCGAGGAATCGGGTTTTTCATTGGAAGTATTGAGTGTTGACGGAAAAATGCTTTTTGGGAAGCGGGAAATCGGGCAAATTCCCTTGTCGGTTCCAAGAACAAACCAAGTACAGTTGTTCCGATTCCGGGATTCAAAAGGAGCAGTCAGAATTGTTCGGTTTATCTAGATTCGTTGAAAATTCCAGACTTCATTCAAACTTAACAGAAATGTTAAGAAATCGTTTTTTAAAATATTTGTAATAAAATTTAACATAGATCACTGGAAGATAACAGGTGTAAGCTTTTTAAAACCACTTATTGCAGTGCTTCTATTAATTTTTGATAATTATTACGTTAAATAATTAACAAGCTGACATTTTCTTTTTTACCCTTATTTTAATCCAATTCACCCTGCTTCCTTTGGGTTTTAACTATTTTTTTAAGTTTCGCAAAATTTACTAAATCGGTTTATCAAATCAATTATTGGTACGTCAATTGGCATGTCAATTTTTTTTGTAGCTAGGATAGTATCACTTTTGTGCTGTTACTTAAATTATAGATTATGTTGAAAAACAGTACCATGAATTTTTCAAGGTTCATTATGTGCTTTGCACTCTTGATTCTTGGTTCGGGAAGTTTGTTCGGACAAGTCTCGGGAATAAAAACAATCCCTACTGACTATGCTACCATTGCAGATTTCATAACCGACATTAACACGAACGGAATTGGTTCCGGAGGTGTTACTTTAAATGTTCCTTCCGGGTATACCGAAACGGCACCGGCAGGAGGGTTTACGATTACTGCTACAGGAACGGCAGCAAATCCAATTATTATGCAGGGAACGGGCGGGGCCCCTAAACCGATTATCACTGCGTCCGGTACATTAACTGCCGGTGCTTTGAATGATGGGATCATCAAATTGATCGGTTCGGATTACGTTACAATCTCCGGTTTGGATTTGAGAGAGAATGCAGCGAATACAACTACTGCTGCTGCTACGAACAATATGACGGAGTTCGGTATCGCGTTGTTTTATACAACTACCACAGATGGCTGTCAGAATGTTTCAATAACAGACAACACGATTGCATTGGGAGCTACCTATCAAAACGCGATGGGAATTTATGCGAATTCTACTCACAATGCGACGACAATGAACTCCGGAGCAACTGCAACGACAGGTAATAATAACAATTTGACGATTAAACGAAATACGATCTCTTCTGTCAATATGGGGATTGTTGTTCTTGGACCTACGGCAGCTGCTGATCATGCGTCAGGTTTGGTAATCGGTGGTCTGTCCGGAGATGGAAACACGATTACATTCGGATTAAACGGAACATTTTCCGGATTCAATGCTGTTTCAGGAACTGTGAATGGGATTTTATTTCGTAACGTAAAAAATACAAACTGTTCTTTTAATACATTGACCAGTAATGGTACGGTGACTGCCGGTACTTTGAATGGAATTCAGCTTCAGGCATTTTCCAATACTCCAACGGGAACCTTTTCCCAGGTCATTTCGAATAATACATTTAATTTATTATCGGCTGCTGTAGGAGGAAATGTTGTGGGGATTACTTCTCCTTCAGGATCTGCTTCGGCTACTTCTACTCTGGATATATCCAATAACCAATTCAATGGGTTCGGACATAGCGTAGCTGCCCCGACGGGTAATTTGACATTCATTTCAACAGCGAGTACGAATTTTACAACAACGATTAATAACAATAGTTTCAATAACCTGACTGCAGCTACAACAGGGAGTGTGACATTTGTATCTCATTCGTTTACAATTCCGGGTGGTGGGTCTTCAACGGCTTCCAATAACTCGATTGTTACTCAGTTTACAAAGAGCGGAGCCGGGGGATCTATAATTGGTTTCACAACGGGAGCCTCTTCCCCGAACAGTGCTTTTTATACATTAAGTAATAATAACTTTTCGAATATCAGCGTTACCGGTGCAACCTCTCTGACTTTTATTAATAACACAGATGGTTCGTCAAGTGCCTGTTCGAAAACTATAACAGGCAATACATTTTCCAATGTTACAGGAGGAACTAGTGCAATAATTGGTTTTTCAACTTCTTATTGGGGTGGGGCGACTTCAACAGTAGCAAACAATACATTTAGCAATATTTCCGGTCAAAGCTCGATCACTGCGATCAACTTATCCAATACTTTTGCAGGTACGGTTGCTACATCGATTCAAAACAATACCATTTCATCTTTGTCCTCAACAGGAACAGGATCAACGGTTACCGGGATTTCAATTGCAAACACGGCAACTTCCATTTCGGTTGATCACAACGACATTAATACACTTTCTTCAACCGGAGCAAGTCTTGTAAACGCCATCTCCGTTTCAGGTGCAACTTTGACAAATGTCAGTGCAAACAAAATTTATGGACTTTCTTCTTCCAATGCAGGTGGTACCGTTTACGGAATTAGCATCACAGGAGGAACTACCGTAAATGTGTTCAATAATATTATCAGCGGACTTACCGCAACAACGGCCAGCGGAACGGATGTTGTCAGAGGGATTAGTGTGAATTCATCTTCTACTTCTGCAACATACGGGGTTTATTACAACTCCGTTTATTTAAACGGGACATCTTCCGGAACTAATTTCGGTACATCCGGAATTTATCATCAGGTAAGTGCTACTGCAACAACCGCTGCGTTAGATATGCGCAACAATATTATTGTCAATGAAACCACTCCGGTTGGTACAGGTATTGCAGTCGCATTTCGTCGTTCAGGTGTTGCGTTGAATAATTATGCTTCTTCTTCGAACCGTAACTTGTTATATGCAGGTATACCTTCGGCGACTCGCTTAATTATGTATGATGCAACTACATCCTATCAAACCATTTTAGCTTATCAGGGTGTGGTTACTCCAAGAGATGTGAATTCATTTAGCGGGGAAGCGGCATTTACAGGATCTGGTTACGGAACAGCAGGTAACTTCTTTATCAGTTTAACAGGATCAAGTTCAGATTTCCTTCGTCCTGTTGCGGGAATTACTTCTCAGATTGAAAGTGGGGCGGCAAGTGTTCCGGGAATTACAACGGATTATACCGGAGCTGTAAGGTCAGGTACTCCGGATATTGGAGCTTACGAATTTGCAGGTACTACTCCTGCACCGGTAATTACCTTGAATTCTGTAACTCCTCCGGTTTCTGCACAATGTACCGCGACTGCCCGAATTATTTCTGTGGACATTACAACTGTTTCCGGAACAATTACTGGTGCAACGATTGGGTATACAGTAAATGGTGTTGTTCAGACAAATATTGTTATGACAAATGTTTCCGGTAATACGTGGACAGGAACTATTCCGGTGCCAACTCCTGCTAATGCAGTTATTGCATGGGGAGTAGCCGCACAGAATTCATTAGGTTTGAATTCTTCATATGCGGGGACAGCTTATTCGGACGAACCTTTAACAGGGGTTACGGCGAGTGTGAATGCTTCTTCAAGTACAATTTGTGCTGGTTCAACTCCTGTTTTAACTGCAGTATTAGCGAAAAACGGAGCGGCTACAATTGGAACAGCTACCACTTTAACGGGAGCAACTGTACAACCAACCGCATTTTGTAACAGATGGCCTTCATACCGCATGCAGACTATTTATACTGCTGCGGAATTAACAGCTGGAGGGTTGACTGCAGGACCTATTACTTCCATGTCGTTCAATATTTCAACATTAGGGGATGCAGCAACGAATCCAAACTTTGTTGTCAAGATTGGAACGACAGCATTGACAGCATTTACGGATTTTGTATCTACTACAGGTTATACAACGGTTTTCCCTGCTGCAACTTATACACATGCTGTAGGGGTGAACGTTATCAACTTCTCAACTCCTTACATCTGGGACGGAACGTCCAATATTGTTGTTGAAGTGAGTCATGACGGTGCAAATGCAACGAATAATGCTCAGACATATTATACTGCAACTGCAGGAAATATGGTTGCCTGGTCGACAAGTGGGAGCGCAACCGGAACCTTGAGTACGAATAGATTGAATGTAACACTTACAGGTGGTATAGTACCACCAATTCAGTCCATTTCCTGGTCTGATGGTGCAACAACTGTTGGAACAACGAATCCAATATCAGTTACTCCGGCTGCGACAACAACCTACACAGCAACTATTACTGCTGCCGGTTGTTCGGTTACACCGGCTCCAACTACAACCATTACTGTAAATCCGCTTCCATCAGCGCCAACAGCTGTCAACAGTGCACAATGTGGTGTGCAGGTTCCAACTGCAAGTGTTACTTCCACCAGTGGATTACCAACACCGACATTTAACTGGTATGCTGCATCATCAGGTGGATCTGCATTGCAGTCAAGTACTTCAACAACATATACTTCTACCGTTGGAGTAACAACTACTTTTTATGTCAGTGAACTGAATACGACAACAGGTTGTGAAAGTGCACGAACACCGGTTACTGTAAGTGTTTCTACACCGGATCAGGTTTCATTGACTTCATCTGCTGCTGCAATTTGTATCGGCGGATCAGTTACTTTGACAGCTTCAAACCTGAATCCGACACCATTCCAAAATTATACGTACTCGACAGTGAGTACTGCAGGAAGTGGTGCTGAAACACCAATGGCTGGAGCTTCGATATCAGTTACTCCGACAGCAGCTGGAACTTATACATATACAGTAACTGCTACGGATGGCGGATGTGCTGCATCTGCAACTGCAACGGTGCTTGTAAATGACCTTCCGGCGTTAAGCGCTGCAACAGCCACTCCGGCTACGGTTTGTAGTGGTGATAACATTACCTTATCCGCAAATGCAATTTCCGCAAATGACGGACCGTTTGTAGTAGGAGCAGGAGCGCTTACGGGGTCTACGGATTATTACAGCCCGTTCTACCACAATTATGGAGGAGTTAAAGAACAGTTTGTGATTCGCGCTTCGGAGCTAACCGCTGCAGGTTTAACTGCCGGTAACATTACTTCTGTGGCATTGAACATAGGAACTGTTGGAACAACGTATGCAGGGTTTACTATCCATATGGGAACGACTGCCAGCGCGGATTTATCTGCCGGATTGATTCCGACTTCTTCCTTGACTCAGGTTTATTCAACAGCTTTGTTGACATTGACTCCATCAAGTTTAAATACATATACTTTATCTGCTCCTTTCGTTTGGGACGGAACCAGTAACCTGATCGTTCAAACTTCCTGGAGTAATAATAATACCGGAGGATCCTCTTCTGAAGTTAGTTATGATAATACGGCGTATGTTTCAACAGCATATTATCGTGTTGACAGTCAAACACCGGCGACGGTTTTGGCAGCAACAACCGCTTCATCAACAAGATCTTCGAGACCAAAAATGACTTTCGGAATGAATCACAACAATTCCTACACGTGGTCATGGTCTCCCGGGACAGGTTTGAATACTCCAACTGCAACAACGTCTGTTACAAATACAAGTGGATCCGCTACAACACAGGCATTCACGGTAACAGCTACAAATACTATGTCAGGATGTGTGGCAACTGCCACGACTCCGTTAGTGACCATTAACAGTGCGACAGCTGCTCCGGTTGCAAATAACAGTACACAGTGTGGGATTATGACACCAACAGCTTCTGTTACCGGAACAGGAACACCCGGAAATACTTTTTCATGGTATTTGGTTCCGACAGGAGGTACTGCAATTGCAGGTCAAACGGGAAGTTCACTTTCAGGATATCCGGTTTCTGCAACGACAACTTTCTATGTTACAGAAAACAATGGGACTTGTTCAAGTGCAAGAACCGCAGTTACGGTAACTGTAACAACTCCTCCGGCGATTTCAATTGCTGGAACGACTACTATCTGTAATGGAAGTTCAACTTCATTGACAGTAACAAGTCCGAACGATCCGAATTATACTTATACGTGGACAGGAGGTTTGGGAACCGGGGCAACAGTTACTGCTTCTCCAACTGTGACCACTTCTTATACAGTTACAGCAACAGATGCAAGTGGTGGGGCTAATAACGGTTGTATTACAACTGCGACAACTTCAATTATTGTCAATCCGGCGCCATTAAGTTCTCCGATAACACCGGCTACAGCTGTTGTTTGTAACGGAGTTGTTCAACAATTAACTGTTGGAGGATCTGCTGGAGGAACTGCTGTACTTGGTAATGGAACAACGGCACCAGGAACAACTTCTTTCCCGAATCCGTTAAGTGCATACTATGGTGGTACAAAACACCAGATCTTGTTCACAGCTGCTGAATTGACCGCACAAGGAATGGTTGCGGGAAGTAAAATCAATTCAGTTGCTTTTGACCTGAATACATTTGCAGCAAATGCTTGTACGAACTTTACAATCCGTATGGGGAATACTGCATTGACTGCATTGACAGGATTTGTAGGAGGAACGACTACCGTTTACGGACCTACAACTTTTACTCCTTCTGCTGCAGGATTGGTAACATTTACGTTGGTTACTCCATATACATGGGATGGAACTTCGAATATCGTTGTGGAAACTGTTCATAACGCAGGGAATGGTGGAAATGGTTCAGGTACACGTACCAATACTACAACAACTGCTACAAATACGGTATTCTACGGTTCAACAGATAATGTAGCGGGTGGAATTGCAGGATACGATGCCTTATCAACCTGGGGAACTTCAGGAGCAAGTAACCTGAGACCGAACATGCGTTTTGTTTATACTAACCTTCAGCCAACTTGGGCTCCGATGAGTTCATTATATACAAATGCAGGTGGTACAGTAGCATATACTGGTGCAACTACAGGAACAGTTTATGCAAAACCTTCTGCAACGACAACTTATGTAGCGACATATACCGCGCCAAATGGTTGTACAGCTCAAAGTACAGCAACTATTACGGTTAATCAACCTTCAAGTTCAACTGTTTTAGCAACAGCTTGCGGAACGTATACATGGGCTCAAAATGGAGCAACATATACAACTTCAGGAGTGCACACTGCTACGATTCCGAATGCTGCAGGTTGTGACTCAGTGATTACATTGAATTTGACGATCAACAGTCCTTCAGCTTCATCTGTAAGCGTTGCGGCTTGTGACACGTATACATGGGCTCAAAACGGAATGACTTATGTTACTTCCGGTGCTTACCATGATACTGTTGCGAACGCTGTTGGTTGTGATTCAGTGATCACATTGAACCTAACAATCAATCATCTGACAACAGCTACAGTAAACCAAGTGGCATGTCAAACGTATACATGGCCTATCAACGGAACAACTTATACAACTTCCGGAACACATACGGCTACGATTCCGAATGCTGCAGGTTGTGACTCTGTTGTGACTTTGAACCTGACAATTGGTGGGCCATCTGCGTCTTTGGTTCCTGTTACAGCTTGTAGTTCATATACGTGGGCACAAAATGGAATGACATACAATACATCAGGTGCTTACAATGATACGATTCCAAACATGTTTGGTTGTGATTCTGTGGTTACCTTGAGTTTGACTATCAATCAGCCAACTTCAGCAACTGTTATCGAATCGGGATGTGCTTCATTTACATGGGCTCAAAATGGAATGACCTATACAACCTCAGGGATGTACACGGATACGATTCCAAATGCTGCCGGTTGTGATTCAGTGATCACTTTGAACCTGACAATCCTTCAACCGACTACGTCAAGTGTTTCTGCAATTGCGTGTACTTCGTATACTTGGGCACAAAATGGGTTGACATATACAGCTTCCGGTGCTTATACGGATACAATTCCAAATGCGGTAGGTTGTGATTCGATTATCACATTGAACTTGACAATCAGTCAACCGACAGTGGCAACGGTAACTGTTTCCACTTGTAATCCTTATACATGGGCACAAACTGGAATAACTTATACTGCTTCGGGTATGTATAATGATACGATTACAAATGCTGCAGGTTGTGATTCAGTGGTTACATTGAACCTGACAATCGCACCGTTTGTTGCAACTGCGACGGATAACGGAAATGCTACAGCTACTGCATCTGCCGGTACAACTTACCAATGGATCAACTGTACGACAAATTCACCGATTGCCGGAGCAACAGCGCAAACGTTTGTTGCGACTGCAAACGGAACGTATGCTGCAATCGTATCAAACGGAACATGTTCGGATACTACGAATTGTGTGACGATTGCGAATGTTGGAATCAAAGAGAGTGTGATCTCAACGATTTCGGTTCATCCGAATCCGACTCACGATTATGTTATTGTAACAATGGATGCTTCTTCAGCAACTGTTGAAGTAATGGATGTTCAAGGGAAATTAATTCAAGCGACTCAAATTAAGTCAGGTGATCAAGTTGATCTGAGTACTTATGAAAGAGGTGTTTATACATTGAGAATTAAAACCGAATTCGGCACTTCTCTGGAAAGAATTGTTAAGAACTAAGCGTCTGATCTTCTTCTAAGAAGTGAAAGCGGTCATTCGAAAGAGTGACCGCTTTTTTTATTGATGGGATTCGGTCAGCACTAATCCGCTTTTTAAGGGATTTAAGGAAGTCAAAGGATAAGATGAGGGATTTCTTTATGGATAATGATTTCAGCTTCTTTAACGAACTGTTTTGACAAGTGCTATCTTCTGTGAATCGGGATTTTTTATGCTACTTTATCAGAAGCTGTCTGTCGGGGATGAGTAATTACTGTGAACTTTGGTAATATTTCGACTTTCAATTTGGACTGCCGTTAAACTCAGCATTCCCGGTAGGACAAAAAAACTCCGTTTGTCAGTTGACAAACGGAGTTTTCTTAATTCAAGCTTGGATATTATCCAAATGGTATTGATTATTTCATGACATGTCCTGTTCTTATTACTGGTTCAACCGGAACAAATTGCCCGATAAGGTCTTGAATGTCTTTGAGTTCTATCCAGTTTTCATATTCCACTACCAGGTTGTTTTGTGCATTCAATGTACAGGAAACATAACCGTCTTTTTGTTCCATTGTAGCGGCGATTTGTGTGAAATCCGAATCGGTGATCGGAATTTTGGAATGAAAGGTATCCGAAACGATTTGTGAAATGCTTTTCGATTGGTTATAACGCGCTTTCTCTTGATTTAATTCAAATACGGATGTCTGAGAGAAAACACCGGTTGAGAAAAAACAGATCGCAAATAAAAAGATTGTTTTTTTCATGTTTAGTCAATTTTAATGATACGTTGTTTTTGAGAAGAAGTAGTACTTGTAATAATCAAAGTATAGACTCCGGAACTTAGTGAAGAAATGTCTCTGAAAAGATTTGTAACCCCTTTGTTGACATCAACCTGTTCTTTTAATATCGAAACTCCTTTTTGATCCATAAGATCAATGACCATGGTTTCTTTTCGTGAACTTTGAAGCTGAATTACCAATTGCTCTTTCATTGGATTAGGATATACACTAAACAGTCCGTCCGAGTCATCTTTTGAATTGATTGAAATTATCTTGGATTCAGTTCTTTCTCCATTTAGATCAACTTGCTGCAGTTTATAGAAACTTGTTCCTGCAGGGACCCCCTGGTGAATGAATTGATATTCCTGAGCCTCCGAACTTGTTCCGACTCCCTGAATGGTACCAATCTGTTCAAAGTGATCTGCATCACGCGAATACATCACCTCAAAATAGTCATTTTTGTATTCACTTTCCGTCTTCCATGAAAGTACATTTCCAATGTCTGTCGAATTACCATTGAATTCAGAAAGTTCGACAGGTAATATTCCGGTTGCTGTCCAACCCGAAATTGTGAATTCACAACCATCTCCTGCGTTTCCATCGATCATTAAAATATAAGTGTTTCCAATTGTCAGGCCTGATGCAGTAACCGTTCCTGTTGAAGCTGTTCCCGGATTAAAGCAATTGGACATGGATGTAAACCCGGTACAGCATCCTGAAGCATCATAAGTTACGTTGTAAACTTGTGCCTGGATACCATAGTTATTCACACAACCTGTTACTGATGCAATAGGGAAGGTGTGCGTGGTGCTTGAAGCTACAAACTGATACCAGGAATTGTTTTCAATGGATCCGCAAAATACGGAAGTCACATTGCCTGGTTGATCTGCTGTAAAAGTAACGTCTGTTGATGCACTGAATGTTCCTGGGCCCTGAGTTAAAATAGCCGGAGAGGGACAATTGTCATTGGTTGCAGCGCTTCCACATGAATTGGAGACTGCACCTGCAACCGCACAGATTGAAAATGTTCCGGATCCACCGCCATAATCCCACATGCGAATGTAAACGGTGCTTCCCGGTGTGAGTCCGCCTCTTGAGATCATGGACATCGCTCCATTAGGGGAATCATCATCATCACATTCCAATAAAGTCAAGGAACCACAAGTTCCCGTATAGAATGCCATTCCACTGTCAGTCATGGTACCGGAATTGGTATTCACCATGATTGATCCGGTTGCAGGCACAACTGCCGTAAACCAAACATCTTCACCGGAGTAAGATGCACAACCGGGAGCTGTTACCCCCGCAGTATTTGTTGCGCCAACGCTTGTTGCACCGATGTAGGAACAGGAAGCGTTCACCGGAAGTGAGATAGCTGTACATGGATCATCATTTGTCATCGGAACCGGTGAACTGGCACAGATGGAAAATGTTCCGTTGTTGTCTCCTCCATATTCCCAAACGCGAATGAATACCGTTGAGCCGGGAGTTAATCCGGTCCCGTTGATCATGGACATGTTTCCGTTTCCGGAATCGTCATCATCACATTCGATCAAAGTTAATGAGCCACAGGTTCCCGAGTAGAATGCCAAACCGGAATCCAATATCACCCCGGTATTCATGTCAACGGTTAAGATTCCATTCGCCGGAACAACGGCTGAAAACCAAACATCTCCGCCACTGTAACTTGCACAGCCCGGTGCGGGCACTCCCGGAGAAGCAGTTGCCGCCGCGTTGGTATACGTAGCGAATGAACAGGATGTTCCAACTGTTAAGGGTGTTGCCGAACATGGATTGTCATTGGCAGGTTGTGCAAAACACGGAATTAGGGGAAATAGGAGGAAGCTAAATAGTAGTAGATTCTTCATGTAGTAGTATTAATTATTTGTGAATTAATATTACTAATGAATTATGATTTCATTCTGAACAATGAATGAACTGTTTAGTTTGATGTGTAAACTACGGGTTTAAAAGAACAAAAAAAGGACAGGCTTTTTAACCTGTCCTTACTAAACTGTTTTACTAAACTTATTGCTTAACTAGCTGGATTTCACCACGTAATTTTACGTCTTCTCCAACCAAAACGCCACCTGTTTCCAGTGCTGAATTCCAGGTCAAACCGAAATCCTTGCGATTAATAGAGGATTCGAAACTGAAAGCTGCTTTTTCATTTCCCCATGGATCTTTGCCTTCTCCGTGAAATTCGATTTCCAAAGGAATGCGTTTCGTTACACCGTGAAGTTGAAACTCACCTTCGATCTTACCAGATTTCAATTCAGGAAGTTCTGCTTTAAAGGTGATTTGCGGGTGATTTTCCACATCGAAGAAATCTCCGCTTTTCAAATGTCCGTCGCGTTGTTCGTTGCGTGTGTTAACGGAATCCGTATCGATCTTTGCATCGATCACTACGTTTTTGAATCCGTCTTCTGCTTCTACCGTTGCATCAACTTTGTCAAATGTTCCGGTTACTTTTGTAAACATCATGTGTTTTACGCTAAATCCTACTTCGCTGTGTGCAGGGTCAATTGTCCATTTTGTCGTACTCATTTTGATTGAATTTAAATTGTTTGTTTTTAATTGTTTGAAAAAGGTTCAAAAGGTTTAAAAGGTTTAAAAGGTTCAAATTTGGTTTTACCGTCTTGAAGTCTTAATATCCTAAAGTCTTAGTGTCCTAAAGTCCTAATATCCTCTTATCTATTTAATTGTTACTAATTGCTCCAAAGTCTTTCTGACTTTTTTGTGATGTTGCGTATGATCTTCATCCGAGCGATATCCGAAGGTCAGGACCAGGACCGAATGATCGTCTGTTAAACCTAAAATTTCGTCGTATTTCTCTTTTTGAAAGCCTTCCATCGGAGTGCTGTCAATTCCTAAAGTTGCCGCCATGACCAATCCGAATCCCAACCCGATATATGCCTGTTTTGTATTCCAGGCAATCAGCTCTTCGGAACTCAGGCTGGACAATGTGCCAACGATGTTTTCCTGGAACCGGTTCAGTCTTTCACGTTCTAACTCCCGGACTTCTACAATGCGTTGCATGTATGAATCGATGTGCTGATCCGCTACCTTGCGATTTACCGTGAAAACGACCAGGTCAGATGCATCTGTAACGGGAGACTGGTCGAAAGCAGCAGCTCTTAGTTGTACGCGTAGATCCGGAGATTTCACGTGTATCAATCTGAAGGGTTGCAAACCGTAGGAAGTTGGAGCGCTATTGATCGCTTCCAGGATTTCCTGCATGTCTTCGTTACTTATTTTCTTCGTCGGATCGTATTTCTGTGTGGCATATCGCCATGCTAATGCATTCTTCATTTCTCTTTTGTTACAATTTCACATCCATCGGGACTTCCATGAGCAGGAGAGTAGAGTCTTTCGTTATCTGCAAAGTTACGGAGGAAGTATCCATTATTCCTAATGCGTCCCGACGATTTAATTGCTGACCGTCGATAACCGAACTTCCTTCCACCTGCATCACATACAAGCCATTGGATGGATTTTTGAATTCATAAGTGACCGTTTTATCCTCCGTGAATTTCCCCATGTGAAACCAAGCGTCCTGATGGATCCAGACTCCCGCATCATCTTTATTGGGCGAAAGGATCTGAACGAATTCATTCGGATGCTCATCCACTTCGATTTTTTGTTGGTCGTAACGAGGTTCCACATTGCGTTTGTTCGGGAACAACCAGATTTGGAACAGTTTCAGGTCCTTGTCTTCATTCGGGTTGAATTCCGAGTGTTGCACGCCTGTTCCTGCACTCATCACCTGGATTTCTCCGGCATTGATCGTTGCACTGTTCCCTATGGAATCCTTGTGTGCGATAGCTCCCTCCAATGGAATCGTAATGATCTCCATATTGTCATGAGGATGTGTTCCAAATCCCATTCCCGGTGAAACGGTATCGTCGTTCAATACACGTAAGGTACCGAAGTGAACTCTTTCCGGGTTATACCAAGAAGCGAAGCTAAAAGAATGTTTTGCATTCAACCAACCGTGGTTGGCATGGCCTCTTGAGTTTTCTGAGTGGAAGATTGTTTTCATATTGTTTTCTCCTTTTGGATGATTTGATAGAACAAAGATACAACAACTTTTGAATTAATTACCATGGTAAATAATATTTTTTGATTTTTTAAGAATTTCTTCATGAAAACGGAACATAGAATTCGTCAATAATTTGCTGATTTCTAGCAATAATGGGAATTTGAAAGAATAAAAATGATTTTTTTTTCATGAATCACTTGTTAAAATGAAAATACAGTGTATCTTTGCAACGCTTTTAACGTAAAGCATTACACAATTTCTGAATCTGACTGTAGTCAGAAGCGAAAGCAAAGAAAATTGGTTTGGTAGTTCAGTTGGTTAGAATACATGCCTGTCACGCATGGGGTCGCGGGTTCGAGTCCCGTCCAGACCGCTAAAAAACGTTAGAAGAAAATAGCTTATATGGCTGTAAGCTTAGAAAACCCTAGAGTGTATCAAATGCTCTAGGGTTTTTGCTTTTTATGAAATTTTGTTTCGGTGAGAATTTCGGTGAGAATTTTTTCATAATTGCATTTGTATTCATTCTGTATCATTAAAATTCAATAAGGAACGTATATAGCTATTTGAAATAGACTTGGGTGGTTACACTATTTCTGTTGATAACGAGTTCCTAAATATCTTCTAAAACCATATTTTAAATAATAAAAAATCACTAACCTTGTTCATTGTTTTGCCATTGTCAAATATAGGAATTATCAAAGAGATCTAATCAATGAATGCAGTTGAGATTGAAGAAGCTATTTCATCATTAGCAGAGCAACCTTTTGCAGGTGATGAGTTTCCATACGCATTTTTAGAAGCCTTTGGTAATAAGGAAACTACTATAAAACGACTGAAAACTGGAAATAATAAATCTGACGTCAAAGGAGGAGTTTTACAACAGAACAACATACATATATGTGTATGCAAGAAGGGAAATGTAGCGGATACGCTAGTGGCATTGAAACAAAGCGCTGCTACATTAAAGGCGAAAGCCAAGTATATTTTAGCTACTGATGGAAATGACTTTCAAGCTGAAGATCTAAATAGTGGTGAAACAGTTGTTTGCGATTATACTGACTTCCATCACCACTTTGGGTTCTTCCTTTCTTTGGCTGGTATCAGCACGGTTAAACAAATTCGCGAAAATGCTTTTGATATAAAAGCGACTAGTCGCTTGAACAAGCTTTACATTGAATTGCTCAGACATAATCCTGAATGGGCAACCGTTGAACGACGTCACGATATGAATCATTTTTTGGCCCGTTTGATATTTTGTTTTTTTGCTGAAGACACAGATATATTCCCTGGTGACTCATTATTTACAGGAACACTTCAACAAATGAGTTCTAGCGATGCGTCCAATTTTCACGAAGTTCTTAGCGAGATTTTCAGAGCAATGGACATTAAGCTGGTTGAACGCAAAAGGAAAAAAGTCAAGAATTGGGCATGTAAATTTCCATATGTAAATGGTCAGTTGTTTTCAGGATCAACTGATGTTCCAGTTTTTACCAAAATAGCTCGATCCTATCTTCTTCATGTGGGGAATTTGGACTGGAAGAAAATTAATCCGGATATTTTCGGTTCAATGATTCAAGCTGTAGCGGATGATGATGAGCGCGGTGAGTTAGGAATGCATTATACATCTGTCCCAAATATTTTAAAGGTTCTAAATCCACTATTTTTAGATGATCTTCTACAGCAATTGGATGATGCAGGGGAAAATCCTAGAAAACTGCAGAACTTACGTAAACGCATATCCAAAATTAGGGTATTTGACCCAGCTTGTGGTTCAGGAAATTTTCTTGTAATTGCTTATAAACAACTTCGGGAAATAGAATTTGAGATTAACAAGCGAAGAGAAGAGAGCAACCTTCCCTCTGAAATTCCATTAACCAACTTTCGAGGTATCGAATTACGTGATTTTTCAGCAGAAATAGCAAGGTTAGCATTAATAATAGCTGAGTACCAATGTGATGTGCTTTATCGTGGCGAGAAACTAGCTCTAGCAGAATTTTTACCTTTAAATGCGGAGAATTGGATTACCCAAGGAAATGCTTTAAGAATTAATTGGTTGACCGTTTGTCCTCCAGATGGTACTGGAGTCAAACTGTATGGAGATGACTTGTTTAGTACCCCTATAGATCAGGCCGAAATTGATTTCAGGAACGAAGGAGGCGAAACCTATATATGTGGTAATCCTCCTTATCTTGGAAGTCAAGACCAGACGTCACTACAAAAAAAGGATTTAGAGATTGCTTTTCAAGGGGCTATAAAGTCAACCAAGTCTGCTGACTATGTATCCGGCTGGTTTATTAAGGCAAGACATTTCGTAATTTCCAATGGCGGATCTTTTGCTTTTGTAACAACAAATAGTATCTGTCAGGGTAGGCAGGTGGCTTTGTTCTGGCCAGCACTCTTAAAAAATGATTTGGAAATTCGTTTTGCGGAGCCTTCCTTTCTTTGGAGCAATTTAGCTTCAAAAAAAGCAGCGGTAATTGTTTCAATTATCGGTATAGGCCCTAGGTCAAGTATGTCTAAAAAATTGTTTAGCAACGGTCATGTCCTTTCAACTGGATATATTGGTCCTTATTTAGTTCCAAATCATAATACAATTGTTTCGTCTTCGCGGAATGTTCTTTCTGACTTAGCTCCAATGACAAATGGCTCTATGCCAAACGATGGCGGGGGGCTTTTGCTAACTACAGATGAATACCGAAATCTTGTGAGTGATTTTCCTCAAGCTAAAAGCTATTGTAGAAAGTTTCTTGGTTCAAGTGACAGTATTCAAGGTAATCTGCGTTACTGTCTCTGGATTAATGATAATGAGTCAAACGATGCTAAACAAATTCCAGAAATTTCCAGAAGAATTGAGTTGGTTGCTAGACACAGGTCAGACAGCAGTAGACCGGAGACCAATGCGTTAGCAAAGATTGCCCATTCTTTTGGTGAACGTCGCCATAAAAAAGGTGTAAGTTTACTTGTACCAAGACATAGTTCGGAAAAGAGACCTTATCTTCCCTCCATTATTGTGGATGATTCGACAGTTGTTGGTGACAGTGCTATGATTATGTATGATCTGAGGTTACGTGACTTTGCCATCTATTCTTCACGTATGCACCTAATTTGGGCAGCCACAGTATGTGGAAAAATTAAAGAAGATTACAGATATTCTAATACTTTGGGATGGAATACTTTTCCATTGCCCTATCTAACAGAAAAGAATAAGGAAGATCTTACTAAATGTGCGGAGGAAATTTTGATTACTCGTGAAAGACATTTCCCAGCTACAATCGCTGAGCTGTATGATATCAATATAATGCCTGAAGATCTTCGCCAGGCTCATGATCGAAATGACGAGGTGCTTGAACGTATTTATATTGGTAGACGTTTTAAAAACGATACCGAACGACTTGGTAAACTCTTCGATTTATACACTCAAATGGTTTCAAAACAAAAAAAACGATGACCGAAAAAAAAGCTATACCGTCTGTTACTGTCAACTATAAAAGCACCAAAAGTTCTACTTTGCCAAATGAACTCGGAATGCGGGCAATGCAAGAACGCGCATACGAAAAACGGGGAGAACAATACTTGCTAATCAAATCTCCTCCGGCCTCTGGCAAAAGTCGTGCATTGATGTTTATAGCTCTAGACAAGCTTCACAATCAAAATATAAAACAGGCTATAATTGCAGTTCCCGAAAAATCCATTGGCGCAAGTTTCGCTGACGAACCACTTACAAAATTCGGCTATAACTATGATTGGCACGTAGAGCCTAAATGGAATCTTTGCAACTCACCTGGGGAGGATGGAAGTAAAGTTAACTCGGTTAAGTCATTCCTTGAAAGCACTGACAAAGTGCTGGTCTGTACACATTCGACATTCCGTTTTGCAATTGAACGCTTAGGAATCGAATTGTTTGACGATCGCTTGGTTGCCATTGACGAATTTCATCACGTTAGCGCTGATGAAAACAATGTGCTTGGTTCACAACTTAAGCAACTTGTTGGGCGAGACAAAGTACATATTGTAGCAATGACTGGTTCCTATTTTCGAGGAGATGCAAATCCTGTACTCATGCCGGAGGATGAAGCGAAGTTTGAACCAGTAACATATACATATTATGAACAGCTCAATGGGTACGAATATCTCAAGACATTAAATCTTGCCTATTACTTTTACAGTGGAGCCTATACTGATGAAATATTAAATGTTCTTGACCCGAATGAGAAAACAATTATTCATATACCCAATGTTAATTCTCGTGAAAGCAAAGGCGATAAAATCAAAGAAGTTGAACATATCATAGAAGAACTCGGTGATTGGCAAGGAACTGATTCCGAAACCGGTTTTCAACTTGTTAAAACGCGTGAAGGGAAAGTAATAAAAATTGCTGACCTAGTAGATGATGATTCATCAAAACGCTCTAAAGTCCAAGCGGCACTAAGAATGCCTGAAGTAAAGAAGAACCGTGAACATGTTGATATAATTATTGCCTTGGGAATGGCGAAGGAGGGTTTTGATTGGATTTGGTGTGAGCATGCCTTGACAGTAGGCTATCGCTCTAGTTTAACTGAAATTGTCCAAATAATTGGCAGAGTCACTCGTGACGCGCCCAATAAAACGCATGCGAGATTTACAAATCTGATTTCAGAACCCGATGCTTCAGAATCTGCCGTTACTGATGCGGTCAATGATACACTTAAAGCCATTTCTGCAAGTTTGTTAATGGAGCAGGTACTCGCACCAAGATTTAATTTCACACCTAAAAATCAACAAAATGGTCCCGTCGAAGGGTTTGAGTATGGCGAATTTGGTTATGATCCAAATAAGGAAAATATCGGTTTTAATCCACAAACTGGTCAGTTCCAAATAGAAATTAAGGGGCTTTCCGTACCGAAAAGTGCAGATGCACAGCGTATTTGTAGAGAAGACTTGAACGAAGTTATTGCTGCATTTGCACAAGATAAGCAAGCAATTGGACGTGGATTATTCGATAAAGAAGTTGTTCCAGAAGAGCTAACGCAAGTTCGATTTGGGAAGATAATTAAAGATAGGTATCCAGATCTTGAAGATGAAGATATTGAAGCTGTACGACAACACGCTATTGCTGCATTAATTCTAACACAGAAAGCGAAGGAAACCCTAAATAGTGATCCGGAATTAATCGTTCGTGCGAATACTTCCCTGATTGACGGCGTGCGGAAATTCGCTATGGATGTTAGAGAACTCGATGTTGACTGGATTGATAGCATAAACCCGTTTAGTGAAGCATATTCAATCCTGTCAAAAGCAATAACCGAGGAAAGTTTAAAGGCGATGGCAGAGGTTATTTCAGGAAAAAAACCAACAATGTCTATAGAAGAAGCGCGAGAATTAGCCAAACGGGCCTTAAACTTCAAAAAGGAACGCGGTAGGTTGCCTGAAATAAAATCAGCAGATCCTTGGGAACAAAGAATGGCGGAAGGAATTGCTTATCTTACTCGTATTAAAGCTGAAGAAAGAAATGGATAAAAAAAAGAAGCTTTCAGATGAAGATGACGAACTTTTGGCAGCGCTTGGTATAGAAGTTGTAGCTAAAACGATCGCCAGCCATACCTCTCTTGAAGAACGTGTAATTACCGGATTCGAGGAAATACAAAAGTTCGTTCAACAAAATGGGCGTTTGCCAGAACATGGTGAAGATAAAGATATCTTTGAGAGATTATATGCAATCAGACTGGATCGTCTCCGAGGTGTTGCTGAGTTTAAACGGCTTCTTAAAGATTTGGATCATCAGCATTTGTTAGAAGGCAATTTTGTAGCAACCACAGATATGATGGAAGAGCTGAATGACGACGAGCTTTTAGCTCAGCTTGGTGTAAACGAAACTTCAGATGACTCGATAACTAATTTAAAACACGTTCAATCCCGAGCAGATAAAAAAGCCGCAGAAGAAGTAGCTAATAGGACAAGATGTGAAGACTTCAATACATTTAAACCGTTATTTGATCAAGTTAAATATGATTTAAACCTTGGTAATAGGACGATGATTCGCTTTCGAAAAGATTCAGGATTCACTAAAACTACGTTTAAAACAGGACAATTCATAATTGTGGGTGGTCAGATTTCCTACATAGCCGGAATTGGAGAAACGTTCAAGGCTCCAAATGGTGAGGACGATGCGCGGTTACGAGTGATTTACGATAACGGCACAGAGAGTAATATTTTGTTAAGGTCATTGATTAGAGCAATGTACAAAGATGAAGCTAGCCGATTTATTACAGAAAGCGAAGTTATACCTGGCTCGCTTTTTTCAGGCGAGAGTAGTGAAGATGATTTGGAAACCGGTACAATTTACGTGTTGCGTAGCCAGTCAAACCACCCGCTTGTAGAAGAGAATAGAGTTATCGTCCACAAGGTAGGTGTGACTGGAGGGGATATTAAAAAACGTATCTCCAACGCTAAAAATGATCCAACATTCCTTATGGCAGAGGTTGAGATCATTGCTTCATATAAACTCGCTAACATCAATCGTATGAAACTTGAAAAATTGATTCATAAATTTTTCAATGGAACAAAACTGAATATCGAGATTAAGGATCGTTTTGGAAAACTAGTAAAGGCGCGGGAATGGTTTTTAGTTCCTTTGTTTATCATTGATGAAATGGTAGAACGAATTAAAGACGGCACAATAAGTGAGTATTATTATGATCCATTATCAGCAAAAATTAAAAGATATTAAGCTTAATGCAAATCAAATCTCAACTTCAATTTTTTTTTATTAATTGATGGTTAAAGTTTATTTGGATTCATCGGTTTTAAATACTAATTCTTCCCATGATATTTCATTTTGAGACCTGCAAATATGTCTATGGCTACTGTGTCTAATGAGTTTAGACCGACTTGCTTCGCGTTTTCAGTCTTATTAAAATACCATTCTTTAAGCTCATCAATTTTCTCATAATTATTAAGTTCCATAAGTTCGAAAACTGCTTCATGCAGATTAAGTCGATAAATTGATGCGTCCTTGTAATACCTCGAAAGAACACTAACTAGCTTAATGTTTCTTATATCGTCTCTAATCAGTCTAATAATTAAACCTGAATAATTTGTTTGTGTCATAAAATCTAAGGTTGGTACAATTTCAATAATTCGGAATCCAACTTTAAGGTCTCCAGATCTAATACTTTCATTTGCCACTCCATAAAAACAGTTTCAATTTCGGTATACGTTATGCGACCTTCTTCATATAATGCCAGGCTTTTATCATAAATCATTTTTAAGTTATCAGCCATCTGACTAGCTTGATTTTGCTTGGCTTTAATATTCAATAATTTCTGTTCTTGCTCCAGCTTTTGTTTTTCAAAAGATAATTCAGCTAGTTGTTTTCTATCAGAGATTTCAGTCTGTTTAATTGAATTCAATTGCTTCTTCTTTAACCATTCTCCCCGATTAAATACTGGAACACTCAAATAGAATCCTATACCTTCGTAAAGATTTTGATTAATTTGATCTCCATACCGTTTTGTTGGATTTCCAGCAATTAAATAGTCCTTATTGTTAGTTGAGAACCCTGTTCCAACAAGACCATTTAGAGCAATCGTTGGTATGATACCGGAACGGTCAGATTTTAGTTGATTTCCCAGTATTTCTAATTCAATTTCAAGTGATTCAATAGCGTATTTCTCTGATAATTGCGGTTTATCGGAGATTGAAGAAATAGAGGACAAATCAAATGTATGGTTCATAGATAGGGGCAAACCTATTTGAAAATTCAATTGAATAGTTTTCAATTTCGATTCATTAGCTAGGTTCAACAATAAATCTTGTTCGCTCAAAAGTGAATTATGGCTTTTAAGTGTGTCAATTGAATTAATCCTTCCTTCTTTAATCAACAAACGCTGAACACCTTGGATCTGTTTGTATTTTTCAATCCTGGATTCAGCCAATTTGATTTGAGTTGATAACTTGCACAAAGTAATATAGGTTTCAATTACTTGAATTTTCAACTCATTTTGCCTAACATTTAAACTGATTTCATCTCTTTGAATTGTAGTTGTAAGTATGTTCCGCTTATGAAAATAATTGAAGCCATTGAATAACATAACACTTGAATTCAAACCAAATGATTGGGAGTTTACTGAACTCGTAGCAAATGTGTTTGTAAATGGATCAAGTCTTCGACCGAATGAGGTGTTTACTCCTGCGTATGCACTTAAATTTGGAAGCAGACTCCACCAGTGGTATTGGCTGTTTAGCGTTGAATTATTTAATGAACTTGATTCTGTTGCCGTTTGAAGTGAATTGCTCTTTACCTTATCCAAACAGAATTGCAACGTAATTGGTTCCTGAGCAGATGCCATTGAAAACAAAAAACATGAAACTATGAACAAGAACAACTTCATTTTATCAAATCCGTTAACTGTTCAAAAAATCGCGCCAACAACCGTTTATCTTTGGTGACAATTTTCACGCTCCCTTTCAATTGCGCTTTGAATGGAATATCCCTGTTATAAGTTGTCTTCATTTGTTTTGGCAATTGGATTTTCACTTCATATTTCCCTTCCTTGTCTATTTTAGTAATCGTACTCACTTTTCCTTCTAACATTCCAAATTCAGTTCTTGGGAAGTCTGTGAGTTCAATAAATGTCTTTTGACCAACTTTTACTTTTCCTGATCCAGTACTTGCAATAGTTGCGATGGCTGTATAACCACTTCCTTTAGGAACAATAACAATGGAAGCCTCATTTACTTTATAAAAACGATTGACTTGAAGTAACTTATTAAACATGACTTTACCCGAACAAGGAGCAATCCAAACCGTATTCTTTTCCCAAGTCTGAAAACCGTTTATAAGTGCAGAGAGACTAATTTGAATTTCCGAGGACATTTGAAGTTTTTTCAATTTTGCATCATGTTCCAAACGTAAACTTTCTTTCCGCAAGGTGTTTAATGTGATAAGGTTTTGTACGTGTTGTTCTTTTTGACTTTGAACAGATTGTAAGGCTTGTGATTGTGTTCTTTTATCTTGTGTTAGGGATTGCTTTGAAATGGCGTTTTGCTCCGCTAATCTCTCACTACTTGCCAATTGTTCTTGAATCAGTTCATACTCACCTTCAGACAATTTAATTTTCTTGTTAGAAATGATCTGTAATTGCTCGCGAAAGGAAATCTCACGTTTAATGGATGCTAATTCTTGATGAATCATGTTCTCCGAATACTCACTATTCCATTCTTCTATTTTTGAAAGAAGCGTAGTCCATTGTTCTTGGAAGGTTCCGAGCTTAAGTTGTTGACTAAAAACCGGAATTTTTTCTTGAAATTTCCCGTTAAATGTTTCCAACTGATCCAAGTAATTTTTAGCCTTTTCTATGTCTTCTGATTTGGCTTGGATATCAAATTGAGCAATTAAATCTCCAGCATTTACTTCTTGGTTTTCTGCAACATTTATAGTCTTTAGTTGAATATAACTTTGATTTGAAAGTTCGATAGGCGGTTTGGAAGATGTCACTAATACTTCACCTACAATTTCATCCGGATAACGAATAAACCAAGCAAGACCAGTAATTATCAATAACACAATTAAAAACACTCCATTTCCAGACCTTACGATCCATTTGGGTGGGGTTGAAAGCATTTCATTCATTTGCTCACTTTTCAATTCAATATCGATGTTTCTTTTTTCTTCCATGACTATGAATTGATTTCTACTCTTTCTATCTTCTCCAAGTCGAGTTGACTTTGAACAAGATTATAATAAGCACCTTCCAATGCAATAAGTTCCTTATGTGTTCCTTTTTCGACTATTGATCCATTGTCTAACACAATAATCTGGTCAGCATTTTTTACAGTACTTAATCTATGTGCTATTACAACTGCCGTTCTGCCTTGGAAGAATTCATCAAGATTTTGCATAATTACCTTCTCATTTCTTGAATCCAGTGAACTTGTTGCTTCATCAAAAAATAAAAATGTTGGATCCTTATAAACTGCTCGTGCAATTAAAATTCGTTGTTTTTGTCCCCCACTGATACCCATACCTTCACTTCCAATCTTAGTATTGTAGCTTAATGGCAGGCTTTCAATGAAATCTTGAATATTGGCTATTTGAACAGATCGTCTTAGTTTTTCTTTATCAATTCGATCTTCTCCAATAGCTATATTATTCGCTATTGTATCATTAAAAATGTAACCATCCTGCATAACAGAACCACAATTTGCCCTCCAAACATGCTGGGTAAAGTTTTCCAGATCCGTTGTATCAATACTTATCTTTCCGGCAGTTGGTTGATAGAAACGCAAAAGTAATTTCATCAAAGTTGTTTTACCGCTGCCACTTGCTCCCACAATTGCAGTTAAGCGACCGGACTCAATAGTTAGGTTAATTCCTTCCAAAACATTCTTTTCAATTCCTGCATACCGAAAGCTAATTTCTTTCAATACCAGGTCTTTCTTTTCAGGAAGCTCCTGGAGTCGATGTGAATCTTCCGGTTCTTCGTCTTCCTTGTTGTGAATTTCATTCAGGCGTTCAAGGGAGATTTTAGCATCCTGAACCGAATAAATGAATCCCAAAAATTGGGAAATCGGTGCGTTCAACTGCCCGATGATGTAGGAAATCGATAACATCATTCCCAGTGTCAGTTCACCGTCTATAACCAACTTAGCGGTATAAAAGCTTACAAGAATATTCTTTAATTCATTGATGAATGTTGCTCCGTTACTTTGGAACTGTTCCAAACGCAAACTTTTTATCCGGAGTTTAAACAATTTCACCTGTATCCGTTCCCAATCCCAACGCTTTTGTCGTTCTGCATTATGCAATTTGATTTCCTGAATTCCATGAATCAATTCGACTATTTTCGATCGGTCTTCTCCACCGCGGGAAAAACGTTCCTGGTCCAGATCCTTTCTTTTCCTTAGGAAAATCCGGATCCAAACAAAATACAGAATGCTTCCCGCAAGAAAAATCAAGAAAATAGGCAGACTGTAAACTATCAGTACGATACTAAAGATCAAAAAATTGAAGAATGAAAACAATACACTCAATGTCTGATTGGTGAGCAGCAATTCTATCCGGGTATGATCATCGATCCTGAGCATCAGATCGCCCATCTTTTTAATATCGAAGAATGAAATCGGCAGTTTCATTAATTTGACCAGGAAGTCCGATACCAATGAAATATTAATCCGTGCGCTTAAATGCAGCAAAATCCAGCTCCTCACAACGTCCACACTCATTTTTCCAAGGAAAACAAACAGCTGTCCGAAAAGAATTAAATAAAGGAAATGATAATCCTTATTTTGTATCCCGATGTCCACAACGCTTTGGGTTAAAAACGGGACGATCAATTGAAGAAGACTCGCCGCAAGCAATCCAAAACTTAACTGAATTAATAATTTCCGGTAATTTTTTAAGTATTTGAATAAAAACCAGAAACCATTTCCGCGCATTTCTTCGCTTTCCTTTTCCTGAAATGAAGGAGTAGTTTCAAGCAATAAACAAATTCCTTCTTCGGTATTTTCATCTGCATGAGTCCCAATCCAGTTCGTTAAGAATTCTTTTTTGGAATAGACCCGTCTTCCCTTTGCCGGATCAGCAACATAAAACCGTTCGCCCCTGATCTGGTACAAAACAACATAATGGCGTTCGTTCCAAAAACAAATACAAGGTAATGGGGCGTCTTGCTTGAGGCTCTGCAAGTTAATTTTTACAGCCAGTGTGCGAAAGCCGATTCTTTCCGCTGCATTGCTGAGTGTTTGAAGACTGCTCCCCTGGCGCGTCGTTTCAGAAAGATTACGCAACCTCTCGAGACTTATGGAGCGGTCGTAATACTTTGCGATCATGCGAAGGCAAGTCGGACCACAATCCATAGAATCTGGCTGCATGTAAACTGGGAAAAGTCTCACTAACGTTCAGATTTAATAAAAACAACATCTACACGCATGTTCCTGCTCTTATTCACTTCATTTGATTCCGGAAACAGTTTTGCCTCGTTGGAATATCCTTTACAACTGACCCTGACCGCCGGAATGCCCTGATCAACCAAGTAACTCTTCACCTTTTCCGCACGGGCAACAGAAAGCTTCATATCCGGTTCGCAACAAACATGTCCGTTTAGTTTAATGCGGATTGCAGTATCACTCTTCATGAGCATTTCAAGGATTCTTAAGTTTTCCATGGAACTCTTCACGATATTACTAGTCCCCGAATGAAAATTGATTCTCAGGTTCATCGGAACATTGTACTTGATGGCTGACTTTACGCTGTATACAAACACATCCACTCTACGAAAGCTTTCTTCATTGTTTGAGAGCTGTTTCCGTTCTTCGTTCTTGTTAAGCGTGTCAGTCACGAATGCTTTTATATTTGACGACTCGATGAGCTTTAAAACCGAAGTCATTCTTTTTGAAGCCAGGTTCATATTGTATGCAGCAGTTCCGACAGTATCCGTATAAGCAATAACTTTTATTTTCCCGTATGTCAGTTTTAATTTATTGAGCCTATTTAAAAACGCTGCCGGATTTTTCACCGTCGAGCTACCAACATCAAATGAGATTGAAAGGGAATCAGCCAGTTTGACTTCGGCAAAATCTTGTGCTTGCAAACCAAAATAAGAAAACAGCCCAATTAAAAATAGGTATAATTTCATCCCCATATTCTTGCATTTATTTCATTAATTTTTTCTTCCGGAATGGAAATGTTCCCATTTTCAATGCGTATTCCACAATCTTTTTCCGACAAATAGTTTTCTTCACCCTTCCAAAGACTGATAAAGGGATTGTAACCACATTTGGAAGGCTTGCCATTCTCTGTATTGTCCATGGTAAAAGCCCTGCAGTCAGTACAAATTGTTCGGAACTCGCAGACAGAACAAATGCTGATCTTATCTTTAGTCAATTTCCACTTCTTTTGAAGTTCTTTTTCCTGAAGAACTTCGACAAATAATTTATCATCTACATGACCAAACGTTTCGTTCATTGAAGGACAATTACCAATGAATCCCTTTCTATCAACGCTTATCTTATGAGCCAAACAACTGTTATAATTCTGTCCACGCACATATGACTGAGTATTCTGTCTAAAATGGTCCATCGAAATATTTCCGCAATGCTCGTGTGAAACACCTTCCTGCCGGGTAAATACCAACTTGTAAAAATTCACATCTAGTTCGAAACCTTCTGAGGCATTGTAAATAAGGATCGTACTTAAACGAAAGAAGCGCTCATTCAAAGATGAGTCCAAAAAAGCTTTCAAGTCTTTATGAAACGGAACCATTATTTGAATTGACTCGATAGTGGTTTCATTGCTGTAAAACTGTAAAGTTTTTAAATTCTTCACAACCGAATAGAAATCCAAAAACCGTACTTCTAGGAACTGCGTCCCTAATTCATCCAATTGATTGAGAACAGACGGAATACTCCAAGAAGAATTTTCGTTCAGTTCAAGTATTGCATTATTGATGGCTGATGTAGGGTAATAATCTGTTGGAAGAGGCGTTAAACATACTCCGATTTCCCGATCAATAAAGACCCCTAACTCATTTTCAATGATGAAATTTTCATATTCCTCAAAAGCTGAAATATCCTGCTCCAGAAAATCGATCAGATCATTCGGGACCAAATGCGATTTTGCTTTTTGCAAATCTACTAGCAATGACCTATTATATCCCCTCACGGGAATCACATTTGGATATAACTTCAATACCTGACCGTTTCTAGCTGCATTCATATCTTTTGAGAATAATCAATCATTAATGAAATGGGCGACATTGGTTCATACAGACATTCTAGGCGATCCATTTTTAATTTTTGGATGGTAATGGATGTCCGTTCTTCTCTTTGCTTTCTTTTTTTATCAAGATCCACGCCAGGAAAATTTTTAGATAAAATTGCATCTGCTGTTTTGATTCCTTCCATTGCTTATCAATTCATTAAAAATTTTGCGACCTCGTAATCTACATTCGAGTTTGTTGTCTGAGAAACCGCACCATACTGACCGTTCGGATTCACCTCTAGGAACACATATCTTTTATCTTTTGTAACCACAATATCAAGCGATCCGAAATTCAAATCTAATGCTTTCATAAGCTGGTCGACCTGCTTTCCAATCTGTTCTGGCAGCGTGTAATTGCACATTCTCATTCCCGAATCATAACCCAAACGATAATCCAATGCTGCAACCTCTCGGCTTTGAGAGAAAATTGCTTCTGAATAAATTTTTCCATCCAAAAAAATAGAACGGATTTCAAAAAGCTTGTCAAGCTTCTCCTGGAAAATGCTCAGATCAAAAAAATCAGGCAGTGATTCCAATTCGGTTTTTCTTACCGGAACAGTGTATCCCATGCGGTAACTATCCATTTCCCCAGATTCATTATAGTTGACACATTCAAAAGGGAATGCAAGTGATTTCGTAATAATTTCTTCCCCGCAATTCTTCCAAAAATCAAGCAACTGTTCTTTGGATCTTGTAACAAGCGTGCTAGGGATTTCAATATCTAGGGAAGTACATATTTCTAGAAACTCAATTTTATTGTAATTCCCAACTCCGAATTTCCCCAAACATTTTTTCGCGTGAAAGCATCTTTTGATTTGTTCAGACCTGGTCTTAATGTGTTCCTCAGAATATGTTTTCAATGCTTCCTGAGAAAATTCACCCGTTCCGAAACGATACACTTGGATATCTGTTCTCCGATACCAAACAGATTTTACTTGATTGGAAGTGCATACGAACTTGTGATTTTTGTAAACTCGGTAATCAAATGTATTCCGTTTAATACAGTATTCCAGTTCGATTGCGTCGTCTTCCAAAAATACTTCAAATGGTTCATTATGATCGTTCAGATAAGAAAGAACAATCCGGGAATTTAAATCAGCACGTTCAGTAAAAACCAGGATCATCTGAACATCAGTAATTGAGTGGGGATCGGGCAATTGTTAATCAAACCGACCTTTAAACGGGCTGCTTGAATATCCTGTTTTTGCTTTTCTGAAAGGTTTAAGTTCCCCCCGACAGCAAGCATACCATAATTCTGCGGTAAATCCACCACGGAATTGTGCCTGTCTAACCACAAGGCATAATGACTGGGAGGCATCCGGCCTGCAATCACCTCTTTTAAAAACACCGGTTGCATTTCATCAAAAAATGCTTGGTTATAGGACGAATGAACCAACAGAACAAATACCCGAGAAACATTACCTGGCAGGATCCATTCTCCGGGATATCCCAGTTTGTAAATAATATTCCGGAATTCAATTAAGTTAAGTGAGTCTACCAAAACAATTTCACGATTCACCGCAATGGTATCAATCACTGAGTCGCTATAAAATTTCATGCGTGGAACCTGATCCCTTTCCAGCATAGCTTCTAAAACAAGCTTCAAAGAATCGGTATTGCTTCGGTTCAGCTTCGCAAAATTGTCATAGCCTTGCTGCACGAATTTTTGCTGTTTAACGGTATAGCCTTTGTTTATTTCTCCAAGGTCGATCTGTTTTATCTGAGTGAGACAAACCATGTCAAATCCATAATTCGACCAAGCCTTTCTTAGGGTTTTGGCACTTTTGGTTTCCTTACCCAACTTTTTATAACAGTGAGCCATGAGAATATATTCCTCGCAATAAAGCTTTCCGTACTTTTTCTCCACTTTCGATAATGCACTTAAACTTTTCGAATAGTTCAAATCATCAATAGCTGAACGGTATGCTACATCACAATCCGTTTTGTATTGAATGTGGTTGAATTGTCCGTAAGAACAGACATTGACTAAAATGCCGAATAGGAAGAGAGCGTTTTTCATTTTCACTTTTTTAGTTTTTTGAAATCCCCTGCTTTGTAGAAAAGCAGGGGATATTGAATCGAACCAGATTATCTCTTAGGCAAATAATCAGTTCCTTGTGTTCCTGACGGAGTGTTTGGCGGATTGTAAGTCGTCGCAGCAGTATCTCCGTCTTGTCCTCCCATTCCGTCATAACGAGTTTCGCGCCATAATCCGTAGGTAGTTTCACCACCTGCTATTCCAGTCAGGCTTTTTGAATCAAACTTCTTTGATTGTAAAGATTCAAGTGTTTTGCTCATAATTAAATGTGTTATTTGTTTTGCCTACTCTAATTCAATACTTTTACAATAGCGTTTTCGGCAATCCAACAATTGCAAAAGTTTTGCAAATCTTAGTCTGTAAACACCGAAATGCGTTGATGGGGGTGTTACAGCACCTCCATTATTTTAAATATGTTTTCGCTGAATTTCATTCAGTGATTAAAGCTTTCTCAACTAAGAAGTTGAGAGCTAGTGATTAAAGCTAACGACGACAAGTATAATGTTTTTTTATTCTCTTGTTACATTTTTCAGGTTATAATTTATAACTTGATTTTTCGGAAAATATTTTGCATGAGCAAATATTATTACTCAAAAAAAAGCATTGAAATATTCGATAAGCGTTTCATTATGTATATTTGTTTTTATCGAATTTGGATCATTTAAGGAATTGTATCATGGCGGGAATAGGATCAAAAAAAATAGCAGTTGGGCATAAAATTCGCGCTGCTCGAGAATTCAAAGATATTTCACAAGACTACCTTGCAAAAAAATTGGGAATTTCCCAACCTGCATTAAGTAAAATTGAAAATAATGAGACAAAGATAGATTTCGAGAAGGTGGAAGAAATTGCTTCAATTCTAGGTGTTGATGTAAATGACATGCTAAACTTTGATAAAGCGAATGTCTTTAATAATTGTAATCAATCGGGCACTTTTTCAGGAGTCAACAATTCTTTTACATTCACAGGAGAAGACCTAAAGGATGTATATGAAAAATTATTAGAAGAGAAAGAAAAGCGAATTCAATTACTAGAAGAATTACTTAAAAGCAAAAAGTGATTTAAAAAATATTTTATACCTTGCATCTGATTTAGGTGGTTAGGTTAGGTTGATTAAAAAGGCATTAGGACGCTCGTTCTAATGTCTTTTTCTTTAATTCTAGAATCAAAAAAAATCTTAAAATGTAGTCAAGCATGCAACTTTGAACTAATAAAGACGTTATATAGTTAGTGAATAGTGGTTAGGTAATAGCAAAAGGTACATGGACGCCCGTCTTTGTGCCTTTTTTCTTTCAATGAGCCACAAATTGATTGTATATTAATCATTTATTGATTTATATTTACTCATTTTGTAGTTTTGAAAAATGAAGTACACTAAATATTTTTCAAGTGTCATTAATCAGCATGGATCTTTAAATCTAGAACAAGCTGCATTGCAGACTTTTTTTAATATTGTGCATCTTGAAGCTAAATTAAAAGTGTACGAAAGTTTAAACCAAGAGAGACGATTTGTAGTTAGAATTCACAGCATACAAGAACAAATTAAGACTTTAACCGGTGGATTAGAGCCGAAAGTTTTCATGGAAAAATTACACGATAGCAACTTTTCGATCTTATCAAAAAATAATGATCTTGATGGTGCAACTCCGTGGGATGAACATGACCCGTACTTGACCGATAATAAAAAGAAATATTGATTCTCAAAAATGAGAATATTACACAGATGTGTAACGATTAAAAAGTTTTATTATATTTAGGTCAGTTGTTTTAAGCACTCTATTTCGTTTGCATGAAAGAGCCGGTAAATTAAAAATGAAGAGGTGTTGCCGCACCTCTTTTTTAGTTACTGATTTTTAGGGTAAGTAAACACTTGTTTCTTAACCGAAATAGTATTCGTAAACTCAATGAGTTCAATAAAGCTAGATTCCAAAATCAAAGCTTTCTTTTCTTTTCCACTATGATATCCTATTAGTAGTCCTGAACTGAAAAAAATACCAATTTTTGAAGAGTTCCACCCAAGCATCTTGAGTTGAGGGAATCTCTGCATGAGTTCCTCTGGGGTGTAATAATCATGTTGGGTGGCCATAACGCAATAATAAAAATTGTAACAATCAACTTTGTAGTCTATGCGGTTAGGGGAAGATTACCCGACTTTTAAGGTTTACAGTTTCTTAATTTAACGAATTATACAGTCAATTATTCCAAAAGGTTTAACTATCGGTTTGTTAAAAAATGACAATATTTTAATTTTTACCCAACCATTTTTAACATGTAATTTGATAATGAGCAAATTAGGATGAATCAGTAATATGCTTTTTTGTTACGCTTTTTTTAGTTAAAACATGAAAAATGACCTGATTTCAACCTATAACCTTACATGGAAAAAGCTTCTTCCAACATGGAGTGACATGGAGTTACCTAGGATTTGAGCCAAAATTTCCTTGTTTTCCTAAAAGTACTGCCCCCCATGTCCCCCCCCGTCCCCCCGCCAACCAGACCTGTTCCCCCTCTGTAATCCCCGTAGTCCAGGAGTAATCCCCGTTCCATCCGGCGGTGATACGGGGTAGTTCCCATTCTTTGCGAACGGAGCAAGTGTACAATCTTTGCAGAAATCACCTAGATCATGGAAAAGTTAAAAGGGGGGATATACATAACTCCCAAAGACATTCAGACCTTATACGGGTGGCAAAACATCCGTAGCGCACAGCGCGAACACCAGCACATCCGCGATGCTCTAAGCATCGAGAATGGTTTTCTCACACTCAAACAATTCTGTAAATACAAAGAATTGGACGAAGAGGAAGTCATTTCATACCTCAACCCTTATCGTTAACACCTAAATTTTTTCAGTCATGCAATTAGAAAAAAAAGACATCAACATCTTCCTTATGCTATGGATCAAGAACGATCCAGATTTATGGGGAGAACTTCGGGACATTCAAATTAAGCTTCTCCTGGACCGCATCGTAAAAGAAAAATCCTACTCTGATCTTGCAAAGGAGAATGGAACCGATGAATTTGTAATGAAGCAGATCTTCGAAGCCATTCTAACCAAGATCGACAAATTAATATCACCTGATGTTGCAAGACATTTGCGAGTGATTAATTCTAAGTTGGATGCAAGACCAGATAAGCCATTCGATGTAATGGAAATCTATCTGAATTGAGCCAATTATAGCGAATGATTCCGAACAATTGCGAATCGAAGCGAATCGAAGTGAACAATTGCGCAATGGTTCGGAATCAGAAGCTCGAAATTTGGAGAAAGAACAACGAAAAATAATTAAGATGGAAAGCATAGGTATAATAAGAGACGTAATAACGTTTAACCCCTCTAACAGGAAACGGATTTACCATGAATTTGAAGGAATTTATAAAGGCTATTACATTCGTGCCAGGACTGATAATTCTCATAAGCTAGGTTATGCAAGTTATGGGATTAAGGGTGGAGCAGTAGAATATTTAGAGGTTTGGGAAGAAAGAGTGCTCATTGGCAAGGATTCTTTAAAATCCACTAAAGAGAAACGTTTAACCGACACACACGATCTTAGATTCAAGTATTATAACAAATGGGAAAGGAGGTCAAGAACAAAAAAACATGCTCATATTCTCTCCGAAATAGTTAAACAACTTGAAGTTATAGCTGATAGAAAAAGAACATTCTTTTAAATAAACACATGGAAGCCCTATTAATCATCAACAGCATATTGGTAGCCGTTTGCCTGTATTTCGTCAAAGACTTTCATTCAGACTTTAAAGAAATGTCAAAAAAGGTCGGACGATTAGACGGACAAGTAAGAAACATATCATTTAAGCTCAATGCCCGAAATCGGGAGAAACAGAAGTAAGTTAAGTAGTAAACACCTAAATCAAAAATCAAATGAAAACCTTCGCGATCATCGCCATTGGAGGATTAGCCCTGGCAGCAGGAAGTTACCTCTACGGCATTAACAAATCCCAATACAAAATTGTGTTGGCAGTTGGAGGAAGGATTCACAAACTTTCAGCACAAGGGGTTATCCTGAAAGTCAGTTACAACATCAAGAACCCCACAACAAGTGTACTGCGAATGTCACCACCGTTAATCCGGATAACGTTAAACGGCAAGCAGGTAGCAACAAGTAACATGCGGGAAATCGACATACCTGAGCAAGCCCGCGACAATGACAAAATCATCATTCGTGCAAGCAGAGAAACAGGAGCGATAGAATCCGAAGTCATCATTCCTTGGCTTTCCCTGATAAGTGTAGCACCTGATTTGGTTAAGAAGCTTCAGAACCAGGATGGTAAAACAAAGCTTACAATCAAAGTAGAAACACAAGCACGGGTATTTACCTTGTTCGGAGCATTTCCTTACGAGCAAACCACAACAATGAAGGTATGAAAACCGGGGCAAGACGAATTGAAAGCGGAAACCAGTATAACCACCTATTTCCCTCACCGGAAGGAGAAAATGTCCGCATCAAGAAACGTGCTGAACTGGAAGACACGGTTGCTTTAATGAAAAGGGCTATTAATCAAACCCTTTCCGATACCAGTAAGGTCGCGAACTTACTGAAATCGGGTACTGAAAAGCAAACGTTAGCAAATGTATGGAACTTCTGTTTTAAGCATTTGCAATATCGACGAGATGAAGAAAATATAGAACAAGTCAGACGTCCTGCCCGCACCTGGCGTGACCGAAAGCAAGGCGTAGATTGTGACTGTATGACAGTATTTATCGGATCGATTTTACTAAACCTGGGAATTCCCTTTGTAATAAGGTTGTCCAGGAATAGTATGAGCGCAGCAGGGTATGAACATGTTTACCCCGTTGCAATTACAAATCAGGATGAGGTGATAATGGATTGTGTTGTTCATCAATTCAATTTTGAAGCACCTTATCTGGAAATAAAAAACATCGATATGGAATTGCAGTATTTGAATGGCTTTGATGATGACGACTTCGACCCTTATGAAGAAGTAGACGGATTTGACGGCTATGACGATGATTTCGATGATGATGATCTGGAAGGTCTCGACGGGAAAGCTAAAAGACAAGAAAAGAAAGCTGCCCGAAAAGCCAAGAGAGAAGAAAAAGGACCGTTGAAGGAACGGATCAAAAGAGGGATTCAGAAAACTTTGCACGTTGTGAACAAACTGAATCCTGCAACTGCTCTTTTAAGAGCAGGTGTATTGGTCAGTATGAAGACGAACCTGATGAAAGTTGCCAGTAAATTGCGTTATACGTATTGGACAGATGAACAAGCACGGCAGAACAACGTAGATATGCCAAAGTTTCAAAAGCTGAAAAAGATCCGTGAAAAAATTGAAAAGGTCTTTTTCGGTGCAGGTGGTAAACCAGCGAATTTGAAAAAAGCCATTCTAACTGGTCGCGGTAACAAAAACAGAGCCGTTGCGGTGAATGGTCTTGGGTATGCGCCAATCTATGATGAAAACAATCTGCGTTCAATAATTGGAGGGGATATGTATTCCGACGAGTTTGATTCTGTACAACATCCAAGTGGAATTAATGGATTAGGGTCAATTACCGCCGGAGCAGCAATTGCAGCAGCTTCAGGAATCATTGGAACGATAGCAGGTCTAATCAAAAAACTGAGCGGGATTTTCAAGAAAGGTTCGAAGCAAGAGCAACAAGATATTATTCAAGACAACACGGAAGAAGGAACCGTTGGAGAAAAGAATGATTCTTATAATACGGAAGAGATTGGTGAATACCTGGACATGGCAAAAGGCGCTTTAGCCCCTGATGCAACATCGGCAGCATCGTCACCATCTCCGTCCGCAGCTCTTACTCCACCTGATGAGGATGAACCAATGCCTACACTTCCGGTTCCGGCTTCTAAAGATGCATCTACTGAAGCAGTTGATTTAACTGAATTGGATGACACCCAGGAAGTAGCAGCTAGAAGTTCGACAGCAATGGCTAAGTCAACAACCGCACCAGATGCAACTAAAGGTGGTGTATGGCAGTGGATAAAGGATCATCCTTTAACCACAGTCGGAATCGCAGCAGCAGTTATCGGAGGGACAGTACTTGCTGTCAGAGCTTACAGAAAATCAAAAGGTAAAACCGTAAAGTCGAAAACAGTAAATGGTTTGGACGGATTGGATGGGTTAGATGGAGTCAGAAGACGAAAACGTCCAGCAAGCCGAACAACGACCACCAAGCGTAAAACGGTTAGAAGAAAGAAAACAGGTGCGAAACCTCGCACCGGAGTTCGCAGAGTAAAGTTGCTTTAACAATCAAACAGAAGCAAAATGCCAAAACGCAGAAAAAGTCCGTCAAGATCAACGGGATCAAAAATGCCATTCTTTAAACGCCTGGCAGACGGAAATGACAACAGAACCTCAACCAAACTGATTCGATCAGGGATGGATGTTGGTGGAGCTTTAGCAGGGGGACTGCTTGGAGCAGCCATCGGTAAAAACTCAGCTCTATTCGGTTTAGGGGTTTTGGTAACTGGTAATTTCATGGGAGACAAAACCGGACTGTACAAAACAATCGGTGCGAGTATGTTGACCTACGGAATTGCAAAGTTCCTTCAAGAAAGTGATACTGCCAATAAAAGCGTTCAAGGTCTATCCGGCACGGAAGGCGTGAAAGAACGAATCGGCAAGTACAAAGATGAGTTAATGTCCGCATTCTATCTGGACAAAATCTTCAAGAAAAAGTCGAGCGGTACGACAGCAGCGCGATCAGCAGAGGAAGATGACGAATCGGTAGGTGCGCTTGATTTATCAGCACTTGATTTCTTTGAGGACTACAACCACCAACAGGCAAACGAATTCGAAATCAATCAGAATTATGATCGGAACGCATTACCGGATTATTCCGTAAGTGCAGCACCTTTCGATGATGACGATGATGACGATGAGACTATCAATTTTGCCATTATCGACGACATGCCGGATCTAAATCAAATGTAAGGCAAATAAATCAACAACCACCTGCCTGGATTTATTCAGGCAGGTAACTAAATCAAAATCAAATGAACGATTTCATTAATTCAGAGTTCAACAGCGCAGGAGAACTGTTCGGGTTGGACGCAATTAACCGGATGTATCAAAGCGCAAACCCAATTCAACGCGCAAAGATCATACAGAAGGTTTCACAACAAGGTCAAGTTCAAGCGTCCAGAGGGTCGCGGAAAGACATGGAGAAGTTCTTTTCACAAGTTCCAGCCCATGTGCAAGCTGAGTTGAAAAAAGGAGGTGTTCGCCTGGCGGATTATACGATTTATTCGATGAAGCCAATCAACTCCAAAACGATTAAAATGTTTGAACCGCAGGACGACAAGGAAGTGGGAGTTCGAAACATTTCGAATGCGAAGCTACCAAAGAACATGGTATTCGTTGTCAGTGGGATCTTCCTGTTAACAGGCACGAACCCTGAACCAACGAATCCGGAAGGTCATAAAGCAATTCGTTTTGAGAGCGTAAACAAGTTTGCATCTATTTGTAACGGAGAGTTTTCATTGAAAGCGAACCGCAAACAGATCATCCCGGAGAATCAGGCGATTCGTCGCTTTGCAACAGATAATGACATGACGGTTCCGTTAGGTTATTACAAGTTGGATAACCCGCGATTGATCCGTGACGAAGAGCTGATTGAGTTTACAATTGAGCTTGGGACACAAGTGAACATTCCGGCAAACCAATGGCTTTACGTTGGCTTGGACGGAACAGGAACAACACCGTGATAAGTAGAATGGCGGGTATTAAAACTACCCGCCTATTTACTCCATTCACAATCAATTACAACCACCAAAAATCAAAGTAATGAGTTTTAAGCAGCAAATAATCAAAGAACGGTTCGATATCCTGGTAACAACCGAAAACCAAACCTTCAAGGCTGAGTTTGAGTTAGACAAGAATGCTAAGGTTTTACTAGGTATTTCTATTACCTCGAATCGGGAAGATCTGCTTTATCATCGTGGCAGCCATCGAATGCAACTGAGCGACAAAGAACTCTTTCCTGAAGGATTTGAAGCGAAGTTGCTAATGGCTGGACTGAATGTTGCACCGGATCAACGAATGGTTACACTTGGGGAACTGCCAACTGGAAATGCCACATTGGATGTTTCATACAAAGACACCCCAAATTCTCTAACAACATTTGAACCATATCGTGTGACCATATACACCTATTCGGTAAGTAGTTCAACTAATCAATAGTGTTATGGAACGGTTGATTGTCAAAAAATTTCAGATTACTAGCGCGAATCAACAGCTTTTGTTTCAGATTCGATTGCCACGAGATAGTAAGCGGATTGTAGGTGTCTGCACAACAATCACCGCAACGAAAGCATTCAGAAGTCGGGACATCGGAACGCTCTGGCTTGCAACGCCATCCATGGGTGAAACCTTTTACACCGAGATTTTGTCAGCTAAACAATCGGACTATGGTATCAGTATTCTGCCTTCAATCACTCAACCAGGATACGATAACGGTTCACTTTGGGTATCGGGATCAAAGATTGAATTCAGCACATTGAACCGTCCAATCACCGAAACAATTGTCGAGGGATTCTACTCAGATCAAAGGACGGTAGATGGTGCTTACTCATTATTTATCTATTTAAAAATTGAGTTATGACTGAGGGATTAGCCATTGAGATTGCAGAGAAGATGATGCGTGAAAGGGGTATCGGATGTGATGATTACCTATTGCGCTTCAGACATCTGATTCTTGGAATCGGTGAGACACGTCCGGTATCTGCAAAAAGTGATCTATTCCTTTTGCTTAGTCCTGTTTCCCTGGTAAGAGTGTATTCAAGATCAGGGGTGTATGACACAACGATCTCTTTGAATGAAGCACAGTATGTACACACCGGAAATTTCACGGTTGCGAATCTTGATACCAAGGCAGTTGTTCACGTGAAGTTCCTACAAGTAATTCCTAAAAACATCTAATCATGGAAGATTACGAGAAAGGAAAAGCCTTCAGAAATGGAGGGAAAGTATTCCACGAACCATATAGTGAAGATCGGTTAAACGCACTTAAACGGTTATTGGAAAAGCTGCAAAGTCAACTACGAAAGAAAAGATATTCGATCCTGGTTGATGGAGAAATGATAGTTCACAATTCTTACGACCCGGCTTTGTTCGATGATTACCTGGATTACGTAGAGCCTCATACAAACAGCGTTGAAGTTCGAATGTATTTCGGGGATTCACCCAATGCGAACCGTTACGTATTTCATCTAAAAGAGCAACCAACCAACGGGTTAAACGGCTTTAAAGGAGGAAAAGAAAATGTGAATGATCTGATTGCAGAAGCTTTGGAAAAACAAAGCATGGAGAGTGAACTTACTCAACTGCGAAGAAAGTATAAAAAGACAAAACGCAGATTGAGAGAAGCCGAACAATTACTGGAAGAAAAGCAAGTCGATGTAAAAGATTTGTTAACCCAGGGAATGCAATTGTACGGAACATTCCAGGGAAAGAATCCGGTAGCGGGTACGGTTCAAGGTTTACCACAAACTTCGGACGTAGAGATAGTCCAGGAACTATCAGAAACAGATGAGTTCTATCATGATCTCAAAGAACAGTTAGGAGAGGAAAAACTCATGAATGCATTAAAGATCTGGAAAATCTTTGCCAAGCATCCTGAAATGCGGAGTGAGTTCCTCGACATTATCCAACAAAATTCAGAACAAGATGGATAAGCACACATTTAAAATTACGATTTCGGGTACACAGAAAGAAGCATCCGAAAAAGCACAGGGACTCGCAACATTAGCTAGTCACCTAACGGCAGAGACCATTCAAGCATTAGCGCACCTGGTCAAAACCGATCCAGCGAAAGTTGCTCTTGCAAAACAGTTCCTTGGGGTTAAATAACCCAAAGGAACATTAAGCCACCAAATCCATGAAAAATGAAGGTCAGATTCAAAGACGGCCTTCGCGGGGAGAGGATGCCACCAAAATTGTTGTCCAAACAGATAAGCAAGGTTGGTGGAGTTCCCTTCCAAGTGGAGTAAAAGGAGTAGTAGCCACCTTTGCGGCTGTTTCCGGTATGTCCTTAGTTCTTTACCTGGCATATCTCTATGCTAAGAAGGTTGCCAGGGAAAAACGGGCAAAAATAGAGCAAACTAAATCATTTGGGAACGATCGTCATGCCACCTGGGCAAAGTTAATCAAGCAAGGTATTGACAATGATGGTTGGTGGGGAACAGACGTTCCTTTGATCCGGCGGACCATCCGTGAGATTCCTTCCAAGGAAGATTTCGATTTGGTTGTGAAATCATACCAACGGATGTACAAGGGAGCAAATATGATAGTAGCTCTGACAGATGATTTAACCAAAGAGGAATACCAGGAAATGATGGCAATCAAGAATAGTAAACCTCTAAAAGCCAAAGGTAGCGCAGGAACGAAAATCTACGATCCAACAGGTTGGGCAAAGCGGATTCACGCAGCGGTCAACTATACCTGGATCGGCTTCATGCCAGGAACAGATGATGACGCAATTAAAACCGTTTTCATGGAATTCCCTTCGCGTAAAGCATTCTACGATACAGCAAGAGTGTATCGAAAACTTTATGGAGTCAGCCTTTATTCTGATCTGGAAGGAGACCTTGACTGGTCTTGGAATTGGCAGGCTGCACTGAAGAAAAAACCACCAAAATAAAAATCAACATGGAATCAAAAACAAAAAAGTATCTACTGTGGGGGCTTGGAGCCGTTGCGGTAGCAACAGGGGGCTTCTTTTTATTCAAGCACCTTCAAGAAAAGAAAGATGAAAAAGCAATGGATGATCTTAAAGATCAGGTAAGCGAGGAAACAACTTCTTCAACTTCATCCGGTTCTGCTGCATCTTCATCACCGACCAAAAAACCAATAGTCTATAACCAATTCCCTTTAAAATATGGAAGCAAGGGAACACTTGTTCGTGATATTCAAACTGTTTTGAATAAGCGATACAAAGCCGGAGTTGATGTTGATGGAGATTGGCAAGGGCAAACAGAAACGGCACTTAAAAAGTTCAACTTGCCTACTTCATTCGATAGCCAGGCTTACGCAAAATTTGTTGCAGGAACTTCTGCGAAATCAGAAAGTAAGAAACCATCGAAACACAAGTCCGCCACCTTTGTTTCATCGAAAACTATTGCAAAGAAGTTGCACGATTCCATTGAGAAAGATGACATATTTCAGGCGGTTTCTGCTTTGAAGCTCATCAAGAGTAAAACCAGGTATAACGATGTTAACGATGAATTCAAGAAAGAAAAGAACTGGTCTTTTTCAGACGGTTATGTTTCCCGAACGGTTGTTAATGCTTTACTGGATCAATTCGGTTCTTCCGAGTACAAGAAAAGGCTGAATGATGAGTTTTACCGGATCGGTTTGAAGTATGACGGATCAAAATGGTCTCTTTCCGGATTACTTGCCGGAACAGAACAACTCATGACAATCCAACCTACTCAGGTTTGGGATGCGAAGGGAAACAGAATGTCCGTACCACGATCAACGATCCTGGGAACATTTGTCCAAGCAAAGAATGGCATAACGGAATTCGAGACCCTTGATGGTCGAATTCTTTATACCAATACTATCCAAATCAAATATGCAGGGTAATGATTGCTGAGATCAAAAAACTGGCTTCAAGAAAAGGATATGTAATCTATGATGAACCCTACAAATTAAATATTTGGGGGTTCAGATCTAAGAATACGACTCCGAATGCCTTTGATGATGAGATCCATGTATTTACGAATGTTGCCAAAGAAGGAAAACCAGTTTGGGCTTACATGGTGTTCAAATGTACCACTGATCCAGGAACATACTGGCTTCGGAATCCGATGAATCCACAAGGAACAGGAATTTTAAACCCTGGGCAGTATGTGGATACCTATCAAATTGGATTACACCAGGGAAAGTACAAAGCTTTAGTTCAAACAGGAGGAAAAGTCAGTGTAACACGGGATTATAACCGCGATGCAGTACTGGACTTTAACAATGGAAAAGTAGAAACCGGATATGGATTCAACATTCACAGAGCAAATAAGATCGGAACAACTTTTACAATTGACAAACATTCGGCAGGTTGCCAGGTGTTTAAAAATGTAGGTGATTTCGACTTCTTTATGAAGCTCTGCGAATTACATCGATCCATTCATGGAAACCACTTTACATACACGCTTGTAGATGAGCGTATGGAAGAAAGAAGGAGTCTGAAAACATTAGCAATCGGTATGGCATTGATTGTTATAGCCTTTGGAGGATTTGTTCTAATTGATGGTGAAGAAAAATAATCAAATGAGTAGACAAAATTCTTATGCTAAGTGGAACTTCAGATTATCCGTTATCGGGTTCATTGGAAGTTTGGGGTTCTACTTCAGTGTGCTAAGAGAAGTAATCGGTAACAAACCCGAACAGCAGAAAATCGAGCAATTGCAACAGGAAAACAAAACACTCAAAAAGCAATTGAACGAATGTCCAAAATCAACAATCACTTTTGATATGGAGGATCAATCTAATAACGAATCAAGGTTTATTCAATACCTAAGTAGTGAACTTCAACGAGGGCAAGCGTTTAAGCGCTTGCAAGTTGAAAAAGCAGCGGGTCGATTTGGTATTGAGGATAAAACCCTGATTAAAGAATTGTCGGAGTACGCAGTTGTAGATACTGCAAGAAGAATTGCAAACTGGAATGGAATTCCTAAAGAGAAATACAATAGGATTGTGGATCTGTACAAACGCCAGGCGAACCAATCTTATCGAACCTCACAAAGTATAATGCTTCGCCAATATTCGACACCTGCGCCTATTGGTTATGTAATGGGATTGTATTGTGGAATTGATAATGGACGTAAAACAGTCTTTGAACCTTCAGCGGGAAACGGACTTCTAACCATTGCCGGAACTCCACAGTTAACAACGGTCAATGAGATTGATTCTGTGCGTAGATCAAACCTGGAAAGACAACCTTTTTTTCGAGTTACTTCCCAGGATGCATCCTTGCCCTTTGCTGACTATTCGAAAAGCTTTGATGCAGTAATTACTAATCCTCCTTTTGGAAGTTTGGGGAGAAATAAGAATGTAAAGATCGAAGGGTTTCAAATCCGTGACATGGATCATTATATGGCTATCCTGGCACTTGATACAATGAAGAATAATGGAAAGGCAGCGATCATCATAGGTGGACATTCTTCTTTTGATGACAAAGGAAGGATCGCCTCCCCCAAAGACCGCATTTTCTTTAATTATTTGAATCATTACTACCATGTAGATGATGTAATTCTAATTGACGGTAAGAAGCTTTATTCTAGACAGGGAACAGCTTTTAATACCCGATTAATATTGATCTCCGGTCGTAAACAACGACCGGAGGGATATACACCACTAGCTGACGATTCAGCTAGGCAAATGGTAAGCTCATTTGATGACCTATTCAAAAGAGTTATGGAACACAAAGAATTGAAACCAATGGATTCATTAAGATTAAAAGCCATTCAACTTAGAAAGCTAATGGATGGAAATACGTTAGAAGGACCATATCATCCTTCATCACAAGGCAAGTCATTACAGATTAACGTTCCGGATTCAATGGATTTTGAAATTCACGATGCAGTTAATCGAATTGCAAATAGTGTTGGAGGGGATATGGATAATTTTGTTCGTCACCGTTTGGGTTATCCAACCAAGCAAGCACTTTATAATGCACTTTCGGCTGAGCAGATTGATGCGGTTGGAATGGCGATCTATAACATAGAAGCTTTAGGTCAAGGAATCATTATCGGCGATCAAACCGGAATTGGAAAAGGACGTTCAGCAGCAGCCATAATCAGATACGCTTCACACGCAGGGTTAAAGCCAATCTTTATTACTGAAAAAGCCAACCTGTTTTCAGACATATACAGGGACTTGTCTGCAATTGGGTCACAGCACCTAAAACCATTTATTGTCAACAATCGTGAGAGTAAAACTGACATTAAGGATGAAGATGGATTGGTTATTTACCAAGCACCACTGGCTATTGACCAAAACCGAATTCTCGAAAAAGCAGATTTGAGCGGGTATGATTATGTTGTTGCAACATATACGCAATTCAATTCTGCGGATAAGAAACCTTTAAAACCAAACTTTCTGAAACAAGTTACAGAAGGTAGTATCATAATCCTGGATGAAAGCCATAACGCAAGTGGTTCATCAAAGACGGGTTTGTTCATGCAAGGGATTGTTAGAAAAGCAAAAGGTGCAGTTTTCTTATCAGCGACATTTGCAAAGAGACCGGATAATATGCCAATCTACGCAATGAAAACAGTTATTTCAGAAGCGAGTATGTCACAAGAGGATTTAGTTAACGCGATCACACATGGTGGTGTTGCATTGCAGGAAGTACTGGCTTCGCAATTGGTGTTGGAGGGTCAAATGATACGTAGAGAGCGAACCTATGAAGGTGTTGAGGTGAATTACATTTCCCTGGACGAATATGCGGAAAGCCACAAAGCAATAGCGGACAACATTACAATGATCCTTCGGGATATTATCTCCTTTCAAAACACCTATGTAGATACTCGTGTAAATGAATTGGATGAGATCATGGCTGAAGAGGGAGCAGAAGCTGGACTTCGAAAAGGAACTGAAAGTGGTGGTGTTGACAATATGCCATATTTCTCAAAGGTGTTTAATGTCATTAATCAAATGTTGTTCTCCATAAAAGCGGAAGCAGTTGCAGAACGAGCAATTGTACGATTGAAGGAAGGTAGAAAGCCAGTTATTGCATTCTCCAGTACGATGGGAAGTTTCCTTGAACAAATGGAAGATGATAACGGTTTCGTCGTAAAACTTGGGGATAGTATCAATACTGATTTTTCCATTGTATTGGAAAAAGGCTTGGAAGGAGTTTTGCGCTATACTGTTACGCTTCCCAATGGTGGAAAGGAAAAGAAAGTCTTTGATATTGATGACTTAGGAGTAGATGCCAAAAAAGAGTATGGTAGAATCCGAGAAGAAATCAGTCTTATTTCAACCGGAATTACTATTTCCCCTATTGATGTGATTGTTGAACGTATTCGTGCTGCGGGTTATAAAGTTGCAGAGGTAACGGGGCGTAAACTTCAAGTTCAATTTAATGAGAAGCGCAATCGCGGAATAGTTGAAGTAAGAAAGCGAGTGAATACAAACGATGCCTTTCGTCAATTCAACAACAATGAAATTGACGTGCTGCTCATTAACCAGTCAGGAAGTACTGGTGCATCTGCACACGCCATTTCTACTGCTAAAGTTCCTGAAAGTGAAGTGAAGCAACGGGTAATGATCGTGGTACAACCTGAGTTGGACATTAATACCGAGATTCAGAAACGTGGACGAATCAACCGCACCGGACAATTGATTAAACCGATCTACGATTATTTGAACTCTGCAATTCCGGCAGAGCTGCGTTTAATGATGATGCTTCAGAAGAAGCTGAAAAGCTTGGATGCAAATACTTCATCGAATCAAAAACAAAGTTCCAGTATTTTGGAAGTGCCTGACTTTTTGAATAAGTACGGCGATGGGATTGTTTACGCTTACCTGTCTGAGAACTACGAATTAAACGAGCAATTAGGTAATCCTTTGAAATTGGGTTCAGATGAATCCTCGAATGAAGATGCAGCGTTAAAAGTGTCAGGACGTGTAGCAGTTCTTTCTGTTAAGGGGCAAGAAAGCTTTTACGAAATCATCAAAGAACGTTACGAAACCCTTGTTGGATATTTGAAGCAAACAGGTGAATATGACCTGGAGGTTGAGGAAATGAATCTTAAGGCAGAAACCAAAATGGAGACTGCTGTAAAGATTGGTAAGGGTGGTTTTTCTTCTTTCGGAGAGGATTCAATTCTTGAGAAGATTGAAGCGAACATTTTAAGAAAGCCTTACAAGGTTGAAGAATTGCGCAACATGATTTACCAAACACTTGATGGAAAATCGGCTGATGAATTAAAAGCACAATTACTTGAAACTTATCATAATCACCGTGGTGCAATTCTAACTGCCGAAAAAGAAGCCGTTGCTAACAAGTACACGCAGCTTATTCGTGATGTTCCCCAAGAGAGAAAGATTAAGAAACTCAAAAAAGAAAGTCCAACCCTTGTAGATCCGGCAGTTGAACAACGTATCCTTGAATTGAACATCGAGCGTTCACGCAAAATTGAGGAAGTAGACCGCCAGGCAGAAGCAAAACGAAGATTTGTAGAAGACCTTTTCCAGTTTTTTACGGTTGGGAAAGAACTCATCTATCAAGAACCTTCATTTGAAGGTCATCCGATTGATACAATGACCGTATTCCTAGGATTTAAGATTGACTATAAACTTGCAAATCCTTATGCACCGAGTTCAATACGTTTGCGTTTTGCTCTTGCTTCATCGCAAAAGTACCTGGAAATTCCTGCAAGTGTAACGGACAAGATCAACGCTATTAAAGGAGCAAGTATTGGTATTCGCGAGTCGAGTTTTGATGAGTTGCTCAATGATTGGCAGCAAGCAATCGGGCAAAATCTAAAGGATCGAGGTATCCGCTATGTTGTAACAGGCAATATCCTTCAGGCTTTTTCATCCTTTTCCGGAAAACTTGTTAGCTACACTACACTTGATGGTCAAACTCGAAAGGGAATCTTAATGCCGGAACATTGGAACGCTGAAAAAGTTCTTGGAAACAGGATTGAAGTTCCTGTTGGAATGGCGATCCTGTTTTTTAAATCTCTTCCTTCCGGTTCCGACTTGATAACGAATAACGGAATCGGATTCTTTAAAGAGTCCAGTGGCAAGTATAGGGTTATAGTTCCATCCTCACTTAATGATGGTGGCAGAATCTTTTTGAATTCTGAACTATTAAAGATTGTGGAGGGGAACAATTTTGAAAAGGTAGGTAAGAATATGACTGCAAAGCTTTCAAGTGAATCTATTGAACCATTTGTTAAGGAACTGGATGAGTTGGGAATTACAATCAATTTGGATAAAGACCAGGCAGAAAAAGTTGGACTTGTAAAACCCGAACCCAAGCCCAGAGTTAAGTTAGAAACACCGCCTTCCGAATCAGCAGATGAACAGCTTCGATTAATGAAGCTTCGTGCAAAGGCTTTGAAATTGAAGTTAAGATTATTGTCATTCAACAAGAAAGCATCATGACAATCACAAGCAAAAATTATTATGCTACAATCGAAAAGATGGATCGTAGCAAGTTACATGCCGACCTGAAAGCCACTGCTGATTTTGTGGATGAGGTAACAGGCCACGGTAACAATTGGGAACTTTACGACCAGGATCGTGAAATTCGGGAGACAGTTGATTTATTCTTCGAAAAACTCAGTGAATACCTGCAAGAGCATCCAGATAAAACCGCTTCTCAAGCGCAAACTGGAAGAGAAGTTGCAAAAAGCAAGGATTCGAAATCTGCTCCTGCTAAAGAACGCAAGGTTACAAGTAACCGATCAAAGAGTGCAGGAAAAAGTAACATGCGTGTTGTATCTCGGTCAGGTGAACCTGTGGAGCGAATTTCTGAGGAATTAAGGTTCGTTAAACGATTTACATTGTTGCATGGTAAGGTTAAAAGCTATGACCAGGTAAGAGCTTTTCTAAACGCGTTGCAACGTGCCATGGCAGAAAAGCGAATTCGAAAAACTTCCTCTTATGCAAAACAAATTTTAGAAATCCAGGACTCATTGATTGAGCTTATGAACTCAATTAAACGCAATGGAGAAGTAAGAGTTGAGATTGAAAGTTCACGACTGGCATCATTGCAAAACCTATGTGGAAAACAAGAGTTAATGCTTTCCACTCGCTTCATAAAAAGTTACATTGGATTGCAGGGGAAACTGATTGCTAATAACAAAGCAAAGAATCTGTTTAATAGAGTTGGACGGGCGATCAATGCTTCTCGTATTACCGAGAAAGATCCCTATTACGATGTGTTAACAGAAATGCTAAATACCCTGGAGTCGTTCGTTCGAAAAAATCCATCTGAAGGAGTTCTTACAATCCCTACAAGGGAATTGAATGGGCTAAATGGATTGGAGTCGCTTGATGATGACGAATTGGATTTCGATACAAATCAGCCACAAAGAGGAATGATGAACAGTATGGATTTTGTGCAGCTTGAATTTGACAAAATTGGATTTACTGGTAAGTGGTTAGATTTCATTGGAAACCCGTCACCTGGATTCTCAGTTTTGGTTTCCGCACCACCCAAATTCGGTAAGTCAATTCTTTGTACAGACTTCGCAGGGTACTTAGCCCGAAATCATGGAAAAGTACTTTATGTCGCTAAAGAAGAAGGATTGGATGATACCCTGAAGGAAAAGCTGAAATCAGTTGCCCATCCGAACCTGGATGTTTCGGATTATTTACCTGAGAATCTTGATGATTACAATTTTATATTCCTGGATAGTATTACACGTCTTCGATTATCTCCATACGAACTTAATGAACTAAAAGAAAGCCATCCCAATGTTTCATTCATTTTTGTTTCCCAAGTAAACAAATCAGGAAAGGCTCGTGGTTCAAATGAATTTGCGCACGATGTGGATTGCATAATTGAGTTTCCAGAGAGAGGAAGAGCAATACAATATGGACGTTTCAACCAAGGAGGTGAAATGCAAGTGTTCAATTAATCAACAACAAAAAAACACCATCAAATCATGTACAAAAAAAGATCAACAAGAAAGACAGTTGCAAGAAAGAAAACAACTGTTAAGCGAGGTGTTGCGAAGAAAGCGCATAAACCCCGTTACAAAGTGGCTGAATTTGTTTATTCCAAATTGAATCCGACTGAGAAACGTCAGATCCATGAAATAAAGCAATTCAAAACCGCAGGAGTTAAACCAAAATATCGCTTAATTCTTAGTGATGCTAAAGGGCATCCGAAGAAAAGCCCGTGGATTGAGGAAAGTTCACTTTCCCGAAGAAAGAAAAGATAACATCTAAATCAATTGTTATGAAGACCAAGTATGCATTGGTTTTATCAGGTGGAGGTTTCAAAGGCGCATTCCAAGTTGGAGCGTTGAAATACCTGAAGGAGAACTGGCAAAAAGTCACAGGATTAGATTCACCAATGAAATTCGATATTATTTCAGGAGTGAGCGCAGGATCAATTAATGGTTCAATGCTCGCAATGGGACGTTTTGAATTGCTCGAAGAAATATGGCAACTCATTGGTGAAAATGGAGCATCGGAAATCTACACTTCAGAATTTATTGACACCGATTCAAAAGAAGATAAACTCAAATTCAAATTTGATCTTCTTTCGTTAGCTAAAAGGTTCAATTTGAAGATAGATTTTAATCTGAATTTCTTTCAGAAATTAGAGATGATCTTCTCAAAAGAGAAACGAAAAGAGATTATCCGGGAATTCATCCAAAAGATTGGAGAATCACTTAAAGAAAGTTACAAGAGTTTCAGATCGGTTGCAAGTAACAAGCCACTGCTTGAAAAACTTAAATTATACCTGGACCGTTCTAAAGTTGAAGGAACGGTATTTACGGCAGGTTTTGTTTCATTGAATACTGGAACATATCACAGTATTAAGCACAACGAGTTTGCGACAAATGAAGATTTCGTCAATGGCGTATTGGCTTCAACTGCTATTCCCTTAGTTTGGGAACCGGTCGATAAAGTCAAATTCATTAAGAACGGAATCTTACAAAATTCGCACAACAATGTTGATGGGGGCTTGATGAACGTTTCACCATTAGGAGACGTTATCCGATTGATTGAAGAAGATTCGGAAGAATGTAATTACCGTGTAATTGTAATCAATTGCAATAGTGGGATTCCGAAATATGAAAACTTCTCAAACAAGGGTATTGGTGCAATTGCAGCGCGATCAGCTTATGAGTTAACGTTGACTGAAATATTCAACAATGACATTGATCATTTCGTTCGAATCAATGACCTGGTAAAACAATCGGAAGTTGCACAAGTTGAGTTAAAGAACCCGAATGGTCGGGTTATCAAAAGCTTCGAAGCTATGATTATTAATCCTGATAAAGATCTTGATCTGGGGAGTCCACTTGTTGCGAATGAAAAATTGATTGAGCAGCGCATCCAACATGGATTCGATCAGGCTTCAAAGTCCACAAGTTTTAATTAATAACCGATGTCATGGCATCATTTGAAAAATCCCAGGCAATTGTTGGTATCAACGAAGGTGGGTATCAGAACCTAGCCGATGATAGCGGGAATTGGTATAAGGGAATACTAATCGGCACAAATTGGGGAATTGCTGCGCCAACTTTAGCGCAATTCCTTGGGAGAACTCCAACTGTTGCCGATATGAAAAAGTTATCTCGCAAAACTGCTGAATCAATCTTAAAACGCAATTATTGGGATAAGAACCATTTTGGAAGCCTTCGTAATCAATCGGTCGCAACAATGCTTTACGATGGTTCGGTGAACCATGGTGTTGGAGGAATGCGTTCTATGGCAGAGAAGGCACTAAAACGGTTAAAGCATCCAATCACAGGTAGCAAGGTTTTTACTGACCAGGGAGTTGAGCTAATGAACAAATTGAATCAAGAGAGTTTGTTCTACACGCTCAAAGAAGTACGAGCAGATCGATATAAAGCTTCACCTAAGGAAAAGTACCTCAAAGGATGGTTGAACCGCTTAGAACGGATCAAATACGTACCTGAAAGTAGTTCTTCCGATACGATAGTGGGATTAATCCTGCTGATGACCGGAATTGGACTTTTTATCATGGGGCTATGAAAAAGGATTGAATTCCGACCATAGTCCTAAATCAATTATCATGGACACAAAACTTTTAGAACTGGCTTTGAATAATCTGTTAGATCAGTATCAGAAGCTTAAAGGTGAAGTGGCAGAATTGAAAGAGGAAATAAAAGGGCTGAAAAACAGCCCTTCAATTCCTCCAGTAGAATCAAAACCAATAGAAGATGAACTTCTGGACTTAAAGCAAGTCCAGAAGCTTCTTGGTATCTGCTACAATTCACTCAAAAAACTAGTAAACAAAGGCTTGATTAAGCCTATCCGGATTAATGAAAGACGTGTGCGTTTTTCTCGGATTTCAATTTTGAATTATATACGATTAGAAGCCGCTAAATCATGAAATCAAATAATGAAGAATCTTCGAAGTTGAAGATCAATTATCAATTAAAAAATGAGAGATCACCTTTAAAACCAATTATTGGATATATCAATTTTGGTCATAAAGAAATTGATTTGTTAACAAGAAAGGTTACTTACAAGCGCTTAATTATCTCAACTGGAATAAAACTACTACCAGCTGATTGGGATGCGGAATTAAAAATGCCGATTAAAACTGACGATAGAAACCAGATTCAAGAAATCAATAGGAATATTCGAATTGTATATGACAAATTATTAAAAAAGGGGGCAATTGATTTCGAAGAATTTAAAGAAGAAATTGAGGAAAGAATTCTTGGAAAGGAAAAAACAGAAGCTATTACAAAGGTTCGTTTAGTAGATTTTATTCGGGAAAATATTGTTGCTGCAAACACGATAAAGAAAACATCTAAATCTCCTTATAAAAACTTAATTGGTAAACTTGAGGAATATGAAAAACGAATTGGCAAGTTCATTTATTCAAAGGATGTTAATGAAGAAATGTACTTGGATTTTATCGAATTCTATCGTCCTTATGCAGAAAGAATAAATGCAGTTTGGGCAATACAAAAAGTGTTTAAAGCTGTCTTAAAGGAAATCGCTCGATTCTATAAGATCAAAGTTTTTGATCCAGCAACTGAACTATCTAATCGTGATAAAATTCAAGCTGAGAACGCAGATGCAGTTTACCTGAATATGGATCAAATTCAAATGATTATTGATTTTGATCCTGAAGATGATCGGCTTTATAACGTAAAGTACATTTTTATGATTCTTTTGTTTACAGGATGTCGCGAATCAGATGTATATAAAATTATACCTGAAGCACACCATTCAGTAAAAGGTACAAGTTTCAATTACTGCCGATATATTACACAGAAAACAGAAGCGGAAATTATCTGTCCAATTCTAAAACCTTTGCAGGATATGTTTAATGAGAATAAAGGGAAACCACCTAGAAAAATCGCTCAACAAAAATTAAATTCCTATGTTAAAGAATTGGCCTTGAAAGTTGGACTTGATCAGGATGTATCAACAACATATACAGACTCAACAGGTAAGAAAAAAAAGATAACGAAGAAACTACATCAATTTATTTCCTCCCATACGGGGAGGAGGTCTTTTATTACTAATCTTATTAATTTTATTCCTCTACCTACTTTGACAAAAATCACAGGGCATAAACTCCAGGATAAGAGTATAATATTTGCTTACAATAAAATGACTTTACTTGAAAACGCTGTCATGTTTTGTAATCAACTTCGAAGAGCAACAGAAGAAAATCACGAATACTTTCCTTTTCCTCTTGTTGATTAATTAAATCGAATTTTATAAAACTCCGAGTGTAAACTTCGGAGTTTTTTTATACCCTTTTCGGTGAGAATTTCGGTGAGAATTTTCTTGAATTGCATTAAAGTTCATTTAATCTCATTAGATTTGTTCTGATACTAGATTTTTGACGGTTGCAGTGTTTACGGGGTGTTTAGATGATTTAATGAAACTTAATATTATCTAGTTTGATTCCCGTCCAGACCGCACACTACGTTAAAAGATAAGTCCTATATGGCTGTAGGAAATAGAAAAGCTCAAGATGTATCAAATGTCTTGAGCTTTTTGCTTTTTAGGTAAATCACTATTCATGGAAAGCTACGCTGTTTATATTATTTCAAATCCTGATGGAATTTATTATAAAGGTTATACGACTGATATAATTCGTCGTTTGGAAGAACACAATTTACCTTTAGGAAAATATACTTCAGAAAGAGGTCCATGGAAATTAATCTTTACCAAATCATTTGAAAGTAAAACAGAAGCTCTGAAATACGAGAAAATGCTCAAACGACAAAATCATAAATACTTAGATTGGCTTATAGCTTCTGATAAGAATGAATTGGTTTAATTTGTAACGCATGGGGTCGTCTCGGCTCAGCCGAGAAGTCCCGTCCAGACCGCACACTACGTTAAAAGATAAGTCCTATATGGCTGTAGGAAATAGAAAAGCTCAAGATGTATCAAATGTCTTGAGCTTTTTGCTTTTTAGGTAAATCACTATTCATGGAAAGCTACTACGTTTACATCAACTATTCTGAAAAGTTTGATAAATATTACATCGGGCAAACCGAGAATTTCGAATCCCGAATCCTTCTTCATAATTCTGGTTTGGTTAAATCAACAAGTCCTTATGTTCCTTGGATAAATGTATTGTTGATTGAGAAAACATCGCGTT
>NZ_CAMLDC010000026.1 GCF_946478805.1 uncultured Fluviicola sp. | reverse complement strand
TGAATCGTTTTCATGCGGAAGAGGAGCGAAGGGATGTCGTGCGTTTTTTGATTCACATGGCTGCCCGGGATGGAATAGTGGCTCCGCGGGAAAAATCGGAACTTTTCCGGATCATCGATAGCTTTTCTTTGGCCCGAAAAGAATGGATAGAGCTGATGGATGGGATCAATGAAGCTTTTACGGATCAACAAAACCGTTGGCGCAAAACGCAAAGTTCTCCAAGTAAAAATTATCGTGAAACATTGATTGTGAAGGCTTTGGATTATTTCGAAGTGACGCGTGAAGCAATTCATGAGCAACTGTTGCGGGATAAATACCGTAAACTGGTGAAGAAATATCATCCTGATCGTCATCCGGATGCTACGGCAGAAGAGCGTAATGAATTAGAAGTGAAATTTCAGGAGCTTCAACTGTATTACGAGGAATTGCTGAAATTGCTCGATAACTGATTTGGGTGAAATATCTTTTCGATTTGGCTAATTTGAGCTAAATTCACCGAATGGATGAACATCAATTAGTATCGTTGGCAAAAGCCAAAATGCCTTTTGGGAAATACAAAGACCGCTACTTGATTCATTTGCCTGAAAATTACCTGGTTTGGTTTAAGCAGAATGGTTTTCCTGCAGGTAAATTGGGTCAGCAATTGGAGTTGATCTATGAAATCAAATTGAATGGACTGGAGCATCTGATTTATCCGCTAATGCCTAAATCGAATTATTGATATGTTGGAGTTGAATACCATTCTTTTGCGCTACGGTATAGGTGGTTATAGACATTCGTCACCCATGCCGCCTGAAGAACGTTTTTGGTCCGGAGTCATGGTTGTCACATTATTTGTGGGGGTGATCGGTTATGTGGTTTACAAAAACCTGATAAGCAAAGGCGATGCGGATGGAGATGGTGAAACCGATTCCGAATGGGATAAGGGAATTATTCCGTGGAATTTTCTTCCGACTCCGGAGAATATTTATGAGCTATTCATAGCCTCAGCTTGTGCCATGGTGGTAAGGGATCTGGATAATTACTACATGAAATTTCCCTATATCGATAGTTATTTAAAACGGAATTTTAAAGAGCAGTATTATTATGCAGCGGAGTCGTATGCTTATTCCATGAGACATGTGGTGCGAATCAATTCTCTAGCCGATTGGTCGAATCGGAACCTGAAAAAAGTGTGGAAAGTGAGGTTGATCAATTTTTTGGCGGGAATTGCACTCTACGATGGTGGAATCAACAATGATGAGCAACGCTACTTGTTGGTGCTGATGGTTAAATTGAACCTGGAAATTTCTGATTTTGAGCCTGTTTACCAGGATAAATTGACCCAGAAGAATGAAAGAAGCTACCGCGGAGAGGCGGTTTTTTCCAGGAAAGATTCTTTTTATGCAATTTTAGGACTGGAAATGAGTGCCTCAATGGAAGAAGTGAAAGCTACTTACCGACGATTGGTAAAATTGACGCATCCGGATCGCTTTATGAATGAATCTCTTGAGGTTCAGAAAGCGATGAGCGAAAAATTCCGGGAAATTCAAATGGCTTATGAATCTATTGTAAATTCATGACATGTTGGTGATTGGAATCGTTTTTGGATTTTGTTTGATTCTTTTGGTTGTGATCTTGACTAAAAGACAAGTACAGGATGTGAGAGAGCGAAAGGTTAGCTCGGAACTGGTTTTGAAGCGTAGTTTTCAACCACCATCCGGAAAAAAGACCGAACAATTGGTTTTTCAAATCTATGTTTTGCTTGCTGCATGGATGATGCGTAAAAATGCAGTCAAATCATTTGAAAAACAGTCTTTTGTAGTCGTTTATATAAATGAAAAATTTAATATTGATTCCTTGATTATCTCCAATGAATTGGAGTTGGTAGGTGAAACTTCGATTCATGTTCGGAGTGTTGCTAATTGGGTGGTTCAGAAAATGCACGGATCCCAGGAGCGGGCGGAATTGATTGATTTCCTGATTAACCTGGTTTTTGTAGACGATGACATGATTGATCGGGAGTTTACGGCATTGGTTCGTTTGGGAGAGCTGATTGGTGTTCAGTCTGTTTATATCGAGAAAAAGGTTATTGAATACCGTAAGCGCGTCTTCGGTGCTTCTGCAAATAACGAACGACTACATAGTATTGCGAATATTGGAATGAGAAGAAGGATGGCGCTGGCAATCCTGGATTTGGGCTCCGGTGCTACTGAAGAAGAGGTCAAGAAAAGCTACCGGAAACTGGTTAAAGAGTATCATCCGGATAGAAATCTGGACTTGAATGAAGAGGAGCGGGAGGTTAATGCTCAACGGTTCCTGGAGATTCAGGATGCTTACGAAGAGCTTATTTCGAATTGATTTCCGATTATTTTTTTACAAATGTGCTTGCTAAATAAATAGCTGTTTTTCAACTTGTTAAATTCTGTTATCGGAATCGGTAATTAAATAAAATTTCATTTTTTTTCATTTTTTTTGATTGGATTTGTAACCAAATGGGAAGCTGTGGCGTAAATGGGTCAAAACGGAATCGCATTTAAGTTTTATATAATATGGAAAGCACAATGATTAATAACGCAGTAAGCTTGGCGAAAACAAAATTAGAGCGCCATAAAGCAATGGGAAAAAACAGTAACTTGAGTATTGTAGAAGTTGCTAGATTAATGGATTTGGTTACATTTGGACCAAATATGCCACAGGTTACAAATAGCATGCTTTTCTTTGGATATAGTTCAAACTGATTGATTTAAAATATTTTTATGAGTCCTTCGAAATTTCGGAGGACTTTTTTTTGTTTCGTTTTGTTACAAATGTGAAAATATTTCACGGTAGAATTGTAAATATTAAATGATACATTTGTATCATGGAGGTGAAAGATCGCTTACGGATGATTATGGATTCACATAAATTGAATGCGGGCTCCTTTGCTGACAGGATCGGTGTGCAGAGGTCGAATGTGAGTCATGTGCTTAGTGGAAGGAACAAACCTAGTTTTGATTTTGTAGAGAAATTGTTGATTGCATTTCCGCGTGTCTCGGCTGAATGGCTGTTTACGGGCAGGCAATCAAAGAAAGAAACGGATGAAATGCCTGAGATTGACTCTGGAACGGATAAGTCAAGAAATGGTGATGTGATTACAGCTTCAAAATTACCGGAAGGAAGTGCGGTTTCGGAAAAGAGGATTGTTAAGACCTTGGTCTTTTATGCTGATTTCACTTTTGATGTTTTTCTTCCTAATGAGAAATGATTCCTGAACCGATCAATTCGTCTTCCATGTAAAGAGCTGTAAATTGCCCGGGAGTGATTCCGCGCTGCTTTTTATCGAATAGAATATAAAATCCGTCTTCCAGACGTGTTAATGTGCCTTTTTGAAGCGGTTGACGGTATCTGATCCGGATATCAAACTCTTTTATATCTCCGATATTCAATTGGAATAGGGGATTGATCCAATGCATTTCGTTTGTCTCGATTTTTAAAGCCCATTTGTTTAATCCCGGGTGATCGTCCTTTTGACCTGAATACACTGTGTTTGTTTCCGTGTCTATGCCGATTACGAAGGAAGGATTAGGTCTTCCGCCGATGTGAAGCCCTTTTCGTTGTCCGATGGTGTAATAATGCGCGCCGATGTGTTTTTCAACTTCTGCCCCCATGGCTGGGGAATAAATGAATTCCTTGCTTAGATCTACCACGTGATTTAAGTCAACAGGGATGTTAGAGTAGTCTGTAAATTGACTGTCTAATTCGTTTATTTCTATTATTTTACCATGTTTAACCTGAAGTTTTTGTTGAAGAAATTCGGGTAGTGAAATTTTCCCTACAAAGCATAATCCCTGCGAGTCTTTCTTTTCTGCAGTAACCAGGCCAATCTCTTTTGCAATCGCTCTTACTTCCGATTTTTGGAGGTTTCCAATAGGGAAGAGTGCCTTTGAAAGTTGTTCCTGGGACAATTGGCAAAGGAAGTAGGATTGATCCTTGTTTGGATCAAGTCCTGCCAATAAGTGGTGAATACCGTCTTCTGTGGTGTTTTTTCGGCAATAATGACCTGTGGCAACGTAATCTGCTCCGAGTTCCATGGCTGCTTTTAAAAACACATCAAACTTGATTTCACGATTGCAGAGAACGTCCGGGTTGGGTGTTCTTCCGGCTTCGTATTCTGCAAACATATAGTCTACGATGCGTTCCTTGTATTCTTTGCTGAGATCCAATACCTGGAATGGGATTCCAAGATGTTCTGCTACCAGAAGTGCATCGTTGCTATCATCAATCCATGGACAGTCATTGGAGAGTGTTACGGTTTCATCATGCCAGTTGCGCATGAATAGCCCGATAACCTCATATCCTTCCTGTTGAAGTAGATATGCTGTAACACTGGAATCTACACCGCCTGACAAACCGACAACCACTCTTTTCATGGTGCAAATTTACGAACTTTTGAAAAGCGTTTTTGAAAATTGGATTTCTTTCGAAAAATTAACAGTTACAAAAGTGAATTGTTGAATATTACATTTGTATTCGTGTCGAGATAGTCTTGAAAGCTAAATTTACATTCCGGTGATGTTTCTATATTGTTCAAAAATGTTCAAGTGTTCAAATGAAGTGATTATTTTGAACTATTGAAAAATCTAAATATTAGTTAATGGCAACAAAAGCCTCAAAAAAAGTCATATTTTCGCCCTATGAAACTGATTGTTCTAATCTTATTGGTCTTATCTGGAAGCGCTTTTGCTCAACCGTGTACAAAAGTTTGGTTGAAGGGAAAAGTGGAAGATACCCTGAATAAGCATACATTCCTGAATTTGATGGTTGTAAACACTTCCACAGGAAAAGGTGTTTTTGGTCAACCTGACGGAACGTTCGGGGTTTACGTGAGTAACAATGATTCGATCATCTTGTCAGTCAAAGGTTATGAGCGTTATGGGTTTCGGGTGATTGGAGATTCTTCCTGTCACTATGAAGTATATGTGGTTGTTGAACGAAAAGCCCGTCAGATTGATGAAGTGGTCATTAAGCCGTTGAAATCACTTCAGGAGATCAAGGAAGAGCGCGCTGCTTTAGCCTTGAGAGAGACACGGACAATTACAGGAATAGAAGCTTTCCAAAGTCCGATAACCGCATTATATCAACGTTTCTCCAAAAGGGAGCAATCCAAAGCCTTGGTTGCGAAGAAGGAATACGAAGATTCAAAAGAAGAAGTGGTTCAGGAGCTTTTGAAACTCTACGTTTCTTATGATATCATTAAACTAAGCAACGATGATTTTATTGATTTCATCCGCTTTATGTCTATGGACGAGAATTTCCTGAAAACCGCAACGGATATTGAATTGATCACATTCATCAAGGACAAGCTCGAACATTACATGCTGCTTCACCCGGAGAAAGAGACGGAATACCAGAAACAGAAATAGTATCAGGTAATTATCAATTATCAATGTAGAAATTATCAAGAATCCGAGTTCTTATATTTTTGATAATTAAGCTCTCTTGATAATTACATAATTGATAATTCCCCGTTAGTCTTCGAAAATCTTCGGTTCTTCCATTAATTGCTTGTCATGCAATTCGCGATAATGCCCGGAAGTTTGCAATAGATCACCAGGTTTCCCTTCTTCTACAATTTGACCGTTTTCAAGAACCAGGATGTAATCTGCATTTCTAAGACTAGAAATACGATGACTTACAATGACGGAAGTTGTCTGATTTTCCTGGTTCAGACGTTTCAGATTCCCAAGAATGATTTCTTCTGTTTCTGTATCGACTGCCGAGAGACAATCGTCCAGAAGTAAAATATCGGGTTTGCGGATCAATGCACGGGCGATACTTACACGCTGTTTCTGTCCGCCGGAAAGATTTACACCTCGTTCACCCAGTAAGGTTTCGAATTTATCGGGAAAAGCTTCTATATTGTGCAGTACGTGTGCGTTTTTACTGGCCTCAATCACTTCTGCCTGAGTGGTTGTTTCCAAGTCCAATGCTCCAAATGTAATGTTGTTGTAAATCGTATCCGAGAACAGGAATACATCTTGCGGAACAACTGAAATATGCTTTCTGTACTCTTTCAAATTGATTGTTGAAAGTCTTTTGGAGTTATAAGTTATCTCGCCTGCACTCGGATCCAGTTGACGTACGATCAGTTGCAGGAGAGTTGATTTTCCGGAACCTGTTTTTCCAATAATCCCCAGTGTTTCACCGCGTTTCAATGTGAAATTGATGTTGGATAACACATCCGGTAACTCCGGTCTGTAACGGAAAGACATGTCTTTGAACTGGATTTCACTGAATAATTCCAAAGGGGCAGCTGATTGATTTTTAATTGCGGGTTCCGTTTTCAGGAATTCATTGATGCGCTCCTGTGAAGCTGCTGCACGTTGGTTAATGCTCGTTACCCAGCCGATACTGGCAAAGGGCCAGGTCAAACTGTAGATGAGTAGGATAGTTGCGACGATGTCACCCGGGGCAATTGTCTTATCATATGTAAGAAGTCCACCCATGTATATACTCAACAGTGTACTTGTTCCGATCAAAAGTGAAATAGTTGGCATGAACAAGGCATTGGTTCGAACCAGGCGCATGGTTTTCTTCAGGTAGGTTCCTGAACTGGAAGCGAAATTCTGCTTGGCATGTTTTTCCTGGATATAGGCCTTAATTACGCGGATTCCCGAGAATGTTTCCTGGCTTAGAGTGCTTAAGCGGGATTGTTCTTGTTGAACTTCCTTGCTCAGTTTGTTCATGCGTGTGGAAACCAGGTAAATCAAAACAGCCATTACGGGAAGGGGGGCAAGCGCATAAAGAGCCAATTCCGTATTGATTTTCAACATCTGATACAGGCTGAAAGGTAAAAGCGCAACGAGGTTGATGGTGTACATGATACCCGGTCCCAAGTACTGACGAACCTGGGAAACATCTTCCGAGATACGGTTCATCAAATCACCTGTGGATTGGCTTTTGTAAAAACTGTAGTCCAATTGCTGATATTTCTCAAAGATCTCATTTTTCAGGTCAAACTCAATGTAGCGTGACATAACAATCAGTGTCTGACGGGTCAGAAACAGGAAAAATCCCTTAATTATGTTAAAAAGAATGGCTAGTCCTGCAAGTCCGAGAACGGCCCAGAAAAGCGTTTGTCCTGCACTGAGCGGTTTATCTCCTTTTAAAATATCCATGGATTCTCCTATTATTACAGGAATCCGGGCGCCGAAGTAGTTGCCAATAATAATACAGAGGATACCAAGGAGGAATCGCCAACGGTATTTGAAGAAATATTTGTTTAAATAGCTTAGAGACTTCATTCGATAAATTTCCTATTTTTGCGAGCGCTAATGCGATTTTGTTCGAATTACAAAATTAGCCATTCGCATTGAAATAAAGATTAAAAGTCGCGTATGTTTGAAGTAAAAGAAGTCAAAGATTTAAATCTGGCTGAAAACCCCGTTATTTCTCAAATGAGTATGTATAACCATGAGCAGTTGTTATTCTGTAACGATACTGCAACCGGTTTAAAGGCAATTATTGCTGTACATAACACCGTTCTTGGACCTGCTTTGGGAGGAACACGCATGTGGATGTACAACAATGAAATGGAAGCTTTGAATGATGTGTTGCGTCTTTCAAGAGGTATGACTTACAAAAATTCAATTTCAGGATTGAATTTAGGTGGTGGAAAAGCAGTGATAATCGGAGATTCGCGCTCTATGAAATCCGAAGCTTTATTCCGTCGTTTCGGGAAGTTCGTAAACTCATTGGCTGGAAAATACATTACTGCTGAGGATGTGGGTATTTCACCTGTAGACATGGTTTGGGTTTCCATGGAAACAAATCACGTGGTTGGTTTGCCAGGGAAAAGCGGTGATCCTTCTCCTGTAACTGCTTATGGAGTTTACATGGGAATGAAAGCTTGCGCTAGCCAGCAATTCGGTTCTGATTCTTTGGCAGGCAAAAAAGTGGCTGTTCAGGGAGTTGGCCATGTTGGAGAGTATTTGGTGAAACACCTGGTTTCTGAAGGTGCTGAAGTAACCATTACGGATATTCACCAGGATACTTTGAAAAGAGTTTCGGACCAATACGGAGTAAAAGTTGTCGGACTAGACGAAATTTATGACGTCCCGATGGATATTTATGCTCCATGTGCTTTGGGTGCTACTGTAAATGATGACACGATCAATCGTTTGAAGTGTTCAATTATTGCCGGAGCGGCAAACAATCAATTGGCAAATGAAAAAGTTCACGGTCAATTGGTGAAAGACAAAGGAATAATCTACGCACCGGATTTCGCATTGAATGCAGGTGGTGTGATCAATTGTTATTCCGAAGTTGCAGGTTTGTCCCCACAATGGTCCATGGCAAAAGCGGAAGAGATCTATTCGACAATCGGAAATATCGTTTCCCGTTCAAGTGCTGAAGGTGTTCCGACCTATCAAATTGCAAACAAGATCGCCGAAGAGCGTATCGAATCAATCGGTAAAGTGAAATTACCACTATAAAAGTTAGGAGAGTAGTTTATAATGCTGAATAGAAGACATTTACGAATTAAAGTTTTGCAAGCCCTTTATGCTTATTTCCAAGGAGACGAGGAGAGCATCAAGAAAACCGAAAACGAATTGATACAGGCAGTGGATCGCATTTATGATCTGTATCTTTATTTATTGCTGAGTTTCGGTGAATTGAAAGATATTGCAGAACATCGTATTGAAGAAAATAAAAAGAAAATTCGTCCGACAGATGAAGATCTGAATCCAAACAGAAGATTTGTGGATTCAGCTATCATTCAGACTTTGCAGGACAGTTACTCGCTTCGCGAGGCTTCTGAAGATCGTTCTGTAAACTGGATTGGTGACGAACACCATGAAATGTTCCGCAAGATCTTTATTCAAATGAAAGAAGGGGAGACCTGGTTTGCTCATATGAATAGCGAATCGACAGGTTTTGAGGAAGATAAGAACTTCATGATCAACCTGTTCAAGGCTGAAATTGCAAATTCACCGTTGATTTATCACTTCTTTGAAGAGAAAAGCATCCATTGGCTGGATGATATCGATTTGGCTTGTCAAATGGCTGTCAAATCAATCAAGGCAATGGAAGAAGGTGAGAAGTTTGTAGCGATGCCTTTGTATAAGGACAAAGAGGATGAACAGGAATTCCTCCGTACTTTACTTCGCAAGACCATTTCGATGGACTCCGAAAATTTAAAGTTGATTGATGAACTGACTGATAACTGGGAATTAGAGCGAATTGCCAAAATGGATATTCTCCTTTTGAAAATGGCAATTACAGAGCTTCAGGTATTCAAGAATATTCCTAAAAAGGTGACTTTGAACGAATATATTGAGATCTCGAAATTCTATTCAACTCCTAAAAGTCATGGATTTATCAACGGAATCCTGGATAAGGCCGTTGATAGATTAGTAAAAGATGGTAAAATTTCTAAACTCGGAAGAGGTTTAATGGATTAATGTTATGAGAAAAATCGTGTTTTTAGGCTTGGCTTTGTCGTTTTTAACGGCTTGTGGATCTGATTCTCCTGCGGAGATTGTCGGGTATAAGACCACTATGAAGATTGCCAGCGTTTTTAATGCAGGAAAAATTGCAAGAGGTGAAATAATTCACGCTAATTTTGTAGTGGAGAATACCGGGGAGTACCCATTGGTATTGTCTGATGTTTCAGGATCTTGTTCTTGCACAGTTGCAGATTGGAGTAAGGACCCGATCGCTCCGGGAGAAAAAGGATTTGTGAAAGCAGATGTTAAGACAGAGGCTTTTTCAGAAGGTCCGGTAACACGAAGTGTGACCATTTTGTCGAATACGACACCTCCAAATACCAAAGTGGTAATAGAGGCAAATATTATCAAGTAAAAATGTTCAAACGTTCAAAATGTTGGACAGTTTAAATCAATTGAACTTTTTTAACGCTTGAACCTTAGTTTAGTAATAGTTAAATAAAAAATAGAGTTATGCAAATTATAATGCTCGTGTTGATGTTAGTGGTGTTTTACTTCTTTTTAATTCGTCCGCAACAGAAAAAACAAAAAGAGCTTAAATCGTTTCGTGAGAATTTGAAGCAAGGTGATAAAGTTGTTACCATTGGTGGAATTCACGGTAAAATCCTTGAAATTACAGATACAACAGTTTTGATCAATTCTGAAGGTACTAAATTGCGTTTTGAAAAATCTGCAATTTCTACGGCAGTTGCTGAAAACTTAGGAGTACAGGCTTAATCCGAACGGATAAGAAGTGAAAGCATCGTCGATTGGCGGTGCTTTTTTGTTTTCCCACAGAGGAACACAGATGTACACAGAAGTGTTTTTCAAAATAAAATTTACTCTGATCTTAAATTTCCGTGATACCTTCAGTGCTCGTCCGTGGGAAATAATATTATGCGATGTAGGTCTTGGTGAAATTCATGGAGAAATTCACTGCATTTTCTCTTCTATCATGACGTCTGTTTACTCTTCTTCGCGTGCGTCTTCTGACACGTCTGCGTTCTCCCGGAACTGCCTGTGCGTAAAATAACTCCGACGATCCTGTTGAAAATGACGAAATGGCCGTTTTTTCTGCAGAAATACCTTCCGGTGTTTCAATTGTAAGCATGGTTAGCGATAAGGCTCCATAAAGGAAGGTACTTAAGATAATGCGTTTTGCTTTCATAGTTTTGAATTTAATATGAGTGTGCTCTGTATAAGATCATCAAAATTCAGAAAGGTTTAAAACAAAAAGAATGCCGTTATAAAAGCCACAAAATAACACAAAGAGCACGAAGATATTTTGTGATTCTAAACAAGGTGTGCCTAGTGTCATTCGTGGTGAAAAGTGAGGATCGATACCAGGAATAAAAAAATGCCACCCCAAAAAGGAATGGCATTCTGATATGTTTTTGTTGTGAATCTTAGATATTCTCAATAATCATCGCAGAAGCACCACCGCCTCCGTTACAGATTGCTGCACCACCGATCTTTCCACCGTTTTGTTTCAACACGTGGAGCAAAGTTACAATGACACGAGACCCGGAGTTTCCTAGTGGGTGACCCAAAGCTACCGCACCACCGTTTACGTCCACTTTCGCAGGATCTAATCCCAGGATTTTTGTATTTGCCAATCCGACAACTGAAAATGCCTGGTTCAATTCCCAGAAATCAACCTGATCGGTTGTCAAACCAGCTTTTGCCAATGCTTTCGGAACTGCTTTGGAAGGTGCAGTCGTGAAAAATTCCGGTTCGTGAGCAGCGTCACCATAACCTACGATTTTTGCAATCGGTTTCAATCCGTGTTTTTCAACAGCTTCTTTGGAAGCCAGGATCAATGCAGAAGCTCCGTCGTTCAATGTGGAAGCATTTGCAGCGGTAATAGTACCTTCTTTATCAAAAGCAGGTTTCAATGCCGGGATCTTATCTAAAAATACGTTTTTATATTCCTCGTCTTCGATTACCATGATCGGGTCGCCTTTGCGTTGAGGAACAGAAACTCCAACGATTTCGTCATTGAATTTTCCGGATTCCCATGCAGCAGCAGCACGTTTGTATGAAGTGATAGCGAAATTATCCTGGTCTTCACGAGAGAATCCATATTTTTTAGCTGTCAACTCAGCACATGTTCCCATCGGGACTTTGCTGTATACATCCAATAAACCGTCTTTTGTGATTCCGTCCAACATCGTAATGTTACCGAATTTCATACCGTTTCTTCCATCCAGATAATGAGGAGCCTGGCTCATGTTTTCCATTCCACCTGCAACGATGATCTCATTGTCACCGGCTAAAATTGTCTGAGCACCCAACATGATCGCTTTCATTCCTGAAGCACAAACCTTGTTGACAGTTGTACAAGGAACTGTATTTGGTAAACCAGCGCCTAAAGCAGCCTGACGGGCAGGAGCTTGTCCAACACCGGCTTGGAGTACATTTCCCATGAAAACTTCATCGATCAACTCAGGTTTCAATCCTGATCTGTCCAATGCTCCTTTAATAGCAGTTGATCCTAACTGAGTAGCGGGAATAGTGGATAGACCTCCCATAAACGCTCCAATTGGCGTGCGGACCGCAGCAATAATGTATACTTCTTTCGACATAGCAATTTTAAATTTCGATGACGAATTTACTCATTTTTTCTTCGTTAATTTCATTTGTTAAGGGCTTTCTGCAAAAGGTTTTGTTAATTTAATTTATGATTTAACTAAGTTTGTAGAATTAAAAAACCAAATTTCTTATGAAAACCATCATTCTCCTCTTGATATTACTGACAAGTTCGCTTGCTTTTTCTCAAACAGATGCGGAAAAACTCCGCGATGATATTAAAAAACTGGATGCGCTTCATGATTCATTGATGCCTAAGAGATGGACATATATCAGTTTGTTTGGTTTGAATGGTTCTCAGGCAGCATTTGTAAATTGGGCAGCTGGTGGTAGGAATAACGTAGCGGTAATGGGTTTTGTTGATTTTTCTGCAACTTACCAGCATCGTAGAATTAAGTGGTCAAATGATGTGAAACTTGCTTTGGGAGGAATGTACTACACGGATTCTGCAGGAAAAGTTGCGGGACTTCAAAAAACAGATGATCGGATTGATTTGGCGACATCGCTCGGTTATGAATTCAAACAACATTGGTTTGCAACAGCAATTGGTGGATTCAGAACGCAATTCCTGGACGGTTTCAGTTTTCCGAATGATTCGATTCCCATTTCGCGTTTCATGGCTCCGGGATATGCTAATTTCTCTTTGGGGGTGGAATATGCTCCAGTAGATTATTTCAATGTGTATTTGTCTCCGATTGCATCCAAAATGACGTTTGTCAATGACCAACGATTGGCTGATGCGGGCGCATTTGGTGTTCAGGCTGCAGAATTAGATACCAGTGGCAATGTGTTGACACGTGGTTTGCGTTTCAGAAATGAGATCGGGGCTTATTTCAGATTGCGATTCCAAAAGGAATTGTTCAAGAATATCGAATTGAAAACGCGTTTGGAATTGTTCAGTAATTATGCGCATAATCCGCAAAATATCGACGTGAATTTTGAAAATATCTTCACTTTCAAGGTGAATAAATGGTTTCAGGCATCGCTTCAATGGAACCTGATTTATGATGATGATATCAAAATTCGCGATTCGAAGGGGAAAATCGGACCGAGAACGCAATTTAAATCGGTATTGGGGATCGGAATTTCGTACACTTTAACGAATACGAAAAAGTAAAAAGCGTATTTTCGTTGCATGAATTATTTTTCCGATCATTCTTTATGGTGGTTGCTTCCTATATCAGTACTTGCCGTAGGCTTCTCGTTTTATTATTATTTCAGGACCGAACAAAAATCGGTTTGGGGAAGGAACCAATTACGCGTGCTGTTCTCACTGAGAACACTAAGTCTTTTCCTTATTGGATTGTTGTTGCTGGGATTGGTATGGGAAACTGTTACATATAGACCTGAGAAACCCTTGATCATAACCCTGGTCGATTCATCGTCTTCGATGTTGAATTACAAGGACAGTAACCAGGTGAAAAAGCAGATCGGAAACTTCCGTCAGGAATTGCCAAAAGCACTGGGTGATGGATATGAATACCTGGAATTGGCGGTTGGAACGAATGTCCGCGATTTGGATAAACTCTCACTGACAGATAAGTCAAGTGACCTGGCAGCAGGTTTCAAACAGATCAAAGACCGTTTTTTCAATCGGAATATCGGTGCGGTGGTATTGATTTCAGACGGGAATTATAATCAAGGTGTACATCCGATGTATGAAGCGGAACGCATTGAATTGACTCCTGTTTTTTCTTTGGCGGTTGGTGATACGACTTTAAAACGGGACATTGTTGTCCGTTCGGTGAATTCCAATGAAGTCGCTTTTCTGAACAATGAATTTCCAATCCAGGCATTGGTGGATTTTCAGCGTGTCCCTCCCGGATCTTATCAGGTTAATTTACTTCAGAATGGAAAGGTTATCCAGTCACAGAAAGCGGTTGTAAGTAATTCAAACCTGGATCAGAAGGAGTTCTTGTTTACGATCCTGGCAAAAAACAAAGGGTATCAGCGTTTCACAGTTTCCGTGCAGCAAATAGGAGGTGAGTTCACTATAGACAACAACAAACAGACTTGTTTTGTAGAGGTGATTGACTCAAAGAGTAACATTCTTTTATTGGCAAGTGCACCACATCCGGATATTGCAGCACTGCGTTCTGTTTTTGAGTTGGACCAGGAAGCGGTGATATCTTCTGAATTGATTACAAATTATTCGTTAGGAACGAAAACTCCTGATTTTGTGGTTTGGTATGAGAATGGTTTACGTCCGAATGCCGCCTTGTTCAAGCAATTGCAAGATAAAGGAATTCCGGTACTGATGATTTTAGGTCCGAACGTCACCACGAGTTTACTTCAAACCTATGGTTTGGCTATGAAAGCTCCGAATGGAAATCAGTATGAAGATGTATATCCTTCAGTAGCTAAAGGATTCAACTCGTTTGGTTTATCTGCAGATTTCACTTCCATTGTTCCTGTTTTGACTCCTTTGAGAACCAAATTCGGAACATACAAACTACCATCGAATAGTGTGGTTGTATTGAACCAACGAATCGGGAACATCGCTAAGGAGGATCCATTGATTGCGGTTTCACAAACCCAGAAATCAAAGATCGGCTTCATCTTGGGCGAAGGCCTATGGCGCTGGAGAATGAAGGAGTTCATGCAGAAGAAAACGACAGTCGGTTTTGAGGAATTTGTCCAAAAGCTGACACAATATATTTCAGTGAAACAGAATCGGGAACCTTTGCGGGTGACATTGCCCAAACGATTCAATACGATCGAGGACATCATCTTTAAAGCTGAGTTTTACAATGAAGCGATGGAATTGATTACGACTCCGTCTGTTGAAATGACAATCACCAAACGAGGTTCAAAAGGATTCAAACAGTTATTCTCCCCGACAGCAAATTTCTATCAATTGAATGTAGGTCAGCTGCAATCCGGAACCTACGACTGGAAAGTGGTTGCAGACAACAATGGAAAGAAATATACGAAAGCAGGTTCGTTTGCTGTGGATGAAATTTCATTGGAAGACCAGGATACACGTGCCAATTTCGCGACATTGAACCAATTGGCTGTTCAATCGAATGGTTCTTACATGACATTGGATCAGTACAAAGCATTGATTCAGGAGATCAAAACCCGTGGAGACATCACGACAATCCAATATGAAGACACAGGTTACCAGGAACTGATTGATTGGAAGTGGATCTTTGCGTTGATTATTGCATTGCTTTCGGCAGAATGGTTCCTGAGACGTTGGTGGGGAAGTTATTAATTTAAATTATGTAGGGACGTGAAGCATCCCGTCCCTACATAATTTTTTATTTTTTCATCATATCATTTGCCATCATCTGTTTCACAGTTTTTTCCATTCCATCAACGGATCCATCCAGGAAGATGACATTTCCTTTTCCTTTTTCTGCGAATTCTTTCACCGCTTCTGTCCACATGGAGAACAGGATTAAGGAAGTATCCAAGTCTGCAGCTTTCATTTTCTCAGCGGCTTCTGTCATACCTTGCGCAACTTCCTCGCGGAACAAAGCAATACCCTGACCTTTTAATTGAGCAGCTTCTTTTTCGGCTTGCGCAGCAATTTTGATCGCATTTCCTTCTGCTTCAGCAGCTTTTGTCTTGGTGATCAATAATGCCTGACCTTCATTTTCAGCAGCAGCTTTCAAATTGTTTGAAGCAACGACCTTCGCCATGGAAGTGGTGATCTCCGCATCAAACGTAATGTCGTTCAACTGCAAGTCGATCAAATGGAATCCCCACGTTTCCAAAGTATGATCCAGGCTTTCTTTCACATCGGCAACAATTTCACCGCGTAACAATAAGATTTCCGCCTGTTTTTTCGTTGCAACAAATCCACGGACCGAACCTTCAATGGTGCGGATCAAGGCTTGAATGAAACTTCTTTGATCAACGAACTTGAAGGCTACGTTTTTGATTGTCTCTTCTTCTGCATTCAAAACAGAATAAACCAACATGGCTTTGAAATAGACGTTTGCCTGGTCTTGTGTAATCGCCTGGAATTCCATTTCAATTGCACGGTTCTGAATGGATACACGCACATTCAAACGCTCGAAGAAAGGGATTCGGATATTTAGTCCCGGCTTCATGATTCTCCGGTATTTACCGAACATGGTCACCACAGCTATTGTCCCCTGTTGAACTGTTACAAAGCTGAAAATGAGCAGGAGTAAAGCTACTCCGATTAAAATGTATTTAATTTCTACTACCATAAAAAGTGATTTGAAACAAACATACTTATAATTGAAAAGTGAAAATTGAAAAGGGGGAAATAAAAATGAGAATTGCTGTCAGTAATTTTGCTAATTTGCTTTTGGATCTGATTTAAATTGGTGTTTCGAACACATTTGTTGACTGTTTCAAATTTTTCAGAAAAAGTTTTTCACTGTTATAAAATAAACTGGAATTAAATACGTTAGAAGAAAAAACGCCCTTTAATAAGCCTATGGTAAACAAATACTTGACAAACATGCAAACACAGGAAGTTACTGAGATTGCGAATCCATCCGCAGCTGTTATCAGTCAGATACTGAACTACAGCAAATCATTGGAAGTAAAGAAATTAAAGCGCAAAAAAGTGCTTTTGAATTTAAACTAGAAAAGAAGGGTCCTTAAACGGACCTTTTTTATTTGCTACAAGACGCACAAAGTACATGAAGAAAGGTTTATAATACTCAGTGAATTTTATAAACACACAACTAATAGCCTCGTGTTCCTCGTGCTCTTAGTGGTAAATAAAAAAGCATCACCCATTTCTGAATGATGCTCTCCAAATTATCTTGTTCGAATTACCAGATCTTAGCAACCTTTTCGTCTGAATTTCTCATTTTATCTCCCGGTTTCACATTGAATGCCGCGAAGAACTCAGGACAATTCATCAACGGTCCGTTCACCCGATACATTCCCGGTGAATGTGGATCCGTAGCGATTCTCTTTTTCAATTCCGCTTCCGTGTAGTTGATCTTCCACAATTGAGCATAGGAAATAAAGAAACGTTGAGCCGGAGTATATCCGTCGATCACGACATTCTTTTTGAAATCATCTGTCATGGTATAAGCATAATACGCCATCGTTAATCCTCCCAAATCTGCGATGTTTTCTCCCATAGTCAATTCCGGATTCACACAATTGTCTGAAATAGGGCAGAACGAGCTGAATGTTTTCCCCAAGATCTCTGTTTTGGAAACAAATTTTTGCTTGTCTGTATCTTGCCACCAGTCGTTGTAGCTTCCATCAGCTGCGAATTTGGAACCGTTGTCATCAAACCCGTGAGTGAACTCGTGGCCAATTACCATTCCGATTCTTCCATAATTTACAGCGTCTTCAGCTTTTTCATCGAAGAAAGGAGGTTGCATGATTCCTGCCGGGAAAGCAATCTCATTCAAAAGCGGGTGGTAATATGCATTCACTAAATGTGCAGGCATTTCCCATTCCTTGCGATTGACAGGTTTGTTCAATTTTTCCAAATTCTCTTTAAAGGAGAAACTGCGGCAATTGTCAATATTTGCAACATAATCAACCGGGCTGATCATTAATCCTTTGTAGCTTTTCCATTCATCCGGGAAACCTAATTTTCTTCCGATCGCATTCAGTTTCGCAAGAGCTTCCTTTTTGGTATTGTCGGACATCCAATCCAAACCTTGGATACGCATTCTGAAACTTGCCAATAGATTGTCGACCATTGTATTCACGCGATTTTTGGCATTCACGGAGAAATTTTTCTCAACAAACGCTTTTCCAAGTAGTTCAGCTAAAGTGGAACCCGTGATTTCTTCGATACAACGCTCATCAATCGGTTTCATATTGCTTGTACCGCTCAAAACACCGCTGTAGAAATCAAAATTGTGTTTCACCCAGGTTTCATCCAATTTCCCGGCATATGCATTAATTGTACACCATGACAAATAGTTATTCCAGGATTGGAAAGAAACTTTATCCATCATCGTGTTCACTTGTTTCAAAAAGTCAGGCTGTCCAACAATCAGTGAATCAAAGTGTTCGCATCCGATTTTGGCAACATACGCTTCGAAATCAAATTTCGGCATTGCTTTCACTACCTCATCGAATGACATTTTGTTGTAGGTTTTTTCCGGCAAACGTGATTCAGCGGGAGTCATCATGGCACCTGCCAATTCTTTCTCGAAGTTGAAAATGTCACTGGCTTTCTTTTTAGCTGCATCTTCCGAATCACCCAGTAATTGGAATGATTTCTGAATGTGCAGGATATATCCATCGCGAATAGCCTGTTTATTTTCCTGGAAATAGTAATCGCGATTTGGTAAACCGATTCCGGCTTGTCCCAAATAAATGACATTCTTATCAACATCTTTCAAATCCTGTCCGACACCAAATCCGAAAACAGATTCGATACCTAACTGATGTTGCTGAGCGATCACATTTACGAATTCATCTTTCGATTTGATCTCTGCGATCTTCGCTAAACGATCCTTCAAAGGTTTCACACCGGTAGCATTTCGAACCGTCATGTCTGTGTAGGATGTGAAGTAATCTCCTAACAATTGGTCCTGGCTTCCGGATGATTTTGTTTTCGAGCTTGCAGCTGTTTGCAGAATTTCTTTCAGCGTAGCCTTGTTTCTTTTATCCAATTCATTGAAACTTCCCCAGCGGGATTCTGTATTTGGAACAGGATTGTTTTTGCACCAGGTTCCGTTTGCGAATTGAAAGAAATCATCTTGAGGTTTTACGGATAAATCCATATAAGAGACATCAATCGTTGTAGGTTTCGATACGGATTCAGGAGTGGAGGCAACCATTTTTTCCGGTGCTTCAACAACTGTTTTTGGCTGACAGGCAATCAATGAAGTTGCAACAACTGCCAGTGGGAGAATTTTATTAACCATTATTTTCCGGGTTTAAAAGCATTTCAACATGTGGGATTTCATCTTCATAGTATTCTTTACCTGTAGATACAAATCCGGATTTATTATAGAATTTTTCCAAGTGTTTTTGAGCAGAAATGCGAATCGGAACATTGCCAAATTCTTCCTGGACGAATTGAATACATTTCTCCATCAACTCGATTCCAACGCCGTTTCCACGACATTCCGAAGTAAGAACCACACGGCCGATTGCAACCTCCGGGTAAGAAATACCGGGATGAAGGATACGGGCAGTAGCAATTACATCACCTTTTCCGTCACGTAACAGTAAATGATACGCTTTTTTATCTTTTCCATCCAAATCCAGGTAGGAACAATTCTGTTCTACTACAAACGCTTTCAGTCTCAATGCAATGATGTCGTGAAACTCATTCAGTGTCAGTTCTTTGTAAGGTTTAAATTCCCAGTTTAAATGCATGCTATTTAAATTATTAATTGAATAATTATCAATTATCAAGGTTGTATTTCTTGATAATTTTGACATTGATAATTCATAATTACGTTTGGATTACTCCAACGTTATAAGGTTTTTCAGCTTTTTTATGACTTGCCATTTCAATTCCGACGGATAAGAATTCCCGTGTTTTAGCCGGATCGATAATTGCATCCAACCACAAACGGGAAGCTGCGTAATACGGTGAAATTTGTTCATCGTAACGCGATTTGATCGTATTGTAAAGTTCCGATTCTCTTTCCGGTGTGATTTCCTCACCTCGGGATTTCAAAGAAGCCACCTCAATTTGCAGCAATGTTTTTGCAGCAGCAGCGCCACTCATTACCGCAACTTCTGCAGTCGGCCAACCGACAATCAGTCGTGGATCATAAGCTTTTCCACACATTGCATAGTTTCCAGCTCCATAAGAGTTTCCAACAACTACGGTAAATTTCGGAACGACTGAATTTGCCATGGCATTCACCATTTTTGCTCCGTCCTTGATAATCCCGGCATGTTCCGATTTGGAACCGACCATGAATCCGGAAACATCCTGGAAGAAGATCAAAGGAATATTTTTCTGGTTGCAATTCATGATGAAACGTGCAGCCTTATCTGCCGAATCATTGTAGATAACTCCCCCGAATTGCATTTCACCTTTCGCATTTTTGGATAATTCGCGCTGATTTGCAACAATTCCAACACTCCAACCGTCTAATCGTGCATAGGCACAGACGATTGTTTTTCCGTAATCACTTTTATATTCTGTCAAACTACCTTCGTCAAAAATACAATCCAGGATATCATGTACATTGTAAGGTTTATGTCTTTCCGATGGAAGGATTCCGTATACTTTCTTTGCTTCGTTTTTAGGAGCGATGGATTCTATGCGGTCAAAACCGGCAGATTCTGATGCTCCGATTTGTCCCATCATTTTACGAATGGTCATCAGGCATTCTTCGTCATTTGCCACTTTATAATCACAAACACCTGAAATTTCTGTATGAGTAGTTGCTCCACCCAGAGTTTCGTTATCGATATTTTCTCCGATTGCCGCTTTTACAAGGTAAGAACCTGCTAGGAAAATCGTTCCCGTTTTGTCAACGATCAATGATTCGTCCGACATGATCGGAAGGTAAGCGCCACCGGCAACACAACTTCCCATTACAGCTGCAATCTGTGTGATTCCCATGGAACTCATTACTGCATTATTTCTGAAAATGCGCCCGAAGTGTTCCTTATCGGGGAAAATTTCATCCTGCATCGGAAGATAAACACCTGCAGAATCCACCAGGTAGATGATAGGCAGTTTGTTTTCCATTGCAATTTCCTGGGCTCGCAGGTTTTTCTTGGCGGTTATCGGGAACCATGCACCGGCTTTCACAGTAGCATCGTTTGCAACAACAATGCATTGTTTTCCGGAAACTTTACCAATGACCATGACAACACCGGCAGAGGGGCAGCCACCGTGTTCCTTGTACATTCCCATTCCGGCAAAAGCTCCGACTTCGAAACGTGGAGTGTTCGCATCAAGTAGCATATCGATTCGCTCACGGGCTGTCATTTTTCCTTTTTCATGAAGTGCGGCGATGCGTTTTTCACCGCCACCTTTCATAATAGTGGTTAATTCAGACTCCATTCGGGAAATCTTTAGCCTCATTTCATCATCGTTCTTATTGAATTCCAATTCTTTTGAATCAATTGCCATGTTTTTTCGTTTATTAGCGTTCCAAATATACACAATTCACTGTAGAAACTTTCTTGAACAAACTGAAAGAATGAGCGATTTCTAAATTACTTTTGCCAGATGCAAGATACTTACAAGCACAAAGGAATGAGAAAGCAGTTGATTGATCAGTTGCGTCAAAAAGGAATAAGCGATGAACGGGTATTGACCGCTTTTGATGCGATTCCGCGACATTTCTTCCTGGACCTGGTATTTGAGCAACAAGCTTATTCGAATGTGGCTTTCCAGATCGGGGCGGGTCAAACGATTTCCCATCCGTATACGGTCGCTTTCCAAACTTCCATCCTGGAGTTGAAAAAAGGGGAGAAGGTACTGGAAATCGGTACAGGTTCCGGTTTTCAAACGTGTATTTTGTGTTCGATGGGAATGAAAGTGTTCTCCATTGAACGTCAGAAAGAATTGCATATCAAAGCCAAGAAAATTATTGATCACTTCCGTTTTACGCCGAAACTGTTTTTCGGTGATGGATATGAAGGAAAGGAAACATACGCGCCATTTGACAAGATACTGGTGACATGTGGAGCTCCGTTCATTCCAGAGAAATTGGTCAAACAATTGAAAATAGGAGGGATGATGGTGATTCCTGTTGGAGATCTGGATTCCCAGGAAATGCATCGAATCACCAAGATTTCAGATACGGAATACAAAGAAGAGGTGTTCGGGAACTTCAGTTTTGTACCGATGCTTGAGAAAACAGTCCGATAATTGAAAATGTAAAATGGAGAATTAAAAAGTTTTGGGTATCTCTTCCTTTTCAATTTTTGCATTCTCAATTTTCAATTCAAAAGTTGTTCATATGCATTCTGGATCTCTACAAACTTCTCTGAAGCCATTTTTTGCTGAGATTCGGTTCCGGTTGCAAAATTGTCCGGATGGTGGATTTTGACCAGTTTCCGGTAGGCTTTCTTGATTTCCTCCTGTGAAGCTCCTTTTTGAATTCCCAGAATCTCATAAGCATAAGCTGTTTTCTTTTTGGACGAAGGTCTTTTTTCCTCAGTTTGTTTCCGATGTTCATTATAAGCGGCATAAATGGCGATGATCTTCGTCAGGTTATCCGGATCCAATCCCAAATCTTGGTTGATCTGTTTTAAGAAATTCAATTCGGATGAACTTACTTTTCCGTTGATCAATGCCAATCCGGTGAGGAAATAGATGACTTGTGAGCGTGTTCCTTCATCTTTCAAGTGCAATTTCATCCAATCGGTAATCGTTTGGGTGCGGATTGGGTATTGAAGTGAGAATAAAAGCGAATCTCCAAAATTGTAATTCGCTTTTGTAAAATAGCGATTGAAGTAGTTGTTGATAAACTGCACCTTTTCCTTTGATTCCTGGTAATTAAGGAGAATCAGTTTTGCTCCCAGTGCCAGGTATGCTTCCAGGTAATTGTCCTCTGTAGGTTTGAGAGTTTGAGGAAAAATTCCCTTACGCCACGAACGTGCATGACGGGTTTTGTAAGCATAAAATAATATTCCGCCAAAGAATGGAACTCCAAACAGCAAGCAGACCAGCCAGGTTGGAAGGTCGGTTGCAGGCTCAAAATAGGTTTGCAGAATTCGCATAGGAACGAATTTATAAAATATTAATTCAACGATCTGCAGAAAGTAACAGTTGTTTTGTAATGAAATATACCTGAAATAGTATTTTTGTTTCGCCCAAAGAAAATAGTGGGTAAATTCTATGAAGGGTATCCGCGTAACCAGCAACATTCAAATCGTATTTTATATCCTGTTTATTGGAATAAATCTATTAGAGGTTATTTGGAATGGATATATCTACTTGTTTTTGAGTTATGCACAAGCGTCCACTAATTTGCAGTTTTATGTTTCTGCAATGGGTATCGAAGCAAAAATTCATGATTTGATGAATGCCTCTGCATACTTTGTCTTATTTCTATTTATAATCTTTTGTAATCGGTACATAAAAAGGAATTACCTAGGGAACGGGTATCGCTTTTGGACTGTTCTTTTGAGTTTTATACCCGTTGTAAATTATGTTTTGGGATTCATTATATGGCGGAAATTAAATCGGATCTTACTTGATCACACAGGAAGAAGCTATAAGAAATATGACAGGCTGATCATTGTGATCTGGATTCTGAATGTGCTCGCGTTTATTATTTCTGCGGTAAGCTTTCTTGTTATATTTTATTCCAAATCACCGGAAGCAGTTTCTACGATGATGTATTATTCCCGTTATACATCGTTTTTCTATGCAGTTTACATGTTGTTTGCCTCATTTATCTACTTATTTTATTTTATTGGCTTTAAGCGGGAAATGAACAATATAACTAATGTAAGGGATCGAATCATGGAAAATCAGTTACTGGATAATTAATTCACATACCAGTGAGTAATTTTGCTAATTTGCTGAATGTATATTTTAATTAATTGTTTATTAGGTAATTAGCAAAATTACTTACAATCTTTTACACTTCTTTTAAAATTATTTTCAATTCCATGTCACTTTTCTGAATCTCCTTACACTAACTTTATCAAGAGACCAATTTAGCAGCATGGCGACCGCGAAAAAGAAACGTTTTATGGAACTGTATGAACCTGTACATGTCAGGTTTGAAAAGTTCTGCAAAGTGAGGGCATATGGGAATTTCAATTTCAAGGATTTGATGCATGATGCGTTGGTAGTCGCCTATGAACGATTTGAATCTCTGAAAAATGATGGAGCGTTTTTACATTTTCTCTTCGGAATCGCCATCCGTTTGTTAGCGAATGAAAACCGGAAAATCAGTACGGAACGTTTATCTGACCATTCACAAGCATACAATTATTCGGTGGAAAGTGATCGGACGGATAAGCTTTTGGAAATTAATTTGCTGTATGAAGCGATTGCCTGTCTGCCTGACTTACAAAAAGAGAGTATTATCCTCTTCGAGATTTCGGGGTTTTCAATCAGGGAAATAGCAGATTTACAACAATCTTCCGAAGATGCGGTGAAACAGCGATTGGTCAGAAGTAGAAAAAAACTCTTGGAATTAATGACCGAGAAAATAGATGTGGAACAAAAAAGTGCGAGTTATGACAGAAGATAAACTGAACGGTTTGTTTGATGAGATTCGGAATGAGTCGGCTCAAACTTCAATTTCCGAAGTAGATCAATGGATTGATGCTGCGGTAGCTACTGCTGCAACAGTTGGACTCTTAGCAACATTGAAATTAATACTTATTAAAAAACCTTTGATTATGTGGACTACATTAGTAACAATAACCGGTACGGCTTCATTGGGAGTTGCACTGGTCTTCAATCAGCCGGAAGTAAAGGAGAAACCTGAAAAGAAGGAAGTGATTTCTTATTCTGTCCCTGCTAAGGCTCTAAAAGAGGAAAAGATTGAAGAACCCAAAGATACAGAGTCTCCCATATTGGAAGAACCTATCAGAGAATCCAATTCCGAAAACCCCGATTTGCCTGAAGATTTGGGAGCTCTTATTCCTTTGAAAACAATCAAACCGGACAATCCACAAGGAGTGCCGTTATATAGGAAACCGGATGTAACCGGTTCGTTTACAAAAGTACATCTTGCGGGTGCATTGTACGTGGAGTTATCTCAGGGTAAATCGTGCAGTGTTCAAATAGAGCCGGAAAGCGCCAAAGATTTGGTTGAAGTGGAAATTCAGAATGGGACACTTTATTTGAAGAATGCCCCGGATAAGAAGAGCCGAAAGGAAAAAGTGGTGATTAAAGTGAGCATCCAGGATTTGGAACAGCTGCATTTGAGCGGAGCTACCAGTTTGATGACCATGCATCAATTCGGATTAGGTACTTTGTCTTTGGAAATGGATGGGGCGAGTAACGCGAACTTAAATTTGAAAGCGACGAAATTAAAAGCGGAATTTTCAGGTGCAAGCAATGTCGTAATCGAAGGATCTTGTGAAAATGCTGATCTGGATATCTCGGGAGCGGCTCAGGTAAATATGATGGACTTATCCATTAAAAACGCCAAAGTAACCAATAGCGGTGCCGGACATGCAGAACTTTCCATTTCTGAAAGTTTAAAAGCAGATGGTTCCGGAGCGAGTAATACTTATTACAAAGTTGCTTCCGGCTCCAAGTCAATCCGCGTGGATGCGAACACAACCGGCAGTGCTGTGATCAAGGATAAGAGATAGCGAAGCTATCGAAGACGAAGTAATAATGTAAAAAACGTTTTTGAATTTTACATTTTGAATTATAAAAGAAGCTGTAACAAGGCAAAGTTAGTTAGATAACCTAAGTAGAGTAAAGATCAGAAACAAAACGTTGTTTCAAAAAAGCCCGCGATGGAGATCGCGGGCTTTTTGTATATCATATCGTCGTGGCTTTCAGCCTTGACGGAAAGTTAATGCTCTAAACTGGACAAATAACGCTCTGCATCCAAAGCGGCCATACAACCTGTTCCCGCTGCAGTGATTGCCTGGCGGTAGTTCTTGTCAGCAGCATCTCCTGCTACAAATACTCCCGGAACATTGGTCAATGAAGTCCCGGGTTTTTCATATTTGATGTACCCGGTTTCATCCAGGTTGATGTAATCCTTGAAAACATCTGTATTTGGTTTGTGGCCGATTGCAACGAAGAAACCTGTAGCCGGAATGTCTTTTTCTTCTCCGGTAACATTGTTTTTCACTTTCACTGCTGTAACACCGTTTCCATCACCCAACACTTCAACTGTTTCCGTATTGTGGAGGATTTCGATGTTCGGTGTGTTGCGGACACGGTCAGCCATGATTTTGGAAGCCCGGAATTTCTCTGTGCGAACCAACATAGTTACTTTCTTAGCTAGTTTGGACAAGTAATGTGCCTCTTCACAAGCTGAATCTCCTGCGCCGACAATTACTGTTTCCTGTCCACGATAGAAGAACCCGTCACAAACAGCACAGGCTGAAACACCACCACCGATCGATAGGTAATGTTGTTCTGAAGGCAATCCTAAGTATTTTGCTGCGGCACCGGTAGAAATAATTACGGTATCCGCATGGATTTCATGTCCGTCTTCTGTCCAGCACTTATGAACCGGTCCTGAAAAATCCACCTTTGTAATAAAACCAAAACGAACGTCCGTTTCAAAACGTTTTGCCTGAGCTTCGAGCTGAACCATCATTTCGGGGCCTGAAATTCCATCCGGGTATCCGGGGAAATTCTCAACTTCATTCGTAGTTGTCAACTGTCCTCCAGGTTGCATTCCCTGATACATCACAGGTTTCATTTCTGCTCTTGCAGCATAAATTGCAGCTGTGTATCCAGCGGGACCTGAACCGATAATCAGGCATTTTATTTTTTCAGCACTCATGTTTGTTATAATCTTTAAAATTTATGTTCAATCCAATCCGGTGGATTGTATCAGAAGCAATGCTTCTTCTTGTTCGTATTTTAGTTTGACAGATACAAAATTAGGGTTTTCTTCCATTGGAATGATTCACTCAAAAAGAAGCGAATTCCGATAGGAATCCAAGTTTATTTTTTACAGTAGTAAATAAAAGCGGGGGGGAAGTTGGCAGGAGTAAATGAAATTTCCACATGTTTATAGAACTGTTTGATATTCTTTTTCGCATTCAATGAATACTGAAACTGAACATACAAAGCATCTTTGTGCATCACCCTGTGGCTTTCGGTCAGGATGCGATTCTTCAATTCACTTGGGAAATTGGCAAGTGGAAGCGAGGAGACAACTGCATCAGCCTGTGAATGTCCGTGTTTTTCAAGGTATTCTCCAATCTTTTCCGCGGAATCATGAATCAGGATCACGCGAGGATCCTTGAATTCTTTCTTGAGCATATTCATGAAACTATCGTTCAGTTCGAAAACCAATAAAATCCCGTCAGGACTTAGTTTTTGGAGGATTTTGCGAGTGAAAACCCCGGTTCCGGGACCTAATTCCACAATAACTTTAGCTGTTGAGAAATCAATTCTCTCCAACATTTTCTTTGCTAAATACTTTGAGCTTGGAGCCATTGCCCCAACCATTTTACGTTCTTTCCAGAAATTACGTATAAACGAACGCTTATCAGACATTTTCTCTTGTTTCTTTCAGTGCGAATTTACCATTATTGATAATTCCATAAACAAAACCGGTTAATTGTTTATCCAATGCCGGTGTATTGGTGCACGGTATTACTAAATCTTCTTTTGTGAATACCCACGGTTTCCCGGGGATAAACAGCGACAAATCCGCTATTGTTTGGTCTTCAATGGATTTGGTGTCCAAAGATAATAATTCACGTCCTTTTTCAGTCAGGCCGGTGATCACCAATTCCAAATCGAAATCCGGACAAGCACCTAATTCGCCAAACAAGGTTTGCAAAGTACTGTTTCCGAAATTGGCGTGATCGAATTCCAGATCTGTTTCTTCCGTATTGTTTGGTCTGTGATCCGAAACAATGCAATCAATGATTCCATCTTTCAAACCTTGCCACAATGCTTTGCGGTCTGTTTCCGTGCGAAGGGGAGGCATCAGTTTGAAGTTCACATCGAAATCCAATACGGCAGTTTCGTTGTAGATCAAGTGCTGTGCATGAACATCAGCAGTGATATTCAGTCCTTTTTCCTTTGCTTTCCGGATCAAGTCAACGGATTCTGCGCAGGCAATTCCCGTTGCATGCAAGTTTCCTCCTGTATATTCCAATAAACGCAAGTTGCGCTCCAATTGAATGATTTCACTGATTGCGGGGTCGGCTTTCAAACCGGTTTTCGTAGATGCTTCACCTTCATTCACCATTCCGCCACCGGAAATTGATTTATCATGGGCAAATCCAACCACAATTCCGTCAAAATTCTTGGAGTAGAGAAGGGCCCGGTACATGATTCCACCATTTACAGGAACCAGATCATCCGAAAACAGCCGGACTCCGGATTGAAACATGTCGTACATCTCCGCCAATGCTTCACCTTCATTCTTTTTGGTGATACAACCCATCGGGTGTAAAGAGGTTACCGCATTCTCGCTTCTTCTCAATACGTATTCCACACTGGTTTTATTATCCAAAACCGGTTTTGTTGAGGGAAGGACGGTTACATGCGTAAATCCGCCATATGCAGCAGCATCCAATCCACTTTGGATGGTCGATTTATGTTCTTCTCCCGGATCGGCAAAATGCGCTTTCAGATCCACCCATCCCTTGGAGACGTGAAGGTTGTTTTCCTCAATCTCTAATTCGCATGAACGGGTGATTTTTTCTGCAATTTCATGGATCCTCCCATCTTCCAGGTAGATATCAACTTTCTTTCCATTCCATTTAGAACTTTTATCTATAACCGTTACTTGTCGAATGAGTAATTTCATATCTTATTTCTTATAGAAAATTAGTAAAGCCATTTCGCACAGGACGAATATTCCTGCAAAGAAAACAAACCAAATCCAACTATCATAACTCTCTCCGATTTCTAAGAGAGAAGCGCTATTCCAATTTGAACCGTCCTGCATCGCATTGACGTGTATTCCAGCCTGTTCGAAAGCGGTTTTGATTTCTTCGGGGGTTGATTCAAGGGTTTGTGATTCGAGTCGGTTGTAATTCATGGAAAGGATTCCTTTCTGTTTTCCGTCTTGGGAAATATGATAATTCCCGGCTTCCAAAATCCGGATGGCTTCCAATCCCTGAATGGACAGGTAAGAGCGCTTGTTTTTGGTGAAAATGACCGGAATATAATCGATTTGGGCTTGTTTCAAATGAACGGGATTCTCACTGGAAGTGTTGATATTTACAGGGTAGCTTCCGTCTGAACCGATAATCAGATAATAGGGGTTTTGTCGCTGGCTTAAATTCCCGATATGCAGTAAGAGCGTGGAAAAAAGCTGATTACTGGTAAAAGTGCTGAATTCGGGCTTCAGAGAAGTGGAGAAGAGGTACGAATTGTTCTTCCCGGTACTCTTAACAAAGAATGGCGTCCCGTTTTGGTAATTGATCAGGTTGCTTGAAAGTGTTTTCGAATTACTCATCAGGCGATATCCTTTTGCAACTGCCGGAAGCGAGATGTTTTCTGGTCTTCCTTCGAAGATTCCCTGGAAAAAAGGGTCTTTGATATTCAGTTTTTGGATTCCGAGTCCGACCGTTTGTGTGCCGTTTATTGCTGGAAGACTCAGTTTTTCAAGCAAAGCATTCCATCCGGCCGGAGAAATATTTGTTCCGGGAATAAGTAGAATGGTTCCCTGTTCTTCGTAATAAGCTGTCAACTCCGTGCTGAGATTACTCGGAACCTGGTTCAAGCCGTTCAAGACGACCAGATCAACGGATTCCAGGTTTTCCTGGGATGCCCGGGCAGAGGATACTTCCTTAACCTTGTAAAAATCATCTAATCCGAAAACAACCCCGACATTCTCTACGGCATCTTCACCATTGATGAGTAGGACAGAACTGTTTTTTCTTACTTCATAGTTAAAGAAGAACGAATCGTCCTGGGTCATTTGCTTGTCGTTGATGGAAATTTTCCCACTTGCGATGCCGGCGTCCTGGTTGAAATAATTCAATTGTACCGTATCTGCACCATTTGCCGGCAATTCGGCAAACAGATCGCGTTTCAATTTTCCGATTTGGATACTGACAACTGCTGATTCGATGCGCTCTTTTCCGGTATTCACCACGCGAATGGAAAGTGTCTGGGCCGAACCGAGTTTTTGGATAGGTGTTTCAAACCAAATAGTATCCACATATAGATTCCCTGTATTCTGAGGAGCCAGAATGAGCGGTGTAAGCGATGAAATCGACTTGAACTTTTTAATTGGGTTAGGTGATTTATTTTTTTGAAAATCAGATAAATAAACGAGCGAAGGTTTGGATTTTATATTTCCTTCTTTTTGTGCGTCTCCCACCCATTGATTCCAATAAGAAAGTACTTCTTCCTGCGAGCGATAGATAGAGGAGTAGTTCACTTTCGCTACCTGGTCCACGAATTTCACCTTGGTCAAAGTCTGTTTTTCGTTTCCGCTCAATTCATTTGTAAATAGCACGTATTGTGTATTTCTTGGAGCTTTATCGACAATCGAACCCGCCAATTCTTTTGCTTGCGCCAATAATTCGCCTTGACTTCCGATGCGGGACATGGAAAAGGAATTATCGATATAGACCCCGATCAGTTGAATGTCTTTTTTGTTCGCGTTTGAATGCGGGAAATAAGGTTGTGCAAATGCAATGACCAAACACGTGAAAGCCAAAGCCCTGGATATTAAAACCAGCAGATGCTTGATTTTTCGGGGATTTTTCTGCTGTTGTTCAACAGATTTCACGAAGGCGATACTGGAGAAATAAAGTGTTTTGTATTTCCGGAAATGGAAAAGATGGATCAGGATCGGTATGACCAAAACGAGCAGGGCAAATAAGAATTCAGGATAAACCCATTTCATAACGCTAAATTAATGACGAATGCCGAATTACGAATGCCGAATTGTGGGATTTTTCTACATTTTTTGAACAATTCTTATCGAATTATCAATGCTAAATTCCGAATTCTGATTCAGAAAATGTACTTCTGAGAGAAATTCAAGATATTAAATTTTGAATTTATTCGAGGAAGGGAGAACAATCCCATAACATAGATTAAGTAATTCGTAATTCGTAATTCGTAATTCGTAATTCGTAATTCGTAAATATCACTTAACCCCTTCAAAAACTCCCAATCCAAACAAGGCAAAGTCGTATTTGCACGGATCCTGTTCGTCTAGTTGAACTAATTGTTCCTGGATTTCGGCCACACTCTTCCAATCGTTTTGTGTACGGGTCAGGATTCCCAGTTTCCTGGCGACATTCCCGGTATGGATATCCAGGGGGAGATGCAGTTCTGACATCGGGATACTGTTCCAGATGCCGAAATCAACTCCTGATTCGTCTTTCCGGACCATCCAGCGCAAGAACATGTTGATGCGCTTGGCGGAAGAACCTTTTTGCGGATTTGCAATGTGTTTTTGAGTCCTGTGAGGAAATGGTTCCTGCGTGAATGTATTTCTGAAAGAGATGATCCGCCCCTGAGCACCCGCAATTTCCGGATGGGTCTTAAAAGCGGCTTCCAATCCGCCTTGTTGATAAATACGTTGCAGAGAAACGAAAAACGCATTCAAGTCATCGCTGTTGAAGGTACGGTGTACAAAATGATGTTTCTGCTCTTCGTAGTTCATTACATATTCGTAGGGCTTGAAATTCATGATTTCAAGCAAGCGCTGTCCGCTTTTGATAATTGCTGTCCGATTTCCCCAGGCTAAAGTCGAAATAAGAAATGCACTGATCTCGATGTCTTCCTTGCGGGTGAATTGTCTTGGAATCTGGATTGGATCTGTCTGAATGAAATCCGGGCGGTTGTATTGCACCACTTTTTCATCCAGAAAAGCCTTTAATTCTGACTGGGATAAGAAGTCCTTCATTTATGTAAGTGATCCGTCAGCCATTACGATCGACCGGTCGGCCATTTCAGCAAGGAGGTTGTTGTGTGTGACAATAACGAAGGTCTGACCGAACTCTTTTCGCAAGTCGAAAAACAACTGATGCAATTCCGCAGCATTCTTTGAGTCCAGGTTTCCGGAAGGTTCGTCTGCAAAAATGATATCGGGTTCATTCATCAGTGCTCTTGCAACTGCCACGCGTTGCTGTTCACCTCCTGAAAGTGCTGCAGGCTGATGGTTCCCGCGGTCATTCAGTCCCAATTTATCCAATAATTGCTTTGCCCGTTCTTTTGATTCTGTCATTCCTTTTCCACCGATCAGTGCGGGCATAACCACATTTTCCAAGGCAGTGAATTCGGGCAGCAACTGGTGAAATTGAAAGATGAATCCGATTTTTTGATTCCTGAATTCAGCCAGGCCTTTGGAACTCAACGAAAACGGATTTACTCCATTCAGGGTTAAAAGGCCGGAATCAGGTTTGTCCAAGGTTCCCAAGATCTGAAGCAGGGTAGTCTTTCCGGCTCCTGAAGAACCGACTATTGAAACAATTTCCCCCGATTGGATTTCGAGGTCAATTCCTTTCAATACTTCCAACTGACCGTACTTCTTTTGGATTCCTTTCGCAACAAGCATTACTTATCCAATTTTAGAGAATGCCCCATTTTGGTAACTTTTGTCTGCAAATAGCTTTCATTGTGAGAATTACGTCCAACTTCAATCGGAACATTTTCAATGATTTCCAATCCGTAACCGACTAAACCGGTACGTTTTTTCGGGTTATTGGACATCAGGCGGATTTTTGAAATTCCCAAATCGTGTAAGATCTGAGCTCCAATACCGTATTCACGCTCATCGGATTTAAAGCCCAACTTCAAGTTCGCTTCAACAGTGTCGTATCCTTCTTCCTGTAATTTGTATGCTTTCAATTTGTTCAAAAGTCCGATTCCTCTTCCTTCCTGGTTCAAATAGACGATTGCTCCTTTGCCTTCAGCCTCGATCATTTTCATGGAATGGTGCAATTGAGGTCCGCAATCACAACGACAAGAACCAAAAATATCACCTGTCAGACAGGAAGAGTGCATGCGAACCAATACGGGTTCGTTCGGTTCCCATGTTCCTTTTACCAATGCCAAATGTTCCTGTCCGTTTGATTTCACTGAAAAAGCGATCAATTTGAAATCACCGTGTTCAGTAGGCATTTCTACTTCTACTTCGCGTGAAATCAATGATTCGTGCTTCATTCGGTAAGCAATGAGGTCAGCAATTGAAATGAGTTTCAGGTCGAATTTCTTCGCGATCTCAAATAATTGAGGCAAGCGCGACATCGATCCGTCCTCATTCAGGATTTCAACCAAAATTCCGGCCGGTTTGAAACCTGCCATACGAGCCAGGTCTACAGCGGCTTCCGTATGACCTGTGCGCTGCAATACACCGCCTTTTTTCGCACGCAACGGGAAAATGTGTCCGGGGCGACCCAGATCTTCCGGTTTGGTCTCTTCCGAAACCAATGCCTTGATGGTTTTCGCACGGTCAAAAACAGAAATCCCTGTAGTACATCCGTGACCGATCAAGTCTACGGAAACAGTGAACTGTGTTTCATGAAGTACGGTGTTGTTTGTAACCATGAGGTTCAATTCCAATTCGTTACATCTGGATTCGGTTAACGGAGTACAGATCAATCCTCTTCCGTGAGTTGCCATAAAGTTGATCATTTCAGGAGTGACCATTTCAGCCGCAGCTATAAAATCCCCCTCGTTTTCACGATCTTCGTCATCAACAACAATAATAACTTTTCCTGCTTTTATATCTTCAATCGCTTCTTCGATTGTATTTAACTTCGACATACCTGTTTAATAAAGTAGCACAAATTTACTTCGAATTCTGCAATAGCGGTCAACTATTTAACTTTTTTAAAGGTAAAGAAGATACCGTTCGGATCGTTTTTCGTGTTTTCAATCCAAACAGACATTTTATCTGCTTTCGGTTTGGCGTAATTAATCCGTTTGGGGAAGGGGTTCCGGTTGTTTACAAATGTCAATGTGTCTGAATCCAGGTAGTCTCTACATTTGAAAACAAGGGTGTCTTTTTCGATGATGATCTGGTAGTGGAGTTCGTTGTCCTTCTCGAAGATCTGAAGTTTTTCCCTTTGTAACTTATTCTCGTAATGCATGTAATTCTCTCCTGAGATGTATTTTCCCTGAAGTTTCCAATTTTCGTGAATAGTTTCGTTGTCAAGGGAAGTAATCCAATTTCCATGAATCCAGTCCGGCAAATTGTTTTGGTTTGAGCATGCCTGGAGAATAAGCAGGGTCATTATGAGTGTGCTCGCAAGAGTTGTAACAGTTTTAGAGTTTGCTTTTCCCATGAATAGAGTACTTCAATATAGTGTTTTCCTTTTGTTGCGATTAAACTAAATTTACCTTCTATAACTAAACCTTCTGCTATTTTTTCGACAAATGTATCGATATTTTCTGCCAATAAGATGTTTTCCCCGTCCGTGCCGCCCAAGGCATTGTTAGACAGGGGAGTAGTAATACATGGAAGTCCGCTCGCCATGGCCTCCAGAAGTTTATTCTGAAGTCCTGTTCCGATGAAAAGCGGGGCGACAAAAATACGTGAACGTTGATAACTCGTGCGAATATCGTCCACCCAACCTGTTACGGTAACATGTGGTGATTGCAGTTCCAAAACCCGTTTTACAGGGCTTGCTCCCGAAAGGAGCAGCTTACATGGAATTCCTCTTTTGTGAATGCGTGGAAGTATTTCTTCGGCCAGGTAAATGGCAGCTTCAATATTGGGCGCGTAGGAGAAGTTTCCGGTAAAAAGCAGGTCGTAATCTTTTTGGATGGGCAAGGTTTCAAAGAATGATTCATCGATTCCGTTCGGAACCACTGTAATATCGAGATTATCGGGATGATAAATGAGTTTCCGGTCTTGCTCCGAAATGATGGTCTTGTGTTCGAAATAATCAAAAATACGGCGTTCATACTGCTTCAGGCGTTTGCTTTCCAGGCGGTAGAACCATTTCTTATACCAGGCTTCCGTTTGAATTCGCCGCTCCATGCCTTTCGAAAGTGCATCCATGTAATCCAATGTTTTTGGAACGCGGTGTTCGTTTTTAATGTATTCCGAAACACGGATCAATTGACAGTAGATGTGTGCAGGTTTCGATTGTGCAATGATCGCCTTGATTTTCCGATGGATGGATTTCCGGTAGAAATAATGAACCTGGAGTGGTTTTGACCCGAGAACTGATCGCAAAAGCTGAAATATCAGACCCAATTTGGTGAGTTTAAATAAGTGAATCCGGGTACAAAACTGATTCACAATTTGCTGATGCTCTTGTGATACGGGAATATCCGTGGTGCAGATAAGTGTTACATTGTATTCTTTGGAAAGTTCTTTGAGTTGGTAGAAAGCCCGCAATTTATCCCCTTTTTCCAAAGGATACGGAAAACGGGAAACGATAAACAGGATATCTTCTTTAGCCTCCAAATGTGTCTTTCATTAGTGCAATACAGGTGTCAAAACTATGAACTTTTGAGATATAATCGCGTGATTTGCTTCCAACTTCTCTCCTGAAAAGCTCATTTTCATGAAATTTCAGGATCAGTTCGACAAAGGATTCTTCTGTTTCGGCAATTTGAATTCCCGATTTTTCAATATCGATTCCTGCAGCTCCAAGTTTCGTGGTAATACATGGAACTCCGAGTGCCATGGCTTCCAGGAGTTTGATCCGGATTCCACTTCCGGAGCGGATAGGGGTGACCAATGTTCCTGACTTGGCCATGAAATCAGTGCTGTCCTTCACCCATCCAACCACCCGGATGTCATTTGTATTGTAGAAACTGTAGTGTTCACTTTTGGAACCTGCAATTTTTAAGGGAAAACCGGATAGGGCAGGATTACTCCAGATATTTTTGACCAAAAAACTGACTGCTTCCTGGTTGGGTTTCCAATCCATGGATCCCAAATGGAAAAAACCGTTGTTTTTGTAATCCACTTCAACGGTCGAATCGACAGTCACCGAAACGGGAAGTAAGCGGGCGTTTTTCTGATCCGTGTTTTTTGTAATCCATTGCCGGTCTTCATCAGATATGGCCCAAACGACAGCCGCTTTATTCAGGATTTCTATTTCCTCCCGGCGCAAGGTCTTTTCCAGGTTCCGGAGGTAAAAACGTTTCAAGACAGACGTTTCCATGCTTGCTTGCAGTCTCCAGATCTCTGATTCCACATTATGCGACCGGATGATTACCGGGGCAAGATCCTTGAAATCGAAATGACTTAACTGGGCGGCGGCAAACAGGCTGTCGCAAACAATGTAATCGTAGTTCTTTGTAAGCTGCCGGGCGATTTCATGATGGAGTTTTTCCGACTTAAACCGCGAAAGATTGTAATTTTTGCGCTGAATAAAATTGACCAAAGCACTTGTCGGCCTGATTTCCGTGTTGATCGGAACAACCATTTGAGTCTTCAAATATTGCTTCAAAATCCGTTCGGATTCTTTGGTATACGGATGTTTGTACGTTTCCAGGATGATTCCGTCCACTTCAGCAATCCGGCTCAATCCTTTCAGGCACTCCATCATGGCAAAACATCCACCATCGATTATTGGAGCAGGGGATTTTGGCGCGATGTACAGAATCTTCATCGTTTGGTACCAAAAGTGAGTATATAGCGCCACAATTTCTTGTCAAAAACACCCAGATCATTTGCCGCAGCAATCATCAGGATACAGGCAATCGGGATCAGGACGGCGGTTGGCAACCACATTCCCCAAAATGGAGAAAGTACGCCTGCAGCCGCCAGATTTTCACCGACACTGAACAATACAAAATATACCATGAAGAGTAAGGCAGCAATGACAACAGGAGCTCCAAAACCACCTTTTCGTACAATGGCTCCGAGTGGTGCACCAACAAAAAACAGAACGATAATGGCCCCTGACAAGGCAAATTTGCGGTGAAATTCAATTTGAAACTGTTCGTAATTGGTCCGGAATGCATCCAGGAACTGAGCTTGTTCTTCATTTACCCCGGTCATGCTTCGTGCGCTGATTATGGCTGCATTAACTGCAGCAATACGTTCCGCTTTCGTCAAGTCGGAAAGTTTGATCGTTTTCGAAGGGATCGCTTGTAATTGCTGGATTTCGTTTGCAGCTTTGATAGCCGGTTTTCCAACAGTTGTTTTAGGTAATTTCTCAAAGTTCAATGATTGGCTGAAAGGCCTGTTCTTCACGTTGGTTTTCCCGAAATCCGACAGTACTTTGTCTTGTTTTCGCTGCAAGGAATCTTTAGCTTCATTGATCTGGAATACATTGAGCATTTCATAATCGTTTTTGAAGAGTTCTTCATCCGACTTGTTCAAATCAAACCCGATCAATTCCATTTTGTAAGTGGCGGCCTTGAACTGGGTGGTTCTGCTTGGCCTGAAATCGCCTTGATGGAAAGGTACACCTTCAGTGGTGAAAACAGGAGCTTGCGCCTGTAATTCTTCGTGTACGATTCCATTTGAAAGATGGAAAAGGAGGTATTTTCCGTTGTCACCTTTATAAACTGTTCCCGAATCTGCTTTTACCGTTTTAAGGATATTCGGATTTGTATAATCGTGAATGGTAATGTTGTAGAATGTGTTGTCCTTTGCGGATTTGACTTTGATCGCGTATCCGTCAATCTCCTTGGAGTAGGAGCCGGGCGTGAGCAACATTCCCACTTTTGTTTCCTGGATATCAAAGATGATGGTGTGCCATTTCAGATTGGCAACCGGGATTACATAGTTGGCGAAGAAGAAAGTGGAGATTGCAATGACGATAACGGTTTGGGTCAGAGGCCTCAGGATCCGGAATAAGGATAATCCGGAGGATTTCAATGCGGTCAACTCGTTGTTTTCAGCCAGGTTTCCCAAGGTCATAATGGAACTCAGGAGAATAGCCAATGGCAATGCAAGTGGAATGAGGCCTGCAGAAACATAAAACATCAATTCGATGATCACTCCGACACTCAATCCTTTCCCCATCAGGTCATCGATGTACACCCAGGTGAATTGCATGATGAGCATCACCATCGAAATGCAAAAGGTTGCAACGAACGGACCGGCGAAGGATTTTATGCTAAAAACAGTGAGTCTTTTCAAAGTTTATACAGTTTGTTAGCCTTGGAGTAGTTTATCAGATCTTCTGGACGCGTTTTGTAATGGTTTGTCCGCTGTTTGTTGTCATTCGAACCAGGTAAATTCCCTGTTCAAATGAACTTATTGAAATGGGGGTTGCGTTTTTCTGTGAATAGACCAAGGTTCCGGCAGTATTGTAAATGGAAACCTGTTCCAGGCTAGCAGTTGAAAATCGGATCACATCGTTTGCAGGATTCGGGTAAATCGACACATCGGTATGCAGGAATTGTTCGTTAACTGACAAGGGATCGTCTTTTCGAACGTTGATGCTATCCACAAACAGGTTAAATCCACCTTGCGTCTGGATAACGAATGCAATGTGAACCGTTTCGTTGTTGTTGAATCCGTATTCGCTTAGGTTAATCTCGTGTTCCGTCCAATCTTCCCATTCAAATTCTACGCGTAAAAGAAGGCTGTCGAAGCTTGAAATTTGCGTATCTGTTGTAGAGAGCATGACCTGGTATGTATCCGGGTAACTTGGATCATAGGATTTTGCTTTCCATTTCAGGTAATTTCCGAATGTCCCGATAGTGATCGGAGGAGTGATCAACCAACGACTAGCTGTTTGGCTGGATGTAAAATAAGATGTTGCAGCTGCAACGGTATCAGCCGTATTGTCAGGATCAGCATATGCTATCCACGCCGGAGCGAACTGGGGATCAACCGCGGTGCATGTATCATTCTTGATAATCGTCCAATTGGCAGGGATTCCTTGTTGGAAATCCTCATCCAGAAGGGTCGTTTGAGCAGTTGCTGAAAGCGCCGAAAGGATGACGCTTGAAAATAGGACAATTCGTTTTAACATAAGGCAAAAATACAAAGACTTTAGCTACATTGCTAGATTTATCAAGATATCCTTAAATTCTTGGTAAAAGGCATCAAAATGAATTAAACGGTCGGCTAAGTAGTTTATTATTTCGGGATGGTCTTCCGGTTTGTAAAAATTCAGGTCGGAGCGTTCCCAGATAATTCGGTTAAAGTCGGAAATAACGGATGTGCTTGCATTTTCGATCCAAACCCCGTCGGTTCCCATTTCAGATTCCAGGACGACTTTCAATTCGTAGAGCTGTTCCCACAAAATCTGGCGTACACCTGCATCTTTTCCCTGGATATCGAAGGTCAGACGAGCGCCTTTCCCGTCGGCATCCACACGGATATAAATATCTTTGACTTCGGAAGGATAAGCCAGCCAGTTCATTCGCCGGCCGTTGGAAGAACGTGTTTTCTGCATCTGTACCTTGAACTGGTTCCAGAAATTGATTTTCAGTTGTTTGGATTCTTCCTTGGAATACATGTGTTGGAAACTTTGATGCTAAGTTAATTATCAATTATGAATGACGAAATTATAAAGGGGGAAAAACTTTTGAAAGCAGATCCCCCTTGATAATTGATAATTAAATCAGTTGATAATCCAAAACATTACTCAAAAAGCAATTTTCGCGTTCCCACTTTTCCTTCTTTTGTCTGTACCTTCAGGATCGCAATTCCTTTGTAGCCAGAATCAAGGCTGATCTCAGAGATTCCAGCCGCAATCTCGCTTTGATACAGGATTCTTCCGTCCAATCCAACAAGCTGGATATCTGCAGTTTCCTCAATTGAAATCATAAAACGGCCGTTGCTCACCGGGTTCGGGTAAGCGGAGAATTCAGTTTCTCCCGAAAGTTCTTCAACTCCCAAACCACTGGTTGGTCCGTATGCCAATTGCAACATGTAAATACTCCTTTTTGTGTTCGCGGCAATGGGATTGCGGTATCCGGTCAATAAGATCTTATTGTCATTGGTGATATTTACATCCATGAAATTCGCCAGTTTCCCATTCCAGCCGGAAGTACCAACCATTCCGTGATCAAAGGTCATGCGGCCATTTCCATTGAACGCTGTATTTAACTGGCCCTGGGCATCTATACTGACAATCAGTCCTTTATTCTGGAAATTCCCGCCGACATAATCTGTCGTGAAACCGCAGATCAGGTATTCATTCGGACCTTTTTCAATGATCTTATTAAAGAAGGTTGCTGTATCTTCGGCGAAATCGTAGTTGACGAATCCATTCGGAATGCTCATATCTAAAGAGCCGGTTGTATTTACAAAAGCCACAAAACCCCTGTTTGCTTCACCGTACCCCATAAAGTCCATGGTGGAATACACGAAGTGTTCGGACATATTATAGCCTGCAACAAGGAGTTTCCCTGTGCTTGTCAATGCAATGGAAAAAGGTTCGTCCGTCACATCCGTACTGAAACGGAACAGTCCGTTTGTCCCGAATGTCAAGTCAGCCGTCCCGTTCGGATTTATTTTAAAGATCGCATTGTCCTGGTAATCAGCTGAATCATAGAGAGTCGTTGCCTGGTCCCAGGTATCGATACTCACTAGTCCGTAAGCTTCACCGTTTGACCCAACGGCCATGTCAATAAAATGAGCTCTCGGTTCATTTTCCAGCAGGAAAACGCCGTTCGTTCCGTAACTGTTGTCCGGAAATCCGTTTGTATTTAATCGTACAATAGCAGGTTTTCCGCCCGGGCCTTTTGCACCGACCATGAATTTTCCATCCAGAAGGATGAGCAGGCTTTTTGGAATGGAATACGTACCGGTATTCCCGAAAACGTGATTCGATAAAAGATGGCCATTGACCCCGAAAGTAGAATCAATGATTCCGTTCGGTTTTAAGCGCATCATAATGAACTGGCTTGCCCCGCAAATCCCGTTGATACAGTATTCGGACTCACCAACCAATACAATTTTTCCATCTGATTGGATTTCCACATCGTATCCGACACTTTCCTGTCCGCAGAACGTGGAAACTGCACCGTTTGTTCCGAATGTCGGGTCTGGCATTCCGTTGGGTAAATAACGATACACGTGCATCATTAGGTCTGCCGATTGAGTTGCGTCCCTTCCCAATACAGTGACAATTTTGCCATCCGCCTGGATTGCAGAAGCGTTTGCATATCCGAGGTTTCCTTCACCGTTTGAATTGGGGCCCAGATAGGGGATATAACCATTCGTATTGAATGTAGAATCAATGTGTTGTGCTGCTGCATTCATCGAAAAAACAGATGAACCGGCCAAAAATACAAGTAAAATTTTCTTCATATGAGACTGTATTATGTGATTAAAACCGCAAAGACTTGAAGAATACCAAGGGGATATAGTAAAACATGGTGTTCTCCGCGTCCTTGCGGCATAAAAAAGATGATATTTTTACTCAAAAAGTATCTTGCGGGTGCCCACTTTTCCTTCTTTCGTCTGCACTTTCAGGATCGCAACCCCTTTGTAGCCAGAATCAAGGCTGATCTCAGAGATTCCCCCGGAAACTTCGCTTTGATACAGGATTCGGCCATCTAATCCAACTAACCGGATATCTGCAGCTTCCTCAATTGAAATCATAAAACGACCGTTACTCACCGGATTCGGATAAGCAGAAAATTCAGTTTCTCCCGAAAGTTCTTCAACTCCCAAACCACTGGTTGGTCCGAATGCCAATTGCAGAAGGTAGATACTTCCTTTTGTTGCACCACCAATTGGGTTACGTGCTCCTGTCAACAGGATCTTGTTGTCATTCGTGATATCCACATCCTCAAAATTTGCCAGTTTCCCGTTCCAGCCGGAAGAACCTACGACTCCATGGTCAAAGATCATATGACCGTTCCCGTTGAAAGCAGTATTCAATTGACCTTGTGCAGTCATACTGACAATCAATCCTTTGTTCTGGAAATTCCCGCCCACGTAATCCGTTGTAAATCCGCAAATTAAGTATTCGTTCGGACTCTTTTCTATGATCTTATTGAAAAATGTTGCTGTATCCTCTTGGAAATCAAAGGTTGCAAATCCGTTTGGAATACTCATATCCAAAGTTCCGTTGGGGTTTACAAAAGCTACCAAGCCGACGTTTGCTTCACCGTATCCGCTGAAATCCATCTGGGAATAGTAGTAGTGTTCCGGCATATTGTAGCCCGCCACGAGTATTTTTCCTGTGCTGGATACCGTAAGTGAAAAAGGCTGATCGGTTACATCTGTATCAAACCGGAATACACCATTGGTACCGAAAGTTGCATCCAATGCTCCATTCGGAGTCAGTTTGAACATTGTGATGTCGGAAAAATTCGTTGAATCGTAGGAAATCGTTGCCTGGTTCCAGGTATCGGTGATCAACAATCCGTAAGCTTCACCATTCGGACCGATCGCCATGCTTCTATACTGTGATCTCGGTACATTGGTCAATGAAAACACCCCGTTTACACCATAGGTATTGTCCGGGAAACCATCACTGTTCAAACGCACAATTGCCGGTTTTCCACCCGGTCCGATCCCGCCGACCAAAAATTTTCCATTCGGAAGAATGTGTAAACTTTTTGGAATGGAATAGGTTCCCGTACTTCCAAAGACGTTATCGGATAAAAGATGTCCGTTTACTCCAAAAGTAGAATCCAGGATACCGTTCGTTTTCAATCGCATCATGATGAATTGGCTTGCACCGCAGATTCCGTTGATACAGTATTTCGATTCTCCGACCAGTACAATTTTTCCGTCAGACTGGATGGCAACATCGTACCCGCGGCTGGTCTGTCCACAGAAAGTGGAAATAGCACCGTTCGTTCCAAATGATGGGTCCGGCATTCCGTTTGCCAAATAACGATAAACATGCATCATCAAATCCGGCGAATTTGGATCTCTTTCAAGTACGGTCACAATTTTTCCGTCCGGTTGAATAGCTGAAGCATTGGCGCTTCCCAGGTTTCCTTCGCTGTTTGAATTGGGACCGAGATAGGGGAGGTAGCCATTCGTATTGAAGGTGGAATCGAGGTGTTGTGCAAGTGAATTCATCGCAAAAACGGATGAACTTGCCAAAAATGCAAGTAAAATCTTCTTCATAAATCAGTATTTAGTATTGGGTTTGGGAAGAAGACTCCGTTTTAACATCAAAAGTTCGTCGAGAATTGGATTTTTTTTGATTGATTTATCAATGAAATCGGGAGTTTTGGAAGATTCTGTCTATTTAACATAATTCAATTAGGAACGAATTCAGGATGGTTCAATTCGCTGATCTGAGTAATTTGCAATCTGTTGATTCGCCCACAAGATTCCCCGGTGATTCTGTTTTTTTGAATCCATTGGAAATACAGTCAACCGACAGATTATAACGCCGGTAAATCCGGATAGATTTCAGGTAAACCTAATTCATGTGAAAAATGAGAATTCTGAGAATGGATTATTTGCGGGCAATTTCCCGGATGAAAAATTCTACGCGATTCTCAGCGAACAGTTTTTTTTGTGGATTTGTGGATTTTGAGAATAGATTATTTGCGGACAATTTCCCGCACAGAAAATTCTATGCGATTCTCGTGAAGCAGATTTTTAGAGTTTGAATTGATTTCACAATGATTAAAGTCTCCAGGATTTGAATCGTTGTGAATGAATGTCCGAACAATGCATTTGGCGGAATTCCCAGGAGGAAGAATTGAAGCTGACAATAAAGAAGAACAGGAATGATTGAAAACAGAGTGGATGAAACGTACGTAATCAGAACACCAGGTTTTGGAATAGATAAGGGAGCATACAATAAATATCAATTGGTGATTGTTATTATATTTAACATAAAATTAAGTTATAAGGCCAGAGGAACGACGGTTTTATAACAACTATTATGTCTAAACTGCTTTGGTTTTTGTTTACGTTTTTCGGCTTTTGAAATTTTAAAAAGATAAGGTGAGTTTTTTGTAAAAAGACTCTATCTTTGTGCCGAAGGCTAAAATTTCAAAAGCCGAAAAACACTTCCGAATTCTCAGTGGTTTTTGCGGAGCAAAAAAGGGAACTGAGAAACGGAATAAACAAAAAGCGTGCGAAGGACACTTGATTAAATGCGATGGAAGAAAAATTGAATAAAACTCATAAATACGAAACGGTTGGGGATTTAATACATGAGCTGAATACATATCCGAAAAACATGCCAATAATTGTACAAGGCCATTATATCTCAAGAATTAGAGAGAAAGGCGATGCTTGCAATATTGAAACTATTCATCCAGATGATTGTGAGCCTTTTTCACAAGCTTAAATGGATGTATCGGTTCAAATCCGCTTATAATTAGTGACACATTAACATGCGCTTCATCTGGATTTTTTGATTCATTTACTTGTTCTGACATACTTTCCTGTTTTTACGTGTGGCAGTTTAACATAATATTAATTATAGGACAAATCAAGTTGTCGACTATAATGTCATATTATGTCTGTGATCCGCCATGGCTGGCGGATTCACGCTAAAGTAAATAGCGATTTTTCCTCCGGAGGATTTGCCCTATAATTAGACGTTATATTAAATAGCCGCACGGCCAGCGCACTTATTGCAGCAGAATTTTAAAACCTCCTGCGGAAATATGGTTTTGAAAATATCTGCTTTGCAATTTTTTCCGACGCACAGCCTCCCACAGGTTTTTCCCTAAGGCTCCAACTTTTATTCTTTTCCAGGGAATTGATTTATGGCGTTCTTTTCAGGGTGATTTCCACCTTTTTTCATTGCCAAAAAAGGTGGAGCCAAAAAGTCTAGGCCTGTACACGTAAAGCTTGAAAACTAGCACTGCATTCCACTGTTCGCACCCCAACTCGCAAACGCTGTTACCAAATTTTTGCGAACCAAAAATTTGACAGCTGAGCTCAAACAGGGGTTAAACGACGCTCCATTCCGCTTGTTTTCTACACTTTCCGCGTAAGGGCCGGTTTTAGATCTGGGTTCTTAAACTAAATCCTCATCGGGATTTATATTTATTTGAATCTCGTTTTGAATTTGAATCTGATTTTCGACCCGGACGTTATTATAAATTTCAATATCTTGATTGATTGCCTCAAAACTAATTACAATTGAGTATGGCAATTCGTGTCTTAAGTCTTCTTCCCAGCCTTTATGTCCAACAACTCCAATACAGAAACTTTCACCAAGATTATGAGATTTTATTATTGCCCAGTCTTTTTGAGAAGTACTTTTATTGAGTTTAACTCCTTTTATTCCTGAATTGGATCTTGAATTAATAATCCAAGGAATTTTCGATTCATCATTTTCTTCATCAGTATCAGTTGTATTGGGTTGAGATTCATTAATAGTAATTCTATTTTTAAAGGCATCTATGCTTTCACCAAAATTTGAACACTGCCAATCTACCCATCCTGATAAATAACTATCGAAACCTACTCTAGTCCTTCTGGGATTCGCTTTAAATGTCAAAGTCACTTCGATCAAAATATCAAAGGTATCTCCGAGACGCCTTATATTCTCTGGTATTTTTACTTCATAGATGTCTGCTTGCTTCGGAGAAATTGAATTCGAATTCACCAAAGTTACTCTCCAATCACTATTTTGAGTTGCTCTCGTTAAATTAGGTATCCCGTAACCATAGAGTTTCAGATAGTTTAACGTCGCTGGTTTTGAAAAAATTAAATCTGGCCATCTTGCTGATTGAATCAAAAGAGCTTTATATAGCAAAGACGACTCATCTGGGAATAAACTTTGTAATCTAGCAAGGATAGCTGATACTTTGGGAGCAGTGTACGAAGTACCTACACCATCTGACGCATAAGCTGGTCCGTTTGATAATGAGGACCTGATTAAAGTACAAGATGTTTCATTTCTTAAAGATATATTGGGATAACTCCCTAATTTCTCGCTTACAAAATCACCACCATATTCAACAACTTCTGGTTTAATTGAATCCCAAATTCCGAGACCACATCTTGAGAAAGCAGACGGAAAATCCTTTTTACCAAAAGATTTAACATCAGCGTCTTCAAATTCATTTAAACATATGGAACCGACTGTCAATGATAATAGACTTTGTGCAGGATCAGCTATACGGCTTTTTTTATTGAATAAATAGTCAGGGTAATTAAGTCCTGAAGTACGAAATTCAATTATTCCAGGTCTATGGGGATCTAAACTTTCAATATATAAGTTTCCTGAAGAAATAATGAACATAATATCATTATTCCAAATTTCTTGATCAATAGATTCTGCCCAAGTAGACATTCTAACCTTAAGAAAACCAGAAGTTCTATTAATAGACATATTAAAAATTCTTGTTCCCAGAACTGAATGGAAATCATCTACTATCTCTTGAACAATTGTCGGTGGGAATAACTTTTCATCTAATTTATTGTCACCATTTAATATGCGGGCATTTTGAACCCAAGACTTTAATGAATAGTCGTTTGAAAAAGGTATTGTTTCATATAGGGCTGCTCCTGCCACTCTAGTTCCATGACCACCTTCCACAACCTGATCACTTGTAACGTTTTCTTCGTTAGGAACATAGGATTTAGAATGATTAGGGTTAATCGCAGGACTAATTAATCTATGATCTTCTTGAATACCGCTGTCAATAATACATATTTTGGGAGCATCTTCCGTTGGTGGAATAATCGTTACACTTTCAGTTGTACCATCATTTAAACTGCTTCCCGAAAACTGTTTTAACTCGTCGTATTCTTCTACTTCAAATAAATATGGATAATTTAAAAGTAAATCCTTGAGCCCTTCTCCTGAAATTTTGATTCTGCAAGAAAAACTATCACCAGTATCAACATAACTGCTAATAATTTCACCAGCATGCCCCTGAATAAAACGTTCAAGCTCTCCTTGACGCTCGAATGCTAGATCATCTCTTTCTTCACTAGATGCTTGGTACTTCTGTTCCCATCGATTAACTCTTACTTGATATTCTTCTTCACTTTCTTCTTCAATACCCTCCTCAAGATTTGCCTTCCTTTTTTCTGGAAATGCTCCACCAACTTTTACATGACAAGCAATTGCAATGTCAACAACAAGATTGTCCGAATCATTTATTGTTTCCCATTTTGCAAACAAGTCTTTGGATAAGATGTTTTCAATTCTCCAACCCTTGCCTGTCACAATGTCCCATAATTGCGAGGCAGTATCTTTGAATTTACCTTCTTGGTTGACAAATTTTTGAATCTTTTCAGTGAGTTTTGACAAATTAAGATCCGCCGAAGCACCAATTAAATATCCATCAGCTTGTTCAGCAATCACTTCGATTCCGAAAGACCTCAATTTATCTGGTGCAAATACCTTTGGATCTACCTGCAGAAAGATTGGTATTGCTTCTGGTAAAGCTGGAAGACTAGTGGCATTCCTATTCTCGAAATCTGCAATCCACTCCGTTATTAACCTTTCAGTTTTATTTCGAAGTTTTTCACCGTGCACTCCCCTATTATTTTGATTTTCTAAAGTTTCTGGAGACGGTTCGATCACAACTGGAATCTTCCCTTTTCCATAAGGAGAATTATATTTTGCGGAATTTATTCGTTGTGGTAGTGATAAGTGTTCAAAGGCCATTTAAAATCTATTCATTGATGTGGTTTATCTCTTTTATTACCGCATCAAAATGTTCTTTTGTAACCGTATCAGAATTTGATATTACTGATAGCTTTGATGCATTTTCAGCGATTTTTACAATTTCAGCTGATGAATACCCCAATAACTTCTTCGAGTACTCTTTTAATTCTATATTTTCCGCTAAATTCATTGATGAAAGCGTCATTTGTAGTAATTCCAACACTTCCTTTTCTTCAGGTTTGATTATTTCAATTACTTCATCAAATCGTCTGAATACAGCTTTGTCTAGCGATGTTTCTAAGTTTGTTGTGGCAACAAGTATTCCTGGTGCTCTATACTCTTCAAGTAAGAATAATACCATATTTACCAGTCTGTGCATCTCCCCTACATCGTTACCATATGATCTTGATTTTGCAATGAAATCGAACTCGTCTAACAGAAGGACACAAGGTATATTTGAGATGCTATCGAAAAGCTGTTTAAGATTGGTCAAAGACTGCCCCAAATAGGACGATATGACTGCTTCGAATCGAACTTTATAGAAAGGTAAACCAATATTCCAAGCCAAACGTTCTGCTCCCATACTTTTACCACAACCAGGCGCACCATAAAGCAAGATTTTTTGTTTTGGTTTAAGTCCATGATGAGCTAGTCTTTCCCGAGCAACAAATTCTTTTTCTATGTAATTGAATTTTGATTCGAGTTTTGGAGATAGAACCATGTGATGTCTAAGTTCTTCTCTTGGAATTCTTACCGCTAATGGCAAGTCGCCCTTTTTTCCTGAATTCGGTGCAGATGAGAATATATCTCTTAGTTCTGTATCAAACTTTTTAGACGCTGAAACATTCTGATCGAGTATGGACTTTAATTGCTTAGATAATAAATGATGACCTTTTTTATTTTCACCTTCAGCTATTTCATAAGCTATCTTAACGATATCATCTTCGATTCTACCATCAATACTTTTAAATAGCCTTTTAAGAATTTCTTTGTCCACTTTGTTCTTTCTAATTACAATTTAACTAAACCCATTCATTTTTCCTATACCATGTAACATGATCGGTTTATAGGTCCATAATTTTTACGTCTTTGCATACCTCTTTTAGAACTTCGCAGGGGTCAACATCAATTGCTAAAGCAATCAAATACAATTCATCCGCTCTCAATTTTGTACTAGCGTTGTTTGTTAACTCACTTAAACGAGTTTTACTAATTCCAGTCTTTCGGGAAACGTCTGAACGGTTTACTGATTTTCTAGAAAGAAACAATCCTAATTCGGTCATTATTATCTGTTTTTCAGGACATAAATCTACCAAAACAGAACAATTTTTCCGAAAATCTGAAAAATGATTTGGAATTTTATCCGAAATTCGATACGTTTGTTTAGAAAATCGGATAAATCATTTCAAAAATAAGAATATGTCACTTCAAAGAACCTATACGAAATCGCAGTTAGAAGAATTAATCCACAGCCAGTTGGAGAATTTAAACGCGATGAACGACCTAATTAGCATTATGCGCCATCAGAACGATTTGTTGAAGAACGCCAATAAAAAGTTGAAGGAGGAAATAACAGATTTCAAAGAACGCCAAATGAAATATCCTACGGGAAGAAAGCGGACCGCTTGAAGATTTGGGATGAATAAAAGTTGGAGCCTTTTTAAAGTTGAGATAAAACCTAAGACCTTCCCTCCTATTGAAGTTTCTCGGTCTGATTCCAAAGCTATATTAACATAACGCAATAACATTATAGGACAATAGATGTTTTAATACGCAACTACCATTTCAACGACCTTAAATAATTCAATCGCAAGTAATCGATTGAAAGAGTATTTATCAAATAATTGTAATTCAGCAAATTCGTCTTCTGTAAATTCCAATTGTTTTAGTCGTTCACTTAAATCATCTAGGTTCTTTTCTGTACTATAATAAATGATGAGTTCAGGAAGAATTTTCTTGTCATCAAATATACCCCATACATAAGATAATCCTGAACCGTAAGGTAATTGATGTGCAAGAAATTTTTTAGCTAGTAAATATCGATAATAGTAAATCCTAATAGATCTTGGTGTTGCATCAATGTGATATTTAAGCATTAGTTTTAAATAATCATATTCAAATTCTTCGATTTCATAATCAGGGTCTCCATGTTCAAATTCAATATTATAACTGTTTATTGAATCCTTAGAAGTCATTACTTTTTGAGTATCTTCGATATTAGTTTGTACTATTTTTGGTGACTGATTATAAACCTCATCTATTTCTTCAGTTTCATCTATTTCATCACTATCGTAAGATACAACTTTATAATTGACTTTATCTTGATTCTTACTGAAAGCATCGAATATTTCTCCTTTTTCTTGTGTACTAAGCGTTGTTAGTTTGATTCCTGAAATAAATAATTTATCCATGTATTCTCTGACGAGTGTTTCCATAGCTTTTTTTCGCTCAGCATTCTCAATAAAATTCCTATTGATCGAATCATAGTATTTATGTGCAATTGCTCGTTTTAAGATTCTTTCATCAATAGCCGTTAAAACAACGACGCGGGCTGAAATTTCAGGATCTTCAAGCATAACCTTTAACGAATCTATAATTTGAATAATTCTGTCTTCTGAACATCTATCAAGATCATCGACAAATAGTAAAAGGCGTTGTGATTTTGGGTCAGGAATACTTGCTTTCAAAACTTCGATTAATTCATTTTGAATTTCACTTTGTAATCCAAGAAGATTTTTGAATGAAACAACTTTTGAATATTTTTTGAATAAATCAATTGCTTTAGGGATATGCCTTGTGTAAAAGACAATTGCTGGAATAAATGAACTAATTGCGATTGTTCCTGATAGAATTAATAAGAATATCTTTTTTGACCATTCTATTTTAGTACTGTACGGAATTAAAAAAAACCAAATTATAGAAATTAGAAAGATCAATAAAAATGCAATTAGTTTAAAACTCCCATTTTTAGCTAGATTTAATTTGAAAATATTTTTCCGAATTATTTTAATCTTGAAAATCTCATGGTATTCAGAATTATCAATACATGTTTTTGTAATTGATTCGTATAAATATGCCCAAGATGCAGGAGTATCTTGATATTTCCATGCATGAAATTCGCAAAATATAAATGGCTTATTTTCTAATGTGCCTAGGTATGATTTCATGTGTTTCCAGAAGAAGGTTTTTCCTCTACCCCATCTGCCAAAAACACCAATCATCATTCCTTGTTCAGCTTTTAAGTTAACTAAAAGCTTTGATACTTCTTGAGCTTGTTCTACCACTCCAATAACACCCTCTACATTTTCGCTAATTATGAATTGCGATGATACTTCAAGGTTTACAACTCTTTTCTTAACTTCATTTGAAGAATTGGGGTGATCATCTTCAATGTTCACCGAAATAAAGGGTTGAAGGTTATTTCTAACTGGAGCAGAAATTGGCGAAGGAAATGAGAAACTTGATATAGGTATTCTTGGTCTTAAGGCTTCGATGTTATCAGTTACAAAAACAATATTTGCTGATCTTGATTTATCTGTTCTATCGTCAATATATTTATCGAAATCGCGGAGTTGTAATCCAGGAAACCTATTTCTCCATTCAGAAATGTTATAATCAACCTTAGTTTTAAAGTCTAGGACTCTCGCTCTATAATATGCTTCGTTTTTTGTACAGTAGTATATATCAAAATATCCATCACGCTCCAATTTCGAACGAAGTTTTTTAAAGGTTCCTATACTATTTATTCCACTTGGTAATTTATCCCACCAAACAATAATATGATTTTGTCCGTTAAGGTGTGATTGGGCGTCCTCAAACCAATCTGTACTATCATTAACAACTAAACCATCTAATTGGAAATCGTTATCACTCTCCTCAACAGGATTGGCTTTAAATCCAACACTCTTATAGTAGTTGGCTAAGCTATTAAATCCAAGAATATTTTTGTAAACTGCATCTGAACTAATACGCAAACTCGCCACATTTGTCGAATGTGACATGCCTGTACTAAAACTCCCTAATCTATAAATCAGTTTGAATGCGAGATAAATATCATTGAATTTAGTATCTGGAAAAGCCTCCAATACAGTTCTGCTTGAAATTTCTTCAATGCCCTCATTTTTGTGGATAATATCTCTTAAGAGATGTAATATATTTTCAACAAGTGTTGGAAGTTTTGACTTTGGATCAATTTGATAAATTCCTAATGGGGTTATTTCAATTCCACGATTTAATAGAATGGGTGAAATATTTTCAGGATTAAAATCAGCAGGGGGATACTTCCAAATTTTTGCAACTAAAGTATAAGGTTTCAAATTTTCATCATCATGGGCAATAAACCTTGAATATATTTCCCGAAGATATTTTTTTTCATCATCTGATAAGCTAAGGATAGGTAATTGTAATTGTTCCGAGATTAATTTCTCGTTGTTATTGATAGTTGGTGGGAATTTCCCTGTTACTAAAAAATATGCATCATCAAGTTTTTCTTTTAGTTGTTCAGCAAACATTAATTTAAATGAATCATACTCCATATTATGGGTTGCTTCAAAAGACAAAGATGTATTTCCAACTTTAATAGATTTTTCTACAAATTCAAATTGATGAGGATAGTTGGTGACTAATTTAATTGCGTTATTTCTTTCACGCTCTTGAATAAACTTTCTTTCACCAGAGTCTAATATTTCCCTAAGAAACACAGTATCTTTTGTGAGAATATCATAATTTGCATCAAGTTTTTTCGGAATATATTCTTCTGACCAAATTTCAAAATCAATTTCAGTTACTTCACCGGTTAGTTTATGTTTTATTTGCATTATAAAGATCTTATGAATAGTGTATTCTGAATAGGTAAATTGTATATAACAATTTAGGTTTCGAATGTAAGTATTCCATTTTCAAATTGCAAACTGACAGGAAATCAAGGATTTCAAAGAACGGCATGTAAAATCCCCCTACCCAATCGGTAAAGTGCCGCTGGAATAGTGCTTAAAGTATATTTTTTTCGGAGAAGGCGGTTCGTTTATCATCAGGTGCAATGCGGTGAAAATGACCCGTTTCTTGCCGCTAAATAATGCTTCGGCTTCAAATTGTTCTGTTGGGCTTAAAGCTCCCCGCGATTGTTCCAGTTCTATCAGGGTATTCAATGTATCGGAATATTCAATGCGGGTTTGAGGTATTTCAAGATTTTGCAGCAATAGATCTCGCTGGTTATCGTAGTGAGAAAGCGGGTTAGTGAAATCATCCTGTTTAATTTCCTGGTAAAGCAGGTGGTATACTTTTTTACGTAAGTTGTCTTTCATGTGATCGTCAATCAGCCCTGTAGTACGAACGGTTAAGGAGTTCGGGATCGATTTTGACCAAACGTCGTGAAAAGACTGCTTGCTGGTCTTCCCGTTTTCATCTTCGAAAGTCTGGTTTGCAGGACCATACATATTGAAATGCCATAGCTCATTTTGTTCATCCAGGATGTTTGTTTCAATTTTTGCACGGACCTTGGCCGTTATATTCACAAAATCTTGTTGGAATTTGTCCAGGGCTTCCTTTTTTCTCTTAAGTGACAGAAACTTCCGCATGTGATTATCGTGATCCGGATTTTGTTCCTCCTTGCGGATATTTCGCAGCATGTCACGAACCTCACCGGTCACATCGCTATCGAATTCTTCTTGCCCGGTAAACCAGCCTTCCCAAACATCATCCAGGAATACTTCAGACTCTACTCCGCGATTGTAATTTTCAAAGGTGATGGTATCCGGTCCGTCTTTTGCCACTACGGCCGCGTGGTGATCTCCGAATTGTACGAATCCCTTGGCCTTTTTTTGTTCGCTTTTTGCCAGCCATCCCAATTTTTCGGAGCTCGATTTTATCGACAGGAACTCATCCATTATTTTTTGAGTCTCTAAATCGTCCTGGTTGGTTAGATCAACACCATCGCCGGTTATTCCTTTTTTATCGATTGTTCCGGGTGAAGGAAGCGCAATGGAAGAAAACGACTCCCCTACTTCAGGACTTGTCATTTCGTTAATCCCCAAATCTGTTGCCAGCTTCTTATTATCTTTCGTTTTCTTGTATCGGATGGTGTCTTGTGTCTTGAGATACCCGGTAATATGCCTAAAAACATCTCCTTCAATTAAATCATTGTCTTCGGCATCCTTTTTATCAAAGATTTTATACACTTGTTTCCATAACTCCTTTGGAATTCCATCCAGGCTGAGTGCCCGCAAAATCCGATTGCTTGGTCTGACACGAATGCCAAGTATGCCTGTTTTAAAGTATTCAAGAACTTCGGGCCTGATTGGTCCGTTATTAAAAATGTAAGGATTCTCATCATCTTGGAACTGGTCTTCAAAACCTTTGGTAGTACCGCTTTCATCCATCTGGTTCAGGATTCTGCTAAACTTGTTTCCGTCCGTAATACCCACAGATCCAAGTACCTTTTGGTTTCCTAATTTGTTTCCGACCACCAGGTGTTTTCCCCCGACAATTCTTTCGGATACAAACGTACAAACATTGGCATCCATCAATTCTCCTTTACTGTCAATATGCGGACTTCGAACAGGTTTTACGCGGATTAGATCCTGGGTTTGTCCGTCCGGGTTAGTCGGATTTTTAGGCGTAGTTACTTTCGCTCCGGGTTCTTCGTCCAGGGTTATTCGGGATTTGATATTGATCAGCCGCTGGCGGAAATTTTGAATATTTCCCGCCTCCCCGTAAAAAGTACGGGGTTGTCCAACGGTACTTTCCAATGCGAGCAATCCTTTTTCGGATACTTTTAACGGAGGATTATCGCTGTTCCGTGGTTTCCAGCTTCGTTTGGAAGTAACTGATTTAATTCCGTCATCTTCCGAGGAATCTCTTCTACTCTCCAGTTGATTGCTCGGGAACATAGGTTTCTGGCCGTCGTCTGTTGTTTGATAGTCTCCCGGTTTAAGGGTTGTATAGCGCTGAATAACTGCATTTGAACCGGGTGATGAAGTTGCTTGTGTTTTTGCTTTCGTTTGCACGGTATCCGAGGACTTATGAATCCCTTCAATGAGCTTTTGCTGTTGAACGGTACTCGTCCTTTGATCTTCAAAAGAAACTTGCTGACGGCTTGCTGAGCTTTTAACCGGTTTTCGTTGAAAAACGGAGCTATTTTGAACAGTTCTTTTGCTTAAAGGATTGTGCATGATCCAGCGAATTTTGATTGCCAGATAAATATAACTAAATCTTGTTCCGGGAGTTAGATCGGGTGTAAAAAAAATCACCAGATGGGGTTTGCCCAAGCTATATTAACAGATCGCAATAACATTATAGGACAAATTAGATTGTTATATTAGATGATAATCCTTGAAATGAATTCCAATAACTCCGGTCCTTCCCAATCTCCTTCGAATTTTTGCCCGTTGATATAAAAGGAAGGAGTTGCATTGACACCACTTCGCATACCGCCGTAAAAATCGGCCTTTATCTTTTCTTGCAGTTCCGGTTTTAGAATATCCTGTTTAAACTGTTCGGTATCAAGTCCCAATCTTTCTGCATAAGAGTCCAGATCTATGCGGATCCGTTTTTGATTTTCAAAGATCAGATCGTGCATTTCCCAATATTTTCCCTGCAGTGCGGCGGCTTCACTTACGATTGCTGCCTGCATAGCCTGTGGATGGATTTTTTCAAGTGGAAAATTCCGGAAAACAAATTTCATCCGGTCACCTAGTTTTTCCTGCAGGTTTTTGATAATGGGATATGCCCTTCCACAATGTGGACATTGATAATCGCCGTATTCAACAAATTCAATTTCTGCATCCGGATTTCCCTGGATGTGGTCCGCATCATTAACTGGAGGATTCAGTGCCATAACTTGGTGTTTTAATGGGGTTTTGAGTTGTCTATTTCGTCAAGAGCATCCATGATACCATCTGCACCCGGATTAATGCCGACCGGAGACAGGTAGTTCCAACGAATGATTCCTTCTTCATCAAGTACGTACAAAGCTCTCATACACTCTCCTGTATTTTCATCGTAAACTTCGTATTGTTTGGCAACGCCTCCCTTCGGTTCGAAATCTGACAATAACGGGAATTGAAGTTTACGGTCTTGTCGGAAAGATAAATGACACCATTTGCCATCCACCGAAATACCCAATAGGATTGCATTTTGTTTTTGAAAATAATGAAGCATTTCGTTGTAAAGTGCCATCTGATCGCCACATACAGGACTCCAGTCTGCAGGATAGAAAGCAAGAATGACTTTTTTTCCTTTGAATTCGGACAAATTGATTCGTTGATCCGGTGTAGCAAATAACGAAAAATCGGGCGCTTGTAGACCTACTGATAACATAATTGATTATTTATAATTGTAGTTTGAACGACTAACATGATGATTGAAAATATGTCCAAATTTGAAACATGAAGATAAAGAAATAAAACTCTTCCATCTTTTCAAAAAGAATCTTCTTCATCGATCAAATTATTCACAAATCAATAAGTTATAAAATCAAAATCTTGTTGCATCCAACGCCAGACTTCCTTATCTTAAGGAACCAATAAAGATTTTTAGATGAAAAAGTTAAGTTATGACATAGAGATCCATGCCTCGCCGGAAAAAGTCTACGACAAGATGCTGGGTCTGAGTGACAAAAAAACATACGAAGCCTGGACAGCGTTCTTTGAACCTACTTCATCGTGGGAAGGAACATGGGACGAAGGCGGAAAGATCATTTTTACTTCCAATGCTTCCCGTGACGAAAAGTCGGGTATGGTTGCGCGAATAGAGAAAAATGACCCGGCAAAATTTGTTTCCATTCACCATTACGGCATGTTGGAAGAAGGAAAAGAAATCACCGAAGATCCGAAAATGGAAGGCTGGGGCGATGCCCTGGAAAACTATTGGTTCACTCCGACAAGTAATGGAACGAAATTAAAAGTTGAAGTCGACATGAAAGAAGAATACGTGAAGCAGATGGAAGAAGTCTGGCCGAAAGCGCTGGCGAAGTTGAAAGAGATTTGCGAATAGCATCCGGACAAATACCAAAACAAAACCCCAACCTATTACGATCGGGGCTTTGTTCAAGTAAAGTGTTCCGCCGCAGCGGATCTGCTTTACTTCATCTTTAACTGTACTGATGTCTACTTAGGCTTTGTCGAGACATGCATTAATGCGTATCAATATTGTATAAGATGCGCATGCCGGGTTTGATGTGTTTTTTCACTTTTTCAAAGAGTGATTCGGATTGGGTTTTTCCGTTAATGATTAAGGCTTTTTCATTCAGTTCGAAAGAATGGATCTTCCCTTTGTAACCGGCTTTTCTCAGATCTTCTATAACTGTTTTGGTAATATCCTGATCAACCGGTAAAGGAGGCAAGTTGTTTAATTTTCCTTCTTTTTGCTGCAATTTCAGCTTAGCCTCGATCTTGCGCGACTGTTCATCAATCTTGCGTGACTGCACGTCAATCTTGCGCGATTCTTCATTGATCTTTTCTGATTCAATTTGGATCTTTATCTGTTCTGCTTCGATGCGGCGCTGTGCTTCGTGGTGTTTTTTCCAGTCGATCTTCACTTCTTTTTTTCCGGTTTCCTTTTCCAGGATCTTTACCTGTTTGTCGATAACCGCTACATGTTTATCAATGACCGCTGAATGCTTGTCAATAATTGCCGAGTGTTGATCTATGATCTTAGATGCTTCATCAATGATGCGCTCCTCTTCCGAAAGATCTACTTCCGGATAATCACCAGTTGTATAGGTGTCGATTTCTTCAGAAGCAATGGCTTTTTCATACCCGGCAATCAATTGCTTGATTTGAGGAAGGTATTGGTCCCGATCTTTTCCGGTGATCAATTTGCCGTTGACCTTGAAATTTTCCAGGTCTTCCGGAACTTGGTACAGCACTCCTTCACTCTTGAAAATGTATACGTGAGCCTCCTTCCCTTTCACATTGTCCACATACCGGATAGAAGTTCCTTCCGGAATTTCCTTCGGATTGTATTTTTCGTTATTCAGGGTGTCCGATACAGGCTTGATTTCCTGTGCGGAAGAGGAATTCACGTTCAGGACTACAAGAAAGAGAACTACGCTCATGGCTGCACAAACCGACAGGAAGTACTTTTCCCGGACACTGAGCCTCTTGTTGGTATTGAAAAGAATCCGTTTGGCGCGGTCTGCCAGCTTCATTTTCTGATCGCCGAATTGAAGTGCGAAACGCTGTTTGTTCAGGTTGTATTCCTGGAAGGAAACCAAGGCATTGACAAATTCTCTTTTATTGTTTGTAACACTGATGGCCAGGTCATCGCAGCAATTTTCACGTTCGTCTTTCAGCAAGGAAGAAACCCACAAAATACCGGGATTGAAGAAAAACAGGATCTCAATAAATGTCTGTATAAGATTGACAGCATAATCACTGCGGCGGATGTGTGCCAATTCGTGCAGCAAAATAGCTTCAACCTGGTCCTGGGGAATATTGTTCAACAATCCAACCGGCACCAAAATGATTGGTTTGAAGAATCCGGTCACCGATGGAATCGTTACCAATTTGGATTCAAGTAACTGAACACTGCGTTTGATCCGGAGTGAAACCTGGAGTTCTGACACGCGTTTCAGCCACATTTCGGGTGGAGAAACGGTTTGGTAATTCCGTGCACGGTAAACGTGGCGCAGATCCCTGGTCATTCGCATGCATTTGAATAGAAAAACGGCCAACCAGATCAAAACGATCCATGAACTGGATTTGCCAATGAATGCGGTTATTACTGAAAATGGTGTACTCACCTCTTCATTCAATCCGGTGTTGGAAACTGAAACGGGATGTTCTGTTTGAAAATCACTTTTCGCCGGATTAACCGCTTTTAGAACGGATGTGTGTGTTTCGAATTCAGTGTAAAATATGAAACCGATAGTCACTAAAAATGCAATACTCAATCCTGCAAGCAAATTGTATCGGGTTGCCGAAGTCGCTTTTTTTGCAAATAAAAGAGTAAGTCCTGCAAGAATGGCTGCTGCAAGTCCCAGCCAAAGCGAATGGATCAATGTCCAGCTGACCGCTTTGATAATGGAGTCGTTCACTAAAAAATTCATAGTATCGGGTTTTAGAAGTTACTATTTTTTGTCGAGCTGATCAAGCATGGCACGGATTGCATCCAGTTCCTCTTGTGAGGTCTTTTTATTGCCCAGTAATTGCATCATCAGGTTGGTACTTGAACCGTTGAACATCGTATCGATAAACTTGTCGAGTAAAACTGTCTTCGTTTGATTTTCTTCGATTGCCGCACTGTAAATATGTTTCATACTCGAAGCATCGCGCAGCAGCATTTCTTTCTCAGTCATGATTTGCATGAGCTTCAGCGTCGAAGTATATTGCACGGCACGTTTCTGTTCGTTCAGGTAATCATTGACGAAACGAACAGTTGATGGACCGCTTTTCCAAAGGACTTGCAAAATCTCCAATTCTGATTTTGTCGGTTCCGATTGCGGATTATTTTCAGGATTTGTTGCTTTCATTTTTTAAAGGTAGGAAATTTTTCGTACGAAACAAGAGGTAGCTTGTTTTTAACAAAAAAAATGACTCTTTCTTTCTTATATGCTTCTGAAAAATCTGGCGAAAGCACAGGATATTCAGATTCCCAATCGTATTTAAACAGAGATGGTTGTTAATTTAAAAATATGGAATCTGGTTCCGGAAATCAGTTAGTCAAATAAAGTGAATACCGGTCTGGCTTCGGTTCCCAATTGATCTTTCCCAAGCTGTGAAAACGCGTTTCCAAAAGAAATCAGGGCTAATACAAAAATGAGATGGCGCATATTAGTTAAAGTAAAGTAAAAAAGAACTCAGGGATTACCGGTTTTTTAAATCCACATCCAAATACTCTATTGTTCCATCCACAGTTAATAATGCAGCAGTTAACCCGAATGGGATAAAAACGATGGCACGGTATTCCTTTTCGCTGATTGGTTTTAAATCTGGTCCAAGTAAGCGGAAAGTGCTTGAGTTCCCTTGATGCAATTGCAGGAATGGTGAAGGATAAGGTGCGGAAATCCGGCTGTTTTCGTAAAGCGGCACCATTTCATTGAGATAAATGGTTGTTATTCCCTTGTTTTCCAATTCAACCACTATTTTGTCTGATAGTTGCATAACACGGCATTCATCAAACGGTTGACTTGGAACGGATTCTCCGTTCCTGTTCACAATTCGGAAGACGGGATCTTTCACAATAAATAAATCGGTACCGATTTGTTCAAACCAATGTGTCTGCTTGCTGATCAAAACAACACTATCAGTAGATTTATCGTAAATACTTACATCCTTTTTTCCATCATAGATTCCATCTTTTACTTCATCTGCCTGATTTAAGATAATAAAATGAGTGCCAAAGAAGGGATTATAATTTATTCCACCGGAATCATCTCCTATTATTTTTCTATAATTACCATTCACACCAATGATTCGTTTAAAAAGAACGTGATCTTTTTTGCCAAATGCGACAACTTCAATGAATTCATGTTCAACTTCTTTGCTATAAGGTGAATCAATGCCGATGTGTGAAATATTCTTTGCGGAAAACTCATCCAAAAGCCGGTTTTTATTCCAGACAGTATAATGATCTCTATCCATGTCAATAAAAAGCCAGGAATCTTCGGAATCGGAATACCCACCAATCTCGATAACTCGCTTTCTCAAGAGTTTGCCATCCGGAAAAGAATAAATAGTATAGCCACGATAATATCCCGGTTTGTACTTTTTATGCTTGAATTGTTCTATTTCTTCCAGGATCAAACCATGTTTAAATTGACATACCCCTTCTTTTGAAGAAACCGTCTGAACAAACGTACTGATCTCCTCCCCTTTTAAATTCATGATCCGGTAGGCATGCCGCTGATCTTGTTTGGAGTAATGGAACAGGTAAAATTGGTTATCTACTTTGTGCACATAGCACATGCCTGTAATGTATTGAAAAACAGTGTCGTTTGTACTGGTATCAATGACGTAAGATATTGAATGATTAGGGTCTCGGAATAGAAACAGGGACTCAGCCATGTATTCCCCGCCAATGGGATTTGGTGGCTTATTCACTTGTTCCGTTTTTTCAATAGCAGCTGCGGGAAAAATTCTCGTTTTTGGCTCCCGTTTTAAATCAAAATACTCCGGAATGTGCTTTCCCAGGGGGGAAATAGCATCATCCAATAGATCGTATGTCATATATTCAAATGCCAGCCCTTTTGAAGTAGTGATGATGAAAGAACACTTGTTTTTATATTGGTCTGCCCAATAACAGGTCTCAATACTGCGAATACCGGTCGCAAACTTATTTTCCAATCGTTCATTCAGAATCTGGTAGCTGTCTCCCTGTTTTGCAGCACAAAAATTGGCGCCTAACTTGAAAAGCGTGTCGTAAATAGCTGCTGTCACTTTTTCGTTGCTATTCCGGAAACCATATTTGCCGCTTTCCTGGTATTGATAAACGCCATTGGAGAAAAAAACCGCTTTCGTGGATAAATACTGCATATCCACATCATTAATCTGCGCCGAACAGGTAACGGATTGTATAATAAAACATATCACCGACAGGTGGAGAATTCTTTTCATAATCGCTTTATATTTTTCAGGTGTCAACTGATAATTTATTTACAGGAAAGCGCGTATAATTTAGCTCAGTTGAACTTCTGATTGTCAGGATACTGCTTCTTCTTCTCAATTCATCAACGCCGATTTCACCTCCCGCGGATCTTTCGCTTGGTTTTTTGTCCGGTGTTTCGGGTTGTAAAAACCGTCCAGCATCCGGTAAAGATCGGGGTGCTCCTGTTCCAATTTATCCGGGTTCTCAAAAAAGAATTCGCTCACCACAGCCAAAAATTCACCATTGCTGGTGGATGCGTAATCACGGATGCTCGAATTTCCGCCCTGGATAGTTTTCATTTTGGAATGGATGATTTGCAACCAGGGTTTTAAGTCGATTTCTTTGATGACCTTCGCCATTTTCCCGTCTATTTTTCCATCCTGCATGTCCAGCACATGAACAAATTCGTGGATGGCTACATTTTTTTGGTCGTTGTTATTGTAAAATCCTTCAACCAATGCTTTCCTGGAGAGTTTCACTTTTCCTTCCATTGCTCCCCAGCCAACCAATCCGTTGGCATATTGTTGGGTATTGGGGATCAGGAATTTGTCCGGGTGAAGTTCTATTGTGTCCAGGTTGGAATAATGCCAGGAGTCAAATCCGAAAATGGGAATGACAGCCCCGGAAGCAATCAGGATCCGGTCCGAATGCGTCACTTCTGTGTCTATGCCGATAATTCGAACATTCAAAAGGAAGGTATGGACCCGTTCTTCAAACCGGTTTTTTTCATGTGGGTTTAAGCGATTGTAAAAAGCCACATATTGCACCAAAAGTGTTCTCCATTGGTGAGGAAAAGGCCGGGTTGGATTGCGTTTTGTCCCGTTCTTTTTTAAACTGTATCGCGAATAACTGATCAATGCTCCGATCACAACTCCGATTGCTATATAAATATAGGTTGAATTCATAATGTTCAAAGATAAGTGAAAAGAAGCATATTCCGCACCCAAAAACAGACTATGCGAATCGATCCATGTCTTATTCTCTAACCACTCGCTTCACTCCCATTCCTTCAATTTGAATCAGGTAAACCCCCGGAGATTCCTGGCTCAAATCAATACCGGTTTGGGTAGCTGTTTGTGTTTGAGTGCTTAAGACTAGTTTCCCAAAGATGTCATTAACCAATACCTTCCTCGCTCCATCCGGATGTGTGATGCTGACTGTTCCTGTTGTTGGATTCGGTGAAATAGTGAAATTCCCCTGCTCCGTTTCTTCCAATCCCAGTTCACAACCATGAGCCAATGTTGCTTGGAGATCACTCATAGGAATAACAACATCCGTCACTTCTCCCATGTCAGTTATCGTTGCCTGGATTGCAGTGTCAGTTGTATTGACTGCTTGCATGGAAAATGGGAACACGTTCAGGTTAGTAAAGCATTCCGGTATCCCGGGATTGAAATCTAAAAAATATTCTTTAAGCCAGTGGCTTCCGAAAGTCCAACCATAGGCCGACGGATAAAAGGCAGAAAAAGGAGCTTGGTGTGTGATCTCGTGAAAAGTCCAGTTGTCCAGGTTTATAAAACCGTAACTGTTCCGGCCGTTAACTAAAACCGTACTGCTGTCGAATTGGAATAACTGGTCAACCGAATACAATTCGGAATGATCAAAACGGTGATAGTTCTGCACCGTTCCATTTGGATTTAAAGCAGCAACAAATGCATCGGTCTCCGCTATTCCTCCAAGGAGCAATTTTCCGGTTGGCAGCTGTAATAGTGAGCGTAATTGCGTTGCCTGATCGCTTTCGATCTTACGCGACCACAGAATCGTTAAGGATGAGTCGAGACAGATGATTGCAGGCGAGTTGTCGCATTCAAAGCCGGCGAAATAACCTCCGGAGCTATTCGGAATAAAAAGGTGTCCCGGGTTCAACGGAGTGGAGCTTCCCTGTACCTTCAATTGTTTGGAATAAAGAACCTCTCCTTCAAAATTGATCTTGGTAACCTGCAGGTGATTGTATCCGGACATTGAAATGATGATCCCGTCGTTTTCCACGATCAGAGGGTTGTTTTCATAAACTGTTTGGGAATAAGTACCGGGTTCGGCTAGAATTTCTTTGGTCCAGACCAGCTGGCCTGCGGCACTAACTTTCACCACTTTGGTGCTGTAATCACTTGATGTCAGGTTTCCACGTGCAATGAAGATCACATCTCCGTTGGGACATTCCGTGATATCCAGGGGAGAAATGTCCATGTACGCCCAAGTGTCGTGTGCCGGAATCGATTTGGACCAGTTAACCTGACTGCCGTTCAATTTTGCAAACCAAAAACCAATAGTACCACCCGGTTCCCTATCGGTACCTCCAACCAGTTGATGGGTTCCGTAATCCTTCACAACTGTTCTGGTGAATTCATAACCGCCTGTGTGCAGATCGATCTGGTATTTCTCCGTTTGGGAAAAAGAAAGAAAGCCTGTGAAAAGTACAAAAAGTGGAAGAAGTGTTTTCATAAAGATCTGATAAGGTTTGGTTCAATGAACGAGTAGTATTCCCAAAGCGTTGAAAGATTCGTGAAAAAATCGTTTTGGCTAAATCATCAGTGGGTTTGGCTAAATCTGTTTCAAGTGCCTTGCCGAACATTCACGCCGGATTTATCCACGATTTTGAACGGTTTGCACAGTCCAATGCAATTCCGTCAGTCTTTTAATTAGCTGTTCTCCTACTTCAACCACCCCAAATAAATTGAAACCGGCATCATCGCCAGCGTTAATGGAAGTACGATCGCAAAAACATAGGATGCTTTCAGGATCATTGGATTGTATTTCCGGTGATTTAATCCCAGTGATTGAAAGGCACTCTTTAAACCGTGTAACAAGTGCCAGCTGAGGGAGAAACAACCCAAAAGGTAAATCACTACTTCAACCGGATTTCGGAATTTTGCTATCATCATCTCGTACAACGGAAGTTCTTCACCGGTTTGGAATTGATGCACGCGATTCGGGATCCAGAAGTTTTGCGTGTGAATCACCAGGAATAGAAGAATCAGGGTGCCAAACAAGGTCATGCTTTTGCTGTACCATTTCACATCGGGAGCGTTGTTTTTCTTAAAAGCGTACGAAACCGGCCGGGCTTTCCTGTTTTCCCGCCAGAGTTTCACTCCTTGTATAATGTGAATGAGAAAGCCGATGATCAATACAATTTCCAATGTGCGGATAATCGGGTTGGTAGCCATGAAGTGCGCACCGATGGTAAATGTTTTACCGTGATCATTATAGAAAATGAGTGCATTCACGGAAGCGTGTACAATCAGAAAACTGACCAGGAACAAACCGGTCAATGCCATTTTGATCTTCTTTCCTACAGAACTTGTCAAGGTTGTTTTCATTTTATATCGTTTTTACTTGTCCCCATACAAAGCTGAGAATTAACTGCCCGGATAAAATTAAACTGGTTTAAGAAATGGAACGGCCATTTTTAGATTACATCATTCGTCCTGCTCTCTTTCTTCACTAACAAATAAGCCATTACCGCAGCGGTAAAACACATTCCGGCGCAAACCCATAAAACGGTTTGATAAGATTTCAAAAAGGCATCGCGGTAAAATTGCTTCACTTGTACTTGTTGACCGGCATCAAATGCATTGGGCGGGACTTGTGCATTGCCAAGATTTACGGTCTCGGAAACGATTTTAGATCGTTGTATTTCATTGAAGTCCGATCCGTCGAGTTTCTGGAGTACGACGTTGGTGAATATCAGCAAAGCAAGCGCACCGAAAGCGGCATTGGAAAATATACCCGCAATCCGGGATACGGCGTTATTGACCCCCGATGCAATTCCGGACTGTCTTTGACTGATGGAAGTCATGACAGCTGTCGTAAGGGGAACAACGGTCAGCAGCATTCCAATGCTCACCAGTATCATTCCTGGGAAATAAGAAAGCCAATAATCGGAAGCTCCTCCAGTTTGCTGGATAAAGGACATGAACAAAAAGCCCAAACCTACGGTGAAAGGCCCGGTAATCAGGAATAGTTTTGACCCGAAACGGTCGGAAAGTGTGCCGATGTAGCGGGAGAATAATCCCAGGATAAAAGTAAATGGCAGGAAGGTCAATCCGGATTCTGTTTGGGTATATCCCTGGATCTGTACCAGGTTCAGGCTTAAAAACAGGAATCCGCCGCCCAGCGCCCCGTAGAGAAAGAATGTCAGGAGATTCAGTCCGGTAAAATTGATGTTGGAGAACAATTTGAGGTGGATCATGGGGCTTTTGCTCCGTTTCTCGACAACCAGGAACAAGATCAGGTCTGCTATGCCGAAAATCAGGATGGTGTTCACTTTCCAATCTTTCAGGCCCACTTCGGGGAATTTCAGGAAACTATAGGTAATGGCAGCCAGACCGGCAACCAATAAAAGTGCTCCGGGGATATCCACTTTTCCTTTGTCATCCTCATTGGAAGTTTCGGGAACTTTTGACCAAAGGATAATGAGCGAAGTGATGCCAATCGGAATATTGATGAAAAAAATGTAGCGCCACAAACCGCTGTCACCGAGAATTCCTCCGATAACGGGTCCTCCGATACTCACAATTGTTGTGATGGATGACCAGGTGCCGATTGCCTTGCCTCTCTCCTTTTCATTGATGAGTGATGTAATCAGTGATAAACTTCCGGGAACCATGAACGCGCCACCCAAACCCTGGATAAGTCGGGCTGAGATCAAAAAATGGATATTCGGAGAAACTCCGCAGAGAAGGGAACCGATGGTGAAAATGGTGATTCCTAAGGCGAATACTTTCTTTCGCCCGAACTTGTCCCCTAGCGATCCTCCGGGCAACATGAATGCAGCAAGTATCAGTAAGTACGCGTTCAGAACCCAAAAGATATCAGCCCCGGTGGCATTCAAATCCTTCTGCATGGACGGGAGAACCACGTTTAATGCGCTTCCGTCAATGAATACCATGGATGTGGCCATGATGGTCGAAAAAAGGACCCATCTCCCGGTTGCGCTTTTCAAGGATATTCCCGACATACATCCGCTGGTTTAAGTTTGCAGTTATTCATCTCCTGCTAACTGTTTTTGTAGAGGTAAATTACAGATTTTTTGCTTGCGTTGACTAAAAATCGGGAAGCTTCCTTATTCTTTGGTTGGGAATGCTTTTTTTCATAATTTTCACCTTATGAATGAGTCACAAAATCCTTCAGTAGATCCGTTTCTTAGCGGAAAGTCAGAATTTACTTTGGAACTGTTCCATCATTTCATTGCAGAATTCAAAGCGCTCGATAGGATTGAATTGGAAGCTACAAAAACCATGATTGCAGTGGATAACGGACAAAAACGCATCGCCTGGATCACTCAATTGGGAAAGAATTTCATCCATGTGGTCTTTCCGTTCAAAGAACCCCATTACGACAACCTGTGTTTCCAGAAAGTAGCTCAAGTGCCGGGGAGCAACCAGTTCAATCATCACTTCCGTATGCTCCGAAAAGAAGATTTGAACGAAGAAGTGAAAAAGTTTATGCGAATGGCATTGAAAAATTAGTAATGACCTAATTATCAATTATCAAGATGGAATCCGTAATGGAAGTCCTTTGTGCCCTTCGCGTCCTTTGTGGTTAAAATAA
>NZ_CAMLDC010000025.1 GCF_946478805.1 uncultured Fluviicola sp. | reverse complement strand
CCTTTGAACCCTTTGAACCCTTTGAACCCTTTGAACCCTTTGAACCCTTTGAACCTCCTTTCCATTCTTCCTTAGATTTAATATTCATGTAACCTATAATAGGTTGCTTCTTGGGTTTTAAAGACTTACTTTTGCATCAAAATTGAGTATCCATGCGTTTCGAACTAACGAAAGAATTCTTAGAGCGCATCCGACAAGCTATCTCGTCGGAGGATGATCAATGGATTAAACTGCATATTACCGACCTTCATTTTGCCGATATTGCTGATATCATGGATGAATTATCCATGGAGCAATCCAAGTACCTCTACTATCAGTTAGACGAAGAACTCCAGGCGGATGTTCTGATGGAGTTGGAGGAAGAGGTGCGTGACCGTTTTTTGGGGACTTTATCGTCCAAAGAAATGGCTGAGCAGTTGGAGAATCTGGATTCCGATGATGCTGCTGATATCCTGGGGGAGCTTCCGGACGACAAAATCCAGGAGGTTATCTCTCAAATGGAGGATGACGAGGCGGCAGATGATATCGTTGATCTCTTGAATTACGACGAGGATACTGCCGGAGGACTCATGCAGAAGGAATTTATCCAGGCAAGAGTGGATTGGCCGGTAAATCGTGCATTAGTCGAACTTCGACGACAAGCGGAAGATGTGGAGCAGGTCTATACGATTTATGTAATCGACGATTTGAACAAATTAGTCGGAGTACTTTCATTGAAAAGATTGCTTTTTGCAAGCCCGAAAACTCCTATCCGGGATTTGTACGAAGGGAAAAACCTGATTTTTGTCACTACAAGCGATTCTTCCGAGAAGGTTGCTAAGGTGATGGGAAAATACGATTTGGTTTCCGTACCGGTTGTCGACTTGCAAGGGAAACTGGTTGGCCGCATTACTATTGATGACGTCGTGGATGTGATCAAGGAGGAAGCAGATAAAGATTTCCAATTGGCTTCCGGTATCTCGGAGAAAGTGGAATCCAATTCGAGTGTGTTCCGAATTTCAAGAGCGCGTTTACCTTGGTTGCTGATCGGAATGTTGGGTGGAATCTTGAGCGCCCAGGTTATCTCCCGGTTTGAAACGAATATTACACACCTTCCGGCACTTGCCTTTTTTATTCCATTGATCACTGCAATGGGAGGAAATGTGGGAGTACAATCTTCCGCAATTATCGTACAATCATTGGCGCGTGGGAATGACCCGTTCGATAGTATTTTTTCAAAAGTAGGGAAAGAAGCCATTGTAGGTTTGGTAAACGGTTTGCTTTGCTCTTCATTGATTTTCGGAATTTCCTATTTCTTCAATGATTACCGCTTGGCTTTAGTAGTTGGAATTTCATTATTCACCGTAACTATTTTTGCTGCCATCTTCGGAACGATGATTCCCTTGATCCTGAATCGCTATAAAATTGATCCTGCTTTGGCAACAGGTCCCTTCGTTACCACAACGAATGATGTATTGGGATTATTTATCTATTTTACTGTAGGACTTTTATTGTTGAATTAAGTGATTGATATTCAATTGATTTTTATTTATCCAAAAAATAATTTTCATTTTTTTTTCACTTTCAAAAATCCAAACCTTTTTAACGGTCGTAACTGAGTCAAAATTATTTAATTCAAAACTTAACGATTATGAAAAAGGGTTTATTATCAATCGCATTAATTGCTTCAACAGCAATCTTTTCTAACTCATTCGCTCAAGACAAAACAGTAATGGTTGGCGGAGAGTCTATGTATCCTGCAAAAAACATTGTAGAGAATGCAGTCAATTCAAAAGATCACACAACTTTAGTGGCAGCGGTAAAAGCCGGTGGATTAGTTGAGACATTACAAGGAAAAGGTCCTTTCACCGTATTTGCACCTGTAAATGATGCATTCGAAAACCTTCCTTCCGGAACTGTTGAAACATTGTTGAAACCAGAGAATAAAGGAACATTGGTGAAAGTATTGACTTACCATGTTGTTGCCGGGAAAATGGACTTCAATACGATTGCAGCAGCAATTAAGAAAGGTGGAGGTAAAGCTGAAATGACAACTGTTGCCGGAGGTAAATTGTGGGCTATGATGAATGGTGATCACAACATTACGATCAAAGACGAAGCAGGAAACGTTGCAAACATCTCTACATACGATGTGTATCAATCAAACGGGGTGATTCATGTTATAGATAAAGTGTTGATGCCTAAAATGTAATTTCCACGGAAACTGGTCCTGGTCGAAAGATTACACTGAGTTACAGCGTCAACGACAATTCTGGACAAAGTACCAACCAACAAACTCATAGCAAGAGTTGAACCCTGACTTTCGCATTTTTGCGGAACGTCAGGGTTTTTGGCTTCTAATAGGAATTCAATTAAAAGAAGGGTGTTTTGCATCCAAATTCCTTGTTTTTTCTGAAAAGCCAATTTTTCAGAAAGTGTAACCCTTTCAAAGCTTACAAAAATGGATTGATTACCTTTGTGAAAATTTTCCGCATGACATTTCACGATTTAAATATCAAAAAACCAATACTTACTGCATTGGATGAGTTGGAGTATACAACCCCGACAACTATTCAGTCAGCTGGATTTGCTGTGATGATGTCCGGAAAGGATGTGATTGGTTTGGCTCAGACAGGAACTGGGAAAACATTAGCCTATTTGCTTCCGATGTTGTCTTTATGGAAGTTTTCCAAAGAACCGCATCCACAAATTCTGATCATTGTTCCTACCAGGGAATTAGTTGTTCAGGTAGTACGTGAAGTTGAAAAGTTGACTCCGCATATGAATGTTGCCGTTGGTGGTGTTTATGGTGGAGCAAATATCAATACGCAAGCATCGATGGTTTTGCAAGGATTGGATGTGTTGGTTGGAACTCCGGGTCGCATATTTGATTTAACGGCGAACGGATCTTTGCAACTGAAGCATGCTAAAAAAGTGGTGATCGATGAGGTGGATGAAACATTGAATTTAGGTTTCAGACCACAGTTGATGCGTATTTTTGAGTTGCTTCCAGAAAAAAGACAAAATTTGTTGTTTTCTGCAACACTTTCAGAGGAGGTGGAAACGTTCCTTGGAACTTATTTTGACGATCCGGTGAAAATTGAGGCAGCACGAGTTGGAACTCCTTTGGAAAAGATTAAACAGGAAGCAATTGCGGTTCCGAATTTCACCTCAAAAGTTAATTTGTTGAAATACCTGCTTGAAGAGAACAAGGATATGACCAAAGTGCTTGTATTTGTTTCTTCGCGCGTTTTGGCGGAAAAATTATTTGAGGAATTGGAACCTATCTTCAGTGTCGAGTTGGGAATTATCCACTCTCAAAAGGCTCAGAATTTCAGATTTAATGCCGTAAACCATTTTCAAAATGGTATTTATAAAGTGCTTATTGCTACGGATTTGATTGCACGCGGTATTGATGTGACAGATGTAACACATGTCTTTAACTTCGATATTCCGGATAACCAGGAAAATTACATTCATAGAATCGGTAGAACGGGTCGTCAGGATAAGGAAGGTCATGCAATCAGCTTTGTGACGGAAAAGGATCGGGAACTATTCGGTCAGATTGAAACATTCATGAATAAGAAAGTGACAATCGGGGAGTTTCCGGAAGAAGTGGAATTGTCCGAATTGGTTTTGGATTTCGAAAAGCCGCAGGTTGCAATGAAAACCTTGGTTAAAACACCGAAAGGACAAGCCGGGCCGGCATTTCATGAAAAGAAGGACAAGAATAAGAAGGTCAACGTTCGCTACAACCATAAGAAGGCCATGCAGGAAAAGTACGGAAAGGCTAAGAAACGGGGGAGTAAAAAGAAGTGATTTTAATTGAAAATGTATAATTGAAAAGAGGAATCAAGATTCCATTCTTTTTCATTTCTGCCAAAAAACGTTAAGCGAATCGTTAATTTTAACATTTCACCTACATTCGCTATTCTATGATTAAGATTCGGATCAATCTCGTAATTACAGCAGTATGGATTGCCATGCTGGCTCTTCTGTTGATTCAGATCTTTCAAACATTGCAGCTATACGACCGCAAATCGGATGATTTCAAAAGTAAAGTCAACACAGCGCTCGAGCGGATTGCCATCCGGTATGAGAAAGTGGAGGATTTGCGTAGGTATTCCAGTTTAATGAGCAAGGATGTTTCCGGTCAATACAGAGATGTGCTGGAAGAGGAATTCCAAAATCTGTTTGAGGTAAAAGAGTCCATTTCCATTCGGGATACAGTACTGAATGTCAAAGGGAAATTGGAAAACTATCTGATTGTAACAGGAAACAGCTATGATTCCATTTCGGGATTGTATTCCAAACAAGAAGTTCTCGCTCGGGATGTAAGACAAATTCATGAGCTGTTTGATGGCGGCGGAAGCGGATTGTTCAATAAGGATTCCGTTCGGGCGGCTTATCATCTGGATCAGCGTGTAATGCACAAGATTGTCAAGAAAGCCAAGTACATCAATGAATTGATGGTGGAAACGTTTCGGGATAACATGTACCTGGATCCGGAGAAACGGATCAATCTGAAGATCCTGGATTCGATTATACGGAAGGAATTGGTGTCGGATAAGTTGCCGGATGATTTCAAATTTGTAATCGTAGAGGAAAACAATGAACCCGTCAAGTTCAAACAAGGTTTGGCGAACTACGATGTGAAATTAGATACTGTTAAATCACAGGTGGCCATGCTCTTTCCAAATAAGATCCTGGAGGACAAACTTTCCCTGCATTTGAATTTCCCGAATAGCAAATTCTTCGTTTTGAAGTCGATGGGAAGCTTACTCATTGTAAGTTTGATCCTTGCCATATTGATCATCATCACCATTTCGTATATGTTCCGTACCATTTTGACTCAAAAGAAATTGTATGAGTTGAAAAATGATTTTATCTCGAACATGACACACGAATTCAAGACGCCGATTTCGACAATTTCCCTGGCATGTGAAGCGATGCATGATCCTTCCATGATGGGCGGGCAAACAGAAACAGCTGCCCCATTTGTCAAAATGATCCAGGAAGAAAACAAGCGTTTGGGAGTCCTGGTGGAATCCATTTTACAAAGTGCGGTTATTGACCGGGGTGAATTGAAGGTACGGATGGAGCAAGTTCCGGTAATTGAAGTAATTCAATCGGTGGCGAAAACAGCATCTTTCCGGATTGCCGGATTGGATGGTGAATTGATTCTTCAGATGCCCAAAGAAGAGGTGTTTATTGAGGCTGACCGCATGCACTTCACCAATATGGTGAACAATTTAGTTGATAATGCAATTAAATACAGCAAGGACAAAATCCACGTGACGGTAAAACTGGAAGTTTTCGCGGATCGCCTGGAATTGTCTGTAATAGATAAAGGAATTGGAATAAAACGTGAACATATCTCGAAAATATTTGATAAATTGTACCGTGTTCCGACTGGAAACGTTCATAATGTGAAAGGTTTCGGTTTGGGATTGAGTTATGTGAAAGCACTTTCTGATATGTTCGGTTGGAGCGTTCATGTAACCAGCCAGGTAGGAGAAGGTTCAGAATTTCGTGTAACAATAAAAAGATAATTATGGGGAAGCAAAAATCAATTTTATTAGCAGAAGATGACGATAATTTAGGTCAGTTATTACAGACTTTTCTTAAAGCTAAAGGTTACCAGGTTGAGCTTGCTCGCAATGGAAAGCATGCATATGAAAAATACACGGACGGACATTTCGATTTCTGTATTTTTGATGTGATGATGCCTGAAATGGATGGCTTTACACTTGCAAAAGAAGTACGACTGATCGATCCGAAGGTTCCGATCCTTTTCCTGACTGCAAAAGCAATGAAGGAAGATAAACTGGAAGGTTTTGAAAGTGGGGCTGATGACTACATGACTAAGCCTTTCACTATGGAAGAGTTATTGGCACGTATAGAGGCTATTTTGAGACGTACAAGCCCTTCGGATAATGAAGAAAGCGAAATGCAAGAGATCGGGACAATCCAGTACGAACCTGTTTCAAGGATTCTTCATTTGAAGGAAGAAAACAAGAAATTGACTACGAAAGAGGGTCAATTGCTTCATCTATTGTGTAAAAACAGGAATGAAGTCCTGGACAGACAAGCGGCTTTGCGTGCAATTTGGGGTGATGACAATTACTTCAATGGCCGTTCAATGGATGTCTATATTGCAAAATTACGTAAGCTTTTGAAGGAAGATGAACGCATCGAGATTTTGAATATCCATGGAAAAGGATTTAAACTGATCGTTCACGAATAAACCCGGAGAATTATTGCTTAGTTGGTGATAAAACCTATATTCGCTCCCGTGATGCGGAAAAGAAATCAAGAGACCCGTCCGCCATGGCAGATGGGTCTTTTTTCGTTTATTAAAAGAACGGGCTTTTTACTGATACTTGGAGTATTCGGTAAAAATGACGCCTGTGCACAAGAAGTGTTTTCCATTTATTATCCGAGCGGCGACTATAAACTCCTGGAAGACAACAGGCAGGAAATCAATAAATACATCTTTTCCCACAACCTGAAGAAAATAGATAGCCTGCAAGTCATCGGATTTGCTGATTCAACCGGTAAGAAAAAACTTAATTTCCGGCTTTCAAAAAAGCGCGCCGATAAGGTGAAGGATTTCCTGGTTGAAATTCTTCCTGCAAAAACCATTGTTTCGAGTTTTGCCAAGGGTGAGGAAAATGCTCTTCGAAATCCCAATGAGAATCATAGGAGAGTAGAGATTCATTTGTTTTATGCCGGTAGAAGGTTAGTGGAAGACACCACCGAGTTGTATGAGTACTTTGGAAACACGAAAACCTGTTTTGTCCTTTCGGATTCGGTGATGAAAAACTGCAATATCATCCGGTTCAATGACGGACGAACGAATTACGTGGTTTTAGAAATGGAACCGCATCTCTTTTCCAAGAACCAGGTGTATTATACACTCACAAAAAACTCGCAGTATGCGAAAATTGTCAAGTGGAAACTGGAACTAAGCGGTGAAGGGTGGTGGAGACATGAGCGATACCGGGCACGGATCAAGGAAGTGGATTTCGAGTCGTATGGAATTTTGACCAAGAAAGAAGTCCGGGCAGATAACAATGAATGTATGGTTTGTGATAAAGATATGGATGTTCCCTTGAAGCTGAAATCGGAACTCTTACCGGAAGTCTACGTAATGCAAAACTTGCAATTGAGAAAGAAAATCCTGGAAGGTGAATATCAGCTTATTGTACCGCAAGATTATATTTCGATATCCCGCTCTTATTACTTCGATAGAAATTACGACCGGCCCATTATCTGGCGGACAAAGTTCGGTATACGGAACAGGCCTTATTTCTTTGCAACTGTCCCAAGCGAGTATCTGAAGAACCCGGATTGGAATATTTATTCCAATCGTTCCACCTGTATTTCAGCGGGTGATTCACTAAAGATCAATTATCCTTTGGATACCTTGAATCCACATCAATGCTTGCCCGAGTCAAGAGGCGGACTCAATGCGCTGGAATACGGACTGGAAGCGAACTACTGGAATTATGATTATCGAGCGGCAACCATTTCCGGGTATGTCCAATATACCGGAACCCGGTTTGAGTACAGCGCCAATGTGGGAGTTGATTTGAAAGCCCGCATTCTGGCAATGGTGAAGACAGATTACCTCGTTTTTTCTTACGATCCGTTCAAGCAGACATTTATCGGGAATTCGAATCGATCGGTAATCCATGATTTCCATCCGACATTGGCAGCGTATGTTGGAAGTAATATGACTTTCCTGAGTGATCGTGGAAATCCCGGGTTGATACATGCATTGTATATTGGCGCAGCTTACAAGAACAATCCGTTTTCATTCGCCTTTGACCGCTTTTATACCAACATCGGAATTTGCACCAATTACCTCAATTCGGGAGGTTTGAATTTCTTCCTTTATTTACAGATCGGCGTTAAATTCAAGATTTAATAAAACGACCCGGTTTATTCAAATTTCTCAAATTTGATGTAATTCCGCAATATTACGTCGGTGTTAAAGTAATGCTTAAAGTCATTTCCTTTTAGCTTCTAATCTCATCAATACGTACTGAAGAGCAATCCCTTTTCTTATTATCTTTGTAATCGAAATAAGGAAAACTATGATTCGTCTTCAAAATTTTATCAACGGAGAATTAATTGCACCTGTCAAAGGGCAATACATCGATAATTACGAACCGGCAACGGGTAAAGTTTATGGTGAAATTCCCAATTCTACCGAGGAGGATGTTGAATTGGCTGTTACCGCTGCTGAAAAGGCATTCCCGATTTGGTCCGGGATGACCAATGAAGAACGAGGAGCAATCATGATGCGTATCAGCTTGGGAATTGAGAAACGCATGGATGAATTTGTTGCCGCAGAATCGCGTGACAATGGGAAACCGCTTTCACTGGCGGCGCATGTGGATATCCCGCGTGCGGTTTCAAACTTTCATTTTTTCGCAACGGCTGTTGAACATTTTGCTTCAGAATCCCATTACATGGAAGGAATGGGAATCAATTATACTACGCGCAAACCGATCGGGGTTGTCGGATGTATTTCTCCGTGGAATTTGCCTTTATACCTTTTTTCGTGGAAGATCGCACCGGCACTTGCTTCGGGGAACTGTGTCATTGCAAAACCTTCGGAAATCACACCGTATACTGCATATCTGCTAAGTGAGGTGGTAAAGGAAAGCGGAATGCCAGCTGGCGTTTTGAATATCGTACACGGTTTGGGTCAACATGCAGGTGACGCGATTGTGAAACATCCGAAAATTAAGGCGATCTCATTTACCGGTGGAACCAAGACAGGCGAATACATTGCACGTACTGCCGGACCGATGTTCAAGAAATTGTCTTTGGAATTGGGTGGAAAAAACCCCAATATCATTTTTGCAGATTGTGATTTTGATGAAATGATCAAAACGACCGTTCGGTCATCATTCGCAAACCAAGGACAGATTTGCTTATGCGGATCGCGGATCTTTATTGAACGAAGCATTTACGACCGATTTAAAGTAGCTTTCATTGAACGCGTAGAGAAATTAACTGTTTCCAATCCTACGGATCCGAATGCAAAAATGGGAGCTGTTGTTTCAAAACCGCATATGGAAAAAGTGCTTTCTTACATTGAATTGGCAAAAGAAGAAGGGGGAACGATTTTAACCGGCGGCCATCGTGTCCATTTGGAAGTTCCTTATGATGACGGATATTATATTGCCCCGACAGTGATTGAAGGCCTTTCTTATGATTGCAGAACGAACCAGGAAGAGATTTTTGGTCCTGTAGTCACATTGACACCTTTTGACACCGAAGAAGAGGTGCTTATGATGGCGAATAGTACACAATATGGACTCAGCGCTACTATTTGGACATCCGACTTGAAAAGAGCCCACAGAACGGCTGATAAAGTGCAGGCGGGAATTGTCTGGATCAACTCGTGGCTGGTTCGTGACCTGAGAACTCCTTTCGGAGGTGTTAAAGCATCGGGAGTCGGAAGAGAAGGTGGCTGGGAAGCATTGCGTTTCTTTACGGAGGCGAAGAATGTGTTTATTCCGTATTAGAAATTGAAAATTGAGATTGTAAAATTGACAAGGGTGGACCAAACTAATGCTTGTTAATTATGAATATTTCGTAGAGAATCTCTTCTTTTCAATTCTCCATTTTACATTTTCAATTAACGTTTAAATTTCCCGCGTTTCAGAAAACTTGCCACTTGAAATTCCAGTGAGCCATAAACTTCCTTTTTCTTCAGGGAATCGATCCGGAACAGGATATCTGTTCCTTTGTAATTCCATAATCCGTTGCACGAAGAACCTGTAGTCACTTTTGGTGATCTTCCTGCAGTATAGGCACTGATACTTTTTGGCAGGATATTCAAGGTTAACGGAGGAGAAAACAGGAAGTGGTAATACTTTCCCTGTTTTGTCACAATTCCCTTTGAAAAGAGCGCAGAAACCAATTTATTCCCACTTTCGTTGACGGAAAACAACATGGAATAGGCTGGAACAGGAACTTGGTTGGTTTTCCTGATTTCAATGGGTTCAAAGTTTTCGTCGTAACTCATTTCCACAACTTCTTCATTGATCATTTGGGTTCCTCCTTCCTGGAAGGACAAATCGCCATCCCATGCCTGGAAAAAAGTGGTCGTAGGAAAACTGACCTTTTGTCCAAGCGCCACAATCCACTTGTAAAGCGGGTCGTTCGGATTTTTCTTGAATTCCGTGATATCCAAATGGATTTCCAGTGCTTTCGTGGAAAATTTGCTTCGTTCAAAAGTTGTCCCAGTTTTTTTCTCTTTTATTTTCAGCTTTTTGGGTGAATGCAGGTAAGTCTTTAATTTGATATTCAACGAATCACTGTCATGTGCAAACATCGCGTAATCCAATCCGAATTTCTTGAGTCTTGGGGAATTTGAATAGAGCACAATATCTTCCTCTTTGAAAACCGGATTCTTCAGGAATTTTTCCCAGGAATTTTCAATATCCCCTTCGTGTGCGAAAATGGCTTTTCCCAGTCTTCGCTTGATTTTGGACCCTTTATAGACCAACAAATAATTTTTGTCGTAAAAAATATAGAGACCAAGGTCCCTGATTTTCTTTACTCTCCGGTTGTAAATAATTGTGTCGGAAATATGAATGTATTGTTCCAGACGATTCAATCCGTTCTGGATTTTTGAACTGTCGTTTACCGTAACAAATGTTCCCCATTCATCTTTTCCGTTGGAAAAGAAATAACCCGTGCTTTGGATATCAATTCCAATTCCTTTCGCTTGTCCCAGGATAAAATCATAGGTCATGTATTCCCTGAACGGAACTTTGTTCTTGAACATCATCGAACTCGTTTCACGGGCGATGTCCAACAGATTGTATCTGCCTACGATTTCACTTTCAGGTAAACGATCGAAAAGGGACGGCGGTGGATCCGGTGCAAACAGGCGCGGGCGGATATATAGGAACAAAGCCAGTGCTGCGCACAGCAATGCAATTAACATTACCTTATTTCCAACTCCTTCCGTTCTCATTTAGCGCGTTGTAGATACCAAATATGCAGTATTTACTAAATCCAAAAGGTATTTCCCCGCATTGTCAAAAGCACCGTCAAAAGTGTAAGTCAGGTTGTAGGTTGTTTTTTGACGAGTTGTTTTGGAAGAAATCACTTCAACCTCTCCTTTTTTGCCTTTCATGGAAGCCAATACATCAAAACGGTGGTCAGTCAGGATAGACTCCGGCAAACGGCTGATCATGTCGCCCAAATTCATATAAGCGTAGATCGAACCGCTTTTCGCTGCATTTTTCGCTTGTTTTCCAGTAATTGCATCTGCACCGTATCCGTTGGAATGATTTTTTGCCAGATCCTCATCATTCGTGAAGATGAATAAGCCGTTCTTATTAATCATATACAACGGGACAGAATTCAAAATAGCTTCTTCATATACCCAGTAATCACCCATGTTCTTGAACTGGGAAGTGATCCGGGACATGTGTTTCAATATTTTGTTTGGGATGTCCGGTCGGCCGGTTGTAAATCCTAGCGTAAAGATCGGCATGTCTTCTTCTGCTTCAATTTCCTTTTCACCGTATTCAAAAGTTTCTTCGTCATAGAAGAACTCAATGCGTTTCGTTTTCACGCGTTTGATTCCGTTGAACGTGCCGAACATGCTTCCTTTGTATGCATTGAAAAGCTCATCCGTATTGATGAAGTCATTCAATAATTCAATTGTCAGTACATTGGCGGAAATGCGCGCATTTTTTTCCTCGCTTAGGATAGGCATGATCACCTCATACGCTTTTTCGTATCCTTTTTTCAGGTCTATCGCATAAGTAAAGAATCCGGTATTGTTTTTCGGGATGTATTTCAATACATTTTTGTCAAATTTGGCGCTGTTCAACTCCTCGTAAATACTTCCCAATCCTTCGCCATAGTATGCTTCGACTTTGAGATCGATGGATTTCTGATTGAGTACGATATCGCCCAGCATCACATTTCCGGTGTATAATTCGTTCAGATCGCGGTATAGATCCGGGAACATTGCCTGCAAATAGAACAAGCTGTTGGTGTTTTTGAAATTGCGGCTGTTATCCAGGTAGAAAATACCATCGGAAGTATGAGTCAATTGTGTTGCCAACCTGGAATCCGTTGCTTTCAGATTCATCTTTTTCACGAAAAGCTCTTCTGTTATGGTGAATAAACGTTTACGTGAATATTCGGATTCAATACTGTCGCGCAGTTCGTAATAATTTTTGAACAGGTCGCTCATTTCATCAACCGCAACCGGAGTTTCGTCCACCTCTTCTTCGATGATTTCCTCTACTTCATCTCCATCCTCGTTCAAAGCTGGATCATCATCGCTTAATTCCTCCTCATCGTAAGTGTCCATTTGTTCCTCATCGTAGTATTCGTCTTCCATCCAAGGAAGCTCAAATCCCCTGGAAGTCCAGATGGAATCCGTTATTTCAGTCAGTTTGTCCTGATCTGTATCTACGCGGATCAATAATCCGACGTTTCCCTGGATCATCAAATGATTGAAATAGTTGTTGTAATATTCGGTTCCGGGAACAAGACTTTCCTTTCGGTCAAAATCGTCAAAAACGTTGAATAGTTTCTCCTTATCGGTGATCCCGAAAGTGAAACCGGAAATTTCGAATTCCGGATTCTTACCATAAAAAATGTTCATTTTCTGATTGAAGTCAATCCCGGCATCCTTGAGTGTTTTCCCTTGAGTAGAACCATCAAACAATTCGGACTGTAATTCAGTCATAAAATCATACGAAACCAATTCATCCATGGATACTTTCTGAAGAATGGAAATGTTGTTCAGGCTAAAGACTGTAACTGCATCTTTAGGAATAACATCTTCTGATTTCTGTCCCCATGAAATTGCTCCCACAAGGGTGATCGGAATTAAGATTTTAATTTTCATAAATGAATGAATGAACGGATTCTACACGAAAGTAAAATCATTTTTTGAATTGGATGTGCTATTTGGCTTATCAACCTGTATTTGGTTGATAACTTGTGTTAAAATGAATCTCTTTTTTAGTAATCTGCGGAAATCAATAGGAGACGGTAATCGTATTTCTGAGAATGGATGGATTAGTAGCTACCGAATAGGTGCTCGACTCAGTTAAAGCTGCCATTTTACTTGGAGAAATCCGGGCTTGTGCGTTGTCACATTTCACAATGGGTTTGTCAAATCTGGAAACGGCGATGTATTTGCCTTTTTTAAGGTTTTCCTGGTCTTCCGCTTTCATTTTGTGAATCACACTTTGAAAACTCGGAACGATGCGGGTAAGTGTTTTCCCGTCCCAGCTCAGCCAACTCTCATCCAATGCAGGATCATTTTTGTCCTTGCTTTCCTCTTTTACAATTTCACGGATCCCATTTTGCAGGACAACTACGTTTTCGAAGTCACATGAAATCGTGAAAATGAAGTCGTCGTAGTTTGATTCCACCTTTACATTTGAGATTCCTTGTTTTTCCTCCAGTTTATTGCGATAATATTCGATTTTCTCCTTGATTTCGGGAAGTTTCGGAATCCGCCTGCCATCTATACTGTCGAGTGCCAGAATTGAATTGATCTTTACCTTGCTTGCACTCATGTTGATGGTATAGCGATATCTCCCGGTTCCGTCTGCATGAATCGTAATATCATCAAACAGATCCACACAGGAAGAAAGCGTCAGAATCAGAAAACCAATTAGAAAAATTCGCATAAGTCAATTTCAGGTACAAAAATAAGAAAAAGCAGAAGCTTTTGAAGACCGAATTACAACAAACGTTAGTGCGAAAGTAATTCGGGATAATTAATTATGAATCAAAAACAGTACCAGAAGAAGAAATGTTGATTATTGGAAGAAATAACTTTGGTCTTCCGTCACGGTAAAGGTGGCGGATCCACCACAAATAAATGCCCGGTTGTCAGGAATATGGCCTACAGGTGCATCAAATGCAATCGGAAACGAACGATATTTTGTGTGTTCCAGGATAAGTTCTTCCACTGTCCATTCCGTTGGAGCAGCAGTGTCTTTCAAATCACTCATTCCACCGACAATCAATCCTGCAATGCGGTCGAATACACCTGCAAAACGGAAAGCCCAAAGCATGCGATCCAGATGATAAACTTGTTCACCAATATCTTCGATGAATAAAATCGCGTTTTCGTAATTCGGGGAATAAGGAGTTCCAAGCAATGAGTAGAGAATGGACAAATTTCCACCAACTACATTCCCGGTTACCATTCCGGATTTATTGGAAGGATTTCTTTTCCAACGGTATTCGTTTGGTTTTCCGCATAAGACATGCAACATGGATTCCAATGATTCTTCGGAGTTTTCCCGGAAGTTGAGGGGCATCGTGGTGTGCGCAGTTTCAATTCCCAATTTCAATCCCAGACAATGAAAGTTGGTAATGTCTGAAAATCCAAGGATCCATTTGGGTTCACGCAACAAGTTTGCCCAATTCACCAAGTCAAACAAACGAATTGCGCCATAACCGCCGCGATTGCAAATAATGGCCTTCACATCCGGATGATCGACTGCCCATTGCAGATCACTTGCACGATCCGTATCTGTTCCCGAAAAATAACGGTATTCATTGGTTGCATTTGCACCTACAAGCACCTTGAAACCTTGGTTTTCGAAGTAACTCTTTGCGAATTCAATGTGTGCTGCTTCAATCGCTTTTGCGGGAGAAACAAGTGCTATCGTGTCACCGGGAACCAGTTGAGGGGGACGAATCATGCCCTAAAATTAATTGAAAATTGAGAATGTAATAATTGAAAAGATTTTTTGAAGATTTTGGTCCTTTTCAATTTTACATTATACATTGATCGCTCCCATCACCACCATTTTTTCCATGGTTGGAGTCGGACTACCGCCCATTTTTTCCAATGTGATTGCAAAAGCGGTAATATTTTGAGCATTTACATCGAAAGGCTCAGTCATCTGCTCCACTTCGTCGTAATTGAAAACACCTACCGAAACCGGTTTTCCATCCGCAATGACCCACAATTGGTATTGCATGTTCGCAGGAGGTGGGGTGATTTTATCGGCGTGCATGACAGCTTTTTTCATGTCTGTACTCCACATCACTTTTACAGTCGCTTCAGGTTCCATTGCCGTACCCTTCATCATCACTGTTCGCATGCTTTGTTCTGTCAATACTTCCTGTACGGTTTGCAAATGGTCTTTTTCCAAAACCATGGCTTGCAGTACCTGGTTATCTTCCATGTGCTTTTTTTCCATGGAAGCCAAAGAGGAATCCAGGCGTTTTACTTCTTTATTGGAAATAAACCAAAGAGATCCGATCCCAATAGTAAGAATCAATGAAGCAGCTGCCATCATTTTCCACATCGGACTTACTCCAACTATTTCAGGAGTAGGTTTCATCGAAATGATTTTCGCTTCTTCCTTGTTGATTGCACGTGCTTGTTCTTGAGGTGTTTCAGAGATCGTTTTTAAAATAGATGCGCGAAGGGCCGGATCAGGAGCCTGCGCTTGTTCAAGCATCATCTCTTCGCAACTTTTCTGTATGCGAACAAACTCAGCTTGAATTTCAGGATAGATTTTGGAAAGACACGCAACCTCCTGAACTTCCTGTGGGGAAGCGAGACCGAGTGTTACCGACTCCAAAATTCCTGACGCTATGTATTCGTTTATATCCACAATATCAATAATGTAAACCATTTTCTTAACTCCATCATGGCCATGCGCGAACGGGTTTTCACAGTTCCGAGCGGGATATCCAACTCATCTGCTACTTCCTGTTGCGTATATCCTTTGAAGTATAAGTACTCAATCATTGTTTGCTGTTCAGCCGGAAGGCGATCTACCAATTGTCTTAAACCGATAGTGCTCACATTCTGCTGAACTGTTACAGAGCTATTTACGGTGGTTTCCAGAATTTGGATTTCGGACTTGCCTTCTTTTTTTAATTTTCTTAGTGCATCGATGGATGTATTCCTTGCGATATTGAGCATCCAGGTGAAAAAACTTCCCTTCGTATCATCATACATTTGGATATTTTTCCAAACCTTGATGAACGTATCTTGCAGGACATCCTGTGCAATGGCTTCATCATTTATGAACCTGCCGATAACTCCATTGATTGCGCCACAATAACGATCATAGACCTGTGCAAAAGCATTTTGGTCTCCCGCTTTCACTTCAGCGACTAAAGCATTAATTTCTATGTTATTCAATGAATCCAACAGAGCGAATTTAAGGAATTAATTATAATTGAGAATGTAAAATTGAAAATTCAAAAGCAAAACAGGAGAATAACAAAACAAAGTGTTCTTTCTTATCAATTTTCCATTTTCAATTCTCCATTTAAAGCTCGATCCTTTTTATTAAATTTGCAGTCTTTTTTAGAAGACCTAAAATTATTTAATACACAGACCAATGAGTCGTAAATACGAAGAATATCAAGGGCTGAATTTGCCGAATGTAGCACAGGCAGTTCTTGAAAAGTGGAAAAATGAGCGCGTTTTTGAAGCTTCCATCGCTACACGTGAAGGAGCTGAACCGTTTGTTTTCTTTGAAGGGCCGCCATCAGCGAATGGTTTGCCGGGAATTCACCACGTTATGGCTCGTTCGATTAAAGATATTTTTTGTCGCTACCAAACCCTGAAGGGAAAACAAGTGAAGCGTAAAGCCGGATGGGATACGCATGGTTTGCCCGTGGAATTAGGTGTGGAAAAAGAATTGGGTATTACGAAAGAAGATATCGGGAAGAAAATCTCGGTGGAAGATTATAATAAGGCTTGTCGTGAAGCGGTGATGCGCTATACGGACATCTGGAACAGATTGACAGAAGAAATGGGTTATTGGGTGGATATGGAAAATCCGTATATCACATTTGACCCGAAATACATGGAATCCGTTTGGTGGTTACTGGGCCAGTTGTATGAGAAAAACTTGTTGTACAAGGGATACACCATCCAACCGTATTCGCCGATGGCAGGAACCGGGCTTTCATCTCATGAGTTGAACCAACCGGGTTGCTACCGTGATGTGAAAGACACAACAGTCGTTGCGCAGTTTAAGATATTGGATAACCAAAAATTACCATTTCATGCAAATGTAGGTACGCAACGCATTGCGTACCTACTTGCATGGACGACAACTCCTTGGACACTTTCTTCGAACACTGCTTTATGTGTCGGACCGAACATTGAATACGTCTTGGTTTCAACCTTCAATCCATATACGTTTGAACCTGTCCAGGTTGTTTTGGCGAAAGATTTGCTTTCGGCCCATTTCGGAAAAGGATTCTTACAAGTTGAATCAGAAGCAGATTTAAATGCTTACGAAGCTGGGGCAAAACAAATTCCATTCCTTGTTCTTGGTTCCTGCAAAGGTTCCGACTTGGTCGGAATTCGTTACGAACAACTTTTACCAGGGGCTCTGCCGTTTGAAAACGCAGATCAGGCTTTCCGAGTAATTTCAGGAGATTTTGTTACCACTTCGGATGGTACGGGAATCGTTCACATTGCACCTACTTTCGGGGCGGATGATGCGCGTGTTGCCGCAGAATCAGGTGTTCCAGCAATGCTCGTGTTGGATGATAAAGGTATTCCGGTTCCTTTGGTTGATTTGCGTGGACGTTTCCGTAAGGAGGTTTCAGATGAAGTCTTCGGTTTGGCCGGGGAGTATGTGAAGGCAGATTACCTGACGGATGAGGAGACCAAGGAAGAATTTGAAAAGCAAAAAAACAGCTTAAAAGCAATTATTCCGGATTTGAAAGCATACATGTCGGTTGACGAACGGATTGCTTTGAAACTGAAAATTGAGAATAGAGCATTTAAGATCGAGAAATACGAACACAGCTATCCGCATTGTTGGAGAACAGATAAGTCCGTCTTGTATTATCCTTTGGATTCCTGGTTCATCAAGGTGACGAATGTGAAGGAACGCATGATGGAATTGAATAATACCATCAACTGGAAACCGGCTTCAACCGGAACAGGTCGTTTTGGAGAATGGCTGAAAAACGCGAATGATTGGAACTTGTCCCGTTCACGTTACTGGGGAATTCCAATTCCGATCTGGTCTACGGAAGACGGAGATGAGAGAATCTGTATTTCATCTGTTGAACAGTTGAAAGCGGAATGCGATAAAGCGGTTGCTGCCGGATTGATGAGTGAAAACCCGATGAAGGCTTTTACACCGAATGATTTCTCCAAGGAAAATTATGGACAAATAGATTTACACAAAAATTATGTAGATGAAATCACCTTGGTTTCACCTTCCGGAAAGCCGATGAAGCGTGAAAGTGATTTGATCGATGTTTGGTTCGATTCCGGTGCGATGCCTTATGCACAATGGCATTATCCGTTTGAGAATAAAGAATTGATTGATGATCGCAAAGCATATCCTGCAGATTTCATTGCGGAAGGAGTGGATCAAACACGTGGTTGGTTCTATACGCTTCATGCAATTGCTACGATGTGTTTTGATTCCGTAGCATATAAAAATGTTGTTTCAAACGGATTGGTATTGGACAAGAACGGACAGAAAATGTCCAAACGTCTTGGAAATGCTGTTGATCCTTTTGAAACATTGTCGAAATACGGTCCGGATGCTACCCGTTGGTACATGATAACCAATGCACAACCATGGGACAACCTGAAGTTCGATGCGGAAGGAATTACGGAAGTACAACGCAAATTCTTCGGAACACTTTATAATACTTATTCGTTCTTTGCATTGTATGCAAATATCGATGGGTTCAATTATTCGGAAGCAGAAATGGCGCTGGATGAAAGACCTGAAATTGACCGTTGGATCTTATCGAAATTGAATTCACTGATTGCCCAGGTGGATGAGGCTTATGCTTCTTTCGAACCAACCAGAGCAGGACGTCTGATCCAGGATTTTGTTTCAGATCAATTATCGAATTGGTACGTGCGCTTGTGTCGCAGACGGTTCTGGAAAGGGGATTACGAAGCGGATAAAATCTCCGCTTATCAGACGCTTTATACCTGTTTGGAAGCTGTTTCGATTATGGGTTCACCGATCGCACCGTTCTATCTGGATCAGTTGTTCTCGGATCTGAATGTGATCTCAGGCCGTCATGATGTGAATTCAGTGCATTTGGCTTATTTCCCGAAATCGAATCCGGAATTGATCGATTTGGAATTGGAAGCGCAGATGGAAATTGCCCAAAATGTTTCTTCATTGGTTCTTGGACTTAGGGCAAAAGAAAAAATCCGCGTTCGTCAGCCTTTGCAAAAGATCATGGTCCCTGTTTTGGATGACCATTTCGCTATGAACATCAAACATGTTCAGGAATTGATCCTGTCTGAGGTAAATGTGAAGGAATTGGAATTATTGGCTCATGAGAATAACGTATTTGTGAAGTCGATCAAACCGAATTTTAAGACCATCGGTCCGAAATACGGGAAACAGATGAAAGCGATTGCGGCATTGGTCGGGCAAATGGATCAGCATGGAATTGCTGAAATTGAACAAAACCAGGGTTGGGCCGGAAAGATTGATGGAGATGAGATTGTCTTGGACATGAATGACTTTGAAATTCGTGCAGAAGATATTCCGGGATGGCTGGTTGCTTCTGAAAACGGATTAACTGTTGCCTTGGATAGCAGCATCACTGAAACGCTTCGAATGGAAGGTGTGGCAAGGGAATTGGTGAACCGTATCCAGAATTTGCGCAAGGATTCTGGATTGGAGGTTACGGACAGAATCCGACTGACGCTTAAATCTTCGGAATTCATCCAGTTGGCAGCAGAAGCAAATAAGCAATTCATTTGTGATGAAGTATTGGCTACCGATTTGAAGATTACTTCAGAGAGTTTCGATGGCCTTTCAACAGATATCGAAAAAGATGCGGATACCTTGATCCGTGTAGACAAGATTTAGAATTGATCCACCACGGCGGATAATATTGAATGCCTGATCTGCGACAACGGATCAGGCATTTTCTTTTAAAATGCACTTTTCGAAGAATTAACAACCGTTTCTTGTTTGGTCTTCTTAATTTTAGGTCAAAGTGAGGCCGAATCGGATGCAAGTGTTTAGTAGAAGAAGAAAAAAGGAATTGAATGAGTTGTTTGATGAGTTTTATCAGGCAGCCGATTACACTTCCGATAATTTGGAATTCCTGATCGACCTGGTTGCTCATTTTCGCCCTGAAAAAATTGAGAAGAACAAGCCGGTTAGCATTCAACCCTTGCTGGAATACCTTCAGGAAAATTCGGTGAAGCGTTATGCCATGTCAGTTTATCTCCGAAATGTGTTTCAAAACCGCAAGTTCACATCTATTTTAACGGATTCCGGAATCATTCGGGATGCTTATTTCCTTCGGGAAGTAAGGGAGCGTTTGGCTTCAAAGATCTTACCCGAACAACCGGAGCACGATACCTTGCAGTTTTTGCTGAACCAGGTTTTTTATAAGCAAAGGGATTTTGAGTGGATCCAGGAAATTTCGCTTCTGGAAATCAACGAGTTGATTATTTTGCTCGATTTGCAAACTATTTATGGGAATGAGGAAAGTTCTTCAAACTCTGCGGTTACAGAAATTGTGAACGGGATAAGCCTGCTTATTCAACGAATAAGTGGAAGAGCTTTGGAACAGGATGTGCTGATCATGGTTCCCGAATATGAAGATATCCAAAGTCCGTTTGAATCATTTGAAAAGAAGCTGGATATCATTGTGTCAAAAATAATTCACCAACGCAATTTTTCCGTTTCTGCAACCGATGCCGATTTCCAGGATCTGGTGCAATTGCTTCAAGGTTGTCATCAGATCATCAATACAGCCTTTGACAATAGTGCAAAGTTCGGGATTTCTATCCGAGTCAATCAAAGTTTGCTGCGCATCCGGCAACAATTATTCCGGATTGAAGCGCTTTTGCCTTTACTTGCTACCGATTCGGAAGAAGACAAACGGGATAATTCGATTTACCTGGCTATCAAACTCATCAAATACAATTGCAGAAAGAATAACATTCGTCGCTTGATGCAGGATAGCACCCAGACAATTGCTTATGAAGTGACTCAACACACGGCAAAGACAGGAGAACATTACATCACCGAATCGAAAAGGGAATACATGCACATGCTGCTGACAGCGATGGGTGGCGGATTGATTGTTGGTTTTTTGTGCCTGTTCAAAGTCATCCTTGGGAAAGCCGAAGTCAGTGATTTTGGTCACGCATTCCTCTACAGCATGAACTATGCATTCGGATTTATCCTTATATATCTTTTGGGATTCACATTGGCAACCAAGCAGCCGGCTATGACAGCTGCTACGATTGTCAAATCCATTGAAAGCGGATTGTCCAATTCAGTCAATGATGCAGACAGGCACCGCTCGTTTGCAATCCTTTTCTCACACTTGTTCCGTTCCCAATTCATTGCTTTTGTCGGGAATGTCTTTGTGGCTTTTCCCGTCGCTATGCTGCTAATTTGGTCGTTGCAAGGATTAGCCGGTTTTCACATAGTGGATCAGCATAAAAGCTATAAATTAATGACTGACTTGAACCCAATCGGATCCTGGGCAATTTTGCACGCGGCAATTGCCGGTGTTTTCCTGTTCTTGTCCGGGATTATTTCGGGTTCTATTTCCAATAAGATCAAGCACAAAAAGATTTACAACCGCATCAAGGAACATCCGGCTTTAAAGATTTCCATAGGGAAAGACAATGCAAAGCGTTTTGCAGAATGGATCGAAGCGAAATGGGCGGGTGTTGCATCGAACTTTTGGTTTGGTGTATTCTTAGGTTCAACAGCATCTATTGGAATTTTCCTGGGATTGAACCTGGATATCCGGCACATTACTTTTGCAGCCGGGAACATGGCACTTGGATTGTTTGGAGGCGATTTTGAAACAGGTTGGTATCCGATCCTGATGGCAATCCTTGGAATCGGGATCATTGGCTTCGTAAATTTCATCGTCAGTTTTGCCTTATCACTTTGGTTGGCCTTGCGTTCACGCGATATTCCAATCTCAGAGCTTAAGTATTTATTCCAATCGGTTTGGTTGTATTTCAAGTACAAACCCGTTTCTTTTTTCTTACCGCTAAAGGATTCTTGATAATGTCATTTATTGCGATATCAATTGTTAAGAATAGGCATAAATGTTGGGTCAATATGTTAAATAATTCAGAAATGAATCTCTGATTGACTATTTTAGCGCCACATTAATTTATTAACTTACTATGAAAAAATCATTACTACTACTCTCGCTATGCGCGGGAAGTATGTTTGGTTTGGCACAGCAAGGTTCTAGAATCGGCCTGAATCCTGCTCCAAACGCTAATCAACTTAGACAAGTGCCTTCATCGGCTGATCCTTCACCAATTAAAACTTTAATTTGCCAGGATACATTACGTTATCCACAGGCAAAAGAACAGATTTTAGGGACTTCCAATTTTTACACGTTCAATGCGTATGCATCGGATATTGAGTCGGTTTCCCAAACGTATCTGAATTCCGGAAGTTTGACCATCAACGGGATTGAATTCTATGGTGCCAAAGCCACAACAGGAGCTGCATCGGTGATTGTCAATGCCGCAATTTACAATGTAAATGCTTCGAATGTACCGACAACCTTAGTTGGAAGTGGCAATGTTACCATTACTGCTACAGCATATGGTTATCGCTATGTAACTTTTGCCTCTCCCGTTACGGTAACCGGAAATTATGCAATTGTTCTTACACCTACGAACGCAAACAGTATTTTGAATTTCTATGTGACGGATCTTGCTCCGGGACAAACTTACGATGAAGACTTCTTACGCTATAAATCTTCCTATTACCCAAACTCTGCTGGCGCCTATGTGAGTGCTCCGGTATTGACAAATGATGCAACGAATTTCCCTGGAAATGGTACAACAGTTCCTCCTGGCCCATACAATTTTGAATTATTGGCAGGTCCGATCGTGAATTACACAATTAATACACAATTCACCACTTCTGCAACTACAGTTTGTCAGGGAACACCTGTTACTTATACAAACGTAACAACTCCAACGTCAATATTAGGAAACAGAATGTCAAATATCAATGTGTTTGCTTCTTACTTCGGATTAGCGACGAGTGATTCTACTTACGTTTACGATATGGATAACTTATCACCTTATATCTGGAGCGGTACGACTACTTACACGCATCCTGCTGCAGGAACTTATGATGTGATGTTGGTTACGATAGGAGGGTTCTTTAACAGCTGTGTGGATAATACTACTCATACAATTACTGTTAATCCAACTCCGGCAACACCAACAATTACTCCTGGTGGTCCTACAACATTTTGCGCTGGCGGATCTGTTACTTTGACTTCCTCAGCTGCCACAGGAAATACCTGGTCGAACGGAGCAACTACTCAGTCCATTACTGTAAATTCAACAGGCCCGCTTACTGTTACTTCAACCGCTCTTGGTTGTATTTCACCAAGTTCTGCTGCAACTAACATTACAGTAAATCCATTAGATAATGCAACCTATACTTATCCTACGAACTCGATTTGTGATGCTTCCCCAAATCAAATCCCAACCACTTCTGTTGCTGGTACGTTTACCGCAACACCGGCAGGATTAGTTTTTGCAAATACTTCAACTGGCGAAATCGATGTAGCTGGAAGTACAGCAGGATCTTATTCTGTTACCTATTCAACTTCGGGTACTTGTCCTGCGACAAGTAATCAAACAGTTGTTATCTCCGGAGCTCCGGATGCAACATTTACTTATGCCCAAGGAACTTACTGTTCAAATGCAACAAATCCGAGCCCTGTATTTGGTGCTGGGGCAAGCGCAGGAACTTTCAGTTCAACAACCGGATTGGTAATCAATGCTTCAACAGGTGCTATAAACTTAGCTTCTAGTAATGCAGGAACATATACCGTAACAAATTCAATTGCTGCAAACGGTTCTTGTCCTGCGGATGCTCAAATTTTTAGTGTTACGATCGCAACTGCGCCAACTGCTGCTGTTTCCGGTGGCGGTACACAATGTGGTACGGGGACAATTCCTGTGACTATTGCTTTAACAGGAGCTGGTCCATGGGATGTTACTTATTCTGACGGTACAACTACTTTAAATTCAAATGGAGTTGTAACTTCTCCATTGACAATCAATGCAACGGCAAACGGAACATATACTGTGTCTAATGTTACAATGAATGGTTGCTCTGCAACCGGATCAGGGGCTGCAACGGTTGTATTCAATGCAAACCCAACGGTAACATTTACTCCAGTTGGAAATCTTTGTGATAATGGAAGTGCTGTAACTTTGGTTGCATCGCCGGTAGGTGGTTCTTTCACCGGTTCAGCGGGTGTTTCAGGAACTACTTTTGATCCAAGCGGACTGACTGCAGGTTCAATTACTTTGACGTATAACTACACAGATGCGAATAACTGTTCAGGAACGGCAAGTTCAACCTTTACTTTGAATGCGGCGCCACAAGCAACCCTTGGAACATTTACAGATGTTTGTTTACAATCAGCAGCATTTGGTTTAGCAGGTGGTTTGCCAGCTGGTGGAACATATAGTGGAACTGGTGTGACAGGAGGTAATTTTAATCCTGCAACTGCTGGAGAAGGAATCCAAACAATTACTTATACTGTTACTGCAAACGGATGTTCGGATGCCGCACTTCAAACAATTACTGTTAATGATTGCGCTGGAATTGAAGAAGCAACAACTTTCGGATTGGAAATTTACCCGAATCCTGCAACTTCAGTGGTAACGATCAAAACGGGAAAAGAGGTTACTTTCTCCATGATTTCTGAGGATGGAAAAGTAGTTTATCCTGCTTCATCTTTAAGCATGAATACAGAAACACAATTACAGGTTTCTCATTTGGCGAAAGGAATCTATTTCCTTCACTTTAATGGTGCCCAAGGAAGCTTGGTACAAAAAGTGATTGTGAAGTAATTAAAATTGACTCTTTAGGAATGCCGTCTTCGAAAGGAGGCGGCATTTTTTATTTAAAGAATGGGTGGATTTAAAGCATTTTAGCTAATTTCGGAATTCATGTCGAAGAAGTACGCAGCCATAGATATCGGATCGAATGCAGCTCGATTGCTCATTGGTGAAATAGCCAAGGAAAACGGGCATCCGTATGTGAAGAAGATATCTTATACCCGTTTGCCTCTTCGATTGGGAGAAGAAGTATTTGATTCCGGAGAGATCAGCATCCAAAAAGCAGAGGATTTTATCAAGACCATGAAAGCATTTAGTCTGATTGCGGATATTTTCAATGTGTCTGCCATCCGGGCATGTGCTACCAGTGCCATGCGTGATGCGAAAAATGGTCCGGAGATCATTCAACAGATCAAACGAAGCACGGGAATTCAAATCGAAACTATTTCAGGTGATGAGGAAGCGCGCCTGATTTTCGGAACATTTGCCCTTTTGGATATCGAACGTTCAAAACCGTACCTGGTAATTGATGTAGGTGGCGGATCTACTGAAATCAATGTGTTTGAACACGGGAAACGGGTTGCGGCGAAAAGTTTCGACATTGGAACTGTCCGGATGTTGAAGAGCAAGGTCGGGAAACATGATTGGCGAGAATTGAAGGGTTGGATCAAAGAGCATGTGGAAGACAATCCGCACCTGGTTTATGCAACAGGTGGAAATATCAATAAGATCCATAAGATTTTGGGCTTCAAAGAGAAATCTCCTGTGACTTTAAGAGCGATGAATCAACTCTACAAGGAATTGGAACCTTTAAGTGTGGGACAACGCATGGACCTGTTCCAATTGAAACCGGATAGAGCCGACGTAATCGTTCCTGCCCTGGAAATTTTCCGTGAGTGTATGAATGCGCTTAACTGCAAAGAACTATACGTTCCCAAGATCGGATTATCCGATGGAATAGTATATGATTTGCATAAGAAGAAGGCGTAATGGAAATTTGACTTTCTTACTTCAAGGATTCAACGAGATGGTTTTTGTCTCTTTCTGAAAGGAAACTACCATGCTTTCCCGCTTAATGGATTGGATAACGATTCCGTCGAAAATTTCTTCGTTGACATATATCTTATACATGGTGCCATCAATTGAAATAAGCGCCCTCGGTTTCTTTGAACTCGTTTTCTGAACAATTCCATAGTATTTGATTGCAGGCCAAAATACCATTGGTTTTTCCTTTTTGGGTTTTGGTTCAGGTGGTGGCGCGTTTGGATCTAAAATCGAAGAATTTTTTTGGACAATTCGGGAGCTTTTCAGAAAAGGATCGGGATAATTCGCTTTTAAACGGAAACTTTTTTTCGTTCGGATATCATCCAGTTGCATTTGATCAATTTGTGCAATAGGTAAATTGTTCTCCTCGGAAATATTCGAGCTGATGCGCACGAACAATTTGAAGTAGATAAAACCTACAACAACTAGTAAGACATATGTGAAGCGTTTATTTTTCAAGATAAAGTCAATATATAATAGGTTGTAGGCGTGGTAACATTACCCGCTTCATCCATTACAATAACGCGCCAATAATATGTTCCTGAGGTTAAAGGAACATTTACTGTATTCAATGTGCTGAAGGCGTCCGGATTTATTGTTACTAGATTTGTAAATCCGGTGTCATGTGCTATTTGAATTTTCGATGTTCTTGGAGACTGAATAGTTCCTATGTCTGAAGGTAAAGTCCACGTGAACGTAATTGTTCCAGCACTAATTGCAGCATTGTTAAGCGGAACCGAAAGATTTGCCGGGGCAGGATCTGTCTTGTCAATGTAAAAAATCCTTTTAGAGAATTCGGTGTCACCTCCACCGGTAAAGTAAGCCTTTACTCCCCAACAATACGAGCCATCAGCAATCTCTGATCCAATCGCTTCCGGAATCGTTATCTCGGTAGCCCCCAGTTGATTAACAGGTTGACCAATATATGCTCCACCAAATGAAGTGGTTTCATGTAATTCAAAGGTGTAACTTGAAACTGCAGCAGAAGTGACTGGGTTCCATTTAAACTTTCCCAAGAAAGATTCGTTGTAATATTCTGCATCGTTAGGATAAGTCAGGGTTACTGAATTTCCACCGCCTTGCGATGTTCCTACCCAAAAGCGTTTAATTTCGGATGGTTTTGAACTGAAACCTGCATTCATGGCTGTGATGCGAATTTCATACTGAGCTGAGTCCAACCCGAAAAAGAAATTCGTCCCGGAAACGATCGAATCCAATGGAAAACTCTGAATATTTGCGAATTCCGGACTTACAATTTCAATCCGGTATTTCGTTGCACCTTCCAGTTCTTCCCATTTAATATGAACCGGGTTTGCATCGATTGTAGAATTATTCGATGGTAGGATCAATACCGGAGTTTCCTCGGAAATATTCTTCTCAATGAAATCTTTACACCCGAAAAGACTGAGTGAAAGCGTAAGGATTAAAATCCTATTGATAAACTTTTTGGACATAATTCTGTATTAATAAGGTTGTTGTTAAATCTGTTTTATTGGTTACGGGATCCTTTTCCGAGCTCATTTGAAAATGAATCAAACGGGCATCATCAAACGATTCTTCCAGGTCATAAATAAACTTCAAAACTGAAATGAAATCACCTCTCAGTTCAATCTTAAAGGTATTGATTTTAAAATCAGGATGCTCAAATCCGTAAACTTCATCTATTTGTTTCACCGAAATTCCAGAAGATTTTTTGGCCAGGAAGTTTAAAAAACCTTGCTGAACCTCTTCTACGGAAACATTTTCTTTTCCCAGTAATTTATTTAATTGAGCAACATTTTTCTGGAGTAGTCGAATTTCTTTCTGTGAGTTTAATGCTTCTTGTTTTTTGATTTCCAACTCGTTGATATAGCTGTTGGTTTCAATTGTTTTACTGAAAGCCCTTTTATACGACGCAGCAAAAAGCAACACTGCGATAATCAACAGTGCTAGATTCTTTTGTTTGTAGCTATATTTCTCGAAAAGAGTCATTCGTTAATATGTATGATGATATGAAAGATTGAATTGAAATCATCTAACCTGGAGTAATTGATAACCTCTACACTCTGCACCCATTCCTTCCTTTCTAGATCCTCCATCCAATCATCCAAAACCTTACTGTTAATTGTAATTCCATGGATGATAATTTTGGAATTATCTGTTTCAACTTTGTGTTTGGGTTTGAGTTGTTGTGCCAATGGGAATAATTCCATTTCGGTGAACTGGATCTCTTTGGGAACTGTGACCCCTACTTCGTCTGCATAATAGGAAAGCAGATTTCCCGATTGCATTCCTGAATTTTGGAATAAGATCAATTTGCGTTGTTTTTCCTGCTTGGTTCGATCGATAATGGCAAAATTTTCCTGGTAACCGGCGATTTCCTGCTCGTAATCTGCCGCAACCTGGTTGAGGTGATTAACCACAAAGTAATTAATTGTCAGGGTAACCAGGAAGAAGAACAGAATGCCTAATCCAAGAATCCGGAATTGCCTGTAATCTTTGTATTCGGTTTTTGTTTGTTTGAATGTTTCTTCGTCTATTCCCTGATTAAAGAGATCCGAATTGTCATTCTTTTGATAGGTATAATTAATAATTGCTTCCAGATAAGATGCTTGTACCTGTTTTTCCGATAAGTCTTGCTCATTTTTAGAAATAGTAAGCTGATCTGAAGTTGGAAAAGAAAGTATGTAATCTGATTGAATCGATTGCAAATTCTCCAATTTAAAGGGCAATATGGATGGTCCGATATAAAGTGCCCATACAAATCCTTTCACTGCCGTAATCGGATCCAAAAACGCGTCAATCACATTCTTCCGTGCAAAGGATACCAAAACAGATCCGGAACGCTCATAACTGTTAAAGTAGAATTCATCTTCTCTGCCTGAAACAAGTAATCTTTCTTTGTAATTGGGGGCATTTTCAACACTTCGTGCCAATATGCCCGCACCCCTCACATGAATAATGAAGGGAATTTTTTTGTCGGCCTTTTTCAGAATTTCTTCCAGCGATTCAAATGAAGTCAGGTCATGAGCCATTGTCTGCTCATTGATGCATGCATAATGAAACAATACATTGCCTGATTGATTGTGAATCAAGATCAGGTTATACCTTTTTGGAGCGCTATTTTGGAAAGGAATTTTCATCAATAGGTTACCGTTGGACGAATGATGATGTGTAACTTGTATTTTCTCTTGGCTTTATTTCTGCTGCTGAAAAGCCATTTTATAACCGGGACACGTGATAACAAAGGAACTCCTTCACCACTGTTGTTGTTTTGTTTTTTATCCAGTCCACCCAACAGCACCACATCACCGTTTTGAACACGGATAACGGATTCAAATGTTTGTTTGGTGGCATTTGGCGGAGCAGTCGGATCTACTTTACTTCCGTCAAAGTCATCATTGGTAAGTGTGATATCCATTGTCACATTCCCGTCTGAAGAAACAAAGGGTTTGATTTTTACGGTTAAGTTGGCATCCACCGATTTCCAGATCTTGGATGTTAAAACTCCTTGGTTGACCACTGTATTTTGAAAGTTTACCTGCTGTTCCTGGTAATAGGTCGTTTGCCCGATGGAAACAGTGGCCAGGTGACTGCTCAGTGTGGTGATTTTCGGTGTGCTTTCCACATCAATCATTCCATTGGATTCCAGCAATTGAAGAGACATATAGAAGTTTTGAGTTACCGCACCCAAATTCACAATCCCGAATCCGTTGATTGTATTTAAAATACTGTTCAATGTACTTGCCCCAAGGTTCACGTCCAGGGTTGGGAAAACAGTTCCACTGGTTACGGTAGGTTTATCACCGAGACCTAGTTTCATCCCTGATTTCACCGTACTTGAACGTTCGGAAATCAAAATCATGACATCAATTTGAACCAACGGAACGACAATGTCAATGGAGGATAGGAATGCACGCAACTCACCGGCTTTTCTTGCCGGACCGGTTACAATCAAGGCGTTGAGCTCCGTGAATTCATTCACATCCAGATCCTGGATCAATTCCTTCGGAATGGATGCTTTTACATTTTCAATAGTTCGATTCTCCATGCGAATAACCTCCGTTACCCGAATACCTTCCGATTTGTTTTCTCCAATCAGGAATAATTTATTGTCTTCCCGGTAAGCATATTTTGTTCCGACAAACAACAAGTTCAATATTTCGGGAAATGTGACATTTTGAAGCTGGAAGCTGGCTTTCCCATCTGGTTTGTTGTAGAAAAAATAAGGAGTCAATAACTCTTGCGAAGCATATTTGATAATGTCGGATATATCAGCATTGTTTGCAATCAGATCCAGGGTTCCGAATTCGTTTTTCTTGATTTGGACACCTGTTTGTTCGAAGTCGGTTGCAGGTTTGAAACCGGAACCGGTATTGTTTTGTCCGACACCCGTTTTTTCCGGTTTAGCAGCAAAAATATAGGTGATTCCGGTTTCATCTGCTGAACTTTCCAGTCCGTTTGCTTTAGCGGTCATGGAAATAACCTGATCATACGGTCTGTTCAGAAAGTAGCCCGTAATCGGTTTATCGCGTACATCCGGAGAAATCACGATGTTTTTCCCGCTTAAGGCACTGATTTCCTTCATCACTTTATAAAGACTGTCATTCTTCAAGTCAACGGATAGGAACTCATTGGAAGGATTGTATTTCACATCAATCTTCTTCTCAATTTTCGGTTGAGGAAGTTCCTTTTTTACTTCCCGTTTATTAATCGCAAGAATGTTTCCAACAAATCGGTACTCGATGTCAAAGTGCTCGTAAAGAAACACCAATACATCTTTCACTCTTGCATCAAAGAAATTGTATGAAACGGCATTGTTCAAAACGGGATCAATGCTGATGTTCAAGTTGTTTTCGAGTGCAATTGAATTCACTAATTCTGATAGTGGAAGCCCGGAGACATTCAATTGGAACGTATTATTCAGTCCTTTTGATGTGAGGCTCAAACTATCCAGTTTCGCACGCAACAACGGTTCCGTGAAATTCTGTGCTTTCGTATGCAGAGGAATGCCTGTTAAACAAAGAAGGAAGAAAATAAGAATCGGTTGTTTCATTTTTAGATTTCAGTTAATATAGGATAAGCTTCTTCCAAAGAAGTCACGCCGGATTTAATTAATTCAAGTGCTTGTTTATTCAATGTTATAATGTTTCTATCGACCAATTTCTGATCAACGGTTGATTCATTGTTCTTGATACTTTCCGATAGTTCAAAATCAATCGGGATTACCTCATAAATTGCGGTTCTTCCTTTGTAACCGGTAAAATGACAGGTATCACAACCAACGGCTTCAAAAACTTTTTCAGGAATATTTTTTTCGTCAAAATTCCGGGGCCAATCGAGAGGAGAGGTTTTTACTTCCTGTTTACAATCGACGCATAATTTTCGCAGTAAACGTTGGGCAACGGATGTATTAATGGTACTTGCAATCAGGAAAGAGGGAACGCCCATGTCAATCAAGCGTGAAATAGTTCCCCATGCCGAATTGGTGTGAATGGTCGATAACACTAAATGTCCTGTCAAAGCTGCCCGGATGGCCATTTGGGCAGTTTCTCCATCCCGGATCTCACCCAACATGATGACATCCGGATCCTGGCGCAGGAAAGAACGCAGGGCACTTGCAAATGTCAACCCGATTTGCTCTTTCAGTTGAACCTGGTTGATTCCTTCCAAGGTATATTCGATGGGGTCTTCAACAGTGACGATGTTTCTCTTTTCATCATTCAGCTGTTTCAAGGTTGCATAAAGTGTGGTTGTTTTTCCCGAACCTGTAGGTCCACTGATCAATACGATTCCATTGGGCTTCTTAATTCCTTCCAGGTAATTCCGGAGATCGTTTTCCGTGAGACCTAATTGTGCGATATTGATGGAAGATGCATCTTTTCCTAAAATACGCATAACGATTTTCTCGCCATGTAGGGTAGGAAGTATGGATACGCGGATATCGAAATTCTCATATTGGATCCGTCCGTCCTGGGGCAATCTTTTTTCAGAAATATCCAGGTTGGAGCGGATTTTCACTTTGTTGATCAATTCCGAATATTCTGCTTTATCAATCGAGAAACGTTCAATCAAATGACCGTCGATCCGGATTCTTACACGTGCGCGGTCTTCGTAAATTTCAATGTGGATATCACTGCTTCCCAAGTGGTTTGCATCTTGAATGATCCGGTCTACAAAATCAATATTTGCATTGAAGATTAACTGTTTTTCCTGGTTTGCTCTTCTGAAAAACTTCCCAAGCGCCCGTTGAATGACTTCAGTTGCGCCTTCGGTCAATTCCACTCTTTTCCCCAACAAAGCACTGAGCTCTTCTTCTACTGCTGCGAGATTTTGGGTATTATCCGCATAGAACTTTGCTACTTCATCCGTGATTTCCTGAGGAATAACACGGTAATGCCATGCCAAATCGGATGGGATAACCTGTTGCAATTCTGCAGAAACTTGTATGTTGTTCAAATCACTCATACCGAATAAATGGAGTTAATTGGTAGTGAACAAGTAACAGAAAAGCAATGGTACACAGGGAAATGTAGCCTGCATATGGGATGGATTTTTGGGCTTTGAATAGTGAAAACAGGATATAACCGATCAAACTGATGATCGTACTGCAAGTGAAGAAGTAAATGAAAAACGGGAATCCGAATATGGGTGTGATCGCAAGTAGTACCAACACATCCCCCAAGCCAAAATAGTCTTTAAACAAATTGTTTGATTTGAAGCGAATGCGGACATAAACGACCAAAAAACTTATTACAACGCTAATGAATAAAAAATTGAACAGGAAGTATTGCCAATTGAGAGTCTCCCATTTATAGATTAATCCGCCGATTAGAAGCAAAGGAGGAGTGAACCACCAAATTTCACGGTAGCGGAAATCCTGATAAAGGATTGAGATCAAAATTAGTATGACTGCCAGCAGAACCATTAATCTACTTGTGTTTCTTTCGGTTGACCTTCCTGATCTATTTCCCAGATATTGTATTTTCCATCCCCATTGAAATCCTGTACTGCTTCTGCTTTTGCTTTGAATCCGGAAGGTGATGCTTCTATGATCGTGACCCGATAGAGTGCGGTTCCACCTTCTGTAATGAGCTTGTGTGGAATATAATTGATTTCTTTTCCATCCAATGAGTACTTGGAATATTGAAGGAAATAGGCGTATTCCAAATTGTGGATCATGCGCAATTCCTGCTGTGCTTCCATACTTTTGGTACGCGTAGCGATACCGCTCTGATTTGGAATTACCAGCATCAATAGAATTCCCATGATTGCCAAAACAATCAATATCTCTGCAAGAGAGAATGCTTTCAGTTTTCTATGCTTATTCAATTTCATCATTTAATGACATTACTTAGGTTAAACATTGGCAAATACATGGAGACCATAATAACTCCTACGATTACACCAATTATAACGATGATTGCGGGCTCTATGATTGTTCCGATCATCTTGGTCCGATATTCAATTTCTTCGTTGTATTGAATTGTTAATCGGTGGAAAGTTTGATCTAACTGATTGATTTCTTCGGCTATTTTAATTAGCGAAATTAATCTTTTATCTAGAATTTCGAACTTACTTAATCCTTCATGCAATGAATTTCCTGCTAAAATCTCCTCTTTTGCTGCCACAATCATTTGCTGCATCGGGTAAAAACGGATCATTTCCGAAACCAAATCCAATGCTTTTACCAAAGGTGTCTTTGCTTCAAGTAAAAGTGCCATACTTTGGCAGAAGCGGGCGATGTAAATTTTTTGGATGAGTTTGCCGAAAATGGGAATCTTCAGAACGAAATTTCCACTGAATTTCCGAAACCAATCTTCATTCTTTTGAGAGAAAAGATAAAATCCGGTGCCAACTCCGATCAACAGGAACCAGAACATGAAGGAACCGAAATTTTCAGACAGCCAAACAATTTTGAGTGTCAGCCAAGGTAATTCCTGCCCGAATTGCTTAAATACATCCTTAAACATGGGAACCACAAAATTCAGCATGAAATAAAGAACCCCGACCGTGATCGAAAAGACAAATGCCGGATAGGTGAAAACACTGACCAATTGCCGCTTCAATTTCACTTTGGAAGCAAAGTAATTGGATAAGGAGAAAAGTACGTTCTTCAACCTTCCTGATTCTTCACCGATCCGGATACTCTGATATTCATAAGGTGTGAAATGGGAAGATTTTTGCATGGACTCGGAAAGTGAATTTCCTTTTACCAGATCATCTAACAAGGTTTCTATGTGACCGCGTACATTTTTTTTCTCCTGTTCATCAATAATTAATTGCAACGCGCGGCGCATATCAATCCCGCTCTCAATCAGGGTTGCGAATTCGCCATAGAAGTGCTCCTTGAATTTATCGTTTAATGGTTTGCCCAAAACGATATCCTTTTTAAAAAAGCTCGTTTTGGTTACTTCTGCCATAATTTTTGATTAAAGTAGGTGTTTATGCTATTGATGTTTTGTTTTTGCAAAGGATACATCAATGAAAATTCGGTATTTTTCCATTCAAGCTTGACATTTATGAGGTCGTGATTGTTCAAGGTTGTTTTCTCAATTGCCAATGCATTCACATCAAATAACGCTTGATGATTTTTAGTAGAACGACTCAATTTCTCATCTATTATTTGATAAGTGATTAAATCTCCCGAATGAAAACAAGTCAGTTGGTTTTCGTCCAGCTGAAACGAATCCGATTTTTCCAGATCCTGCCAAAAAGTGGATCGAAATTGGAAAAAGATATTTAGCTCATTTTTAATCACAATTTCCTGTTGAAGTGATTTGTTGAAACTATTGACGGAAAGAAAAAAGAGCGAAACGAACAAACCGGTCAAGGAAAGGACGACTGCCAGTTCCAAGATTGAAAATGCTGTTATATTCGTTATTTTTCTCATTGTTTTTTCGGCCAGATAAATTCCTGGGTCCAATTTGCTTTGATGCTGTTCATCAAGGATAATTGCTGCGTCCTTGTAGAGTCCTTTTCCGTTACCTGTTCTTCAACGGTTGTGAGTTTGTCCTTCCAAAGTTCCGTTTCGTAAATGCTGGAATCCAATGAGTAACTAATGAACAGAAGTGATTGAAATTCCGATTGTTCGATCGTTTCCTGGAATTGAACCGTAGATCGCGCACTTTGTATAAAGAGCCTGGAACCCAAAGCAAAACAGATCGCAATAATAGATAAAGCGATTGCAATTTCAGCGATGCTGGAAGCTTTTAACTTTCTATTTCGCATGAGATTACTTTTTTTCGTGAATGATTGGATAATTCCAACCACGCCGGACAGATGAATTCTTTTGGAAGCCGTTTGGTAGAAATAATCGCATCCAGCAGATGATTGGTATAAGATCCTCCTCCTGCAAGGGTTTGGGTTTCAGCGGTGTTTAAACAACCGATAACGGCCCCGTAAATTTCCGTGATGCCACAATTGAAAACAATTCCTGCGACAACTGCATCTTTTTGAATGGTCAATTTAGGCTGTTTCCTGAAATCATATTGTTGTGTGGTCATCAATATTCCTCCTAATACGGAACTGTTGGTTCCTAAAAATATGGAATGTGGTTTGTAGTCCTGGCTAGCGGTTTGTTCGTTCAGGATCAGTGTACTTGGGTAGCTTAGAGTAACAGAATCTTCGAGTACGATTGATTCGGAGGCAAATGCCTGCAGATTTCCGACAAAACCTTGTTTAATGTAAATCTTTGGTGCAATTAAGATCACATTGGTAAGTTGCGCCTCCCGGTAAATTACCAACGAATCGAAACTCTGAATGATGATCTTTCCGTTGAACTTTGATTTCAACTGGAGAGCTTCCAATGACTGATAGTAAATTCCCTCCGTTAAAAAGCTACTGGTGGTATCTTTCCATTCAAATGGTTTGGGAATCATTTTCCCGGTAAAATTAGTGGCTGATATATTCTCAAATGCCTTTGATAACGGAAGTTTTAAATCTTTTATGTCCTCTACATTTCCATAAACCAATTTCGGATTGGAGTAATTTTTCCCGCCAATGTAAGACAACTCCACTCGTTTATTAGGTAAATAGGCAGTTCCTTCGATAAACGTTTCGCCGCAGATCCTCAGTCCGTCCGAACCGTTCCTGATAACAAGTGAAGGAATGGATTCTTCAAACTCACTCCCGATAAGCGCCGAGCGGGTAAGGGATCGTTGATTCTTGAATGTTCGGCTTGTTATAAGGAAATAAGATCCCCACAATGATTTGCGGATGATACTCGTATCTCCACTTTGGTGGATGAATTGAAGTGAGTCATTGACTTCCACTTTTTGTAAGCCCAATTGAATTCCCTGGTAGGAATCGAGCAGTAAATGTTCCTGTCCGGTGTGTGAAATCTCAATTCGCTTTTGCGTACTGAAAATGAAAAACACGCTGGAAGCAAGGAGTCCGATGAATAGCGCAAAAACAATTGCGTAAGATATGGCTGAAGCGCGAATCATGGTTTGCGCTTTTTCTTTTCTTTGGGTTGGGAAGCTTCTTTCGGCGCCTTTTCCTTTTTTTCCTTCGGTGATTTTTCTTTATCGGATGATGTTTTTCCTTCCTTCTTTTTAAACTTTTTCCAGAATTTAAGTTTTTCCCAGAAATTGGTCATTTTTTCCTTAAACGATTTTTTCTCCGAACTTCCTTTTTCTGCTTTGGTTTTCTTAATAACTAACTCACCATTCTTGTATGCTGTTTTAATCAAACTGTCATTTTTGTCTCTGTTGATTTGCGTTCCGTCAAGCTGCCCGCTTTTGAATCTGCTCTGCATAACCAGCTTTCCAACAGAATCCTTAACGGTTGTCAGAACAGTCTTCTTTGTCTTTATAATGGTTGTATCCCGGGCAATGATTTGGACCTGGTTTGATTTGAAAAGTATTGTTTTTTCAAGGATACCTTGATTACTGTAGTATAATTGTTTCCCGATTTGAATTCCGTTAGACCAATTTTCCTGGTGAATCAGGATTCCGTTCGTACCCCAAAACTTCCAGGCTCCATGTTTGAGCCCTTTTTTAAAAAGACCTTTTTCAGCAAGTTGGTTGTTTTTGTAAAAGGATTCATAATCACCATTCAAAAGACTGCCTGAGCTTCCTCCTTGAGTAATGAGAATTTTTTGAGATTTGAACCAGTAATAGTTCTTTTTGGAGTTATATTTTTTTAATTGACTTTCGTCGGTGTCCAAAACACGAAATGTGATCGATTTATCATCCTGTTTGATATGAAATTTATTTTCAATTTCAAATTTTTGAGAAAAACCAACGAAAAAATTGAGTATTGTGAATAGTAATAAAATAGCTCGTTTGATTGATGTGTGAATGATGTATTTAGTTGGTCGAGTCATTATTTTTTTTTTGTAAAATTAGTATTTCTAAAAGAATAATTTATAGTTTTGAAAACATAATCGATTCCAATAATTTTGGAAAAGCAACAACTTAATTCACTTTTATGCCTAAATCATTACTCGTGTGTATTGTATTCTTTTTAACTGGGATGCTTTATTCTCAATCTCGGGGGTCTGATTCGATTTCATATGGTATAAGTGGGATTCTTGAGTTAAATCATTCAATGAAGATTCAATTGGAATCAGTTCAGTTGAATCCGGACAAATTATGCACCGTTTATACTCTGAATATGGAGTTTGACCAGAAGCCTCATCCGATTAACAATAAACGTATTATAAATAAAATCTGGCCTTATGAATGCAATTAAATTGTTTTTTCTTTTAGGAGTCTTTTTCTGTTTTTCTTTATTTGGTTTCGCTCAGAAGGGTACTGTTACTTCTGCAACCCTTACCCTAAATTCAATAGCCAATGCGACGTGTTTTACAGGGACAGGTGATGTCAGCGTACAATTAGGAGTTTTTTGTAATCTAACTCCTTACTCGATTGGCGGTTACACGCTGGTTCTCAATAAAGACGGTGTTTATTATACCACTTTGAATAGTTCAACACAGCAAAGTGTAATAAGTATAGCGATTCCCATAAATAATTTACCTCCGGGAAGGTATGATATTAGTGGAACGGCAGCCGTGATTAACCCAAGTAACCAGACATCTTACGGACTTCCCAGCTTTGCAACCCTCACTTTCTTCGTAGGTTATCAGGCTCTTTGGACAGAAACAAAAGAGATGGCTATCCAGACGCTTAACTCTACAGTCTTACAAAATGTCACAACCCCGACTTCAACTTATGCAGGAGCTCGCGCATCTAATACGGATATAGGAGATTTTTTCTGTTTAATTACTCCATTTTTTAATTCGTCTAATGCAACCAATAGAAGCGTGTATGTTTCACTGGTGAATACTAATGCATTGGTTTCTTTTGTTCCCTCTACTCAAAATGGTTATTTAGAGTTTCGAAAGGGTGGATCTGCTTTACTTGATGGAGTTTATTATAAAAGTACGGCCGGCATATTTAAACTTGCAGGTGTGGCTTATACGGATAAAATTCGCGTGGTTAGATCGGGATCAAATTTGACTTTTTTTAAAGATCAGGAAACTACTGCATTAGCATCGGGATCTACCAATCCATATGTAGCAACCCTGGGAACTCAGATTTATTTAACGGCTTTTACTACAGTTATTAGCGATGGAGTGAATGCTATTACTTCGTTTAAGTGCAATTCATCTACCGATACTTACGCTACGCTTTTCTATGAAGTGGATGGTTATTATTATACTGTTAAAAATGGGAAACTGCGTTTCACATTCAATCAAAATTATGATACTCAGAATAACCTGAAATTCAATATTTACAATAACTTGGGATCTTTGTCTAAAACACAGACAAACTTCCCTGCAGTACAGGTTACTTATGGCGATAATTATTTAACGCTTGATTTAACGACGACTTCAGGTTGTTTAGGGCAAGGTTTTTTTGTCTTGGAAGTAATCAGTGATAAAAAAGAAAAGATGTTTCTCCGTTTCTATAATGAATATAATTCTTGCTTACCAGAGGGGGAAACACCTCCTGGAGGAATCGGAGGGTAACTTATATAATAACTAAAACAAAAAATGATTTTGAAAAAAGGAATTTACATCGGCTTCACAATATTAATCGTTACAAACCTAGTTTTGATTGGATTATATTTTTTCGGGTCTAATGATAACACGGCATATTTCGAATTCAATAAAGTTTACAATGATTGTTCGTTGAAGAAAAAATTGGAGGCGGATTTGGAGAAGGTGTTTAGTACACGAAAAAATGAGTTGGATTCCTTACAATTAGAACTTTCTTTATTATCAGGAAAAATTGAAGCCAAGAGTGCGTCTGGTTTGGAGTTACAGCAGTTTGAAGATACTAAAAACCGTTTTTTGACTATCCAAGATAAATATGAGCAGGAAAATATGCGTTTAAAAGAAAATTATACAGCTCAAATCCGTAAAGAGATTAATGAGAAAGCCCGTTTATTTGCTGAGCAAAGAGGATACACTTATTTATTTGCAGCAACAGGTGATGGTACCATCATGTACGGTTCTGATAAGAATGATGTCACGAAGGATTTTCAGAAATTTATAGATAAATAAACATGCGATTTTTACTGCCTATTTCACTTTTCTTATTAGTCTCTTGTTCTTCTAAAAAGGAATTCCAATCTGTGGAAGAATTTGAGGCATATATCAATGATACAGACAATGGATATATCCAAAGTGATGAAGTAGGCGATTTATTGTTTGAAGCAAAATTGAACCCTCCTGTTTCGGACGATCCCGATGCACAATTTGAAGTTCATTTGCGAATTAGCAGACTGGATGGAAAACCTGTTTTAAAAACAAATACGACTACGGATTCGCAAGTGCTTGAGCGTGAGGGCTACCTCTCATTTGATTTGGCGAAAGATGTCGCGGTTGAATACGGTGGAAAGGCTGTTGCATGTGTATTCCATCATTATGAACGCAATTACGGTTTAAAACCTTCTATAGATATTTTCTTTCAATTTCCCGGATTAAAGGATCTGAAGGAAAACCCTTTTTTTGTTTACAGAGATCAGCAATTCGGAGAAGGGCTGATCAAGATTGAATTTGATAAAGAATTATTTACCCCTTGTTATGTTAAAAAATAAAGGATTACTAACCAGAATCAGATCCTCCAGAGGATTTAAAGGTCTTTGTATGCTATTGGTGTTGAATATCTTATTTGAGATTGCTCAGCCAACCGTTTCATTAGCACTTACCGAAGGACCTTCTCAACCGGAAGTTCAGTCATTTGAACCGATTGGAACAACAGATATGGTGGATGTATTCAGTGGTGATTTCAACTACAATATTCCGTTATTCAATCTGCCTGGTCCGAACGGTGGTTATCCGATTAACTTGGCTTACCACGCCGGAGTTTCAGCTGATGATGAAGCTTCATGGGTTGGATTGGGATGGAATATCAATCCGGGAAGTTTAGTGCGTAATATGCGTGGTTTGCCGGATGAGTTTCAAAGTACCGTGGACGAGGATAATAATGCCCTTGCTACCGGTGATTACCTGGAGGTGAAATCGGATATGAAAGGAAATATGACTGTCGGGGCATCATTTAATGCAAAATTGGAAATAGTCGGTGCAGATATAAGTCAAGTGGGTCTTTCGGCCTCAATTTATTATAATAACTACCGAGGTTTGGGAATGTCAGCGAGTTCCTCGATTGTTTTTGGAGGAGGTGATGTCCAGGGCGGTTTGGGTTTGTCTTTGGATTCAGATAATGGTGTTGGAGTTAGCGCAAGTCTTTCTCTTAAATCAGAATACTTTTCGGAGTACAAGGAAAGAAAGCTTGGTTTTACATTTGATGGGAATTTATCTGTTGAATATTCAGTTACTGTAGATGGAAAAACTGATTGCGAAAAAGCAGCAAGATATAATGGAGGAAAAGATAATTTCAGTAGTTCCATGACCTTTGCGCGCAGTGCTTTTTCGCCTTCATTGGCTTTCAGGATGAATAAGTGGAATGCCTCATTTAGTCTCTATACGGGAGCTGAGACAGGTGTTGTATTTACATCTCCCGGTGCTTCATTGTTCTTCAATACCGAAGACATGAATGACGATGATAAAAAGGGCAGAAAACATTTGGTATTAGGTTATGATAAATTGGGAAATGAAGTCCTTAGTTCATCTTATAGTAAGGATTTTTCGCGTGAACGCGATGGTCAGATAACTGCTACATCCACTCATTTACCGGTTTCCAATTATACCTATGATACCTACACGTCTACTGGACAAGGAATGGTTGGTTATTTCCGTCCTCACCGAAATGATGTCGGTCGGGTTCATGATCCGGAAATGCGTAATGAAATTTATGGTGGAGGCTTGAGTCTTGAAGTTGGTGCTGGAGCGGGTTTAAAGGCAGGTATTCAAGTCAATTTTAATATGGGTTACACATCTCAGGGATCCTGGAATGATAACAATGAACTGAATTATGAATTCAATAAGCCTTATGCAGAAACTACCAGCTCATTGAATTCGAATGAAAATCTCTATTACAAAGTACACGGTGAGCATACAGTCCTAGAAACAGATGATATAAATTATCAATTTGATGATCAGCTTGCTTTTTTGAAATTTGCTCCTAAAGGAATCACAGGTAGCAGCAATAACCCATATGGGGGGAAGCGTTATTTAAAAGTGTCTGATTTTCCAAACTATACTTCAAAAAAAGCTGATGGTAAAGCGCGGGCAAAGCGAAATACTACAATTAGCAATCTGAAGAATTCGGATGTTGCAAATTTAGGAGAGTATAAAATATCTTATTACACTTGGAGCAGCGGTTTGGATATGAATAGCCAGCCAACGACTCCGTTTGATCGCAGTACAAGAAATGGAACTGACATTGGCTCTCATTATGCTGGGTTTAAGGTGTTGAATGAGGCGGGAGCTAATTATGTGTATGGGCTTCCGGCATACAATAAGGTAGAGGTTGAAAATCTGTTCTCCACGAAAAAGGATATACCAAACGGAACTTATTTGACCGATATTGATATAGAGAATAACGAAGTTAAGTATAAACAATACGCCAAAGGTCATCAGTTTATTAGAAAAACCAAAAAATCACCGTTTGCACATTCTTATTTGTTGACCTCGGTTCAGGGTGCGGATTACGTAGATATTACGAATAACGGACCTTCAGATGATGACTTGGGTTACTGGGTAAAATTTTCGTACGTTAAGAAAGCAGATGATTTTAAGTGGAGAGCACCTTACGATCATTCTAAGGCTTTCTTTAGTCAAGGTGCTTCTTACACAGATGAAGATGATAAGGCATCTTATTCTTATGGTGAAAAGGAATTATGGTACGTTGGTAGAATGGAAACGAAAACCCATGTTGCCATTTTTAAAATGAGTGAGCGCGAGGATATGGTTGAAGCCAAAGGTGAGATGGGTTCACAGGATTTAAGTTTAACGGGTCGAAAAGTTGGGTTACGACTGGATGAGATCGTTATTTATGACAAAAAATCCCTCCAGAATCAAGTTCAAACTGGCCAGACAGCGCGATTCGTACAAAAAATCAAGTTCGGTTACGAATATGAATTATGCTCCGGGGCTTCAAATAGTAAAGCGAATACAACACTCTATGATAACTCCAAGTTGACACTAAAAAGTGTTGTCTTTTTAAGTAATGGTTCAAATCGAGCTGAGATGACTAATAATAAGTATTCATTTGAGTACAATGCGCTTCCTGAAGATCCGAATGGAAGTGCAAATGCACATCCGAACCCTGGCTTTGAAATGGGTACTTATGATTCATGGGGTACTTATAAACCTCGGGATGGGGATGAATACATGAAGAATTTTCCATATACCAACCAGTTTAATCAAGGATGGGGTAGTGCTGCATGGGAGCCGAATTATACGGAAGAGCTAGAAAGTAAGAATACCAAAGTCATTACGAAAGCAACTCAAGATGGATTAGCTGCTGCCTGGAGCTTAAGTAAGATCAAGCTACCAAGTGGAGGAGAAATTAATGTCAGGTATGAATCGGACGACTATGGGTATGTGCAACACAAGACTGCGAATCAAATGTTCAAAATTGCCTGTCTGGGAGATCGCGATAATGATAATGAGATTTATATGAATAAGGATGTTGATTTTGATGCTCATCCGGAAAAAAAACGAGTGTATTTTAAATTAGAAACACCTATTCCAACAAGCCAGGGAATAGATGGTGCCGGGGACATTATTTTCAATGATTATGTGAAACCTATTCACGAGGAAAATGGGGAACGCTATTTATACTTTAAAACGAAGATGAAGCTGACCGACAATGTGCACGATTACGTTTCTGGGTATCTTCCGTTGGAAAATGGAGCTATGATTAATGACGTCCGTACTTGTGGTGTTCCGGAAACCGGAACGTTGGAGGGAAATTCGGTAATTGCAACAGTTGATGGAGTTTCATGTTATACTTATGGATATGTGACTTTAAAATCGACTACTAAAATTCGGAAACCATCAGAGAAGTATAGTTACCATCCAATGGCAATTGCCGGTTGGACTTATCTTCAAACCAATGCTTCGGAATTATTACACGATCAGGGTGGATTTTCAGATGATGTTACGGAAAGTAATTTTATGGGGAAAATCGGGGCCTTTTTTAATATTCTTCCTGAAATGATCAGTAACTGGGGAGGAATGAAGAGTTACTGCGCAGGAAATAAATTCTGTAATGAAATAGACCTCGATTATTCGTGTATTCGATTAGCGAGTCCGGATAAAATCAAATTCGGAGGAGGACATCGGGTGAAGTCAATCTATATCAATGATAATTGGGCTGCTGCTGGTGGTTCTAATGATGTAAGTAAGATTTATGGACAAAGCTACGACTATACTATTGAGGAAAATGGTAAAATCATTTCCAGTGGAGTTGCTGCTTATGAACCTCAAGCAGGTGGAGATGAAAATGCATTAAAGTATCCTTATTTTTATGCAGAGAAGCAAAACTATTTTACCAAAAACAACTTGTTTGTTGAAGCTCCATTTAATGAATCATTATTTCCAGGGGCAAGTGTCGGGTATAGAAAAGTAACTGTTAAAAGTTTGAATACTGCAGAACAAATGCAAAATGCTGCCGATGGAATTAAACCTCCAAAAGGACGAACCGGTGGAATAATGGAACATTATTTTTATACTGCTAAAGACTTTCCAACTCTGGTTGAAGCCAGTCAGTTAAAGGAAGAGAATAGCACCTTGGATAGTTATAATTTAATGATCCCAATTCCTTTGATTGGGTCGTTGAAATTCAATTATTATCATGGTACTCAAGCCTATATGATTCAGCTTAATGATATGCATGGAAAGCCAAAAGGAATAAAGACTTATGAGTTGAATAATTATGTTAAGAATGTCAAGCCGATAGCTGAAACTAGTTATGAGTACCAATGCGAGCCTATTTCCTATATGGGCGAGCAAGTATGGAAGCTCAAGAATGATGTAGCGATCATGAAGAATGATGATTTCTTTGATCATACGACAACTAAAAAATTGATGGGAGTAGAGGTAGATATGTTTACCGACCAGCGTGAATCCAAAGCCTTCCACGTTAGTGCAGGTTTGGCATTTAATGTGGATTGGCCTCCATTGCCATTTGGAATGCCAAGTGTTTGGCCATCTTATTCCAGTACCAAACAACTTTTCAGAACGTATGTGACGAATAAAGTGGTTCATAGAAGTGGGATTTTAAAGAAAAAAATTATTAGAGATGTCCAAAGCAGCACTGAATCGGAGATTGTTGCCTATGATGAAGTTTCCGGAAATGCACTTGTCGTAAAGAGTAAAAATGAATTTGGGGAGGATATTTACAGTTATAATATTCCGGCATACTATAAGTATGATCTAATGGGGCATGCTTACAGAAACATTGACTATGGTTTTAAAACGACAGTGTCACCGGCATCCCCGGAATCTTGCTATTATACTTTTAGTGCTATGAGTCCTGTTGATCGAACAAAGGAGTTGGTTCGCGGTGATGAACTATTGGTGAATGGAGTAAAAGCCTATTTCTTAGGCTGGACTTATAATGGAACAAGTAAATTATTGGGAATGTTGCACGCGCCGTTTGGTTCAATAACTTCAAGTCCTGCTGAAGTTTCATTGCGTGTTATTCGTTCCGGTAGGAGAAACCATTATGCTACCATGACGGGGGATTATTTGACGAAAGGAACAATCAAGGACAATGGATTTACTTATATTCCTTTAACATTGGAAGATGGTTCTACTTATCGGGAACAGGATCCTGATAACCCGGGTTCTTATCGCAGTCGCCAAAAAGGTCTTACCAAAAATGTATTATCTGCTAAAGCAATTTTATACAAGGATGGTTGGAGAGATGATGTGCCCGGAACATATCAAACAATGGATTTTTCATATACTGATCCAAGAAATAATCAGGTTTTCTCTGTTTCTGCGGAAACATTTACAGGAGATGATGTGGTTAATCCTTATTTGACGGGAAATGCTGGTATTTGGAAGTCATACAAATCTTATAACTATGTAGGTCGACGTAAATCATCTGCATTATTTGATTACAATACTACTGACGTAAATCCAAGATTGGATCGTGATGGTGTATTTGATGAGATTGAGCCCGTTCCTTTGTTTAACTGGGAATTGGGTCTTCCGGAAGCCTTTAATGGTGGCGGGTCTATTAACCCTAAAACATTTAAGAATTGGGAGTGGACCAATGAAATTACACGATTCAATACGGAAGGGTATGAAACAGAAAATATGGACCGTCTGGGAATTTATTCATCTGCTTTATACGGCTATGGAAATTCATTATCCATTGGTGTTGGAGGAAATGCGTCTCTTCATGAATTAGGAGTTATGGATTTTGAAACCATGGAAACAAGCGTTCCATTTGGTAAAACGATGAAGGAGAATGGGCTTAATTTTTACAATGATGTAACTACGGCTCCTAAGAAGGTCATTGTTACAGAACAGTTAAATTTTTCCAAAGCAGTTTACACAAATGGTAATCTGGATCTGTATTTCAATTTTGATACACCTGCTGAAGCAACATCTTTTGATGATTTATTTGACTTTACCAGTAATGTTAACAGTGGATCTTGGCCGTTAGCTTATCAGAACTATCAGGATAAATCAAATAACCTGGAGAACACCTTTGGAATTTCCCTTGTAAGTAAGGCATCTAATTCAGGAGATAAAAAAGGAAATGAATCCTTCTTCCTCAATGGTAGAGTAGTTTTAACTACAGTTACAGGAAATGAAGTGAAATGTACTTTTAAACCTTATGTATGTGCTCCACAGGATGTTAAAAAATATTTGCCGGAGAATTCTTATTACTACGGTAAATTGACGATGTTGAAAAAACAATCCGTATTGAATTGGACTAATGACAGACCGGCTATTGCTGCAACTACTTTTATAACAAATGGAATAGAGGGAATGAAAGCACATTCCGGTAAGAAAATGATGAGAGTCAATGGATCTTTAATGTTTGAGCAGCAAAAATTCTGTTTTGCTAAGAACAAGACATATGTTCTTTCCTTATGGGTATCTCGTGCTAACCAGGATGTGAAAACGTTCGAAACATCTAATTTGGTGCAGCCTATCATGATTGATCAAGTGAACTCTAGCTGGGCTTTAATGCCATTACCCTCTTCGGCTACAGTGTCCTATACCTATGGTAAAATCATTGAAGGATGGCAAAAAGTGGATATTGAATTTACGAATGACGGAACATTTAATAACAACATATTTGCCATCCGGTTCAATACCGGAGGTACACCATTGTATGTCGATGATGTACGCTTATCTCCAAAAACCGGTGGAATGAAAACCTATGTTTATGATCCGGTCACTTTCTGGTTAAAGGCTACGTTGAATGTCGATAATTATGCCACTTTTTATCATTACAATGATCAGGGTGGGTTGACTTTAACAAAAGAAGAAACAGAAAAGGGAATTTTCACCGTTTCGGAAAGTCGAAGTAGAATGAAGAAATTCTAATAACATGAAAAGTCTACTAAGTTTTTTTATAGTTTTTAGCTGCTTTTCTCTTCCGTTGAAAGCTCAATCATTAATGAGTGATATGAAAGAAGTTGTAGGAGTTTTGGATACGGTAAAATCTGTGCACATTCAGGTTACCTGTAAGGTCTATTCCAGGAAGGGAGGAGATTTACTGAATACGGTTAATACGGAATTGTTCAAAGAAGGAAAAAGAAGTGTTTCAATATTTGATGATGTGAGTATTTTCTCTGATGAGAAGTATGGCGTTTTGGTTAACAATGAAGATAAGAGTCTAATGCTGGTAGATAAAAACAAGTATGCCTCAAAATTCGATATTAAGAGTGATAATGGAGTTGAACAATTTGCTTCATGGCTGCGTCAAAAGCAGAGTAAAAAGTCGTTCAAACCGGAAATGATTTCAGAAGAAAATGGCATAAGAACCTATTCAATCAAAGATTTGGAAGATTTAAAGGAAGTGGCCATTACCCTTGATTCTAAAAACAAATCCATTTTGAAAATCAGTTATGAATTTGCGGAATCAAGTGCTCAGAAACAAAAGTATATTCAGTTGAATTACTCAAAATTTCTTGTTAACAGTAAAGAGATTAACGTCAATCAATCTGATTATTACATTCAAAAAGCGGGTAAGTTTTTACCTGGAAATAAGTATAAATCTTATAGAATTACCACCAATCTATGAAAACACTATTTTTTCTAATCTGCTTTGTTTTTACACTGAATGTGTTTGCAGGCGATGGTACCTGGGTTAAAAAAACACCAATTACGACATTGGCAAATCAACAGTACACCCTGTTTGAACCTCAGAGGGCGACTGGGGAAGATACTCGTATTTATAATAAAATGCGTGCTTTTGTGCGTTTAAACTATACGCGTAAGTTACAATCGGATAGAACTCATAATTATGATTGGTCGGTAAGTGTTAGTTTCAATTACCTGGTTAATGGGGTTACAACGGCTGGTAATGTGACTGTTAGCAATGAAGCAAATGGGCGAGTTTACGAAGATTATTTAGAAATTCCTATTCCTGCGAATGCTTTGGGATATGCTATTACGGTAACGAGTGTAACCGGTGCATATGGTAATTTGGGAGCGGGTGTTAGTACAACCGCAGCTACTCCTCAAACAAGTACTTTTATTCCGGATGATATTGACCTGACCTTGGAATTAAGAAGTGAGCGAGTACACAATTTAAATACAGCATCGGTTATTGATGATATTAGCCGGGTCTCATTTAATTCGACGGATTTCAAATTATACTGGACTTATCAACAGGGAGCTGAAGAGTATGATCTGGAATGGGTTTTTATCGATAAATATAGCCCTGAATATACGCAAATTATTGCCGCTGATGGAGCACATATAGCTAATGAACTTACAGGTTTTAGTTTGCCCTTTGAGTTGGTAGAACCTACACGCGTTCGTGTATGGGGGTTTAATTATGAGCTGGATAAAGCATATCCTGAAGGGCTACTTTATTTCCGGGTTCGTTCCGTAAGTACTTTTGCTGACCAGACGAATGGTATTTCGGATGATATCAGATATGGAAAGTGGGGTTATTATATTCCTTCAGTGCAATTGAACCTTTGTAAGTTCGAAATTACTAACGCATTAGAGTTTGAACAAAATAAAACATGGTTATATGGTATTTCCTATGCAGATGATGGGAAAAGTGTAAGTACTTTGATGTATTTTGATGGAAGTAACCGAGTTCATCAAGATCTCACATATAGTACTTCGGACAATATTACATTGGTTGGAGAGTCAAAATACGATAATGAAGGTCGTCAAACAGTCAATGTAATTCCTGCTCCGGTAGCGGGAAGGAATTTGTTGTACCAGAGTAATTTTAATTTAGCTTCAACAGGAAATATTTTTGATGAGGAAGAAATAGAGCAACCTTCTGTACCTCCTTTATCAACCCTTTCGGGTGCGGCGAAATACTTTAGCAAGGACAATTCGTTTACAGGTGATTTATTCCGTGATGCGATTCCAAACGCAAATGGGTACGTATTTAGTCAAACCATTTTCCGAAATGATGGTACTGGTAGGATTGAAAGTATAGGAGGTGTAGGTTCAGAGTTTCAAGCTAGTGGAATTCATGCCTCTAAAGCATTATATGGAAGTACCAATGCGGTGGAGTTGAAACGGCTGTTTGGGGATAACGTAAGCGACAATCCACAGGGATATCGCAAGCATGCTATGAAAGACGCCAATGGTCAATGGAGTGTAAGTTACTTTGATAAGCGAGGACATACAATTGCTACTGCTTTAGCTGGGGATGCTCCAAACTCTCTTCGAAAGTTGGATTATACTTCGGAAATAATTAGTACTTCGATTTTGAATAATACTCAAATTGGGAATTCGTTGATTTCGGAATACACACACCCGAATACTATTCCTGGGTCCATAATTACATTGAATTATGATTTAAGTTCGATGATTCAACAAATAGGTTCCCAAACGATTGAAGTAGAGGGATATGAATTGTCTTTTGGGCAATTTTGTGCGGATTGTGCATATAAATTGCGCATTGAGGTAATTGATCAATACGGTGTGACTGTGGGTACACCTATTATTGAGAATAATATTTCTTCGAATTCCCCGTGTACTCCAACATCTTATAGTAATACCAACTATTCGGTGACTCTTCCTAATATTGGTGAGTATCGGATCATTAAGACTTTAACAGTAGATGAGGAATCAATGACAGCTGCCTTTCAGGCACAGCTTGATGCGCAAGGAACGTCTACATATCAAACATTTTTGGATGAATATTTGGAGAGTGTAGATATTACAGCTTGCTTTACAGATTGTTATGATTATTGCTATTATGAAATGCGTAAGCAATATCTACAAACGCACACCATGGATCAATGGAATGGATTAACAAGATCGGAGATTGATTATTTGTTAATTCCATGCACTGGTACAGAGTGCGACTTGGATGTAATTACAGCTGAGAACCCAATAGAAGTTGATCCACAGGATGCTTGTGAAAATCAAAAACAACGTATGCTGCATCAATTCTCCCCTGGTGGTGTTTTTTATGACGATCCGGGAAGTTATTTATGGACTGGTATTGGATCTTCTTACGGAGGGTATACCTTGGCTCAATACCAGGATGAAGCTAATTTTACAGATGCAATGGCTCTGGCACTTTTACCCCTGCACAGGGAAAATTGTATGCTTCAAAGCGGAAGATGTGTGACTTGGATGAACTTGCAGAATGCAAGTTATGATTTTACCGACTTGGTGATGAGTACGCCATGGTCATCGACGGGTGTTTTTGCGGCACCTTATAACAGTCTTTATGATGGATTAAACAATGCGTTTTCGATGTACTCGACATTGCAAGGTTTGGTTAATAATTATGGTGCTGCAAATGGCGCTACTGGTAATTTATATAATTACGCGGAAAGCCAGGGGAATGCGATTGCTGTTATGCAGGCATCTTATGGAATCACTTATTCCGGAACCGAATTGGAAGAATTGAAGAAACGGCTTTTCCTCGGAGTTTATTTAAAGATCAAATGGGATTTGGTAAAAAGCTTATGTGGATGTACCTTGTATAACGATCAAAATGCCATTTTCATGGTCCCTTCGGACTACAATACGATGGATGCAATTATTGACGGTGCAATAGCTTCTATTGCCAATGCAGTGGATTGTGAGCAGGTAGCTATTATAAATGTGAATAACTGGATCATGGCTTTACCTGTATCCTGCCGAGATGCGTTAGGTGTAACAAGTTTTACACTACTTACTTATCCAAGTACTCAGGCAACTGCTATGCAGACAGCTTATACCAATAATTCTCCAAATCCAAGTATTGCGCAACTGTATTATAATTATACAATGGCAACTTGCGATGTGTCGACAAATGCGAATACATTTGGTTTATTCTACGACCCCGGAACGGGGAATCCGGGGAAGAGTTGGTATGACGCGATCCGCACAAAATTGGCTGTTTCAGGATGTGATTACGCAACAGGTACAAACCTACCATTTCAAACTTCGACACCATCTGGTAGCGGGATTGCTTATACAAATTACAACCCTGTTGATTTGAGAGAGGCGATTAAGCATTTGACAGGTACTATATTGGTTTGTGGTATTGGTACATCTTGCCAGGTGAATCAATATGACCAATTTATATATAATTCAACTACAATAAATCATTACCGCATTTATGAAATGACAGGTGTCACGAGCGGAATGCCCGCGGGATATTCGGGTTCTGTAAGAATGGTGAAGAAATGGGTGTCGGATAATGGTGTTCCGAATTCAGATGGGTACTACTACTATTTTGATATGACGATTACCAACGGGAATTGTACTTTTACAATCCCGCGTAATAAATTGGTTGGGATTGTAAATGCAGGTAATGTATGGGGAGGTAATTATTACTTTAGAACGAATACACCTGTTACTACAGGAACCTGGATAGATGCTATAGTTGGGACGTATTTGGATATTTCGGTTAATGATGCTCCCCTAAGTATGCGATGGGATGCATATGTTGGTACTTTTAATGGAGTTAGTACAAATTATCTGACAACTGCTATCACATCCGATTGTCCGGGTACAGGTAATGTATTGATTGATCTTGGATCTTCTGTTGAGGATTTGCAAAATGCCAGTTTCAATCAGGTCGATGATTGTATTCAGTCACAATTATTGCAAGCCGAAGCTGATGCACAGGTGATGTATAACCAGATAATTGGAGATCTTTGGACTCAATTTTATACCAAAATGAAATCATGTCTGAATGCAACGGAAACATTTAGGATGACCTATGAATTGAAAGAATACCAGTATACTTTATTTTATTATGATTTAGCTGGGAATTTAGTTCAAACTGTTCCTCCTCAAGGAGTGAAACCATTTACATCGGCGATTGTTAATGCGGACATAACTGATCCGAATAACAACCATTTCCCACCACATGAAATGGAAACACGTTATCAATACAATGGTCTGAATACCATGATTTCTAATTATACGCCCGATAGAGGAAGAGCAGATTTATATTTAGATAAGTTGTATCGTGTGCGTTTCTCGCAAAATTTTCAGCAAAAAGACATCAATGAGACAAAGGCTTCATATACGAAATACGACGAAATTGGCCGTGTCATTGAAGCTGGGGAATTTAAGATTCCTTCCGGTGATAACCTAGTTTTCAAAGTAGATGATCCAGACTATCCGGTAACAGGTATTTTGGATTATTCACACACCTTTTATGAAAGTAAGTATGTACCACCTGTAACGACTGCTGGGTCTGCTCCTTATCCTTCAACTAACGCAGCCGATCCGGTACTTAGTGGTTTATTTGGCCCCAATGGTCAACAGAACTTGAGAAATTCAGTTGGTGCGGTTATGCATCGTCAAGGAGATTATACTATTGCGGGTGTATTAATACCTGGAACGGAAGTTATAACAGTCTTATCTTGTAGTTACAATTCCAATAAGCAGGTCACAAAAATAGTCTCTACTAATAATCACCTGGCAACAATTGGTGCACAGCATAAACTTACCGAGTATAAGTATGATCTAATTTCGGGAAGTGTAGAGGAAGTCGTTTATCAGCGTGGTGCATGGGATGAGTATCGTTACCGCTATAACTATAATGCGAATAATCGCTTGGTGCGTTCCTATACATCCCATAATGGAGATTACTGGGAACAGGATGCTAAGTATTTTTATTACCTGCACGGTTCCCTTGCGAGAAGAGAACTTGGTCACGACCAGGTACAGGGAACGGATTATGCATACAACATGCAAGGGTGGTTAAAAGGAGTGAACAGCTCCACATTGGATCGTACACGGGATATTGGAAAGGACGGGAATACCGGCACAGATAACCAATATTTCGGAGTGGACGCTTATGGATTCTCCTTAGGTTATTACAACGGGGATTACCAGGCCATTAAAGATGCAGCAGAGAGCACACAAAATTATTTGAATGACTACTTTGCCGGGACCAGTGATGTAACCAGTTTGAATCAAAACCCGGATGCCGGAAATGCTTCTATGGCCAGTTTATTCAACGGAAATATTACTCATATGGTGACTGCCTTGCTTGATGACAAGGAAGCAAGACTAGATGTATTGGCAAACAACTACCAGCATGATCAGTTGAATCGTCTTCGGGAAGTGAAAGCTTATTATGCTACGAATCTTCAAACAAACAACTCTTTCTCAGGTGGGGCCTTATATCTTGCTTCCGGTGGTGAAAGTGCGTTTCAGGAAAGTTATACATTTGATAAGAACGGAAACATCCTGACACTGAAGCGTAATGGGGGAGGGCGTGCTGCAAATGGCAATACTACAGCACTTGCGATGGATAATATGACTTATTCGTATTATACCCAAGCTGGTGGTAATACAGCAACTCCAACCAATATGAACCGTTTGAATTCTGTTAGTGATGCTGTTACCACAGATGGGTATTCAGGGGATATTTCTTCTGGGCAACTCGACCTCAACTACCGTTACAATAAAATTGGACAATTAACCGTTGATGGGCAAGAGAATATTCAAACTATTGAATGGACAGTTACCGGTAAAGTGAAGAAAATAACTTATTCAACTACTGGAAAAGCTGCCGGAAAGCGGGATGTAAAATTCATCTATGACCCGCTTGATAGGCGAGTGGCAAAACTGGTTTACACCAATACGGACAATACGCGTATTGATTGGACCTATTATAGCTATGATGCTGCTGGTAATGTGTTGGCCACCTATGAAAGAACGAGGGCTTATACTACTACAGATGCAACATATAACAATTACAGTGACTATTATTCGATTAAAGACCATATGGTTTATGGTGCTTCCCGCCTTGGATTAGAGATAGAGCAGCGGGGTATTGCAAATCAGAGCTTCCGTCAATCAAAAACATTGAGTAAAGATGTGGAAATAGCTCCTTCATGGCAAGCTATAACAGGAGGATTTACATTGATGGCTCCCGATTATACGTTGCGTCAGGTAGGTGATAAACGTTATGAGCTGAGCAATCATTTGAATAATGTATTGGAAGTGATTAGTGATCGCAAGGTGAGCGGAGTTTCGGAGTTAATCTACAAAAATACCTTTGATATTTCCTCTCAGGCACTCAGCGATGGCTTTAGTGTTAGCGGAACAGGTAATTTAGCATTCTCTAGCCAGCGTTTGGTTGGAATGAATACAACAAACAGTTCAGGGGTGGTTCGAACAATTACGACTGTTGCAGGAAGATTTTATCAGTTTAAGTTTAACGTGGATTTAAATGCGAGTGGTAACGTTTCTGCTTTTGTAAAAGATATGGCAGGTACTCCTATTACTTTGGTAAGTACTACTATAAGCAGCACGGGAGATTATATGCTCTCCTTTATGGCAACCAGTTCGAACACACAGATTGGCTGGTCGAATATTTCAGGAGCAACACGATCATTCTATTTGGATAATATTTACATTTGGGATCGCTCGGCGAACAATGCGCAGTACGCTCCGGATGTAATCAGTTACTCAGATTATAGCCCTTATGGAACGCTCCTTGATGGTCGTCATGGAAACGATAATACCTATCGTTACGGGTTCCAGGGTCAGGAACGGGATGATGAGATTAAAGGTGCAGGAAACTCCTATAATTATGAGTACCGAATGCAGGATCCACGAATCGGAAGGTTCTTTGCATGTGATCCACTGGAGTCGAAATATCCTTGGTACACTCCTTATCAGTTTAGTGGAAACAAGTTAATTTGGTGTATTGAACTTGAAGGATTAGAAGAAACTAAGTCCGGATCAAATAGTAGTACAGAATTTGGTGCCGGTGAGTTGACGGGATCTAGATTTATATTAAATGTAAGTCATTTGAAGAATGAATATGCATTTAGTCAAGCAACGTACTGGTCAGTTACAACAACTGAAATTACACAGTTTGAAAAAGGACAAGCAGCAGCAAATTTGATGGCAACTGTTCCTAAGAATACACTTACTGAAACATATGCAGTTAATATAGATGCATCAAAGAAATATACGGATAACTTTACCTATACAAAGTATGATATATATACGGAATATATTGACGTGAATTATGAATTTAACAATGGTACAGGTGAACTTGAAAATATTACAGTTAATAAATTGAGGGTGTTTGTTGGTACTGCTGTTGTTGCTCAAATATCTGGTTCTACAACCTATTCCGGAATTATAGAGGGTAAAAGCACTATCATACCTAGAGGTTTCCGTGGAGAATATCAGGTAGCAGAAACTTCTAAAGAAGTAAATCACACCAGATTCCAAACGACAGATCTCTGGAAAGGAAGACCAATAAGTAATGCGGAAGATACGCGTTCGTATATGCATATATTGAAATCAACAAGAATGAAGGGTCAATATAAAACTAATTCAATTCATGAATATTTTAGTGATGAAGACGTTAGTGATTTATTTGATAATACGGTAGTTGCTCAGGATCCTGCTGGATCTGATATTTCGAATGCAGTTGGTATTATATTATATGTGGTGAATTTGTTCCCTCCGGTAAAAGGATTGACTACCGCTTTAACTATTATTGATGGATTTAACAATATTGTTGGTGCTACTGCAGAACCGCAAATTGTTGGGAAAGACAAATTTTTAAAGGCATTAAAAAAGATGACAAATAAAAGTATTATTGGAGCCACTCACTTTGAATTCAATTGATGTATGAATTATTTTTTCAATTTTAGAAATTTACTATTTTGTTTGTTCATTGTTATTTTTGGATGCAATTTGCGTAAGGATGTTACATCTGGAGAACAAATAGAAAAGCAAAAGGTTAAATCATTTGATTGGAAAATGAATGATTTAGGTGTTGAAGTGAAGGTTTTATTCGATAATGAGATAAAACTGGATTCTCTGCGTATTTATTATGGAATTGGACTCATTGATTCAAGTACTGGAAAATGTTATGGAGGAAGCTTCTATATGGACACTCTTTTTTTGAAAGGACAGAAACAATTAAAGCTGGTTTTTCCGAATGATTATTTTTTCAATTATAATGATTTGTCTGATCATCTCCAGAATAACAAAGTCAATCTTCAATTTGATATTTTTGAAATTCGCGCATTTCCAATAGGGGGTAAACTCGTTCCTGAATGCAATAAGACAAAAAAAAGAGGAGAGAATTATTTTAATTATAGAATCTTTCCTGTTTCAGAAGCTGGAGATTTTCATCGAAATAAGAAAAGCAATTATATCATCAAAGATAAAAGTGAGTTAGAATGTGGGTTACTATATTTCAGTAAAGAGATATTGAAACAGCAGAATTGAATCTGATTTCTTTTGTATAATCTATCGCGAAGGATGAGGAACCCGAGTTATTAGGAACTAAATCCTGCGCTTTTTTCTTCTTCAAAAAATCAACTTCCGGATTTATCCCTAACTTTAATTTGTGAGAATAGGGATCGCCATTTTAATCTGTTTGTTCAGCTTCGGGGTACTTAGCCAGCGAAACAGCAGGGATATTTCTTCCGTGGATCTGATTTATGGTTTCCGGACCTTGAACCGGCCGATGTTTGGTCCTGCCGTGGAAAAAAGATATAGTACTTTCTCAAACTTCCAATGGTCACAGCCGCTTCAATTTGTGGGAGCAGGAATTACGCTTTTAGGAGATTCCTTGGATACAGGAGGTAAATACTTCATCGGCAACCTGCAGATCTGTGCTTATTTGCCTCAACGGATCAATCTAACGGATAGTTTGACTGCCAAATCGGGAGGATTCAATTTCGGGCTGACCTTTCTTGGGTTAGATGCTTTCCCAAAAGTCAAGAACTTCGACCTGGTCTTCAATTTTGGCTTTGATGCAGGACGTATTCTCCTGACAAATCCGGGGTTTCAACAGCGGAACCTGTACTTTGCTCCTAAAATTTCTATTCAACCCAAAGTTAAAATGGGACCGGTTGCACTTTCCATTGTTGCCGAATACGGTTACGATCTCACAAAGGACAAATGGCGTAAAACATGGTTCGGGCCGGGGCATCAGGATAATTTAACACCCTATTCCAATAAGATCGGTGGACTTTCGGGTCTTTCCTGGTTTGTGACATTGGGTTATGCTTTGTAATCGCTTATTTCAATTGCGTTTTCGATCTGTGTTAGTTGATTGATTTTTCCATTTCCTGAGAATTTTGTTATAAATTTCGATAAAACCTACTTTTGGTTGTCAATAACAACTGAAAGTGGCGTAATTACAACTATAAGTGTTGGTGTTTTTAATGTTTCCGGAAATGCATCCCGATACCTTTGTTGAGTCGAATTTTAAAAAAAGAATATCATGTTAAATGCAAAAATCATTGGAAACAGAATTGGAGATGCACGCAAGAAAAAGGACCTTTCTCAAGCACAACTTGCCGAGCAGCTTTTCATCAGTTCCCAGGCAGTTGGGAAGTGGGAAAGAGGGGAATCATTGCCGGATATCCTGATGTTGAACCGCCTGGCGGGAATAGTTGGGGTTGACCTGAATTATTTCTCGGAAAATTTCCAATCCACAAGTTCCGAAACAATAACAGCTGATTTGTCAGAAGAAGAACCAATTAGTCCGGATTTGCTTGAAGAACAACATCCGATTAGCGGAAAAGCGGAAAACAACCCAAGTTGGGACATGTCCAGGGGAAATTGGGTGGATGCTGACTTTTCCGGATTGAAAAACCTGAACGAGAAATTCAGTTCCTCGAATATGCAGCGTTGTAAGTTTATCGGTTCTGACTTGTCCGGTTTGCTGCTTAGTGGAAACAATATCAGTGAATGCGACTTTTCAGGCTCCGAGATCAATAACAGTCACATGCGCCGCTCCAATTTGGAAAAGAACGGGTTTAAGGATTGTTCTTTGAAGGAGACTGAATTTTCAGGAAGCAATATCTCAGGCTGTGATTTCACCGACAGCGATTTCACCGGAGCGAAGATCAAAACGGGTGGTTTTGAGAAAAATACGGTCAGCAATGCTTTGTGGAACGGTACTTCTTTCATTGGTACATATCTCATGGATATTGTTTTTGACAGTACACTGGAGAACTGCTATTTTGAAAACTGTACCTTTAAAAGAGTGACTTTTGAGAATGCAGTATTGGTCAATACTTTTTTCAAAAACAACAACCTGAAACGGATCAAATTTGTGGATTGCAAAGCAGATCGGATTACCTATGAATTCCTGAAACACGGCAAGGCGGATTTAAACGGGGTTACACTCCTGGATGTTTGAAGGAATCCGTGTTTTTTGTTTGGGGATGTCATTCGGTTCCCAGGGTTTTGAGAACCTGATTGTCTTTAAAGGAGCCTGATCACGAAAGATGATCAGGCTTTTTTGGTAAGTAAAATTTTTTATTATCTTCATTCAGAATAAGTTAGTGCCATGAAAGAAAAGATAAATGTTGCTTTAACAGCTTCGATCGTACTGATAGCAATAAGCGTTTGCTTTGGGTTTGATTCTTCGGTTTTGGATAATCGGGCCCGACAGGAATTGGACAAAGTCTTAACACAATTAGATTCATTGTCCGATTACAAGATTTACTTAAGAGGACATACAGATAACATTGGTTCGGATAGCTACAATGAAAACTTATCTGAAAAAAGAGCAATTACAGTTAGGGATTACCTGATTTCAAAACATGTTGACAGCACAAAAATCACCGTCAATTATTCAGGTGAATATGAACCTGTTGTGCCCAATACTTCTGAAGAGAACAGGGCTCTTAATAGAAGAGTTGAAATGACCATCGGCGGAGAAAAAAAGGAAACCACTCAGTCAGAGATTCCAAAACAAGAAGTAGTAGTACAAAAAGAGGAGAATGGGAAAGTTTCCCCTATTCAAAAGGAAGTCAAGATCCCTACAAACGAAATTCACAAAAAGAAAAAAGTTAGAAGACGTCTGGTTTGGACAGGTTGGAGAACCGGATTTCATTGGAGTACATCAGGAAACTAAGGATTTGATCTTCCGTTTTTTTCATCTAACTTGTAATCCGTATTTTTGGAAGTATGGAATAGTATTTCACAAAAACAGATTTAAATTGATGGTATGAGTACATCTGCGACGCATGACGAACGTATGGCAAAACTCACTTTTGCTACTGTTTATCCGCTCTATGTTACGAAAGTTGAGAAGAAGAACCGAACGGAACAGGAGTTACAGCAGGTCATCGAATGGCTGACGGGATTTGATGTGACAAAACAACGACAACTGATTGACCAAAAGGTCACTTTTAAAGAGTTTTTTGAGCAGGCGAAGCTCAACCCGAATGCGGAGCTGATTACAGGAATGATCTGTGGCTACCGCATCGAGGAAATAGAAAATAAACTGACCAAAGAAGTCCGTTACCTGGATAAACTGGTGGATGAATTGGCCAAGGGCAGGAAAATGGAAAAGATCTTGCGCGCTTAAGCAACTTGCTTACTAATCACAGCTGCTTTCAGAATCATAAGGTGTTGTATAATTTCCTTTTCAGCCAAAATGAAATCCGCACCATGATTATCAAAGCCGGAACCTCCACAAGCGGACCAATGACTCCGGCAAACGCTTCACCGCTGTTAATTCCGAATACACCAATTGCAACTGCGATTGCCAATTCGAAATTATTACCCGATGCCGTAAAAGATAATGCTGCATTGTCTGCATAATTTGCCCCAGCCCATTTCCCGATCAGGAACATCAAAAAGAACATGACGGCAAAGAATATCACCAATGGGATTGCTACACGAACGACATCCATGGGTATTCGTACAATCAGCTCGCCTTTCATGCTGAACATCACGATGATTGTAAATAACAAGGCAATCAACGTAATAGGAGAAATAAACGGCAAGTACTTGTTTTCGAACCATTTTTCGCCTTTCAACCGAATCAGTGCCCAACGACTAATGATGGCTATTGCAAAAGGAATTCCCAGGTAAATGCCTACGGTTTGGGCAATTTGGGCAATGGTGATATCAATTTTCAACCCATGAATCCCGAATAGAGGCAATACTATTTCCAAATAGAAATAAGCGTATAAACTGAAGAAAAAAACCTGCAATAAACTGTTGATTCCCACCAATCCCGCCACCAGTTCCCGGTTTCCTTCAGCTAATTCATTCCAGACTATGACCATGGCAATGCATGGTGCCAAGCCGATGATGATCAGACCGGTCATGTATTCAGGGTAATCCTTCAAAAACAAAACCGCTAAGCTGAACATGAGAAATGGCCCCACAATCCAAGTGATGAAAAACGACACCAGTAATAATTTCGGTTTCGCCATTACTTTCGGAATTTTGGAGAACCGTACTTTGGTTAATGGAGGAACCATCATCATCATTAAACCGATTGCCAAAGGAATATTTGTGGTTCCATTGGAGAACGAGTTGATATAACTGCCGGAATCCGGGACAAAATATCCGATGGAGATTCCGATTCCCATGGCCAGAAAAATCCAAAGGGTTAAGTACCGGTCCAAAAAGCTCAATTTTTTTCGCTCGCTTGCCGGAGTAAAGTTATTTGCTGACATATTTTTTAGTGTTTAATGAACCAATGAAAAAGCGTAAAGCGTCTCTAAAGCAATTTGTTTACAGCGCTCGTCGTACTTTCTATCTTGTAAAGGGGTATTGTCAAATTCCTTAGGGTCATCGTAAGTTGTTCCAATCCGAAGTTCAACTCCGGGAATAAAAGGACAATTTTCTTCTGCATCACTGCAAGTCATAATTGCGGCGAATTCAGATTGTGGGTTTTGAGAATCATTGTATACTTTGGAGAAACAAACACTTGGTTCCCCGTCACCATGAGAAATATGGTAGACGGGATTTTCTGAATGTGTCATTTGTTTCATTTCGAAACCTGCCCTCAGCAAAGCATCGATAGCATTGCGATTAAAAGCAGTTGCTTCCGTGCCACCGGAAAAAGTATGGATATCCTCTATTCCATAATAATCTGAAATCGCTTTTGCCCATACTTGACCGAAGTGACTTCTGCGGGAGTTGTGCGTACAGACATAAACCAAATTTGTAGGTTTACCTTGCTTTCTTTTTGAATCGATGTAATGAGCGATTTTTGCTAAAGTGGCCTTCCTTTCAACAGGAATGGAATCAAAGTGATTCTTCAACTCATCCAGATAATGCTTAATACGAGAATGCATACAAACCTTTTAAGTTAGGAACAACATCCGCTTCCCGGTGAACAGGAGTTTCCATTGGCGCTTCCGAGTTCAGTCAGGTTTACTTTTTGCTTTTCCGCAGGAATTCCGCAAGCATCCGAAGCCAAGCATGCTGTGTTTTTCGGAACCAACACAAAATGCTTCCCGTTGAAATCAAGATTGTATTTCCCAATAGTGGTACCCTGGTATTCCACTTCTATCTCGTTGTCTTCAATCCCGAGTTTTTTCTCCGACAAATCAATGATATTCAATAATTTTTGTGGTTTGATACGGTGTTCGAGATCATTGGCATTCCATAATTGGAAACTGACAACGTTCTCTTTTCGGATAGTTCCTCCGCAATCGATGAAGTGTTTTTGGATGCTGCCCACTTCTGTAACATGGAAATGTTCCGGAACGAATGAACCGTCCGGAGTCTGAAATGCCACATTATCCAATGTGGGAAGAATGTTTTTGATGTCTGAAAGTTTCATGATTTTTAATTTTTATCGTTAACAACATTTAGTGTCTTTACTTTCCAATTGAATCGAAATTCCTGAAAAGTAAGATTGAATGCGAGCAACCGTGCTTTTATCAACGCAATAGCAGATAGCAGTTCCCTCGATACTCCCTTTTATTAATCCGGCATTCTTAAGTTCCTTCAAATGTTGGGAAATGGTCGGTTGTGCCAATGCCAGTTCGTTGACGATATCACCACAAATGCATGTATCTACCTTTATCAGGTATTCCAAAATTGCAATCCGTGCCGGATGGGCAATTGCCTTGAGTAAAGACGAAATCTCGTTTTGTTCGGGTGTGAAAAGATCTGTTTTTGTTGCTCCCATCGTTTTATTTATATATTGCAATATTACGATAAATATTTAAATGTGCAATTTTTCAATACTTTTTTTGATAATTGATTTGGATTGTACCTGGAAAAATCAGTTCAGGCCGTGTATTTGATGCTTTTCCTGTATGATTCCGGATACTTCCTTCAATTGCCATAATTGATCAAGGAGCACCATGTATTTGCGGTCGAGGATGTATTCCAGTGAGAATGTCCAATTGTTTTCATCTTTGTAGCCATAGTCTTGCTTACTGTAGTGGAGGATGCCATATTTCGCAAAGATCTTTTTGATTTGCTCTTCGCTCACATGTTCATAAAACATGACGGTAAATGTGTTTGAATACCATCTGATCCCGTCTCCTGAAGTTAATTCTGCAACGGGAAGTAACCTGATCTTCAACGGTGATCGGAACAGTTTTTTTTCAAGAACAATCGCTTCCACAGGATCCTTGATTTCCACTGTACCATTCTCAAGAAATCGAATATGCGCGTTTGCAGTGTATTTTTTGATGATTGCCGAGTCCGGATAATGGAAATGATCACTGTGTTGTTCCAACCAATAAATACCGTCCAATTTCTTATAAGGAGATTTCCTGTGGTTATAAGTGTAGGGTCCGGTGAATGGGAAAAAAGGAATACTGTATGAATCGTATTCAAAAGGATGTATGAATCGTGTTTTTTGCACCACCTCTCCATTAGGAGAAAGCACGTGTATCAACAAAGTGTCCCATCCGTTCCGATGAATTTGAAAAAACCGGTTCCCTTGCGGATCTTCCTCCGAATGAATGATTGCACTGCTTTCTTTTGAAAACAATTCCAATCTGGCGTTCTTGTAGTTCAATTGTCCGCCACTGATAACGTACAAGCGAAACGGATCGGTTTTTTGATTGTTTTTTTGCGCGTAAAAAGTGTTTCTGAGCCCTGTCAATTTCAAACTGTCAGCATGGGAAATAGCTTCAAGATCGCTTGGAATGTAAATCCATTGCTTCAATTCGAATTGCTGGATTCCATAATAGGATTGATATTGAATGATTAATGAATGGTAAAAATGACCTTTGTTAAGTAAGTTGGGAATTGCTTCAACAGTGAAAGAGGAATCCGGATAGACTAATCTTTGGTCTGCTGTATTGCGGTAATAAATATCACCGTTGCTTCCTTCTATCTTCAAAATGGTCACCACGTATTCGGAATCGTTTTTTAGATGAAATGAGATCGGGTAAAAAAACGCGTCGTTGCTGATCGTATCCCATGAAAATACCTGATCCTTTTTCGGCTTGGGTGGAAATCCGTATGCATGTTCTATAGGTGTAGCATGAAAGGTGAACGAATAATCCCGTTGGTTTTCCCGGCGGATGGTCAATTCTCCCGGATCATAACGTGTCACACCTTCCGGTCTGGGTACATAAGTTGGTTGAACTTTTGCAGGTTGTTGGATTTCCGGCTGTTTTACAGGCTTTTTAACTGCTATTGGAAGTCTTGCCGGCCTTGGTTCTTTCACTTTAACCGGCGCCGGCGCCGGAGGATCAATCGGTTGAGGTACCGGCAGTGTATAACCGCGCACCTGAACCTTCAGTTCTTTCTCTTCTTCCCCCGTTTTATAAAAAATTGACGCCCAGGCATTAAAGATTCCCGGTCGTTTCAGATTCGGTTTGATCATAATACTGAATGAGTTACCAGGCTTGATTTCCTCATTTCTCCCGGGTTCTATCAGGTCAACCAGCATTTTACCTGAAGAATTGGTTCTTACTGTACTGAGAACAATGGTTTTCTTAGAATTATTTTTGATCCGAAGTTTACAGTAATAATTAATCCCATTATACGGTCGAATGGTATCGTAAACAAAATACTGTTCCTTCAACACTAAGTCATATTCCGTTATGCCGGGAACAAACCGAATGGTGTCCTTTTGTGAAAAGGCAGGACAAAACCAATAACTGGTTGCGAAGATGGAAAATAGGATGTTCAGCTTTTTTCTCATGAGTCAGCAAGATACACCGGGAACTGTTTCTATATGGCTACTTTAACAATAGATTAACCGGCTTTCACGTAATGGAGTGCCACACAGCCGGATTTGAACATTTTGGTATCGACCAGCTTTAGATTTAATTTTTCCTGGAGGCTACCCGGATCAAGCAGTGGCCTTCCTTTCCCCACAATTGCCGGATGGACAACCAAATTGAATTCATCAATAATCCCTGCGGTTATCAGTTCGGGAAGCAAACTTACGCTATCAACTGAAATCTTTTTGCCGGATTGTTGTTTGAGTTTCAGGAGTTCTTCTATCGGGTTACTGCGGATAATACGGGTATTTTCGTCCACCGTGTTTAATGATTTTGAAATGACCACCTTATCAATGGAGACAAGTCTTCGGGCAAACCGGTTTTCACTTTCCGTTCCCGATAGGTCTTTTGCAATGTCAGCCCAATAGGGAAACATGAGCTGGTACATGATGCGACCATAAAAGAGCAGGTCCACATCATCCATCAATTGGGTGAAATAATCAAGAACCTCCTCATCGGGATTAAAAATAGTGTGATCACAATAGCCGTCCAGGCTTATGTTCATAGCGAATGTCACTTTTCTCATTTCCTTGGTATTGGATACTTAAAGATAAAGCAAAAACGGGCATGGTTCCAAGAGATTTTTGTTCTCTAAACCCAATGTCACAACTTAGATCCTACCTGGTGCATATTTGCAAGGTTGTGTCATCGATGTGCAGGGGTAGAACTTTTGAAATTTGTATTTACAATAGAGTTTATTCTTTGTTAGCAAATGTTATTCTTTTATCAACTTAAAAATTGCCTTCTTTTCACCTGAATGAATTGATACAAAATAGAATCCAACAGGTTCATTCAAAGAGAGGTCTACCTTTTGGGTTTTAATTACACATGTGGTATAAATTACTTTTCCGGCTATATCAGTAATTGAAATTTCTGTCCATTCTGCGACCACACCAAAATCAATAGAGAAATCACCATCTGTGGGGTTTGGGGAAATGTTCATTTTATTTACAAAATCATTTTCAAGAATGCCAACCGTTTTAATTATCACACAAATAGAAGTATCAACACATCCATTTTCTGTTAATTCAACAGCGTAATTCCCATTAGCAGTAGCCATAAAATCAGAATTCGTTTCGCCGCTAATAATTGCATAATCATTATTGCAATCTAACCATTGGTAAGTTGCGTTAACATTATTAGCAAAAAGGTGTATGCCGTTTAAAACCGTTGTAATGTCCGAAACAGAATTAATCGTAAGGTTCAAGGTAACCAAACTGTCACAACCTGCTGCATTGGTAAGGGTATGTATCGCCGTGTTATTCGAAGCTGTATAAGTTATCCCATCAATCCACATATATGAATCACAAGCCGTAATGATATCGGTACCTGTGCTGGAGTTGTTGATAGTTAAATCCAATGTAACCACTGAATCACATCCTGTTGAGTTGGTTAGCGTATATGTGGCGGTATTGTTGGAAGCTGTATATGTATTTCCGTCGACCCAAGTGTATGAACCACAAGCAGTAATTACATCTGTTCCTGTGTTGGAATTGATCATCAAATTCAACGTCACCACACTGTCACACCCAATTGAATTGACCAGTGTATGCATAGCTGTGTTGTTGGATGTTGTGTACGTATTTCCATCAATCCAAGTATACGAATCACAGGCAGTAATGACAGCTGTGCCCGTGCTGGAGTTGTTGATGGTCAAATCCAATGTAACCACTGAATCACATCCAACCGAGTTGGTTAGGATATGTGTGGCGGTATTGTTGGAAACTGTGTATATATTTCCGTCAATCCAAGTATACGAATCACAAGCGGTAATGATATCAGAACCTGTACTGGAGTTTTTGATGGTTAAATTCAATGTAACCACTGAATCACAACCTGTTGAGTTGGTCAGCGTATGTGTAGCAGTATTATTGGAAGTTGTGTAAATATTTCCGTCGATCCAAGTATACGAATCACAAGCAGTAACGATATCTGCACCGGTGTTTGGATTGTTGATGGTTAAATCCAGTGTGACGACAGAATCACAACCTGCTGAGTTGGTCAGTGTGTATGTGGCGGTATTGTTAGAAGTTGTGTAAGTGTTTCCATCAATCCAAGTGTATACATTGCAAGCAGCGATGACATCTGTACCTGTATTGGAATTGATTGTCAGATTCAATGTTACTATCGAATCACAACTGGCAGTATTAGTTAAAACATGTGTAGCTGTGTTGTTGGAAGCGGTGTAAGTATTTCCATCAATCCAAGTGTATGAATTACAAGTATTAATGACATCTATTCCAAATGTTGAAAGGCATTGTCTCAATTTTTGAACAAAAATGTTAGACCCACCAGTCGAAGTGAGGTTAGCGGTTCCCACTCCAGGATCAAAATCCGCGGTTCCGGCAAACCACCCGGTGGTATAAACATTTCCAAAGTCATCGACTTTTGTAGAATAACCAATTTCAGAATTTGTACCTCCAAATGATTTTGCCCATAGGAAATTACCGGAAGCATCCATTTTCTGAATAAAAATATCTAAACTAGCATTCGAACTGAGGTTGGCAGTTCCTGCGCCCGGATCAAAATCTACAGTTCCTGAATAGATACCTGTAGTATATACATTTCCCGAAGTATCTAAGGTGATTGAGTAGCCTCGTTCATAATTTGTACCTCCGAAAGATTTTGCCCATTGAAAATTTCCGGAAGCATCCATTTTCTGAACAAAAGCATCAGGAAAAGAACCAATAGAAGTAA
>NZ_CAMLDC010000024.1 GCF_946478805.1 uncultured Fluviicola sp. | reverse complement strand
GATCCGTTAACGCTTTTACAATTTTCGGGTGACAATGCCCTTGATTCACTGCTGAATATGCGGATAGGAAATCAAAATATCTTTTTCCTTCCACATCCCAAACATAAACTCCTTCTCCTTTTGCCAAAACGACCGGAAGCGGATGATAATTGTGCGCTCCATAACGGTCTTCCAACTGCATCAATTCTTCCGATGACAATTTGTCTAATGCTACCATACTAATTCTTTTTTTAAGCTATCATCACTCGTCACGGAGAGCAATCATCCTTTCCTCATTTGCAGTCGCAGGAGAGAAATCATCCTTGGGATAACACAAAGATATACAAATATTCACTTTTAAAAAAAATGAATTATCCTTCAAACAGGTTGAAATCATTGGCTTGTCAGCGAGTTTATCAAAATCGAACACATTTATTTCTTAACTTTGTATTGTATTAAAATCCAAAACGCTTGAAAAAAGTTCAGTTTTCTAAGCCACAAGGCGAATTCTTCTCCACACTGAGAAAATCAGTTCAGAATTATTTTGACGAAAATCAACTGGAAACCTCGGGAAATTGGAAGTTGTATCTGAAAGCAACTATTATTATCGCTACCTATATTGCCATTTATCTGACAATCATGTTGCTTCCGATTCCGGGATACGTTGCATTGCTTTTGTCCGCATCTTTGGGATTCGTTCAGGCATTGGTCGGTTTCAACATTATGCATGATGCTTGTCACGAAGCTTTCTCCAGCAATAAGAATGTGAATTATTTCTTCGGGTTATCCATGAACGCTTTGGGAAGTGATGCATTTATGTGGAGACAGAAACACAACCTGGTTCATCATACTTACACGAACATTGATGGGATTGACGACGATATTTCGAAGACTCCATTCCTGCGAATGAGCGATACACAACCTCGCTACAAAGCACATCGTTTCCAACACATTTATTTGCCTTTCCTGTACGGTATTTCTACCATTTACTGGGTTTTGGTAAAGGATTTTGAAGATTACATTATGGGATCCCGGTTCACTGTTGAGGTCGGAAAAATGAAACCCATCGATCACGTAATGTTCTGGACCACCCGCATTATTTATTTTGGATTGTACCTGATGTTACCTTCTTTCGTTTGGGGATTTGGCTGGACTGTTCTCGGATTTACATTGATGCACATGATGCTTGGTCTGACCATGTCATTCGTATTCCAATTGGCGCACGTTGTTGAGAATGTGGAATTTGAGCATGCTGAAGATGAATCCTTATTGATTGACAACGAATGGGCTGTTCATCAGCTGGCTACAACAAGTGATTTTGCAGTAGACAGTAAAGTTGTAAGTTGGTTAGTCGGTGGATTGAATTTCCAGGTTGAACATCACCTTTTTCCACGCGTTTCTCATGTTCATTACCCGGAAATACAAAAAATCGTAGCAAAAACGTGTGAGGAGTTCGGCGTGACTTATTATTCTTATGACAGCACCGGAAAGGCATTAGCTTCGCATTTCAGACACATGAAGCGATTGGGAAAAGCCTAAGATTGTTTATCGATTAACAATCCTGTTTCCCATGGAACCTGGAAATACTGTTTTCCAAACCACAATTCAAAAGCCGGATCCAGGAATTCGTAGATCCCATTCTCGTCTTTGATAATCATATCCCGTCCTTCCAGGATCAACCGGTTTTTCGAAACGTTTCTTGGTGTTCCCAATGCATAAGTGCGCATCACTCCAGCGGCAGTCAATTGCTTCTCTTTCTTGTAGATGGCTTTCAACAGATTCACTTGCGTCGAACTCATCCCTTCAATTTCCCGCTGGTACAAGGGTTGGTTCGCATAGATCAATTCCGATAATGCGGTTTGGATGATCTGCCTGTCCACAGCACCTGAACGGTTTTGGTTCCAGACATAATGAGAAAGTTGTTGCACATACCATGAATGGTTTTTCATCAATCCGGGAATGATCGTGGCCATTTCTTTTGAAATCTGTTTCCCGGTCTTCCTGAAACTGGATTGTATGAATTTGACCCATGCTCCCTCCTTGATCTTGGGCAATAACATGAGATCTCCAAAACGATAAAAGGGTTTGGAAGGATTATTGAAAATTTCTTCCAGCATATGCCGTTTACTTCCGAACAAACAATAGGAAACCAACTTTTGCCGTTGCCAAACGGCACGCATTTTCTTCTCTAAAGGTTCATATCCAACCAGGTTTGTCAAATTCTGAAACTCATCCAGGCAAATGACCAATCGAATTCCTTTTTCTTTTGCAATGCGTTCGGGTAAGTTCAGAATTTCATCTGCAAACTCACGTACCTTTTCATGTTCATACTTAATGGTAAAATCCAAATGGGGATTTACTCCTACATGAACAGTAGGTACCAGGTTGGACAGGAAACTTTTCGTATCGTGAAGCCAGTCTTCCCATTTTGTAGATGTTGCCTTGATCACTTCCCGCGTGAACAGCTCAAAAAATTCCACTTCGTTATTCACAGTAAACAGGTCGAGCAAAACAGTCTTATATTTCTTGTCCGATTTATTGATGTCGATCAGAACACGTTCAACCAATGAGGATTTCCCCCAGCGACGAGGAGAAATAAGGATGGTATTGATTCCACCCAACAAGTTTTGTTTCAGGCGATATGCTTCATCCTCCCGATTTGTGTAAGCGTCAACGCTTACCGTGTTTCCAAATATGAATGGTGAATAGACTTCGTGCATGATTAAATATACAAATTTTCTACCAAACAGTATAATACCAAACAGTATAATACTAAAAGGTATAACTTAGATTCAAAAACATAGAAGGTAGAATACAAAAAAGTCTCCCCGAACAGAACGAGGAGACTTTCAATTATTTAAAACAATGTCGGTTGATCATCCGGATCATCGGAATCTTTTGTCAAATCCCATTCGATGGTCGGAGTATCTTCTCCACCTTCTCCGGAAACATCCGTATCACTATCCGGATCCTCATCCGTGTGATCAATTTCCAATTCCAATGGTTCTTCATCAGGCCAAGGCTCGGAACCTTCGATCTCATGTGTCAGCACCACTTCCTTGACTTTCAATTTCGTCAATTGGTTTCCTTGCGCTTTCATTCCCTTGACATCGATAAAATCTGCCAAAGCAACTTCATTATCAGGCAGGTTTTTTGTTTCCTTCAGAAGCTTATTGTAAACGATCCGGACAATAGGATTGAAGGCAGTAGAAACACAATCCAGGTAAGAACCTTCCGTTTCCGAAATATAAGATACCCGCTTGTCTGTTGTGATTTCACACGTAAAACGTTTCACGTAATGCATTTCCTTTTCGCCGTCAAAGTAAACCGCAGAAATCGGTCTGTCCGGAACCCATTTTTCAATGTGGATCATGTCCTCATCAAAATGGTTCCCCAAGTCAAATGTAGAAAGCCGGTAATCCCCATTCTTATATAAGGTCAGCAAGCGATCTTCTCCTTTGAACGAACCCAGGAATTTTCCTCTTCCTTCGTCGTTCAATCTTCCAACCACGGTATCATACCAGATCTTCCGTGCAGCAAGTGTTGAACCTCCTACTTCTTTCTGTGTGATCTTCTGAACAATTTCTTTCGTAACCCGATTTCCAGCAGACTGGCGGCCTTTGATCAACAGATCTCCCAAATCCACATCCCAACGCAGGCGTTTCAAATGCGGTCTCGGACGAAGCATCACTGAAACGACTTCACGTTCTCCATTCGGATGTACCGAGAAATACAACAATTTGGAACCTTTGATTCCGCGGGTCAAATCATATTCCGTGTCACGCGTGACCGAATTCACGAAAAAACGTTTCATCATCGTAGCTCCGCCTGCACCATCCTGGTACATCACATGATAGATTGTTCGTTTATCACCTTTCTTCCAAACATCCGCGTGAACAATTCCCTTACCGACGAATTTCTTTTCAGAAACTTTGGTCACAATGAATTTTCCCGTATCGAAGAAAACGATAATATCATCAATTTCAGAACAATCGTTGACAGCTTCAGTCTTTTTCAATCCCCAACCAATGAATCCTTCTTCAATATCCACAAACAATTTACGATTGGCGATAATCACCTTCGTTGCTGCGATGTTATCGAAAACTTTCATTTCCGTTCTGCGCTCTTTTCCGGCTCCAAAACGCTTTTTCAGATCCTTGTAATAATCGATTGCGTATTCAACCAGGTTTTCCAGGTTCTTCTTCACCTCTTCCATCTCGGCTTCCAGCTTAGCGATCAAATCGTCTGCTTTATCCGAATCGAAACGGGTAATACGGATCATTGGAATCTGGGTCAAACGCTGCAAATCTTCATCTACGATCTCGCGGATAAACTGTTTCTTGAATTTCTCGAAGCGTTTGTACATGTATTTGTACAGGCCATCCTTGTCGGAATACAACTTGAAATCAATGTACATTTCCTCCCGGATGAAAATCTTCTCCAAGGTTGAAAAATGCCATTGCGCCTCCAATTCAGCCAATCGAATTTCAAGTTCCTTCCGAAGTAAGGTCAGTGTATTATCGGTATTGACTTTCAGGATTTCAGAAACTCCCATAAAACGAGGCGTATCCCCATCGATCACAGAAGCATTCGGAGAAATCGAGACTTCACAATCCGTAAATGCATACAATGCATCGATCGTTTTATCCGGTGAAACCCCGGGAGCCAAATGAATTACGATTTCTGCATCTGCAGCTGTATTATCTTCAATTTTCTTTACCTTGATCTTTCCCTTGTCATTTGCTTTAATAACACTTTCAATCAATGAAGAGGTTGTGCATCCAAAAGGAATCTCGTTGATCATCAAGGTTTTATTATCAACCTTTTTAATCTTTGCACGAACACGAACTTTTCCTCCTCTCAGACCATCGTTGTAATTGGTGAAATCCGCCATACCACCAACCAGGAAGTCAGGGAAAATCTCCACTTTCTTTCCACGCAGGTGATTGATTGACTGTTCGATCAGTTCATTAAAGTTATGCGGTAAGATCTTACACGCCATCCCGACCGCGATACCTTCTGCACCTTGAGCAAGCAGGATAGGGAATTTTACCGGTAAGTTATCCGGTTCCTTATTTCGTCCGTCATAACTCAGCAACCAGTTGGTTGTTTTGGGATTAAAGACCACATGACTTGCAAACTTCGAAAGCCGTGCTTCAATGTAACGAGGCGCAGCCGCACCGTCACCGGTCAAGGTATTTCCCCAGTTTCCCTGGCAATCAATCAGTAATTCCTTTTGTCCCAACTGAACCAGGGCATCTCCGATTGAAGCATCTCCGTGAGGGTGATATTTCATCGTATTCCCGATCACGTTCGCTACTTTGTTGTAACGTCCATCATCCAATTCCTTCATGGAATGCAGAATTCTTCTTTGAACCGGTTTGAAACCATCGTGCAAGGAAGGAACTGCGCGTTCCAAGATCACGTAGGAGGCATAATCCAAAAACCAATTCTCATACAACCCACTTAACGGAATAATATTTTCATCGACGTGCTTGTGATCATCCGTACCGAAAGAAGATTCTTCTTCTCCTCCTCCATCGTTATTCAAATCATCATTTTCCGGATCGACCGGCCCGATTTCGTCTTCACTCATCTTTAAGAAGCTTTTTCAATTGGTTCAGTACTTTCATCTTCCGGTTCGGAACTCTCCAGATCCACATTCTTTCCTTCATCTTTTTCCACACGAAGATTTTCAATAATGAAATCCTGGCGTTCGGGGGTGTTTTTACCCATGAAATAGGACAAAATGGAATCTATGGATGCATCTTTTGTCAAAAGAACCGGCTCCAGGCGGATGTCATCCCCGATAAAGTGTTTGAACTCATCAGGTGAAATCTCTCCCAATCCTTTAAATCGGGTGATCTCCGGATTTTTACCTAATTCAGAAATTGCAGCTCTCCGTTCTTCGTCGGAATAACAGTAGATCGTTTTCTTTTTATTCCGAACACGGAACAAAGGTGTCTGCAATACATACACATGGTTCCGTTTCACCAAATCCGGGAAGAACTGCAGGAAAAACGTCAATAATAGCAAGCGGATATGCATTCCATCGACATCGGCATCGGTAGCGATCACAATGTTATTATACCGCAAATTATCCATGTCCTCTTCGATATCCAAAGCCGCCTGAATCAGGTTGAACTCTTCATTTTCATAGACCACTTTTTTGGTCAATCCGTAACAGTTCAATGGCTTACCACGCAACGAAAACACCGCTTGCGTGTTCACATCCCGCGACTTCGTGATCGATCCGCTCGCAGAATCTCCCTCCGTAATGAACAAGGTCGTCATTTCACGTTTTTCATCTTTGAGATCCGTCAGGTGACTTCTGCAATCACGTAATTTCTTGTTGTGCAGACTCGCTTTCTTCGCTCTATCACGTGCCAATTTTCGAATTCCGGACAATTCCTTACGCTCACGCTCCGATTGCTTGATTTTCTTTTCCAGAGTATCCGCAACATCCGGGTGACGGTGCAAGTAATTATCCAATTTATCTTTCAGGAAATCATTGATAAAGGCACGCATGGATTTTCCATCCGGCTCGATTTCCTGGGACCCCAATTTTGTTTTTGTCTGAGACTCAAATACCGGTTCGATCACCTTTACGGCAATTGCCGCAACGATGGATTGACGGATATCCGAAGCATCATAATCCTTTTTATAGAAATCACGAATCACTTTCGCAATGGATTCCCTGAATGCGCTTTGATGAGTTCCTCCTTGAGTTGTGTGCTGACCATTCACGAAGGAATAATAGTCTTCACCGTAGGTTTTACCATGTGTGAAAGCAACTTCGATATCGTCACCTTCCAAGTGGATAATCGGGTACAAAGGATCTCCATCCATGTTGTCTTCCAACAAATCCTTCAATCCGTCTTTCGATTGGTATTTTTCGCCATTGAAGTAAATTGCCAAACCGCGATTCAAATAGCAATAATTCCAAAACATCTTGATCAGGTAAGGCATTTTGAACGCAAATTTCTTGAAGATAGATTCATCCGGAATAAACTCGAAATAAGTCCCATTTACCTCATCGGTTTTGCTTAAAGGCAGATCTTCCGTTAATTCACCTCGTGAAAACACTACCTGTTTCTTTTCTCCTTCCCGCACAGAATACACCATGAAGTAATCACTCAATGCATTTACAGCCTTTGTTCCTACTCCATTCAATCCGACAGATTTCTTAAATGCTTTCGAATCGTATTTCCCACCCGTATTGATCTGAGAAACACATTCGATCACTTTTCCTAAAGGAATCCCACGTCCATAATCACGAACTGAGACCTTCCCATCTTTCACTTTGATATCGATACGTTTTCCATTCCCCATGACGAATTCGTCAACGGAATTATCGACAATCTCCTTCACCAAAATATAAATCCCATCATCAGCAGAAGCACCATCCCCCAATTTCCCGATATACATACCGGGTCTCAGGCGAATATGCTCCTTCCAGTCCAGAGATCGTATATTGTCTTCAGTATATTGATTTTCAGCCATAATAACGGATTCTGATAAGTTCCCAAAGATACTAACGGAAAGCTATATTTAAACCATGATTTATTAAGAGTTATGAACGATGCAAGGTTAATTTCGCAGTGAAAAATTATACCGCTTTTTGGGTATTGTTTAGAATCATTCCAAACAATAATTTTACCGAAAACAAACTCCATGTGTCATTACAAAACAATCGGCAATAATTCCTTCGGATGCCTTATTCAATGTAAAAACTGCGAACAATTCCATCTTGGATTCGGAAGCGTGGTACTGATTCTTTCCTCTGACGATTTTATTCGGTTTACAGACCAAGTTCACCAGATTCACTCCATGCACTACGAAGAGAAAAAAGAAACCGGAGAAAAGATATACATGCATACAGACAACTCCAAAATGGTTCTCGCATTTAATCAAAAAGAATGGATCCTGCTTTATCAGCTACTGGAGGAATCGCGTTTTATGCTACACGCAAACCAGTTGATCGGTCACGTTTAATCATTGCGTTTTAACCAGCCTCTTTTCCAGAAGACAAATACCAAAGCGGTTGTGATGAAAATCATGATTCCCCAAATTATATAGTAGCCATCGTGCCTTTTCAATTCAGGCATATTCTCGAAGTTCATTCCGTAAACTCCAACAATAAATGTCAGCGGGATGAATATCGCGCTTGTCACCGTTAACACTTTCATGATCTCATTCATGCGCTGTCCCTGGATTGCATAATACAGATTGGCAACACCATCGAGCATTTGCTTTTGCGATTCGATTTCGTCAATCAAACTGTAACATGTATCCTTCAGCTCCCGGAAATAATGAATATTATCTTCAATGATCAGTTCATTTTCAACCCGATCCAATTGCCCCATCAACTCTTTCATCGGGAAAACTATCTTCCGCAAATCAAGCAATTTTCGTTTTTCCCATTCAACCTTCCGAAGCACTTCACTTTTCGGATTTCGAAGCACGATATTATCCAGCAATTCGATATTAATGGAAATCTCTTCCACCACTTCCGTGTAATTATCGATAATCGCTTCCAACATCCGGAACAAGAGAAAATCAGGTCCTTTGAAACGAACTTTTCCACGCTTGTACTCAATCCGTTCCCGAACTGTCGGAAAGTGGTCTGAAGGTTTTTCCTGGAAAGAAATCAGGTAATTATCCCCAATAATGAAACTGATTCGTTCTTTCGTCAAATCGTAATTATTCAACCCTTCCTTAGGAAGAGCGGAAATAATACTGAAGAACACGTAATCGGAATACTCTTCCAGGCGGGTGCGCTTGGTTTCTGCAAACAAATCTTCCTGAAGTAATTTGTCAATACATAACCTGTCGCACAACTTGATAATCGACTTTTTGTCTTTCATCGAATGAAAATTCAACCAATACGTGGAATTCATATCCTCAAACGGATTGAAATGTGCTGCAAAATACTCTTCCGAATTCTTCTCCAACGAAAAAGTGTCCAAATTATATTTATAAAGTTGCGCTACCTGAGACATACAACGAAAATAACACTTTTCGAATTACGAATGCCGAATTGCAAATACCGAATTACATGCAAATTTCCTAAACGCATCTTTCAATCAATTCATTCGACCAATCAAATCTTATTTTGAACTGATAACGCAAAGAATTGTATTCTTCAGAAAACAACCGCATGAAATCGCTCGTTCTCTTTTTGATACTGATCCCATTACCATCCATTTCTCAATCGGACACTTTGGTTGTAGAAGTCATTTACGGCTCTAAACCACTTGTTGAAAGCGAAAGGCATTGGTTCGGAGGTAAACTGGGCGGACATATCGGCCTGCGACTTGGAAAAGACAGTGTGATGCATTTTGTTCCGGGAGGAAGAGTCGTTGCTACAAATATCAACTCGGATACCGGCAGATATCTCATTTCGAGTACTAAACAATTTTACCGGACTTTTCGGGCAGACACCACCAAAACCTGTCAGGTTTTTATTCCCATAAGTCCGGCTCAAAAACAAAAACTACTCGCTGATTCGAAACCTTTTCTGAAAGAAGGACCTTATCCCTACGCTTTCTTCGGAATGAGATGTGCAGCAGCCTGTTATCATTTATTGTCGCTGGCAGATGTTACGAAAGATCTTTCGAGAAGCAGAATGACCTGGAAATTCTTTTACCCCCGGAAATTGAGGAAATACCTTTTCAAAGAAGCAAAATCAAAGGGATGGATCATTACCGAAACAGCAGGATCAACGAAGCGGAAGTGGGATCATGATTAATTGAAAATGCAAGATTGAGAATTGAAAAGAAGAGAAAGCACTGCTTTCGATAAATCCGCAAAAGAAGATAAATGTAATTTACTTTTCAATTCTCATTCTCAATTTTCAATTCAAGAGTTTCAGATACCTTTCAAATTCCTTCACGTTGGATGAACGCTTGATTGCTGCCAGAACTTTTAGTTTTTCATGTTTAGTGAGATGCCAGGAAAGGCTGATCCGATCCTTTTGCAATTCTCTCAGATTCAAATTAACTGTCTGAATAGGAACATTGTATTTCCCCATTGTTGCACGAAGCAACTCATCCTGGTCATAATCCTGGATTCTGGGGAAGTTGGTGAACACATTCGAAATCGGTGTTGTGAACTTATCAAAAAGCCCGAATGAACGCGTATGCTCATTATACATGATTCGTTTATTGTCCCGGATCTGCAGAATAACTACTCCACTGGTATTCTTGCTGATCCAAGATTCCAGTTTCATCAGCCACTGAACAGTAATCTTCGTCCCGAAATTATCACGCGCTCCTGCATCCATTAGCTGAACTTCCGGAGTGGTTGGCAAACTTGTCATTGGCAAAACATAAGGGAACGATGCATTCATGCGCAAGGCAGAAGATAAACGTAGCTTTTCAGAACTTTGATTTTTGAGCAGGAGATGAATATCCACGTTTTCCTGGACGTGATTCATTTCCGGCGAAGGTGAAGCAGAATCCATTAAAAAGCTTAACCCTAATGATGAAATCAGGATCCTTCTTCCATCGTTCACCACCGAAGGAGTCAGGATCAGATTCGGGATAACCCCTTGTTTCTCGAAGACTTTGAAATACAGTAAGGGTTTATTCAGTCGCTGACCGGTATTTTCATTCAAATCCGACTCAAAAGCCATTGCCCTGTCATAGCTGTATTCAGAATCCTCAAAACTGGATTGATAGCGAAAGAAGAGGTCGTTTGTCGATGCCGCAAATGACAGTTTATTCAACAAGTCCTGGGAAATCTCCTCAAAATACTTTTTGTCATTGAAATTGACCTTTTTCGTCTGGTAATTTTCCAGTAAAAGCGAACGGTAATAAGATGCCCCAACCGTACCACCGGAAGCACCGGTCATCATTGCAATGTGCCTGGACGACTTGAAACCACTTAAAGAATCACACATCCGGAGAACCTGGTAGACCCAGGAAGCGCTGCGCGAACCTCCACCGGAAGTATTCACAATAACCAAAAGCGGTTTTTCTTCCCCAGTTTGTTTCTTCCAACTTTCCAGGTACGAAATGTAATCCATATAATCATCGGCACGTTGCCTTCCGTCCTTACTCAACTCATAAATAGCAGAATCCGAGTAAACAGCCGTATGATCATAAGACAACCCATATGCCTGTGTTTGAAACTTGAAAACATCTACCGTATTTGACAGATAGTTCATCAATAGGAAACATAAAATAATAATGGGATAAGCCCAAACCCTCAACCAAGTCTGAAGCGCACTAAGCAACATCAGGATAATGGTCAAGAGTAATACCACACTCACTCCGGCCGGGACATCCAGGAATGTTTTTCCTCCGAACAGGCCAATCAGCACAAAAGTCATAATCGTCACTATTTCGAAGACCGTGGTTGAAATTCGATTCTGATCAAAAACCGATTGCAATAACGATTGTGCGTAATGTCTTGTGGAACGACACTGCTGAACCCGGAATCTTCTCCCGACGTACCAATACAAGCGTTGCCTGTTTGCACCTTTCACCTTGATTCGATTGCGTTTTCCAAACCGCATCCAGCGATCGTTCCGTGTTGACTTATCTTCGTCATAACGCTTCAATTCAAACAGATTTTTATTGATCGGAAAAAAATAAAGCAACGCAATCCCTACAAAAAGGAAAAAACCGATCAGAAATCCCGCGACAAAGAGAAACACATTCAACCACGATTCGAACTCTTCCGTTCTCTGAAAACTGACGATCCGAATAATAAAAAAGACGATAAATAATGTTGGAATCACACTATTATTGATGCAAAACCGCACAAACGGCTTGTTAACCATTGCTAAAAACGGGAAACGGGAAGCCAATCTCATATAGGAATATGAATGGAACGCCATCGTTAGTCCGCCAAATGAAAAACCAATCAGAAGAAATGAGAAAAAACTGGTGTTGCCCTGATATTCAGGAGATAAAAACAAATAAGACAAGCCAAACCCGACCCCAACCTTATCTGAAATCAACAAAAAGAAGAATACCCAATAGAAAAATCCGAGCAAATTATGCTTCAAATGGTGAGCCAATAAAACCAATGGAAAAAAGACCCTTATGAATTGGATTGTATTTGAAGTAATATCTCGGAGTGCAGCCACAAATCAATATTACGAATTAAAGATGATGTTTTTGATACTCTTTTACAAAATCTGTCACCAGATAAGCAAGCGCTTTACCGATAATCAACTCTTCCATTTCATTTTTAGGAGCAGCTTCAGGCAAATGCAGGTAACACACCTTTTCAAGAGAGGCCATTTTCCGGACATAGATTCGTGCTTGGTCGACTGTAATTCCAGAAGGAGTAAAAGCACTCGATGGCATGTAGGCAATCGCATCCATATCCAACTCAACTCCCATCACCGTTTGGAATTGGGAATCATACACTTTATCGATATCAGCCTGGAACTTGAAAGGTTTTTCCAACCAGGACTCATAAAATGTAAAGAAAGCTTTCATTTCGTTGAGGTGATCCAGGATAAACTGATTGTTATACGATTCATGCAACCCTAAAACAGAATAATGACCTAAAAAACCGTATTCATATGCATAGGAAAACGGATTACCGGAATGTCTGCCTTCCATCACACGTGTGTCTGCGTGAGGATCCAAATTCACAACAGATATGGCAAGACCAACTGATTCTGAAACTCCTTTTATGATCGGGTATGCATTATTATGTCCGCCACCTATCACAATCGGAATACCTCCGGCATCAACCACCTCTTTCACCCAAGCCGAAAGCAAATAATCCAGATCATCCACATGCATATGGGAAATTGCATCTATCGGTTCGCGCAAATCGATGCATCCATGAATACAAATAGAATTCCCGGTTAAAAACTGGTTGGACTGCACAGCCAAAAATCGTGGGATGAATGCCTCGAAAGCAGCCTGAGAACCACCTTTTCCGCCATTTAACCTCGGACCGATATCTTCTTTTACCCCAATGATATGAAACTTTTTTTCTTTCCAGCTTTCCGGCCCGGCAGATGAACGAAACGCTACATTCTGACCAATCCGGATTTCGCCATCCCTTTCCGTAAGCCAACGTTTCAAATCCGTCTCATCCGGAAACTGCAGTTTAAAGTAAGTCGATTCAAGCATGGTGTTTTTCCATTAATTCAACAAAAGCCATCGGAGGAGCAATCGGTCTCATACTTTCCTTTGAAACAAATACCAAAGTTGTTTTCGCCTTACTCAAACATTCTTGCTTTTCATTGTACAATGTATATTCGAAAAACAAGCGCGGCCCTTTCAATTCCGTAATCGCTGTCACAATTGTCAATTCATCATCATATAATGCGGGTTTAAAATAATCCACCTCAAAATGACTCACAGGCAACATCACTCCGCTTTCTTCCAATTCACGATAGCTCATCCCTAAAGAACGCATCGCCTCCACTCTTCCTACTTCAAAATACGCAGCGTAATTTCCATAATAGCAATAACCCATCTGGTCTGTTTCGCCATATCTTACACGCACCTTTGTAGGGAATTCAAATGAAGTTTTCATGAAATATTCTGTTCTAAATAAATTTGGTTAAATGTCGTAACTATTTTTCAGATTTTCGATTAGAAATTAAATGTGCTTAAATGATATTTTGGGAACATTAAGTGAAGGTTAATGCAATCTAATTTTGTATCTTTGAAGAAGGGTGATTTTTTGTGTTTAAATATCAAAATTTAACATTTAACTATAAAATTCGGATATTCATCGAACAATCAGTCAGTTTTAAAAAAATTAAAAGCTGATATTAAAGGATTACTTCAATACAAAGCAAAACTTTTCAAATAATCAACCCCCAAACGACTTTTTTTTTCACTTTTTTATGAGAATATTTGCTCACTTAAAAATTCTACGGCTTAACAGTTAAGCTATGAATCTATTACGCTGATTATTTTTTTATTAACATATTATTATAAACGTTTAAATACCCCTGCTAAATGAGTGCCAACCATGACGCTATTTGGAATTCCTGTCTGAAAGTTATCAAGGATAATTTACCGATTCAAGCCTACAAGACTTGGTTTGAACCGATTGTTCCCGTAAAGCTTGAAAACAACATTCTGACAATACAAGTTCCATCTCACTTTTTTTACGAATGGTTGGAAGAGCATTACATTACTTTATTGAAAAAAGTAATTAAGAAAGAGCTTGGCCAGGAAGGGCATTTGGAATACAGTATTGTTATGGAAAATTCTGCCAGCAATTCAAATCCTTACACGGTAAAACTTCCTGCTTCCAATAAGAAAGCAGTGAAGAATGCTCCTGTAACGATGCCCTTGAATATCAGCGATAATCCGATCAAGAATCCATTTATCATTCCGGGATTAAAGAAAGTGAACGTTGATTCGAACTTGAATCCGGCATACTCGTTCGAGAATTTTGTAGAAGGAGATTGCAACCGATTGGCACGTTCTGCCGGTTATGCAGTAGCAAACAAACCGGGAGGAACAGCTTTCAATCCGTTGTTGATTTACGGTGGAGTTGGTTTAGGGAAAACGCATTTGGCACATTCAATCGGTATTGGAGTTAAAAATCAATTCCCGAATAAAACGGTACTTTACGTTAGTTCTGAGAAATTTGCTCACCAGTTTATTGATGCTGTCCGTAATCAAACGACAAATGATTTCATTCATTTCTATCAAATGATCGATGTTCTGATCATTGATGATGTCCAGTTCTTTTCCGGGAAAGAAAAAACGCAAGATGTATTCTTCCATATCTTCAACCATTTACACCAAAACGGAAAACAGATCATTTTAACATCGGATAAACCGCCTGTTGAGATGCAAGGAATGGAGCAACGCTTATTATCCCGTTTCAAATGGGGATTGTCTGCAGATCTTTCCACACCTGATTTGGAAACACGTATTGCAATCATGGAGAAGAAAATGTATGGTAGCGGTATCGAACTTCCACGTGAGGTGGTTGAATACCTGGCATACAGTATCAATACAAACATCCGTGAAATGGAAGGCGCTATGACTTCCCTTCTTGCTCAGGCTTCATTGAACAAAAAAGCGATTACGCTTGACTTGGCGAAACAAATGATCGACAAGTTTGTGAAGAACACTGCCCGTGAGGTTTCAATCGATTACATCCAAAAAGTAGTTTGTGATTACTTCGATTTGCCTATTGAGATGTTGAAATCAAAAACACGCAAGCGCGAAGTGGTTCAGGCTCGTCAGATTTCCATGTATTTCTCCAAAAAAATGACCAAATCATCTTTAGCAAGTATTGGAGCTCATTGTGGCGGAAAAGACCACGCAACGGTTCTTCATGCCTGCAGAACGGTGATCAATCTTTCTGAGACGGACAAACAGTTCCGGGTTTACCTGGAAGACCTTGAAAAGAAATTGACTATTCAATAATATCCGAATGGCTGTCTGAAAAGGCAGCCATTTTTTTACCCGGTGAAATCAGATCGAAAATTTCAGAATTTTAAAATTCGCGTGTTCGCAAAGAAGCGAACAGAATCACAATTAAACAACTATATATCAATCGTTTGATAAAATAAGGTGTAAGATTTCATAAACCGGTTTCATTACCATTGATCTCCTAATTCACATTCTTCGTACCTTTGCCACTTCATGCAAGAAAGCAAATTCAAAACAATTACAGAACAAAGTGAAGGTTTCTACAAAGAGAAAGGCTCTAAGTTTCTTGCATTTGCCATTCCCTGCAAAACGGAAGAAGAAATCAAGGAACATATCCAACGTCTTCGAAAAGAACATTACCAGGCTGTTCATGTTTGTTCTGCATTTCGCCTGGGGAGTGACAAAAAAAAGTATCGAGCAAGTGATGATGGTGAACCTTCCAATTCAGCAGGAGCTCCTATTTTCGGACAAATACAATCATTTGATCTGACCAATATTCTAATTGCTGTCGTTCGCTATTACGGAGGTGTAAACCTTGGGGTTGGTGGCCTGATCAACGCATACAGAACTGCATCCAAAGAGGCACTTGAGAATGCTCAAATCATCGAACAGGAAGATGAAGTACTGATTACCTTGTTTTACAATTATGATGAGATGCCACAAGTGATGAGTATTTTAAAAAATGGTCCGGCAAAAATTATCAATCAGGATTTTCAACTATCTTGCAAGCTAAGCATACAACTCCCGGTTTCAGAATTAAATTTGTTGGAACAATTTGCTGAATTGAACCTCCTTCTTCCCGAAGAAAAAAATATTACAATAGAAAATCATGGAATTATCCAATAGCCAATTTCAATTACTCCAAGAACTCATTTCCATTCAAGGAGTTGCAAGTGACGAATCTCGAATCAAAGCATTCATTAAGGAATATGTTCTAAAATATTCTTCCCAATGGAAATCGAAACCGCGGATTATTGACGGTCTTGGTTTTCAAGATGCCCTGATCCTGGTTTTTGGCAACCCTAGAACAACCGTTTATGCACATATGGACACCATCGGTTATTCGGTTGGTTATGACAACGAACTGATTCGTGTAGGCGGACCTAAAAATATTGATGGAACCATTCTGATCGGGAGTGATTCCAAAGGCGATGTGGAAGGTGAACTGATGGTTTTTGAAAACGAATATAATCAACAGCGGATTCAATTATCGCATGACCGAACCATTGATCGCGGGACACTTCTTTCATTCAAACCGAATTTCAAAGAAACTAAGGAATACGTCCAGTCACCATATCTCGATAACCGTTTAGGTGTTTTTGTAGCGCTTCAATTAGCAGAAACAATGGAACATGGGGCAATTGTATTCTCTACTTATGAAGAACATGGAGGGAATTCGGTTGGTGCATGTGCAAAATACCTGATGAATACCTATGATGTCTTTCAGGCATTGATTTGCGATATTACATGGGTTACTCACGGTGTTGTTCACAAAGGAGGTGTTGCAATTTCCATGAGAGACAGTATGTTACCAAGAAGAAAATACCTGAACAAGATCATTTCCATAGCAAACGATTCAGGGATAAAATTCCAGTTGGAAGTAGAATCCGCAGGCGGAAGTGACGGTTCTGTTCTCCAAAAATCCGATCTCCCTATTGACTGGTGTTTTATTGGTGCTCCGGAAGACAATGTGCATACTCCACAGGAAAAAGTTTACAAGAAGGATATTGAGTCCATGATTGAACTGTATCGCGTTTTGATGGATCAGCTGTGATCAGTGAACGACAAAAGCGTCCAGAATTTCTATCGCAACAAACTCCATACATCCTGTTGCCCGTTCATCCAATTGTTTGAATTTTAGCTTCAGGCGCGTATTGTTAACCTGGAATTTCGAATCGAGATTCGTTGGAGAAACGGTGCTTTTTGAATCTCCGGATGTAATTTGGATTGTCACACCGCAATCCAGAATCTGAACAACACCCAAATGATAAACTTCATCCTTGTCAATAGGGATTTGATTCGTTTCTTTTTTCGGCTGCTTTTCCACGACTTTTTTGGATGTGTGGCACGAAACCATCAGGCCCAGCAATATTATTAAACTAATTCGAATCATCCCTCCTTGTTTTTTAAAACATTCATCCCTGCAATAGCTGCCGTTGTCCACGCCGCCTGAAAGTTAAATCCCCCGGTCACTCCGTCGATATCCAATGTTTCACCAGCGAAGAAAAGTCCCGGATACTTCTTAGATTCCATGGTTTGCACGTTGATTTCATTCAGATCAATTCCACCGGCAGTTACAAACTCCTCTTTAAAGGTCGTTTTTCCTTCCATCAAATACAAATCGTTCACTAACACTTCCAACAGCTTATTCTGGTGTTTTATAGTTAATTCGGAGCATTTGAACTGATTTGGAATTCCTGCTTTCTCCACCAAATACGTCCATAAGCGGGATTTGACTGAATAAAGTGGTGTATTTACTACCAATTTATTGGATTTGACGAATTGATTGATGGATTCCCGAACAGCTTCCTGGTTCTCTTCTCCTGTCCAATTCACAGCAATTTGTGATGTGTAGCCTTTCAATTCGAAAATGCGTGCTCCAAAAGCGGAAGATTTCAAAACTGCCGGACCACTCATCCCCCAATGCGTAATCAATAAAGGTCCATTTGACGTCCATTTTTCACCGATTATCTTCACCAATACATTTTCCTGAACAATTCCCATCAATTCCTTGATCGGTTCATTCGGCATATTGAAAGTAAATAGCGATGGTACCGGCGAAACAATTTTCAAGTCAAATGCTTTTAATAACTCGAAGCCCGATATTTTCGGTTGTCCTCCGGTAGTAACAATCACTGCTTTGGAACGAAAAACCTCCTCCGGAGTCTGAACTTCGAATAAACCGGAATCCAGTTTTTTCACCGTTTCCACCCGTTGATTCAATAATAACTGAACGTCATTCTTTCTTAGTTCATTTAAAAAGCAATCGATAATCGTTTGTGAATCGTTACTCACAGGAAAATAACATCCGTCCGGATACAATTTCAATGGGATATTCCTGTTTTCCAGCCATGTCTTCATATCCGAACTGGTAAACTGGTAAAACGCTTTTTTCAGGAATCGCTCGCCTCTTGGGTAGTGTTTTGATAATTCTTCCGGATTGGATATCACATTGGTTACATTGCACCTTCCTCCTCCTGAAATCTTGACCTTCGCTAATGGTTTGGCGTTCCTTTCCAGAATGGCAATTTTTGCATGCTTAAAGTTTTCAGAAGCCTTGATTGCTGAAAAACAACCAGCCGCCCCTGCACCGATAACTAACACATCCAATTCTTTCATGTGCCAAAAGTAAGCACAAAAAAAAGACCCTCTGAAATGGGAAATCTTTTTAACGTCGGTTGCAAATTCGCGATATTGCGAACAGCCCTTTGTTTTAAAGACTTTCAAGCCAATTTCTTAGTACACAATTTGAATAATTAACAAAAGAAAAAGGCCAAATGCAACTGCACTTAGCCTCTTTCCCTTAACCTGTAGATGTTAATAATTGATCCGTTACATTCTTTAACGCGAGAAGTAATAAAAGGTTTCAAAAAAATGTTTTTTCTTAAAAAGAATAAAAACTGATTCTAATCAACTTTTCTTCGGATTGGTGTTTCTAACTTTGTAACTCTTTAAATAAAACGGTAATGTTATTTGGTAAAGGGTCTAAGTTGAATAGTATTTTCAGAATGAAATGCCCAAGATGTCAGGAGGGAGATTTTTTTGTTTCTCATCCTTATTCCATGAAAAATATCGGTGAAACATATAAGTACTGCCCAAGTTGTGGTTTGAAATATGAAAAGGAAATCGGGTTTTATTATGGAGCCATGTATGTTTCCTATGGTTTGGGAGTCGGACTTTTTGTTGCCTGTTGGCTAAGCTTCAATTTGTTCTTTCCAAGTACAAGCACCTTTGTTCAAATTTCTGTTATTTCCGGACTTTCTATTTTACTAAGTCCCTATCTGTATGCCTTATCGAAAATTATTTGGGCAAACATCTTCTTTTCATACGACCCGGAAGCAATTGAGAAGTTCAAAGAGGCCCAAAAGATTCAAGAGGGTGAAAAAGTTTAAGCAGTTCATTTTTGAATTTTTGAACTTTTGAACTTTTGAACTTTTGAACCTAAAACAAAGAATCCCCCAGCCGGCAAACTGAGGGATCACATTCAAACTACAAAACAATTATTGAAGGATGACATTTTGATCTTTCGGATATTTAATCTTAAACGAGTAGTTAAACTTATCGGTGACTTTGGTCTTCAAATTAACCGTCCAAGTTAGTTTACCTGTCGTTTTATCATAATTTGCTTTATCCGTGTTGATCGCTTCTATAACGATTTCACCATTGGTGGTTACAGGAATCTGATCTTCAATGACCAATTCAACCGTATTCGTTTTCAGGTTTTTAACCGAAATTTCATAGGAATACGTGCGCTCCATGTCGTTTCCAACGATTTTTTCCTTGAAGTCTTTTTTCAAAAGAATGCGTTTTGCAATAATGTTCGGATCTTTTCCAAGACTCAATTTCAAGGTATCATTCATTGCAGTCGGATCGATGTATGTTTCTCCGATATAAGTTCCGTCGAAAAAGATGTTTGCAGTAGCCGGAACCAATTGCAGATCTTCTAATTTAAGCACTTCAGCCACCAGGAAAACTCCCGGATCAATTTTAGGAACGGTGTAATAACGGTAATTTGCTGTCAGATCCAGGTTTCGGACTAAAACCAAATGACTTTCTTCATCACTTTCTATGGTGTAAGGCAAATCGATCTTGTACTCGGCAGACAAAACGCGATTGATCACCGTCGTGAAATTTGCCGCAGTTTCTCCTTCCAGTTCGAATGCTTGAGAATCGGCAGTCGCTTTCTTTTCGTATTGAACTGAAGGTGCAGCTGTCAGGCCGTACGAGTTCATTCTTCCGTTGATCACTCCAAAATTGTAATAATCAACATACCAAGGGTGCAAATCCGGTTTGATCTTATTTTGATACGGGTCATTTGTCGACAAGGTCAATTGTACATCATTCCAGGATTCACCTGTACTTTGTTGAATATTCGCTTTGTAAGCCAAATTAACCTTCCCGGAAGTGATCTCACTTCGGATATCGTATGATGGAACCCAAGAAGCTCCGGAAGCCAAATAAGAAACTGCCAATCTACCCGCAACAACCTCCTTTGACTGTAATGTCACAATAATTCGATGGATCGGACCTGTCGGAACTTTCGGAGTATTGGACGATTGGTAATTCTGAAGATCGCTCATCCGGTTGTTCATATCCGCTAACGTTCCGTTTTTTGCTTTCAATCGCTTATTCAAAACTTGCAACTTCTTATTGATCTCATTCATTTTCAATTGGTAATATTCCATTGCTTGTTTCAACAGTTGAATCGAATCATTCACTTTTCCTTGCCCGCGAATTGCGCCATTATTGGATAAAATGGTTTTGGAGGTATTCAATACGTCAATTTCATCCTGGATTTCCTTGATGTCGAACAATTGGTTATTGATGGAATCCTGTAACAGGTTGATATCCTTTCTGATTTTTAAGGGCAAACCTTCCAATTTAAGTTTTTCAGGTTCAGGATAGTAGATTTGGTATTTTGAATCAATCAAAACGACATTTCCAAACGCCTTTACCTGCAAACTCTTGGGATCGATATTCGGGCTCACTCCTTCGATGATCAACTCCGTAATTCCGGGTTTTACATTGAAATTCGCTTTGCGGTAAACTTGTGCTCCACTGGTGTAAACGGTTACTTCACTGATGGAAGATTTAATAATCTCTTTGTCATTGGCTGCAAGTGAAAAAAAACTTGGGAGAATTGCCAATAAGAGAACAACTACTTTTTTCATAGGAATCAATTTCCCTTAAGTACCTCCCGATTAAAGATTCGTTCAAAACAATTTTAACAAAAAGAAAAAGATCCATTCCAACCGAATGAATCTTACTGATAATCAGTTTGCATTTTCACCACATGGAACACCAAAAAAACAATAGAATAAAAGTATTCTTTGTGCTCTTCGTGTACTTCGTGGTTAACTTTAGATAAATTCTTCGATTTCTCCAATAATACGATCCGCCAGATCGGAAGCTGCCTGAGCATCCTTACTTTCGGTGTAAACCCGAATAATCGGCTCCGTATTGCTTTTTCGCAAGTGAACCCATTCTTTTCCGATATAGATCTTCACTCCATCAACGGTATCCACTTCTTCGTTCTTGTATTTATCAGCCATTTTAACCAGGATGCCATCCACATCAATTCCCGGTGTCAGGTCGATTTTCTTCTTAGCCATTTCATAATTCGGGTAAGAAGCACGAAGCTCAGTCATACTCATCTTCTTGCGTGCCAAATGCGATAGGAACAAAGCGATTCCAACCAATGAGTCTCTTCCGTAATGTAACTCCGGATAAATGATTCCACCATTTCCTTCTCCACCGATCACCGCATTGGTTTCTTTCATCTTCACGACCACATTTACTTCACCAACCGCAGAAGCATGATACGTACATCCAACTTCTTCTGTAATGTCCCGCAAAGCTCTTGTAGAACTCAAATTGGAAACAGTAGCTCCTTTTCTTTTCGAAAGAATGTATTCGGCAACGGCAACCAAGGTGTATTCTTCACCAAACATTGATCCGTCTTCGTTCACCAAGGCCAAACGATCCACATCCGGGTCAACCGTGATCCCTAAATGAGCTCCTTCTGAAACAACCCGTGCAGATAATTCAACCAGATGTTCTTTCAAAGGTTCCGGGTTATGTGGAAAGTGTCCTGTCGGATCACAATACATTTCAGTAATATCCGTCACACCAAGTTTGCGAAGCAGTTGGGGAACCGAGATTCCACCTGTAGAATTCACCGCATCAACCACCACTTTGAAATTCGCTTGTTTGATTGCAGGAATGTCCACATCCGAAAGTGCACAGATCGCATCAATGTGTCTTTCGATTGCTTCCTTATCTTCGGTAACTTTCCCCAAATCGTCCACTTCAGCAAATACAAAGCTTCCGTCGGTAGCAATTTTCAATAACAACTCTCCTTCTGCTCCCGAAATAAATTCTCCTTTGCTGTTCAACAACTTCAATGCATTCCATTGTTTCGGATTATGGGAAGCTGTCAGGATAATTCCCCCGTTTGCCTGATGATAGGGAACTGCCATTTCAACGGTAGGTGTAGTGGATAATCCCAGATCAATCACTTCGATTCCCAATCCGACCAAGGTCTGGATTACCAATGTCGAAATCATTGAACCCGAAAGTCGTGCATCCCGACCTACAATCACTTTCAACTTATCTGTATTTGAAACCGATTTTAACCAGGTTCCGTAAGCTGCAGCGAACTGGACAGCATCAATGGGTGTCAGGTTATCTCCCGGAGAACCTCCGATCGTGCCCCTGATTCCTGAAATAGATTTGATTAATGTCATATGTTAAGTGAAAAGTGAAAAGTGAAAAGTGAAAAGGAGAAATTGCGCTAACGCTAATTTGAATCGAAAGCAACGCTCTCTTTCCTTCTCAATTATCCATTTTCAATTATAAATTCTTCTTAAGTTCGATCATTCGCAAAACCGTCACCGCTGCTTCCACACCTTTATTCCCGTGTTTTCCACCCGCGCGATCGATTGATTGCTGTTCCGTATTATCCGTCAATAAACAAAATCCGACCGGCTTGTTGTATTTTAAGGTAACATCCACAATTCCTTGTGTTGTTCCGGAGCAAACAAAATCAAAATGTCTTGTTTCTCCCTGGATCACCACACCAATTGCGATCACTCCGTCGATTTTCTCGTCTTGTACCAACCATTGTGCTCCGAGCGGCAATTCAAATGCTCCCGGAACGGGTTTGATATGAATGTTGGATTCCTTCACTCCTGAATTGAGAAGTGTTTCCATAGCTCCTTCCAATAGTTTGGAAGTAATATGACCGTTCCATTCAGAAACAACAATGCCGATTGAAAAATCGGCACCGTTTGGAATTGTATCTTTATCGAACGCTGATAAGTTTTTTAAACTTGTAGCCACGTTTTCTAATTATTTATTGGATACTCTGGCAATGTATTTGTCAATCGTTTTTTGTTGACCGAACATGTAGTAATCCTGATTAATTCTTTCGTAAAGTTCTTTCGCTTTTGCGTAATCCTTAATTTCCTCAGCTACCTGACCTGCTTTGAACAAATAAGTTGGGGTTGTCCACTCATTTTCATTTGCATCTGCAGCATCAACGTACAAATCAATAGCGTCTTTGTATTTACCCATTTCACTGTAACAGTCACCTTGTAAACCAAGACACAATGCAGGACCGTAAGTATCTTTCAATTTTACACCTTCCAATAATTTCAAAGCTTTTTTGAAATCACCTTTAGCCATATATTGACGAGCCAACGTAAATTCAGCAACTTCTCCACCTTGGTATCCGTCGTTTTTCTTAACGAAAGGCTCTAATTCTGTGATTGCTGCATCTACAGAATCTTTTGCTGCCAAATTCAACCCTCTGTAGTAACCTTCATTTGCTTTCTGGTTGTTCGGAGCGTAAATCAATTGTTTGTAAAGAATGTATCCAAGAATAGCTACAATCAATCCAACCACTGCGAAAGTGATCAGACGAAGTCTTTTATTCTCTTTAAATTGACGTTTAATATCGTTAAAACTGGTAGTTCCTGCCATTTGTTCATTTATTTAAGCGTTGCAAAAATAATCTTTTTTTCGAATCTCGGATTGAAAGTTATCAAAAGGTGAAAGTTAATTGAGAATTGAGAATGGAAAATTGAAAAGATTTGAAAAATGTTCAAAGTAGTTCAATCTGTTTAAATTAGGATGATCGCCTCTTTTCAATTGTCAATTTTACATTTTCCATTAAAATACTATCTTTGTCCCCGTTTTAGGTTCGATTGTAAAACATACAAAAGACAATAGGGAATCCGGTGTAAATCCGGGACTGTATCTGCAGCTGTAACTCTTATTAAACGGTCTTCAATAAATCCACTGTCAGCCGCGGCTGGTGGGAAGGAGAAGTAACCGGGGAGAAGTCAGAATACCTGCCTTGAACACAAATTGAATGAAGACTTCAGATTAAAGTCGAGTTCGAAATGAGGGAGCTTTCCCCCAGTTTGTTCTTATTCTCTGATTTTTTCATTTGCTTTTTTATTCACTTTTTAAATGCTTAAAGGCAATGAAAAAAATGTTACTCGCAGTTAGTGTGTTCTGCATCCAATACACACAAGCACAAACTGTTGTCACTTTTGACGACTTAATTTTAACTCCCAACTCTCATTGGGATGGTTCTGATTCCACATTAGGCTTTACCTCCGGTGGCGTTTATTTTGAAAACAATTATGATTTTCAATGGGATTACTGGTCCGGCGGATTTATTTATTCCAGTTCTACAGACGTTACAACTGTTGGTTACACTAATGACTTTTCAGCTTACACCGGAACCGGAGGAAACTCCAGCCAAAACTACGCTGTCAACTACGGCGGTACAGGTATTGATTTCGGAACGGAAAAGGTATTAACCAGTATCCAATTGACAAATACCACTTATGCTGCTCTTTCCATGCTAAATGGAGATGCATTCGGAAAACAATTCGGTGATTCAACCAATGCTCAAGGAAACCCGGATGGTACGAACGGAGAAGATTGGTTCCGTTTATTGCTTATCGGAAAAGATGCTCAAAGTGTTACAACAGATACTGTGATTTTCTACCTGGCAGATTACCGGTTTGCAGACAGTACACAAGATTACATTATAGATACATGGGAAACTGTCAATTTGGCCTCACTTGGTGAAATCCAATTCCTGGAATTTGAATTGCAATCGTCTGATGTAGGTGGTTTTGGTATGAATACACCTGCTTATTTTGCACTGGACAATATTGTTTACGGAACAGCTTCTGTGAATGAATCAAATCTTGCTAACCAGGAAGTTTATCCGAATCCGGGCACAGGTAAATTCACCGTGAAATCTGAAAGTGGGCAAATCACAGTTTACGCATTATCCGGAAAATTGGTTTTGACTCAAGCTACCAATGGAATCCAGGAAGTTGATTTGACTAACATTCAATCCGGAACATACATTTTGGAAACAAGTACTTCCAAAGGAATCGCACGGACTCGTATTAGTAAAATCTAATTGATTCTAAGGTTTTCCATACCAACCCTGTTGATTATAACCTCTTGTCCTGTTTTTGGGCAAGAGGTTAAACCTATTGAAGAGGTGGTCATTTCACCTCGAAATGATAAAGAAAACAGTATTCAGATTGAATTATCGAAGGACAAGATCCAAAACAAATTGGCTAATGACCTAGGGCAGATCCTGAGTTTACTTCCCGGGCTTCAAATCAAAAACTACGGAGATGTCGGTGGATTGAAAACCGTCAGTTTTCGAAGTCTCGGTGCCGGACATACTGCTTTGGTTCAGGATTACTCCTCCATTTCCACAACACAAAGCGGTCAAGCAGACCTAAGTTCATTTCCTGTCGATTTCATAGAGCGATTAGAATTGGTCACGCTTTCCCCTACCCGCACCCAAATTCCGATTCATGCAAAACTCGCCGGTGCCGTTGTCAATGTGGAATCCGTTCATTCGTATGTCGGAACAAATAAACGAAACCTTATCCTGGGTGTTCAAGCCGGTTCTTTCGATCAATACGAAGGATACCTGATGCTGCAAAAAAGAACGAAAAGATGGGCAGAAACCCTGACAGGGAAAATCAGGTCTTACGGCGGTTCTTATCCATACACCTACCTGAATGGCAATACTACGATTCAAGACCGGAGAAAAAACAACAGTTTACTGGAATATTTCGGAACCGGATCCGTTCAATTTTCTCCCAACTCGTATCACCGGTTTCAATTGCGGATCTCAGGAAATGAGTACAAAAAAAACTTAGCCGGCGCTGTTATTTTTTACAACAGTAATGCCGCTCAATATTTAAATGGTTACGGATTGAACGGTTCCTTTAATCATCAATTCAGGAAGAACAAGTGGAATGTGTTCTCCTCCGTAAATTATCAAAAAAACAATCTTCAATATTTGGATTCAACCTATCTGAATGCACAAGGCTACCTGGATTCACGCTATTATTCGGGTCAGTTCGATTTTCAATCACAAGTAGCCTATTCCATTACAGGGAAATTGGATCTGCTTATTGGAAGTTCCTTTATTTCAGAATCATTGAAAGGAAAATCTTTGGTTGGGAATCCTTACAGGAATACTACTGAAAGTCTTGTCGGAATCGAATGGAAAGCCATTGGGAAAATTTTGGCGCAAGTTGGAGTCCAGGGAGTTTTCGAAAAACGAGACACCGCGATAACCGGTCAATGGAACTTGTTACCTGCTGTTTCCTGGAGTTTTGATTTGGGAAGCAAAAACAAAATCGGGCTCGTTTACCGTTATACTTGCCGTCAACCTACTTTTAACGAGTTGTATTACCAACAGATCGGCAATGCCAAACTCCGGACAGAAAAGGCACATATCGCATCTTTGCGCTATGAGCTTGTTCTCCCATTCAAACAAGGAATCTCACAAACAATGATTCAACCTTTCTATTCTTACGTTTACGACAAGATCCTTGCTATTCCAACGAAAAATTTATTCATTTGGAGCATTCAGAATATTGGAAAATCAGATGCAATTGGTGTGGAGTTTACGCAATTCATTCAAAAGAAAATCCGCAATCACACACTTGGGGCACGAATCAATTATACATTTCAATATACCCGGGACATCAGTGATCCGAAAAGTCCGACTTATCGAGATATACTCAGTTATTCTCCTCTCCATTCGGGGAGTTTGGAACTGGATTATTCCTGGAAGAAATTGAGTTTCTTTGTCCTGACATCTTATCTTGGTGAACGATATGCAATGAACCAGAACATCCCTTCGAATTTGCTCGCTGCCTATTTATTGGTTGATGTTGGTGCATCTTATACGCAGCCGTTGAAAAAAAGCGAACTGACTATTCGTTTCACCGTCAATAATATAACCAACAGGCAATACAGTTATATCAATTACTTTGTAATGCCGGGAACTCATTTTAATATCCGACTTCAATATGCACTATAAAATCCTTCCGATACTGTTGATTGCAGTTCTTGCACTTTCCTGTAAAAAGAAAAAAGTAACAGAACCCGAAGCTCCTCAAACCCTTCAACATGGCATGCTCGTGCTGAATGAAGGGCTTTTCCAGCAAAACAATGCCACTTTGGGCTGGTTCAATTTTTCTGACAATTCCTATACGGCGAATTTCTTCGAGCAAAAAACAAATCGTTCGTTGGGAGATACCGGGAATGATATGAAAAGGTACGGTGGAAAGATCTACATCATTGTGAACGTTTCCAGTACGATTGAAATTTTGGATGCCGGAACAGGAAACAGTATCAGTCAGATTTCCATGATTGCGAACGGAACTCCCAAACAACCGCGTTACATAGCATTCAACGGTTCAAAAGCATACATCACCTGTTACGATGGATATGTGGATGTATTGGACACCGCTTCGTTAAGTATCACCAATCGGATCCAGGTAGGCGCCAACCCGGAAGGACTTGCGGTAAGTAACGGGAAGTTATTTGTTGCCAATTCAGGAGGGTTGAATTTCCCGAATGTGGACAGTACCGTCTCTGTTATTGATTTGGGAAGTTATCAGGAGATCACCCGAATAACCGTTGGGAAAAATCCAGGCGGGATCCAAACAGATCCAAATGGAGAAGTTTATGTGATTTCCAGGGGAGATTATGCAGGAATTCCTTCGCGCATGCATCGCATCAACGCAAACACAAATACGGTGACACAATCCTTTTCGTTTGACGCAAGCAGCATTTCCAAATTCAATACAAACTTCTTGATCTCATACCATGATTTCAGCTCAGGAAACAACAAAATTGCGCTCTTTGATCCGAACACCGAATCTATCATCTATCCAGAATACATCCCTACTTCAATGATCCAGACATTGTATGGTGTTTACTATTCTGATATCACCAATCGGATCTATTGCCTGGACGCCAAAAATTATACAGTTACCGGCCAGGTCCATGTATTTTCTCCAAATGGAATTTTTGAAACGAGTTATAACGTGGGACTAAACCCAACGAACATTTTAATCTATGAATAAATTACTTTTCATCTTCGTGCTTATTTCAGGGGTTTTACAAGCTCAAAGTTTTGATCCTGCTCCCGGAAACCCCAATTCAAGTGCAATAAAAAAAGACAGCTCCTGTTTTGTAGCTTGGGCAACCGGGGGAACAGTGACAAGAGGTTTTCTGGATATAGCAGATACAACCATCATTGCAAGTGGCTCCAACAGAGCAAGCTTTGGGAATGTCAACCTGGCACTTGGTCCGGCTACAGGATCCGTTACCGATGTTCTCTCATTGGGAGATAGCGGAATTGCCACTTTAAGCTTCGACCAGTTTATCATGGATGGTCCCGGATACGATTTTGCTGTTTTTGAAAATGGATTCATGGATAATTACATTGAAGTGGCTCATGTGGAAGTCAGCTCGGATGGGACTCATTTCTTTCGTTTCGCTTCTACTACAGAAATTCCACTGGATGTGCAATCCTCCAACGCTTCCTACACAGACTGTAGAATGATTAATAATCTAGCTGGGAAATACCGACTTGGTTATGGAACCCCATTTGATCTGAGTGAACTTCCAATCAATCCTGACCTAAACACATCCGCAGTGAAATTTGTTCGCATCATTGATGCCATCGGAGCTATTTCAGGAAATCATGTCACAAGGGACCAATTCGGGACGATTGTGAATGATCCTTATCCTACTCCATTTGAATCAGGCGGCTTTGATCTGGAAGCAATCGGTATAATCAACGGAACACTTGGAATAACGGATTTAGATAAACTGAATATCAGTGTATTTCCCAACCCGACAACAGATCGGGTTCAAATCACACTTACCGGGAAAGCCCGTTTGGATCTGTATTCTCCGGACGGAAGATTACTTTTCACATTAGATCACCTGGATTCAACTGCTATTTCACTTGATGAGCTCGCCGTCGGAAGCTATCAGTTACAAGTAACCCAAAACGATAAACAACAGCATTTGAGCATTTTGAAAAACTAATAACAAGAATAGCCTCTGGTAAATCAGCACAAAAATGTTGTGACATGGAAAAAATATTCAATTTTCAATTATTATTGAAACTATTGATTATATTTGATTCATGGAACTCGAACAAGCAAAACAACAATTCATACAAACGTGGGGGAACTTCGGCACCCAATGGGGAATTAACCGTTCAATGGCTCAAGTACATGCTTTGCTGATTGTGAGCGACAGTCCGCTTTGCACAGAAGAAATCATGGAAAAGCTTTCCATCTCCAGGGGCAACGCGAACATGAACATCCGGGAATTGGCCAACTGGAACCTGATCTACAAAGAGAGCATTGCAGGTGATCGCAAAGAATACTTCCGGGCAGAAAAAGACATGTGGGAAGTTGCAAAACGCATTGTGAAAGAACGCAAACGAAGAGAATTGGAGCCATTGCAACAACATTTGGCAGAACTCAAAAAAGTGGAACAATCCTATGAATCCATTTCTTTCGTTGCAACGATCGAGAACATCGAACGATTGGTCACCCGATTGGATTCTCTTTCAAGCACTTTAATGAAAGCAGACGAACATGTGTTCTTTGGAAAAATTCTGAATTTATTCAAATAGAAGGGAGTAATTCCTTTTTTTTGAATCAAATTTTCAAAACATATTGAAACTTTTGAATTAATCATAAATAAAAATATCATGGAAAATATTTCACTTCTTTACGACGAAGATTGCCCGCTCTGCAGATGGTACACCCGTTTATTCGTTAAATATGGAATCCTGGATACGGACGGACGGATTTCTTACAACAAGTATGTGGTTTTGTATCCGACTAAAGTCAATGCAGACATTGCCCAAACAAAAATTGCGTGTATTGATCATCAAACCAACCAAGTCCATTATGGAATTGATGGATTGGTGCTCGTTCTGGGATATCGGTTCAAACTGGTTCGTATACTTGGAAATTTCAAACCCATCAACCTGCTTTTGAAATTACTGTACTTGTTTTTTAGTTACAACAGGAGAATCTTTGCACCGGTCAAAAAAAGAAGCGTAGAATGCGCCTGTGAACCCCCAAAATCTATTCTTTGGAGAGGCATTTTTATGGTAAGTCTCAGTTTTGTGACCTACCTGATTGTTACCTGGTACTTTGAACGTTTCCTCACACATCACATGCATGTTAATACACCAAACGACCTGATTCTATTGGCGGCACAAATCGGATTTCAATGGGGAGCATTTGTAATTTTCAAACAAAAAAACAGTTACGATTACCTTGGACATTTGGTCTTTACTTCTTTTTTGGGAGCTCTTCTCCTTCTCTTTTTTGGAGTGGGACTTCAAATCCTGGATCTCTTCGGAATTGAAACTGAATTTTTGGCTATCGTTTGTTACGGAATTACCATCCTATTCATGTTCCTCGAACACAAACGACGCATTCAGTTAAAAGAATGGACCTGGAAACTCACAATTAGCTGGATTGTATTCAGAATACTGATTTATCCCCTTGTATTCAAGCTTTAAAACTTCGAACCTATGAAAAAGATTATTCTCTTTGCAGCAAATGGATTTATTGGAGAATCCATTATTGAATATGTTACAAAAAACAATCTAAACTACCAGATTGTAGCTATCTCCAGAAATCCGATTGCCAATTTACCACATCCGATGAAGCATGTTATTTGGGATGGAAGAACAAAAGGAAAATGGACCAATGAACTTGAAGGAGCCGATTTGATTATTAACCTTACCGGAAAATCAGTTAATTGCAGGTACACTGAAAAAAACAAAACCGAAATATTCGCATCTCGCCTGGACAGCACACGGATTATCGGCGAAGCAATTCAGGATTGCAAAAACAAACCTGCGTGCTGGATAAACATTGCAAGCGCGACGATTTATGAACATTCGCTTGAAAATCCGAATACAGAAAAGGATGGAATAATCGGAAAAGGATTTTCTGTCAATGTTTGCAGGGCATGGGAAAAACAATTTTTCGCTTTCAAAGATTTACCGACCAGGCAAATCCTTTTGCGATCTACCATCGTCCTGGGCAAAAACGGAGGAGTTTATCCTGTTTTGAAACGATTAACTCTCCTGGGATTAGGTGGGAAAATGGGAACCGGAAATCAATTTATCAGTTGGATACATATCCGTGATTTCTGTAAAGCAATCTTTTTTCTTTTTGAAAACAGGCAATCTTCCGGCATTTATAATTTAGGTGCTCCAAACCCCGTTAGAAACAAAGATTTTCAAGCGGAATTGCGGAAAAGTCTTCGCATCCCCTATTTCATTAATCAACCCATTTGCATATTAAAGTTGGGCGCGCTGATTCTTGGGACGGAAACCGAATTAATTCTCAAAAGCAGGTATGTTATCCCAAAAAATCTGACGGACGAACAATTCACCTTCGATTTTCAAACAATCGCATCCTGTTTATCCCAACTTAAGAATTGACGCGTTTCCTGTGTTATTTCCGTTTCATTTTTTAAACTTCTAACAATACAGCCTTAATTCATTATGTTTTAATGATGAACTCAGGATTAAGACAGCCTTTTTTTTAAATTTTGTATACCTTCACGCAACGATTGAATTAATTATTTCGTTTAGAATAAAAGCATCAAATTTTATATTATGAAAAAAATAAATGTTTTAGTCAAACTAACATTATTTTTTGTTGGATTAATCTTATGTGTAAGCAACGTCTTTTCGCAAGAAAGATTGCCCATCGAATCAATTACACCTGAATGGACTTTCTACAAAGAAGTAAAAGGGGTTAAATTTTACCTGAAAGAGGAGAAAGCAACCGTTATCGAGGGGCAGCAACCGCTTACGTTCGTTCTTGTAAAATTAGAAAACACGAATAATAAACCTGTTAAGTTGATCTACAATTTGGCTGCACACTACAACGAAGGTTGTGTAAACTGTGGAAACAGTCAGGAAGCAAGAAAATTAGTTGAGATTCCGGCTAATCAAACTGTTGAAGGGAAATATGACTCCGGAAATTGTCCGACTTCCGTATTGACTTACAATCCGAATAACAAACTTTCGTGGAAACCGATTGCAATTGCTATTGAAAACCTAATTATAAACTTTTAAGCCATGAAGCATTTAATAATTACTCTTTTCATCGCATTGATCGGATCTTTTAGTGCTAAGGCACAGACAAACCTTTGTTCGATCACCATTACACCTTCAGACACAACAGTTTGTCCGGGAGATTCGGTTCATGTTGTGGCAGTTGCCAACCTGATCAACAGTAACCAGTCATTTAACTTCAATGGCTCTGCATTACCTCCGGGATGGAGTGCTGCAGGAGCAACTACTTTCAGTGCACCATGTGGAGCAAATCCAACTGGGACACCTTATTATTGGGCATCAACAGCTACTGGAGTACCGAATATCACGACTGCAGGTTTTGATATCAGTTGTGGGGGATTTATCACATTTGATATGGTATATGCCGTTCAGGGTGGTTCTGTTCCTTGTGAAGGTCCGGATGAGTTAGATGAAGGTATTGCATTGCAATACAGTACTGATGGCGGGACTACCTGGATAACTATCTACTATTATGTTCCCGATGGAACAACAACGACTACGATTCTGACAAGCTCAACAAGTGTGGCATTTGGCCCTACTCCATTCACAACCTGGAGTACCTTTAATGTAAATATTCCCTCTGGAGCTCAAACAACCAACACCATGTTCCGTTGGTTCCAACCACAATCTTCCGGTTCTTGCTGTGACAACTGGGGATTGGATAACATCTTTATCAATGCGTCCGGCGCGCCTTGTGGAGCAACCGCTGTCTTGGATTGGAGTAACGGAATGGGTGACACTACAAACTATTGGGTTGTACCATACGGTGATTCAACATTTACATGTGATGTATATGACACGGCTGGTAACTATCAATGTACTTCCCTTCCCGTAACAATTCATTTGTACAACGACATCCTGAATTATAACTTGCAGGACTATGCTTATTCTTACTGTCCGACAACAAATCCTTCCGTTCAGGTTACCAATATCGCGGGAGCTATTCCTCCGTATTCAGTAAACTGGACAGATGTACCGACAAGTACAAACAATCCATACACATTATCTACAGGCGGTGCCGAACACGATTCGATTACTTACCATGTCACGATTACGGATGGATGTGGATTCAACAGGCAAGATAGTGTGATCCTGGTCGTCAATAAATTACTGAATATCGATTCCCTCGTTCCTTATGATGTCAGTGCATGTCTCAATGACGGGGCAGTTGTAGCTTATGTGTCAGGACAAACCACTGTGATTGGTCAACCTATGTATCATTGGAATGGACCGGGAGCTACAAACCCAAGTTTCATTAACTCGACAGTTTGGACGAACCGTTCTCCGGGATGGTATTACTTTACAGTAACAGATGATGTTTGTACGGATTCAGACAGTGTTTTGGTTAATATCAAGAATCCACCAATTGCAATGATCAGTGCAGATCCGTTAGCAGGTTGTGCTCCTTTCAATGTTGCCTTTGAGAACAACAGTCAGAATTCAACACATTACACATGGGATTTTGGAGATGGCACGGTGATCAATGTAAATGATCTAAGTACACAAAATCACACTTATTCAGGTGATGCTCAAATCATGTTGATAGCGTACGATGCAAGCAACTGTTCTGACACCACTTATGTAAGTGTTGCCGTACAAACTTGCGGATGTACCGATCCATTGGCAATCAACTACGATCCGACAGCGGTAACAAATGACGGATCATGTAGTTATCCTGAACCGATTTTCAACATCCCGAACATCTTTACACCAAATGGCGATGGAGATAATGATTTCTTTGAATTCATTGTCACAAACTATTCGGATGTTACTTTCCAGGTGGTGAACCGTTGGGGAAATCCAATTTATCAAGGTTCAGGATTGAATCCGAAATGGGATGGAAAAGTGAACGGAGTACTCGCTGAAGATGGTGTTTACTTTGTAACTTATAAGATTACAGGTGTTAAAGGAGATAAAGTAATTGAAGGACAAACGTTTGTTCATTTGATTCGATAATAAAACAACTTGTTTGAAAAGCCCCGACGATAAATGTCGGGGCTTTTTTTATTTTTGTTCATCCCATTTTAGAAAAAACAATGTTTTTCATTCTTTCAAAAATATTGCTCTTCACCATCAGCCCATTCACCTGGTTGCTGATCGCTTTGTACTTTGCTTTTTTCTCAAAGAAAAGTATCCGTGCAAAAAGAGCTAAATACAGCGCTATTTTCATCGCCTTATTCTTTAGCAACACCTTTGTATTCAAAGAATTTTGCAGGCAATGGGAAGTTTTCGGAACTCCACCTTCTGAAATCCGACACTACGATGTGGCAGTTGTACTAACCGGAATGGCAGAATACAATAACGATCTGCATGTTCTAAGTGCCCGAAGAGGAATCGATCGGATCTGGCAGACAATTTCCCTTTATAAATCAGGGAAAATCGGTCGTATCCTGATTACCGGAGATCATGGCTACATTATCGACAAAGGACTTCATGAAGCTTCACAGTTAAAAGAAACATTGATTCATTGGGGGATTCCGGAACATGTGATCATTACTGAAACGAAATCCAAAAATACTTACGAGAATGCGGTCGAATCAAAAAAAATCATTGACCGTCTATTTCCGGATTCGAAATCAATTCTTTTAGTGACATCCGGAAAACATATGCGCAGAGCCAGAGCATGTTTTAACAAATTGGGAGTTCAGTGCGATACTTATTCAACAGATTTGTACACCGGACCTAAACGCTCCTATACTTTTGATGAACTATTGATTCCGGATGTAAGCACCATGAATGATTGGCATGGGTTACTAAAAGAAATGTTCGGGTATGTCGCATACGATATCACTGGAAAAATTTAATTTTTCACAGCCGGTTCGGTGATAGTAATCACTCTTCCCTCGGGATGGAGAAGTAATTTTTCCTTTTGAAACTTGTTATATTTTGCAGCATTGCAAACACCAATAATTGCCGGAGCAGGAAAAGCTAACCAACCTGCATAATCAAACCACTTCGCCCTTACTTTTAAGGACTCAACTTTTCTTCGATCCAACGAATCCTGAAAATTGAGATACTGGAACGTGTTTTTTCCAATTATTTTCTTAACTCCCATCGTATCGGGAAAGGGATTATAAAGGAAATCCCACCCTTTTTTGTCGTAATAAGCCGAATCGTTTTGAAACTTCGGATTGATTTCATTAAAATATAAAAAGCCCTCACGATTACAATCAACCTCCACCGGATGTCCATCGTGATCTCCTTTACTCATAATTGCAGGTAAGCCAACCCGGACCAAGTATGCGAATCCCATCCGTTTGCTTTGTAGATAATGGCCATACTCATGCTGAAAAATGCGATTGTTGGGATCGGGAGCACTATTCTTTTTTGCCAAAATGTAATTCCCAAAGCAAATTCCCGTCCAGGAAACGTTCATATTCAATAAGGTGCTTCCATTTGCATAGCTGACAGTATTGACCTTACACAAAATGGTATTATAGTAATGAGCCATAAAAAGACCTATTCCCGTTTGCGGGCCTTGATAAAAAAACCGTGATCCAACTTCCAAAGCCCGTTTTCCCGACCCGGAATTGGTATCCGAAACAAACAGACCGCCCCAAATTCGTGCATCATTCCTAGCGCTCTGATTTGCCCTTTTCCAGGCTGCTTTCCATCTTTTCTCCTTGTTTTTGGAAAGACCGGCTATGAAACCACTGACCCAGGAATCAATAATGAAATAATCCGGATTACTGACTGAGATTTTCGAAGCATGGGATGGCATAACGAAAAGCATACAACCAAATGCAAGAAGTAGGAATCTCATGTGCTTTTCCAAAATTTTCATTTCTACTTTAACGAACGAAGGATTATTTTATGATACCAAACTTAAAAATAATGTAATTTAGATTGACATTATTTTTACTTTCTCTATGAAACAACTGTTATTCCTCTTTTCTATTTGCTCAATTGCACTGGGTTGTTCAAGCAATACAAAAAAGAGCAATCCTGATAAAACCAAATCAAGTACTGAAGTTGCCGAAACCAAAACGGAAGAAATAAATGAGGATACGATTCCAAAACGAAATCCTGTCGTTCGCGACCTGAATCCTGCACAATTAAAAAAACTAACTACCCTTCTTCCTAAAAAAACCGCCGACTTGCTTGTCTCCTATCTAAATGACCTGGCACTTGTTCAGACCGATGCCGATTTTGCACGTGTGTACCACAATGGAAAAAGTGTATTTCAAGCTGTTGAAAAAGCCGTTTCGACAAAATACCCTGATGGTTACACTGGAATGGAAGCTATGAACTTCATTAATAAATCGTTTGCATTGCGATCTTCCTGTGAAGCAGAATGTACCGAGTTCGTGATGGACTACAATTTCCTTGATTTGCAAAAATTAGCTTTGTACACAAAAGGAAAAGCGGATGATGATTTTATGAATTTAAAGATCATGGCAGAAGGAGATCAAGGAAGACATGAACCGGGTTGGCTCAACTTTTTCGAACGCACATGGGATTATGGCGGAGGTTCTCTCTTGGGTGATACCAATAACTACCTCTTCCTTGAATCCTCGTTCAAAGTGATCCAAAAAAGTGACCTGTTTAAAAAAGATTTATTGACTCTCCGCGAACGCGTGATCCACGATATGGAACACCGCATTTACATGTTTCCTAAACAGGTTGTGTTAGCAGAGATAAACCGTATCCTGAAAACAAAAATCCTATCGTATCCTGAAGCGCATGAAATCCTGCTCCTCAAACAATCAATTGAAAGAGACAAGGAAGATCCTGCTTTGCAATTCAATTGCTCGGATCCGGAGCAAAATTGCGATTGGGGCGGATAAGAGCTATTGTCTGACGTTCTTACAAGGCAATTGAAAGCCAAGTCCACCGGTTCCCATAAATTGATCCAGCGGCCTTGCATGCCAGGGATCTGTTTGATGGATGTATTGGCATTCCAGAAAGAAATAAAAGAATTTATAGACATGATAATTCAAACCTGCTTTTACAGCAAATGCAGAGTTGTAGATCCGTTCACTTCTTTCATTTGTCTGAATAGCTGAAAAACCTACCTGGACTCCGACAAAAGGATCCAGTCGCTTTACAGGGAAATACCGCATGAATCCTGCCTGAACCTGCAAGTGATCATTCACATATCCGGGTTTCGACTGTGCACCGATGAATTGATAAATATCTCCTCTGAAACTGTACTTGTCATCGAAATGATAATTCATGTACCCACCGACATATAAATTCAATCCTTTCGTATTCAATTGCTGAGATGGATAAATACTTCCGGTTGTCTGCAACAATCCGGCTCGCTGACCTTCAGCCAGGATCTGGGCGTGTGTTAAACTTCCAATGGCCAGGAAACCAAAGATCAGGAAGCTTATTTTCTTTTTGATTTCCATAAGTCTGCCAGTTTATAGTTTAACGTTAATGAAGTCAATAAATGCCCTTCCAATGAACCTCCCTTGTGTTTTTCAAAAAGCACACTTCCATCCTCCTCGACATGTGAATGAATATCCGTTCCCAAATGAATCATATACTGACTGGAAAGTGATACGTCAAAACGGGGTGTCAGATTGAAATGCACACCTAATCCACCCTGGACAGCACTGCTCCAGCGCTCGATCTTATTACTTCGATTCGCTAATTCTGTTTGCAGGGTCCGGTCAAAACAATGTCCGGCCACAATGTATGGTTGAACTTTCGGTGTCGGATTACTTAACAGGTAGAACATCACACTCCAACCGATATGCAAGTCATTTCTTCTGGTGTATTCGTTTGTAACCGGTAAATAGTCCATAAACCATTCGGTATTCACCCTGTCGGACAATTGAAGCCTCATTTGTCCTCCCAACCCGATTGCCGGCCGTTCGTGATCTCCATTGAATGTGCTTAAGGTTGTTCTCTGTCCAAAGGATAGTATACCTCCTCTTCCACCCTTCAATGGCAGGTCTTGAGCAAAGGTCTGGCATGAGAGAATCACGAACAGTAAGATGCATCTCTTTTTCATAGGTCCCGTTTCTTGTAGTAATGTTTTTTTTGAATAACGTTACTAAAGTAGTAATTAGTGTATACCAAGTGGGGACGCGATTAATCACATCCCCACTTGGTTTTTATTCAATATTTTATTTTAAGAGAATTAAATTCCCATTTTTTCCATAATGATATCACTCACGCCCGTTGTGGAATAACCACCGTCATGGAATAAGTTTTGCATGGTAACCATACGTGTCAGGTCAGAGAACAGAGAAATACAGTAATTTGCACAATCCTCCGCACTTGCATTTCCTAATGGAGCAATTGCATCTGCATAATCGTAGAAATCACCGAATCCTTTAATTCCGGAACCAGCTGTTGTTTTGGTAGGAGATTGGGAAACCGTATTAATACGTACTTTTTTCTCCAAACCGTAATGATATCCAAAACTTCTTGCAATTGATTCCAACATCGCTTTGATATCAGCCATATCTGTGTAGAACGGATAAGTTCTTTGAGCAGCTGCATACGTTAAAGCAACCACGCTTCCCCACTCATTAATCGCATCCATGTTTTTTGCTACTGAAAGCATTTTATGCAGTGATAATGCGGAAACATCAATTCCCTTTTGAAAAAAGTCATAATTCAAATCCTGGTAAGGGATATTCTTGCGAATATTCACACTCATACCGATGGAATGCAATACAAAGTCAATTTTACCACCTAAGACTTCCTGAGCCTCGGTGAAAAGTTTTTTCAAATCGTCTATACTTGTTGCATCAGCTGGGATAATGGTCGAATTTGTCTTTGCAGCCAATTCATTTATTTCTCCCATTCGCATTGCAATTGGAGCATTCGTTAAAACAAACGTAGCACCGTGTTCATGTGCCTTTTCAGCAACCTTCCAGGCAATTGAATTTTGGTCCAATGCTCCTGTGATGATTCCACGTTTTCCTTCCAATAATTTTGACATAATTGTTTGATTTGAGAACAAATTTAGAATTTAATTTCAAGCCTACAAGGAATATTTCCTGTCCCGGTTTGAAATCTGCTGAATTCCAAAATATTACTTCTTTTACCTATAAGTAAAATGACTAATCGAAGTCAAATTTCAGTCCATCAAAGGCAGCAAAAACATGAGGAGGTAATTCGCTTTCAATTTCTTCGTGGGTACCGAATAAGTGAGAAATATGGGTCAGATATGCTCTTTCGGGTTTCACCTGATCTATAAAATTCAACGCTTCTTCCAAATTGAAATGAGAAATATGCGGTTCTCTTCTTAAAGCATTGATAATTAACACTTTTACACCTTTCAACTTCTCTATCTCCTTTGATTCGACCGTTTTAGCATCTGTTATATAAGCAAAGTCGCCCAGCCTGAAACCTAAAACAGGCATGAAATAGTGCATGACTTCAACCGGAACTACGGGAATCGTACCGGAAAGTTTGAATGGTTTGTTCTCAATATTGATGATGTTCAGCTGGGGAATTCCAGGATACTTTTCTTCTTCAAAAGCATAATGGTATTCGCGTCTTAGAGCCGTTTCAACAGCTTTTGAGCAATAAATATCCATATCTCTGCGCTCAATGAAGTTGAACGCCCTCACATCATCCAAACCCGCCATGTGATCCTTATGTTCATGCGTAAACAGCACTGCTTCCAGGCTTTTCACTTTAAACTTCAACATTTGTTGTCTGAAATCCGGACCGGCATCAATGACATAGTTTTTTCCGGCAATTTCCAGTAGGACGGAACAACGCAAGCGATTATCCTCGATCTTTTCAGAAGTGCACACATGACATTCACAGGCAATTACCGGAATTCCCTGTGACGTTCCCGAACCTAATATCGTCGCTGAAAATTTCATTAATTACGTGACCGAATTACTTGAATCAGCAACCAAGTCCATCCGAGGATCATCAGGAGTCCACCAATTGGCGTGATCGGACCAAATACTTTGGATAGGGAGCCACCCATGTGAACTTTCGAATAGGTTAGTCCATAAATACTTCCTGAAAATAAAATGGTACCCGATAAGATCAAAAAGAAAATCGTCTTTCCTTTAATGCCAAAACGTATAAGGACAAAGGGAATGATCAGGAATCCCAAGCCTTGAAAAAATTGATACCTTGTTCCTGTCTCGAAAGAAGTCAGGATATCCTGATTTTTCTTTGCCAAGTCAAAAGTCAATGGAACATCCTTAGGTTCCAAGAGCGTTTTTAACCCGTGCGCTCCGAAAGCACCAAAAATGATTGCAATCAGTATCAATAGCAATCCGGTAATTACCCATTTCTTCTCCATAATTTAAAGATAGGAGAAAAAGTAATTAAGACTCTTTGATTTTCGAAATTATTTGAACCAATGTGTGCTTGAACCGATCCGGACCGGTCTTGTCCTGCAATACATCAACCTTCACGATCAAATCATAAGTATAACCTTCTTCGAAGTTGAATCCCTCGATAGGTTGTTGTAAAACTTCCCAGCTTTCCATCCCTATACTCGCTTCCTTCTGAACCAGGAAACATTGTCGGGTATCATCGGAATCCGGGTGACAATCTACACGATGTCCTTGTACACGCATTTTGATGACTTCTCCGGCGTTGGAATAAACCGATGGATCGGAAACCGATGCTCTCGAAGTAAAGCTTGTAGTAGCAAGCGAAAGTGTTAACCAAACGATCTTGAACATAATTCGTGTATTTATTTAGTAAAGATACGGAAAGAAAGACCGGGGGTTGTGGATTTGTTAGATAATTAACCAAATTATGAATTGCGAAATTTAAATTAATCGTAATTCGGTATTAGGAATTCGTAATAGGATCAATTCATCAGTTCTATCGCAGAAGAGCGTGCCAAATCCGTAACTTGTTCACCCGAAATAAGCTTAGCAAGAGCTTCAATCCGTTCAACATCATTTAAAAGGCGAATTTCAGAGATCGTCTGACTGTTTGCATGCGATTTCGAAACTTCCAGGTGATAATCCCCTTTTGCGGCAACCTGGGCAAGGTGTGTAATTGCAAAAACCTGTAAATGCTTGCCCATTTGTTTCAATAATTTCCCCATTCGCAAGGCCACTTCTCCGGAGACTCCTGTATCAATTTCATCCAAAATCAAAGTTGGAAGCGACTTTTTCTCACTCATGATCAATTGAATAGCTAACATTACACGAGATAACTCTCCACCACTTGCTGCTTTTTCAATCGGTTTCAATTCCAATCCTTTATTTGCAGAGAACAATATCTGGATGCTCATTCCTCCATTGGAATCTAACTTTTCAGAACGGGTGAGCAAAATCTGAAACCTGGAATATTCCATTTTCATTTCACTCAGCAACTCCAGCAAATAACTTTCCAGCTTTGGAATAACTGCTGAACGCTTATCAAACAGCCGGGTCGCCAATTGTACCAATTCCTTTTCTTTTTCTTCTATTTCTTTGGTCAACTCTGCAATACGCTCATCTGAAAAATTGAAATCGTCCAGTTTGGTTTCAAGCGACTCGGAATACCGGCTCAATTCCTCCTGCGTCGAAAAGTGATGTTTTTTCAGGATCTTATTGTACTCATCAAGTGATTCGGTCAAACGAAAGAGCGCTTCAGGATCACTTTCCATCTGGTTCAATTGTCTGTCAGAATCCCTGGATATGTCTTCCAATTCAGCAATCACATCCTGCAATCTCACCGAAATTGCACTCAAATCCGTATCTGCACTCTTCCACCTGTCAATATGCGTTTTCAATCTGCGAAGCGAATCGGTGGCACCATTTTCCAACTCTATTGCATTGACGATTGAAGAATAAGCTTCCTTCAAATCATCCAGTTTGGACAATTTATTAAAATCATTCTCCAAACCCGCATAGTCCACCTGATCCAGGTTCAATTGCCGGATTTCATTCAGTTGAAATCGGATGTAATCCAATTCCTGCAATTGATTTGATTTGGAGGATTCCAATTGTTCCTTCGTGACTTTTAGCCGTTGTACCTGGCTGTAAATCGATGCTACATCCTGAGCCAGGTCCAAACTGTCCGCATATGAATCCAATAAATCGAACTGAAACTTTGCTTTCTTGATTTCCAGCGTCTCATGTTGAGAGTGGATGTAAACCAATTGTTCCGTCAATTCCTTCAACTGGCTCAACTGCACAGGAGTATCATTGATGAATGAACGAGATTTTCCCTGACTGGTGATCTCTCTTCGAATAACCGTTTCGGATTCCCAATCAATATCTTCCCGGACAAACCAATCCCTGAAGCCCTCATTCAATTGAAAGATTGCCTCCACGATGGTTTTCTTTTCCGGATTGCGGATTACGGAAAAATCGGAACGTTCACCGAGAATCAGGTTCAACGCACCCAATAATATGGATTTCCCGGATCCGGTTTCCCCTGTAATGACATGCAACCCATCCTGAAACTGAAGGGAAACATGTTCAATTAGAGCGAAGTTCTGAACGGAAAGTGATTTCAACATCAGTTCAAAATTTCTTCGTACTTGGTTGAATTGGTGGGATCTATCTTCTTCAATACAGTTACAATCTGAGTTTTTTCCTCAGGTGATGCGACAGAATAAAGATTTTTCAATTCATTCAACTTGCAGTACGCAAAATTGATGATGTTAATTGTATTCGGTCGGGCTGCAGAAACTTTAGAAAGTTTTTCCAAGGCTGAATAGATTGCTTTTTTCGCATCTTCAGGTTTGTCATAGAGATGATCCATTCCCAAACGGTGATACTCGTAATAACACTCTCTGAGCGGTTCAAATAATTGTTGAAGCGCATTCTCCACCAACCAATACCTGTTTTTCTTTCCCTGCTCGTTGGATTTCCATCCTTTACCGGAAGCAGTTTGTGCATTGGTCACAATTTGCTGTGCTTCCTGGAAATACTTGGTCCCTCCTTGTTTTGAAAACGAATCAAAATCCAAGGCAATAATGTAGTAAGCATAAAAAGCCAAAATCGAAGATAAGTTATCCCGAAACTGATTTTTCCCATACTGTAACTGGCTGCTTCTTGTATACGTGAAATCCAGGTTATCATCCTGGAAATTAAATAAGGTCGTATTATACGATCCATTATAAACCGGTCTGCTCGACTGAACCTGGATGGATCCTGTAAACTCCCCGTTATTAATGGTATTGATCTGTAATTGCAATTGACAATTGATCCGTTCTTCCACTTTGAACTTTTCAGTTGTCCATTGGGTACTATTCATAAAATTAGTAACTACTTCTTTCAACTGAGTAAACAGTTCTTTTTCAGCTGAAGTAACTTCGGTCTTGATATTCGTAATCAGTGTAACCTGGCAGTTCAATTCCTGGGAATATACTCTTGTGATGAGAGCTAAAAAGACAAGGATTAGAATTTTATTCATATAGATTATTCATCAATTCATTCAACAAAGAGAAAGCTAATTCTCGCTTTGACTGTAACTCAAAGCTACACATTTTATTGTTTTTAAACAGCAATTTAACTGAATTCGTATCCGTTCCAAAACCTACTCCAGGCTCTCCCATCTCATTCAATACAATTGCATCCAATTTCTTTTTCTCGAGTTTGCCTTTAGCATATTCCATGCCGTTTTGGGTTTCCAAGGCAAAGCCCACAACCTTTTGGCTCTCCTTATTTGAGGCAGCCCAGGATAAAATATCCGGATTCTTCTCTAAAAGAATTTGAAGCTGATCTTCCGTCTTTTTGATCTTCTGACTTTCAGCAACTGTTGGTCGGTAATCCGCAACTGCCGAGGCAAAGATTCCCAAATCCACATTTTTCCAGTTTTCCTGGACAGCATTTAACATCTGGTTCGCAGAAGTTACACGCAATACCTCAATCTGTTTGTGTTTCACACCCAGGTTTGACGGACCGGTAATCAAAATAACGTCTCCACCTTTCGCTGCAACTGCTTCCGCCAATGCAAACCCCATTTTCCCTGAAGAATGATTCCCGATAAATCGAACCGGATCGATTGCCTCATAGGTTGGTCCTGCTGTGATCAAAAAACGCTTTCCCGAGAATCGGGCATCCTTGTGGAAATAATCTTCCAGGTATTGGATCAAAACTTCCGGTTCCGCCATTCTACCCTGCCCTTCCAGTCCGCTTGCAAGAAAACCGCTTTCTGCAGGAATGATGGTGTGTCCGAATGATTCCAAACGATTGATATTGTCCTTGGTAGTCTGATGCTGATACATATCCAGGTCCATTGCCGGAGCGATAAAAACAGGACATTTTGCACTCAGATAGGTTGCTAAAAGAAAGTTATCAGAAAAGCCATGTGCCATTTTAGCCAATGAATTTGCTGTAACCGGGGCAAAAATCAGGATATCCGCCCATAAGGCCCATTCGACATGGTTGGTCCATTCACCCGTTTTGGAATCATAAAATTCAATTCCGACAGGTGATCCCGATAGAGTGGAAAGAGTTAGCGGTGTAATAAAATCAGAAGAGGCAGGAGTCATCATACATCTGACCTCTGCCCCTTGTTTTTTTAATAATCTTACGAAGGAAGCAATTTTATACGCTGCGATTCCGCCAGTAACACCAACTAGAATCCTTTTTCCTTCCAAAGACATATCGAGTGTATATTACTCTTGAGTTTTTCTAGTATAAATTTGTCCTTCTTTCAGCTCTTCAATTGCCACAGCAACCGGTTTAGGAAGTTTTTCATAAAAACGGGAGATCTCGATTTGCTCACGGTTTTCAAAAATCTCTTCCAAATTATCCGTTGATGAAGCAAACTCCTGCAATTTAGCAGTCAATTCCTCTTTCATTGAAGCACTGATTTGATTTGCTCTTTTAGACAATACTACAATCGATTCATAGATATTACCTGTTGTTTCTTCTAAATCTATTGTATCACGCGTAACTGTTGAACGCTCAGCATTGTTGTTTTTGAAGCTCATTTTCTTCTATTTATTTACTTGTTAGATACGGGAATAGCGACTTTTTTCAATTTTTCAATATACCCTTCGAATTCGCGAAGATAGTCTGAATTTGGGAATTCCACAAGAAAAATGTTAAATCGCTCATTTGTTTTTGCAATTCGCTCTTCAATTTTCGTGTCCACACTATTACTTGCCAAATAATAGGAGTTTTTCATTAAAACCGCCCATGCTTCTTCGCGGTAAGTGGATCGTGGATAATTGTCCAGGAATTGTTCTGCGCTGACCACCGCTGCACGGTAGTTTTCCGTTTTGGAATACAGTCTTACAGTCAGCATATCTTTTGTCTCCAATTTGAAGCGCAGGTTATCCATGACCGTGTTACAAGTATCCAGCAATTCAGAATTTGGAAATTGTGTGACGAAATTTTGCAATTCATTCAGGGCCACTTCTGTTTCATGTTGGTCCAATGATACTTCAGGACTGTTCTTCACAGCACAAACAGCAGCCAGGAACGTGGTCTCTTCAACTTTCGGTGAATATGGGAACTTAGAAGGAAAAGCAGCCAGGTAGTAACTTGCCAAATACCAGTCTTCCACAGAAAAACATGCTTTTCCCAACCTGTAAAACGCCACTTCTCCTTGTGGAGACCGAGGACTTCTTTGATATACCTGCTCATACAAAGCCACACATCTTTCATATTTTCCAGAATCATATAAGCGATTGGCTTCATTGAATTTTGACTCGTAGTCATCCGATTTAAGAATGCTGTTATAGGAGTTACAACTGCTAAGTAGTGTTACAAGTGTAAGAATTAAGAAAATCCATTTCATGACGACAAAAATAGGAGAAATAGCATAACGGCAAACTTCCGGGAAATATTGTTTTTGAAATCTTAACAAGTTCAAAAGGTTGAAAGAGGTCAAAAAGGTTCAAATAAACGATAGATTGAACATTTGAATCAGCCACGGCTGAAACATTTAAACTAATCTTCCCGATTTAATTTCCATCAAGCGGAATAAGCGGTCCATATTCGGTGCTTCATCTTCGAAGTAATTGCGTGTTTTTTCAATCTTTACCTCCATGGTATCGTCCCGTTCAAATTCAGGATTGAATCTGAAGTAATGCCATTTTTTGTGTTTCCGGATTTCCATGTCAAATTCCTGTTGCGCCTGTTCGGAAAATTGTTGTTCCAAGTCGTTCTGCCTATGCTTTCCGGAACCGATACTGACAATGACTACCGAATCATCCTGGTACAGGCAATCCGCGTAATGCATAGCCTGTAAAATAGGATTGGGAGCAAATTGACTTGCATTCATCAATCTTCTATAGCCTAATTTGATAAACTGCTGTTCGTTCGGATTTCCCATACATGCTTTCAATACGGAATCCAGTTTAATGGATTGTTGTGTTGGCCGGCTATCTGAAAACTGGAACAGTTCATCCGAATCCACATCATAGGTCATGAACAGGAAATGTTTTCTCAAAGCAAACAAGGTATCATCTTCTTCAAAAAGACGGGAAACCATTTCCTTACTGTATCCATTGTTTTGGTAACGAAGCAATTTTTCCAGTGCTCCAAGTTCCTCAATCAACGAAATTTCCTGTTTTGCCAAAAGACTTGCCAATAATACACTGTCTCCGGAAGCAACCAATAAGTCGATCCAGTTATATAGTGATCTATCAATGTCAACCGCATGAATCCGACGCGACAATGCACTCAAACCTACAATTGGTACGAGTAAGGCATCTGAACCTCCATCTGTTACTAAAACAATTCTGTAGTTGCACGACATATCAGCAATTTAGGTAAATCGCCAGTGCCAACCAAATTTTTAACAATAAAGTTTAGTTGAACGACAAAATGATGTTGTTTGTCTTTATCTGACTCTCAATTGTCGACCAACTTGCAAAAGAGTCGTTGGTCTGATTCCATTGAGCTTACACAGCCTGGAAACAGTTGTATTGCTTTTGGAAGCAATTTGAGAAAGGGTATCGCCTGTTCTGATCTTGTAGTATTTTCGGGCACCTGCAGCTTCCGTTCTGGCTTGAATGGATGCAATTGACTCTCCGGAGATTTCTTCATCACTTGGTCTCGCACCTGGTCTGAAGAGTTTCTTCTGCACTAACAAGTTATCATCTTTCAATTCTTTCTTGGCAAAATCAATAGCTTCTTCCGGATTCATAGGAGCATCATAGAAACGCATTTCAAAATGCAGGTGAGAACCAAATGAGTGACCTGTATTTCCACCCAAACCAATTGGCTCGCCGGCTTTCACTTCCTGGTCAGGAGCAACAAGATGTTTCGATAAATGCGCATAAAACGTTTCCAAGCCATTGTGGTGACGAATGATTACCAGGTTACCAAAACCTCCGTCGTTCCATTTTGCATATCTTACACGACCTGAAAAGGCGGCCACCACCGTATCACCTGTACGCAGGTTCAAATCCGTTCCATTGTGATATCTTCCTTTTCGGTAGCCGTATCGGGATGTCACGATTCCGGGAACCGGACAAACGAATTCCTTGTGAATATCATCTACCATGCATAACCAGATCGTGTCATTCAGACGGGACATATCCGGTCTTTCAGAACTGAAACAAATATCATTGTTCCATGTCTGGATCAAATTCAGGTTCGTATCTTGTTGGATCTGGTTAAAAAGAGCTTCATTCATGATCCCGTCAAACTCCTCGTCCAACAAGAATTTCCAGGTACGATTGGAGTAAATGACCATTTTACCTTTATCGGTATTAACGGTATCGATCGGTGTTTGAGCCAATCCCGAAAATGAAACAAATAAGAAGAAGAAATAAAGAAATTTGTTCATGTTTTTAGCCTTTGGTATTTTCTGGGTGTCGCAAAACTAACGAAAAAAAGCCAAAATTCACTTGCGAAAAAACGTTAATTCGAACATTTACAAGTTCATAACCCCGATTTGATAATCAAAAATGGCGATTTGATAAAGTTCAAAAAGGTAAGGTCTGACTAAAAAAATTGGTGCAGGATTATAAAAAATGTAGGCACGCGACGCATCGCGTGCCTACATTTTTTATTTTAATTTTCGCTTTTCTGAACGGATTTTCCATCCACATCCATCACAATTATATCGTAGAAAAGTTCTTCATTCGGTTTTACCAAATCTACATAACCCCTTGAACCATATGCTTCTTTTGCAGGAACAAGAATATACAGTTTATCATACATTTTGGTATGCAACATCGCTTTTCTCAATCCCGGAATCAAGGAGTGATCTTGCATTCCGAAAGCAAACGGTGTGTTTCTCTGATAAGAATTATCGTATCTCGGATTCGATTTCGTGCCGACAAAATAATGAATCGCCAGGTTTGAGCTTTCCCCCACTTCGGCATCTGTCATTTCAGGATTTTCCTCCAGTTTCCAAACCTTCACTCCATCAATCACTTTGGTCGGTTTTATTTCCTTCCCAACACGCAACATGACAATATTCGGAGCATTCGGTGGAATAATTCCCGGGATTCCTTTTTTCCCTCTGGCCAATTCTCCGGGAATGAAGATTTCCACAAAGTCACCAACTCTCAATTCCTTTATTGCCAAATCAAATCCGGGTGTCTGCTGACCATATCCTACCAAAAAAGGAAGCATCTCTCTTTGCAACTTGTAATTTCCATCAACCACTTCACCATTCTGTAGTTTTGTCTTAAAATTAATCTCGTAAACAGCACCTTCTCTAACCGGTTCTCCTTCCGCTTTTTCAAACCATTGTATCCGGATCCCGTTCGGAAAGCTTTTTTTATCAACCAATTGTTTTTTAGGTTCAATAAGTCTTTCCGCATCGGATAATCCATCCTTCGCGTCACGTGTTGTAGGTGCAGCAGTTTCATTCCCTGCTTTCTCTACACCGGAAGTACAGGCAGAAATCAATAAACCAATTGCCAGGTATTTTAAATGTTTCATTCTATTCCAATTAATTCAATATCAACAACTAAAGGTGAAAGTGGTGGAATTTTTTGTAAATCGCCGACCAAACCATGCGCCAAGTGACTCGGGAAAACCAATTTCGCTTTCTCTCCCACATGCATCAGTTTGATTCCTTCGTGAATTCCCGATTCCATATCACTCTTGTCAATCCGGAAAACATCCACCTCATCCGGAGCTGTCTTATAAACTTCCGTTCCGTCCAACAAACTTATCTTGTATTGCGTTTTGGCATCCATACCGGCGGCTGGGAGTTTACCTTTCGTCTTTTTTAAAATGACATAACGCAGACCTGTCCCCGTTTCTTTCACCTCCCAATTTTCATGTTGAGCAAAATACAGGTCGATATCGATGCTTTCCTCAATAGATAGTTCCTTGTTCATTTCAGTGGACTTGTCCATGTTCCACTGAATCGGTTTCGGTTGTTCTTCCTCTTCCGTGCACGAACACAAAATCAACAACCAGAAAACAAACGTTCTTTTAATCATGCTTTAGGAATGAAATCTTTTACAAATGTTACAAATTTTTCGACAGTTTTCTCAAGTGACTCTGTTGAAATACCTCCGGAAGCATATGCATGTCCACCACCGGCAAAATGAGCATTCGCCAATTCGTTTACGAAGTAATCTCCTTTTGATCTGAAAGAAATCTTCACTTTTCCATCCTTTTCAACGAATAAAACCGCCATCTTGATTCCCTGGATTCCCAGAATCTGATTCACCAAGCCTTCGGTGTCTCCTTTTTGGTAATGGTATTTCTCCAATTCAGCTTCCGAGAGAGAAGCGTAAGCCACTGGAATTCCTTCCATGCAGACCAGTTTCTCAGACAACGCAAATCCTCTCAATTTAATACGATCAACCGTATTGGTATCATAAACGGCTTCATGGATCAGATAATGTTTCACCCCTCTTCTGATCAGATCTGCAAGGATCTCATGAGTGGTTGCACTTACAGACGGAAACCGGAAAGACCCCGTATCGGTCATGATTCCCAAATAAATACATGCTCCGGAAGTTTCATCGATATCCTCCAAACGATTGATCTCTTTGATCCAACTATAAATCAATTCACAAGTCGAACAGGCAGTTGATTCGGATATGATAATCTGGCAAAAATCCGCCGGATGCAGGTGATGGTCGATCATGACCTTGTTTGCCGGTGATTCAACTAAAAAAGGTTGCATCTGGTCACCTACCCGTGAAGGATGATTGTAATCCATGCAAAAAATCAAGTCAGCCGATTGAATTGCTGTAACTGCCTGCTCCTGTTTTGTCTCAAAATCAATAATCTGTTCCTGTCCGGTCACCCAATGTAAAAAGCCGGGAGCAGGATCGGGATGAACGATTTGCACATTTCGTCCCCACTTTTTAAGGATGTGGTACAAGGCAAGTGAACTTCCTATTGAATCTCCGTCAGGGGATTTATGCGAAGTGATGACGATTGATTGAGCCTGATTGACAAACTCCCAAATTTTTTGTGATTGATTCATTTTGTAAAATTACGAATTGGGGAACTCCAATTATGCGTTAAAATCAGTAGGGCTGCGATTAATCGCAGCCCTACTGATTATTAATATGATTAAATCGATTAAAATCCTGTTTTCTCGGTACGTTTTGTTTCAATTAACACACCTACACACGCCAATTTCTTTTTGTCTCCACCGTTGATGGATACAGTAATGAAAATCTTACGTGATTTATCGGAAGTGAACTCCAATACCTCTGCATTACCGGATGTAGCCAATACTTTCTTGTTTTTCTTGAAAGTATCTTTTTCACCTTCTGTCTTTTTCTCCACGACCATTTCGTAAATCTCGTAGTTCAGTGTTCCGACACCTCCTTCACCCATCACGGTTGTTAATCGGTAATCCAATCCCTGATGTGCAATGAAAGACATTTCGTAAGTCTCATCTGAAGCGATCGAACCGGATCTTGATTGAGAATTCAAACTATATGCATCTTTGGTCTTTTTCTTTTTCATGAATGCCTCAGCAGGTGGGCATTGAGCAAAACAAAATACAAAACTAGACAATAGGGCTAACGTTAAAATAAATTTCATATCTAAAAAGTTAAGCAGTTATAATTTTAGTACGGATTTCAGCTATTTTCTTTGATAAACTGTCAAAACATTTCTGTGTCATTTTGCAGCTGTCTCCTCCTGAAAAGGTCAATTTCCCATTTGAATTTTGAACTTCAGTCTCTCCCGAACTACAATCCAATTGCTCGTATGCTTTCAAAATCTCTTCGATCGCAACGGAATATTCCTTCACCGATTCGTTATCCTGATAGCTTACCATGAATTCCAATAAGTTTTCAGCTACTAATTTCTGGTCAGCCAAAGCCTGATCCAATTTCGGCGATTTACCAAAACCTTTCGAACTTCCGATCATCAGGTGCATTGATTCGATCCATCCACCTACAAGCATTAACGAAAGCTCGTCACCTTTATCGATCTCAATCAAACGTTGGAAAGTTCTATTGTACACATCATCACTTAACTTGAACAAGGAATCTGCATTTCCATCCCATTTTTTGGCCAATTCACCTAATTCACTTCCAAAAACCTGTGCAACTCCGATATCGGAACCCAGTTTTTCCAACTTACCGAAGTAACTCAAATACTTGTTTGTCTCATTGAATGATGTCAAATAAGCTACATCAGCAGTATAAACGCCAAAGTTCAATGCTTTTTGTGAGGAATTGGAATACTTGTCAGCAGATGCTGGATCGTGCAGGATTTTAGTGTTCTTTACCGCATCCATCTTCGAAATCAAAGCAAACTGCTCAGATGGCGATGGAATGTTATAGTTTACGTTAGCAGCGTCTACTGTTTCTTGTTCTTCAACTGTTGTCAAAGTTTGTTTTTCCTCCCCGGAACCACAAGCGTAAGCCAACATTAACAAGACGCTACCTAAGATTAGTTTATTTTTCATCGTCGAGTAATTTAATGCGAATCTATTAATTTTCAATGAACCGCGTGATTATTTAGTCAGTTTTTTTGTTTCTGCAACAATTTTTGCTTTCAGTCCATCCGAAACCTGAACTAATGGAAGACGCATGAATGGTTTCATCCATCCCAGTTCTTCCAAAGCAATCTTCACTCCTCCGGGATTACCTTCGGCAAAAAGCAATTTCGTTACCGGCATCAGATCGTAATGGTATTTTCTTGCTGTTTCGAAATCACCTTTCAGAGCGCTTGAAACCATTTTACTGAAATGCTCAGGAAAAGAATTTGCAACTACTGAAATGACACCATCCGCTCCGGCAGCGATCAAGGGCAATGTAATTGCATCATCTCCTGAAAGAACCAAGAATCCTTCCGGTCTGCACCGAATGATTTCCATGATCTGCTCCATATTCCCGGAAGCTTCTTTCATTGCTACAATATTTTTGATCTCAGCCAGTTCCAAAGTCGTTTCAGCCAATACATTAGAACCCGTTCTTCCCGGAACATTGTATAAGATAATCGGTAAATCAGTAGCTGATGCCAACGCTTTGTAATGAGCGATATAACCGGCTTGAGTAGGTTTATTGTAGTATGGTGCAACAGATAAAATCCCATCTACTCCTTTTGGAATATTTTTGAATGCTTCTGCAACTTCCATGGTATTATTTCCACCTACTCCGTAAACAATCGGCAACGTTCCATTGTTCACTTCCATCACAGTTTCCAATACCTGCTTCTTTTCTTCACTATTCAAGGTTGGAGATTCACCTGTAGTTCCCTGAACAACCAGGTAATCGGTACCGCCAGAAATCTGTTCCTGTACCAATCTGCGCAATGCTGGAAAATCAATCGACATATCCGAATTGAATGGTGTCACCAATGCAACTCCAGTTCCTTTAAATAGATTCATTGTATTTGTTTTTAAACAGTAAAAAGTCCTTGCGAAATTACGGATTTTTCAAGAATTGAAAATTTAAAATTGAGAATTGAAAAGATTCAGATTCTTCTGATCAATTTTACATTCTCCATTTTCAATTCATTCTCGTAATTTTATAGTATGACAAATCCATTTCCCTTTAAAGTGCTATTCTGTTTTGAAGATGAATTCAAACTGATTATCGAAATCAAGCGAACAGATATTCAGTCGGAAGATAAGAGCCTTGTTTATAAGTGGCTTCATATCGACAAAAGTTCGGACCAGGTATGGCAACTTGCTTTTCAATCCATGAACCAGGCTGATGGAGAACAAATCCGGGAATTTGCTGAAGGAACACTGACCTGGAACGCAGGAACGGTCATCTTCAATGACGAAGAAATGGACCGTGTCGATCCGGAACATATGAATCCTGTATGGCTCCGGCTTATTGCGGAATTCTTAGTTTGAAATCATTGCCAGGAAATCATCTTCTGAAATGATCGGAATTCCCAAAGAGCTTGCTTTCTCGAGTTTGGCCGGCCCCATATTCTCACCTGCGAGGACGTACGAGGTTTTTGCCGAAATCGAGCCTACATTCTTACCACCATTCTTTTCAATCAGATCTTTGATCTCATCTCTGTTGAATTTGGCGAAAACTCCTGAAACGACGAAGGTTTTCCCTTCCAGTTCATTGGAATCCAAAGCCACTTCCTCCACTTCAAATCGGATTCCTGCAGCCTTTAACCGATCAATGGTTTGGATTGCTCTCGGATCCTGGAAAAATTGTTGAACCGCAATGGCAATCTTTTCTCCGATCTCATCCACTGCAACAAGCTCGTCGTAACTTGCTTTTGCAATCGCATCAATATTCTTTAATGCATTAGCCAATTTTTTCGCTACTGTTTCACCAACAAAACGAATACCTAAGGCAAACAGCACACGTTCAAACGGTACTTCTTTCGAGTTTTTGATTCCTAAGATCAGGTTGTTTGCAGATTTGTCCGCCATACGATCCAAATTGACGACCTGGTCAAAAGTCAGGTCGTATAAATCAGCTATACTTGTCGCCAGCCCTTTCTTGTAAAGCAAATCGATGGTTTCAGCTCCCAAGCCATCAATGTTCATCGCCTTCCGGGAAATGAAGTGCTCCATCCGCCCTTTTACCTGTGGTGGACAAACCAAGTCATTCAAACAATAGTGTTGCGCCTCTCCTTCTCTTCTATGTAATTCGGAACCACATTCGGGGCAATGTTCAATGAAAATCACTTTTTCTGCGGTCGATTCTCGGGAACTCGTATTTACCCCTACAATTTTCGGGATGATTTCCCCGCCTTTTTCTACAAAAACCTCATCTCCCAGGTACAAATCCAATTTTTCGATCTGGTCTGCATTGTGCAGCGAAGCTCTTTTTACTACCGTTCCTCCCAACAAAACCGGTTTCAGGTTTGCAACCGGTGTGATCGCCCCTGTTCTTCCAACCTGGTAAGTCACTTCTTCCAAGTTGGTAGAAACACGCTCTGCCTTGAATTTATATGCAATTGCCCAACGCGGAGATTTTGCGGTAAAACCCAGGTCGGCTTGCTGGTCGAAATTATTTACCTTGATTACAATTCCATCGATATCGAAAGGCAAATTGTAGCGTTCCTTATCCCAATAGTGAATGAAATCCATGATTCCATCAATCGTGGAAGTCTTTGCGATGTATTTGTTTTTCTCCTGCGGCGATTTAAAACCCCATTCCTGCGCTTTTTGAACACTTTCCAGGTGAGATTCCATCGGTAAATCATCCCCATAAACACCATATAAAAAACAATCCAATCCCCGTTCCGCAACCACTTTCGAATCTTGTGATTTCAAAGTTCCAGAAGCCGAGTTTCGTGGATTTGCAAAAACCGGTTCTCCCAGTTCTTCCCGTTGTCTGTTCATTGCTTCAAAATTTGCTCTCGGGAAAAAGATTTCACCGCGAACCTCGAAATCATCCGGATAATCTCCTTTCAATGTCAATGGAACCGTTCGAATAGTCTTCACGTTTGCAGAGATATCCTCGCCTTGTGTTCCATCGCCACGTGTCACTGCCCTGGAAAATTTTCCGTTTACATAGCGAATTCCGATTGCTACTCCGTCGTATTTTAGTTCACATACATATTCAATCGGTCCTGTAGCCATTTTCTTCAAGCGCTGTTCCCAATCCACAATTTCCTCTTCCGAGTAAGAATTGGATAACGAGAGCATGGGAAATTTATGGACAACCGTTGCAAATTTCTTTGTAATATCTCCACCTACACGTTTTGTAGGGCTCAAGTCCGAAGCAAGTTCCGGAAACCGGGTCTCCAGGTCCTGAAGTTCTTTCAGCAACAAATCGAATTCATAATCAGAAATAGTGGGATTGCTCTCCACATAATAATTGTAATTATGCTGAGTCAACTCTTCTGTCAGTTGCTCTATTCTTTTTTGCGCTTCAGTTGTATTCATACAGAAAATTTCGGTAATCAAAAATAAGAAAAAGCTTTGCTTTTGAAGACTAAATCATGACAAACGTTAGAGCGAAAAATGATTTAGGAGAAGCGCTAGCTTTTAAAGAGCAAATCACACTCAGCCATGGCTAATTAGTTCGAAAGTGATTTATGATAATTCCAAATTGTAGATTTTACCAGTACAAGCCAGAGGCTTTCGCCAACGAATGCTGAATTACGAGTTGAAAAAGCTTCCTTGTTAAGAGACGACTTAAGAGGGGATATTTTTAAATGAAATTTAGATGGTTCGGGTGATGACGTCTTCCCGGCTAACAAAACAGGCAACGCTTAGAACTAAATTGAGAAGAAATACATCACCCGTTGTAGTAACCAAAACTATTAATCCAATTACATTTTGGACATCTGAGATGCAGGACACGCTACATTTTAGTCCTTTTTAATCAGTTATCCATTCCTACATCAAAATATTGAAAATTCCATTTCTTTAATAAAATTCTCTTCTTTTTCCCGGGAAAATCTATTTTGATGAACCAAGATGACATTGTCTATTTCATTCTGATGAAAGTTAACCATTTGGGTTGTCCCATTCATTACAGTATTCATTGTATTTATAAGGTTTTTGGTTTCCTCTTGTTGAAAAGCATTTTCATTTAAGCGATTAAAAAAAAGAAAACCATTTGGACTTAGATGATACTTTATCTCGTAAAGGAATTCAGATTTCATAAACTTTTTCGGCACTCGTCTTTCAACAAACAAATCAACAATGATCAAATCATACATATTATTATCCTGATGAATGAACTCGTCAGCATCTTCACAAACAATTTCTATGTTTTTATAATTTGATAAATTAAAATATTTGTTTGCCAATTCCAACATTACCGAATCGACCTCAACACCTGTGATGAAGCAATTCATTTGGAATTCTTTCCGTAGAATCTGAGCAATACTCCCAGCTCCAAATCCCAATATCAGCACATTTTTTATTGGTCTTTCCTTGATCTTAAATTGAGTAAGGGTTTGGAGAAATAGATCATGTAACGATCCGAAAGAATAATTTACGCTGTCTCCATCAAGTATGTATTTTCCATTTCTCAAATTGACTTCTATTATCGGCAAATAAGATCCTGTTCTTTTTTCAATTGTAACCGGAAAAAGATAACTTAGAAATCGTTTTGTAGTGTTCATATTTATCAAATTATTTTATTCACTGAGCTATCTCCAGTATCATTTCTTTAATCAATGAGTCATGACTGGCATTCCTTCCTAAATTTCCCAATAGAATTCTTAAAAAATACACCTTGTAGACTTCATCTTCAAAGATGTTTTGCTCATTTACATTTTTGAATCCTAATCGATTTAAACGTTTTACACAGTCTGAAATGATTTGTTTTCGAAGGTTTGCCAAATCTTTAGTACTCATAGGAAATAATTTCTACCCGATCAACGCCTGATATTCTTCATTCGACAACAAATTTGTTCGATCTTCAGCATTCAAGGGTTTAATTTTAACTATCCAACCTCTATCGTAGGGTTCGGAATTTATCAATTCCGGAGAATAGATAATAGCCGGATTAATTTCTAATACTTCAGCGTTGATTGGTAAGAATAAGTCCGACACGGTCTTAACCGCCTCAATAGTACCAAAAACACTATTCTCATCTAATTTTTGCCCAACCGACTCAATATCTACAAATACAATATCACCCAATTCCTTTTGGGCAAAATCAGTAATTCCAACAATTGCAAATCCATCGGAAAACTTTATCCATTCATGATCTTGAGTATAAAAAATATCATTCGGAAATTTCATAGCACTATTATTTAGTTATTTTCTTCAAGTGTAGGTTGTCCTTTAAGAATCTCTTCTGAGGTTTGGTCGCTGTAGCCAATAAAATTTGAGATAAACTTATCTGCCAGGGAAATCGCTTGCTTATCGTAAGCAAGTTTATCATTCCAAGTGCCTTTCGGATCCAAAATTTCCGATGGGACTTCCGGACACTGAACAGGCATTTTTAATCCAAAGACAGGATGCGTAATATATTCTACCGAATCCAAATCACCATTCAATGCAGCAGAAATCATAGCGCGTGTGTATTTCAAATTGATTCGTTCGCCTACGCCGTAAGAACCTCCCGTCCATCCCGTATTTATCAGCCAAACCTTTGCTTTTGTCGAACTTAGTTTTTCCCCGAGCATCTGAGCATACTTCATTGGGTGTAATGGTAGAAAAGGTTTTCCGAAGCAGGCTGAAAACGTACTTTGGGGTTCTGTTATCCCTGTTTCTGTTCCAGCGACTTTAGCAGTATACCCGGAAATAAAATGATACATTGCCTGTTCCTGAGTCAGTAGTGAAATTGGAGGTAAAACACCAAAGGCATCACAAGTCAAAAAGAAAATGTTTTTTGGAATCCCTCCAATTGAAGGCTTAACTGAATTGTCAATATATTCGATCGGATAAGCAGCACGCGTATTTTCAGTTTTTTCTGTGTTTGAATAATCAACATCTAAGGTGTCTGAAATAAAATTGACATTCTCAAGTAATACCCCACTTCGAATTGCATTGAAAATCTGAGGTTCTCTTTCTTTCGTTAAATTGACACACTTTGCATAACATCCGCCTTCGATATTAAAGACTGAGACATCATCCCATCCATGTTCATCATCACCAATAAGCATTCTAGAAGGATCTGCTGATAAGGTAGTTTTTCCGGTTCCGGATAAACCAAAAAAGATTGAAGTATCTCCTTTTTTACCAATATTGGCAGAACAATGCATGGAAAGCACTCCCTTTTCTTGCGGGAGAATATAATTCAAAACAGTAAAAATCCCTTTTTTGATTTCTCCTGTATAACCGCTTCCCCCGATAAGGATGATTTTTCGCGTAAAGTCAATAATCGTAAAATTATGTTGACGCGTTTTATCAATTTCAGGATTTGCCCGGAAACTCGGAACAGACATCACAAGCCATTCGTAATTGAAATTAGCCAGTTCCTCTTTATTTGGCCGGATAAACAAATTGTTGACAAATAAATTTTGCCAGGGAGATTCCGTAACTACCCGAACACTCATCCTGTATTTGGGGGATGTGCAAGCAAAAACATCCCGAACAAAAATCTCTTTGTATTTCAGATGTTCAATTACCCGATTATATAAAACTTGAAAATCATCACCATTGAACGGTTGGTTAACTTCTCCCCACCAAACAGTATCTTGAGTTTTCGAGTCTTTAACAATATACTTGTCTTTGGGTGATCGTCCTGTAAATTCTCCCGTATCACAAGCCAGCGCTCCTGTACTTGTCAAAACACCTTGTTTACGGTTTAAACTTTCCTCAACTAATTGTGTAACAGGTAAATTGAAATGCACCTTTTTAACTGTCTGTAATAATGGGATGTTTAAGTCCCCCACTTGGACTTCAGCTCCTATTTCCATAATTGAATTCTTCGGTATAATTACCCCAACTTTTTTTTGAATCCGACAAATTTACACTGGCCGAAATTTCTTTCCTTTGATTTGAATCAAAGGAAAAATTGATTCAAATCAATTATTATTCATGAAAAACCATTGACCAAAAATGATTCAATTCACAAACAAGCTGAATTTATATCCAAGGCCTTAAATCTCCTTAAACAAGTTTTATTTAGGGGCAGAAATGCTTGTTAAGCTTATCCTTTTTTTACAAACTCGGATTTTAACGACATCGCACCAAAACCATCAATTTTACAATCGATATTATGGTCACCATCGGTTAAACGGATGTTTTTCACTTTTGTGCCCGCTTTTATAGGCTTGGGAGCACCTTTCACCGGTAAATCTTTTACAACGATTACGGTATCACCATCTTGTAGGATATTGCCATTTGCATCTTTTATCAATGTTTCATCCTCCGGTGTTTCTTCTTTTGGAATCCATTCAAAGGTGCATTCCGGACAAACAAATAATTCATTTCCCATTGAATATCCGTATGGAGAATTACAACTCGGACATTTTTTCAATTCTTCTGACATATTATTTTGATATTTGATATTTACCTTTAACCAAATTCTCACGGATTGACTTAAAGACAGTAATCGTGTAATTTACATCGTCCATTGTATGAATCGCCGTAGGAATAAGTCTCAATATTATTGTTCCTTTCGGCACAACCGGATAGACAACCATTGAGCAGAAAACATTATAATTTTCACGCAAATCCTGAACAAGCTGTGTTGCCTCGGAAATTGTTCCGTTCAAATAAACGGGAGTAACCGGGGAATTGGTGTTCCCAATATCGAATCCGGCATCTGTCAATCCTCCTTGCAAAGCATGTGTTATTTTCCAAAGCTGTTCCCTTAATTCAGGTTTACTCTGCATTAATTCCAATCTTTTTAACGCACCAAAAACCATTGGCATTGGTAAAGCCTTGGCATAAATCTGTGACCGCATATTGTATTTCAAATAAAGTATCACCTCTTTTGTACTTGCCACAAAAGCACCTATTCCAGCAAAAGATTTTGCGAATGTTGCAAAGTAAATGTCAATATCCTTTTGGACACCTTGTTCTTCTCCGGTACCGGCACCGGTTGCACCCATACAGCCGATTCCGTGTGCATCATCCACCAACAATGTAAATTGAAATTCTTTCTTTAGTTCTGCGATTTCTTTCAATTTTCCTTGATCACCGCTCATACCGAAGACTCCTTCAGTAATTAACAAGATACTTCCATTTGTTTTCTTTGTCAGGGCTGCAGCACGTTCCAGTTGCTTTTTACAATCATCAATATTATTGTGTTTAAACACGAAACGTTTTCCCAAATGGAGCCTCATTCCATCAATTATGCATGCGTGAGACTCTGCATCATAAACAATTACATCATTTCGATCAACAATGCAGTCAATGATCGATAGCATTCCCTGGTAACCGTAATTCAGCAAAAAAGCATCTTCTTTTTGAACATATTGAGCAGCATTTTTTTCGAACTCTTCGTGTAAATTGCTATTTCCACTCATCATTCTGGCACCCATTGGATAAGCGAGACCGAAAAGCCTTGTTCCCTCATTGTCGGCTTCCCGAACTTCCGGATGGTTTGCTAACCCCAAATAATTATTCAAGCTCCAAACCAGTTTTTCAGAACCATTGAAGTGCATTTTATTACTTATCTCTCCTTCAAGACGAGGATATGTATAATAGCCATGTGAATAGTGAGCGTGATCTCCCAACGGACCAAGTCTAGTTTGTAATTTTTCTAATAAGTTCATTTGTGATATTTTTAAAGAAATAAAAATTAAGGATAAACAGCTGCCAAAATCATTAGAACAAGGATGATCAGGTATTGCCAAAACTCAATAAAATAATGCGCTGATTTTTTTAACTCCCTCATATGTACGACTTAATAAAGTGTCTTTTGCATCCCCAGATTCAAAAGCAAAAGGAGCATAGTCCGCAACAATTCAGAAGTGACAAAACCAATTAGATTATTGACCAACCCATTTTCCGGTAATAAGTTTTGATTATTAATGAATTTTTGAATCAGGCAAATTTACACTGGTCAAGATTCCCATCCTTTGATTTGGATCAACAATAAAATTGATTCAAATCAATTTTATTGTTCTTCAAAAAACCATTGTCCAGAATGATTAAATTCGCACCTAATCTGAATTTATATTAATGCCATTAAAATTTCCAATAGACAAATTTCATTTCAGGAGTAATTCGGTATTTGAAGGGCTTCCAGAAGATGAATTGACTTATTTAGAAGAACGTACAATTGATTCCAAATTGAAAAAAGGACAATCAATTTTTAACGAAGGAAGCAGACCAAATGGTTTATTTTTTCTGAAGGAAGGAAAAGTCAAAAAATTTAAGACAGATAGAAACGGTAAAGAACAGATCATTTACATCTGCGGAGTCGGAGAATTACTTGGTCACGCGGCTTTACTGGCGGATGAACCCTATTCAGATTCGGCTGCTGCACTAGAAGACTCCATTATTGGTTTTATCACGAAAAGTGATTTTTCAGCCATCTTGGAAAGTTCCAATGTTTTATCAAAAAAAATGCTTGTTAACCTTAGTCATGAGTTCAATGTGTTAATCAATGGAATTACTTCATTTACACATAAAACAGTAAGGGAAAGACTTGCCTTGTGTCTACTTATCATGAAGGATAAGTATAAGACGAATAGAGAAGACGACAAAGTGGTTGAAATAAACTTGTCACGAGAGGATTTAGCCAATTTTGTTGGGATTGCCGTTGAGACATTGGTTAGATTACTTCATGATTTCAAAGTGGAAAAATTTATTGAGACACAAGGAAGAAAAATACGAATCATTGACGCAAGAGGACTAATAAAGGTTGCTAATTTCTATTAAACCTCAATTTTAAAAAGACTGAAAATATCGTATTCCTACCTAACGGAGGAAGAGTAATTCAAGCGAAATCCGCTTCCACTTTGATTTTTATCGCTTCTTTAGTAACCGGATGGGTGAATTGCAGGAATTGAGCGTGCAGATGAAGCCTTGTTTCTTTCTTACCGTACAAATCGTCGCCGATAATCGGCGCATTCAGACCCAAGGAATGAGCCGCATGCACCCGCAATTGGTGCGTTCTTCCCGTAATCGGGTAAAAATAGATCAGAGTCTGGTTGTTTTTCCGTTCCACCACTTCCCATTTTGTCACTGCGCGTTTTCCGTGATCATAACAAACCAACTGACGCGGCCGGTCATCCAAATCAACCCTCAAAGGCAAATCAATCGTCCCGGTATCATCTTTAACCAATCCGTCCAGCAAAGCAACATAGCGTTTTTGCACGTTGCGCTTGATAAATTGTTTCTGAAGGTGTTTATGTACATTCTTATCTTTTGCAAGCAAAATAATTCCCGAAGTGGACATATCCAAACGATGTACAATCAATGGTCCGGTCGCTTCCGGATATTTCTCTTTCATGCGGGTATACACCGAATCCGAGATCGTTTTCCCCGGAACGGAAAGAAATTCGGCAGGTTTGTTGACTACCACTATATACTCATCTTCAAAAACAATTTTCAACTCTTTGTCCTCAGCCGGGTTCTGGAGCATTGGATTTTCATCCTGTTCAACCCCTTCAAGCATGTGCCCGAGAATGGGCTCGCATTTACCCCTGCAAGCAGGATAAACCTGTTTGTGAACACGCACTTCGGATTTTGGAGATGCTCCCCACCAGAATTCACCCAAACAAACCGGTTTCAAGTCGTTTTCAAATGCAAATTGCAACAACTTTGGTGCGGCGCATTCACCTGCTCCTGCCGGTGGTTTGTGATCGATAGTATTTTGGAAAATGCTTTGAAGACTCCTTTTTTCTTTTTTGGAATTCAGGAAATAATAAGAATCGAATATCTCACCCTGTAAGGTGTTCGACATATTCTTCCGTTTCTCCTTCAAATTGAAAAGCTGATTTTCAAATGCCTCAACAGCTTCAGTTAAAGCTTCAATCTTTTTCTTGTGTGCATCCGTAAAATCCTTCAAAAAGTACTGCTCGCGGATCGATTGTTTCCTCAAATCTTCCAAAAGCGCTTCCAAATCGGATGGACTGAGGTTTTTTGAATTTTCCCGCGTTTGTTTTCGTTCCGCTTTTGCAGCCTTTATTTCTTTCTTGTATTTCTGGAGCTCTTCCCGGTAGGCAATGACAACCTGTTCCAATTCATTCTTCGTTTTCAGATAGTCTTCATTCTTTTCCAGTTCCGCAATTTCAATGGTCATATCATTGATAACAATCTCTTCCTTTCTGAAGAATCCTTCGGAATCAAGTATATCGAAAACAGGAGGAACGAAATAATCATGATCGTTCGAATCAGCCAACTTTCCTGAAAAAGCAGTGAGAAAGCCCAATTCCCCCTCTTTATCCTCCACTACCAGGACACCGAACATTTTTCCAATGATCAGACCATCCTGTTCACTGTCCAGTCCAAAATTATGGTTCAGCTCTGTTTGGGTCGATAAATACTCCTGCAATTGATCAATGGCCAATAAAGCTAATGGATGCGGGTCGTAATAAAATGGAAAAGTGAATTTTTCGGGACGGGAAATTTGCGACACGTCTGAATGAAAGGAAATGATTTTTGAAATTGCTTCTGACATGTCATTTTAGAACTGGAATGCAAAGATAACAGCTATTGAGACAAAATGGAAATCCAAACTAAAAACCGACGTAATTCCGCAATATTACGCCCGATATATAATTGATACAAATGAGATTTTTATTCAAGAAAAACAACTCCAATCAAAAGAATGTTTCATTAGAATTAAATAAAAAGTTTTAAAGCAAGACGTAATATTGCGGAATTACATCCAACCCTTGGAAACTCCGTTTGCTAATCAGAAAAGTTAATTTTGACATGCGTTCCATCGCAATAAGGTTTATTGGAAGAAGCGCCACATCTGCAAAACGCGGTAACTTTGCTTTCCTTCACTTCTTCCGAGCCGGCATGTTTTACGGTGATGTTTCCATAAACCAACAAGGGGCCGTTCGGTAAAGCCTCCACAATATTTGTCGAAACAATTTCATTCCGATCATCTTTCAAACGATAACTCAATGCTCCGCTTGGACATTTGTCAACCTGCCTGATGATTTCTTCTGTTGTTCCACCTTCCAATTTGATCCAAGGCTTGGTATTGGGTTGAAAAACATCCGGAAGCCCGGTTGCCTTTTTCCAGCAAACAGTAGAGTGGATACAACTTTCAGGTTTCCATATAACAGTAACTTCTCCGTTGGAATATTCTTTGATGATTGGTTTATCAGACATGTGTGTATGGTGTTTAATTTAAAGGTACAAAAATCATTGATTGGTCTGCATCTTCCATACTGCTTTCAGCATTCGGTTCTTTCCCTGAAGGTCTTCTTTGATTTCAATTGAATAGAAGCCCAGGTTTTCAAGCAAAGCTTTTGTTTCCAGTCCAAAATCTTCATGCAATTCAAAAAAGAGATATCCGCCCTCGTTCAAGTTCCCGGTTGCGTATTCTGCAATATTCCGATAAAAAAGCAAAGGATCTTCATTCGGAACAAATAGAGCCAGATCGGGTTCAAATTCAGTCACATTCTGATGCATTTGTTCTCTTTCCTTCCAAGGAATGTACGGCGGATTTGAAACAATGATATCCACTTTTCCATTTGTTTGAGGCTCCAAGGCATTATTCATTTGAAATACAAGGTTCAAATTCAGTTCTTTTGCGTTCAATCGGGCAATTTCAAGTGCTTCTTCTGAAATATCGTAACCGATCACTTCAAAACCCGGATTCCGATTCTTAATTGCCAAGGCGATGCATCCAGAACCGGTGCACCAATCCTCCACTTTCAGGTTCCTCCCGGTCGGAACTGTTTCATCAATCCAGGAAACCAATTCTTCCGTTTCAGGTCGGGGAATCAAAACTCCGCGTCCCACCTGGATTTTCAATTCATCAAAATAAGTAAACCCGACAATGTACTGGTATGGCTCTCCACTTTTTAAGCGGGAAGAAATTTGTGCCAATCTTTCTAATTGCTCTTCCGACAGATTCACTTCTTTAGAAACCAATAATGCCGATCGATTGAATCCAAAGACATCTTCCAAAACAAGGAGCAAAATATTCCGTGTTTCTCTTTCGGAATAAAGATCACGTAACTGATGGACCCAAGTTGTAGTGATTTCTTTCAAATCTTGCATGATTCAAAGTTAGGCATATCTTACTTTTTTCCAAGGCAAAAAAAGTAAGCAAAAATGCCTTATTCTCATTGCAGCCTTCAAGCAGCCTCCCACTCCAAAAGGAGGCATCCAGTTTTAATGAGACAGTATTTAACATAAGAAAACAAGCTGTCTGAACATAGTTTATTCAGCTGAAATTGATCTCAATAATTGATTGTAATCTGAGCTTTTTATCGGGTTTATTCGCATATTCAGCTATTTTATTTTTAAATACCGATGTAACTTGTTAAATTTAGGTGCGTTAAATACAAATAAAACAACAAAAAGTGATTCGTATCAAATTCATTTTTCTAAGTATTCTAATTAGTAGTCAGACGCTTTATGCTCAATCGGATGGTGATTTGGAAGTTGAATCTATTGATTCCACTTATGTTCCGGTTCGATCAAGAAAAATACTCGAAGTTCCCGAATTTCAGAAATACAATCCGGATACCATCCAGCTTGGAGAGAATGATCTGATGATTACAGATTCATACACTGCACTTGGACAGCGTTATACCTACGATGCCTTGCATTCATTCAACCGCAGAAGAATGGATGGGTTCGGAGGTGCTTTAAATGATAAGATCAACGCAGGGCTAGCAGAAATTCGCAGTAACGGATTTAATTCCGATCTGAAGAAATTATACATTCAAATTGACCCGACAACCCTGACTGTTCATTGGACAGCAGTAGTTGGCCCAAGCTTAGACGGAAGATGTTACATGCATGTCGACAGCCGTGGTTCGGCAGGTGGTGGATTAGCGGCGGTTCAAAAGCAATGTCCGCGAATGCATCGATTGCATTCAACTTTAGTTCCGGTCAAACAATTGGAATTTAATGATAATGTGCTGCAATGCTACGATTGGAACAGTGTAAAATTGGACACAGTGACAAACATGATAAACATCCAACAGCATTTCTATAAATACTACGATCCGCAAATCGGAAATACTGTAACCCTTGCAGAAGTGGTTCAAAAAGAAGCTGAAAGGCTTTGCGTATTGGTCACAACACCGACGACTCCTGCGGTAAGTTACAAAAGGTATACGGTAAGATCGGGAGATACCTTGTCGCAAATAGCTCAAAAACACAACACCACTGTGTCAAGGATTGCGAAAGCGAACAACTTGAGATCTTATATTATCCGCGTTGGACAGAGCTTGAAAATTCCGAAGTAACAAAAAAGTCCTCCACTAAAGTGAAAGACTTTTCAATATTTCTTATCGGATCTATTTAATCACTTTCGGAAGCTTATCCAGATCCTTGGACGGATAAAACTGGATGGAGCTGGTATTGACACAATGCCTGGTATCCTTATCTGTAAAACCTTCACCAGTAAATACGTGTCCCAGATGTCCCTTGCAGTTTGCACAGATAATTTCCGTTCTCATTCCATCCGCATCCGGAACTTTAATAACCGAACCTTTGATTTCGTCATCAAAACTTGGCCAACCGCAATGAGATTCAAACTTGTCATCAGAACGGTAAAGCGGATTGTTACATTGTCTGCAAACATAGACTCCCTTGTCCGTTTTCTGATAATAATCTCCCGTAAAAGCGCGATCTGTATTCTTACCAATGATTACGCTCTGTTCCTGGGCAGTTAACTTATTATACTTTGTTTCTTTTTTTGAAGTCGTGGAATCCGACTTTGCAGGTTCTTGAGAACAAGCAACGAATCCAAAGAGTAAACTACAAATAATCAAATAATTTTTCATGTTCAATCGTTTTGAATCAGTTACGTCGATTCGCCTGATTTGGATTTGAAAACCGGTTATTTTTTGTGTTTATCCAATTCCACGTGCAATCCGAGTCCTCTTAAAGATTCGCCGGAAGCGACAATTTTCCCTTCACCATCCACTAAAAATGCACTTGGGATGAATTGCACATTATAAGCTCTTCCAGCCTCGTTCGCTTTATCCCAAACATGACTTTTCCAAACCAAACCATCTGCTTTGATTGCTTCTTTCCATTTTGCTTCGTCGCGGTCCAAAGAAACCGAAAACACTTCAAATCCCTTTGCATTATTGAATTTCGTGTTTTTATACTTTCCATAAGCCTCCACTACATTCGGGTTTTCTTTTCTGCACGGTCCACACCAGGAAGCCCAAAAATCAATCAAAACCATCTTGCCTTTCAGGGAAGAAAGTTTCACGGTTTTTCCATCAACACCTTTCAAGGCAATTTCCGGAGCTGTAGAACCGACACCAGGTGCACTTTTAACCGTTTTAAAAGAAGACAACCCGACACCTACCAGGAATAAGGTTGAAAGAATTATAATCGAATTTTTCATCTGTATTTAGTTTACACGACGAATATCAGCACCCAGATTTCGCAAGCGAATATCGATATCCTGATAACCTCTGTCAATTTGTTCAATATTATGTATCACACTTTTTCCTTCTGCCGAAAGAGCTGCAATCAATAAGGAAACTCCTGCACGGATATCCGGGGATGTCATCTGGATGCCACGCAAATTATGCTGTCTTCCCAATCCGATAACAGTAGCTCTATGCGGGTCACACAAAATAATCTGCGCTCCCATATCGATCAATTTATCCGTAAAGAATAGACGCGACTCAAACATTTTCTGGTGAATCAACACGCTTCCTTTCGCCTGAGTTGCCACTACCAAAATAATTGACAACAAATCCGGAGTGAATCCGGGCCATGGCGCATCGTAAATCGTTAAGATAGATCCGTCAATAAATGTATCTATTTCATAGGAATCCTGGGCAGGAACGTAAATATCATCACCTCTTCTTTCCAATTTAATTCCCAGTCTTTTGAATGTATTCGGAATCACACCGAGGTTCTCCCAACTTACATCCTTGATGGTAATCTCCGATTGAGTCATTGCAGCTAAACCGATGAAACTTCCGATCTCGATCATATCCGGCAAAATACGGTGATAACAACCTCCCAATTCCTTCACTCCTTCAATCGTCAGTAAGTTGGAGCTGATTCCTGAGATCTTTGCTCCCATAGAATTCAACATTTTACACAATTGCTGGATGTACGGTTCACAGGCAGCGTTATAAAATGTGGTCGTTCCTTCTGCCAGAACTGCAGCCATGATGATGTTTGCTGTTCCGGTCACAGAAGCTTCATCCAAATGGATGTATGTCCCTTTTAATTTTTTTGCTTCAATCGAATAGAAATGCTCGCCTGCATCGTAATTGAATTTCGCGCCAAGCAGGGCAAAACCATCGAAATGTGTATCCAATCTTCTACGACCGATCTTATCTCCCCCGGGTTTCGGAATGAATCCTTTTCCGAAGCGGGCCAAAAGCGGACCTACAATCATGATCGAACCTCTTAAAGATCCTGCTCTTTTTTTGAAATCTTCCGTCTCCAGGTAAGCTAAATCAATATCTTTTGCTTGAAAAACGTAAGTACCACGTTCCACCTTTTCAATCTTCACTCCCATTATCTGTAACAAGTCAATCAACTTATTCACATCAACGATATCCGGGATATTTGAAATAGTGACTTTTTCAGAAGTCAGCAAAGGAGCACATAAAACTTGTAAAGCCTCATTTTTTGCGCCTTGAACAGTCAATTCGCCCTTTAGCTTCTTTCCTCCGTAAATTTCAAAAGATGACATACTTAATTCTTGTTACGATTTTGGTTTTGATTTTTCCCTTTAAAGTTCTTCTGATTTTTCTGATTCTTCTTCGGACGTTTATTGGGTTGAATTCCGAATGATTTCAATATCAGGTTCGTATTCATCAATTCATCCGGATTTTCAAGGATCAATTCTCCCTGGGATAGGTCTCTCAACTGATTTGCAATCACGTGATTTTCCACCGCATCATTGTTATAAGCCAAGTACTGCTTTTTCATGAAATTCGCCATGGTGATCTTCAAATAATCACGTTCATCTGTAGCCGTGATATTTTTTGAGTCCCTTAAAATCTCCTGGGTATATTTCCCGTAATGACCGAACTTGATCTTTCCTTTCGGATAAGGCATCACATCCGGTTTGCTTGTAAGTGTTTCCGGTTTGGGAATCTCGTAAGGTGAATCCACCTCCAGTTTGAAATCGGACATGACGAACAAATGCGTCCATAACTTGTGCCTGAAATCATCCACATCACGCAAATGCGGATTCAATTGCCCCATTACCTCAATAATTGCTCTAGTTGCTTTGTTGCGTTCATCGCGATCTGCGATTTCCATAGCATGAGAAATCATTTCTTGTACGTTTCTACCATACTCCGGAAGTAATAACTTCGGTCTCGTGGTGTTGTATTCCATAAATTTTCTTCGAAAGTCCAAAAATAAGGTTTTAAATCGAGATATCCCGCTCTGAACAGGGAGCAATTCAAGCAATTGAAATACATTTCTTCAAATTAAGTCAAAAAGGTTATTTTTAGCTACGAAATAATCGCTTTATGAAAACAACTTTCGCGCTATTTATTGGAATAACGGGTTTATTACTAACGACTTCCTGCTCTTCCGATACGGAGATCAAAACGACGGCAACCGAGGAAAAAAGTACCAAAGATTCGATGGAACGTGAAGAATGGTTTCCCGAAACAAATTTTGATACACTTCGTGGAATGTATACCGGTGATTTCGGAGACGGATTCATCAATGTAATCCTCACTTATGTGAACGATAAGAAAGCAATCGGATATAATATTCATAAGGGATTGCAACGCAATATCAGCGGTTCGGTGATCCAGAAAAAAGAATCGTTCGAACTGACGCTCAATGAACCCGGAGACAATAAATTTGACGGCGTTTTTGTATTGACTATTTCAAAAAAGGATGGAAGTATCGACGCAATGTGGACAGCCAATGACCCGAAAATATCCACCAAGAAATTCAAGTTAAAAAAACAAGCCATCAAACAGGGAAGCGATTCGAAATATGAGTTCAACGGGGAAGAAATCACACAAGATAATTTCATGGAATTGTTCTCCAACGCAAACTTGTATGACGGAAATGTTGAATTTAAAGACAATGGAATTGTGGTCTACACCTATTATCCTGAAAAACAAGATAATGAACAACAGGAAATTCTCAAGGGTTCCTGGAAATTCATTGACGAAAAAACCATGGTGATCGAATGGTCTAAAAACAAGGTGTTCAAACAACAAAGCATGAAATTCAAATTGACAAAGGATGAAGATCAGATGCCAAGCTTTGAAGGACCGGATGGTTTGAGGATCTATCCTGATTACTACTAAACCGGTTGGATGAAAAAAACAGCCTGGATCTTTTTCGTCATTGGAATTCTGTATGCTTCGTATTTATTGCTTTTATTGTCGCTGCCTTATTTGGACATGCGCCGGGGAGTTGATTTCCTGAAAACCAAGCAGCTCATTTATCACATCAAACACTGGAGGTACAGTTTCTATATCCATGTATTCACCAGTATTCTGGTCATCACAAGCGGCTTATTTCAATTCAGTAAAACCATCCTGAATAAATACACCGGAATTCACCGGGCATCCGGATTCATTTATTTGGTCACGACACTCCTTATTTCTGGTCCTGCAGCACTGGTAATGTCATTTTACGCCAATGGAGGTTACCCGGCACAGGCGAGTTTTGTGATCTTGAGTATACTTTGGTTGGGATGTACTTTCCTGGCATATTATTTCGTCCGGAAAAAGGAGTATGAATCCCATGGGAAATGGATGGTTCGCAGCTATGCGCTGACTTTATCGGCAGTTTCGTTGCGACTTTACTCTTATCTGTTCAATGTCTTCTATTTCAGTATGGACCCGGTAGATCTGTACATCTTGCTTTCCTGGATGAGTTGGATCCCCAACCTGATCGTTTCTGAAATCCTAATCAGGCGTGGTTTGGTAAAGCGATTGCTTGACCAGCGTTAGGCATCCGCTTCCGTAACTGTTTTTCCATCCAGGTAACGAATTTTTCCGGAAGCATCAATGCGGTATTTTTCCGTATCTATTTTCTTTTTAGAAACGATCGGATTATCATAATATCCCTCTTCGTCCGGATCTTTCTGGAAGGTTGTTTCGTAATTGGTAATAATGAACGAAAGGTCTTTATTGATGGTGCACATTTTCAATAATGCAGAGTAGTCTTCCCTACCTGCGATTTCCTTTTTATCAATGATCTTACCTGTTTTCGTATAGGTAACCAATCGGTAAGTCAATGGTGAATCCTCGCCGTTAAACTCATCCTTCACCACATAGATCAGGGCGACATAATTATCTTTTTCAGCCACCTGGACGAAATTGTAGAATCCTTTACTTACTTCCCTGGAGAAGCGTGCATTTCGCATTTCGGCAACAAAGCGCTCGAAATCATACGAAATGCGGTTTTTGTCATCATAAACCACTTTTCCCTGCTCCATATTCATATTGATCGGAAAGGAAGCCTGAACGAAGTTTCGTTTAAACTGGAGCCAATATAAATTTTCGATATCCGAAACACCGCCCAATGCCAAATCCAGGTTTTTCTTGAACAGATACGGCTCCTTGTCTCTCAGGTTTGCCAAATCTTCATCCTTTTCAATATTGTCGATATTCACATAACCTGCCTGGACTGCATATTGCAGGTAATCGGCGCTCATCGGGAAATTCTTTAACTGAGAATAGGCACAAGCTACATTGAACATCACTTTTGAAAACGGCTCATATCCTAATTTTTCAGCCAGAGAATACGCATCTAAAGCTCCCTGGTAATTCTTCATTTCCATATATACATTTCCC
>NZ_CAMLDC010000023.1 GCF_946478805.1 uncultured Fluviicola sp. | reverse complement strand
GGACCAATGGGACCACAGGGACCGGCAGGAAACAATGGACTTGATGGTGCAACAGGACCAATGGGACCACAGGGACCGATCGGTGCTACCGGATTATCAGCGCCTCTTTTTGATAATATACTGGTTGCATATGGTACGGGGTCTGTCGTAACAAGTACAACTTGGCAGAACATTCCGGGATTGAGTCTGACTGTTACCGTTCCTGCAGGAATGACGGCAAAGGTTTTGGTACATGCCGAATCAGGAATGTATACGAATTGCGCCACAAATGGCGGAGTAAGCGGAACGGACATTGCAATTTACCGGAATGGGGTCCTTTTACCCAATGGTGGTTTCAGACGAGTATACCTTGGAGATGCCCTGATAGATTTGGATGAGAATAACTTATATGGAAATCCAAGTTTTGAAGCCATCGAAGTACTTGGGGCTGGAACGTATACCTATGATCTTCGTTGTTGGCAACAACTAACGGGAAGTTGTAATGCTAGCGTTAGCGGAGCTTCAGGTGATATCAGACAGGGAATGTTGTCAGCACAAATCATCTTTCAATAATTCGATCATGATGAAATATATTCTATTTTTTATTGCTGCATACTTTGGGGGGAATTCAAATGTCCTTGCTCAAAGCCAGGCATCAACGAAACAGGGCGAATCTGCTGTTGTATCTGATACACTCCCCAAATCTGAGATCTCGCGTGGAACAATAACCAGGGCAGGTAAAAATCAACAGAGTGTGTATACTCCTGCCGCAGAGCCAATACAATTGAACCAGGAATCAGGCTCCACATTGGCCGTTCCTGCAAAGGCACAGCCTGCAATCATTGATCCGAAAAAAAAATAATTTACCCTTTTTGACAGACTATCGAAAAGGTAAACGGAATTGCACTGCGTGCATTTCTTTTTAGAAACTTGAGGAAAGCCTTACTGAAAAAGTAAGGCTTTTTTCTTGTGACCCCGGGCGGGGAAACGCCAAGCTTTTTTATGGAGGATTTGGACGCTGTTTTTTGATATTCTCAGACCTGGCTCAAAATGACTTTCCTCAGGCATGTAACGCTTTCAGGGCTTCATAAACAAGAAAAACGGGCCATACCAAAGCTTTTAGAAAACCAAGCACTCCCATCCAGAATCCGGTTGCTGCTGAGATGTAGTAAATTGCTGCACCGATCACCCCAAAACCATAGACTGCGCTATGAGATGCATTTTGCTTCATTTTTTCCTTCATGATCTTAAACTTTTTTACAAGTTCGCTAAAAAAAAGGATTTTTAATATGACGCTCTTAATGTTAAAGGATGATCATTGTCATATCTGAATAACCTTCAACAAAAATGCTGGACTTTTTATAGCTTATTAAAGAATCAGGAGATTCTACCTGTGCCAATAGTAACCCTTGTCTGCCTGCTAATTTGAAATGCTTTTCAATTTTATGACAATTATTTCATCTTCAAAAGTGACAGATTCTAATTTTGTTCCAAAAACCTCTCTATTCAATGTTAGAAATGCAGCATTCATAGAATCGTTCATGCAGTGCTCATACTCCAAACTAATATGATCAAACTTCCACTTTTTCTTATTTAGCTTTTCCATTAAAACAGCATATGATTTCTTATTTCTTTCATAATCCTGAAAAAAATCACAGTACACACCTGTTAACTCAATGAAACTATCATAGTGGTATAGTTTAATTGAGTGGTTGCTATTTAAAGTAACCGATATATTTTCGGGCATATCACTTATTTCTTTAGTTACGCAAGAAGAGAAAAACGAAAGTGATAGGATTACTACTAAAATTAATTTCATTTTTTTAATTATTATCCGCACCATAAAGAGTTCCCATTTTGGATTGCCAACTTAAATTCTGGCGAATTGTTTACGGACGAATATAGGTAGTTTTTCCAGTCAGGTGAAAAGTCGGGACAAGTTGTAGAAGCTAGTATTGAGGAAAAAAGAAAAATTGAACTACTACTGTAATTCGATTTTTTGTGACCTCAAGCGGGGAAATGCCATTTTTTCAATGGAGGATTTGGAATTGGTATTGCAGTTAGAAGGATTGTCTGAATTGTAAAGGAGAAAGTTGCGTTTTAGCTTTAAACAATTTACTGAAAGACTGTGAATGTTCAAAACCTAATTCATAAGCGATTTCCGACACAGATAAACTGGTGTTGGACAATTGCTCTTTCGCTCTTTCTATCACTGCATTCTGAATATATTGTTGCGTATTCAATCCTGTAAGGGAACGCAGCATATCACTCAAATAACGCTGGGATACATTTAATTGTGAGCTTATATAAGTAACGGAGGGGAAACCTTTTTTCAGACTATTTTCTTCTTCAAAATAATTGTGCAACAGCTTATCCAAAGTTGTGATGAGATCGTGATTGACGGTTTTTCCGGTAATGAATTGCCGGTTGTAATAACGGTTGCTGTAATTCAATAATAATTCAATTTGCGACACCAGTATATCCTGGCTAAAATGGTCGGTATTTGTAGTTAATTCGCTGGCAATCGAATCAAATAAATGGATGATGATTTCCTTCTCCTCTGCAGATAACAATAAGGCTTCTGAAACATCATACGCGAAAAAACCATAGTGATTGATTGCATTTCCTAAAGGATAATTCCGGATGAAATCGGGATGAAAATACAAGACCAAACCAACGAAACCATCCCTGTTTTCCGGTGCAGATACAATTTGTTTCGGTTTCAAAAATGCAAGTCCGCCTTCTTCAAAATCATAATGGCCTTGTCCGTATTTTGTTTTTCCTTTGAAGGATGCTTTAAAGGAGATTTTGTAAAAATCAAGGCTGATCTTTTGTCCTTTTGTAAAAATCCCTGGGCTTACCTCATGGTTATCAACCAATGCAATCAACGGATGAAGTGGAGCCGGAAGCCCCACTTCCCGAAGCAATTCCGGGATGGTTGTTATGTGATGAATGTTTGCCTGATACTTCATGTTCTAAACTACTGATTTATCAGTTTTGTTTTGCCGGACGGATCACAATATCTCCAATTTCAACATCTTTTGGTTGACTGATGGCATAAATGACCGCATTTACAATCGCATCCGGACTTATTGCCAATTCTTCAACCGCTTTGGCTGCAGCTGTTTTCATACTTTCCGTATGGACACTTTTAACCGCAAAATCTGTTTTGATATAGCCCGGGGAGATTCCTGTAATCCGTATTGTGCCATCCGATTCCTGGCGGAATGCTTCTGAAATTGTCCGAATTGCATTTTTTGTCCCCGCATAAACTCCCTGTAACGGAACAATCTTTATTCCTGAAGTCGAAATAATATTGATAATATGCCCGGATTGTTGTTCTTTAAAAACAGGAATTGCTGCTGCCATTCCATACAAAGTTCCTTTGATATTACTGTCAATCATTTCGTCCCAGCCATCCAAATCCAATTCATCCAAACGGCCTAGTCGTGCAACACCGGCATTATTTATAATAACATCCAACCTGCCATAATGCATCACCGCTGCATGGACCAAATCAACCAAATCAGCTTTGTTAACCACGTCTGTCTTTCTAAAAATAGCTTCCCCACCTGTACTTTTAATTTCCTCCACCACTTTTTCCAGTAATTCACTATTCCTGGCCCCTAAAACAATTTTCAATCCATGCTCTGCTAAACTTTTTGCTATGGCTTTACCAATTCCCGCGCTTGCTCCTGTAATAACTACTACTTTTCCTTTCAGATCCTGCATTTTCTTTGAATTTAATTTGACAGCAAAATTCCTAATCGTCTTCTTACAAAAAGTAGTTCAATTGGTATTTGTTGTAGTCAAAAGATTTCGCAGGATAACTCTCAAAAAATGAACTCGAGCCGGGAAACGTCAAACTTTTTGTGGGAAGATCTGGAACTTGTCTTACAGCTTGAAATGTTGAATTTGCGAAATTCATAAAGTGTAAAACATAATCATTGAGTGTACCAAAATAGACAACCGGTCATTCTAATATGAGTAGTTAGCTTGTTTTGTACAGAAAGATGTAAATCTCCTTAATTAAAGTTACTTTTCAAATCATGAAAACATTAGTCTTAATTTTCTATTTCACCTTGATCGATTTACTTTCTTTTGGACAAGTGGAATACACTCCCTATGGCTCCAATAATATAAGGTTTAGAGGATTGACCATTACTTCCATTAGTAATAAAACTGCACATTTCACCTACTATATTAAAGATTCCAATAATGTCTATTTCACTTCAGGAGAGCTTAAGAAATCAAAAGTTATACTTTACAACAAAGAAAATAAAAACAGTGAACGGTTTCAACGAACGGAAGAATTGATTAAGGAAATTCAATCTAAGAAAAGTCACCTTTACTTTGACTTTCTTTCAATAGCGTTAGAAAAATACCCCGACTCACTCGTAAATCTCAAAATGTTCAATAACTACTTTAAGCCCTTGAACGGTTTAAATTTCACTCATCTAACAGAAATTCATTTTACTGATGAATCAGTACATACAAGGTCTAAGACAGATTCAGTTATTTTTAATTACCGTAGAGTAAGAAATTTCGACTTAGCTGAAATGAGCGGATATACCCTTGTAAATAATACATATCAAACATCATCGAATACGAATCACTGTGAAAAAATAGATCTCAGTAAAATCGACTTTATCAAACATATAAATCTTACAAACTTGAAAAATTTTAAATGTTCAGTCCCGTTTTTTGATTCCGGACAATTGATGCCATTATTGAAAAATTGTAATGTGCTTGAGTTTAACTCGTTAAATGATTTGAACAACCAAAATATTTTATTTTTTGATTCAATAAAAGAAATTGGCGCGACCAGTTGGAATGCTCCAAATGTTGAATTTTGGAATAACTCTTATAAAACAAGATCGTATAAAGAACAGCAACCATATTATCCAGTGGATGATAATTATTATTACTGGTATTTTGATCCGTACGATTTTCCAATAACCTACTTTTTTAATTGTAATTTGACCCCATCAAAAAAGATGGAATGGTTTAATAGTCATATTTCCAGCGATAAAGAAAATTATTCTGGAGACTATCTTGTTAAATGTGAGAACTGTACAAAGCGCAAAAAGTACTCGGAAGAATTCGAATCTGTTGAAGAGACTAAGGATACCTTGCTCATAAAAGGAAAGTTGTTGAACGGAAAACCTGTTGGTAGTTGGCTCGTTCGAGAAGAAATTAGTGTTCCATTTTCAGTACTTGACTTTGATAAAAATTACACTCCTCCTAATTTCCCTCAGAATGGCTCTTGGTCGTTTAATTACCTCAATGGTCAAACCGCAATCGAAGGTGACTTTAAAGATGGTAAGAAAACGGGCAAATGGTATTTCTATGATTTTTATGGAAAGCTTTTGATGGTAAAAAGTTTTAGTGAAGACCAACTCATCGGATTATCTGAATTTTCTTCTTTCGACGACAAGCGTGAAGTTCAACTATACCTGCATTCTAATGGTGACATTGTGTATTGTATAAGCGAGTATTCTTTTGAGAATGGTATTAGAAAATTGGTCTCTAGAGATTATTGTTGTCTGTATACGAATGAAAAAGGAACTACTCGTTATGAATTCACCGAAGGGGCAGAAATTGACAATTGGATATACGAGTTAAGCTGTGTTAATGGAACTGACCGAATGATAGAACGGAATACAAAAGAATTTGATGAAATAAAGAATAATCTCTTTTTTAAATTTCTGGATCTTAAATAATCACTATAAAAAAAGTTCTACATTTCTGCTGGAGGATTTGGAACTGGTATTACAACTTGAAAGCTGGATTCAAAATAAATTATTACCTCTAACTCAATGATAAACTTTTTGATAGCGGTTTTGGAATAGATTATAAACATTTATTTTTAAGTTCATTCCATTCTGCCCAAAACTGATTGAATCCATCCAATTCAAACTGTTCTTCTGGAAGATGTTTTTCGGTCGGATCGCCATAGAATAATTCTATTTCTGAAATTAGATTTAACACTAAAGTTTTGTATTCTTCAAGACTTAATTTTCCTTCTGCACCTTTTTGCGATCGAAAGATCACCGAATCAGCTAAATGTTCGATGTTCCAGTCTAATCCTGTTGGGCAACCTATAATAACTACATGATTTAATCCATTTTCATCCGGAATTAAAAAATGACCACAACAAGGGACGAATTGACTTCCAAACTGATCAATTTGATAATCATTTTCCAACGTTCTTAACAAGTAAAGTCCCGTTGCGCTTAAAGCCCAAGAACCTGTTTCCTTATTCGACAAGATTTCATCACCGATTCGGATATAGATTTCACCGTGAGAACAAAGATCATACTTATCATCATTTCCATCATCTTTAATCCAGTGTTGACGCAGAATTTTAATATCAAAATCAGTTTGAATCATTTAAATATTTTAATCGAATTAGTGTTAACTTACAAGTTCATTAAATAATTCGTCAGTCAACTTTCTATCTTTGGATGTCACCCAATTACCATTACTTTCAGGAAATGCATTTCTGCAATAACCGGCCTTATTTTTAAAGTCAAATACCGCATGGCAATAGTCATTAATGACAAGAAAGGCTTTTGTCGAATCCTCGGTCCAAAGAATTTTAGCGACAGAAGGTTTATGCTTGTCTTTTACATCCCGAACATTGTAAATATGTAAAGCGTCTAATATTTCTTGACCATTATTACAGTCAACCGCATAAAAGTAACCAGTTTCAAGATCGTCCTCAAAAATTACTGCCAAGTTGTTTTCTAAAACGCTATCAACAAAAGTATCTTCTCCAACTATAAAAGTCTTTTCTTCGCCAACGTATAATTTTGGTTTTTCGCTCATCGTATTTAGATATTATTAGTTGTACTCAGCTAGTGACGAATATAGCGAAGATTTTTATCACAATTCTCCCCACTCTCAATCCTCACACTCACACTGAAAGAAAAGAGCGATATACGAAAATTTCAGAGTGAGTTTGAGTGTGAGAGAAGAGGGCAAAAAGAAAAGAGCGACACTCACGTATCGCTCTTTTCTTTTTGTGACCTCAAGCGGGGAAACGTCAAACTTTTTGATGGAGGATTTGGAATTAGTTCTTAGACTAGAAAACATTGATAAAACAATACTTTAGCAATAGTATTAAATTCAAAATTGTTACTAATGTTTTCACATTCTCAACCTCATTACACTAAATTCTCTAATCCAAATTCAGCCAATTTATCTACAACTGGTAAGGTTTTCAATCCTAATTCTGTCAAACTATATTCAACTTTTGGCGGGATTTCGGGATAAACTTTTTTACTCACCAATTTATTTGCAACAAGCATATTCAATTCCTGGATCAACATTTTCTCACTGATCCCCGGTATAGCTCGTTTTAATTCGCCATATCGCTTAACATCTTCATTGATTTGAAACAATATCATCAAAGTCCATTTACCACTTAAAAGAGTCAAAGAAGCTCGAACGGGACACTTATCATCACAAGGTGAAATTATTTTCGATTTTTTTTCCATTGACATTCAATTATTCTAACCAATAAGTAGGTACATAACCAAAAGGTAAGTACTTGTACAAAAGTAAGTACTCTAATACTTTTGTACAAACAATTTCAAATAATGATATGAAAATTTTAGTATTCGGAGCTAACGGCTCACAACAATTCAACGTAATTTCAGAAAGTAAAAAAAAGGGAGCGGAAATAATTGCTGCTTCAAGTTCTGAAAAAAGTTTCGAGAAATTAAAACGAGCAGGAGCGCAACCTGTTTTGGCAAATATGAGTGATGCAACTAAAATGTATGAAATTACCAAAGACATAGATGCGATCGCCTTTATAATCCCGGTTTCTCTTCCTAATCCTATTGATGGATTACAATTCGCCAAAAATGTTATTGATGCTGCCAAAGCAAACCAAGTAAAGAAAATCGTATGGAACACAAGTGGCTGGTTAGCTACGCAAAAAATCGGGATACCTGGTGAAGACGTGAAACTCGATATCAAAGATTACCTAACGAATAGTGGATTGGATTACGTGATCATTGAACCTACCATTTACATGGAGAATCTAATGGGACCATTTTGTGCTCCTTTCGTTAAGAATGAAAAAAAATTGGCTTACCCAACTCCAGAATCAATGCCTATTGGTTGGATTGCGTCAAGAGATGTGAGTGCATTTGTAGTAGAAGCCATTTACAATGACAATCTGAAAGCAGAAACATTTCAAATCAGTGGTTTAGAAAACTTAAAAGGAAATGCCCTTGCCGAGCAATTTTCTAAAGGTATCGGTGAAAAAATTGATTACTATACGCAACCTGCTAGTGAATTTAGAGATATTCTGACACCTCTCGTTGGTGAAGCAGGTGCAACAGGTGTAGCTTCTTATTACGAAGGTCTTCAAAACTCAACTGAATTTCCTCCAAAATTTAGTCCCAAGATGAACGAGGTATTAAAAAAATTGCCTGTTCAAATGACTTCTTTATCGCAATGGGCTGAGGAAAACAAGGATTACTTTTTGAATTAGCCTCTAAAGGAATCTAACTTTCGAGAGCTTCAGAACCCTTTATTTAAAAGGGTTTTTAGAAGATTTGAAATTTCATCTTGATTTTCTTACTTATAAAGAAAAAGCCTTACTCATCAATGAGAGTAAGGCTTTTATTTTCCTTGTGACCTCAAGCGGGGAAACGTCAAACTTTTTGATGGAAGATTTGGAGCTTGTATTGCAACTTGAAACGATAGAATAATATAAGTTCTAATATTGCTTGAAATATAACGACTGGATATAACAAGAAATGAATCAGAATTCTTGAACACAACTTTTGGCGATATCCTCAGCGTCTCGTATTATTTCTTGCTGTTGCAACGAGTTCAGTAGGCGACTGTCCAAATTGTTTTTTAAAAGCGTAAGAAAAATGGGATAGGTTTTCAAAGCCAACCTCATAGAAAACGTCAATGGGTTTTCTGCGTTCTTTAGTCAGTTGATAATACGCTCGTTCTAAACGTTTTTCAGTTAGCCACTTTTGCGGTGTAGTGCTAAAGGCTTTTTTGAAGTCCCGTTTAAAAGTAGTTAAACTTCGCCCCGTTAAATAACCAAATTTTTCTATGGGCATATTGAACATATAATTGCGTTCCATAAATTCAACAAGGTTGATTTTATGTGGCTCCGAAAAGTCAGATAATATATTGTCGATGTCCTGATTTATAGACTGCAAAACGGTAACAGCTTCATAAATCTTCAATCTGGAAAGCTCCAACGGTAGTTTGTATTCCAAGTTGAAATAAGGCAACATTGAACTGAAAAAGCTATCTAGTAAAGGGCTGCTAGGCAATGGGATAATATATTCGGATTTAGGTAAAACAGCAATATCCTGTTTTTTTTGCTCGTAAAAATCCCTCAAAACATCTTGTGTCAGTCTTACAATAATGGATTGATAAGGGAGCCCGTCTTTTTCGGATGTAATTAATGTAGCCAGCCGATGTCTTGGAAAAAGATGCGTTTCACCTGCTCCAAAAACATAGGTTTTATTCGCCTGTATTACTTTCAATTCACCCGACAACACCCGAACAATTGAGTGTTCTTCCGCAATTAATTCGGTGTTATGGTAAACCGCTTCACTACATGTGAATACGATTTCAGCATTCTTATTGGTTTGTCTTACCGGCATTGTGTAAAGATAAAACAAATGAGGCTCATTGATCTGAGCCTCATTTGTTTCAATGATTAAATCTCAAATTTTGTATGTGTTAAGCCTTCACTTAATGTCCAAAGTTTTTGTGCAGCTTCCATGTTTAATGCAAATGGAGCTACACCTGCAAATCCACCCGGATTTTTATACGCTGCTGAAATACTATCATAATTTGCTTCATCGTATTGGGCAATCTCAACATCTTCTAAGTATACTCCCCCAATATTTTGAAGATCAGGGCTTGTTGCCGCCCATACCGCTGTTGCAGCTCCTTGCTCCTTCGTTTTTTGTATACTTTTCATTGCAGCTTCGGCTTCAGCGTTGGGAGTCCCGTCATGATGCAATATACCTAATGTAACATAATCTTCGAAAGTCAAATGTCTTCCCAAACTCGTTTCCAGGCTCAACCCCGGATGCAAAGCATAAGAACGAACGCCATAGTGTTGTCCTCTTTTATCCAATTCCAAGGCAAAAAGGATATTAGCCGTTTTCGACTGGCCATAAGCTTCAAATTTGTTATACTCTCTTGAATTAAAGTTTATGTCATCAAAGAGAATTGGTGAAAAATGATGGGATGAAGACGAAACGTTAACGACTCTTGATCCATTTGCTTTTTTTAATGCTTCCCAAAGTTTCGCAGTCAATTGAAAATGCCCCAAGTGATTCGTTGAAAATTGACCTTCATTTCCTTTTCCATCGCGGTGCAAGGGTGTCCACATGATACCTGCATTATTAATAAGTATGTGCAATGGTCTTTTTGAATCCAAAAACTTTTCCGCAAAAGCGTTAATGGAATCGGATTCCGTTAAGTTCATTGTTTCTACGTCGACATTGGCGATTCCTTGTAAATTTTCCTTAGCCTTTTCGACATCCCTAGCAGGAATGATAACAGTTGCTCCTGCCGAAGTCAGGGACTTGGTAATTTCTAAACCATAACCTCCATCGCCACCCGTAACGATTGCAATTTTGTTTGTAAGATCAATTCCTTTGATTACTTCAGTGGTTGTTGATTTCGCGTTGAAGCCAGAACCTATTGGTTGCTGTAATGCCCCATTGTAATTTGTTTGTTCCATTTTATTTAAGTTTTGATGAAACAAATGTAGAGCACCGATAACACAACAACTTTGTTTTAAAGTCCGAATTACTTTGTTTTTAAGCTCACTATTTGATTGCTCTTTTCCTGCTACTCAAATTCATATATTGGTTCCTGATATACCCTGAGAGTAAAAGTCTAACCCTAAACCACAAAAATTCTAACTTCATTGTATTTGAAAAGCCTTGCCATTACTTATGTTAGAAAACAAAAAAGCCAACCCTTATCGGACTGGCTTTTTTTCTCTTCCGATGTAAAAAAATCACCACAAGTACATAGTTTGGCAAAATTCTAGCACCTAGTAACTAGGAGTGACTATTTATTTTTCTAAATATCAGGTACGTTCGATCCCCTCGAAGGTATGCAGGACCTCGGCCGCGTGGGCGGTAGGGTCATAAGGCGGGTTTCCAATGCCTTTTACAGTGAGTTCCGTTGTTACAGGTTTCCAAAGTTGCCCGTGGTTTCCGGTTGCAAAATTAATTAAACTATCACGAACAAAATTATCACGAACAATCTGCTCATCGCTTGCATCAGGACTTTGCTGCCCAACAATTCCGTACATTTCTGTTCCATGAACGGCAGGAACGCCTTCAACAGGACCAACACATAGCAAATAAGCCTTTCCACCCGCAGCAGCGTGCGCCAATGCACCTCGTGTTTGTGGTAACGTAAACGAATAATCGGTAAGTAACAAGCCACGAATCTCAACTGGGGTACGTCCGTCAACATTGTATGCGTCAATAATTTTTTTGGCACGACTTCGTGGAATTCGGTTGCGGTTAGCAAATTCTTTCACCAAATTGTCGATACTTTTAGGGTCAAAATCTTCGGTTTTGTAAAGCACCCAATATCCAGTTTCATAAGTTGTACTGCTAAACATAATATCAATTTCCTTATGTCGTCCGGATTGAAGAACAGACATTGGATGGTCGATAAGTACACCATTTGGTTGATTTTTATCATCAACGGTAGCAACGCAATTGTTATCCACACCGTGCCCAACACCAGGGTCTGTATAGATTGTATTATTCATTGTTTCTGCAAGCAAATTTGCCTCGATTTGTAGCAATTCTTCAGGATTATCCTGAATACCAAGTGCGGTGAGAACCTCAATAGCACGCTCTTCTGCACTCCAAGCTGGAACTTGACGAGATGGCATACCAGAAAATGCGGCAATACGATGAAATAATCCATCAGCAGAAGGTGCTGCAAGTAGAGCAAGTGCAGAAAAAGCACCTGCACTGTGTCCAGTAATGGTAACATTGTTTGGGTCGCCACCAAAGTGTGCAATGTTTGTTTGCACCCATTTGAGTGCAGTAATCATATCTTGCAGGCAAAGGTTTGTTGCCTCTGCAAGTGCTCCTCCATATTGGGAAAGCGACAATGCACCAAACGCACCTAATCTATAATTTATGGATACCCCAATTACACGACCTGTTGCTGCCAAACCAGAGGCATTGGACACAGTTTGTGAATTCGCACCACTCATCCAACCGCCACCGTAAATATAAACGACCACTGGAAGCGGTTCGTCGATGTTTTCGGGTGCCCAAACATTAAGATTTAAACAATCTTCGCTAAAGCCACTATCTGCTTCGAGCCAACTGGTGTTGCCTGCTTGTAATGGTGCAACACCTTTTTTGTCATAAGGTAAATTGGGATTAAAAGGCAACAAAATAGGACTACGAAAGCGCTGTGCAGTAGCGTAGGGAATGCCCAGCCATGAACGGATCGCTTGGGTAGTTGTTGTTTTTTCACTATTCATAATATGTAAAATTTAGACCATTTATTTTTAGAATTCTAAGTCTTGATTCATTTTCTTTCGTAATCAGCAGTCTTTACGTGGAGTGAAATTAAGATTTGCCTTTCTGGCTTGTGCCGATTGTAGTTTTCTGGCTATACTATAACTTTTGCCATCTTTTATAAAACGAGTTCCTGTCTGTTTGAAAATGAAAGTTACCTCGTTTTTAATGCAAGCTTGCCGAATACCTTCTACCCATTCGAAATTGCATATTCTTGCTTTATCTCCCGACTCTCCGCCAACAATAACCTGATCTATCCAATTATCTGCAAGGTGTTCTATAAGATCAATCGGGCCTAACAAAGGTTCACATATCAATGATTTGTTTTTAATAGGAACATTCCTGAAGAGTGGTAACCGTAGATCAGCCTGTTTTTGATTTTCTATTGAACAAAGCAAGGAAACATTTTCATAGCCAGATCCCCAATCCTCAGGCAAACACTTCTCTATTCGTTCAACTCTTTTGGTGGCAATGGAAAAAGTAAGATCCCGTCTTATTCTCATCATTTCCCACACGTCATCTCTCCATTCATCGGCATTTTCTATGAAAAAATCTGACGAAAAGCAAGTCCACAAATGCTCCCCTGAAGGCACCTTAAAACTTCCATCCCTCTTTTTCTTAATAGGCAGATCATAGCTTTTTGTTTTATAGACATTTCGACTGTCTATCCCATAAAGTGCATCCCGTCGAAAAACATAACAATTTTTGCAGCCTTCACTGATTTTTATACAACCGTGCCACAGGTTCCAAATGACAGACATTAATTTTTTTTTAATTCTTCTTGTTCCTTTTTAGAAAGACCCTCAACGACCAGTTGATATGAATCTGCAACTAGAGACTTGAGCATCTTATTGGATACATCGCCATTAAGTCCAACGTTGATCCAATATTTGGGACTTAGATTGAATGGTTTTTCTATAGAACTATACTCATTTTTTAAACTGTTTATTTTTTCCGAATCGGATTTTATAGTACAACTATCAAATTTATCCAAATCGAAAAAACAGAACATCTTCTTTTTAACATACATCACAAGTATTGACCGGGAATTATGAAAAAAACCTTCAAAGGGCATTCCCTCGTGAGCACCTTTAAAGGACAGACAAAAATCTCTAAATTCTTCTACATTCATTAAACAACTTCTTTGAAGGCACTAAAATCTTTATCCATGGGACGTATTATTGACCAGGTAGAATGGATAACATACCAATCACTGTCTTCCTCTTTCTGAAACACCTCAATGCAATTATAGTCCACATCTATTAAGTTTGTTTGGGCAAAAAGCTGAAAAGTTAATACTGCCATATCTTGTCCAAGCTGCACTCTTGGATCACGAATCTCAAAGTTACTTGCGATCAAACGTCCTTCAACCCTATTTAACAGAGGGACCATATCTGCAAACTGATCAATACGCCTTGTTTCCACAGCATCAAAATACGTGAAGCTGCGTTTTGACCAGAGTTTTGCATAGCCAGATACATCCCCATGAAACCACTTTTCAAGTGCCGAGTGTTCCAACCCTATAATATACTCTGCCATGTGGCTTTCATCATCATTTCTATAATGCCAAACTTTTTTTGCTTCTTTTTCTTTCATAATAAGCTATGGTTTCCCATGTAAAATTAATCTACCTATTAACGGTCACTTATGAATTTAAAGGGAAAGAAATGTCACTTTTCAGGACAAGTTTCCATATTAACATTACTTTTAGAGAATAAAAATCAATTGCTAAATGAAATCAATACACCAATATAATTTCTATCGGAAAAAATATGGTATCGATTTACCAATTGACGTGGTTGCAATCAAAGATTTCAAGAAATTTATCGATAAAAACCCAACTCATAGACTGTCTTATTTTGACTTGACATTTATTACTGCAGGCAATGAAGAATTGGTTATTAACGATTCTGAAATGCTGGTAACGCGGGGTAATATTGTATGCTCAATTCCGGGGCAAGTGTGGAGTTGGCAGGAAAACACGAAATTGGAGGGTTACGCATTGGTCTTTGAAGAGGATTTCCTGCTTTCCTTTTTCCTGGATAGGTATTTTTTGAGAAATCTTAGTTATTTACAAGTTCACCGTCCATCGCCATTATTAACTGCGAAAGAAGATCAATTTGAAATTCTTCTTCAACACTTAAATTCTCTAAGATCTGAGATATTAAAACTAGCTGATTGCAACATGGATATTTTAAGGGCTTTGTTATACCTTATTTTAAGTCTACTGGGAAATTGCGAATTGAAAGTCTTGAAGAATTCAGAACCAAAAAAAATCATGATCATAAACCGGTATATTGAGTCGTTTACCAGTTTGGTGGATGCTAATTTCATGACCAAACGTGATCTTCCATTTTACGCAGATAAGTTATTTATCACAACCAACTACCTGAATAAAATAGCTAAAGAGGTTTTGGGAACAACAGCCAAAAAGTATATCCTAGATAAGACAATCCAGGAGTCTAAAAACTTACTCAAATACACCAGTTTATCTATTGCAGAAATCAGTGTTAAACTCAATTTCGAAACTTCATCCTATTTCGTGCGTATGTTTCACAAGCATACAGGTATGACACCAAAAGAATTTAGAAAAAATTCTAGTTCTTGAATAAGCGATATCGTTTCAATAGTCCGGGAAAGTTATACTTTAATCCTTATTAATATTTAATTCGCTTTTTCTTTCTGTGATCTCGAGCGGGGAAACGTCAAACTTTTTTGATAGAGGATCTAGGTAATTTACTTCAAACCTCATTCACTCTCAATCCTCACACTCAATACTGAAAAGAAAAAAGCTCAAGCTCAGTGTGAGCGGGAAAGTGAGTATTGAGGGAAAAGAAAAAAGCATCTTACTTTCGTAAAATGCTTTTTTCTTTTTGTGACCTCGTCAGGATTCAAACCTGAAACCTCTACAGCCGTAATGTAGTGCTCTATTCAGTTGAGCTACGAAGCCATTGTCGTTAGACGGGTGCAAAGATAGGTGCTTTTTTTGTTTTTGCAAGCAATCTTCGCGCTTTTTTTATGTCTTTTCCTTTTTTTTACTGGATTTCAGCACTTATTCCTCTTTCTAACAGCGCAGTACACATCGGTTCTAATTTCTCATAATCTCCGCGTTTTACCTGGCATTTTCCATTAAAGTGAATGATCCACGTACATTGCTCTGCCTGCTCCACTTCGTGTTTACAGACTTTGATCAATGATTCGATCACGTGATCGAATGTATTGTAGTCGTCATTGAATATGATTAAGTCCTTTTGCTCTGTGAGCAATTCCAGTACCTCTGTTTCGTTCTGTTCAAGCGTTTGCATTTCTTCTGTTTGTTTTACAAAGTTAGTACTTTTCGGGCTACCTTCCGCCCTGGCGACTTGAATTATTCCGTTTTGATCCGGCCTCCTTGTGCTATGAAAAGTGCTTCCACTTGTTTCCGCTGCTCTTCTCCATCCACGTTCATCGAAAGCTCGATTGTCGAGGAACCTGCTTTCACTTCGTATGGAAGTGTCACGCGTAATAACCAATTTGCCCACGACCCCGGAATTTCCTTAAAGTCCCATATTCCTACAACCAACTTCCGATTTAGTTCATTCGATTCTGATGCTTTAACCGGCGCCTGAACCAAGGTATCGAACAAAACCGTGTTGTTTACCAAACGTGGTAATTCTTCCTCTGCCTGTGTTTTGATACGGGAATCGGTTTGGTCGAAATAGAAATCTCCCTGCACGCGCAATTGGTTCATGAGCTTTCTCGGATATTCGGGATACTGTTCTTTCGAAGCAAGCGCATACCGGTTCCGGACTGGCTTCTCAATCACCGGATTTTCCTTCGCATATTCTTTCGCTACTTGTTCACTAACCGGTGTTTCCAACACTTTCGGCAATTCCTGCTCCTTGAACAAAATGGCTTCTCCTCGCTCCGTCAACAGTTTTTTGGCTTCCTGTAGGGAAATGCGCTCTCCATTGAAGTAAGCCGTAATAAATGCATCCGAAACACCCTTCTCTACAGCTTCCGCTTTCTTTGGCCGCGCTTCATCCACCGAACGGAAAGTCCCGGTCGAATAGCGGATCTGTCCATTTTCCAAACGACGTGTCACCAAGGGATTGATGTCGTGCAATTGCTCTTTGGTTGCCGGGCGGTTATAAACCCCGACCTGCACTGTATAGAACAATCCTTTGATTTCCTCGATTGCGATAGCCGTAACTGCTCCGGGAGCTTTGTTATAGTCGGAGACTTTCGGTTCCGTTTTGTATTTTGCAATCGTATCCAAAGGAAGTTGTGCAATTGCATTCTGAATCACCTCCATTACGATGGAATCCTGGCGCATCGGTTTGCACAGTCCCTGGTCTTCCAATTGCCGCGCTTCTGCCAAACTGATTCGTTTCCCATCACAATAAGCCACCACAAAAGCGTCCTTATAACCCAACGCACGGATATCTTGTTGCGCATCCAGTACCTTTTGGCGATTTCCGAAATAACCCGCCAGGTAGCGTGTGATCCCATTATCCAATTTTTCACCTGTAACCGGTGTGAACTCCTTGAATAGGTCTTCCGGAATCGGTTTTGCAAACGCCCCGACTTGAACCCGGTAAACCAATCCTGTCGGTGCTTTCAATCCAAGCGGAATCACTTTTTTAATTACGCGTGTTTCTGTAGGGTTTTCCTTTTTAATTTCAAATCCATTTCCAACTTCCGGAGCAAGAACCTCAGCAATACCGGTTGAAACACTTGATTTTGGCTGAATCTCACGTGTCAATACATTTTTCCAAGCTTCTTTGTCACTCTCTACTCCATCCAATGCCGAATTCAATGCACTTTCCTTTTGAGCAATTTCACGAACCTTTGCATTCAATTCATTGGACAACTGTTGAATTTCAGTTTGAAGCTCAGCCCTGTCCGCCGGATTTTTTGTCTCGACATACTCTTTCCGTTTTTCTTCCAGTTCGAGCTTAGTCCGGTTCACATCTTCTTTCAAACGATTGATCTCTTGCTGCTGTTCACGCAATTTCGGATAGTCCTTGTTTGAAGCGATGGCTTGTTCTTCCGCAACGGAAACGGTTTTTGTCAATGCAGGATCATTTATCAAGTCATACGTCTTCTCTTTCCCGATTGCCGTTATTTGCTGATCAATCTTTGCAACTGCATCTTCGAGTGTCTTTTTCTGATTTTTTAATTCTTCTGCCCGTTTCGGTTCCAAATCGGCTTTTTGAAGTTCACTTTCTATTTCACCGATCTCGATTGAAAAGCGCCGTTTCTGTTCCTTTAAAGCCGTTTCGGTCTGAACAGCCAGTTTGGTCTCTTCAAAAATCTTCTGACCATTTAGGTATTCAGTCGTTGCATCCAATAAGGTTACCTGGCTCGTTTTTTCAAGAATAGGATCCTTGGAGTTGTTTGTGGCAGAAACACGATTCAAAACCACATTCTTAAGCGGATCTGAAGTTGAAACAGCTTCCAGGGTTTGTTTTTTCACTGCAGTGGTATTCCCCAATGCAAGGATGTTTTTTTCCTGGATGACAGTCTCCGTTTTCTGTTGTGCTTCTTTATTAACCGCCAACTTCTTCTCAATTTCTGTCTTATCCTTAGTTGAAGCTGTTGCAAGTTGGCCCTTCAATTCATTTTCTTCGGTTTTCAATTTCGCCAAATCAGCTGCCGGGTTTTCCGAAACAACCGTTTTGACGGCAACCGGTTCAGGTGTTTCCGCCTCCACAACTCCTTTTCTTGTCCGGATCTCTTCCAATTGTTTTTCCAATTGGTTGATCTTCTTTGAATCCGGTGATTCGGAACGCTTCTCCTCATCGAGTTTGGATTCGATACTTTCCGACAATTCATTTAGAATTTGCAGTTGTTTCACTCCTTCTTCCTTCGTTGCCGGTTTTTGCGTCATTGCAAAGGAATATTCGCTGCCCAATACGGTTTCGAGGCTTGCCACATCCTTGTTGGTAGTTTCAACAGGAGTTTTGCTAGCAGAAGCTTTCAATTCCTCTTCCGTTTCCCCGGATTGCTGCAACAAATCAGCCAACACCTGGTTCTCAGCAATTCTATCCGCAGAAAACCCTTTTTCCAATGCTTTGGTATTTGCCTGTATCTGCTTTTCAATTGCAACTTGTAATTTCTTTTCTTCGGCCAGTTTTTCTTCCGCGTCTTTCTTACCCAGGTTCTGAATTTCATCCGTACTTAAAGTCTGATACGTCGGAAGTATTTCCTGTCTGACCTGTTCATCCTTCAATTTGGCTTTCGCCTGGGAAATTGCTGTTTGTTTCTGTTCGTCCAGTTTCGAATCGTGGATGGTTTCCAATCCGTTCAGGTCAATCAGTTTATTAATTGAAACGGAATCTGTCGGGTTTTTCCCGATCACTTTTTTCACCTTATCCTGTTCGTCCCTGATTGCTTCCAGCAACTTCACTTCTTCTGCGATGATCAGCTTTGTTTTTTCTTCCGAAGTAGAAGTGCTTGCTTCAATCTTAGCAACATTCTCTTCATAAGCCGGTTGAAGTTCCTTCACCAAATCAGCCTTATCCGTATTCTTCGGATCAACAACCGCTGTTGCAGTCAATGCATTTATTTCTTCCGTACGGGAAACAATGTTCTCTTCAAACTGCTTTTTCAGATCCTGCAATACCTCTTTGCGTTTTGCACTCACCGCATCTTTCAAGGTTTCCAGGTTTACCAATTCTTTCTCAATGGATGCCACCGTTTTGGTTTCCAACTGGTTCAAAGCCTTCAGTTCTCCTAAACCATTCTTCTCACCGATCGCTTTCTTTTCTTCCTCGTAATCCGGTGCAATCTGCGTCAATTCCTTTTCAATCGTTACAGCCGCAACCAACTCATTCTGATTCGATTCCAGTTCATCCAATTTCTCCTGGCGTTCTTTGACACTGGATTCTTTGTCTTTCTTCAAGGTCGTTAACGCTTCCTTTTTGTCCTGGAGCTTCTGATTCAACGGATCTTTTGTCAAGGCTTCATACACCTGGTCCAGTTCTTTGTCTACCTGGTCCAGCAGATTCTCATCCACTTTGTTTTGAGCCTTCAAACGCTCCTCTGTGTTCGAATTGTTCCCTGCTGTTTTCAGTTCCGTATCGTAATCCGGCATCAGTGCCGTCAATTCCTTTTCCGGAGTAGTTGATGTATTGACAGGAAGTTGGGATTCGGAAAGAATAGTCTCCTTCTTTTTCGCATTTTCCGTTTTAGCAGTAAGTACTTTTGTTTTCTGGTCGATCAGTTTCGCATCAGTTGGATTTTTAGCCAATCCTTCCTCGATCTTCGTCAACTCCTGAACCAATTTCTTATCCAGTTGCTCATTGTTCTTCACTTTCAGAGCCACTTTTTCTTCGTGTGTCAGATCAGTTTGCTGGTCCACCGCCTCTTGTGCCATGGAATAATCCTTTTCAAATCCCTCCACACGTGTTTTTGATTCCTCGGCAAGCACATCATTTGTCCGCGCTGTAATTTGTGTCGTATCAATGGACTTGAATTGTTCCTTCACGTATGCTTCCAATGCACGTACATTGTTTGAATTGATCGCATCCACTTTTGCATCAGCTTCCGCTTTTGTAGCGGTTTTATTGTCGTTCGTATGCTGTAAATTATTGATAAATGTAATCTGCTTGGTATTTGAGACTTCCTTCTTCTGTAAATCCGTCACTTTTGTATCCAAGCGCTTTACTTCTTCGGAAACCAATTGTTTTTCAGACTCTTTCGAATCAATTTTGGACTGGATAGCGGGCTGGTCTTTTGCTTTGGCATCCGCAAGCTCGGTTTTAAGCGCTGCTATTTCCTTATCTAATTGGGAATCGCTCTCTTTATATGAATTCAGTTGTTTCTTCAATTGCTCCGATTGCTTTCCAAGACTTTCATTCTGGGCGAGCAAATGATCTACCGGATGCGATTCTTTTTCATTCTCAATGCTTTTTACCAAATCTGCTTTCGCGATAACCGCATCCTTGAGTTGATCGTATTTCTCATCAACCACCGATTTGCTTACAACCTCCTTAAGCTCCGTGATCGATTTCAGTTTTTCCTGTTCCTTTGGAATGAGCTTTGAAATACTGTCTACAAATCCGTCAATCCGCTGAATTTCTTCCTTCAACTCTATAATCTTGGACACTTTGTCATTTGCCGCTAAAAGAATGTCATTCTTTTCTGTGTTCGTTCCGGCAGCATTTGCTTTGGCAACATCTTTTTTCACCTCAGCCTGTAAGGCTTCCACCTGTTCGGCCTTTTCCAGGATTGCAACCAAGGAACCGGTTTCCAAACGTGTCAATCCATCAACTTTTTCCTCCTGCTTTTGCTGAATTTTTTCAAACTTGGAAATGATCTCGGAATTCGAAGCACCTTCCAACCCGATATCAGCCAATACCTTCTTATTCTCTTTCTGTGAATCCAGTGCATTGATATCGAAACTTCCCGCATTCACATTCAATTCGGCTCGTGCACGAATCACTTCAGCCAAAATTCCCTGTGCATCATCCACTTCTTCGTTAAACTGGTCAACCACCCGCACCACGTCTTCCTTATCCAGCAATTCCTCCTGGATCTTTTGCTTCAAAGGTTTGAATTCTTTCAGGAACGGAATGTTCACCTGCGACTTATGCACACTGGTGCTTCCATCAACCGTGATTTCATAAGTATATTTCCCTCCTTTCGGGAAGGTGATCAGGTAATTCCCCTTATCGTTCGATCTGAAAACCCCGATCTCATTTCCGGAAGCCAATTCCACAACTTTGATCGAGATTTTTTTGTTATCCGGGTTAATCGATGAAAAAAACTGACCTTTGACAATAGCCAATTGCAACGGAACGCGATCCACACGAACTTTGTAGACATGGATCTTTCCATTCTCACTTTGGCGTGCGGAAGCGAAATAGGCATTCTTTTCCAATGAGTCAACCACATAAAATAAATCATTGTCAGGAGAAGAAATCGCGAAATCCATATTCTCCGGCAAACCGAAAGAACCATTTTCCGGATCAAACTTAGAACGGAAAACATCAAATCCACCCATGGAATTATGTCCCTTGGAGCAGAAATACAAGTACTCCCCATTCGGGCTCAAGTATGGGAAATCCTCATCGAATTTGGTATTCACGTTCCCGGGAACCAAAGCCGGAAGTCCCCATTTTCCATCGGGCAATCTTTTCCTGCAATAAATATCCATGCTTCCCTTATCCGATTCTCCGTAAGAAGAATAATAAACCGTTTGAGCCTTATCCGGGAAATGAATCAGCGGCGTATGGTTTTTCTTCTTATCGATTTTTGTTTGGTATTCGGCTGTAATAAGGATGACCCCACCGATATTGGAAAGGTTGTACAAGCGAAAGAAAGAAGCATATTCAATTTCCTTTTTTTCCAGAACCACCAGGTCCGAAATCGTCGTGAGTAATTTCTTTCCATTCTGACACATCTCGATTTGGCGATCAGTATCAAAATTGGGATTGGGTTTCCCCCCGCTTTTTTGAATATAAATGTTGTAATTCTTAATTGCTTCGTTGAACTGGAAATTCAGGTGATACGCTTTTCCCAAGTAGAAATAAGCTTCCGGGGCAATGGAAGGGTCAGTGATACTATAGTTCAGGTATTTGAATGCGTCTTGTTTTTTTAGTGAATTAAAAAGCAGGCAAGTCCCGTATTTGTAGTTGTATTCGGTAGATCTCGGATTGAGTGCGATGAGATGGGAAAAAAGAGGAGTTGCCCCGACAAATTGTTCCGAATTGAAGAGTTTATCGGCATTCAGCTTTAAATCGGCTTCGGTTTCTTGAGCAAAGGAACTACAAGCTGTTTGAACAAACAGAAATAGTAGTAACCAACCATTTACAATTTTAAATGACTTCAAGCTCAACATCTTGTTTTAGAGGCAATACGCTTATTTCTTAAAAAGGTTCATTTTGCTTTCTGTCCCATCCAATAATCGCTTGATATTTTTACGATGGGCAAAGATCACAATGAACGCCAACACAGACCCAAAGATAGGTAAAGCGAGCGTATTTATTGGAAATAACCACAAACAACATGAAAACACGACTGCTGCACTGATCGATCCCAATGACACATATTGTGTCGTAATGAAGACAATTAAAAATACAATGAGGCAAATCCCCGCAGCCAATGGTTGCAATCCGACGATTACTCCCAAAGAAGTTGCCACACCTTTCCCTCCTTTAAATCCGGCAAAAATGGGAAAAACATGTCCCAAAACCGCCAGGAAAGAAGCTACCAACTGGATGTGCGTCAAATGAGGATCGGAAAATTCAACCGGCAGTACAAAAAACGGCAAGAGTACTGCCAGCATTCCTTTTAAAATATCAATAGTCAGTACGACTCTACCTGCTTTTTTTCCAAGTACACGGAAGGTATTTGTTGCTCCTGCATTTTTACTCCCGTGTTCCCTTACATCCAAATCATATTTTGCGCGACCTACCCAAACCGCTGTTGGTATCGATCCTAAAAAATATGCAGGTATAGCCCATAAAAAATCAGTCCAGTTCATTATTCAAAAATAGCATTTAGTTTGCCTAAATACACGCTATTTGTTGAGATTTGATAGATGAATCCTTTTGTTTTACGTTTATCTTCCTTGATCGCATTAATTGCATTTGCCAGTTCCGAATCACTTGTAATGATATTCAATGTCCCATCTTTTTTCAACATGGTATAATTCAACAAGTAATCCGGTCCTCCCGGAACCTGCATCATCATCGTGAAATTGTCACCGTTTGAAGAGTAGATCTGTTCAAAAGCCGCACGGAACACCACTTGTCTCATAACCGGTTTTCCGTATAAGTTCACGATAGCAGCCCCTTCCAGGCTGGACATCAATCCACGGATGTCTTTTGATATCGGGATATTTTTCAAATGAACTCCCGTAATCACGATCGATTTTTCCATTTCATCCGGTAAACGCTTCACTTTTTTATCTTCGGAAAGCGTATAATCGGATTTGATCTTATCTGCTGTCTTACGGTCGCTCCACATCAATAGAGCCTGTTCAATATTTGTCGTTTCGAACGAAAGTGGTTTTGAACCTTCATAATCTACAATGCGCTGGCCCATACTTTCGAAAACACCTTTATCCATCGGCATGTTCAATTTCAAAGTCGCATTTACATCTGTTTGTCCGCTTTGCTGATTGTAAGAAACCGTTCCGATAGCATCTACCGTTACGTCCCCGTAATCCATTCCCATATTGATCTTTCCTTCTCCATTCATTGAACAACTTTCTGTATGCAATGAAATAAAGTTACCCGGTTCATTGCGGTTCAGCAATTTCTCTTTTGGTCCGATCTGGAACTCCTTGGATGAGAAATCATACTGCAACACTCCGGAAGCTGTGATGAAAATCGGATCATTCGGATCTTCCAGGGAAGAAAGGAATGTCGGGTACAGGCGAATGGAATCTTTCTGACGGGAATCCCTCCAGACGATCCCCGCAGCAATCGCTTGTCCATCCAATGTCTTCATATTCGGAGTAACCGGAATCTGGATGTTCTTAGGGTCGATCTCTGCCGAGAACGACATCCAGCTTTTCGCAAATTTCTCGCAATTGTGATTGATACGCGTTGCACCTGAGAAGCTGATCAACGGATTCGCTGCTTTCACGTTCATCGCACCGTAGTAATCGAAGTACTTATTCAACTTGAATCCTGCTTCACTTTTCACGGTTCCATTGGCAAATGTCTGGTATGTTGAATCGACACCGATCTTATCCATGTGGATCAACGTTCGGGTAGAATCTGCATCGTAATACGGATAATCTCCTTCCGAATTGTATTTTCTTCTTGCCAAAATCGTTGTTTTCGAATTCAGGAAAGTGTGGTACTTGGTAACGTAATTGGCAACGATCTTCGAATTCAACAACGGTTCCATCACTGCATTCTTGTGAATGGTCACCTTCGCACTATCCGGATAAATACGGGCATCCGCCACATCGATGAATGTGGTATTACTACAGTACAACACTTTGTTTTTCATGGAAAATTTCACTTTCGGAGCTGCAAATTGCAGGGAATCCTGATCCGGATGGATCGAGAACATATTCGGTGAAGCGAGATTCAAATCCGTATTGATGTTGATATCTCCGGAACCACCGCCGCCGCCTTTCTTAGACAATTCCATCTCGTCCTGGTCCATCAACCAGGTGAAGATATCCACTTTTGCAGCATACTTGATCACCGGGAATGTTTTCAATTCTTCCCCGTCATTCGATTTAAAATCACCTTTGCGATCTTTGAATGAAATGTGTGCATTGACATTGTTGGATGAGAATGCGAGCGGACTTTCCCCTTCTTCCGGATACGGATTCTTGAGATTGAAAACAGAGGTATCGGAGAAAATATCGTAGCGTTTAAACTTAAATGCATCAGAACCCAAATTTGCTTTTTGCATAGAAATGATTCCATACCCGGTCATTCCGGTCGGCTGAACGATCGCAGTTCCTTTCATTTTAGCTTCCCCGTTAAAGAAGGTCAATTCGTTCTCCATAGTGGAAGATGCTTTCAAGACGTTTTGTCTTGGAACATACGTAATAAATGCATCCGGTGATTTCACATCCGGAAATTGCACACCTGCTTCAATCGGTTTGTTTTCAAACTTCGCATACCCCAAGGTCGAATCCGGTAAAAAGGTGAATGCTTTCGAATCGGAAGTGGAATGAATGAAGTTGATGATTCCGGCTCCCTGCAATCCGTTGTTCGACAACACGATCTTGTTTTTATAGACTGCTTTTGTTCCGTAGAAAACATGTCCTTCCGGTGGCGCAACCGTACTGAATCCAAGCGAGTAATCCGGCATGATCCGAAGATCTTCCTTGATTACCGGGAAAATTCCGGCAGAAACCAATTCTCCTTTCAAACGGAATGATTTCTCCGAGAAGTTATCCAAACTATCCATTTCGAATGGAACACAGGTATAATAAAAACGTGCCGAATCATAAGCGCCTTTAAACAAATCCTCTTGATTATAATATACTTTGGACGGTTTCACGGATTTCAAAATCGGATATTTTGTAATCTCTTTCTTCATTCCGGCACGGTTTGTCGGATCATCTACAACGATTTCCCCAACAATCCCATTTACTGCAGAACCAAGTGCAATCGATTTATTCCCGTCTGCTTGAGAAAGCGGTTTCACACGGAAGTAACTCTTATCTGTTTTAATCAAGTTAATTTTATTGGCTTCATAGGTGTAGTTTGCTTCCAAGGTATGCACCTCGAATTTCCCGGAAGAAGCCCATCCTGTGAATTTGAAGTCTCTGTTCTTACTTACTTTCACTTGTGCATTGTCAGGTAGAACAAATGAACCCTGTGCATCGGAAATGGTTACACGGTCCACTGCTTCCAAAGCAATCTCCATACTTCCCAGGCTCATTCTTCCAAAGTTCGGTATCGATCTTCTCTTGATACTCAAAATGGAATCCTGTGATGCAATTTTCTGCAGATAAGGGTTATCTTTCAGTTGTTCCGGTGAAAATTTCTGTTTCGGACGCATATCTGAAACAAAAATCAGGTTATCATAATCACGTTTCCCGGATCTTGCCTCGATAAACACTTTGGTCTTCTGATTCACCTTCACGATCTTGTTTTCAGTGTCATAACTGATAAATCCATAGGATGCCAGATCCAACAATTGAGATTTTACCTGTTCAACCGTTTTACCAAGTGCAGTAGCAGCTTTTCCTTCGGTCAATGTGAATTCATCAAACTTGTAACAGTAATTATACAAAGCTGCAAGTGGATGAACCTGTTCCATTCCTTGCAAACGATCATACAATCTTCCGTCATAGAAATTCATAGACTCAAAGCGGGCAATTCGTTGTTCCTGACTTGTCCCGAATTCGTAAGTAAACAACAAATCATTCTCTGTTCTTTTCCAGGTCACTTTTTGAACATACCATTCCAATTGGTGATACGAATCTGTAAATGCTGATTGTAAAACTCCCGATTTCCCTCTATTCAATTCGACCATATTCGAATCCTTGGTATAGACGAAACCAACTCCCGGATGCGTGATGGAATCTTTTTCCCCAACATACAAGGTGGTTTGAGTGATATTTGAAACGATTTTAGTCGGCTCAATGGCAATGTATTGCGTTTTTGCCACCAGGAATTTCTTTCCATTCCTTTTGATGGTCAATTGAGCCAATTCGGTTGCGTTACCGATTCCAATAACACTAGCTCCTTGCAATGAAAAACCTCCCACATAATCCATATCGGGAAGTACATTTGCGATGGAAAGCTTTCTTTCGAATGAAATGAACTGGGGATAATTTCGATCTGCTTCACGAATAATACGGAAAGCCCGTTCATTTAAAGTTCCTTTGATTTTCTTTCCGGGAAAAAAAGGACTTGTCAAAGAAACAGTATCTGCCTTGATAAAATTAGATTTCATTGAAACGTCGTAATTGCCAAGCTCTGCAAATGTTTCATTTTCTTTCAATCCAACTTTCACCCAGTTTACTTTTCCACCTTGCCCAATCCATTTTTTTAATATCGGATCATAGGTCCCACTGGTATTATAAACGACAAGAGAATCTAAAAAACGAGCTTCCTCTCTTTTTGCACTTTTGTTTGGGAACCCACAAACCAGGCGACCGTTTGTAAATCGAATAATGGGTTTATCAGTGAATTCAAAAACGTAAGATCCATAGTAATACCATTCTTCATTGGAAGAATTCGCAAGCATTCCTTTAGAGAAAAATCCAGCTGACAATTCAATGAAATCTTTGAACTTATTGACGTTTTTAGCATCTAACAATTTATCTACCGAATTATGCCATACTGAAAAAGAAGATTCAGGCTGTTTATTTTTTACAAACGAATAAACCGAAAACACGTAATTGTAAATTTCCGGATACGGTTTCAAACGCTTACTTTCCATTAAATTGCAGGTAGCAACCATCTTGGAAAAATACTTATCAGGAAAGTCTGCCGATTTCAATAAGGTTACCGAAAATTCATCTTTCAAAAAGTCTTTTTGCTCTTTATCCAAATAATCACTTGTCAATGAAACGATTGCTTTTACAAACTTCTCCCGGTCTTCAGGATAAGACTGTGAAAATGAATTTGTAACACTCAAAATTGCAATCAGAATGAATCCCCATTTTTTCATAGTTCTACTTTTTTAAGTTTCATGGATGCCCATGTTTCTTTATCTCTTACTTCTACTAATTGAAAACCTGCTTCTTTGGCTGCTTCCTCCAATTCCGAAACATCAGAAGTGAAGAAACCACTCAGATAGAGTAAACCGTTATCAGAACAAAGTTTTGCGTAATCAGGTAAATGCCTTTTCAGCACATTTTTGTTGATGTTAGCAAGTATCACACCAAAATCATTTTCTTTGATCGAATCGATGTCGCCAAGAAGACCTCGAATCTTTGAACAACCATTGCGTTCCGCATTTTCAAGTGCATTCTCCACCGACCAGGATTCGATGTCTACAGCCAGGATATCCTGTGCTCCTTTTTTCTCCGCTAAAATGGCCAGCACACCGGTTCCTGTTCCCATATCCAGTACTCTTTCAGGAAGTAAGTGTAAATCAAGCAGGAATTGTGACATCAGGTAGGTTGTCTGGTGGTGCCCGGTTCCAAAAGACATTTGCGGTTGGATTACGATCAGTTCCCTATCCGGAAAGTCAGCCGCATCGTGGAACGGTGCAATGATTGCAAGTCTTGAATCCACCAAAACAGGATCAAATGACTCTTCCCACGTTGCATTCCAATTCTGATGTGGAATCTCTTCCAGTTTCCAATCCACTTGAATTTCGGGATTGTCGTGAATACATGTTTCTTTCAAAATGGTTGAAACATCTCCAATTTGAACTGGTGCATATGCCTGGATTCCCAAATCGGTCTCGACAAAACTTTCAAAGCCGAATTCGGCCAATTCCGCAACGAGAATATCCGACCAAGGATCTCTTGGCTCGATATTAACTGTTAATTCAAAATAGTCCATGTTCCTTCAGCTACTAAAACGGAAAAATCTGCTGCTTTTAAAGATGCACCTCCGATCAATCCTCCATCTACATTTTCGCAAGCGAATAACGCCTGTGCATTACTTGGGTTACAACTTCCACCATATAAAATGGACGTGTTTTCTGCGATCTCATTTCCATACCTCTCTTCTACCCACGACCGGATTGCCGCATGCATTTCTTCAGCTTGCTCCGTGCTTGCCGTTTGCCCGGTTCCGATTGCCCAGATCGGCTCGTACGCCAGGACCACTTTTTCGAATTCAGCAGCGGAAAGATGAAACACACTTTCTTCCAATTGGTTTTTCACATAACTCAAAAAGGAATTGTCGTGGCGGATATCCAATGGCTCTCCACAACAGAAGAAAGGTCTGATTCCATGAGCAAGAGCAGCATCCAGTTTTTGTTTCAACAGCGTATTATCTTCCTTGAAATATTCTCTTCGTTCCGAATGTCCGATCAATACCGCCTCAATTCCGGCTTCTTTCAATTGCCACATACTCACTTCACCTGTAAAAGCTCCGTTATCTTTCGGGTAGGCATTTTGCGCTCCCACTTTCACCCTTGTTGAGATTGCTTTGCAATCACTTGCATACAACATCGGGGGAAAAATATAGACTTCTATTTCCGAACCGATGTTCATGTTATTTACTTCCTTGCACAGTGCTTTTGCCTCTGTCTGAGACAAGTTCATTTTCCAGTTTCCTGCTACAATTTTTGAGCGCATGCTATTTTGCTAATAAATGTGTTTGAATCCAATTGAATGTCGGCAACGAATTACCGGTATATTTTCCTTTCACCCGACCGTATCTCAATACCATCAAAGCCGGATTCGCGCGTGAAATTGCTTTCAACTCGATTCCATCATTGATAAAGACCGGTACGTGTAACTGGTGTTTCTTTTTGAATGCAGCGATTTCTTCATCTCCCGATCCGACAACCAGTACAAACGGAATTCCTGCTTTTTTCGCTTTCGCAGCCACAGATTTGATTTCATTCAAGTGATCCAGGTCAAATTCTCCCAGGTTTTTTGAAAAAACAACAATTACTTTCGGTGCAGTAAACAGGAACTGACGGATACTTACATCTGACAACTCCGGATTATCCACTTGAATAGTATCCAGGATCGTATAGGTGTCCACAGGATAAGATTCCACATTGTATTCCAATTCTGTGATATCCATTTTTTCCTTCGTCACCTTATCCATCAATCGCAAACCGGTTATTTTTCGGTTTTTCAGTTGTTTTTTCACTGCATCCAATTGCAATTCGTCTTCTGACAAGGATTGAATACTGCGTGAAGGATTGAATTGAGCGGTATCAATGGAAGGCAATCTCATCGGAATAATTTCCTTGTTTACCATGGTTTCGTATTTCCACTCTTTGGTCTTTTCCCAAATTTTAGAATCCATGAATTCCTTGCTGGATCCGTCGTATTCTTTCTTAACGCCCGTTTGCAGGTTTTTATAAACCAGTAAACTCTGGTATTTTCCGGGATCTCCGTTTTTCGTCAAGTCAGGTAAATAATTCCCTACCGCATACGATCTGTAATCTCTCAAAGGGTCATACTTCAATACATACCCGATGAAAATCCCGCATAAAAGCGCCACTACCAACGCTGAACCCATATGATTCCCGATAAATCGGTTCCGAATCCGGTAAGTCCACAAAGCTGCGAGAATGGCAATTAAAGAGAAGATAATCGGGAAATACCAATCAAAAACCCAGGACAAAGTGGTAATCAACAGCATTGAAATCGGAACGTACAACCAGTTTTGTCGTACATTATTCGGTTTAATGATTCCTTGAGCGGCAAAGATCCAAATTGCCAGGTAGAGCAAGACAATATCTTTCCAAAGTGATTCTTTCGGGGTCAATGATCTTCCAACCGAACCTTTCATAGCATCCCCGAAACATCCGCAATCCGTTACACATTGTGGAGATTTCATTTCTTCCACCACCACTTCTTTCGAGGTTTTGGAAATAATCTTAACGTCTTTATTGGTTTTTGCCTCTTCAATCTTATTATCCGCCAGTTGTGCTTCCTTTGAATCAACCAGGGAATAGGTGTCTCTATCTACAAATTTCTGTTTTGCATCACACGTCGAAGTATGCCAGGTAAGGAAAGTAAAAAACAACATGGTAATTACCAGTAACCAGCTCACCAAGCGCATTTTACCGCCAATAATGACCAGGACTCCCAAAACTATTTCAACGATACAGATGATCACCGAAAGTGCCAGCGCATGTTGAATGAAATATTCCAATGAAAAACCCGGCGCCCCGAAAAGTTCCTTGATTCGGTAAGCCAACGCACCATCTTCAAAGTATTCCTCAAGCTTATAGGAAAATCCGAGCGGATCGTTTGCCTTGATCAAGCCCGAAACGATGAACAAACTTCCCACAATTACACGGGAAACGGTTGCAATCATCAATCTTCCTTTGAAGAAGATCAATGCCACTGCTGAGAACAACATCAAAACCAGACCGATACTTACGAAAAGCAGCTTTTGGGTTTCAAACGAATCATGAAAGCCCATGGTAATGAGCGTTAATCCGGCAAGGTTTAAAATCACAAACAGAACATTGAGTGGTAAGGAATGTCCTGCAATCGTTCGCATAGTTTTCATAGAAGCCGGTATTTTAAAGGGTAAGGTGTATCAATGCAAAAATAGAGTAGTTCAAAATATCAAAATAATTCGATTCAATTCCCTCCGAAGCTATGGTTTTTCCTCCATTATCTTCAATTTGTTTGATTCGTAACAACTTCATCAAAATCATATCGGTTAATGAACTGACCCGCATATCTCTCCAGGCTTCACCATAATCGTGATTCTTTTTTTCCATCAGATCAAAAGCCTCCTGGGCAACCTCATTGTAAAGACTCAAGGCTTGATCGGATGTTAATTCAAGACCCAAAGCTTCGGTTGAGCGGCATTGAATAATAGCCATGATACAATAATTCATCATCGCACCAAACTCACCTTCGATACTTTCCCCTACTTTATTCTCACCGGTTTCCTGGATTGTTCGAATACGATTTGCTTTGATGAAGATTTGATCCGTTAAACTACTTGCCCTGGCAATACGCCAGGAAGTTCCGTAATCTTTCGTCTTTTTAAGGAAAATTTCTCTACAACCCTGTACGATGTGTTGATATTGTTCCGATGTTTGTATCATCTATGTAAGTATGGAATTTTTAAGGTCTGAAAATACACATTTTTCGCGAGAATGGGAGCTAAACATCCGCGGTAAGTTATTCACTATTTCCACTCCACAGGTAATGGGAATTGTCAATTGCACACCCGATTCTTTCTATACAACCAGCCAAAGTCCAACCATCGGTATGCAACATGATCTGATCGATCTACACGTCAAAAACGGTGCAACATGGTTAGATATAGGTGGTTACTCAAGTAGGCCCGGCGCAGAACACCTTTCCGAAAAAGTAGAAATAGAACGGATCAAACCCGCCATTTTGTATGCATTGGAACATTATCCGGAAGTTAAGATCAGTGTTGATACTTTTCAATCCGAGGTTGCCAATTATGTACTGGAACAAGGTGTGCACCTGATAAATGACATCAGCGGTGGATTGATCAACCCGGAGATTTTTTCTATCGTTGCGGAATACCGGGTTCCTTATGTCCTGATGCACATGAGAGGAACTCCCCAAACCATGGCTCAATTGAACAATTACCACCATTTACTTCAGGAAGTAATGGTCGAACTTGGAATCCAGGTTGAAAAAGCACGGACTCCCGGAATAAAGGATTTGATAATTGACCCCGGATTCGGTTTTGCAAAAAACAGCACTCAAAATTTAGAGCTCTTTTCCTACCTGGAAGCTTTTCAATTATTCGACTGCCCTATCCTGGTTGGAATCTCACGAAAATCACTGATTTACAAAACCCTGGGAATCGAAGCCGAAGATTCACTGAATGGAACCAGCGTTTTAAACACAATGGCTCTGGACAAAGGAGCATCAATATTGCGCGTACACGATGTGAAAGAAGCAGTTGAGGTGGTGAAGCTTTGGGAAAGAATCAAAAAGAATTGAAAATTGCAAAATGGATAATTGAACAGAGTCAAATCCGTTTTCAATTTCTCACAACTGTCACATTCAAAAACTCTCAAAAACCATCAAAAACAGGTATCCCGAACCCCAAGTATAGATACTGCATAGATAAAGCATAGATACTGTATGGATAGAGTACGAAAAAGTTATTTATTTAACACCTGATTTTACTATGTTTCAGTAGATTCCGATACAAAAACAAGTGAAAAATGAACTCCTTCAATATCCGAAGCTTTAGTGAATAACTTTCTCACAAGTGTGCAGGCTGATTGTTTTACAGAATCTTAATCACTGTGGCAAAAGAAAATAGAAAGTCTTTTCATCCCGATAGCCATCGGGATTGCATTTTCAATTTTTGAATTCAAAAGACCTTCTCACTGATTTTAGAAACAGGATACGCATTCATTGTTGCCGAAGCAGTTGCGATCAATATTCCTTTCTGATTCGTTACTTTTCCTTCCACAAATAAAATCCGTTTTCCGGATTTGGTAACTCGAGCATCAGCGGATAAAACATCATCTTTGTTAGCCGGATTCAAGAATGAAATCGTCAAATTGACCGTTGAAACGACTTTCATTTCTTCGCAAACTTCCGTTAAACAAGCTACACCAAGTGCGGCATCAATTAAAGCGGCAACTGATCCGCCGTGTGCAGCGAAAGGAGTCGCCAGATGATCACTGTTGATCGTCATGGTATACAAGACATGTCCCTTCTCCACTACCGTAAAATCCATTCCCAGCAATTCACCGAAGCGATTCCATATAATGTATTGCTGAATGATCGGATGTTGTTTTAAATCTGTCATGGTTTTGCTTGCTGCATTTGTACGATGTGTTCCTGCGGTGAAGTTAAATTTAACCCTTCTTTGATAAATTCTTCGTAAATTCTTCTATTCAGCTCATAATAAACAGGCCAAAAGTCATCCGTTTTAGCCCAGGCTCTTACTGTAATCATGACAGAAGCTCCCAATTCACCCAGCGCCACAAAGGGAGCCGGATCTTTCTTTACTTTTTTGTCTTCAGACAAATACTTTAAAATCAATTGATGCGCTTTCACATAATCATCTCCGTAGGAAATCGGAATATGCCAATCGACCCTTCGTACATTTGCCTTCGTGAAATTGGTCAACGGGCCATTGGCAATCGGTCCATTCGGAATCACAATCACTTTGTTATCCGAAGTATGCAAGTAGGTATAAAAGATCTGGATTTCTTTTACCGTTCCCTGTAAAGTTTGTGTCAAAATGGTGTCCCCGACCTTGAAAGGTTTAAACAACAGGATCATCACACCTCCGGCAAAATTGGAAAGCGTTCCCGAAAATGCCATACCAATAGCCAAACCGGCAGCACCGAGAATTGCAACAAATGAAGTCATTTCAATCCCCAACTGCGTAATTGCCGTTACAACAACCAGTATTTTAAGGATGATGGTGGTTAAGCTGGATAAAAAAGTAATGAGTCCTGCGTCTACCTTCCCACGGGTAAGAATGCGAACAACCAAACGGCCAATCCATTTTGAAACCCAAAACCCGACAAAAAGAATAATGGCAGCAAAAATCAGGTTTGTTCCTGATTTGACCACCCATTGCTTACCTTCTGTTAAACTGAATCCGAAAATGCGCTGAAAATCAGCTTCGATATCTAAAAGTGCCATGCCTTAAATTGAGAATTGAAAATTTTAAAATGGAAAAGTCTTTTCAATTGTCCATTTTCAATTTTACATTAATATTTATGGGAATTTAGGGAATTGTTGGAAATTCGGTTCACGTTTCTCCAAAAAGGCACGTTTTCCTTCCTGGGCTTCCTCCATCAGGTAATACATCAAAGTTGCGTCTCCTGCAAATTCCATCAAACCACGTTGTCCATCCAATTCTGCGTTCAATCCCCGTTTGATCATACGAAGAGCTAATGGAGAACGTTTCATCATAGTCTGGCACCATTGAACGGTTGTATCTTCCAAATCTTTCAATGGAACCACTTTGTTCACCATCCCCATTTTCTCTGCTTCATCCGCAGTATATTGCTCACATAAGAACCAAATTTCACGTGCTTTTTTCTGGCCGACATGACTAGCAAGAAAAGACGATCCGAATCCGGCATCGAAACTACCCACTTTCGGTCCGGTTTGACCGAAGCGCGCATTGTCAGAAGCAATCGTGATATCACAAACGACGTGAAGTACGTGTCCACCACCAATTGCATAACCATTTACCATTGCAATAACCGGTTTAGGTAAAGCACGTATTGCTTTATGAACATCCAAAACATTCAAACGAGGAACACCGTTTTCAGAAATATATCCTCCCACTCCTTTCACGTTCTGATCTCCACCCGAACAAAATGCCTTGTCCCCTTCACCGGTCAAAACAACCACACCGATATCTTGTCTTTCACGACAGATCTCCAATGCGTCCAACATTTCCATGTTCGTTTCCGGACGGAAAGCATTGTACACTTTCGGTCTGTTGATGGTAATTTTCCCGATTCCCTCGAAGAATTCGAATTTGATATCTGTATAGGACTTGATTGATGTCCAATTTCTATTTGACATGTTCTGTTTTTTTAGATTTTACAAAAATAGCAATGCTTGCATAAAATTTCCTATTCTATTTGGAATATATCTTCGGAGTTATACACCTCTGTAAACTCCCTTCTCTTTGCGGTAAGAATCTATTTTTCTTCAACCATTAATAGTGAACGCTTACACCAAAGCTTTAGCGTAGGAGAAAGAACGCAAAATCCTATACTCAAAACTTTATTTATCTCCTGTGGGCGTATACATTGTCACACCATTATTTTGGTATTCGGCAATCATCACTTCCAGCATTTTAGCAGCATCAAATACCAAGGTTTTTGCATTTCCGATTGTTGCATGTTTCACCACTCCTTTTGCTTCAAAGAGCGGCAACAATCCATCACATTTGCGCTTGGCAGATTGTTCCGGATTATGCACTTTAACAGAAACGGGAACAAGTGTCCCATCAATCCGTTTCACCGAAACATGGAACACTTTGGGATAGTAGACTGGAAACTTGAAATCAGCAACCGCATCTTCTAAAACATGTAATGAAGTTCCTGCATTATCAAGTGTTACACCCACGTATAGGATTTTTCCATTGACTTCTGCAAGTCGAGCAAAAGGACTGTTTTTGGTATACGGAGTTTCTTCTCCCAAATGACCACTTGTGAACCAATCTGCTTTCGGTCCGAAACAACACACAGGTTCTGTAGGACTTTCCGAACGTTTAACACCCGGAAGTGTTCTAAAATATTCAGTAATCGCACCCATTTTTGAAGCATCGTTTTGAACATCGAACAAGGTCAGGTTACGGATATAATCCAACTGGTAACCTGCATTGGGGGAACTTGGCATCAATAAATTTCCGGTAGTTCCGATAACAGTTAACAACGCATCGACAAACGTTTTTGGTCCGCCTTCCACAAAACCGATTTTTGAAAAACTGCTGTGAACCAAAACAGAATCACCTTCCTTTATTCCACAACTTTGAAGTTCCTGTATTAATTTCTCAAGCGTAAGGCCTTCCCCTTTTGCAGCTTGTTGCTGAATTGATTTACGTTGTTTATTCTTCTTCCGTTCCCGATAAGCATTCAGTAATCGGCCTGGAACAATCGAGCGGATAAAGTTTTTTAATGCAGACATGATTAATCCAGGATCGGTTTGATCAGCTTGTTTTCAGGAACATAAAAATAATGCAGTTCCGTTCCTTTTGTAAGGATATAAAAATCATCCTGGACCTTCCGGATCTGGACATATTCCAATGGAACAACCAATTTCCCTTTGTTGGTATAAATTCCATAAAAGGCACCCAGGGAAACCAAAAAATGAGATTCATCCAATGCCTTGATCGTCGTATGTTCAACAGGAATAACGGTTTCTCCTTTTGCATTGATTGCTCCTTTCAAAGTCAACAATTGGATAACTCCCAATCCTGACTTGAAGCTTTCAGCTGCTTCATACATCGGGGGAACAACGACTTGATTTTGTAAGTTGATATATCCCCATTTGGATGCTTTTTCAAAAGCAATCAGGGAAGAGACTCCACCTAATTTGGAATAAGTGAACGGAATGATCGGTTTTCCGAAACGATCGATAATCCCGAATTTATTTGCTTTGGAAACTTTCGCGTACATCCCGACAAACTCACCTTCTGTCTTCGCATTTGTAAAATAATCGAATGTTGCCGGAATCGCCACTTCACCTTTTTTATTCAGGTAACCAATCTTATCATCTGAAATAATCAGAGCCCTGTCCGAAACAAGTGTCCCGATTTCTTCAATCGGAGGTGTTTTTAGTTCATCTCCCTGAAAATTCGCCAATTTCGCCGTTTCATCTCCTTCAACAACAATTGCAGAATCACCAAACAAATTGATAGATTCATATAAAGGTTTCACTCTAAATGAACCGAACGCATCAATGTAGCCTTCCAAACCTTTAAAAGTCACTTTAGCCATTCCTCCGGAAAAAGAAAATGCTTCTTCATATTGCGCTGGAATACGAGGAAATCCCAATCCATCAAAATATCCATACAAGCTATCTTTGATCGCATAGATCAATCCTTCGGAAAACTGTCCGATATCCTTGTATTGTGGCTCAACAATGTAAGCCCCGGAGCGATCAATAATTCCGAACAAAGTATCTACCTGTACAATTGCCCTTCCTTTATCAAAATCATTCGCACTGGAAAATTTGAATGGAATGACAATCTCATTGGCTTTATTCACGAAACCATACTTCCCGTTTTTTTCAGCCCATGCCAGACCTTCTTTAAAGAATCCAACGGTGCTGTACTGAGCCGGAATAATGATATTTCCGTTCAAATCCATCCAACCGAATTGTCCCGCATTTTTATAAGGAATAATTTGCTGTGAACTTAACTTCTTGTCTTTTGTAATCTCATCTTTGTATGGATAATTCGGGTATTCGGTTTGAAATTTTTCCAACCGTTCCAATGAATAATCCGACATGTAAAGCTGGTAGAGTTTTCTCCAGGCGTTTTCAACGTTCCGGTTCTTCGGATAGGTCTTGATGAACAGGTCATAATCCTTCACCTGGTTGCGGGCAGTACTCAAGTTATAAACCTGGTCTTGGGCGTCAGCTACGTATGGATTGGAAGGAAATTGTTTTTCAAAACCAAGAAAAGAAGAAATGGTTTTTCCATCCGTGTTTTCCTTGTATTGCAACCGGTAAAAATTATTCAGAGCTTCCTTTTTGAAATCGGATTCCGGATATTTTTTCAGGAACAGGTCAAAAGCAGCGGAAGTATTTGCAGACTTTGATTTCAAATAGGCAATGGAATCACGGGAATAAACCGCACGAATCTGCTCTGCGGCCCAGGGATTATTTTTCTGAAATTGATCGTATGCTTCTTCAGAAGGATTTTTCAGAACAATCCGAAAAAGACCTGTCGAGATTTCCTTTCTTAAACTTTCGATTGCCTGGTAATCAAAATGGTACTTTTTAAGCGCTTCCTTTTGTTTGTCTTTCATCAAACCGTAACTTTTCTCCGAGCGGACAATTCGGGTATATGCCGAATCCAACTGATGAAAAGGATTGTCTGAACGGGAGTAAATCACTGCCAAACCATAGTTCGCCGCAGATTCATTTGATTTGATCGATTTTTCAAATTGTTTTTTTGCTTCAAAGTAATTGAATTGATTCAGGGCCTTGAATGCATCGTCGATTGAACCTGCTTGTACCTTGTTAAAAGCACAAAGAATGAATAGAACTAAAATTTTAATCTGCAGTGAACTCATGATACAAATATAACCATCTCGTACTTAAAGGCAGCCCAAAAGAGGGGCGAAAGCTCAAAAAAAATCAAAAAAAACCCTGACAAAGCAAAGCTTGTCAGGGTGACTATTTCGAGGTAGAAATTACTTTTTGTATTTTCCGTAACGATTGTTGAATTTATCGATACGACCTGCAGTATCCACGAACTGTACAATACCTGTAAAGAACGGGTGAGACTTGTGAGAGATATCTAATTTTACCAATGGATAATCATTTCCATCCTCCCAAGTAATTGTTTCTGAAGTATTAGCAGAAGAATGACATAAAAATGCATACTCATTTGTCATGTCTTTAAACACTACTAATCTATAATCTTCCGGGTGAATACCTGCTTTCATATTATTGTTATTCTTAATTTTGTTCTTATTCGAAAATTGGTTTGCAAAGATAATCAAACTTTTTAATTCACAACAAAAAAAATAAAATGGATTACATTTCGTTACTTTTGTCATGATGAAAATAGTAAATCTTATTTTTGGGGTCGCAATTTTAGCTTCTCTTACGCTAACTAATTCGGCTTGTAAAAAGAAAAATCTGTTTGGTGACGGTAATTTGAGTTTTTCAACCGACACCTTGGTTTTCGATACTGTTTTTACCACAATCGGCTCTACCACAAAGTATTTCAAGATTTACAACCCCCAAAACAAGGCATTGAAAATTAGTAACGTTGAATTGATGGGCGGTTCCGCATCCAAATTCAAATTAAACCTGGATGGACTTCAGGGAACCAGTTTTTCCGATTTGGAAATCCCTTCCGGTGACAGTTTATTTTGTTTTGTAGAAGTGAAATTAAGCGTCAATGGTCAAAATTTACCTGTCATTGTAGAAGATTCCGTTCGATTTACGACCAATGGGGAAGATCAATATGTGAAATTGGCTGCTTGGGGGCAGGATATGTACTATCACTACTCCGACTTTAGTGTACCCAATGGCAATGGTCTGAACCTGAACGAAGGAACCTGGCAGAACGACAAACCACACGTGATTTATAATGCAGCATTTGTAGATTCAGCCAAAACACTCAATATTATCGGAGGAACACATATTTACCTTCATAAAGGCGCCATTCTTTGGAATTACAAAGGAACCTTGAATATTGATGGCGACTACTCCAATAAGGTAACTATCCAGGGAGACCGCTTGGAAGCATCTTATAAGGATGTTCCGGGACAGTATTACGGTGTCTATTTACAAGAAGCAAGGCCTTCCTTAATTGACAATGTAATCATTAAAAATGCGATTGCAGGAATTCATGTCGATTCACGCGACGCTGCTTTCTCTCAGAATACACTCACTATTTCCAATACGGAGATCCTCAATGCAGCAAGTTATGGGTTGTTCCTGTTTAACGGTCCGAAGGTATATGGTGAAAATGTATTGGTTCACAGCACAGGTGTGCATTCCTTATTAGTACTCCAAGGAGCAGATTTCACCTTCAATCAGTGTGATTTTCTAGGATACGGAAGCGGAGAAGGAACGACACCGGCCGTTGGAATTTCCAACCACTATACCAATTCGCAAGGAACAACCATAATAACTGATATTCCGAACGCCAATTTTAACAACTGTGTGATTTACGGAAGCAGTGGCGAACATTTAGCTATCGATACCATTCAAACAGGTGGATTGACACTCAACTTTCACTTCCGGAATTCGGTGATTTTAAAATCAAATCTTGGGAATGCGATGTTTACCTCCTGTTCCAATTCAAATCCTTTGTTTGTCTGGCCGGAAGCAGACAATTTCATGTTTAGTTCCACTTCTTCCAGTTTGAGTAATAATGGAAATCAGACCTATACAACAGCACAGGACATACGTGGAGTAGGACGAAATTCACCTCCTGACATCGGTGTTTATGATATCCCTTAATTTTTCGATCCGGCACTTTTAAATTTCCATTTCTCACTTTTCCCAACGATGTTCAGGTATTCCCCGTAACAAAGGTTCAGGCTGAGTTTTAATGAAATGCTATGCAGTGAGGAATCATATGTCTGACGTACATCCGTTCGAAAATAGTAGCCATAATTCAGAGACAATACACCGAATAAGGTGACCCCGACCTCAGGCAGGAAAAAAGTAGATTTCCGGGCGAACAATACCGAGCTTTGAACATTGAAACCGATCGGATTCTTTAAGCGCTGATAAATCCCACGTACCGAAATACCATCGCGTCTTTCATCTGCTAGCGTAATCCATTTATAGGTACCTTCGATTCCGTAATAATTAATAACGTCGTTGGTAAGTCTTCCACGTGTAGCAAATACATTCGCTCCCAATTCAAAAGACTTCAGATCTACGAAATTTTTTTCTATGCTGATTCCCGGTGTATATCGCATTTTTTCGATCCCTGTCCTGCCCTGACCCATAAGCAACAAAGGAAACAGAAATATAAACAGCGAAAAAAGAAATTTAATCTGCATGCCTAAGATATTTAAATGGCGGTTGAACCAAGGTAAGGATTCTTCCCGGAACATCGTATTTAAGTAAACAATTATTCACCCCCCATATGAATTGACTTATCAAGCATGTGAACTTTTTGCTTCTCATATAAACACGAAAATGATTATTATTGTGCAGTACATCAAATTACTACACATTGCTTATGAGATTCATACCATACATTTTCGCACTTGTCTGTTGCGTTTTTTCCTTTTCTTTAAACGCCCAAATTGTTATCAATGAAGGAAGCAACCGCAATTATACAACTATTGCGGATGAGGATGGCGAATTTCCTGATTGGATTGAATTATACAATACCACTTCGGATACGCTCTCACTTTTCAATTATGCATTGAGTGATAATCCGGCACAACCACAAAAATGGACATTCCCGGCAATCAATTTGTTGCCAAACGAATACAAAACCGTTTTTTGCAGCGGGAAAGACCGGAAACCAATTTCAGGTTTCACACATGTGCTCACGGCTTCCAATTACACACCGACCACAGGTTGGAACACGCATACATTTACCACTCCTTTCTATTGGGATGGCGTTTCAAATATTTTAGTAAATACCTGTTCATATAGTAGTACCGGTTATACGCTCAATTCCATTTTCAATCAAAGTGCCACAACCTTTGCTTCGACTGCTTTTGCATTTCAGGACAACAGTGATGCCGCTTGCGGATTCTCTTCCGGAAACACGGTAAACCAGCGGCCAAACATGAAATTCAATGGTTTTTCCGTTGGAAATGGAACCATTCAAAATTCGGGGACGGACTACCCTGCTCCATATGGAAACTGGTATTGGGGAGCTAAACACCAATTGCTCATTTTAGCATCCGAATTGAGTGCAGCAGGATTAACTGCAGGCAACATCAACTCTTTTGGGTTCGATGTAGCAAGCACAGATCCCGCTATGGTATATACTTACATCGAATTTGACATGATGTTGGTTTCATATGGTTCACTATCGTCAAATTTTGAGATGGTCAACCCTAACCAGTATCAGCATACCAATTTTTCAATTTCAAGTTCTGGCGAAACAATCAATTTATACGATCCTTCACAAACCCTTTTAAGCAGTCTATGGGTCAATTGCCAGAATTTGGATGAAAGCCGCGGATTACTTCCGGATGCAAGCAGTAATTCCGTGACATTCGGAACCCCGACACCCGAATCGACCAACAACGGTTCCCAAGGATATAGCGGATACTTTTTGCCCCCTGTTTTCTCAGTTCAACCTGGTGTGTATGGCACAACTGTTTCTGTAACAATCGCCAACACAAACGGTTCGGGTTCTCAAGTATATTATACAATTGATGGAAGTGAGCCAACTACCTCATCAACTTTATATTCAGGAACTCCTGTTCCCGTTCTTTATTCCAGTGTTCTGCGCGCACGCGTTTATGGCACAGGTTTCCTGCCAAGCAGCATTACTCAAGCTTCCTATTTATTAGGAATCGATCATGAAACTCCAATAATCTCTCTCATAACTGACAACCAAAACCTTTACGGGCCATCCGGTATTTTTGATAATTGGCAGCAAGATTGGCAGCGCGCTGCTCACATCGATTATTTTACAGAAGATGAACAGTTATTATTCTCCAGGAATACAGGAATGCAAATCGATGGAGGCTATGGAGGCAGCCGTTCACATCCTCAGCATTCATTCCGCTTGGAATTGGACAATGGAGTTTTGGGTGAAGGATCAGTCAATTACCCGGTAATTCCAAATCGACCAACCAGGACAAAATACAGCAATTTTTATATCCGGAACGGTAGTAATCAATGGCTCCAATTTCCTTATAAGGATGCGCTTCAAGAAGAGGCGATGTCAGCAACTACAAACAACTATTATTCTGCTTGGCGTCCGGTTACAGTATATATCAACGGATCTTACTTCGGGTTATACGAATTGCGTGAAAAAATTGATGATGAGTTTTTCAAGTTGGCAGATGGTGCACATAAGGATTCTTTGGATATCCTTTCTTTGAGCGCCTGGAACAATTCCATTTTGCGTTCAGTGACTGGTGCTCCGGTAGATACATTCAACGTAGCTTATGCTGCTTTCAACAGCTTAAATCCTTCTTCCATCTCTTATTGGGATCAGGCAGACAACTATTTTGATCAAACTTATTATACGGATTATATTATTGCAGAATCTTGGATGGGTAATACCGATTGGCCTCAAAACAATATCAAAATTTACCGTTCGAATAAAACCGGTTTCCGTTACCGTTTTTGCACCATCGACATGGAACTTGCCCTGGCTCCTTTTTCCTGGTCAGATTGCTATGATGACCACATAGCTTATATGATGGGGCAAAGCACCGGGAATCCATTTATCAATATTTGGCTGAAAGGAATTCAGAATGACCGGTTCAAGGATTATTTCATTAACCGTTATGCAGATGTGATGAACACCGAATACCTTCCAACTCGCATAATCCCGTTGGAAGACAATTTTTTCAATCAAATCGCCGTTGAAATGCAGAAGGAATACGCACGTTGGGGAGATCCGAACAATATCCCGCAACAAATGACCGACTTATACAACAGTCATCTCACCTTCCAGGATCAACTGACCGAGCGCAGCAACCAGGTTAGAAATCATATCGAAAACAACTTCAATTTACCCAATCAGGTGGACTTGGTCTTGGACGTGCATCCTGCCGGAGCAGGAAAGATCCATATCAGTACAATTGAACCGGGAACTTATCCATGGAATGGAATTTACTTCAATGGAGTACCGATTAAAATCGAAGCTATTGCCAATCCCGGATTCACATTTAGTAATTGGGGGAATAATGGAATCATCGCAAACACACTTTCATCTGTATATTTAGATACATTGGATGTGACATCTATTCAATTCGATGCTTATTTCAATGGAAGTGGTTTGGGTTTAGCAGAGAATAGTCAACCTGACGGATTCAATCTATATCCCAACCCTGCACAAGAACAGGCTATTATCGTGAATCTTCAACAATCAAAGAATGAATCTTTGAAGTACCAATTGGTTGATTTATCCGGTCGGGTTTTGGACTCTCGCCCACTCTCAGATTCACAAGCGGAAACAGTTGTAAATCTATCAGCTTATCCCAATGCAGTTTATCTGATTCGTATCGTTTCAGGGACGGAAGTAATGCAGCAAATGCGTTTAGTCAAGATCGGAAAATAATTAATTGTAAATTAGAATTAATAGACCAAGGAAAATTCTTTCAAAAAAAAACGGTGCAGCTTTTGTCTGCACCGTTTAAATATAAATACTAATCTAAATTAGTATTTCAAATCTCCGTTTATCTCTCTTACAGCATCTGCTGCTTCAGCAAATTTCGCTTTCTCCTCTGCAGTGAGTGTTACCGTTACGATTTGCTCCACTCCGTTTTTACCGATAATTGCAGGAACTCCCAAGCAGATATCGCTTTGTCCATATTCACCATCCAACATTAAAGAACAAGGGATCATTTTCTTCTGGTCACAAGCAATTGCCTGAACCATAACAGAAACAGCTGCACCCGGTGCATACCAAGCCGAAGTTCCCAACAATTTAGTCAATGTTGCTCCTCCTACCTTCGTTTCTTCAACTACATAATTTTGTTTGTCAGCACTTAAGAATTCCGTTACAGGAACCCCGTTTCTTGTTGCCTTACTCAATAATGGAAGCATTCCTGTATCACTGTGTGCAGCGATCACCATACCATCTACATCAGAGATCGGACTTCCCAATGCTTCTGCCAATCTGTATTTGAAACGTGCAGAATCCAAAGCACCACCCATTCCTATAATTTTGTGTTTAGGAAGACCAGAAGTTTTGTGTACCAAATAGGCCATCGTATCCATTGGGTTGGAAACAACGATAATGATCACTTCCGGAGAATGCTTCACCAGGTTTTGAGTCACATCCTTTACGATACCTGCATTGATTCCAATCAATTCTTCACGTGTCATTCCCGGTTTTCTGGGAATACCTGAAGTGATTACGGCTACATGAGACCCTGCAGTTTTGCTATAATCTCCTGTTGTTCCAGTAATTTTCGTATCGAATCCGTTAAGTGATGCTGTTTGCATTAAATCCATTGCCTTACCTTCGGCAAATCCTTCTTTAATATCCACTAATACCACTTCCGAACAGAAGTTTTTCATTGCGATATATTCTGCACAGCTTGCTCCTACTGCTCCTGCACCTACTACCGTTACTTTCATTGCTTTATGATTAAAATGATAATTAATTCCTGTAAATTGCAACGAATTTAAGAATAAAACTTTGCTCCTGCTTCAAATTTAATATAGAAATAACGTTATTTGTAAACACACAAGTTCATGAGTTGTTCAAAAGGTTCAAAGAGTTCAAATACCAGAACTTTTGAACTTTCAAATTTGAACTTTTAAACTTTTGAACTTGATTGAAGGCAACCCTTCAATCGATCCTTCGTTATTGAGTAGAGACAGTGAAACAGAATTGGGAATTAGAAGATATAATTGAAGGCTGTAAGTCGTCCGACAGGAGGGCACAAGAGCAATTATTCAAGAAGTTTTATGGTAAAATGCTTGTTGTTTGTCAACGGTATATTCGCGATAAGGATTCTGCCCAGGAAGTTTTACAAGAAGGTTTCATTAAGGTCTTTGAACATGTTAAGGGTTACGACAAGAAAGGATCTTTTGAAGGTTGGATGAGAAGAATTATTGTGAATTGCGCAATTGATTCTATCCGAAAATCTAAAAAGGATTGGGTGCTTAGCGATAACGACAATGATTTCAAATACATTCCTGAAGAAGATCAACTCGGGGAAGATTGGGAAATCACCACGTTAAAAGCAGAAGTTGCAATGGAAGCTATCAATAAGCTTTCACCAGCTTACAAAGCCGTTTTCAACTTGTATGTGATGGAAGAATTTACGCATAAAGAAATTGCGGAGATTCTTGAAATCAGTGAAGGAACGTCGAAATCCAACTTAGCGAAAGCCAAAATGAACCTGCAGAATTATTTGAAACAAAAATTTACAAAAATTGCTCAATGAAGAACATTGACCAGCTTATAAAAAAGTCCCTTGAGAACCATGAGTTGCCTTACAATGAGGCTGCATGGGAATCAATGTCTAAAAGATTAGACGGGACTAATCCTTCTCCATTCTACCGCAAATGGTGGGTTGCAGCTTCAATTGGTACGGTACTGGTTGGTTCTGCCATCTTTTTCTCCCTGAACTCGCAATCCGGGTCATCAAAAGCTACTGAACACCATGCTCCGTTAGCAAACGAAATGAATACCACATCTCAAACGAACAAACCAACTGAAGATCGTTTGAATTCACATATTACTCCTCAAACAAACACATTAAGCGAGCATCAAAACTCCGGCAATTCAGCTGAAAAAGTTGAAGAAGGCATGAAATCCCATGTTTCCAGTGAAATTATTGAAGTGGCTTCATCAAATAATACGATTGGTAACAATCCAATTGTAAGCAATTCGCAAAGAAATGAACAGGGGAATCATGGGACTCCGTCTGAACAAAAAACTTACTTACCTGTTTCTATCCCTCAAACAAACGTCTGTGTTGGAGATGAGATTGAAATTGCAAATCCGAATGATATCCTGTCGATTTCAGTGGTTCAAAACAACCGCACACAAATAATCAAAGCAGGAAGTAAAAAAGTGATTACAGCTGCCAATGAAGGTGTGATTGAAGTATTATCAGGTAAAACGGTACAGACAATTACGGTCAACAAACCGAATGATAAATTGTACATCAGTGTCGATCCTACTTTATTGTATGAAGATGGTATACCGGCAATCCGATTCACGGTTTCCGGAAATAATGCGCCTGTTCACTGGGCTGTTGAAGGAAAAACTCCTTATGAAACAGAAAATGGAGTGCTGATTGTACACCCATACAAAAATAATGAAATCAGTGTTTCCGCATCTTCAAAAGACATGAACGGATGTACGGTTGTAGAATCGAAAATGATTCGATTATCTGAGGATTACAACCTGAATGCTCAGGAGGCAATTGATCTGAATTCAAGTGATTCACGTGTATCCACTTTCATGCCATATGCTTTGAAAGAACGTAAAACTCCTTTTGAATTATATATCTATGATGCAAAAAGCGGAAGAGTTATCTATAAAACAACGGATGCTTCTGCAGGTTGGAATGGCGTAGATAACAATACAGGTGAAGTTTTAAAAAATGGAACTGTTGTTTTATGGAAAGTACTATTAGGAAACCCGAATCCCGGAGAACCTAGAGAATATAAAGGAACAATTGTAATTAAAGCGCAATAACATATAGCTACCAGACTACTACTGGATATTGGGAAAGGAAACTTTCCCTTTTTTGTTTTAGTGCGTTTTGATACTCAGCTGCTTTCCTTGATTCAGGATAAAGTAGACGATGTTCCTCCATCCTACGAATTTTCATCAGTTCCTCAATAATCTGGTTCGTTTTGTCTGAAAAAAGTTCCTGTTTCAAGAAGTTCCAAACAAATTCTGTTGCTTGGTCCGTCGGATGAACTCCGTCCTTTTCAAAATAACGATAATCTCTCAATACATCGTTTACCAATTCGAACGCCGGAAAATAATGGGTGTACTTGTTTTTTAGCATAGAAACCAAACAAAATAATTCCGATTTTGAGCGGGAATTTTCTATTAGACCATCCCTTACATAACGAACAGGACTCACAGTAAACACCACTTCAAGTGTTGGATTCGCCTGTCTCAATTCTTTTAACACCCGTTCCCAAATAGGAAGCATTTCCACAGCCTCACTTAACTGCTTATCAAAATTCGATTGAGCTTGTTGATGACAATTCGCAACAATATTCCCTGATGATTTCAAGTGGTAACCATGTGCAGAGCCGAACGTGATTATCAAAACAGTTGCTTTCTCAAGAGAGATTTTCAGTTCTTGCAAGCGTTCTTTCATTAATTCGTCTAATCCGGAAGCATTCATAGAATATAAGGTGCTACTTGCATCGTAACTCAGAAAAACGTCTTCTTTTTGGACAAATTCGCTCCATTCTATTTTATCAAAAGCCATTAAAATCTGTTTCGCTAGAGGAACAGGATGAAAAATAACTCCCAAAGGATTATCCAGTAACTTGAAACCGGCCTTGCGGAACCAAACTGACATATTGGTAGAGAAACATGAGCCTAGTTGCACAATTGAATCTCCGTGTTGAATTTCCGGAAAAGATTCCTTTTGCCTTAAGGTTTCTGTTGAAAGATTCATTTTAATTGTGTTAACGTATGATCAAACACCTTTTTCCACCCTTTCCACTTACCGGCTTCAGCAATTGTTTCATTATGCCAGATAAAACAAAAAACACCTCCATATCTTTTTACCTCACCTACCAATTGATTGATTACTTCCAAACTTTTCTCAATGCTCAGCTTTTTGTATTCCAGCAAAGTTCCATCCATATAAGCAAAAGGGACGATACGATAATTGGGAAATGCCTCATTTGTTAATAGATCAAAGAAAGCATGTTCGTGCGCCGTTCCAGCCCGAAAACCATAATCATCTGCATATCCCATGGTATAATCTTTTTCAAATCCACGCTCCATCATTCGGCGATATGTTTTGGGCAAATTGAGTTTTAAAAAGTGTTGTCGCGATTCAATTACAGGCTTGGAAGTAATGGTTTTAATTCGTACAACTTCTTGGTTTAACTTCTCATCGGAATAATTACTGGAATAGCTTGGATGCAATCCCAAATAGCCAATAGAACTCATTTCCAAAATCAGTTTCTGATGCCTTGGATCATTCCAGGCAATATTTGTATCGTATTTTGCATAATTTCCCAAATGCCAAAAAACGCGCGTCTCCGGATATTTTTTGTAGATGGAACCAATCAATTCAAAAGAATCGTAAGGATCTTTCAGTTCGCCCTTTTGCACCGATTTTCGGGTTTGCATTCGCTCCTTGTTGTTTTTCATCAAATCTTTTCCGTTCGACAACCAGGAACGCCAGCCTTCTTTCCACTTAAAAGCGAAAGTATTATCGATATCAAAAGAAGGAATGATTCGAACACTTCTCCCCGATTCTAATTTCTTTAGATTGTCTTGTGAATATATCCGGAAGAATGCCTCTATCCAGTGTTCTACGATTTGAATATGCAACCAACCGAATTTGCTCAGGATACTTTCCTTTGCAGTGAATCTTCCGTGCTCATCCGGAAATTTGACGAGATATTCTTCGTAACGTGTCAACACATAGAAAATGGATGCCAACGGATCCGGAACACTGTCAAATTGCAAGCAGTCAACTCCTTCCCAACTTCCTTTCTCTACCTGAACGGATTCTCGGAATGTTTCTTCAAATAGCAAACTTGCCGGGTTCAAAATCAGTTCGTCTTCGAATTCCAGATTCGAATAGGAGATTTTAGTTCCTTCAAAGGATTCAAAGACATGTTTATCGTTGGTCAATTGATAATCCAAACCGTGCTCATTGAATACAAAATCCAAGGTGTAAATTAAACGAACTGAAATTTCATCAACGTAAAACAGCATTTTCAAAGAAGTTCTTGATCTGAGAAGCTAAAATAGCCATTATCTGTGATAATAAGATGATCCAGTACCGGCATTTCGATGAGTTCTCCAAATTGCTTGATCCGTCTGGTAATAATTTTATCTTCCGTGCTTGGTTTGAGCTGTCCGCTTGGGTGGTTGTGAGCCAAAATAATCCCCGAAGCAAGCAAATCCATCCCATTTTTAAAGATGATTTTGGGATCCACGTGTGTTCCGGTCGTTCCACCGATGGAAAGTTGTCTCACCTGCAAGACTTCATTCCCCCGATTTAAGTAAAGTACAAAGAACTCTTCGTGAGTCAAATCGGAAAAATAACCTTTAAGTTCTTCATATGCTTTCCCCGAACTGTCAATTCTATTTCGCTTCTTGGTCGTCGCCTCCTTTTTTCGTCTACCTAGCTCCAGGGCTGCAAGAATGCTTACTGCTTTGGAATGGCCGACACCTTTTATGCTGCACAAATGAGAAAGGCGCAATTTTCCAAATTCAAACAGGTCTCCATTTGTTAAGGAGAGTAATTCCCTAGCCAGATCCACAGCAGATCTAGTTCGACTTCCGGTTCCGATAAGGATTGCTATCAACTCGGCATCCGAGAGTGTGTGTTTGCCTTTAAGCATCATCTTTTCCCTAGGTCGGTCATCTTCTGCCCAGTTTTTAATTGCTAACTGTTTTTGATACATTATTCCATTTCCTTTCCCATGAAGGTACAAAAATAGTTTTGTTCGAAAAAGCATTCAACCCATTTTTTTCCATTTTTTTAAACATTTTACTCTTAATTTATAATCAATATAGTTAGCTTCGGATTTGACTTTAAGGTTTATTGGGATAAAGTTTTTGGAGAATAAACCGGCATGTTTTAATTTCTCGGATAGACTTAAAAATTTTATCTATGAGAAGTTCTAAGTTCAAAACGCAAAAACAGAAAAAACCGGGTGTTGAATCCAAAATGGTTCCCCAGCCCGAGGATATTCGTAAAGGATACAGGTCAAGCGGTAAACTCCTGAATAAAATTGCACTGATTACGGGTGGTGACAGTGGAATAGGAAGAAGTGTTGCATTGCATTATGCGCTTGAAGGCGCCCATGTTGCAATTGTTTATCTTTCTGAAAAAAAGGATGCAAAGGAAACCAAAGAGCTTGTTGAAGCCCAAAACAGGAAATGCCTGCTTATAAAGGGAGATCTTTCCGATGAGAAATTCTGTAAAAAGTGTATTGATTCCACTCTCAAAGAATTCGGCGGAATTAATATCCTGGTCAATAATGCCGGAACTCATTTTTCAGAAGAAGATGTTACAAAAATTACAACCGAGCATCTGAAAAAAACGTTCGAGACGAATATTTATCCCTTGTTCCATATGGTGAAAGCGGCACTTCCCCATCTTTCAAAAGGAGATTGTATCATCAATACTTCTTCTGTCACTGCTTATCGCGGAAGTGAACATTTATTGGACTATTCAAGTACAAAGGGAGCGATTTCAACTTTTACAAAATCACTTTCTACGATGCTTGCAAAAAAAGGGATTCGCGTAAACGGTGTAGCTCCCGGCCCGATATGGACACCACTCATCGTTTCCAGTTTCGATAAGCTGGATGATTTCGGAAAAGACACTCCTTTGGGTCGAGCGGGTCAACCATCTGAAGTTGCTCCGGCATATGTGTTTCTCGCTTCACAAGACAGCAGTTACATCACAGGGCAAGTTATCCATGTAAATGGCGGAGAGATAGTAGGTAGTTAAACAATTATTAATCAAAAACATTAGCAGCGTGAAACAGAAAAAATCCGGCAAGCATTTTTTTGAAAAATTTGCTTCGAAAGCATCCAAAGCTGTAGGAAGCTCATACGCTTTTACTACGGCTCTTATAATCGTTATCGTTTGGGCAGTCAGCGGTCCCTTTTTCGATTTTTCAGAGACCTGGCAATTGGTAATCAACACAGGAACTACGATTATCACTTTTTTAATGGTCTTCCTGATTCAAAAATCCCAAAACAAGGATTCATTGGCAATACAGCTCAAGCTGAACGAGTTGGTCGCTTCCAATAATAAGTCAAGCAACCGGCTTGTGGATATTGAAAGTATGACTGAGGAAGAAATGTTGATTGTCCAAAAATATTACCAGAAACTCAGTGAGCTGTCCGATAAAGAGGAACCCCTAAAAACGTCCCATTCGATTGAAGAAGCAAATCTGGACCATCAGGAAAAATATACTCCTACAGCCAAAAAACCGGTTAAGGGCGGGACGACAGCAAAAAAGCAACAACAAAGCACAACTGCGAAAAAACACCCGTAACCAGAAAACCAAAAGCAACTTGATATATCTGGTGAAACCTGTAATTCACTTGTGAATTGTTTATAAATGAACAGGCAAAAAGTAATCCCAAGAAACTTTCAGCTTAAATTTGCAGCAACTATGATAAAAATAGAAATGAAACATTGGATTACAATTTGCGCTTGTTCTGTATTATTGCTTCAAGCTTGTGGACAAAATGCAGAAGGAACAAAAATGGAAACTCAAAAAGAAGAACGAAAAGTTCCTCAGCTTCCCAAGATAAAACACACTTTCAAACTGGCGGATTATTTAAGTGATAACCCGGATTTGGATAAGGATGTGGAAGATTTATTCAGAACTCTGGATGACACTGCTATTGTCGCTCAATTGATTATGCCTGCGGTCGGAAGACTTGGAAATACTCCCCAATCCATTAAGGCACTGATTGGAAAACGTGCAATTGGTGGTGTTCTAATGTTGAACGGGACCAAAACTGAGTTTACGACCTGGATCAAGGAATTCAATGAATTGAATGGGAAGAATGGAAACCCCGGATTTTTATATAGCGCGGATGCCGAACCTAGTTTGTTCAATCGTAAAATCTCAGGTTCTTCGGTGGTAAAGAAAGCAAATGAAATCACTTCTCTTGCAGAAGTAAATCAATGTGCGGATACCATCGCAGCTACTTTAAAAGCTATCGGGATCAATTACAACTTCGCACCGGTTGTGGATTTGGCAAAAAACGGAACCGTTGGATATCGTGGTTTCGCAAAAGTGGAAGCAAACAATGTTCCGTGGTCGAATGCTTTTATCGCTCGTATGCAGGAACAAGGCATCATTGCTACTGCAAAACATTTCCCCGGACACGGATTGGTTTCCGGAGATACTCACAAATCGTTGCAGGCAATTGACGGCGAGCTGAAAGAAGTTGCAACCTACCCTGGTCTGATTGAAAAAGGAGTATTGAGTATCATGATCGGACATTTAGCGGTTGTGAACAATCCGAAATACAATACAAATGGACTTCCCGCCACTTGCTCAAAGGTGATTATCACGGACCTTCTTCGTAAGGAACTTGGTTTCAAAGGATTGGTTGTAACCGATGCGATGAACATGGGTGGAGTTACGGCTGTAAAAGGAAACAGTGTGAAAGCGATTGAAGCCGGAGTGGACATCTTGTTAATGCCATTGGATTGTATGAAATCTCATGGTGAGATCCTGGCAAAATACCGTTCGGACGCGGCTTTCAAAACAATTGTAGATACTGCGGCAAAACGTGTACTTCGTATGAAATTATGCGCCGGAGCAATTAAATAAACTCATCAATTTTAACATTTGAGACCGATTTTGAATGGAATCGGTCTTTTTTTTGTCCAATTCAATTTTGGCACTACTTTTACAGCGCTACTGAAAACTTATAACTTGTATGAAAACGATTATTACGCTTGTTGCCTTGTTGGCTTGTCAGGTCATTTACGGACAAATCCTACACCAAACGGTTCGTGAAGATAAAACACACGAATATTGGTTTTCCCTTGATCAGTTTCAAAAACCATTGAATTACGCCATTGAGATCACTCATTTGGGTGGAAATATCAATCGCCTGACGGGAAAGATAACCGGCAACAAGAAAAACGGAGTAATTGCAATCACAGACGTTAAAGGCAAAGCACTGTTCGAAAAGACGTTGGGTTCGGAACTGAACTTTGAATTTGCCACCGACCAAAAGGAAATCATCATTGAGTTTTCAGTGGATGGATTTGTCACTTATTCGAAAAAGGTTAATGCCGAAACACTTTCCGTGCTCGTATTGAAATTGCAGCCGGAATCACAGGATGAAGTTTACCAGATCAATGCTCAAAAAGAATTATCGACAACCGAATTGGATACCATCATGCAATGTGTGAACAATTGTGTTCAGTACAATGTCAATAAGGATGTTACTTCTTGTGGAAAAAAAGGTGAATTCACAATCAGTGTTCAGCTTTAGTAGAACTCAATTAGTGCAGTTCCAACAAGAGAGATCAAATAGAATAAACTACCTTCGTATTCTTTAATTTGCTTTTTTAATAAAGAGTCATGCAGGAATCGGTCAGATTAAACAAATTCATTAGTGATAGTGGTTACTGTTCGCGCAGGGAAGCCGACAAATATATTGAACAGGGTTCCGTATTCATCAACGGTACACGTGCAATTATCGGTACACAAGTAAAACCGAGAGATACCGTCGTTGTGAACGGACATACCATTCAACGAAAAGATCAGGAAGACGATTTATATATTGCGCTGAATAAACCGAAAGGGATTACTTCCACCACAGAAAAAGGAGTTGAAGATAACATTGTGGACTACATTGGTCATCCGAGACGTATTTTTCCAATCGGAAGACTGGATAAAGACTCACAAGGACTAATTTTCCTGACCACGAATGGCGACATCGTAAACAAGATCTTGCGAGCCGGGAATCAGCACCAAAAAGAATACATCGTAACTGTTGATAAGCCTATTACTGCCGATTTTGTTGAACGTATGGCTGCGGGCGTTCCTATTCTGGGTGTGGTCACTAAAAAATGTGTAGTCGAACAACTTTCATCCAATGTTTTCAAGATTATTCTCGTTCAGGGGTTGAATCGCCAGATTAGAAGAATGTGTGAATATTTCGGATATAATGTGACCAAACTGGAACGAACACGTATCATGAACATCGAACTGAAAGGGATTCCTTTAGGTGAATGGCGTGAATTGACGGATGCCGAAATGCGAATCCTGAATGAATTGCTAAAAGATTCTACCGGGGAAGCTGAGAAACCAAAAAGCAAACCCAATGCGGCTAAGAAGAAAGCACCCATTCAGCAAAAGAAAAATTCATCCGAAAAACCACGTGCTTTTGGAAACAAACCTGGTGGAAACAGTAAAAACGGTGGGAAATCAGGCAACTTTAGAGGAAAGAAAACTACTTCAAGAGGAAGAAAATAGTATTCAACATTAAAGGTACCTAAGGAGCAAAGAAGAATCATCTTTCCAAACGAAAACGGGGCACTCCTTCGAATACCCCGTTCCAAATTATTTATCAATTCTTTAGTTGGTTGTTCTCAACCAGTAATCAAATTTGTTTTTTGAAGTTCCATTCGGTTCAATCTTGAATGACGGTCGTTCATAAAGTGTCATTTCAACTGTCAATTCCAACAGTACTTCATCCCTAGCGACCAATAGTGTGCATTTTTCACCTTCACCAAGGCTTCCAACGTAACTTTCCACTGCGCTGTTATCCACACGCATATTATCTGCCGCAATAATCTCATCTCCAACACTTAATCCAGCTGTCTCAGCGGCACTTCCCGCTCTGATTCCTTTCACCATGCAATTTCCACCTTCCTGTGAAAGTGACGCACCGAAAGAAGTAACCGGTTTTCCGACATAGTTCACATCTAATCCGATTTTCCCAAATACTTCTTTGTAATTCGGTATTTCCGTTCCATTTACATACTTATCAAAGAAGAAATCCATGCCCTGACCCAAGAATTTCTCCAAGGATTCCTGGAATTCAATTTCGGTGAATCCACGGTTCTTCTTAATGTAGAATTCTTCATACAGATATTGCATGAAATGATCCAAGGACTTTGTACCATTGAATTTGTCTATGATCATCGCATCCAGGTAAGCTCCCAAAATAGCACCTCTTGAATAATAAGTCATGGTCGTATTTGCACTGTTCTCATTTGGGCGATATCCTTTTATCCACGCATCATAACTTGAATGCGCAACCGGTTGAACACGTGAACCAACAGAGCCTTCTACATAATTCAAGGTTCCCAATAGTTTTCTCAAGTATTCGTCTTTCGTATAATATCCGGCTCTTACCAACAATAATTCATCATAATACGAAGTGAATCCTTCCATCACCCAAAGCAATGAAGTATAGTTTTCCTCATCGTAGTTAAACGGCCCTAATTGAATCGGACGAATGCGTTTCACATTCCACAAATGGAAATATTCATGTGCAACCAAGGATAAGAAATCTTTGTAAGCTCCCCCGTAAGTCCAGCGATTGACACTTAGAACACAGGAATTGGCATGTTCCAAACCTCCTTGACCGTTCACTACATTGTGAATGATGAATGTATAATTTTTATTAGGATTTTTCCCGGCAAACACTTCATTCTCCGATTTGACAATACGAGCCATATCTACTTTCAGCTCATCGATATCGTAATTTCCAGCTCCGTAAATCGCCACTTTGTGCTTAGTCTCCCCAACTGTAAAATCAAAAACTTCCTGGTTTCCGATTTCAAAAGGGGAATCAACCAATACATCATAATTTGGAAACTGGAAGGTCTGTGCTCCTTCACCCGATTTTTGCTCGGATGCTTTTTCCAAAGGTGTTGTGATGACTTTAAAATCCTTGTACGGATAGACTGTTACTTCTCCCGCCTTGTCCTTATGTCCATCCAAATAACAGAATACTCCCGAATTTGAAACAAAACCATGTGTCAGATCCAAAAAACTGGTACGGACGGATAATTCGAACGCATATACTTCATACTGAACGCGAACCTTTTTTGATTTTCCGGTTGTAATCTTCCATGCGTTCTTTGAAGTTTTTCCAACTTTCAATTCTCCACCTTTTTCATCAAAGGCACGAACCAAGTTCACGTTTTTCGAAAACTCTCTTACCAGATACGACCCCGGAGCCCAAACAGGCATCTTAACAGTCAGATCTCCCGCTTTGAATTCAGAAATTTCCATTTCCACCTCAAAATAATGATTTTGCGGTTTGGACATTCGCAATGCATACTGGATTTTCTGAGCGTTGATTATTCCTGCCAATCCAAGTGATAATAAAAGTAATATTGGTTTCATTGACTTATTTTAGTTTAGCCAAATATACTTCTTTCCAACTAAATTCATCATTTTCTAATCCTTGTTAACAGCAATTTGACATGTGATTTACATTGTAGCAAAAAGAAGACCTGAATTTTGTATCATGAAAAAATCGTTGGTGGTAGTCCTTGGTGGATTTGGTTTGGTGTTGTTGATTTTTGCTTCTTTATCTTGGTACTTTAATCAGAAAATACATGAAAAACAGGCATTACTTGTTAAATTAGACAATCTTTCCACTCAGGTTCAAGATCATAAGGATTGGATGGAACACCTTGCCAACCAGAAATTTTGGTATGACTCCATTGCCAAAAAAGAGTATGAATACCGCAGGAAAAACAGTTACAGTCACGAGTTGATCCGACAGGATCTAACAGAAGTATTCTCCTCAGACAAAGTGGTCGAACGGGAATTATTGTTGACTCTTGATGAGCTCTTGCTCACAGAAGACCGTATTCTGAATGACATTGCACAAATCGGATTCAAGGAATATGGATATATTGGAAAAATGCGTGAAGTCATTCATCAAGTTGAGGAAACATTTCCCCGGTTTGATCAACAGATTTTAAGCCTGCGCAGACATGAGAAGGATTACATCATGCGGAACGACGAAAATTATGCTATATCCTTGCACAAAGAAATTGAGAATTGGCAGGCTCGTGGAAATTGTCCTCCGGAACTCATCCGGTACCTGCAGTATTTTGATTCCGTGAGAAGCCGAATGCAAATCCTGTTTGCAATCCCCAACCGGAACCATTATTCGAATTGGTCATTAAACATCGCAAATATCCAGTCCAATTTACGTCGTTTCAGAGGCGAGTTTATCCGTGAATCCTATACGCTATCGAATGATTCACTAACCATGCAATATATTATATCCGGTATTGCATTCCTGGCACTGATTCTTGGAAGCGTGTACATTGTGAGAAATATCACCATTCAGGTCAGCAGGCTACAACGCAGTATGAACGAGTTCATTTCTTCCAACTACCAGGACTTTGAAAGTATTTCCCCGCAACTGCCTAAAAACGAGATTGGACAGATCAGTATCCAATTTCTGAAAATGGCCCGGAAAATCAAATGGGATGTTCATTTACTGGAAGATCGCGTATCCAGAAGAACCAATGCATTACACGAGAAAAATCTCCAATTGGAAAAACAGCATACGGAAATGATGGACAGTTTACGCTATGCACAAAAATTGCAGGAATCCTTATTGGTATCCAGAAAGCACCTGGCACAGCATTTCGAACAGGTTCATGTACATTACGCTCCGAAAAATCTGGTTGGGGGAGATTTCTACTGGATGAAAAGCTTCCGTGAAAATGGCTCTGAAAAAATACTTTTTGCATTGGCAGATTGTACAGGACATGGTGTTCCTGGTGCCCTATTGAGCGTTCTCGGAATGAATACCTTGGACGAATTGTTTGCAGATGGAGTCCGAAAACCGAATGAATTACTCGATTCCTTACGCAAAACCATTCTTCGTCGAATCAGCTCTGAGGAAGAACAACGAATGGACGGGATGGACATTGCCATTTTTTGTCTGGACAAAAGAAGTCGTGAATTGCATTTCTCAGGTGCTCAGATGCCACTTTGGATTGTACGGAACTCCGAAGTCATTGAATTGAACGGAGAACGCGTTCCAATCGGCTTTACTTATGTAAACCATCTGGAGTTCAAGCTGCAGCAAATCATTTTGGAAGAAGAGGATAAACTAGTATTTTTCACAGATGGAATGGTTGATCAATTTGGAATGGAATCGAACAAAAAATTCGGAAAGAAACAACTCCGTTACCTGTTGTCACGTTCTTCCAATCAAAATGGAAGCGTATTATACAATCGCCTGATGAATCAGTTTTCATTTTGGAAGGGTGAAGGCGAACAAACGGATGACTGTACGTTTATGATCCTGGAACCAAAGTTTGTAAAGATTAGAACTTCGAAGATCGAGTTACCGGTTTCGAATGGAAAAGTGGAGGTTTAGCAGTCGATTTTATATTATCCGATTTTTCAGTTTTAAAAAATCAAACAATTAATAATCAAATAATTAACATCAGATCTGTTCGCTTTTTTGCGAACACTAAAATTTTAAAATTCTCAAATTTCACAGAACGAAAAATTCAGCATTAAGTATACTATTGGATCATTCCAGGATCAAAATGAAATGAAAAAGCCCTCGTATCAACCGGGTTCTCAAACAAATCGGGATAGTATTGTTTCATTTCCCGGTGCATTAATCCGAAAGGTATATCCCCGAATTCTCCATAAAAATGCAAGTATTCCATAAATTGGGTATTCTCCACATAAGCCTGGAACAAGGAGTCTTCCCTTCCATCCCACTCCAACAAAGGAACTCCACTCAGTTTACAGATCCGTGGATCAAAAGCCGGTGTACATTTACTCCATTTTCCTTCAACCCAAACTTCTACATACCCATGAAAGACGATCTCATCACGTTTGAGATAGGTTTTCAGCTTCTCTACACCGATGTGATTTTTAACGATTCCAAAACCCAACCTCGCAGGAAAACCAAACGCCCGAAAGCAGGCACATGCTAAAAGCGCCTTTTCAACACACCAGGCCCGCTTTTTTGAAACGATGACACTTGCCTTTAAAAAATCCGGGCGCAAATCCAAGTGATACGGATCGTACAAAAATGAATCGCGAACCGTTTCATAAATTGCTACAACCTGTTGAACAGAATCAGGATAAACGGGAATTGTTTGAATGAATTCCCTGACTTCCGGACTGGAATAATCCATTTGTGGAGTTTCCAATAGGAATTCTTCCCAATTTACCTTCTGTTTTTGCGCATTCATTCTGCGAAATTAGTTAAATTCGTTGAGTGACGGATTCTGAAAAAAAACATTCATTTCGCGAGGAATTTGAGGCTCACCTTGAAAGTCCGATTCCTATTTTGTCCCGGTTACGCAATGTGATTTTCGGGAAGGAATCTCCCGACACTTATACTCAAATCAGTTTTTACCTCGGAGTTATTATTTGGACTATTTTTTTAGTCTGGATTATTTTGGGCTACATGGTTCTTACGAGCACGGATTGGATTGAACAAGAAAAGGGATTGAACGTCCATTCACTTATTGAACAGCGAGGTGAAGCTCTCGGATTTGTTGGAGCGGACTTTCAAAACAATCTGATCACTTTTTATAATGTGGCATTGATTGCATGGATTGGTCTCTTTATTGGTTTAGTACTTCAATGGCGAAAGAACGCGTATTTCATTTATTTTGTGTGGGCGGCGGCAACAACTTACTTGCTTAGTATGTGGTTTCTATTGGGATTTTCCTATTGGTACAATGACACAACTACTTTTGATAAGATCGCATTCTTTCTGCTCGTCGGACATTCCAGTCTTTATTATTATTTCCTGAACCGGGAAATCCGTGGTGAAAAAACCAACTTCTTTGGAATCGACGAAGATCTTTAACAACTAGTATATTAGTTTATTTAGTTCCTTTATTAATTTTTCAACTAATTCAATAGGTGAATTTCGTTCATTCGGCATAATCAATTTTGCTTGTTTGTAGAAGTGGACCCGCTGACTCAAAAGATCTTCCACAAAAGGATGAAATTCCGAATCATTTAGCTCCTTCAGCAAAGGCCTTAATTGTTTTTCATTTTTCAAACGCTTAATCAAGGTCAACAAGCTTGTATTCAAATAAATAACTAATCCTGACTCATGCATTAATTCAAGAGCTCCTTTCAACGTTGGGAGACCTCCTCCAACTGCGATTACAGCAGGTTCTGTCGATTTTAACCGCTTCAGGAAATTCATTTCCATTTCACGAAAAGCAACCTCACCATCGGTCGAGAAAATATCAGTAATACTTCTTCCTTCAAGCTTTTCAATTACTTTATCCGAATCAATGAAAGGAAGGTTCAATCGCTCTGCAAGTAATTCACCTACAGTTGATTTACCGCTTCCCATGAAACCGATCAGGAAAATGTGTTGTTCCTTATCTTTGCGTTCTTCCATTCTTTGCGGTAAAATTTAGTGAATCAATCTTCTTACTTTCAAGTCTTTAAGTGCCTTTTCCAGTCTGATCAGATCTTCTTCTGAATTGAAAGCATTGATGGAAAATCGAACATATGTTTGCCCATTTTGAACCATTACCGGAATCTCGATCTTATATTCGGAATAAAGGATATTCTTCAATTCAATCGGGTTTTCACAGCGAACAGGAATACTTCCCAATTGACCAATGAATTCATCTGTAACCGGAGCCAACGGTTTGGAATCAACCGAATCACATAATCGGGGGAGCCATTTCTGCACTATTTTCCGGCAACCTTCTGCTACTCCCCACCAATCATTCCATTTCATGAAATCAATAGCTTTCGGAATTGTCAGGTATGCAGAAAAATCACGTGTCCCATTGAACTGATGATAATCCAAAAACTGCGAATTACTTGGAAAATCTGCTTTATAACCCCAACTCACAACCAACGGATCCAATGCTTGCTGAAGCTCTCTTTTAACATACAGGAAGCTCGAACCTTTGGGTGTCAACATCCATTTATGACATGCTCCCGTGTAGAAATCCGGATTCAACTCCGTTAAGTTCAAATGAATCTGTCCCGGAACATGTGCCCCGTCGATGAAAACCATTAATCCTCTTTTCTTAGCTTCGATACAAATCTCTTCTACAGGCAGAATAAGCCCCGTAGCTGAAGTTATTTGTGAAATAAACACCAATCGTGTTTTGTCGCTGAACCCTTTCCAAAAATCATTTAAAAACGCTTCTTTTGAAGTCAAGGGTAAGGAGATTGCCTGTCTGACATACTTTGCTCCTTTCTCCTCGCAGTAAAAATCCCAGGTTCTATCACAAGCTCCATACTCAATGTCCGTGCTTAACACCTCATCTCCGGGTTTTAAATCCAATGAACGGGCAACGATATTCACTGCATAAGTTGGATTCGGAACAAATACCAGGTCATCCGAATGACATGACACATATTCACCCAGGCGAATCCGGCTCTCTTTAAGATAAGCAGGTCCTGTATTCACAATGAATTGAACAGGTTCATATTCCAATTCACGCTGAAAACGCTGATATTCATTAAAAATCGGTATTGGGCAAGCCCCAAAAGAACCGAAATTCAAGAATGCAATATCTGCGCGAAGCAGAAAGGCTTCTTTTAAATTACTGTAAACGCCATTTTCCTCCATCGTCATTCCCTACTTTTGAATTCTAAATTTTGTATTCCCTTAGTGTTTTTCCCAAATCTGCACCAATTCCACCAAAGTGTCCACTGCTTTTTGCATATCCTGGATGCTCACGTACTCATGTCGGCTGTGAATTGCCATTTCACCTGTAAAAATATTCGGGCAAGGTAAGCCCATGAATGACATACGCGAACCATCTGTTCCTCCTCTGATGATTGCCGGTTTTGGCGTAATCCCGGCATTCTTCATCGCTTCTATTGCATAATCCGTCACAAAAGGAACATCCTTGATGATCTCTTTCATGTTCCGGTATTGTTCTGTAACTTTTGATGTATAAGTTGCACCCGGAAACTGGGCAATAATTTCTTTCAGAATCTCTTCCAAACGCGTTTCGTATTCTGACAATTTAGCTGTCACGTGATCACGGATAATAAAACTCACTGTCACTTCTTCCAAACCTCCGGAAATAGCTGTCGGGTGAACAAATCCTTCCCGGTCTCTTGTACTCTCCGGAGACCATTCATCCTTTGGCAAAGCATCAATAAAAGCACCTGCAACTTTCATTGCATGAACCATTTTTCCTTTTGCGTATCCAGGATGTGCACTTACACCTGTAATGACAAAAGTCATTGCGTCCGCTGAAAAGGATTCATCTTCAATTGATCCCAATTCCGCAGAATCCAGGGTATATCCATAGTCAGCACCCAGTTTTTGCATATCCAACTGCTCTACTCCTCTTCCAACTTCTTCATCAGGAGTGAACAGAATGCGGATTTTTCCGTGGGGAATTTCTTTCTTTTTCATTAATTGTTCTGCCAGATCCATGATAATGGCAACGCCTGCCTTATCATCAGCTCCCAAAAGTGTCAATCCTGAAGCGGTAACCAAGTCATCACCGATTTTTTCCTTCAAATACGGATGTTTCTCTGTCATGATAACTTGTGTCGGATCATCCGGAAGTGTAATCGGAGCTCCGGTATAACTGCGGTGAATAATCGGTTTCACATTTGTTCCTGAACAATCGGGTGCGGTATCCATGTGTGAACAAAAACAAATCGTTGGAATATTCGCTTTCCCGGAAGTAGCAGGAATTGTAGCGTAAACATACCCCCACTGATCAGCTTCAGCATCTTCGATTCCCAATGCTTTCAACTCTTTTACCAATAAATGGGAAAGATCCTTTTGCTTTTCACTGGAAGGAAAGGAAGTTGAGTTTGGATCTGCTGTCGTATCGATTTGCACGTAGCGAACAAAGCGTTCTTCTACCGAATATGGGGCGTTTTTCATTTGAATACAATTTTTTCTAAAATTAGGAGATTTTTAAGACTCAAGACTATAGGATGGATACTTTAGCTAGGATTCTATCCTATATCTCTGATATTAAGTCTTTAATCTGCATACAATTCTATTTTGTTCTTTCATCATTCTTAGTAATTTTAGCCAAACGAATTGTATGAAATCGACTCTTCAACTACTCATTGGTTTATCCATTTTATTTACTTCAACAAGTTGTCAAAGTGCGTACAATGACACTTTAAGAAAATTGAGAGAAACCCAATTCCCAACTTTCGAAGAAATTTACACCCACGTCAACAAGCAGATCACTTCTCCGGGAGAAGGCTGCCAGTTTGGATTAGCGAAAACTGCAGATGGATATTACCTGAAGATAACTCCATACAAGGAAAATAAATTTCAGGCTCCCAAATTCGTAAAGGCATGGAGTGCTGAATCCAAGAAATATCTGACGCTTCAAATCGATGAATATTTATCCGGATCTTACAGTAGTGAACCTTATACCGGCGGATTGGAATCTGTCCGATTTCAAGAACAGCAATTCAATTTAAGCTACCTATATGGTTATCCTAACTTTACAAGTGAACTGATAGAATTATTGAATGACCAAGAAGATCTCAGTTCAAAAGAACTCGAAATGCTTGCAAGAGCTTACTCAAACGAAGCTTGTGATTACATTCATCCGAATCAGACAGGTATTGAAATCACAGCTACAAAAGATTTATCGAATCCCGGATATGAAAAAATAGCTGAAAGCAGGATTTCCTCTTTTTTGAAATTGGCTGAAAAAAGTCTGGCGTGTTACAGAAAAATCGAAAAGCAGTATCCGGCATATAAAACCATCATTTTTGATAATCTGAGTCTCAAGATCAACCACGATATCATGAATTACTATCATATTCTGAGCTCAGTGAAAGAAACCGAATTGGCAAAGGGAATGCTGAAAACTGCTCATTATGAAAATGGCGCCATTGAATACGCAAAGGAACTCTTGGTCAATTGCGCTGAAAATGGGGTTTTAATCACTTCCGGTGATTCGGACACCTTTCCGCTTTGGTATGTCCAGGAAGTTTTGAATTACCGCAAAGATGTGATTGTAATCAACTATTCATTGCTTCAAGCTCCCTGGTATTTCGACTTTATTAAGAACACTACTTCCATCAAATCCACTCTTTCAACCAAGGAATATGAATTCTATTCACGTTCCTATGTTATCATGAACACAGCGGAAAAAGCGATTACTTACGAGGAATGGATGAATGAATTAAAATTGAGCAAAACTCCTAACCCGGATAAGGTCGACGAAATGCAGACATGGGAAGACATGCCAAAATCCTCTAACAAATTCAAACTGAATATTCAAGGAACCCCTGTAAATTTTGCTGTGAATCAAGGTTATCTGCTTGGAGTTGACATTTGCTTTTTCGATCTGATTTATGCCAACGAGGATCGCACTTTTTATTCTTCCTCTCCAGCTTCTTTTTTCAATTCTCCATTAAAGAATCATTTGGTAAAACGAAATCTGATTTATGAACTGACATCCGCTGAAATTGACCGATTCTCCGATAAACAAACCGTTTCTTATTTGGATCAAGCGATTCGCGCCAACCGGATCAATTACAATTCTTCAAACCACCTACTCACCGAAAACATCCTCTGCTCCAGATTATTTGATTGGGCTTATTTGGAACAAGATCAGATTGAAGCGAATAAATCCGTTTTCCAGCTCTTTATAAAACAGATCAATATTCAAAAATACCTGGATAGAAACGATTATGAATTCATTCAAGCATACACCGCTGCATTATGGACTATGGACCAAAAGAAAGCTCAGATTTTCATGGATAGTTATGCAGGAAAAGCACTGGAATCAATCGAATCCGTTGACAATCAAAAAATCTGCTCCGAAAAAGATGCGGAAAGGCTGAAAATCATTTTTGAAGTATATTACAGACGCCCGACAACAGGATCAACCGATCCGGGAATTGAATCAGCATTAGATAAAAAAGTCATTCTATCTCTGAAAGACAAAGTAAACACCTTATGCGATAACCCGCTAAACACCAGGAACCTGAGTTGGACATTAGATATTCTGAAACACATAAAAGAGGAATTGAAATACCGTTAACGGTTTCCACCAGCCAATTGAAGAAGCTCTTCTTTTTTGACAATAAAGATTTTTCGTGTTTGTGTATCGATCAAACCCTCTTCCTTGAGTTCTTTAAGTAATCGGATCAATGTTTCCGTTGCTGTACCGACAAAGTTGGCTAAATCCTCCCTGGATAGATTGATAGGTTCATCGTCGTAAATATCTGCCAGGATCATAAGGGAATAAGCCAGGCGTTCACGTACTGTTTTTTGAGCGAGGTTGGTGATAAAAATAGCGCGTTCCCCTAATTCTTTGGACAATTCCTTGATCAGGGAATTCCTTAAACTGGCATGTGTATCCAGCATGTTTAAAAAATCATCTTTGGCGACAAAACAAATATTGGAATCCTCCAATGTGGATGCAGATAATTTATACGGATCTCCACTTAACATTGCCCGGAAACCAATCACTTCTCCAGCCTTGGCAATGTGCACGATCTGCTCCTTTCCCTCATCCCCCAAAGCATAGATTTTCACTTTGCCGTGATTCACGCAATAGACTCCTCTCGGAAAGCTCCCTTCTACGAAAATGGTTTGATTTTTTTTGTAAAACTGACAGGATTTATGATGATCCAGGTCTTTCACATCGAGCTCACTCAAATGTGCAAACATACTGTTCGACCGAACTGCACACGCTTCGCAATTTACATGCTTATGCGACTTTTCTACCATCAGATTAGTTTATCCTTAATTCAAGTAACAAAAGTACTCTTTTTCATCGATTCCCTGAAAGGTGATGCACATCATTTTTTCAAGAAAATCAGCTCTCTACCTTTGTCAAAATCAAAGAATGGAATGAATGCTAAAGCCTTGATTCAAAAATACAATCAGCAGGGACCAAGATACACTTCCTATCCACCGGTTCCATTTTGGAAAATCAACCACTGGGAAAAGTCCGACTGGATTGAAACGATCAGGAAAGGACAACAATTACCGGATGGAACAGCTATTTCAATTTATGTCCATCTGCCCTATTGTGAATCACTTTGTACATTCTGCGGCTGTCACAAATACATTACAACCAATCATTCGGTTGAACATGGATACATTGATTCTGTCCTGAAAGAATGGAAATTCATCGCCAGTCATCTTGCAGCGAATACTTCAATTGCTGAAATTCATTTAGGTGGCGGAACTCCTACCTTCTTTGCTCCAAACGAGCTCAAGCGACTCATTGATGGCCTGATAAGTTACTTTCCCCTTTCTCCGAATGCTGAAATGGGTTTTGAAGCACACCCTAATTCCACTTCAAGTGCTCATTTGGATGTTTTATACCAATCGGGGTTCCGACGGGTCAGTTTTGGAATCCAGGATTACGATCATTTGGTTCAACAAGCAATTCACCGCATTCAATCCCTTGAACAAGTTTCAAAATGCCATCAGGAAGCTAAGCAATCAGGATATACGAGTATTTCGCATGATCTGGTATTTGGATTGCCTAAACAAACGTTGTCAGGCTTTGAAAAAACGGTCAGACAAACCATTGAATTCAAACCCGATCGTCTTTCACTTTACTCTTACGCTCATGTTCCTTGGGTGAAAGGAACCGGTCAGCGGGGATACGATGAAAATGACTTACCTACTCCGGAAGAAAAACGGGCTCTGTATGAAATGGCAAAAGAACTTTTCCTGGAAGCAGGTTATCTGGAAATTGCAATGGACCACTTTGCACTTCCGGAAGATGAATTGGCAAAAGCACATTCTTCAGGAATATTACATCGAAATTTCATGGGGTACACAACCAATAACACCAAGGTTTTAATCGGATTAGGAATGTCAGCTATTTCAGACACTTGGTTCGGGTATGCTCAAAATGAAAAGGATTTGAAAAGCTATCAGAAACGAATCGAAGAAAATGACAATGCCTGGGAGAAAGGACATTTGTTATCAGCTCAGGATCTCGAAATACGAAAACATATCAATGAACTAATGTGTCAGTTTGAAACTGAGATACCAACAGATAGCCACATGGAGTTCGAAAAAATGACCCAACAACTGATTCCTATGATTGAGGATGGATTGGTTGAAATAACCGGAAGAAAAGTCAAGGTTACAAAAATGGGGGAACCTTTTGTGCGAAACGTCTGTATGGCGTTTGACCCTTATCTGAACGCTCCCATTTCAAAACCAACCTTCAGCATGACCATCTAAGTTCAAGCATATGATATCCGAAGAAACAAGCGAACTGATCTGTTTTCATTGCCATGAACCCGCAGCACATGAACTAATCCGATATGATAACCATATTTTCTGCTGCAATGCCTGTAAACAGGTCTATCAATTGCTTTCAGAACACGAATTGGGTGCATACTATTCCGATAAGTCGGTAAATGGGATCAAACCAAATAAACTTTCGAAAAAGACTTTCGAAGTTTTGGATGATCCGACAATCAGGAAGGATTACATTGATTTTCAAGAGGGAACGACCGTGAAAATAACCTTGCACCTTCCCCAGATCCATTGTGCAAGTTGTATTTATTTGTTGGAACACTTATCCAAACTGAATCCGGGAATCCTCCATTCACTTGTCAATTTTCCCAAAAGACAATGCAGTATTATTGTCGACGAATCAAAAATTGCCTTATCAGAATTGGCTTCACTTTTGACCAAGATCGGATATGAACCAAATTTCACCAAAGCGGAGTCACGAAAATCGAATATAAACAAACGTCTTCTTTTCCAATTGGGATTTGCCGGATTTGCATTCGGAAGTATCATGTTATGGAGCTTTCCGGAATATTTGGGAATCGATCAGACTTATAAAGGATTCCGGGATTTGAGTGCGTACTTGTCTTTCGTGGTTTCTCTCCCGGTTCTATTCTTTTCTGCCCGGGATTTCTTCCTGTCGGCAATCGGTGCCATCCGAATCAGATCACTGAATCTCGACATCCCGATCGCAATCGGGATCCTCGCATTGTATTTCCGCAGCTGTTATGCTATCTTTTCTAATGAAGGTCCCGGGTACATGGATTCATTCGCTGCTTTTATCTTTTTTCTGCTCATCGGAAAATGGTTCCAGGGAAAAACGTATCAATGGCTATCGTTTGAACGTGATTTCAAAGCATACTTCCCTATTGCAGTAATCCGGAAAAAGGGAACAAAAACAAGCCTTTGTCCGATTGATGAATTAATTGTCGGCGACGAAATTCAAATCCGCAATGAAGAAATCATTCCATGTGACAGCGTTTTGCTATCAGAAAAAGCAACCATCGACTATAGTTTTGTAACCGGAGAATCTGATTGGGTTGAAAAGAAAGAGGGCGACCTCATCTTCGCCGGAGGAAAAATCTGTGGAGAATCCGTGGAACTATCAGTTCTGAAAATCAGCTCCAGAAGTGACCTCACACAATTATGGAATGAACAAAACACCAAGCAAAAACCGATTACTTTCCAATCCAGGCAAGATCGGATTTCCCGTTACTTCATTGCAGCAGTACTTTTTATTGCAACAGGAGCTGCGATAGCTTGGGCTTTCATTGATCCCCGACAAATCCCTGAAATTGTCACCGCAGTTCTGATTGTGGCATGTCCTTGTGCATTGGCCTTATCCGTTCCATTTACCTATGGAAATATGATGCGAAAGCTGGGGCTGAAGGGTTTCTATCTAAGAAACACGCATATTATTGAGCGGATCCAGCAATGCACACGGATTGTTTTTGATAAAACAGGAACCTTGACTGAACAAGACACTAAAAATGTGGTTTACCAGGGAGAAGCGCTGACACTGGAACAAATAGAGGAAGTCTATGGAATGACCAAACATGCGACACATCCCTACGCAATCGCCATTCATAATTGGGTTAAACAAACCATGCATTTCAGAGAAATCCGATTGAATCCAATTGAATATGCAGGATTGGGAATTATATCCGGGAAAGGATTAAAATTAGGATCTGCCATTTTTGTGGGGACCAATGAATCAGGACATACCGAATCCTGTTCCTACCTGGCAAACGATGAAGGTGTCCTGGGAAAATTCATCTTCCAATCCACTTTAAGAAGCGGACTTTCCGATTGTATCAAACAATTAGGAGAAAAATACCAATTGTCCGTTATTTCAGGAGATTCCGGACGCGACCTAAAAATAATCCGTCCCTTCTTCCCTGAAAACACAGAATTTCTTTTTGAGCAAAGTCCGCTGGACAAAAAAAGATTCATTGACCGCTTACAAACATCCGGAGAGCGGGTGTTAATGATTGGAGACGGATTAAATGATGCCGGCGCGCTTAACAGTGCATTCGTCGGATTGGCCTTATCGGAAAATCTGGTTCGGTTCACTCCTTCATCGGATGCTATTTTGCAGGCAAACCACTTACAATATCTACCTGAATATATCGATTACATTCATCAAGGAAAGAACTACCTGAAGATCAGTTTTGCATTTTCGCTGATGTATAACCTTACAGGAATCGGTTTTGCTGTTTCAGGTGCACTCACACCGTTTGTTGCGACGATCCTTATGCCTTTGAGCTCTATCACAGTTGTCGGGTTGGCTACTTTCCTTACTTTGCGTAAAAAACTTCCTTCCCTCCACAATGATTCAGTTACAGCTGAATAAAATCAACATGCAACAAATCCTGGATATAGCGCAGCTTTTTGCGTTCCACTGCCTCTACCAAACTCAAGGAAATTCCTCTTTTTCCTGCTCTGGCGGTTCTACCGCTCCGATGAGTGTAATAATCGGGGTCATCCGGTAGTTGGTAGTGAACCACAAATGCCAGATCGGGAAAATCCATTCCACGCGCAGCAATATCGGAAGCTACCAGATATTGCGTCTGCTCCTGTGAAAACATACGCATGGCCTTTTCACGCTCCTTCGGGAACATCTCCCCATAGATTTCTGTCACCTTCTTTTCATGCGTTCGCAGAAAACGCGCAACATGTTCTACATCACCTTTGGTTCTGCAAAAGATGATTCCACGCCCTTTTTTCATGCTTCCAAGAAATTCCAGCAGCATCATCGGTTTATCTTCTTTCTGGCATTCGATGTATTGATGTTCGATCATCGGGTTCATCACCTTTTTTGTTGCAATGATCGCTTGTGGAGCATCCATATGCAATGTCTTCTTGATCCATTTGGTCAATTCACCATGAATTGTTGCAGAAAACAGCCATTTTTTATGAAAATCATTGGTTTCACCCAAAATCTTATCGATTTCCTTCATGAAACCTTTTGCGTACAATTCATCCGCCTCATCCAAAACAATCGTTTTCACACGTCTCAATGAAACCGCTTTCATACGCACCAATTCCAACAATCTTCCCGGAGTTGCCACCAAAACCTGTGTCGGGCGCTGCAAATTCCGTTTTTGCTCATCAATATCGTCTCCCTTCACAATAGACTGAATGAAGAATTTATCCAGGTTTTTAGAAAGTTTGAATAATGTTTTGGCAGTTTGAACAACCAATTCACGCGTAGGAACCAAAACAACTGCCTGCACATCCTTATCCTTTGCATCAATACGTTGAAGCAATGGAACACCATATGCAATCGTTTTCCCGGATCCTGTATGAGCTTGTCCTACATAATCCTGATGCTTTTCAATCAGATACTTCCAGGCATGTTCCTGAATCGGAGTCGGTTTTAAAAAACCCAATTCCTCTAAACGACTTAAGATTTTTGGATTAATCGGTGAATTTGTCTTCATAGTACAAAGGTAGTCAGAACAATTGAGATGAATGATTCCTCCCAAAAGAGCATCTTTTCAAAACATGATATAAATCACCTTTTGGGGTTACTTAAATCATGTTTTTTGTTCCGTTAAGTGGTGTTCTTTGCCCTATGGGAATGATCTACATAATGCTAATTGTAAGTCTCTGTCTGGCAGTGTTTTTCTTAGTCATCTTTCTTTGGGCAACAAAGACCGGTCAGTATGATGACGACTATTCTCCGAGCGTTCGTATCCTTTACGAAGACGAATCAACTACAAATGAAACAAATCAAAACAACGATGGAAATACAAACAATCAAGTACGACAATAGGATTGTCAAATATTTTGCATTCGCAACAATCCTTTGGGCGGTCATTGGAATGCTGGTCGGATTAATCGCAGCCTTGGAACTAGCCTTCCCTGAATTTTTCAACGATTACCTCGGGTTTCGTTACATCTCCTTCGGAAGGATTCGACCATTACATACGAATGCGGTGATTTTCGCCTTTGTAGGAAATGGAATTTTCATGGGAATTTATTATTCCCTGCAACGCTTACTAAAAGTAAGGATGTGGAGTGATAAACTGAGTTACCTGAATTTTTGGGGTTGGCAATTTATCATTGTCTGCGCGGTTTTAACCTTACCCTTCGGAATCACCAGTAGTAAGGAATATGCAGAACTGGAATGGTGGATCGATATCCTAATTGCCTTAATCTGGGTTGTTTTCGGATGGAATATGTTTGCAACCATCCTCGTCCGGAATGTAAAACACTTGTATGTTGCCATCTGGTTCTACATCGCAACCTTTGTAACTGTTGCCATATTGCACATTTTCAACTCATTCGAACTTCCTATTTCTTTTCTGAAAAGTTATTCCTGGTATGCCGGAGTCCAAGATGCATTGGTTCAATGGTGGTACGGGCACAACGCCGTTGCCTTCTTTCTTACCACTCCTTATCTCGGTTTGATGTATTACTTCGTTCCGAAAGCAGCGAATAGACCGGTTTACTCCTACAGGTTATCAATCATCCATTTCTGGGCACTCATTTTTATCTATATCTGGGCCGGACCTCACCATTTATTATACTCTTCCCTTCCCGATTGGGCACAAAGTTTAGGAGTTGTTTTCTCCGTCATGCTAATTGCACCGTCATGGGGAGGAATGTTGAATGGACTTCTAACACTTCGTGGTGCGTGGGACAGAGTGCGTGATGATGTGATGCTCAAATTCATGGTCGTTGCTTTGACTTGCTATGGTATGGCTACCTTTGAAGGTCCACTCTTATCGTTGAAATCTGTCAATATGATTTCTCATTTTACCGACTGGACTATTGCCCACGTACACGTTGGGGGATTAGGTTGGAACGGGATGATGACATTTGGATTGATCTATTGGTTGATGCCAAGAATGTTCAAAACACAATTGTACTCCAGAAAGTTGGCAAACCAACATTTTTGGATTGCCACATTAGGAATCATCCTATACGCAGTTCCAATGTATATAGCAGGATTCATGCAAGGTCTTAGCTGGCAGCATTTCAATCCGGACGGAACATTGGTGAATAAAGATTTCTTAGAGATTGTAATCGACATGAAACCTTATTACATCCTTAGATCCATTGGAGGATTGCTATACATTATCGGAGCGTTAATGCTGGTTTACAACGTAATCAAAACGGTAAGAGCAGGTTCATTTGAAGCAAATGAAGAAGTGGAAGTTGCAATTGAAAGAGCACATCCATCCAAAGGAAAAGAATACTGGCACCGCAGTATAGAAGGAAAACCGGTTCGTTTCATGCTTGTGAGCATCATTGTGGTGGCAATCGGTGGTTTAGCTGAAATTATTCCGACTATCGCCGTAAAATCCAATATTCCAACAATCAGCAGTGTGAAACCTTATTCTCCACTCGAATTGGAAGGACGGGATATCTACATCCGCGAAGGATGTAACAACTGTCACTCACAAATGATCCGGCCATTGCGTTTTGAAACAGCACGTTACGCACCGACACCCGAAAGTGGAGGATACACCAAAGCAGGTGAACATGTATATGACCATCCATTCCTTTGGGGTTCCAAACGAACAGGCCCGGATTTGGCAAGAGAAGGTGGTTTACGTGGAAACTTATGGCATTACAAACACATGATTGATCCGAAAGCCTTGTCACCGGGTACGGTCATGCCAGCTTATTCCTGGTTGAAAGATGACAATTTGAACACGAGCTTACTGGAGAAAAAGATCGAAGCCATGCAAACCATGGGAGTACCATATCCAAAAGGATATTCCAAAAAAGCAAAAGCGGATTTGGATGAACAGGCAATCAAGATTGCAACCGACATTGTGGAAAACACCCCGAAAATAGCATTGAACGGCCAGGATAAGAATACAAAAATCAATGAATTGAAACAAAAAGAAATCATTGCATTGATTGCCTACCTGCAACGCATGGGTACAGATATTAAAGTAAAACAATCTAAATAAGGAGTGAAATGTTACGATTTATTAAACATCATTTAGCAACAGAGTCGGGAGCAGAATTTTACGGAATCTTCTCACTCATGGTTTTCGTACTCTTTTTCCTCGTGGTCCTAATCCGTATCTCCAAGATGAAAAAATCGACTATCGAGGAACTTAGCAATATTCCTTTAGCTACTGAAGAATCAACTATTGAAAATAAAATACCATGAGAATCAGACAACTACTTACACTAGCTGCATTGTTCCTGGCAACAATGGCTAACAGTCAAGGAGAAGCTTTATTCAAGGCTAAATGCAATACCTGTCACGCCGTGGACAAAAACTCAACGGGTCCTTGGTTGAAAGGAGTAAAAACAAAATGGACAGATGCCGGCGAAGGACCATTACTATATGAATGGGTTCGAAACTCCGGTAGCTTGATTGCAGGAGGGAAAAGCAAAATGGCCCTCGCCATTAAGGATTTTTCGGGATCAGAAATGCCTCCGCAACAGGCAACGAATGAGGAAGTAGATCAGATATTGGATTATATCGATAATTATGCCCCTCCTGTGGATCCGACAGTAATAGGAGATCCGACAGCCCAGAAAGAAGTGGAACTTCTTCCCGATTATAAAGGAAACTTAACCGTCTTTTATGCTTTGGGAACTTTGATGGTCATCCTACTTTTTGCGATTATCCTGATGAGCAACTCCATCCTTACATTCGTAAAATCAGATCTTTTCAAAAAGAAATTGAGAGATCAAGAAAATCTAACCAAGATCCTGGTTATTCTTATCACGCTTGGAGCCAGCTTCATGCCAGGTTATTCTTATGGAATGAGCACTCCTGACCCGACTAATCCGGCAGAGGCATCTTATCCTTGGTTATTGGTCGAAAAGGTAGATCTGTATATCCTGATTGGAATCAATCTGGTTCTGTTATTGGTTGTACTTTATCTGAAAGGACTTTTCAATGATTTCTATTACATGGTATATCCCCGTAAAGTCAAAGTTGCAAAACCGAAACAAAAACGTGCAGTGAAGATTTTGGTGGATTCTGTTCCGATCGAAGATGAAAGCAGCATCCTGATGGATCATGAATATGACGGAATCCGGGAATTGGATAACAACCTTCCTCCTTGGTGGGTTTGGGGATTCTACATGACAATCATATTTGCCTTTGTGTACCTTTTATACTATCACGTATTTGATGGAAATACTCAAAAAAAGGAATACGACATCTCGATAATGAAAGCTCAAAAGGAGGTTGATGCCTACCTGAAAGATGCGGCAATGAATGTCGACGAAAGCAATGTGACGCTACTGAGTGACCCGGCTGCTCTTAATTCCGGAAAACAGGTTTTCGAAGCCAATTGCAAAGTTTGCCATAAAGACGGAAGTGGAGATATCGGACCAAACCTGACAGATAAATTCTGGCTGTATGGAAACGATATCAAAACAGTGTTCGGAACGGTTAAAAACGGAACATCAAACGGAATGCCCGAGCATGCTTCCAAGCTAAATCCTGTTCAACTTCAAGAAGTTGCCTCTTTTGTGTTAAGCCTGAAATACATACCCGGAAAAGAACCACAAGGAAAAGAATTTCCTGTAAAATAACGAAAGTGCCTGCCTGCGGGCGGGCATTTTTCATATCTAAACGAAAATGGAAGAAGAATTCAGAGATCATATTGCCACTGTCAATGAACAGGGAAAACGCGTCTGGGTGTATCCTAAAAAACCGAAAGGAAAGTTCACCAATCGCAGAAAATGGGTTAGCTACTCCTTATTGATTTTCTTATTAACAGCTCCGTTCATAAAAATCAATGGCGATCAACTCATCGAAATAAACATCCTGGAACGCAAATTCTCGCTGTTCGGAGCAACATTTTGGCCACAAGACCTGTACCTGTTCGCCATCATGCTCATTATCTTCATCGTCTTTGTCATCTTATTCACCATTATTTACGGACGCTTGTTTTGTGGTTGGTTTTGTCCGCAGACCATCTTCATGGAATTTGTCTTCCGTAAGATCGAATATTGGATCGATGGCGATTGGACACAACAAAAAGCCTTGGACAAGCAACCATGGAATGCACAAAAATGGGGAAAGCGCATTTTGAAACATACCCTATTCTGGCTGATCTCATTTGTCATTGCGAATATATTCCTCGCTTATATCATCGGAAGTGATGCGTTGTTCAAAATAATAATGGAGCCCATTCGGCAACATATCGGAGGATTGACTTCCATCGGAATCTTCACCACGCTATTCTATTTTGTATTTGCCCGTTTACGTGAACAGGTCTGTACGACAATTTGTCCTTATGGGCGTTTGCAAGGTGTCTTGCTCGATCAAAATTCAATGGTGGTCGCTTATGATTATGTGCGTGGAGAAGAACGTGGCAAATTCAGAAAAGGAGAAGACAGACCGGCAGCAAAAAAAGGAGATTGTATTGATTGCGCGCAATGTGTGCACGTGTGTCCGACAGGAATCGATATCCGTAACGGGACACAGTTGGAATGTGTTAACTGCACTGCATGTATCGACGCGTGTGACTCAATGATGGAAGGTGTAGGATTGGAAAAAGGATTGATTCGATTCGTATCTGAAAACGGAATAAAAAACCGGACGCGTTTCCAATGGACCAGAAGGGTTGTTTCCTATACAATTCTATTAGTTGTGCTTATTGGAATCTGGGTTACCATGCTTGTCATGCGGGAAGATTTCTCCACTACGATTATGCGCCAACGAGGATCGACATATCAGGTCACGCAGGAAAAAGATATCAGTAATATTTTTGAAATTGACCTGACCAACAAAACGAAAGATCATTTTCATGTCAAATTAATCTCTGCCGATCCTGCTGTGAAATTGGAATTGGCGAACGATTCGCTGGAGCTACCGGGACAAAAACATATCCGGGAGCGCTTCCTGGCACGTTTCCCCTATTCTTTTATTGCAAAAGGAACAAGGAAATTAGATATCATCGTCATGGGAAATGGGAAAGAAATAGACCGGGTACACATTAAGGTGATCGGACCAAGTTTTTAGTGGTTAGACTAAAACTATTGAACTATTGAACTATTGAACTATTGAACTATTGAACTAT
>NZ_CAMLDC010000022.1 GCF_946478805.1 uncultured Fluviicola sp. | reverse complement strand
CAGGTAACTGTGGGGTTTTTTAGTTTATACAGGTTTTTTCCAGAAATCCTGCTAAAGAGAACCAAATTGCAGTAAGTGGATTCAAAGTAACTAGAGCTCTGACAAATCAATTTTGCCAAGTATATGATAAGGTTCATTTCCACTTCTCTTTAATAGAAGTACAGATTCACAAGTAAAGGATCCATCGTAATGATAATCACTAAGTGAAAGTTGATTGAGAAATCGTTGAGGAAGGTTCCGGATAATTGTCAGATGTGGCGTTTTGATAACGCCCTTAAAAACGGCTGAAAGTTCTCGCTGTAAATTTTGAATGGGTTCATTCTGATCGACTTGTAGTATAAAGGTTCCATTCTTCCATTTCTCACAACCGATCAAAAATATTTCAAAAGGTTTAATAGAAGAAATAACTTGTTTCATTCTTGAGAGGATGAGTTCATCGGAAAAGTCATTCGCTTCAAAATAGCAGAGACTGATGTGTGGTTTTGATTGTAAAGAGTCTTTTGATAATGGAATAGTTCTACTCAACAACTCCCTTATCGCTATTATTTTGCCTATCGTTTTCGAATCGGGTTCAATAACAAGCAGATACTCATGAATTTTAGTTCCAAAGATGTCTAACTGGTTCATTGCTAAGTTGTCAATTTAATTCAGATAATATACAACGCATAAAAAAAGCCTCACTAAAAGTAAGGCTTAATTATTTTGAAAGAGTTTTAATTAGAAAACCTCTGAATCAGCAAAATGGAATTTACCTTCAATTGCAGCATTCTCATCAGAATCGGAACCGTGAACAGCGTTTCTTCCTTTTGATTCTGCATAGTATTTACGGATAGTACCGTCGGCAGCTTCAGCTGGATCGGTAGCACCAATTAGCGCACGGAAATCTGCAACAGCATTGTCTTTTTCCAAGATTGCAGCAACGATAGGTCCAGATGTCATATATTCAACCAATTCACCATAAAACGGACGTTCAGCGTGAACTTCGTAGAATTTTTTTGCTTGTTCCTCAGTTAAACGAGTAAGTTTCATTGCTTTGATTGAAAATCCAGCCTGGATAATCATATCAATAATTTTTCCCATGTGACCATTTTCGATCGCATCCGGTTTTAACATTGTGAATGTTCTGTTGCCTGACATCTTAAATTGATTTGAATAATTTGGTGCAAAAATACAACTATTTTCTCAACCTGATAGCTTCGGGGCCACTTAATTAATCTTGTTTTTAGACAAGTCTAAAAAAAAGTTTTATATTTGTAAAAAAAAAGAAGCGTGTTAAGATTAACTCAGAGCGAAGAAAATTATTTAAAGGCTATTTTCACACTTAGTCAGGATACTGAAGGAGCAATTTCAACGAATGATTTGGCAGATAAAATGACTACCAAAGCCTCTTCTGTAACCGATATGCTTAAGAAATTATGTGAGAAGAACTTGTTAGAGTATCAAAAATACCAAGGTTGTGCTCTAACCGATTTAGGTAGCTCTCATGCGTTGGCAATTATTCGTAAACATAGGCTGTGGGAAACATTTTTAGTAGATAAGTTAAATTTTGGTTGGGATGAAGTTCATGAGATTGCAGAACAATTGGAACATATCCAATCTACCGAACTGACCGACAGGCTCGATGAATTTTTGGGCTTCCCAAAAGTTGACCCTCATGGGGAACCAATTCCTTGTAAAGATGGTAGAATAGAATTTGTTCAGAATCGGATCCTTTTATCTGAAGCTATAGTTGGCATGAAAGCTATAATTATGGGAGTGGAGGATGACCAGGCAGAATTTTTACAATACCTGAATAAAATAGGATTACATCTGGGAACTCAAATAGATGTACAGGATAAACTAAGTTTTGATGGATCCGTTATAATCCAGATGGATGGTAAGCAGGTACAATTTTCAATCACAATTGCCAAACAGATAGCGATAAAACCATTATGAAGAAATTGGCTTATATAATAGTTTGCATTTGCCTGGTGTTGAGCTGTAAAGTCAGACGAACGAAAGAAAATGAAAAACTGATTGTCTGCTCTACTTCGATAACTGCAGATTGTGTCCGACAGGTAGTAGGTGATAAATTGACTGTTAAATCTCTCATGGGACCGGGAGTCGATCCGCATACATACAATCCGAGACCCAGTGACGTGGTTTTGTTGAACGATGCGAAATTGGTTGTTTATACCGGGTTTCACCTGGAGGGAAAGATGGCTGAATTGTTTAGTCGCCTGGGCGAAAGAAAGGCCGTAATTTCTTTTCAATTGGATTTTCCAAAAAAGAAAATTTTATATACGGATGGAACGACACCCGACCCACATGTTTGGTTCGATACTGATTCCTGGGTTCATAGTATGAATGGAGTAGTTGACAAATTGGTCGAATTGTATCCGGATTACGAATTGGAATTCAGGGAAAACTTCTATCGATTTTTTGTGAAAGTTCAGAAAAAAACGAAAGAATTGAAATTGAAACTAAGCGCGGTTCCCAAAGAAAGAAGGGTCCTGATCACTTCACATGATGCATTCCATTATTTCGGGAGAACTTTTGATATTCAAGTAAAAGGATTACAAGGAGTGTCAACTTCACAGGAACCTGGAATGCGGGATGTTGTTGATTTGGTTGATTTCATTGTTGAAAATGATGTGAAAGCAATATTTGTAGAAAATTCTGTGAGCCCGAAGGCCTTGAAAAGTGTACTGAGTTCCGTTGAACGCAGAGGATATCATGTGAGAATCGGAGGAACCCTTTTTTCAGATGCATTGGGTTCAAAAGGAAGTGGCGCAGATTCCTATATCGGGATGTTGAGCCATAATGTGAATTCCATTAAAGAAGGATTGAAATGAGAAATGCAATTGAAATAAGCAATTTAACCGCTTCCTATCGGGATACACTCGCTTTGGATGATGTTTCTTTATCCATTGGTTCAGGAAAAATTACCGGGATCATCGGTCCGAATGGTTCCGGAAAATCAACCTTGTTGAAAGGAATTTTGGGAATTATTCCAGTCAAGAAAGGAGAGGTGACTTTTTTTGGTGAATCATTGGAAAAATACCGTTCGAAAATTGCCTATGTTCCACAACGGGAATCCATAGATTGGGATTTTCCAATTACGGTGGAAGAGGTAGTTGCAATGGGAAGGATCGTTCCAAAAAAATGGTGGGCGCGAACAACGTTGGCAGATAAGGAAATTGTGAAGGAAACACTGAAGAAAGTCCAATTGTCCGAATTTTCAGACCGACAGATCGGGCAGCTTTCTGGAGGCCAGCAACAACGCGTCTTTTTAGCCCGCGCACTTGCTCAGGAAGCTGAGTTGATTGTAATGGATGAACCTTTTGTTGGAATCGATATGGCTTCTCAAAATTCTATCCTCTCGATCGTTCAAAAATTAAGAGATTCAGGGAAAACGATTGTAATCGTGCATCATGATTTATCAGTGGTAGCTCAATATTTTGATGATGTAGTTCTATTGAATAAAAAATTGATTGCAAATGGACCAATTGATGAAATTCTGAAATCTGAGAATATTGAAAAGGCTTATGGAATGACTCTTTTGTTGAATAGGAAATAAGATGGACTTAAGTATTTGGATCGTATTTATTGGAACAGCACTTATCGGAGTTTCTGCGGCTTTGGTTGGAACGTTTACGTTTCTTCAGAAGAAGTCGTTGATCGGCGATGCGATTTCTCATTCGATTTTACCCGGAATTGTCTTGGCATACATTGTTTCGGGGCAAAGAAATACCATTATCCTGATGTTGGGAGCCTTCATTGCAGGGTGGCTTGCAACTCAACAGATTTCCTGGCTTCAACGAAAAACAAAACTGAAGTCTGATACAATTGTAGCCGCTACTTTGAGTATTTTCTTCGCATTGGGATTAGCCCTGCTTTCCTATATTCAAGGAAGGCCTGATGACGGACAAGCAGGATTAAGTGATTTTCTCTTTGGAAAAATAGCCGCGCTGAATATTGAAGACCTGTATCTCTTTTTGGTAGTTTCATTTTTAATCATCGCAATTACCTTTTTTAGGTATCGTGTGATGTTCAGTTTTGCCTTTAATAAGGAGTTCATGCTCAGTAAAGGGTTTTCCCTGCGCTGGAACGACTTTATCCTGAATTCAATGACCATATTGGTAGTGGCAATGGGAGTTCAAGCTGTGGGAGTTGTCTTGATGTCGGCTCTTTTGATTATTCCGGTCCTGACAGCCAGGATGCTCACATACAGGTTGCGTTCCCTGATAGGTCTGTCTCTTATTTTCGGAACTTTTTCTTCCTTGTTGGGTTCCTATATATCAATTCTTGGAAAGAATATCCCCACCGGACCATGTATCATCATGGTATTGAGCGTCTGTGCGATTTCGGTGGCTCTTTTGGTACGGATTCCATTTAAACGTAAAAGAATAGGATGAATGATGTCTTAATGATATTGACTGCTTGCTCTGTTGCCATACCGGCATCTTTGTTGGGAGTGTTACTAGTTTCAAAAAGTTTGGTAATGGTAGGAGATGCAATTTCACATGCGGTTTTACCGGGAATTGTAGTTGCTTATTTGTTAAGTGGAACGAAAGATTCTGTCCCTATGCTCTTCGGGGCTGCCGTAACGGGATTCCTGACGACCTTTTTGATTGATTTCTTGAGAAAAAAGTGGCGGATCCAGGAAGATGCAGCCATTGGATTTACATTCACATTCTTATTTGCCATCGGGGTATTGATGATTGCACTTTTTGCGGGGAAAAATAGTGATCTGGACCAGGAATGTGTCTTATATGGAGACTTGGAAACGTCCATACTGGACCAGGTAATTGTGGGAGGATATTTATACGGAACCAGGGCAATTTTACAACTGTTACCTCTGACGGCTATCTTACTTCTTGTGATTGTCATCGGATTCAAAGGGTGGAAAGTGTGGGCATTCAATCCGCAATTCGGTTCCTTTATTGGGATACCGATTCAGGCATTCCAATTGGTATTGATGTTACTATTGAGTATTCACGCAGTATTGAGTTTTGAAAGTGTCGGTGTGATCCTCGTAGTCGGATTGCTGGTTCTGCCGGCTGCAACGGCCTTACAGTTTTCCAAAACTTTAGCAAAAACATTTTGGTATTCTGCATGCATAGGAATAGTATCTTGTGTTGTTGGAGTATTCCTTGGAAAGTGGATCAATATTTCCATATCTCCATTGATTGTATGCGTAAATGGGATGATTTTTTTAATTTCCGTACTGATCTCCCCGTATAAAAAAAGGGTAACTATAAGCTGAATTTGAATTAAATCCCCTTTTCAAGAATTCAAGAATGACAGTTTTATTTGAATAAAAAAAAAGCCGATAAAGTTGTTATATCAATAATCTGGCTTACCTTTGTTTACAAGAACGACAATTTCATAGTTGTTAGTTTTGGGTTTTATAGTTTTAGCATGGTTTAGCAAAAAGAGGAGTAAGTTCTAGTGAATTTACTCCTCTTTTTGTTTTTGCATCTCATTATCTACTGCTGCGGATAAATTTATCGAAAGCAGTGCTTTCTCTTATTTTTTTTGTTTCTTTAAGCCAGAAACTATAATTTATGAAGCTAAAACTATTTCTTGTATTCCTACTTGCTTATTCATTTTCATTTTCTCAAACACAAGGAGTTGCTTTTCCAACGGTTGGAAAAGGAGTTGCTACCCCCTTCGTAACAGATTATCACGCGCTTGGGATTAATACTTCCGCACTGGGATGGAGACCACGTTATGCGGGAAAAAAATTCACAACCGGGACTTCTGAATTTGCCTTTGGTGTTTCATCGCCTTCATTGAATTCCAAAAAACTTCAGAATCTGACCAGTACCTTATACAATGCCGCTCAGCACAAGAACCCGAACGAAGTAGATTATAAGAGACAATTGCAATCTGCCGGTGATTATGCAGAATCTGGAGTTGCTATTAATTTTGATTACAACTGGCTTGGATTTTCATACTATGGAGAAAAATTTGGTGGAATTGCCTTTAATATTCGGGAAAACTACAGCTGGTATTCTAAAATGAATTCTCAGACCGCCGATTTGTTATTCAGAGGTAAATTGTCTTCTGTTTTTGACTCTTTAACAGTTGTGTATGGATCGGATACTTCCCGAATTGCCAATAATGCTAATCTTTCCGAAGATTCCATGGGACACGTTGTCAGTGGCTCATTAAATGTTCCGATCCGTATCAGTGAATTGACAAAAGGAACCCAAATCCAAATGGTCTGGAATAGGAGTTACAATGTCGGTTACGGGCGAAAACTGTTTGGTAAGGATTCGGTATTTGAAGTATACGCAGGTGTTGGTGGGCGATTAATCACTTCTATGGCGATGTTCAATATGACTTCGGACGACGATGGTTTAAGAATGTATTCTGCCATTACGCCAAAATTTGATATCGATTATGGAAATGTCAGTGGTTCCAATTCGATACCAAAGAAAAATAAGGGAATGTCACCCGTAATGGGGTACGGATATGGAGTGGATCTTTCTGCAAGTATCATCCTTTTCAACAAAGTACGGATAGCTGCCGCAGTGAATAATATCGGTTCGGTCACATACAAACGAAATGTCTATAAAGTGAAAGATACTTTGTTTGCGAGCTTTAATGTTGGCGGAGTGAATAGTGATAATATTACTCAAACAGTTAATCAGCTGGTGCGGGACAATGGATTGCTGACCTTGGAAGGAGAACAAAAATATACAGTAATTAATGCATCTGATTTTAGATTCGGTGTTAGTTATGAGCCAATCAAATACATCCGCTTAGGATTTGATGTGGTGGCTCCGTTCAATAAGGAAAATCCGGGATCCATTCAGAATCCGGTGTATTCTTTTGGTGGAGATATCATCCCGGTGAAATGGCTTCAATTGAGTATCGGATATTATGGTGGAGGTGTTTACAAAAACAACATGCCGCTTGGATTGACTTTCATTCTCAAAGATGGAGCCTATGAATTCGGTGTAGCTTCCCGGGATGCATTAAGTTTCTTTTTAAAGGATGGAACAAGCGTTTCAGCTGCTTTGGGTTTTGCGCGTGTAAGATTCTAGGATAAAATATCCTTTAGCTCATTCAGAATTAGGGCAGTAGCTCCCCAGATAAGAATGTCTCCTTGTTTGAAATGAGGAACATTCTTCAATGTGAATTCCGGGTTGATTTTCAGGTCGATGTTGACAACGGATTCCGACTTGTAAAGATCAAGTAAGTCCAGCTCATGTATTGCCGCTACCTCGCGTTCGGAACGCATGTAATCGAATGATTGGTTGGAGGAATAGAAAACGTAAGGAGTGATCAGAAATTGGCTGACAGGAACAAAAAGTGGAGTTAATTCTTTTAATAATTCAAAATTACTTGCGTGAACCCCGATTTCCTCATGACATTCCCTGATGGCAGTTGCCAATAGGTTTTCATCATCCAATTCTTTTTTTCCTCCCGGAAAGCTTATTTGTCCGCTATGAGAACCATCGTACTCTTGTCTTCTGGTCACAATTGTACTAAGTCTGTCTTCAGTATTGTGGAATAGAATAATAGCAACGGCTGCATCCCGAAAACCAATCCCTTTTTTGATTTCCTCCATCGAACTTCCCCTGAATGGCATAAATGACAAATGAGATTTCTCTCCGGGTAATTCTTTTTTGAAGCGCTCAATTAAATCTGCGTGTGTCATTTTGATTTCCGTACACTTTTCAAGATTTGTTCGAAGTCGTCATAAGTGTAATTCATGACAGGTTTGCTTGTGATCCATTGAAAAACATAGAAGTCACTCCCGACTTTCATGGTAGATGTGACATAATATGCCCTTCCTGAATAGGTGCCATCACCGGAAATGGTTTGGATGACCCCTTTGTGCTTGTATGTTTTCGGAAGTTCCTTTTTAATGGATACTCCGGAATTATCCAAGGATTCATATCTACGCCAAACATACGCATCTTGGAAGGTGTTCAATAAATCATCTTCAATCACAAAGTCGTAAACGAAATCCCGGTTCAAGTCTGAATCATTAAATCGTTCTACTGAAAAATAGATATTCAAAGCATTGCAAGTCCGTGTTAAAGAAGAATTCTTAATGGTATAATTGTGTGCAAAGTTTTTTTTGAAGTGTTCTGGTATTTTGAATGAAATCCCTTCATACTTAAGGGTTTTATCCAATTTGAAATTATAGTGGTTGGTTTTGAAAGCTTTCCTTATTTCCTTATTTTCTTTGTCATAATCAAAACATCCTGCAACCAGGAAGGTTGGGATTAACAAGAACAATAATCGATGGATCATAAGACGCGTTTCGTTTGACTAAAATTGATTTGGATATAAATATAAAAAAAAGCCCTGAGATTCATCGTCAGGGCTTTTTCTATTTAGATATCAATTTTTGCGTATTTCGCATTCTTTTCAATGAATTCACGTCTTGGTGGAACTTCATCTCCCATTAACATGGAGAAGATCTGGTCACACTCAGCTGCATTTTCAATGGTAACCTGGCGCAATGTACGGTGTTCAGGATTCATGGTAGTATCCCATAATTGCTCCGCATTCATCTCACCTAAACCTTTGTATCGTTGAACGTTTACAGATGAATCCGGGCCATTTCCTTTTAACTGTGAAATTAAAACATCGCGCTGATCTTCATTCCATGCATATTCAGCTTTCGTTCCTTTCTTCACTTGGTATAATGGCGGAGTTGCGATATAGATGTATCCGTTTTCAATCAACTCTTTCATATATCGGAAGAAGAATGTTAAGATAAGTGTCTCAATGTGAGAACCATCGACATCGGCATCACACATGATGATAATCTTGTGGTAACGCAGTTTTTCCAGGTTCAATGCTTTTGAGTCCTCTTCAGTTCCGATTCGTACTCCCAAAGCAGTATACATATTCTTGATTTCCTCGTTCTCAAAGATTTTATGCTGCATGGCTTTCTCCACGTTCAGGATTTTTCCACGAAGAGGCATGATTGCCTGAAAATGACGGTCGCGACCTTGTTTCGCAGTTCCACCCGCCGAATCTCCCTCGACGAAGTAAATTTCGCACAACGAAGCATCTTTTTCAGAGCAGTCGGCCAGTTTTCCAGGTAATCCGGAACCGGTCATTACATTCTTTCTCTGAACCATTTCACGTGCCTTCCGTGCAGCGTGACGTGCTCTTGCCGCCAAAATTACCTTGTCAACGATAATTTTCGCTTCAGCAGGGTGTTCCTCCAAATAAATGGTTAACATTTCTGAAACCCCTTGAGAAACCGGGGCAGTTACTTCCCTGTTACCCAATTTTGTTTTCGTTTGACCTTCAAATTGTGGCTCCTGAACTTTTACAGAGACAACGGCTGTTAATCCTTCACGGAAATCATCCCCATCAATCTCAATTTTTTCTTTTGCCAGCATGCCACTATCTGTAGCATATTTTTTCAAGGTGTTTGTCAAACCACGACGGAAGCCCGAAAGGTGAGTTCCTCCTTCATGTGTATTGATATTGTTAACGTAAGCCTGGATGTTCTCCGTGTAGGAAGTGTTATATGTCAAAGCAACTTCAACAGGAACACCTTCGCGTTCTCCTTCGAAATAAATAACATCAGAGATCAATGGTTCGCGGTTGCGGTCCAGATACTGGGCAAACTCACGAAGACCTCCTTCCGAATGGAATATATTCGATGTTGGTTTCCCATTGTCATCAACCTCTCTTAAATCGGTGATTGTAATGGTGATTCCTTTGTTCAGGAAAGCCAATTCACGCATACGTGCGCAAAGCGTGTCGTAATTATATTCCGTGAATTCAAAAATACTTGAATCCGGTTTGAAACGAACTTCCGTACCGTGATCAGGTGAATTGCCAACTTCACGAACTTCATACAATGGCTTACCGATGTTGTATTCCTGTTCAAATATTTTCCCGTCGCGGTGAACAATTGCGTGCAGATGTGTGGATAATGCATTCACACAAGAAACCCCAACCCCGTGTAATCCTCCGGAAACCTTATACGTGTCCTTGTCGAATTTACCACCGGCGTGAAGCACTGTCATTACAATCTCCAATGCGGATTTTCCTTCTTTGGTATTGATACCTGTCGGAATTCCGCGACCGTTATCTTTAACTGTAATAGAGTTGTCTTCATTGATCCAGACTCCGATCGTATCACAATAACCGGCCAAAGCCTCGTCAATCGAGTTGTCGACAACCTCGTAAACAAGGTGGTGAAGACCTTTTACACCAACATCACCGATGTACATGGCAGGACGCTTACGAACAGCCTCTAAGCCTTCTAATACCTGAATATTATCCGCAGAATAATCCTGATTCTTTTTTTCTTCGCTCATAAAATAAATTGCTTAAAAAACGCATTTTTCAATGCCCAACAAATATACGGAATTTAAGCCGTTTTTACTAGCCGGAAAGGTGCTGGGAAGCTAGTACTTATCAACAAAATATTAACGTTTGGAACAAAAAAAAGCTCCGATCAAATCGGAGCTTTTTGGTTTATTCGAGAACCTTGATTCGGATCATGATATCTTGCTTGCTTTTGATATAGCACTCTACTGCAAACTCATCATCGTCAAGTGAAACAATTCGTTCTGTATTGAACTGGAACAGGTCATAACCTTGTGCATCACGCGTATCTAAAATAGACAGTTTACGAACGGCTCCTGTTTCCTTATTAACCTGATAAGCTGTTAAGAATCCTCCTCTTCCGTCAATATGTCTTTCTGGAACTTTGTTTTCCGCTAATTCAAGATTTTTAACGTTGTCAAGGAACATAAAATAATAGTTGTTTTTTGAAGAAATCAAACGGTAACCCAAACCACCTCGGTAATAAGGACTATATGTTGATGGACTGACTTGTTTTTTAGGAAGTTTTCTCATGTAAACCAATTCCCCGTTTTTGTTGATTTTACCAGCTAACATCTCCTCATAATAGTGAGTATAGGTAGTTTGACCTGTTTTGGAATTATAATAACTTACAACATAGTATTTTTCACTGGCAAATAATATACTTCCATCTGCTTCGATATATAATTCACGCAAACGCATACTGGTAATACCAAGATCTTTTCCTTTTTCTTCTTTCTTATCCATTTTGTCCTGACTTCTCTGGGACATATATTGCTTGATCAATTCTGTTGGGATTTCGAACGATTTAAAGTCAGCTTGTTTGCCGTCTTTGTTCAATGAACAATAGAAAATCCCATCTACCTGAAGACCTCTTTTATTTCCATAAAAACCAGCTAACAATAGAGTATTATCTCTTCCTTCAAAGAAGTTTACCTGTGTAACGTATTTTCCCTTGACATCAATGTCCGAAGCGTCTACATTTACACCCGATTCGGAAACCGAAACCAATTGGTAATCGAAATTAGGGTTGTCGTCACGATCGTATCGTCTCGTTTCTCCATCTTTCATGACTTCCGTTAGAACGAAAACGTCTCCGTCCGAACCAACAGTATAGTCGATATTGTTCATACGAGCTTCCGTGTATGGCATTTCCACATCTTTACCCCAAACTTGTTTCAGGTCCTTATCAAATACGTATAAACCAATCACATCTTTGTTGATTTTATCGTTGCGGGATTCCGGTTTTTTGCGGAAATAAATTAATAGTTTAGTATTGTCAAAGGAAGTGGCTAACTTAAATTTGTTTCCATCACCGCCTGTCACTTTACCATCTACAGCGATTACACGTTCACCATCATTTTCGAATTCTCCGGTGTTCAAGTTGATTGCTCTTACATAAAGTTGTTCTGTTTTGTTCGCTTTGTCCCAAACAGAATAAAGCAGGTAAACAAAGTCTTCTGTCTCCAAATCGTCTTCATAAACGGTTCCTTTTGGAAAATCTTCGTAGACCTTAATTGATTCCTGACCTATTTTTGAGCCTGAAAATTTTTGGATGGTGACCATACCTCTACTCATTTTGAAAGAGACTACATTTCCATCTTTTGCAGCATAACTTTTTATTGCTGCATCCACAACCGGGTAAGGATTTCCGCATTCGTATTGGAATTCCTTCGAAGTAGTAATTTTTTCATCTTGAGCGAACACTGTGCTTGCAAAGGTAGCTCCGATGAATGCTAAGGTAGCGAGGTTTCTGATTTTCATTTGTTTATTATTTATTTTATTATTTGTTTACAATCCAGGAAGTGATTTCTTCCGACAACGGTTTTGTTCCCGGGGCAATTACTTTTTCCAGTTTTCCTTCCTCATTGATCAGGTACTTTTGGAAGTTCCATTTCACGGAATTATCCGAGAATCCGTTTTTCTTTTTTTCAGTAAGAAATTGATATAAAGGGTGCATTTCTTTTCCTTTCACTTCAATCTTACTCATCATAGGGAAACTCACCCCGTAATTTTTTTTACAGAATTCCTTGATCTCATCATTCGATCCCGGTTCCTGTGACATGAAGTCATTTGACGGAAAACCCACAATCACAAAGTTCTGGTCTTTGTATGTTTCGTATAATTTTTCCAACTCTTCATATTGCGGAGTATAACCACATTTTGAAGCTGTATTCACAATCATAACCTTCTTTCCTTTCAAGGATGCAAGATCAAACTGGTTGCCATCAATATCTGTCACTTTGAAGTCGTAGATTGTCTGGGAAGAAGCAATTACGCTTATAAGTACGAAAAGAGAAAATAGTATTGCTTTCATAATCAAATTTTTATTGGTGATAAGTGACCCAAAAGGCAACTTTTTTCTAAAATTAACGAATAAGAGGATATGAAGTACCAATTGTGCATTTTTTCAATGGTTTTATCACTCATTACCGGTGCTCAAGTCACTGGAGTTTGGAAGGGTGTGATGATTCGTGATGGTCAGAAAATGGATCAGGCATCCATCATCTATTTTGATTTTGGAAAAGAGACAATCACACGGGAGGAATTGAATGGAAAGGATGCGTATGTGGTTCGTGTCCTTAAGACAGAAATGAAAAACGGTTTCATTAAAGGAAAGCAATCCACTACCATCAAAAAGAAGGATCTTTATGGGAATCGCTGGTGTGCACTCGATTTTGAATTGGCCTATGTAGACTCTACAGGATATCTGCAAGGTAAGTTTTATAGCTTGGAATGCAAGGGTGTGAGTGGGAAAATAGTTTGTTTTAAAGTCGATGAAACTGTTTCGCGGGAAAAGACAATTGTCGAATTACAATCCTGGAGACCTATTTTTCTGGAAGACCTGAAGAATGGTCGGAAGTCTAAAGAAATCAGAGATTCGGAACGTAAGAACTTTCATTTTGAACCGATTTATTTTGATTACGACCGGGCTGAGATTCGCCCTGAATATGACGCATTCCTGAAACGGATCGTCTACGTCATCAATAGTCATACGGATCTGCGGGTCCGTGTTACTGGAAATACGGATGCGGATGGCTCGGACGAATACAATATACAGCTTTCAGAACGCAGGGCTCAAGCGATTATCGACTTTTTTGTGAAAGCTGGGCTGAAGCGGGACCGCATAGTGATAGATTTCAAGGGAGAAAAGAACCCGGTAGGCGACAATAAATCCTCCGAAGGGAAGCAATTGAACCGGAGAGTGGACTTTGAGTTTATTTGATTGTTAAACCGCTTTAGAATCAATCCGAAAGTTCTTCACTCATGGAAGTGGAGGCAAAAGAATTATTCGCTCTGTCCAGAAGTGCATTAATCCGAGGCTGGATAAACCAAATTCCGACAGGAAAAACCCAGATCAGGAAAAAATACCCTGCAAAGTCGGAAAAACGGACATTTCTTTTCAGCTCAGCACTTCTGATAGTCTTAGCTGCAAAGAAAATGGTATGCAGGATACAAAAGATACTGAAGAAGTGCAGAAGGAATGTAAGGATTCCTAATATTGCCACTTGCATCATTCCGCCTATATTTTGATGATGGCTGGTTGTCTTAACTGCAAAAGCAATAAAAAACGGAGCCAGGCAGAAGTAGATTATCGGTATAAAGAAAAACAGCTTAATTCTTCTCATTGGAAATTTGCCTCTCCTGGTTGGGACCAATGGATTTAATTTGGTAATGACATTCCAAAACCAGGCAAATTGAATAAACCCGCAAAGAGCAAAGAGAATCGGAAAAAAGTAGAAGATCCAAACAAGGTCTTCAGGTCCTCTTGGATTGCGATTGTGTCCTAGCATGATGATAGCAACGGCAACACCAAAAATGATGAAGGTAACAAATGGAATAGCAATCAAGGGTATAAATAATTGCCAGTGTTTCGCGCGAAGGAAAATTGAATTCATCGGATATTGATTGGTATAGATTCAAATGTAATAAAAAACCCCGACGATCGCTAAGCGATGTCGGGGTCTTATTATTTAAGAAGTTAATTTCTTATTTGATGAAAGACATAGAAGCGTCTTCAGCATACTTCAAGAACTCACGGTCTTTAGCAGCTTTTGCTTTCCATGCAGCATCTTTACCGATAGCATTTTTCAAGTTGCTTACCAAGTCAGTCAATTTGCTTTGACGAGCAGCAGCAATTGCTTTCAGGTAGTATCCTTGACCTGATTCTTTATCGTTGGAATCATCGATAGTTTTGATTGCGGCAGCAGCGTCACCGTTCAACAATTGAGCCAATGCTTTGTTGAAAGAAGCAGTTCCACCGAAAGAACTCACAGCATCTGCATACTTACCGTTTTGAATAGCAAGGATACCTTTGTTGTAATTTACTTCATCACCTGCACCACCAGCTTGTCCAAATAGATCAGCAGCTTTTTTACGATCTCCGCTTACTCCTGCAACAGCACCTAAGTTGTTTTTAGAAATAGCATTGTCTTTCAAACCATTTGCTTTTTCGAATTGAGATTTCGCTTCTGCAACTTTACCTTGGTTGTACAATACAACACCAACGTTGTTTGCAGCACGGTAATCAGAAGGATCTTTTTTCTCAGCCTCACGGTATAAACGACCTTTCTCGTTCAAATCTTCAGTCAAAGTAGCTGTAAATAACAACTCTTCTAATGTCAATTTTTGTGGATCTGAAGTAGAGATTGATTTCAATTCCTCATCAGAATATCCTGTTAGATCGTAAACAACACTAACTTCAGCACGACGCAATAATGGGAAGATATTTTTGTCTAATTCTGTAAATGATTTACCTAAGTTTCTCATTTCAGTCTCACGTTGATTCGGATCAGCGTACATTTGAAGTACACGTAAGATCAAATCTTTATCTTCTTGCTTGATTGCTGTGTTTTTAGCTAGCTGTACTTTGAAACCGTCAAAATCCTCACCACGTCCAGCCAGGTTGTAAATCTCACCTGATGCCTTTTCGTTTTTAGATTTTTTCGCTACTTCAATTGTTGCAGCTTTACCGGAATTTGCACGGTCAGTTGACAAGTTGTCATTGAACGCTACTTCTCCTTCAGGAGATGCAAAACCTGTAATGTTGATTGATTTGATAGCGATTTTCGGATTTGACTGAGCAGCAGCCAACCAGTTCCCTAAATTCACGATATCGGTATCCTTGTATTCAGTTTTACGAACATCATGCTTTCCTTTCAAATAGTTGAACTGAGAAGCAGTTGTGTGCTCAATTACTCTCTTGAACTCATCTTTCGCGTAAATACACTTGAAATCTTTATTTACCAAGTAAGGAGTGATGATGGTACCTTTTGCGATTTCTTTATCCTCAAATTGACCTGCTTTTTCCTTACCACCTTTGAATACTTTACCAGTTACCATTAATTCAGTGTATTCAAACTCCGGTTTGTATGCAACAACATCTGTGTATGTCATAGTTCCACCTGGTTTATACTGAATTACTGTACCATTTGCTGTCGCTTTCTCTCCTTGAACTGTTACCGTTTTCAACGATGTTCCAGCTAATTTCGGAGTGATTTCAGCATATGCTTTTTTCTTAATTCCTTTCTCTGGGAATTTAACGTCAATTTTTACGCGTACACTGTCAGCGTGCATCTCAAGAGGGCTTGGAGTTACTGTGTAATCCAGATCCTTTAAAAGATCACAACTTGAAACAAGCGAACCAGTTACAGCGATAAAAGCTAATCCTTTGATACTTTGCTTTTTCATATTCAATTGTTAGTTACTACCTTAATAAAATTCCTTGCAATAATAAACATTATTTTTTAACCTATGAAGATTAATATGTATTTATTCATTGACAAGTGGCGGATTATAAACGACGAATGGAAATTCGGGGTTTTTGAATTTAATTTTTAGGTCTTCAAAATTGCTTTGGAGTGAATGGAAGAAAAAGGAGCCTGTTAGCTCATGCATCGGTTCGATTACAAACTGTCTCTCAGTGATATAGGTGTGGGGAATTGTCAATTCGGGTAAACTGATTTGTTGCTCTTTATAGAGCAGGATATCCAGGTCAATAATTCGCGATTCGTAACCCTCTTTCAGGGTCTTTAGTCTGCCCATTTTTTTTTCCACAAATTGAAGGGCTTTTAAACAATCCATTGGTTTTATTGGGCTTGCGCATTCAAACACCGCATTTAGAAATAAATCGTCGGATTCAAATCCCCAGGCCCGGGTTTCGTAAATGGATGAAGTTCGGATAACACGGATTCCATGCATGCCAAGCTCCTTCATAGCTGCTTTTATGTTCCCCAGCCGATCACCCAGATTCGTCCCGACACCAATATAAATATGCTCGCTATAAATACTTTCTTTTTGACTTACCATTCAAATCAATATTTGTCCTTTTGATAGAGTAAAGATAACTTACATCATTAAAGATGGGATGACTTTTTATTTGGGCGTATATTTGTTTCAAAGTTTAGTATCTATGTCTACAATAAAAGTTTCTTTTTGGCGCATATTCTGGCCATCCTTATTAGCATCTCTGATCTTATCCGTTTTGGGGTGGATCTTTTGGTTGATTGTTTTTGGATCTTTGTTGGGTGATGAGCCGAATGCTAAGGATTCAAGTGTTTTACATATGACTCTTAGTGGCGCAATCGGTGAAAGAAGTTCCTCTACTTTGAACGCTCCGAACTTTTCAATGGATAAGACAACCGGTTTGGCGGATATCTTGACAGGATTGGAAAAAGCGAAAGAAGATAAACATGTAAAAGGGATTTACCTGGAATTGGGCAATGTCCAATGCGGTTATGCCACTGCAATGGAAATTCGCAATGCATTGAAGGATTTCAAGAAGTCGGGGAAATTCGTAGTTGCCTATTTGAACGGTGAAGTAATCACTCAGAAGCAGTATTACATTAGCTCTGCTTCTGATGAGGTATATGGTTTCTCCACATCTGCAATGGAATTCATCGGTCTTGGTGGTGAATTGATGTTCTTCAAGAACACCTTTGATAAGTTAGGAATCGAAATGCAGGTCATCCGTGGTTCAAACAACGATTTCAAAAGTGCAGTTGAACCATACTTCAGAACAAATATGAGTGATTCAAGCCGTTTGCAAACGCAACGCTATATGAGCTCTATCTGGTCGGATATCCGTTCTCAAATTGCAGCAGACCGCAAATTGACGGTTGCTCAACTAAATGATATTGCAGAAAACGCAAAAATTCAACGTGTAGATGACGCGGTTAAATTCAAATTGATCGATGCCACTAAATACCGTGATGAAGTGGAGGGAATCGTCTTGAAAAAATCCAAATTGAAAGATCTGAAAAATATCATGACATTCGAAGAATATGCAAAAAAGTCATTTAAAAATAAACAATTGGCCTTTACCACGAACTTGTCCAGTGCAAATGTGGCAGTAATCGTTGCTGAAGGTGCAATTACGGTGAATGGAGATGAAATGACTTCAGAGAAAATCTGTAAGTATTTCAGGGAAGTTCGAAACAATAATAAAATTAAGGTGGTTGTTTTCCGCGTAAACAGTCCGGGAGGAAGTGCTTTGGCATCCGAAGAGATCTGGAGAGAGGTTTCCCTGACAACGAAGAAAAAGAAAGTGATCGTTTCCATGGGGGATGTTGCTGCATCCGGAGGATATTATATTTCAACACCGGCAAGCACTATTTTTGCTGAACCGACAACTATAACGGGTTCAATTGGTGTATTCGGAGTGATTCCATATACCGGTGGATTCATGGAGAATAAGTTGGGCTTGACCTTCGATCGCGTTCAGACAAATAAACACAGTGTATTGTCAATGAATAGAAAATTGACCCCGGAAGAAACAAGTTTGATCCAGACGGAAGTTGATCAGATTTATACGCAATTTAAAAAGCGTGTTGCTGACGGAAGAGGTTTGACAACAAATCAGGTGCAAGTGATCGCACGTGGTCGTGTCTGGACTGGTGCTGATGCATTGAAAATCGGGTTGGTGGATAAGCTGGGAGGAATGAACGATGCATTGGCTTTTGCTATCAAAGAAGCGAAAGTGAAGAATGCAAAAGTTCAATATTATCCGAAAGTAAAAGAAGATCCGTTCGAAGAGATCCTGGAACAATTGTCTAAAGAGGATCAGGAATCAGTGAAAATCAAACAGCAAGCTGTTCCGAAAGTGATCGATGATCTGACGAAACGATTGATGAAATTGGAATCGTATAGTGGAATTCAAATGAGAATGCCTTACGAAATCGATCTTCATTAATTGAAAATGAGTTCCGATAGCTATCGGAATAAATAATTGACAAGGTGGCTAAGAGAGATCGAGGCCACCTTTTTCTTTTCAATTGTACATTTTACATTCTCAATTCAATTGTGTTAATTTTGCACCATGATCGAATACAACATCTCTTTAAAACCTTACAACACCTTTGGAATTGATGTCCGGGCAAAGTCATTCGGGCGTTTCGGCTCAGTGGATGAATTGATCCGTTTATTGAGAAATCGTGATACGGAAACTCCTTTGCTTATTCTCGGGGGAGGAAGTAATATTCTGCTGACTCAGGATTTACCTTTTTTTGTTTTGAAGAATGAAATTTCCGGAATTGAAGTTGTCAATGAAACGGAAACAAATATTGTTTTAAAAGTGGGATCGGGAGTTGAGTGGCACTCTTTTGTCCGGTACACTGTTGAAAACGGATGGGGAGGAATAGAGAATATGAGTTTGATTCCCGGAAGTGTCGGGGCAAGTCCCATGCAGAATATCGGTGCTTACGGTGTGGAGATAAAAGATTCGTTTGTTTCCTTGGAAGCTCTTCATATCGATTCTTTGGAGTTGCATTCCTTCAATAGGGAACAATGCCAATTCGGTTATCGGGAGAGTGTTTTCAAAAGAGCACTGAAGGATCAATATGTGATTGTTTCGGTTTCGTATGAATTATTGAAGCACCCGAAAATGAATACCACTTATGGGGCAATCCAATCTGAAATAGAAGTGATGGGAGTGGAGGATATTACGGTTGATACGGTTAGTCAGGCAGTGATGAATATCCGCAGAAGCAAACTCCCGGATCCGAAAGTACTTGGTAATGCAGGAAGTTTCTTCAAGAATCCGGTTGTTTCAAAGGCTGTTTTCGAAACAATATTGGCCAATTATCCTGATGCGTCCCATTATCCGCAGGAATCAGGAGAAGAGAAACTGGCTGCCGGTTGGATGATTGAAAAAGCAGGATGGAAAGGTAAACGTATCGGGAACTGCGGTGTTCATGAGAAACAAGCCTTGGTTCTGGTGAATTACGGAGGTGCTACCGGACAGGAAATTTTCGATTTATCCACTCTGATCATTGAAGATATCCAATCCAAATTCGGTGTGACTTTGGAGCGTGAGGTAAATATTTTGTAGAATTCCAATTAAATGAACAAATCGAGGTTTTGATTGAATATTTATGCATGCATAGCGATTAAATCGTGCTTTAGGATGAATTGTGAGTTCTAACGATTGTTTTGTAATTATCAGTAAATATGCGGTCTGTTTGATTGAGTTGATTTGTTAGAAAACCCACAGATTTGATTTCTGCTTAAATAATTCATAGCTTTTAGATAGTTAATAATGAAAGCCATTATTAAGATCATCTTAAAACACACTGCTATGAAAACTACAATTACCATTTTAGCTTTCCTTTGTTTAAGCTTAGTAGGATTCTCTCAAGCTAACACCGTTACCCTCATTCAGAAATTCGCCGATTGTGCGCCCGTTACCCAGCGTTTGATCCAGGCGAATTTCTCCACTCAAGAGCGCATGGAATTGGAAAGTGATGCGCGCAAGCTTGCTAAATTGAATTACGTGATGGCGCAATCGTATCGTTTTGCTGACAATCAGATGGTTCTTCGTTCACAACGACAATTGTTTGATGCTAAATCGTACGAATCTTACCGTAAAAAAGATCGTCGTGTGACTGTTTTTGATTCAACTACCGGATTGTACGTTGAATTGTATTCCTGGAATGAAATGGATGTACAGATTTCCCAGATTGACGTCCAATATGATATTGCTTATAGCAAATAGTTAACATAAAAACGAAAGAAGGCTATCTGAATCAGGTGGCCTTTTTTTGAATTACGAATTACCAACTATCGTTGGTTCCATCTTCTTCATTGGCTTCATCCAACAACTTCTTCCAATCATAAGTCAGATCCTCCGTGTCTCTCAGAATAGCAGAATAATCTCCCTTGCTGATTACAATTTCTTCGATATCGTAGCCCAGGTACAATTCGAGTTCTTCCAGGATTTTCTCTTCATCTTTACTGCAGAAGGAAAGCGCTTGTCCCTTGTTTTCACCACGACCTGTTCTCCCGATTCTATGAACATACTGTTCCGGCTGATCGGGTAAGTCGTAATTGATTACATAATCGATGCCCTGGATGTCGATTCCCCGTGCGGCAACATCTGTAGTGATAAGAACTTTGTTTTCGCCCGACCGGAATCGTTCCAGTACTTTGAACCGTTCCTTTTGCTCCACATCGCCATGCAATGCCTCGGAATGGATTCCTACGCGTTCCATTGCGGCAACGACCCGTTCACAACGAACTTTGGTCCGGACAAAAACAATGTATTTGAAATCTTCATATTCCTTGATGATATTCTCCAGGAAAAAGCGTTTATCATCCATTTCGACTTTGATGTAGCCATGCTCAATGTTTTTTGCAACCGGATCTTTCGGAGAAATCTGGATTCGGATTGCATCCCGCACCAAATCGTATGCTAAAGCCTTGATTTTTTTGTCAATTGTCGCTGAAAAAAATAAGGTCTGACGATTTCGTTGAGGAGAAAGTTTATGAATTGCCTTCATATCGTGTGCGAAACCTAATTCCAGCATACGGTCAGCTTCATCCAGAACCAAAAACTGGATGGAATCCAATGAAAGGTAACCTTGTGAGCGTAAGTCAAACACGCGTCCGGGAGTTGCAACCACTACATCCGTTCCTCTTTTCAATTCCTGGATCTGCTTATCTTGTTCCAAACCACCCAAGATGGCAGTAATACGAATATCAGAGCCTTTGGAAAGACTTTCGAATGCTTGTTTGATCTGTTCTGCGAGTTCTCTTGTCGGAGCCATCACAATACATCTCGGACTTTTTGATTTTGCTTTTGAGCTACTCAGTTTATGAATGATCGGAATAGCGAAAGCTGCTGTTTTTCCTGTTCCTGTTTGGGCAATACCAAAGACATCTTCTCCATTCAGAATGGGTGATATTGCCTTGAATTGAATGTCGGTTGGTCTTTTAAAACCTAAGACTTCCAATTGAGCTTTGATTTCTTTGGAGATGGGATAATCTGAAAATAACATGAAACAGTTTTTTACAAAGTTAACCCAATTATCTCATTCCCTGACAGGGCAGTTGATTCTGAAATGGTATATTTGCTTTATGTATATTCCAAAGGACTTTGAGTTGAAAGATCAGGAGTTGATCCTGGCATTTCTGGAACAGCATCCGTTCGGATCTTTGGCTGTAAATGGTTCTGATGGAATTCCGGCTATCGTTCACATACCTTTTACGGTTGAATTTGCGAATCAGGACAAGTACCTGGAATTCCACGTAGCAAAGGAGAATACGATTGTGTCTGCTATTTCTGGAACAGCTCGGGGGAAAATGATTGTCCTGGGATCTCATGGATACATTTCTTCATCGGTTTATACACATGTGAATGTTCCGACGTATAATTATGAATCCGTTCATGTCTCGGGGGGAATAGAACTGCTGACCCGACTGGAATTGAAGAACCATTTGACAAAGTTGGTGGATTCCTTCGAAGTAAATAGAGAAGACAAGGTGCAAATGAGTCAGTGGCCCGCAGATTTGATCGATGCATACATGCAGGAAATTGTAGGTTACCGACTCGAAATCGGGAAACTGGAAGCTGCTTTTAAATTGTCTCAAAACAGAAACGAAGTCGATTTCGATCGCATTATAGCTGACCTGAATACCCGAACTTCAAACGATCAGCAACTAGCTGAATCAATGAAACAAACAAAATGCCCTGTCAAATGAAAAATACCTTTCTGATCTGTTCATTATTTATCCTTTTGTTCTCATGTACTACAAAAAAAGCGGATTCCGATTTTGCAGTAAAGGGATTTCAATATGCCCGATTAGTTTCCATTGAACAAAAGATAGGATATAAAGAGTTGACCATTAAAAATCCGAAGACTTTGAAAGTGGAAAGCCGTTATGCACTGTTTCCGCGGAATTCAAAAATGAAACGACCTGAAAATATCAAAATAATTGAAGTTCCGGTTCAAAATATGGCCGCACTTTCAACTTCATTTGTAGGGATGTTGAATGCAATCGATGGCATAAAAACCATCAGGGCGACTACGGAACAGCAATATATCTCAAATAGGCAACTATTGAAAAGAATCAATGCAGGAAAAGTGCTTACTGCAGGTTACGAAACGGGATTGACTCCGGAGGCGGTGCTGAAAGCGAAAATTCCACTCATCGTATTCAGTGGTTTTGGTCAGCCATTTCCGAATGAAGATAAATTTGCCCAATTGGGTGTGGTTTGTATGGCAAACTACGATTGGGAAGAAAAGCATCCTTTAGGAAAAGCAGAGTGGATCAAGGTCTTTGGGGCTTTGATTTGCAAGGACAAAGAAGCAGATGCTTATTTCAGTAAGGTTGTTAAATCTTACCGGGAATTGAGAAAGCAGGTCACATCAGCAGCAGAGGCAAAACGAAATCAGCTTACTGTGATGTGTGGAGGAATGGCCGGAGATGTATGGTATGCACCTGCAGGGAAATCGTTCATGGCTGGAATCATGAAGGATGCGGACATGAATTATTTTTATAAGAATACAGATGGTACAGCAAGTATTTCGCTTAGTTTGGAACAGGTTTTTAAAGACGACCAGTCATGTGATGTGTGGATCAATGCAGAGGCGCCGACTTTGAATAAACTGTTCGAATTGAATTCAAAATTGAAATATTTCCACACTGTCAAGGAAGGAAAAGTCTACGGGTATATGCATGATCCGAATTATTATTGGGAATACAGCCAGGTGAATCCACATTGGTTACTGGAAGATTTTATCCGGATCAATCAAGATGATACATCGGGCAAATTACATTTTTACAAACAGTTGAAATAGTTTATGTGGAAGAAACACATCCTGTCATTTGCCTTGTTTATTGTGATTACTTTGATTACAATTGGTTTTCCGCATGGAAATGACACCTGGTTTTCATTCCTCGACCCGAAAAATGGACAGGCTTGGCAACTTTTTGTGATTTACCGCATACCTGAAGTCTTTATTGCCATCGTTGCCGGATTTGCACTTTCCATTGCCGGCTTGCTCTTGCAAACAACTTTGAACAATCCACTTGCCGGTCCTTCTATCCTGGGGCTTACTGCCGGTTCACACCTGATGGTCGCCCTTACCATTATGGGAAGTTCCGTTTTAGGCTTGGAAATATTGGATCTGGGAATAACCATTTCTGCAACCATTGGTGCATTGATCTTTGGATTGCTGATCCTGTTGATTGCTACACGTATCCGTTCCATGGTTTCCCTATTGCTTGTAGGGATGATGCTGGGAACCTTTGTTTCCGCAATTACGAATATTATCCTGATGAAAGCTGATGCCAACAGCGTGAAAGCCTTTTCAATTTGGGGAATGGGTTCTCTGCAGCAGGTGAGTATCGATCAGATTCCATTGATCCTAATGCTTTTCCTGGTAGGAATCGGCCTGGCATTTTTATTGACAAAACCTTTGAATGCTCTGATCCTTGGAGAGAAACCTGCTGCTATTTTGGGAGTGAAGGTGAAACAAACCCGTTGGAAGGTCATTTTTGTCGTTTCCTTGCTGGCCGGATTGGTCACCGCTTTTTGTGGTCCGATCGGATTCGTCGGTTTGATCGTTCCGAATTTGGTTAGAATGTTTTATAAAACGGGACAGCATGGACATCTGCTCCTGGCCTCCGGATTAATCGGTGCGAGTGTGATGGTACTTTGCGTATTGCTGATTCGCATTTTTGAACCCATCATGGTTTTGCCGATCAATAGTTTGACAGCTTTGCTTGGTGCTCCGATCGTCTTGTTCCTCTTACTCAAAAATATCCGCAATGCTTAAATTCGAAAATTGTAGCATAGGGCATGACAATCCCTTATATGAAATTCCGGATTTGACCTTGGAACAAGGGGAATTTGTTGCATTGATCGGAGCCAATGGTTCGGGGAAATCGACCCTGATGGATTCTTTGATCCAAGGCAGATTTCCGAATGGAAAAGTAACTGCTGAAGGCAAAAATTGGAACGATTTGAAGTTGATTGACCGTGCTCATCAAATCACATTGGTTGACAATCACTTTTTAGGATTTGATTACCTGAAGGTGAGTGAGTACTTAGAATTAGGTCGACACTCCTACACTAACTTTACTGGCAGGTTGTCGCCCGAAGATCGAATGATTGTCCGGAAATATATCGACATCCTTCACCTGGATTCACTTTTGGATCAATCGACTTCCACGCTGAGTGACGGTGAACGCCAACGGGTAGGAATTGCTAAAGCATTGATCCAGGAAACACCTATTATTTTATTGGATGAACCGACCGCATTTTTGGATTACCCGACGAAGAAAGAGGTGATGTCTTTGTTGGGAAAGATCGCCGGAGAAAGCAATCGGTTGGTTATTATTGCTTCTCATGATGTTGATTTTTGCATTGAATTCTGTTCACGCATCCTGATTATTGAAAAAAGCTCGAAAATGCTACAGTCTTACAAAGCAATCACACACGATGAATTGGTGGTGAAAGCTTTCGGCGTTTAGTGGAACGAACTTGTAATTAACCGGCCTCTCGTCTAAAAATTCTATCTTTGTCCCATTGCCGAATATCGGATTTAAACAAATAACTATGAAGCACATCTTACTACTTACACTCGTTTTTACAACCGGTTTCTTATTTGCGCAAACTCAAAGTGTCGGAAATAAAATGCGTTGGGACAAATTGACCCACTATTCGAAGACATTCAAGAATGAGGTTGGCGCGAGTAAGGAGGTGGTAGACGCATTTCCTGTTTACCAAATTTCAGGAACCTGGTATGTTTCGCTTTACGGAAAAAGACTTCCAAATTGCAATTGGAATATTATTCCTGAAAACAACATCCTTTTGGGGAGTTCCATTGGGAAAATTACTACGATGAAGGTTCCTTTGGAGAGATTGAATGATGTCAATTTCTCGGATTTCTATTCCTACCTGGAAATTCCCGGGAAAATAGTCCCTCAGCTTGATAAGGCAGTAAAAGATACCCGAGCGGACAGTGTTCAGCATGGAATCAATTTACCTAGTGCTTTTACAGGGAAAGACATTTTGATTGGTGTGACGGATTGGGGATTTGACTATGGTCATCCGATGTTTTACGATACTTTGCTGACACAGTCGCGAGTTTATGCTGCCTGGGATCAATACAAACAGGTTGGAAATCTTCCGGTGGGTCAAACGTACGGAGTTGAATACGATACTCCGTTGGAATTGGCAACTGCAGAAACAGATACATCAAACATTTACAGTCATCATACCCACGGATCTCATGTTGCAGGCATTGCAGGAGGAAGTGGTGCAGGATCTGTTTTCCGCGGATTTGGTTTTGAATCCCAATATTTGTTTGCGACATTTTACATTGATCAGGCCTCGGCAATTGATGCTTTTGTCTGGATGAAAGACAAAGCTGAAGCTGCCGGAAAACGATTGGTTGTAAATATGAGTTGGGGAGTTTATTACAATCAAATGGGAAGTTTGGATGGTTTCTCATTGCTTTCCGAGGCGATTGATGAATTGAGCGGGACAAATCAGGTTGTTTTTGTTGGTGCTGCGGGAAATAATAATGGAACGAATTTCCATATCAAGAAGACGTTCAACAATAACTTCTTTAATTCATGGGTTGGTTTTTATTCGTATGCTGCCAATCCCGCCATGTGGGGTGAATGTATTACGGCGTGGGGAGAACAGGGGCACAACTTTTCCAACAAAATTTCGGTTTATAATAATGTTGGGACATTATTGGTTACGAGTCCCTATTACTCGACATCTACTACCGGATACCTGGATTCCATTCTTGTTGCTGGAAATGACACGATTGTTTTCAATATTTCATCAGAAACCGCGAATCCATTAAATGGGAAACCCGGAATGCAGATTCGCATCCGTTCCTTAAATGCCAACAATCGGATTATTCTTAACGGTTCGGCAGTTGATGGAACCGTTCACTATTGGAACCTTCCTGAACTGACAAATGGTGCAGGTAATTTCGGTCAAACCTTCACTACTTACGGAGCAAATGGAATTACGGGAGATTCGTTTTATGCAATCGGTGAACCGGGTTGCACGAACAGTGTGATAACAGTTGCGGCTTATTCTTCCAGTTATGTAACAACTTCGGGAAATACAATCGGAGGTGCGCCGGCATCATTCACAAGTATCGGGCCTTTGCACAACGGAACCATGAAACCCGATATTGCTGCACCGGGTGTAAATGTTGCTTCTTCCATTTCATCCTATACAGATGCGGCATACACGGCGATTGCTACAATAACTTTCAATAACAAGAATTACGATTTTGCAAGGCTTTCAGGAACATCAATGGCTACACCATGCGTGGTAGGAGTTGTCTCCCTGATCCTCGATGCAAACCCGAATTTGTCAAGTCAGCAGGTCAAGGATATCATTAAAACTACCGCTCGATTGGATAATTATACGGGTAACATTGTAGCTCCGGGGGATACCAAATGGGGAATGGGGAAAATCAATGCTTATGCTGCGGTTAAACTGGCTTTAAATACACTTTCAATAGACGAAAACACTAAGGTGACTCCTTTTGTGCTTTATCCAAATCCAACTTCAACTGATTTACACATTTTGAACATGGATGATCTGCCGATCTCAATTTTGTCTATAATCTCATTGGATGGAAAGGTCATCGAACCTCAGTTGAATGAAGATACGATTGATATTTCAGAGCTTAAGAAGGGAATGTATTTCCTTAAAATCCAAACTGAAACTGGAACGGTTACTTTGAGTTTCGTTAAAGAGTAGCCCCACTTTTTTTATCCGGCCCAATTTTCCCGGTCCAGATTCCGAAGTTGGATAGCTTCGGATAAATGAACTGTTTCAATTTCCTCAGCTGCACTTAAATCTGCAATGGTTCGTGCTACTTTGAGAATTCGATCATAAGCTCTGGCGGAAAGTCCCAATCTGTCCATTGCATGCTTCAGTAGTTCTTTTCCTTCTGAAGAAATCTCGCAGTATTCGGTTAATTCCTTGCGTTGCATTTGTGCATTGCAGTGTGTTTGGGAATAGTGGTAACGTTTCAATTGGATCAACCTGGCTTGTATGACACGTTCCCGAATTTCCGCACTGGTTTCTGTCGGGGCATTGTATGCCAGATCGTCAAAGGAAACAGGGGTGACTTCCACGTGCAGGTCAATGCGATCCAAAAGCGGCCCGGAAATTTTATTCAAGTAGCGTTGAACAGTTCCCGGAGCGCAAACACATTCTTTTTCGGGATGGTTGTAATATCCGCATGGACAAGGATTCATTGCAGCGACCAACATAAATCCGGCCGGATAATCAACTGAGAAACGCGCACGGGAAACTGTAACAGTCCGATCTTCTAATGGCTGTCGCATAACTTCCAAAACTTGGCGTTTGTATTCCGGGAGTTCATCCAGGAACAAGACTCCGTTGTGTGCAAGCGAAATTTCTCCTGGCTGCGGATAAGATCCACCACCAACTAGCGCCACATCTGAAATGGTGTGATGAGGTTTTCGAAAGGGTCTTTGTGTCACCAGACCATTATTTTTCCCGATTTTTCCGGCAACGGAATGAATTTTAGTCGTTTCCAGTGATTCATCAATACTCATAGGAGGAAGAATTGTGGGTAATCTCTTTGCAAGCATGGATTTTCCAGCTCCGGGAGGTCCGATCAGAATAACATTGTGTCCACCGGCTGCAGCTATTTCAAAAGCTCTTTTAATTCCACTTTGACCTTTTACATCTTTGAAATCCACTTCATTTTCATGCAGTTGACGTTGAAATTCCTGTTCAATGTTGAAACTTGCAGGAACAAATGGTCTCGAACCATTCAGGAAATCAATGACTTCCTGCATGTTTTCCATTCCGTAAACTTCAAAGCCTTCGACAATTGCTGCCTCCGATTCATTCTGTTTGGGAAGAATAATGCCTTTAAAACCATCTTTTTTGGCTTGCATCACGATAGGCAAAACACCTTTGATCAATTGAAGGGTCCCGTCGAGAGACAATTCTCCGAGAAGGATATATTCTTCCAATTTGCTTGACGAAATTTGTTCGGAAGCCGCCAATATCCCAATTCCGATTGCCAAATCAAAGGTGGATCCTTCTTTACGGATATCTGCCGGAGCCATATTTACCGTAATTTCTTTTCCCGGATAATTCAGGTTGTTGTTCTTTAAAGCTGCCTTGATCCGTTGATGACTTTCCTGAACGGCCTTATCGGGCAATCCGACCAACATGAAATTTACTCCGTTTGCAATATTCACTTCAATAGTAATCGTCGTTGCATCAATCCCGAATACTGCACTTCCAAAGGTTCTTACTAGCATATTTTCTCGTTTTCCTTATTTAAGGTATGAAAAAAGTTTGCTTGAAACAAATAAAATGCCTAAAAAATAATCAATTATAGATTTTAAATTAATCAATTAAAACTTAAAGCCGACCCCGAATTGCACTCCCCAGGAAGAATACCTTCTTCGTATAACATCACCAGAAACTCCAGGGGTAATCATCGAACGGAAGTAAGGATTGACAAAGACAAACCACTTATCAAAATTCCTCCTGGCTTCCAGTTCAATGAAATAGGAGACGTTGAATTTGACCGGTTTGTAATGACTTGAATTATTAAATGAAGCGTTCGGATAAGTCCCCATTCCTTGCCTAATTCCCATGTTGATAGAAGCTCCCAGTCGTGGAATCAGTTCGTAATTTCCCAATTCGAACCGGTAACCGAAATGAATCGGGATTGAAATCCAGGAGTAGCGATTTTGAAATGATTGGGCAGATGATACCGAATCTATGTATTGAACCGTATAATAAATAGTGGTGTCATGAGGAATCTCGATCCAGTTTCCTAAAGTGTCCTGAACCCAAATCGAATCCTGGATAAACTCGGAGTAGGTGGAATCTTTTAATTCGGCACTTTTAATGTCTACTTTGAATTTTTCTCCGGTCTGTTCGTAATGAATTCCCGATCCGAACGTGAATTTTTTATAAGAGAAGTTCGCATTTACACCGAAAGACGGAGCAAGAATCGTGTGCTGATTTTGCTTGATTTTTGCCAGGTACTCTGAATTTTTCGGAATGTCGTGTATGCTGTTTCCTCCCAATCCGGCAAAAACCTGGATTTCTTTTTTCCAATTTTTCGTTGGAGGTTTTGGTGTGGATGCATCTTTTTCAGGTTGAATTGAACTAATTTGCTTGGTCGTATCAACCGTGTTTTGAGTGATTGACGAATCGGTTTCTTTTTCCTGGACAGGTTCTTTAGTATGTTCTTTATCGTCCTGTTTTGCTGTTGATGAAATATTGCCGGACGGATCAGGAATTAAAGTTGTTGTACTCTTATCCTGGGTCTTTTTTTCATCAATACTTGGATTCAATACATTCTGCTCTTTCTTTTGAGAGCTTGGCGTCTTGATGTTAACCGGCTTCCGAAGTGCTCCATTTGCATGTGATTTCACCAGTTTTGAGGGCTTTTTCGCATGGATTGCAGTATGTGATTTTCCGTTTTCGGTTTTTAGTGTTTTGGAAAGTGAAAGTTTCCTGATTTCGTTCTTTTTGGCTTTAAAGGTTTTTTGGCTCAATTTAATCTTGTTGGAAGAACTATTTTGGCTCGTTCCCTTTTCTGATACTTTAAATTGTTTCTTTTCAACTTGAACTTGCTTCGCTGAAGGTAAACTGTTGTCAATCGTTGGAGTAGAAACCGAATCAACCGGGGATTGGTTCTTTTGATCCGGCTCGCTTAAAAGGATCGTGTCTTCCGTTTTCAGATCTTCCTTGCGTTCATCTTTTGCAATTGTTTTATTTGCCCGATTAAGAGTAGTCTTTACTTCTGATGAATCAAAACCTTGGAAATAAATCAGAGCGATTGCCCCGAGTGAGACAGCGGGTAATAAGAACCACAAAAGGGAAAATCTTCTCTTTTTCGGTTCATTATTGTCCAAACGCTTATTCAAATCCTCCAGGAAAGCTTCCGGGATATCGAACTGACGGTCATTTAATGACTCGAACAATTTGTCGATATGTTCTTTATCATCTTTCATGACTTCATTTCTTGAGTTTGATGAATACTTAGTACATTTCTTAAACGTTTTCGTGCTTCTTTAATGTGCCATTTTACTGTTTCATAAGAGATTTGGAGTTCTTCCATGATTTCTTTAGAGGTGTAACCGTCGATGGCATAAAGATTGAAAACAAGTTTTGTTGCCGGCGGTAAATTGTCAAGTAAAAGTTGCAGTTCTTCTGCCTGAAATGTAGCATCAATTTCCGGCTCGCTTAACAACGAATCATTTTTGTAATCATCATTGTAAGAGAAGAGTTCTTTGTAGCGTTTGTTTTTTCTGAAATCATCAATAATCTCACGTTTAACGATTTGTTTAGCCCATGAAAAATAAGCTGTTCCCAGTTTGAATTGATCGATGTTCGCTACAATTTTCATAAACGCATTGTTTACAATTTCCATTTGTTTTTCCTGGTCGTTTGAATATCGGACAGCATTTCCCATTAACACTTGAAATGTGTAGCGATATAAATCCAGTATGATCTTCCGATCACCTTTTTTTATAGCATTAATGGAATCATGATTTAATTCAAACAAAAGATAAGGGAGTTGTTTCAGTCAAACATAAAATACAAAGCAAAGGATGGTTGAGATAACTCATAACTCATCCTTTGCTACAAACGAAATTTAGTTAAGGAAGGTTGTCCAGTAATGCATCTAATTGAGTAAGAGAATAAGCGCTCAATGAGGTGACTACCTGCAAATGGTTGGCTGTTATCGTTGCAGGTACTACAGCCGCATGAATTTCATTGTTATCCAAACTGATTATAACAAAGTGTACACTCATTCCCACAGGTAGTTTGTAGTAATCTCCTGAATTGAAAATTCCTGAATCTACATGATAAATTCCCGCCATAGCACTGGAACCGTCGATTGAAACGAATACACGTGTATTTGCAGTTGTGAATCCGGAAGGAATCTGGACACTCAATTTTGATAGAGGTCCGGGATTGTTCATGAAGTAATCCAAATTTACCCATCCTGTGGAGTCAGGGAATGCCGAATAAATGCCGGTCCCCGGATTTACAAATGACGAATCTGCCTGCGTCCATTCCAACTGTTCACCATCTTCCTGTCCATAAAATAAGCCCATCATACCAGTTGTTCCGTTCGGTGCAGGAGCTTCTATCTGGTAGCTCATTCCCGGTGCCAACTTTAATTTTTGCCCGTTTTGTTTCGCTACGATGCTGAATTGTCCACCTGAAATCAACTGACTAACACCACCATTTCCTGTTTTACCAACGGTTTGTTTATTCATTAAAATCATATCTGATTTGCTGAAAATTTCAACCAATTCGATTTGTACACTTCCGGTAACAGGAGTGCCATTGGCAGTGACAAAGGAGTTCGCGTTGAAATGAATGACAGTTCCCTTGTTACCGGTAACGGTTTGAGCCTGTCCTGCATTGATCGTGAATGTTTGTTTCCCGTTGTTCAGGTTATTGGTGAAAAATGTGGCTGCATAATTCGTTGCCGGGTTCGTAGGATCCGGAGTCGTTGGTTGCGTTTTGTCTTTTTTACAAGAGCTGGCAAAAATCAGTAAGGCTCCTGCCAGAAGTACTGATAAAAAATTGAGGCGTTTCATATATTTTGATTTAATTATTTTGAAGAGAAACGGAAGTAGTAAAGTGTCAGGGGGGGCAGTTATTACTTTTTTTCAAATGGTTGATTGAATTATCTGTAACCATCCATCCAAAACTCACTTTCCCTAAAGACTTTAATACTATTTTTGAATTTTGAAAACTGAACCCGTCACATGACACGATACTTTTGCCTTATCTGTTTACTGTTTCTTTCTTACAGCTTATTAGGACAGTCCCAATGGATTCGATTTTCATTGACAGGAAAGGACATCCCATGTGAAGATATTCCAAAACAATTGAGTATTTCCATGAAGGTTGATGGGAAGGACAGTATTTTGAAAAGGGAACAGTTTCTGGCTTGTCAACAAATCGTTGAACTTCCAAAAAGGGACGGGGTTTATTCCTTTACCATTCATACACAACTGTACGATCCCATTTTATTGAGTTTCGAAATCAAGGCCAATACTGTGGATACAATCCAGTTGGGAGAATTGATTTTGAAAGAAACTGTTTCCGTATTGGATGAGGTAACTGTTACCGGAATCCAGCGCAGGTTTATCCAGGTTGATGCGGATAAGACAACAATTACCGTAAAGGATAACCCGATTCTGACAGTTAGCAGTATTTATGATGCGATTTTAAAAATTCCGGGCGTTGTTCCTTATCCTGGTGGCGGCTTTGCGATCAGTGGTCAGATTGCAAGTGTCTATTTTGAAGGAATTCCGAGTAGTTTGTCGACGGATGACCTGGTGAATTTGCTGAAGAGTTTACCCGCAACTTCGGTGGAAACAATCGAGATCATTTCGAATCCGGGTGCTTCATACGATGCAAATGTCAGTGGAGCAATCATCAATATTGTTAGTTTGGGGAAAGTCACCAAATGGTTGTCCGGTACGTTTACCTTGAATTACGGATTGAATCAGAATAACAAGCTTTCACCCTCTTTGGTTATGAGTGGAAGACGTTCACGTTGGAATTGGCAGTTTCAGGCGGGATATTCCTATAATGAGCGTTCCAATCGCACTACGGCCAATAAATCATACACTTCCTTCAATCCGGTTGCAGCCCTGATCTCAGAGCGAAAGGAGCAAACTGTCAGCCAATATTATTATTTCAAACCTTCCGTGAATGTCCGGTTGACCAAACGGTCGAACCTGATCTTGAATTATAACGGATCTTATAGCGACAATATCTATAAAGGGAATTCGACGACAAGCAGTCGGGAAATTGTCCCGGTAGTCGATCTGCAAACCAAGTATTGGTCACGGAATAAAGGTCAGAACAATGAATTCATTGTAAAATACAGAAACGAATTCGATACGCTGCATCGTGTTTTGAATATCACAGCATTCTATTCGACTTATTGGAACGATTCGCGCAGAAACAATACACAACGAGAATTTGCTTCGGAGGATTTTAGTGTGCTGAATTACCGCTTGAAAATTCAGAAGTTCTATTTTCGGGCAGATGCTGAAATTCCGTTTGAAAAAATCAAATTTTATCTGAATACAGGCATCAAATACCAGAATTTGGGGACAAATAATGTCGGATCCTACAACCTTCAAAATGCATCGGATGATATTTTTGCAAATCCGTTCTATACTTCCAGTATCGATTTCAAATACCGCGAAGACAACTTGGCTGCATATGTGGAATTGAAAAAGCGATTAGGCAAGAAGGTTTCCGTTGGAGCAGGGGTGCGGGCTGAAAACTTCAGCCTTACCAGGAGTTCGAATGTAACCGCTTCAGCGCAGAATAATTACTTTAATTTTTTTCCATCGTTTAATGCCATTTACCGCATCAGTTCCGATATTAACCTGATTGGAACGTATTCGCGTAAAATCGGTATTCCGAATTTCAGTCAGTTTGATCCGAATAATTCCGGTTATTATGACACTTACAATTCCTCTACAGGGAATACACAGTTAAAACCTAATTTTTATGACAATGCGGAGCTGAAATTCACTGTTTTTGACTATTTGCAATTATCAGTGGATTACACGCATTCCCAGTCTTTGAATCTTTCTGAAATCGTTGTTCAACCGAATTCGCTCCAGTCTGTTCAAACGTTCAAAACCTACAACAATGTGAATACGGTGGCTTACTTCATGTCGCTCCCGGTTCCATTCGGAATATTCAGGAAAGGGCTTAAGTTTTTTGATGAACCGGTTGAAATTGACAAAATTTCGTTCATGTACCTGTATGGCGAATTCACCAAAACCCAAATATCGGGGTACAATTACCTGGAGCGAAATAAAGGAATTTGGACGGCTGGTGTTTACTCTCAATTTATTCTGCCTTGGAAAATCCGGATGAATGTAGATTATTATATATCTGCAAAAGGGAATTACCAGATTTACCAATTCATCAAGAACCGTTCAGCTCTGGAAGTGGTGTTCAGCAGGGAGTTTTATGACAAGAAATTAAAGACTTCCTTATCCTTTGAGGATATTTTCAACGCGGATCAATCTACAACACGTATAGCATTTCAGAATTTGAATATGGATGGTTATTCCAAGAACGACACTCGGATTATCTGGTTCAAGGTTGCATATTCATTCGGTCGGTATGAAAAGCCGGAGTCGGATGCCGGAGGACCACCGGAGAAACCGAATCTGAACGGAGGATTGTAAATTGTTTACCACGGTAAATGGAGGATATTCTTACACTTATCCCTAAGGACAAAAAGAGAGCCTGTTGATAAAAGAAAAAGCCTCAGTTTCTTAGTGAAAATGAGGCTTTTCTATCTGTTGATGCTTTTTTTAAAAGTAAAAAAAAATATTCACTTCTCTTTTTTTAGAGCAACAATGTAATACCTTTTGGTATAAATGAATCCCGAAGCAATAGCTTTACTTCCTACAAAGCAGCCAGTGCAGCGTCGTAATTCGGTTCATCCTTAATGTCCGGAACCAATTCAGTATAAACTACCTGATGATTCTCGTCCAGAACAACAACCGATCGTGCATGCAATCCTTTTAACGGTCCGTCCAATAACTCCAATCCGTAGTTTTTTCCGAATTCGCCATCTCTGAAATCGGAAAGTGTTACCACATTCTCGATTCCTTCTGCCCCGCAAAAACGTTTTTGGGCGAAAGGCAAATCACGGGAAATACATAAAACGGTGGTGTTGTCCAAAGAAGAAGCTTTCTTGTTGAATTCACGAACTGATGTTGCACACGTTCCGGTATCGATACTTGGGAAGATGTTTAGAATTAATTTTTTCCCCTTGTAAGTGTCCAATGAACTAGTTCCTAAGTCTGCATTTACCAATGAAAAGTCTGTTGCGTGTGATCCTGTTGCCGGTAATTCACCGCTTGTGTGTAGAGGATTTCCTCCTAATTTTACATCTGCCATTTTATTGTGTTTTTTACTATTCTAAAATTACTATATAAATTGCGATTACGAATTGTCCGACGATATAAAACGAATTCGTTTCCTGACAGGAATTGAATGAATTCGTCATTCGGCATTAGGAATTCGTAATTGGCAATCTTTTGATTGCCTTGGTCATTTCCCGTTTCCCTGGAGGACCGGGTAAAGCCATTACTTCAAAACCTACCGATTTCAAATCGCGTTTCACTTGTCCTTTGGCACAGTAAGTAACTAGGATTCCACCCGGACTGAGCCAATCGTAAATCTTCTTGAAAATCTCAGGACTCCACAATTCGGGTTGAACCCGCGGTCCAAACGCGTCATAATAACACAAGTCGATGGTTTCTTTACCCAATTCCAATTCCTGGATCTGCTTTTCAATTTTCTCCAATACAAAATGCTCCGAGATCTCGCGGGCGACGTTCCAATCCACCCGGTGCATTTTTTTGAATACTTCTTCGGCTTCTTCGTCGCGTGAAAAGGAAGTATAATTCATTCCTTCAATTTCTTCGGGACTTGGTGGAAAAGCTTCCAAACCGATGTAATGAATGTATTGATTTCGTTTTTCCGAAGCAAAATAGGTGAGCAGGGCATTCAACCCTGTTCCAAAACCCATTTCAAAAATAGTGATATAATCTCCGGATTTCGGATTCAGACCGTGCTTAATGAAAACATGCTGAGCTTCTTGTAAGGCTCCGTGACTTGAATGGTAATGTTCATTCCACTCGGGAAGATAAATTGTTGTAGAGCCGTCTGCAGTTTTTACCAATTCACGTTTCATCCTGTAAAGCTAGTGAATGAATTGAAAAGGGAGAATTGAAAAACGAAAAGTTAGGGTACAATTTCCAAATCTTTTCGATTACATCTTTTTAAATCTTCAATTCACGCTTCTATAGCAACAATTTACCTAAAATTAAAGTTCAGATTTTTCCACAACGAAAATGAATCCGTAATTTTGCCGCATGAGTGAAAAACAGACCAAAGGCTTACTATTTATTTTGATCACTATTTGTATCGATTCAATCGGGTTGGGGATTATCATTCCATCTTTACCAAGTCTGATTGCGGATGCGACTCATTTGTCAATCAACGAATCTTCCAAATACTCTGGAATTGTTTTAGCAACTTATGCAGCGATGCAGTTCGTATTTTCCCCATTGATTGGGAATTTGAGTGACCGCTATGGGCGCAGACCGATTATTTTGATGTCACTTTTGGGCTTGGGCCTGGATTACGTATTCATGTATTTTGCTCCAAGTTTGGCTTGGTTGATCGTTGGTAGAGCGGTATCAGGAATGTTTGGAGCGAGTTTCACCACTGCAGCAGCTTATATTGCAGATATTTCAACAGATAAGAATCGTGCCCAGAATTTCGGGTTGATTGGAGCAGCGTTTGGAGTAGGGTTTATTATTGGACCTGCAATTGGTGCTGTTTCTTCCGAATTCGGATTGCGTGTTCCGTTTATGGTTGCGGCATTTTTGTCTTTGGCTAATTTTATTTACGGATTGATTTTTTTGAAAGAGTCACTGCCTGTTTCTGACCGCCGAAAATTTAGTATCGCCCGTGCAAATCCGATTGGTGCGATTGTTCAGATTGTACGTTTTCCAAAGTACAGAGGGCTATTCGTAGTTACATTTATCGTGTTGCTTTCAAATATGGCCATCCATTCTGTGTGGAATTATTATACGATTGCCCGTTTCGGTTGGGAAACCAAAGATGTTGGAATTTCACTAGCTGTAGTTGGTGTTTGTTTTGGATTGGTCCAGGGATTAATGTCCGGCCCAATTGTGAAAAAACTGGGAGAAAAGGGCGCGGCAACTTTGGGTCTGATTATCCTGAGCATTGTAACATTGGGTATCGGCCTACTTCCTTACGGCTGGTTGATGTACGTGATTATTTTACCTTACGCATTTTCAGGAATTGTAGATCCAAGTATCCGTTCGCTTGTTTCAAGCCAGGTAAAAAATAACGAACAGGGCGAATTGCAGGGAATTTTTACTTCGCTGATGAGTTTGGCAGAAATTATCGGACCGATTTTCATGATGTGGATTTTCTACAAATCTGTGCCTTTTGCGGAAAAGAATTCGATTTTCTACGGAACACCTTTTTTCGTTGCTGCAATTTTTGCAGTTATTGCTTTAATCCTGTTACGGTATGTATTCAAAAAGATTGCCTTTAAAGCCAATGAAACCCTTTTGGATGAAGCGATGGAACAAGAGGAATATTTGGATACTTTGGGCAGCGAAAAAAGCCCTCACTAGCTAGAAGGAGGGCTTCTCATCTTTAATTTACTCAGCCGTAAAGCTGTTTTTTCTTCTACCGATAACTATCGGGTAGGTTTCGTTCGTTTTGCTTTGTCAAATGCTGAAGCATCTTAACACCTATTACCTAACTGTACTCTATATCTCCATAAAAACAGAAGCGAAACCACCCAACTGGGTTGAAGAAATATCTGAAGTTATTTTTTACCGAAAATTGCGAAAAGATCGATAATGCTAAGTTGCTTTGAGAACCAGTGAATCATATCCTTTATTTTTATTTGTTTCTCCAAAAATCAGTGTTTTCAGTTGGTTTTTTGTTGTCTGTTTTTACCCGAATTTGTAAGCGGTTCAGAATCAATGACAAGTGGTAATATAAAGTGATTTTGAACAATTAATTGATGTATCAATCATTACCTTTGTTTTGGTAATCTTTTGATGATGAATAAGATATTGCACCCGGAAGACAGTAAGGCAATTGAAAAACTGATTGCATACATGAATGAACATCCGCATGAGCATTTCGATATTGCGAATCATGCGCGGATGATCGGCTTTTCAATTTCAAAATTGAATAAAAGCTTCAAAACCTATGTAGGAATCGGTCCGGCAAGCTATTTCCGGATTCTTAAAATGGAGAGGGCCAGAAAGTTACACGTGGAAAATTCCTATACCTGGACAGAGATCAGTTCGATTTTCGGGTATGCGGATTTGGCCTCTTTTAGCAAGGCTTTTAAAAGAATTCACGGATTTTGTCCACGGAATGCAACTTGGAGTGAGTAATTGACGTTATTACTATAACTCAATTTATCATGTACTACAACAACATTTTACAAGTGGAAAAACTAGATTCGATTATTTTTTATAAGATCGACAGAGCTATTAGAACTTATCGGCAATTCGCACAAGCTCGATTAAGGTCTTTGGGACACCAGATTACAATTGATCAGTGGCTGGTCATCCGTTGTTTGATTGAAAACCCCAAGATCCAACAAAACGAGATTTCAGAATTGGTTTTTAAGGACGCAGCTTCTGTGAACCGAATGATTAACCTGCTGGTCGAGGCGAAATACCTCAAGCGTAAGATCAACAAAACAGATCGCCGCAAGATGGATATCCTGGTGACCCAGAAAGCATTGGACGCAATGGATGCAATGGATGAAGTAATTCCGACCAATCGGGCAACTGCTCTAACCGGGCTTACCCAGGAAGAAATGGAAATTGCTACGAAGGTGATGACTCAGATTGCAAGCAATTGTAAGAAATAGGTGATCTTCCTATCAGTTTTGTAAACACCGCTTGGATTTGATTCCGGGCGGTGTTTTTGGTTTTGTCGTGTTATCACTTCAATAGTAGCAAAACAATCTGATACATTAGGTCTTTCGAGCAAAATGGAATTGAATTGGTAGTCGAAGAAGATTGAAACTGCTATCTTGCCTCGGTTTCTCCTTAGCAAAAGGAAGACGGATAGACAACTTAACAGGGATTGAATCCCCGGCACAATTACACAAATTTATGTTGCTTTTCTGTTGAATGCTCCGGTTGACCAAAGGGCCCATAAGATCAGCACGGGTTGGAAAAATAACCGGATCAATCGTTTTAGGTCGGTATCTAATCCAAAAGCGTCAATTCCATTGGTGTATTGCGATATGTTTCCCGGGAAAACAAGGACATAGAAAATGGCTAATGCAATCCCAACTTTGATTTTTTGTTTTACCCAAAATATCATAGCTAATCCAAAAATAATTTCCACAACTCCAGATGAGACGACAATGAAGTCCATAAAACTCGGGCTATCGGGAAGCCAGCGGGGAACTTGTGCCAGGAATTCTGTTCGTTGGAAGGTTAGATGACCGATACCTGCCAATAACATAAATGTTCCAAGGAGGATTCTCATCACGTTTTGAAAGAGGGATGTTTTCATATTTCATTGTATTGAAGGAGATTATCTCTTAAGGTACAATTTTTTGAAGCATGAAAAAGGTGAAAATGCAAAAGATTTAACCGCTGAAACTTTTTAATTTGTCAAATAATTTTTGTCAGCCAGCCATTTGAAAAGCTTTTCTTTTTCGTTTGGTGAATCATACAAAAGGTTAAATGTTTTATTGTCGGTGAGAGTCTTGACATTCCATTCCTGAGGGTTTTCAAATGGAGCGGATGCTTCTGCAACTTTTTCACCTCCTTCGGAATAAATAATAACAATAACTGATTTTTGTGAATAAGCAGAGGATGTCGTTTCCTGCTTGAATTTTCCAATAGTGGCTCCATCCCGAATGATTTGATTTCCTTCTATTGTAACAGGGGACTTTGATTTTGGAGCAATTGCTGCCGGAATAGTTGTATTCTCTCCTGATCCTCCGTTGTTATTGTTAATATTCACTATTACCGCTGGTGACTTGTCAGGTTGGGAATTAGAATTGGAAGGAAACCAGCCATTATTAAGCTGAATGAATCTTTTTTCAGATTCCGGATCAATAGTGTTTCCTTTTATCAGATTATTTTCCACTACTAATTTTGCAAAACCATTCCCATTATAATACTTTAAATCCGCTTTGCTGCCGGTTGCTATAAAATTAACCCGATAATATAATTCTTCGCCTTGACCAAACCGAAAGCCACTTCCCGTCCAATCGCGCAAGGTAGATTTAAAATACAGAAGTTCTGTCCCCGATAAACTGCTAACAGCAAAATCACTTCTCATCGGACCTGCGTTTTTCTTTTTCATTATCGCATAAGGTTTTCCATCAATTTTTATCGTGTCCTCATCATAGATTACTTTTTGAGTAAAAGAATAATTTGTGCAAAGGAATAATGAGAGAATTGCACAAAGAAGGCCAATTGATTTTTTCATTGTTATGCGGTTTTTAGTGTTTTCTTATTGACGAATCTAGTCAAGATTTCTTTTTTTAAGCTTTTCGGGAGGAGTTTAAATCTTAGCTTCGAACCGGGATTTTCCTCATTCTCGTTCTGAAAAGGAAAAAGGTCAGAATGAGAAACAGAGGGAGAATGAGGTAAAAAGAAAAAAGCGAACTACTTTCGTAATTCGCTTTTTTCTTTTTGGTGGGGAATGACGGATTCGAATGCTGACGCTACGGTCAGCATCCTGACAATTGCTTTATAAGAAGCAATTCGTCAGGTCCGCCGACTCCGTCAATGTATTTTAGCATGAAATCACATGTTCTTTTTCGAGATAAATTTTTGAGTTTGTATTCTAGAATTTGAGCTTCACCTTTAGATGGTTTTTCCATATACCAAAGCAATATCCAAGGTGCTCCAAATCGTGTCGCTTTTTCAAACCTTCCATTATGTTTTCTAAGGCGTTCTTGAATATCTTGGGTCGATCCTTTGTAAAATGAATCTGTTGACTTGGAGTAGAGAATGTAAGTGTAGAACATGAATAGTGGATTTCTACAAATAAAAAAGCCTCACAAATCTGCAAGGCCTTTTTCTACTTTCGTGGTGGTGGGGAATGACGGATTCGAACCGCCGACATCCTGCTTGTAAGGCAGGCGCTCTGAACCAACTGAGCTAATCCCCCGTATTTTATTTTCGTTTAGCGAGCTACCGTTGTAACTCAAACGCGAGTGCAAATATAAGGCATTATTTCTTTTCTGCAAGTGAATTTTTGAAAAAAACTTCAAAAAAATCATGAACCAAAAAGAACGAGCCGAAAATTAAAATCGTATCGGCTTTGTTTGCAGATTCTTGCGCTTTTGATAATGCTTTTACCGGAGAATTAAAAAATTGTTTTTTTTCTACCCGTAAACCTGTTTTTTCCATTAAATCGTCCAAATTGGCGCTTCTCGGATTGGCAAAAGTGGTGAAATAAAAATGGGCATCTGCTGGAAATTCATCCAGAATAGCATCCAGATCCTTATCCGAACTGGTTCCATAGATACAATGAAGCGTTCCTTGGTTCAGATTTTTGATAGAATCAAACAAGGCATGGATTCCTTCCGCATTGTGCGCGCAATCCACGATTGTTAATGGTTTTTGTGAAATGACCTCCATCCTGCCAAAGAACCCGGTATTTTTTTTCAGGTTTCGGATTCCCCGTTCGCGAGTTGCTTGATCACATGAAAAGTGCTGTCCTTCCAGGTAATCACACACTGCGGAAACGATACGGTAATTCCCGACCTGGTAACCGATAATTCCTTTTGGCAAGGATTCCACATTTTTTGGGACGATGATTTCGGCTTCCATTTCCTTGGAAACGCTTTCGAAAACCGGAAAAGTTTCCGGATCGACCTCTCCGATTACAACTGGAATATGTCGTTTAATAATCCCTGCTTTTTCAAAGGCGATTTTCGCACGGGTATCACCCAAAATATTCACGTGGTCCAACCCGATGTTGGTGATGACGGAAATAATGGGACGGATGATATTCGTTGCATCCAATCGACCTCCCAAACCAACTTCGGCCACGACGATAGAGCAATGATGCTGATTGAAGTATTGAATGGCCATCATCCAGGTAATTTCAAAGAAGGAAGGTTCAATATTCCAGGAGTGATTCCTCACTTTTTCGCAAAATTCAATTACAAATTGCTCGTCGATTGTAGCACCATTGATGCGAATCCGTTCTGTGAAGTCGAATAGGTGAGGGGAAGTGAACAATCCGACCTTCTCGCCACTTTCAGTGAGAATAGAGGCCAACATGTTCGAAACCGAACCTTTTCCGTTGGTTCCTCCCACATGAATGAAGCGCAATTCCTTTTCCGGATTATGGAAAAAGGCACTCAGTTCTTCGATGTTTTTCAGTCCCGGATTATAAGCTTGCGCACCTAAGTTATGGTAAGCTGGAAATTGTTGAAACAACCAATCGATGGTTTCGGGATAATTCATGTGATTACTGTGCCTTGAAATAATAAGTGATGGTTCCTTCCTGGATTGGAGTAGCCGCGTATTCGAAGCGTGATTTCTTCGCGTAATTCATCGCCTGTTCGACACAACATGGATTTGCTCCTTCCGGTGCTTGTGATTGTGCCCAATACACATCGCCATTGGAATTCACTTTCACTTTTACCACGATTTTCTCATTGACCCCTTTTCCACACATGTAACCCGGAATTTTAATGTAATCCGGATTGTTCTGGTGAGGTTTTCGCCCGTTCATATTCCATTCGGCAAGTGTTTTTCCCTGGACACCGCTATTTGTACCGATATTCCCACCGTTTCCACCTTCCTGTTTCTGTTGTTGTCTTTTCTTTTCTTCACGCTCTTTCTTGCGTTGTTCCATATCCTTTTGGATCTTTTCCCTTTCAGCGGCACCACCGGTCATTTCGAATTGCTGTTTCTCAAAATCCTGGATGGATTCTTCCGGAGATCTGGGTTTTGTTTTTTCAGGTTTTGGTCGCGGTTGTTCCTGGGAAGCCTGATCCGTTTCGGGATTATCTTCCGCTTTTTCACCCCCGTCCTTTGCTTCGGGAAGCCCATCTCCATTTTCTCCCTGGTAATTGAATTGGGATGGAGGAGTTTCTTCTACGTTCTGGTTATTTAGCGTAAACTGGGTCGTGTCTGAAACATCGCTGAAGGTCATGGCATTCAGACCCTCATAATTGTCTACTATCGTTTTGGCATATACCGCAATCACTCCCAACAAAACCACTCCAAGGAGAACATACATCATGATAGTAGGTTGCTTGCTTCTGATCTGGTAAGCTCCATACCGTTTATTCCGATGCTCGAAAATTGTTTTGAAATTTTTCGCGTGAAATTCCTCCCACTCGCTATTATCTACATATTGGTAGAGTGAAAAAATAATAATGAGTATAAATAGAATATATACGAATAACATAAACCTCTTTGTAAACCAGTTTAAATCTACAAGTAAAAATGAAGAAATTCTCTTTTTAAACGACTTTTAACGAAAACTAGTTTGCAACAATGCGAATGGTAATCGCTTGTTTCATATTCTTCGAACCGGTGATTTTATTGAACCGGGCCTGATTCTTAACAGCGTTCACAACCTGGTTTATCAAAACCATATCATTTGTAGTGGAGCTGCTTTTCACGAAGGTTGGCTTTCCAATGATGTTTCCGTTCGGATCCACCAGAACAGACAAGATAATCTTACAATTCTCATCGGATTTGATATTGGTCGTATTGGGTTCTTCAACCAGGTAGCGTCTTACGTTTCCACCTGATCCGTCACCGCCAGCTCCTGGTCCGGTTCCGTTTCCATCGTCGTTTCCAATTCCTTGTCCGTTTCCTGAACCGCTTCCACCGCCGCTTCCGCCTGTTCCGAATGGATTGTCACTAACATGTTGCCCGCTTGGAGGATTGTTGTTGGGGTTGTCTGTATTATTGAATCTTGAGCCTCCCTCTTTCACATGTGTAGCACTGCTTTTGTCTGTCAGTATTTGCTCTCTTTGAGGCGGCGTTTTGTCTGTTTGCTCCACTTTTGCAGGAGTTCCGGATCCACCACCACCGGTGCCTGTTGGTAAGTCTTGCAATTCCAGAGGGATGAGTTCCATTTCCATGTCCTTGTACAGCAATTGTTCAGGAAGTGGAGGAGTAGGAATGCGGTATCCTAGGAAATGCAGAATAGCCAGTAGCAATACAAACGCGGATAGGGCGATGATTCCGGCAACTTTACGATCTTTTATTTCGTAAGCTTTTTCTGTTTCTAAACCAAATTCTTCCATGTGTATTCGTTTTATGTTTTTCCTATTCCTTAATTTACCACTGAAGGACGAAATAGTTCATTTTTTTAATGTCTTTTAGCAAATTAGTTTGCGATAATACGAATGGCTATTGTCTCCTTCGTATTCTTTGTTGCATCCACTTTATTAAATTTCGCTTGATTCTTTACTGTGCCGATTACCTGGTTGACCAAGGCCATATTGTTGGTCGTAGAGCTGCCCTTTACCATAGCCGGACTTCCAATAATAGTTCCATTCGGATCTACCAAAACAGCTAAGACAATTTTGCAGTTTTCGTCTGATTTGATATTCGTCGTATTCGGGGTTTTGATCAAGAAACGATTTACCTTTTCTGTCAATTTGGAATCACTGTCTTGATTATCGTGCATTACTGTATTATTCTCTCCTCCGTATTTACCTTCATTGATTCCACCGGTTGCAAATGGATTGTCACTCACATATTTCGCATTTGAAGGATTATTGTTCGGTGTGTGTGTGTTCGTGATATTGGAATTCCCTGATTTCGCATGTGAAGTACTGTTCTGTTGCGTTAGGATCTGATCCATTTGTTGTGGTGTCATTCTTGATTTTTCTGCTTTGGCAGGAGTTCCCGATCCACCATCTTTACGGCCTTGTTCCAAAATCTGGGCATCAAGAGGAATAAGTGTCATTTCCTCAGAGGCTAACTGTTTTGGCAACGGGGGATTAGAAATATGGTATCCGATAAAACCAAGCAGGGCGGCTAACAACACAAAAGCCGTGAATGCGATTATCCCGGCTATTTTACGATCTCTGAACCCGTAAGTTTGTTCCGTTTCAACACGAATAGACATATTTCTTGATTTTAAATGAAACCGCGGTGATTGTAATCAACTACAGTTCTTATCCGGCCTTGGTAGCAATTACAAACTTCAATTGATGTTTCAGTCCAAGTTGCAATAAGTCTATCAATTCCTGTACATCCAGGTCATACGCAGGACGAAGCACTACGGTTTCATCTTTTCGCAATTTTGTTTCCTGTAATAAGCGGACTTCCAGGTTTTCAGGAGTCACTTCTTCCTTGTCCAGATAATATTTTTTCTCACTGGTTACGGTTAAAGTCAGGTGTTGTGTAGTTGTTTTTCCGGTATCCTTTGCATCAGGAAGCGGAACCGTAATCACGTTCGGGTTTGCCAATGTCGAGATAATCAAAAAGAACAAAAGCAAGAAGAACATGATATCACTCATGGACGAGGATTCTACCCCGGCATGAAAGCGTTTTTTACGAATTATTGCCATTTTCCGGGACGTTGAATGATATTGATAAATCCTAAGTTCGTTGACTGAATTTTCAAGGTGTAGCTATCGATCATCGCATTCAGGATGTGATAGGAAGAATAAGCGATAATACCTACGACCAAACCGGCTCCGGAACTGATCATCTTTTCGTACAGACCTCCTGAGATATTCCCGATACTTACGTTTTCAGAAATCGAGATATTGTAGAAGATCTTGATTACCCCGGCAATCGTACCGATAAATCCGAAGGTTGGGGCAATACCGGCAATCAATCCAAGGATTCCCATTCCTTTTTCCATTTTACCGATTTCAATATTGGCAACTTTTTCCATATTGGATTCGATTTCAGAAACGGGTCGTCCGATAGTCTGGATTCCTTCAGCAACTACGGAACCGTAAGCACTTTGATCGCGTTGAACCTGGTTCAATGCATCTTGAATATTCCCTTTTTCCAGGTTCATCCGGATGTCGTTCAATAAATTCGAATTATATACCGACATGCGACGGATATAGCGGTAACGCTCAATCACAACATACAAGGTGTAGAACAACAAGATGATGATCGGGATGATAAAAACCCCACCTTTCATTACGAATTCCAATGCCGTGATCTTTTCACCTGCTTTCGCTGCTTTTTCAGCTTCCGGGATGGTATCTCTAACTATTTCCGCTAGACTCAATAATGGAGTTGCCAAAAATAATAGTGTAAATATTGCTGCTTTTCTCATCTGGTTTATAAATGAATACATGAATCAATTTCCAAAAATACGTCCCAATACAAGATGATTTCCCTTTTCAGTAAAGAGATATTCACAGCATTTTGTTTATAGGGATTGGATTTTTGCGATTCGCGTGTATATCTTAATAACCAGCAAACTGGAGTTTGGTTACAGGGAAGTGATTTGTTCTCAGTTCACTTCAGGCTTGAGTTTTTTTTACCTTTGGTTTAGGCCGGTTCCTGAAACTCGCTTTTAGCCATAAATAACCGATCATACCTGCCAACATGGAGGAAATCAGGATGGCGAATTTCGAATCGTTGATGATTTCTTTGTCCGTGAAAGCCAGGATTGTGACAAAAATAGACATCGTGAAACCAATTCCTCCCAAAATCCCGACACCAAATAACTGGTTCCAGGTTGTTCCTGATGGCTTGTCGGCCAGTTTGAACCGGATTGAAATCCAGGTAAAAACCATAATTCCGATTGGTTTTCCAACTACCAGGCCGAGGATAATCCCCAAACTGGAATTGCTGAATAGCGCCGTATCCCATTTCGGGCCTATTTCGATAGCTGTATTCACCAAAGCAAACAGAGGCAAGATGACGAATGGAACAGGGTAGTGGAGCAGCTGCTGGAGTCGATGTGAAGGAGATACTTTGTTTCCTCTACCGAAACTCGGCAAGGCCAGAGCGAAAAGAACTCCCGTAATCGTAGCGTGGATCCCGGAATGGAGCATGAAATACCACATGGAGATTCCCAATGGGATGTAAATCAAAAGCGAAGTGACTTTGAGTTTGTTCAGGATGAGAAGTGTCCCGAAAATTGCCAATGCAATCGCGAAATTCAGCCAGAAAATGGTTTTGGTATAAAATACGCCGATTACCACAATTGCGCCCAGATCATCAATTACAGCTAATGCTGTGAGGAAAACCTTGATTGAAAGTGGGACTTTATTACCCAATAGCGAAAGTGCTCCTAAAGCAAAAGCGATATCTGTCGCCATAGGAATCCCGAATCCTGAAACGGTTGCTTTTCCCAGGTTTACAAAAGCAAAAATTCCAGCAGGAACAAGCATTCCACCCAATGCACTAAAGATTGGAAGTGTAGCTTTTTTCAGTGAAGAAAGCTCTCCGACCAGGAATTCGCGTTTCAGTTCCAATCCGACCAACAGGAAGAAAACGGCCATTAAGCCATCATTGACCCACTGTTCGATTTTCATTCCGCCAATGGAATTTTCCCAGAATTCGGTATAAGAATGCTTGATAGAAGAGTTGGCCAACAGAAGAGACAGGAGAGTAAATGCAATCAGCACCAACCCACTGGATTTCTCGCTTTCAAAAAACTGCTTAAATACGCTGTTATCCGATTTTCGTTTTGCCATCAGAGTTCAAATTGTTCAAGGGGTTCAAAAGTTCAAATTTTATCCCCTTGAATTTTATTAGACCAACTGGTTCAATGCAATTTCGAATGCAGCTTTTGCAATTCCTGTTTTAGATGGATTTTTGGCGTGTGCTTTTCTCAAAGCATCACCGATAATCTTGCTTGTATCCTCAAAAATTCCTTTATCAGTCAATTCTTTCAGGTCGTTACTCATCAAATAAGCAAAAACGCGTGCCATCCCACAATTGGAAATGAAATCCGGAATAACTGACATGTGGTTATCTGCATAATCAGCTATTGGTCCGAAGAAAATTTCCTTGTCTGCAAATGGAACGTTCGCTCCGGCAGCAATTACCTGCACACCAGATTTAATCATACGTTCAACTTGCTCTTGGGTAATCAGGCGAGAAGCGGCGCATGGAATGAAAACATCTGCCTGGATATCCCAGATTTTTGCGTTGATCTCATCGAATGATTTCAAATCCGGGTGAATGATTTCGTTTCCGTTTTTGGTCAGGAACAAGTCCTTGATTTCTTCCAGGGAGAATCCGTTTTCATTAATCAATCCACCAACCCGGTCAATAATTCCAACGATTTTAGCACCCGATTGAGCCAAATAATAAGCTCCTGCAGAAGCTACATTTCCCCAACCTTGAACGATGACTTTCTTTCCTTTCAGATCACCACCCCAAATATCATAATAGTGCACAACAGATTGAGCAACACCGTATCCGGTGATCATATCAGCGATAACATATTTCTTTTGGATACTAGGGCTATACTGTGTATCTTCAATCACTTTCAGAACACCTTGTCTCAATTGGCCGATACGATTGATTTTCTGAGCTTCTCTCGGTTGAAAATGTCCGTTAAAGACTCCTTCTTGCGGATGCCAGATTCCACAGTCTTCCGTAATTGGAATGACTTCGTGAATTTCGTCCACATTCAAATCTCCTCCCGTTCCATAATAATGCTTTAAAAGTGGTGTGACAGCTGCATACCAGCGTCTCAAAACACCTTCTTTACGAGGATCTTTCGGGTCAAAGTTAATTCCTGATTTAGCTCCACCGATCGGAGGACCTGCAACGGTGAATTTCACCTCCATTGTTTTTGCAAGACTTTCAACCTCACGTTTGTCAAGACCCACACGCATACGGGTACCTCCACCAGCTGCACCACCGCGCAAGGAATTGATAACTACCCATCCTTCTGCTTCAGTCTCAGCATCTTTCCACTCGAAAACGATTTCCGGGCGCTTATTTTCAAACTTGTGAAGTAAATCTTTCATGTTAACTTATTCGTTGAATCATTCAAATATGAAGGGCAAAAGTAGGAATTATTGCTGTTTCATCGTGCTAAAATGCATGAATTCTACAGGAATCTTTGATGCAAATGAAATCTTATGGTAAATGATGAACTCCTCCGATTACATTTTTCGTAGCCCCGGTGACACTCGAAAGACAATTGGGTTCGTCGTTTAGATTGAGTGCGCCTAGTAAGCCGAATATCAAAGCTTCCTTATAATCAACGAGTTCGCTGTCTACTGAAATGATTTCTCCGGTGTAATAGCGTTTGAAACGCTCAACCAAGAAAGTGTTTTTCGCACCTCCACCGGTGATCATTACCCGTTTCAGATCCTTTTTGGTACAAATTTCACCTAGTTGGATGGCAATATGTTCCACAACTGTCGCCAGGTTGTTTTCGATGTCTTTATCAAATTTGAGCAGGGGGTAAAAATGTTGTTCCAGCCACTCCGTTCCCAATGATTTAGGACCTTCCTCCTGGTAGTAATCCAAACTATTCAGCAGATCGAGCAGGAAATAGTTCAATTCACCTGCACGAGCCAGGTTTCCGTTTTTGTCGTAATCCAGGTGCTTTGCACGTGCCAGTTTGTTCATTGGGAGATTTGCGGGGCAGATATCGTATGCCCGAACGGTTCCTTTTTCTTCAAAGCTGATATTTGCGAAGCCGCCGATATTGATAAATCCGTCTGCCTTTGATCCGAAAAGGTATTGGTCGCCAATCGGAACCAAAGGAGCTCCTTGTCCGTGGTAGAGAACGTCTTTCGTTCTGAAATCGCCAATGGTCCTGATTCCTGTTCTTACAGCAATTACAGCAGGATTCCCAATCTGGGTTGTAAATCCCCGTGACGGTTGATGAAAAATGGTTTGACCGTGAGAAGCAATGGCATCCACTTCCTTTCGTGAAATGGCTTTGTCCTCTATGAACTGATTGATCGAAGAAGAGAAAAACTCTCCCAGATCGTGATCTAAAGTAGCTAATTGGGATCCTGATAATTTACTTGCTTCGTGTAGGCTAGAAAGCAGTATTTCAGGGAATTCGAATGTGTTGGACGCATGAATGGCAAACTCCCAATTCTTGTCAGAAATCTTCGTGTATGTCGCATAAGTTACATCAACCCCGTCAAGTGAAGTGCCTGACATTAAGCCGATTATTTTGAATGAATTCATAAAAGACGAAAATTAAGTTTTTATAGGTACATTTGTCTCCTGAAACAAATATAAAATAAACTGCGATACAGATGAATTTCGAATTGACAGAAGAACAAAAAGCGGTAAAAGAAGCTGCACGTGATTTCGCTCAAAACGTTTTAAAACCTGGGGTAATAGATCGAGATAGAGATCAAAAATTTCCTGTTGAAGAAATGAAGCAACTTGGTGAACTTGGATTCTTAGGAATGATGGTTGATCCGAAATATGGAGGCGGAGGTATGGACACGATGTCCTACGTACTTGCAATGGAAGAGATCTCCAAAGTGGATGCCTCGTCTTCAGTTTGTATGTCAGTGAACAATTCCCTGGTTTGTTGGGGTATTGAGAAATTCGGTAACGAAGAACAAAAAATGAAATACCTGGTTCCTCTTGCAAAAGGAGAGAAAATCGGAGCTTTTTGTTTGTCTGAACCAGAAGCTGGATCTGATGCTACTTCTCAACGTACGACAGCTATTGATATGGGAGATTACTATTTGTTAAACGGTACGAAAAACTGGATTACAAATGGATCTACAGCCTCCACTTATATCGTGATTGCTCAAACCAATGCTGAGTTGGGTCACAGAGGAATCAATGCATTGATCGTTGAACGTGGGATGGAAGGTTTCATCGTTGGAGCGAAGGAAGATAAATTGGGTATTCGCGGAAGTGATACACATACTTTGATGTTCCAGGACGTAAAGGTTCCAAAAGCGAATCGTATCGGTGAAGATGGATTTGGTTTCAAATTCGCTATGAAAACGCTTTCAGGTGGACGTATCGGAATCGCTGCTCAAGCATTAGGAATTGCTGCCGGAGGATTTGAATTGGCAACTGCTTATTCGAAAGAGCGCAAGGCATTTGGAAAAGAAATTTACAAGCATCAGGCAATTGCATTCAAGATTGCAGACATGGCTACAGAAATTGAAGCTGCCCGTTTGTTGGTCTATCGTGCTGCTGCTGATAAGGATGCCGGTAGAAACTTCGATCAATCTTCTGCAATGGCTAAATTGTATGCTTCGAAAGTGGCAATGGAGCAAACGGTAGAAGCTGTTCAAATCCATGGAGGTTACGGATATGTAAAAGAATATCATGTGGAGCGTTTGATGCGTGATGCGAAGATCACTCAGATCTATGAGGGAACTTCCGAAGTACAAAAGATTGTGATTTCGAGAAATATATTGGCTGATTGATATTGGTCATTACAAAACAAAAAAATCGGGGTGAAAATTTTCATCCCGATTTTTTTTTGTTTCATTTTTTTGCGTTGGTTCGCGATAAAACCATGTAGGCGCGCGATGTGTCGCGTGCCTACATGGTTTTATAAATACGGTATCACCTTTTCCAATGAAATCCCTCTCGAACCCTTCAATAAAATCAATAAGTCTGAAGGTGGATTCTGTGTAAAATGCTCAATTAACGGATCGGTGGATTTCAGGAATATTGCATTGGGATGCGTTCCTTTGAATTTCAGGAACTCTTCACCGATAAAAAAACCACTCAAGCGCAAATCGATGGTCTGTTGAATAACTTCTTCATGAACCATTGATGCATCATCACCCATTTCACGCATGTCTCCCAGGATAAAGATTTTTGCATGATTATCAATTTTTGCAAAACTGGATAGGGCAGAGCGCATACTTGTCGGGTTTGCATTGTAGCAATCCACTATCAAGGTATTTCTTTCCGTTTTAGTGACTTGTGAACGATTGTTTGTCGGTTGGTACTCGGAAATAGCCTTATTGCAATTCTCGGGACTGATTCCGAAGAATCTTCCGATCCGGATCGCAGCCAGGAAATTAATGAAGTTGTATTCTCCTACCAGGTTGGTCTGAATGGCAGGGCTTGAATAATTCGGTTCGAACCATTCCATTTCAACCAAGGGGGTGAGCTTTAGAAGTGAACCTCCCAATTCGGCCGGATCGTTATAGAAGTGATTATGCGTCGTTGAGGGAAGTTTATGAATGATTGTTTCATCTTCCTTATTTGCAAAGATATGTCCTTCATGCTGGGCTAAAAAGTCAAACAGTTCGGTTTTGGTTTTGATCACGCCTTCCAATGATTTGAAACCTTCCAAATGTGCTCTTCCGATATTGGTGATAATCCCATGGGTTGGTAGGGATATATCAACCAATTCCTTGATATCTCCTGGTTTATTTGCACCCATTTCTATGACCGCAATTTCATGTGCTCGGGTTAACTGTAAAAGCGTCAATGGAACTCCAATATGATTATTGAAATTCCCCTGGGTGAAGTGAACCCGGAACTGAGTTGCTAATACGGATGAAATAAGTTCCTTAGAAGTTGTCTTACCGTTACTTCCCGTAATTCCGATAATGGGAATCTGAAACTGACTTCGATGATGTCTTGCAAGGTTCTGAAGAGCAAGCAGCGAATCCTCTACCAGGATTGTCTTTCCTTCGATATAGTAATCCGGATTATCAATTACTGCAGCCAGGGCACCTGATTCGATTGCTTCCGCGGCGAATGTATTCCCATCAAAATTAGCGCCTTTTAAACAAAAGAATAGTGAGCCTTTTTGGATTTTTCGAGTATCTGTTTCTACACCCGTACTGCTTTGAAATAAGGTATATATTGCTTCCATATGTCATAAAAAAACCCCGACAGTTAGCTCGTCGGGGTTTCTATTAATAGTGTTGAATATTATTTTTTCTTTTGTTTCTTTTTACCGTAGTTGTGACCTACCGGGCTTCCAATTCGATCCATCGCACAACGGAACCCGATTGTACAAGTAGATTGGTTTTCATCCAGGAATCTTCTTGACCCTGCATTCAACCAGTAAGCACGATCTCTCCAAGAACCACCTTTGTAAACTCTTGATTTATCAGAGATTAAAGTAGTTGGCCAAGACGTTCTATCTTCCGGTTTAATAGGAGTACCATTCAAATCGTACGTTTCGTATTCGTTTTGGTACATGATCAGATGAGGATCACGAGTTGCTTCGTTGATACCGTTCTTACGATCGTCGTTGTCATAGTAAATTGAACTTTCAATATCACCATCCAAGTAATCGATGTAATCATCTTTACGGTAGTTCAAACGACCAATGTTCTCTTCCTCAGTCACATTTCTGTACTTCAATTTCCCCGGAGTACCAATGATGAACTGATTGAATCCTTCACGAAGCATAGGGATGATTTCAAAAGAGTATTCTTCATCACGGCCTTGTCTTGTACGCTCAGCAAAAATTCCCTCGAAAATTTCATCCTGAACCAAAGAAGAAGCTTCAATATCGTATTTTTCGTTCTTATCAATAATGGCTCTGTCCAATACAGCACCGATTTCAGCAATAAGCGCTAATTCGATAGAGTCTTTCTTTTTTCCGTGTGAAACGTAGTATGCATCCGGTGCAACTCCACGTTTGGTGCGGAACTCAGCTTTGTTATGCATTTGAATTCCGGAAGGAATAATAGAATCGTTCGGGTCGTGATTTGCTGCAGATACACGTTGGTAACGCACACGCTCGAAAGCATTCAAGTATTCTTTCATACCATGAACATCGTACATTACTTGTTGGTCTTTTTGCTCAACAGCTCCATCGTTATTCAATACTTTAGTCTGGAATACGTTTCCACGGAATGGGCGGAATTCATCGTAATCTTCTGAAGTCAATGGACGATAAACATCCATAACCCATTCAGAAACGTTACCGGCCATGTGGTATAAACCATAATCATTCGGCCAGAAAGATTCAACCGGAGCTGTTACATCCGCACCATCATTCAAACGACCGGCAACCCCCATGTAATCCCCTTTACCTCTTACGAAGTTAGCGCGGATCGCACCTGTAAATTCTTTATTGTCCTGACGAACGAAGTGACCATTCCAAGGATATTGACGACGCTCAGTGATTACCTCAGTTCCCTCGGAAAGGTTTCCGATTAATCCAAGAGCCGCGAACTCCCATTCTGCTTCAGTTGGTAGACGGTATCTAGGAAGAAGGATTCCATCTTCCATGCGAACGATACGCTCACCTAATTTTTTACCATCTCTGTTGGATGGATCCAAGTCTTTTAATTTTCTTCCACCAAGTTCTTCATCTTGTTCGAATTGACCTACCAGGTACGCATCGGTATTGAACGTTTCTGCATCTGCTGCATCAACATCCCATCCTAAAACGCCTTCACGGATCAAAATGTACTCATTCACTCGGTCTGTACGCCATTTACAATAATCTGTTGCCTGGATCCAGGATACACCAACAACCGGATAATCTCTGTACGCAGGGTGACGTAGGTAATAATCTACATATTTATCCATGAACGCCAGAGGACTTCTCCAGGAAAGCGTATCCGGTAATGCATTGCGATACACCATGTTGTACTTTTCGTAAGATCTTTTAATCCAGTACAGGTACTCTAACCAGTGGAAATTCGTAACCTCTGTCTGATCCATATAAAAGGATGAAACAGTTACACGAGCAGGACGATTGTTATAGTCAAACATAACATCTTGTTCGACCATACCCATTGTGAATGTACCACCTTCAATCAAGATCAATCCGGGACCAGTTTCCTGATCTACAAACGGAACTTTCTGAAAGCCTCCATGCTGTACATTGTTGTAATCCCATCCTGTATTAGAGGATGAATCTCGACTACATGAAGCTATTGCAACACCTGCAACTGCTAAGATAAATAAACGCAACATTTTCATATGCTTGGTTTGTTTTTCGTTTTTTTGGGACACCAAAGTTAAGTTTATAAACGGATTATCAACAAAAGGTTACAAAAAATAGTTTAGAATGATGGACAAGAAATTGTTTTGAATGTTTTAGTAGGGCCTTTACACTTGGTATAGATACCTAAAGAAACTTCATGTGAACCACCTGAAACACCATTGTTTAATCTCGAAACGGTAACATCATAGCTATAACCGATTCTGAAAGAAGGAGTCGTGATACCGATTGTAAGGATAAACGCATCTCTGTTTCTGAACCATGCACCGGCATTGAAAGCACCATATTTAATATACGTACCGATATTGATTTCCTGGAAACCTTGTTGGTATTGGTATATGATGTTCGGCATGATGGAAGTCGTATTGTTGTATTTGGATTTACCACCTAATGGAATTTCAGCACCGACATGTCCTGTGAATCTCATAGGCATCGGTGAGTTACCAATGATTACAGACTCATTAGGCATGTTCAAATGGTGAACTGCCCCACCAAAAAAGAAATGTTTTGAATATCCTACAAATCCTGCTGAAGCATCAAAGAAACCTCTTGAACCGCCTCGCTTCAAATCCCCTGTTTGGTAGATAAACCCTCTTCTTGGATCGATCATATCCCCAAAGGTCAATTTATCCCAGTCTAAGAATTTTTGGTACCAGGCAGCCCGAACTCCAAATAGCATGGCGAACTTTCTATTTACTTTCAAGTGGTAAGAGTAAATCAAGCCTAACATAGATGTGTTAATTGTACCCTGACCTTGCATGTCATGAGTAGCTAAAATTCCAATCCCCCCTGAGATGTTTTTGAAGTATTGGTCATAAGATGCGCTGTATGTAACATAGTTTCCAGAAAGGCTAGGCCATTCATTTCGATAATTCATAGAAAAACGAGCACATCCATGAGATCCGGCAAAAGCAGGGTTCAGGTACAAGGGGTTCGCGTAAAACTGCGTAAAAGTTGGGTCTTGTGCGTATAACTGACACGAGCCAAATAAGCATCCAACAAACGCTAATAGTTTAATATTTCTCATTCGGTTAAGAATATTTTCAAGCTAATTTGTAGCATTGGTTTGCCAATGTTACGAAAAAAAAATACAATGGTTACAACTAAATCGCCGAAACACAAAAATAAAAAAAGAATTCATACGTTTGATTGAACATTCATCTAGTTTTCGAATTTTGTGCTATGAAAAACGACAAAACACAAGCAAGTTACATTTTTAACAAATATTACAAACTCATCATTTTGCTTTTGGCAGGGCATTCATCTGTAGCTCAGGATGTTTCTGTTGAAATTCAATGGGAACAACCGAAAGAATTGACGATTAACGGTGTTAAAACCATGGTTCCTTTCGTTGTTGGAGAAGATTTTGAAAATCAGCTTCCGATCCATTCTTTTCAGCAGAAGTTCAAATCGGGTAACTACCAGATTGCAATTGTCGATGTGAAAACGGAAGGAGTTAGCTCCTACGAGACAAATTATCTCAACGGAATAAAGGTTCAGATTCCGAATTCTGCACAGATCGAAGCAAAGGTTTCCAGGTCAAGAAATGAGAATTATCTGAATTCAAAATGTATTCCTTATATACAGACCACATCTGGATTCGAAAAGATCATTTCGTATAAACTGAGAGTGACACCTGGGGGTGTAACAACTTCTTATTCGTCTCAGCTGAAAAGCTACGCTTCCAGTTCTGTATTGAACAGTGGTGCGTGGTATAAGATAACGGTATCGAATGATGGTGTTTTTCAGTTGAACCGGGCATTCTTCAAGAATATGGGATTGGATATGGATCTTTTGGATCCGAAAACAATCAATTTGTATGGAAATGCGGACGGAAGACTTTCCGAATTGAATAGTGATCCGTACCGTGATGATTTGAAAAAGAATTCCATTCAATTTGTAGGGAACTCAGATACGACTTTTGATGAGGATGAGTATTTTTTGTTTTTCGGTGCAGGACCCAATCGCTGGGATCATGGTACAGGAATCAATTTTGACAGGAATCAGCATATCTATAGCGCCGTGAACACCTATTTCATCCATATTGATGAAACAGATTTACCTCTTCGGATTCAAAATCTCTCTGAATCGCCTTTACCCTCAACACAAACGGTTAATTCCTATACGTATTACGATATTCATGAAAATGAATTGGTGAATTTGGTGCAGGGAGGCCAGGTCTGGTATGGTGAACCGTTTGATGCAACTCTGACACAATCTTTCAAATTTGCTATTCCGAATGTGGATCAGAGTACTGCCGTCCAAATTGATTATGCAGTTGCAACGAATGCGAATACCGCTGGGAATAGCTTTCAGGTGACTTACAATGGAAGCCAGGTAGATAATTTGCCTTTGAGCTCAACCAGTGGCGATTACATCCGGAATACGAGTGCTTTTTCTTTTAGTCCTGTAACAGCATCCATTGAACTTGTTTATACCTTGAATAGGGTAAATGCTTCGGTGAAGGCGTATTTGGATTTCATCCAGATTGTTGGAAGAAGAAGTTTGGTGTTTTATGGAAATTCCATGCTCTTCAGGGACGTGAATTCTGTTGGAATTGGAAATGTAAGTTTGTTTACGGTTTCGGGGATGACAGCGACCAATCACGTCTGGGATGTGAGTTCGAAAACAAATCCTCGATTGATTGAAGGGACTTTAACGGGAGGAATCTTTTCATTTAAACAGAGTACGGATACTCTAAGGGAATTTGTGGTCTTTAATGAAACCGGTTTTGGGCAACCGAATTTTGTCAAACAAGTCGATAACCAGGATTTACACGCTTTAGGACAATACGATTATATTATCGTTAGCCCGAAACAATTCCTGAATCAGGCGGTTCGTTTGGGGAACTTGCACCAGGCAAACGGATTGTCAACTGTAGTGGTGGATATTGAACAGGTCTATAATGAGTTTTCTTCCGGAAACCAGGATGCAACTGCAATCAGACGATTTGTGAAGATGTTTTACGAACGGGCAGGTGGAAATGCTTCATTGCAACCCAAATACCTGTGTTTGTTCGGCGATGCAACTTATGATCCCAAAAATCGCGTAGCTGGAAATAATTATATGATTCCGACTTATGAATACCTGAATTCCGAAAATCACATTTCCGCTTTGGTGACGGACGATTATTTTGGATTGTTGGATAATAACGAATCCATCAGCGGATTGGATTTGATGGATATAGGTGTCGGCCGTTTATTGGTGTCAAATGCAACCCATGCCCAGACACAGGTTGATAAAATCGAACACTATCTGAAGAATGGGATTAATTCACCTATTGTTTCAAATGATCCGAACAGTTGCTGTATCGGGGAAACTGCAAATATGTTCGGAGATTGGAGACAGGTTTACACCAATATTACGGATGATGAGCAAGGTGGAACATTCATAACTGCTGACGCAGAACCTGCTTTTACCCAGGTTCAGAGTTCGGCAAACGAAATGAATTGCGAGAAAATTTATTCCGATGCATATACGCAGGTATCTACAACCGGGGGCCATCGTTATCCGGAGGTTTTGAGTGCTATAACGGATCGTGTTGAAAGAGGCAGCCTGATTACAAATTACATTGGTCACGGTGGTGAGGTCGGAGCAGCTGAAGAGCGGATTATTACTATTCCACAGGTAAACGCCTGGACAAATTTGAATCGATTGGGATTGTTTGTTACTGCAACTTGTGAGTTTACCAAGTTTGATGATCCTTCAAGGGAGTCGATCGGAGAGTTGATCTCATTGAATCCGAAAGGTGGGTCCATCGCATTGATGACAACTACGCGATCGGTTTATATTTCGATCAATACGCAGGTGGTGGCAAGTTTGTTTACTCATGTCATAGAACGGGATGCGAATTTTGATCCACTTCCTTTCGGAGAAATCATGAGAAGAACGAAAAATTCTTCAGGTTCTTCAGATAACAGGAGATGTTTCAACCTGATCGGGGATCCTGCGCTGAAAATTTGCCTGCCTAAATGGAAGATTGTTACCGATTCAATCAATCACATAGCGATATCAAACGGAGCAGATACGGTTCGGGCACTTACAAAAATGCATATCGTGGGACATTTGGAAGACAATTCAGGAAATAAATTGACCACTTTCAATGGAGTATTGTCTCCGACAATTTTCGATAAGCCAAAAACAGTTCAAACGTTGGGAAATGACCAGGATTCACCGATCATTTCATTTAAAACGCAAAAAAATGCCCTATATAAAGGACGTGCAACGGTTACGAACGGGGATTTTAAATTTGAGTTCGTAGTTCCTAAGGATATCGATTTTAACTATGGAAGAGGAAAGATCAGTTATTACGCGGATAATAAAGTGGTAGATGGCGATGGTTGGGATAGCACCTTTGTCGTAGGAGGGATCAATCCGAATCCTCCGGTAGATAATGTCGGCCCGGAATTGAAAATCTATTTGAATGATGATTCCTTTGTGAACGGAAGTATCGCCAGTTCCAATCCTTTATTGGTGGTTGAGGCGCACGATGAGAATGGGATCAACACTGTCGGAAATGGGATCGGGCACGATATTACTGCAGTTCTGGACGGGAATACGGGGAACCCGATCGTCTTGAACGAGTACTACAAATCGAACCTGGATAGCTATCAAAACGGGAAGCTCCAGTATACGCTTCGCAATGTAGCGGTTGGTCCGCATACTTTGGACGTGAAAATGTGGGATGTGAACAATAATTCAAGTACCATCCGTTTGGAGTTTACAGTGACTGAAAACCAGGAAGTTCAATTGGATCATGTTTTGAACTATCCGAATCCTTTTACAACGCATACCATGTTCATGTATGAACACAACCAATCCTGTGCATCTTTGGAGACTCAAATCAATATTTATACGGTTTCAGGTCGATTGGTGAAAACAATCAACCAATTGGTTCCTACAAGTGGATTCAGAGTAGAAGGGATTTCCTGGGATGGGAAAGATGATTTCGGAGACCAATTAGCTAAAGGAGTTTATGTTTACCAACTAAAAGTTACGATGCCGGATGGTAAAAAAGCTCAAAAGATGGAAAAATTAGTTCTTTTAAGATAGTTGCACAATAAAAGTCCTAGTTTTGCGTATTTTTGTCACAATTAAAACTGAAATAGATTCATGTTATCACATAAAATATTGATTTTCACTCTTTTTGTTAGTTATCTTTCATTCGCTCAACCGGGTGGACAAGGGGTTACACAAAATGATATCCAGTTGAATACCATCACTACGGCATTGCCTTTTCTTGGGATCAATCCTGATTCCCGTTCCGGGGCGATGGGTGATGCAGGGACGGCTTTAAGCCCGAATTCCTCTTCGATTATCTGGAATACGGCGATGTTGAATTTCTCCAAGTCCAAATCGGAAATCGGAGTCAGTTACACGCCTTGGTTGAGACAACTGACAAATGATATGCATCTTTCGTACCTTTCAGGTTATGCCCGTGTAGGTGAAAGACATGTCATCGGTGGAGCCCTGCGTTATTTCAGTTTGGGAGAAATCACATTCACTGACAATGCAGGGAATTACATCCGTGAGTTCAAACCGAATGAATTTGAATTGACACTGGCTTATGCATTTAAGTTAGCAGAGAAACACAGTATCGGGATTAATGGAAAATTTGCTTATTCCAACCTGACAGGTGGTTTGGTTACTGCCGGAACTGAAACGAAGGCAGCGATTGCAGGTATTGCAGATATCTCTTATGCTTATCGTACGGAAGATATCAATTGGTTTAAAGTGAATGGTATTTACTCATTGGGTGTTACCATTACAAACGTTGGTAACAAGGTGGCTTATTCTGCAAATGCAAGAAGGGACTTCCTTCCGACAGCGTTGAAAATCGGAAATGCCTATACCGCAAAAATTGACAAATACAACAGCTTGACAGTAAGTGTGGATGTTTCCAAACTTTTGGTTCCAAGTCCACCGGTTTATGCAACTATCAATGGAGAAAACACGCTGATTTCCGGAAAAAGCAATGACGTAGGTGTAATCGCCGGGATGATCCAATCGTTTTATGATGCTCCTGGAAGAGTTGAAAAAGATGCGAATGGAAATCCGATCGATAATGGAGATGGAACTTACAAAGTGAAAAAAGGATCTAAATTCGGAGAAGAAATGCGTGAGATCATGGTCGGTTCCGGATTGGAATATTGGTACAATGATATTTTTGCTGTTCGTGGAGGTTATTTCTACGAAAACATCTCTAAAGGAGGTCGCCAGTTCTTTACTATGGGAGTTGGATTCAAATACAACATCTTTTGTTTCGACTTCTCTTACTTAGCAGCATTGAAAAGAAATAATCCATTGGCAAATACAATGCGTTTCACGCTTCGCTTCACATTGGGTGATAAAGTGAACGACGACAAGGCCAAACCTGAATAGATTAATGGATATTCGGATCGGTTTCGGAGTGGATGTCCACCGTTTGGAAGAAGGACGAGAATTTTGGTTGGGAGGGTTAAAGCTCCCTTCTTCATTTGGTGCCGTTGGCCATTCGGACGCAGATGTGTTGATTCATGCTATTTGCGATGCATTACTCGGTGCTTTAAACCTGCGGGATATCGGATTTCACTTTTCAGATACGGATCCGCAATACAAAGGAATCGATTCCAAAATCCTATTGAAGAATGTGATGGACCTGATCAGGGAAAAGAACTATTCAGTGGTTAATATCGACGCAACCGTAATCTTGGAAAAACCGAAAGTCAATCCGCATATTCCCGAAATGCAGACCATTTTAGCAGGATTGCTGGAAGTTGATACGGACCGCGTTTCAATCAAGGCGACCACTCACGAAAAAGTGGATTCATTCGGAGCGGGAGAAGCAGTGAAAGCGTATGCAGTCTGTTTGGTTTCGAAGAACTAAAAATGTTCAAATGTTCAAATGTTCAAATGTTCAAATGTTTTGTATTAAACTACTCACTGTTTAATTGAACTTCTTTGAACCATTTCAACTTTTTGAACTTTCTTCAAGAATCATATCATACCGATGCATTCCTTCACCGTAAGAATTCTCCGTTATTTTCAGGGTTCTGAATCCGTACTTTTCAAAGAATGTGTATGAAAATTGGGTGGTATCCAAAATCACTTTCCAATTCGGGAATTGTGCTTTGATTTCCGCAAGACGAAATCGTAAAAGTTCCTCGCCGAACCCTTTCTTGTGATAAGCTCTGTCCACCATTCCCCAAACGAACGTGATGGAAAGAATTCCATCGATTCCTTCCTTTTCACCGAATCCACCACAACCGATGATTCTGTCGTCCAGTTCCATCACATAATACATTGGATTATCCGGAACTTCCGAATCTCCCAGTTTGGCTAAAAAGCGATCAAACTCATTCACTTCTTCCAAGGTGAAATACTTCGGGACATTCGTTTGGAAAATTTCCATGCAGGCATTCCTGTCGGATGCTCCGTACTTTCTGAGGTTTGTTTGAAATTGGATCATCAATGAATGTTTGAGCGTATAAAGATAATTGATTCCATGTTCATAATTTCAAAACACAAGTAATCGCCACCTTCGGTAGACTTCGTATATTTGTTGCCATAAGAATTACAGATGAAAGTAAACCCAGCATATAATACGAAAGAAAGTTTATTGGAATTGTACAACAAACCGTTGTTGGAATTGGTTTTCGAAGCGGCGACAGTACATCGTCAATTTCATAACCCGAGAGAAGTTCAGATGTCTTCCTTGTTGAGTATCAAAACAGGTGGTTGCCCGGAAGATTGCGGATATTGTCCGCAGGCAGCACGTTACCATACGGATGTAGAAGCTCACAAATTGATGACGGTTGATTCTGTTATCGAACAGGCAAAAAATGCACAGGCAAATGGTTCTTCCCGTTTGTGTATGGGAGCAGCCTGGAGAGAAGTTCGGGATAACAAGGATTTTGACAATGTGATCGAAATGGTTGCTGCGGTAAACGAGCTTGGAATGGAAGTGTGCGCAACGCTTGGAATGATGAATGAAAATCAGGCACACCGATTGAAAAATGCCGGTTTGTTTGCTTACAATCACAACCTGGATTCTTCCAAAGAATTTTATGGAGACGTGATTTCAACACGTGAATACGAAGACCGTTTGAACACGATTGACAATGCACGTAAGGCTGGAATTACAGTTTGTTCCGGCGGAATCATCGGAATGGGAGAAGCAATCGAAGACCGTGTAGGCTTATTGATGAGCTATATGGAAATGGACACACCTCCGAATTCAATTCCGATCAATGCTTTAGTTGCAGTGGAAGGAACGCCTTTGGAAGACCAAAAACCGATTGAACAATGGGAAATGATCCGTATGGTTGCAACCACGCGTATTGCATTCCCGGAATCGGTGGTCCGTTTGTCGGCAGGAAGAACCAAAATGACTATGGAAGGTCAGGCTTTGTGTTTCATGGCTGGGGCGGGATCGATCTTTGCCGGAGATAAACTGTTGACGACTCCGAATCCGGAGTTCAATGAAGACAAAGAAATGTTCCGGATTCTTGGTTTAGTTGGAAAAGAAGCATTTGCTGACGGTGAACAACCGATTTCCAAACCGGACCCGATCATTGAGGCAAGAAAAGAGAAAGAGGCTCAACGTGCAAAAGAATTGGCTGAAGCTAAGACCGCATCTGCCGGATTTGAACCACGAAAAGTGACTGTTTCCTAAAAATTGGCTTTGAAATTTCAACGCAATTTACAAGATAGAAAAGAGAAAGGGAGCTTGCGCTCCCTTTTGTCATTTGATAATCCCATCGATTTTTGGTCGAATGACTATTTGGGCTTGGCACGAATTACCCGGTCTGTTGAGCTAACCGGGAGCACCGGTTCTCGATTGATTTCAGGAAATTCAAAAGTGGTGGAAGATGTTGAAAGACAAATTGCCGCACATTTTGAATCTGAATCCGCGTTGATCTTCAATTCGGGTTACGATGCAAACCTGGGCTTGTTCTCGTCTCTTCCCCAAAAAGGAGATACGATTATTTACGATGAGTTCGTCCATGCCTCGGTGCGTGATGGAATCCGGTTGAGTTTTGCCAATTCTTTTTCCTTCAGGCACAACGATGTTTCCGATCTGAGGAAGAAACTGGAAAAAGCACAAGGAACCCTGTTTGTAGCTATAGAATCGCTTTACAGTATGGACGGGGATATTGCACCATTGCTTGAGATAAATCAGGTTTGCAAGGATTATGGAGCCTTATTGGTTGTCGATGAAGCGCATTCAGGAGGTATTTTCGGAAAAGAGGGAAGAGGATTGTGCGAAGAATTCGGAATTGCAGATTCTGTTTTCATTCGCTTGTTCACATTCGGTAAAGCTTACGGCGCTCATGGGGCAGTTGTTTGTTGTTCGGATGAGGTGAGGGAATTCCTGATCAATTTTGCCCGTTCGTTTATTTATACGACCGCACTTCCGGAAGCAATGGTTCAGCATATGTTGTACCAAGTTGAACAAAGTAAGGAGGAAAGTTTGAGGGAACAATTGCGGGTAAATATCGCTCGTTTTTCCGGTAAGATTCAATCCACATTAAGTTCTGCGCATTCCCCGATACAAATTATCGAATTCGCGGATTTGGAAGAATGCAAGTCGAAAGCACAGCAATTACAAGAAGCGGGATTTGCAGTGAAAGCCATTTTACCGCCAACGGTTCCTGCGGGTTCTCAACGCCTGCGCATTTGTATCCATGCGTTCAATACCACAGAGGAAATAGATCGATTAATTCTCTTATTAAGTATCCCTTTTAATTTTAACCGCTAAGGCACTAAGAACGCAGTGTTAGAACCTTCTTTAAGCTCTTCCGCTCTTTGCGTTTAAAAAACCTTTTAACTTTTTCTTTCATTTTTTCGAAATAAAATTTGGAAACTTAACAGTGTTAAGTATATTTGTACCATTCAATATTTAAAATGGGAATTAACGAACGTAAAGAACGGGAAAAAGAAGTGTTGCAAAAAAGCATCCTCACAGCTGCTCGTGAGGTCTTTTTGGAAAAAGGCTTTGACCAGACTTCCATTCGTTCCATCGCCCAACGAATCGAATACAGTCCCACAACTATTTATTTGTATTACAAGGATAAGGACGCAATCCTTTTTGCGCTTCATTCGGAAGGGTTTCAATTACTGGGAAGCAAATTGGAGGTGCTTTACTCGGTCGAGAATCCTTATGAACGTTTGAAAGCAATGGGACGCATCTATCTTCAGTTTGCATCGGACCATCCGGACTACTACGATTTGATGTTCGTACAAAAATCGCCATTGAGTAAGCTTGAGGATGATGAGATGTGGAAGGAAGGTTCTTCTGCATTTGATGGTCTCAAAGCAACCATCCAACAATGTATGGATGAAGGTTATCTGACTTTTGGCGATGCGGAAACAGGAGCATATGTTGTCTGGTCCACCATGCATGGGATGTGTAACTTATACGACCGTGGCCGTTGCAAGGTTTTGGATCCTGAAAAAGGTGAAAAGATCATCGAACTGGGATTTGAAGAATTCATCCGTATGATGGATTCTTTCGGGAAATAATTTTTTTAATAATTACTTAACACTGTTTAGTTAAATAACAATGATTACTATGAAGCGAAAAATAACCCTTCTGGTCGCGATTTCAGCAAGTATGTTCCTGCATACTTCCGCCTGGTCGCAGGGATCACTTGAGAAATATATCCGGCAGGGACTGGATTCAAATTTGGTTCTAAAACAGCGCTCAATCCAATTGGAAAAGGCACTTCTGACCTTGAATACGGCAAAAAGCAATTTCCTGCCATCCGTCAATTTCAATGCTTCCTACACCACTGCAGAAGGAGGCCGCTATTCGGAACTTCCGGTAGGAGATATGTTGAATCCGGTTTATTCAACCTTGAACCAGATGACGGGAACGAATGCTTTTCCACAGATCCAGAATCAACAGATCAACTTTTTACCGAACAATTTCTACGATACCTATATCCGGACTTCGGTTCCATTGTTGAATATGGATATCTATGGAAATAAGCGGATTCAGCAACAGAAGGTGGAGTTGAGCAGCCTGGATATGCAAGTGTATGCACGCGAATTGGTGAAGAACATCAAAGTGGCTTACTACAATGTTATTATGGCTTCGAAATCTGTTTCTGTTTATGAGGCGAATAAAAAGGTGTTGGTTCAAAATGTGGAACTGAATGAAGCGCTGATCAAGCAAGGAAAAGGATTGAAAGTGAATCTCTTGAAAGCTCAAACGGAATTGATGAAGATGAATACATCTATTTCAACTGCAAAAAACCAGTTGAAAAATGCACAGGCTTATTTCAATTTCCTGATCAACAGGCCACTGGATGCAGAAATTGTATTGGAAGAAACCTCGGATAACAACCCGGGTCTGGAAGCGAAAGAGGAACGGGAAGAAATCCGGCTGATCAACCAATCCATTGAAGTGCAGGAATCCGTTTTGAAGATGAATAAAAATTATTGGGTTCCGAAGATCAATGCCTTTTTGGATTTAGGCTCTCAAGGTACGAATTGGGAAGTGAGCAGGAAATCGGCTTATTATATGTTTGGTGTTTCGGCTTCCATTCCGATCTACAACGGATCCCGCAATCAACAACAGATCAAACAAACGAAATACGAAGTAGAGAATGCGAAGCTGCAACTGGACCAGGTTTCACAGCAATTGGAGCTGCAGCGCACACAAGCTCTGCGTAACGTATTGAATGCGCAGGAAAACTGGGAGACAGCTAAAGTTCAATTAGAAGCCTCCAAAGAATATTTTGCCCTGGTTTCAGGCGCAAATAGAGAAGGATTAACTAGTCAGTTGGAATTCATTGATGCCTCCAATCAGGTGACCAACGCGGAATTGTTTGTCCTTATCCAATATCAGAATTACTTGAGTTCGTTAGCAGAACTTGAGCGGGCAGCAGCAACATATCCATTGAAATTCAATCAATAAACTATTCGATTATGAAAAAATTAGTAATACCGGCACTTTTTCTTTCCTTCCTGGTTGCTTCTTGCAGCTCGAAGGAAAAGATCACAAATGAAATTCCTAAAGTGGAAGTGATTCCCGTAAAATTGGAATCCCTGAAAGCAATGAATTCAAATGAAGAGATTCATGTTTCCGGGCAATTCACCACTGATGACGAGACCTATTTGTCTTTTCTATCGGGAGGAATCATTCAGAAATTGTACGTCAAAGAAGGCGATAAAGTCCGCAAAGGACAATTATTGGCAACTTTGGATCTGACCTTGGTTCGCGCAACAGTAAGTCAGGCTAAACTGGGATTGGAAAAATCCAAACGCGACCTGGAGCGTGCGAAAAATTTGCAGAAAGAAGGCTTTGCTACTTTGGAACAGTTACAAAATGCACAAACAGCGGTCGATGTGGCTGAGGAACAAGTGCAATCGGCTTTGTTCAATTTAAAATATGCTGAAATCAGGGCTGTATCGGATGGGTTTATTTTGCGTAAAATGGCCAATCAAGGACAGTTGGTGAGCAGCGGAACACCTGTTTTCCAAACAAACGGCGCAGGGTCAAGTTCATTCAAATTGAAAGTAGGGGTAAGTGATCGCCAGTGGAGTCAGATTCATATAGGTGATCCGGCAGAAATCCAGGCGGATGTTTTCAAGAATAGAAATCTGAAAGCCAAAGTTTCCCGCAAATCCGAAAGTATCGATCCATTCAGCGGGACATTTACGGTAGAACTGGAGATCCAGGGGAAATTACCGGAAGGCCTGGCAAGCGGTGTTTTTGGAAAAGCAAAGATTTCACTTTCCGAAACTTCCGAGAACTGGAAGATTCCTTACGAGGCTTTACTGGACGGAAATGCAAACGATGGGTTTGTTTTTGTTTCGAATGATCGAAAAACAGTGAAGAAAGTTCCGGTGAAGATTGAAAACCTGAACCAGAATGAAGTGGAAATCGGGGAAGGTTTGGAAGGATACAATTATGTAGTCGTTTCCGGTGGACCTTACCTGAATGAAAAGTCTATCATCTCGTCAAAATAAGAGAAAGCACTGCTTTCGATAAAAGATCCACGGAGGTGGATCAAAAAAGCACCGCTTTCGTCATATCAGCTCAAAGCCGATAGATCCACAAGTGGAGACTAGACAAAAAACACTGAACAAAAAAAACACATGAAAATAGCAACATACGCAGTACGCAACTACCAGTTTACCCTGGTGTTGTTCATCATGGCTATCGCTTTAGGAGTGAATACGCTTTTGACCATGCCTCGAAGTGAGGATCCTGCAACCAATTCGCCCATGTTCCCTGTGATCGTAATTTATCCCGGAACAAGTCCTTCGGATATGGAAGAGTTGGTTGTGAAACCACTGGAAAAACAAATTTACAGTTTGGAAAACATCAAACGGATCAGAACACAGATCAAAGATGGTGTGGCGATACTGATGGTGGAATATAAATACGAATCGGATGTGAACGATAAATTCCAGGAACTGACCCGAGAGGTCAATGGGATGCGTTCCGATCTACCCGATGAGATTTTGAGCATTGAAGTGAAGAAACTGGTTGCTTCCGACGTGAACGTAATCCAAACAGCTTTAATCAGTGAGAATGCATCCCGGAAATCATTAAGGAAGGTAGCAGAAGATTTACAGGAGCAATTGGAAAAACTTCCCGAATTGAAAAATGTAAAGATTCACGGCTTATCTGATGAACAAGTCCGGATTGATCTGAGAACAGATAAGTTGGCGCAATTGCATCTTCCTTTGAATGCGGTAGTTGGAACCCTGCAAAGTGAAATAGCCAATATTCCGGGAGGAAGTGTGGATGTAGGAACCAAATCTTTCAATGTGAAAACCAGCGGAAATTATATTTCCTTGGAAGAAATTGCCAATACGATCATCTATGCTTCAGAAGGAAAGACGATTCCCCTGAAAGACGTGGCAGATGTGTATTACGATTTTTCGGAAGCGAAACACATCACGCGATTGAACAGTCATCGTTGTGTCTTTGTTACAGCAGCGCAAAAAGAAGGATTCAATATCTCTGAAACACAAAAGAAATATCAAAAGGTGCTGGCGGAGTTCGACAGTGGAATTCCTTCGAACATCGATCTGGTGAACCATTTCGACCAGGGAGATAATGTAAACGACCGTTTGGGAGGATTGGGAATCGATTTCCTGATTGCTATTCTCCTGGTTGCAATCACCTTACTTCCTTTGGGTGGAAGAGCTTCGTTGGTGGTGATGATCTCCATTCCGCTTTCTTTGGCAATCGGATTGGTTCTCCTGAATGTGATGGGATACAATATCAATCAGTTGAGTATTGTCGGGTTGGTGGTAGCACTTGGGTTGTTGGTCGACGACAGTATTGTCGTGGTCGAGAACATCGAGCGATGGCTTCGCGAAGGACATTCCCGCATGGACGCAACTTTGATGGCGACACAGCAGATCGGACTCTCGGTGGTAGGTTGTACCGTAACTTTGATTATCGCCTTTTTGCCTTTGGTATTCTTACCGGAAGGAGCCGGGGATTTCATTCGTAGTCTCCCGATGGCGGTTATTGCGAGTGTGCTGGCCTCCATGCTTGTCTCACTGACGATTATCCCGTTCTTATCAAGCCGTTTGCTGAAACAGCATCAAGGACAACACAATGGGAACATTTTCTTGAGAGCGCTTCAAAAAGCCATTTCGGGAACATATTCCGTTCTGTTGGATAAAGCATTGAAAAGACCGATCATTACCATGACAGTTGCTGTGGCAATCTTTATCGGTTCATTGGCCCTGTTTCCGGTAATCGGATTCAGTTTGTTCCCGGCTTCTGAAAAACCGCAATTTTTGGTGAATGTGGTTGCTCCTTTGCAAACAAATCTGAACCATACGAATGAGATCACAAAATATGTCGAAAAGGAATTGAGTAAAGTTCCCGAAGTGAAATACTATGCAGCCAATGTGGGAAAAGGAAATCCCCCGGTTTATTACAATGTGGCGCAGGAAAACGAACGAAGCGATTTCGCACAGATTTTTGTACAACTGGAGAAACATACGAATGTCGATAAGAAACAGGAAATCACTGATCGTTTGCGTAGAGTTTTCAATCGGTATGCCGGTGCGAAGATAGAGGTGAAGAACTTTGAACAAGGTCCGCCGATGGTTGCACCTGTCGAAGTACGTCTTTCCGGAGATAACCTGGATAGTTTGAGAAAGATCGGTGAAGAGGTGGAAAATCTCCTGAAAGCGATTCCGGGAACGATGTATGTGAACAACCCGGTGAGCAACCTGAAATCCGATTTCAAATTGGTGATATCGAAAGAAAAGGCGCGCGCTTTGGGAGTGAATACTGTGGATATTGACAGAACAGTCCGTCTGGCAATTGCCGGGGTGGACTTGGGAACATTCTCCGATGAGAACAACGATGAGTTTTCCATGCTTCTGACAACCCACAAAGGTGAACGGGCAACATTGGATGTATTCAATCAGTTGTACATCAATAACCAGCAAGGGCAAGCTATTTTGCTTTCACAGATTGCCAGCCTGGAATTGGAAAGTTCGCCCTTATTCATCAATCACTACAACAAGGTGCGGACAGTTTCGATCAGTGCCTTTGCACAAAAAGGTGTTCTGGTAGATAACCTGATCAAGGAAGTCATCACGAAAATGGATCAGAAGAAACTTCCCAGAGGTTATTCTTACACGATGGGAGGTGAATTTGAATCCCGGAATGAATCATTCGGTGGATTCAACACGATTATCACGATCACGGTTTTCCTGTTCATAGCAGTATTGATCTTGCTTTTCAAAACCTTTAAAAGTACGCTGATCGTATTGTCCGTCATTCCGCTCGGAATTGTAGGGGCAGTGATCGCACTTTGGTTCACCGGAAATTCTTTGTCTTTCGTAGCGGTAATCGGATTGATCGCCCTGGCCGGGATTGAAGTGAAGAACTCCATCCTCTTGGTTGATTTTACGAATCACTTGCGGGAAGAAGGAAGAACTCTGGACGAAGCAATCCGGGAAGCGGGTGAAGTGCGCTTCCTGCCGATTGTATTGACATCACTCACAGCCATCGGAGGTCTGATCCCAATCGCGATTTCCACCAATCCGTTGATTTCGCCTTTGGCAATTGTATTGATTGGAGGATTGATCAGTTCAACCTTGTTATCACGTGTTGTAACGCCGATTGTTTATCGATTGATACCACCGAAAGTGGAATCAAAGATTACAGAACAAGTTTAAAGAGTGGCACACGGACAGCGCTGATTTATGTGGGTTTATGATTAGATAATGCGTGTAAATCAGTGCAGGTCTGTTAATTCGGATAAAGGTGAAGACTGCTCCTTAAGTAGGGCAGTCTTTCTTTTTTGTTGAAAATGGGTCTTCGGGGATAAGTGGAAGAATATCCTTCTTTTACCAGGGTAATTATTTTGCAAGTTTTATTTGAACCGGATCCGGTTTTAATTGTAGAAGTCATCATGAAAGTAATTTGCATCCTTTTTTTACTGATGTCCAGCCCGGACGGGTTTTCGCAGGATACCCTCGCAAATGTCAGTATTCATACTTGGGCCGGGGGACAATGTTGTTCAAGCGGAACGGATATAGGTATCACTCTTTTCGATAAATGGATTCAGTTGGACTTTGACTCATTGATTTACGTTTCTTCAAGCGGTCGGAATGTATTGCTTTATCCGACGGATTTTCATGCGGTGAACGCAGCCGGAAAATCTTCTTGTTCGTTTGCCTATGGATGGTCAAGTATGAAGTATGGTTACGATCAGGAAACGCCGGGAAGTTTTTCTTATTACGGACTTAGCAGTTCGCGCTTTCGGATCGTCGATGGGGAAACTCCGAAATTGAAAGTTTATCAGAACAATAAATTGATCAAAGAAGGGAAAGTAACAGAACAATTTTCAATGACAGCTTATCCCTGAACAAATAAATGTGGCAAATAAGGAGTATTTATGAGCGGGTTAAACGGAGGATGAACATAAATAGTGCAAATGACTTATTGTCAGGCGATTTGTCTTGAGTAACTTCGTTGAAATGAAACCCATGAAAACGAGCTTCTACTTTATTCTTCTGATCATCAGCTTCCACACATTTTCCCAGGATGGGGAATTGGTAGCATCCAAAGATGCAAGTGATACAGTCAAGCGTATTTTCGCCAATGGAAAGGTGGGTTTGGTCCATGCCAATGGAAGACAGATCCTGGAACCGAAGTATACGGAACTTAGAATGGAAGCCCACGGAATTCGTTTGTACGACAATGATCTGCAAGGCTATTTACCCAAGGGGTCGAAGAAAATCATTCCTGTAAAATACAAAGGCCTTTCACCGAATAATGTGTATTTTGAAGCACAAACTGAAAACGGTACGATCGATCTGTATTTTGGAAGTGAATTGATTGCAAGTGACCTGGACGGTGGACCAGGACGAGATGATATCTTGCCGACAAACGATCTGATCATTATCCGGAAAGAGGAGAAGGCCGGAATCATCGATCAGAAAGGAACGATCATCGTTCCAATGGAATATGCGGCAATCACATCGGTTCCTTCTTTTGTTTACATCCTGAAAGATTCCATTCTTTTCAATTATATCCTGGTGCTGGATAAAAGCGATTACTTCTTCAGCGCGGAATCGGAGGGCTTTCTGCTTTTGGGAGATCCCGTTTTATATCTTGCAAAAGGGGATGGAACGCTCATCACGGATTCTGTTTTTAATGATGTTTCCCAGGATACGGAAATGAGCTTGATTTCTTTGAAACACCGTCAAAAGATGGCTTCTATGAACAACCGCTTTGAAATTGAGTATTTGCCTTATGAGAGTATCACCGAATTCATGGAATGGAAACTTTGTGCAACCGGGGAGGAAATAATTATTTTTAATCGGTTTGACGTGGCAATAGATACGTTTCAAGGAGTCAGCATTCCACTTAAGGCCAATTCAATTGTTGACGAAGATGGATTCGAAATGACGTCCTATGATGGAGTGATCTATAAAGATTTTGTTTACGCAGAGAAAACCGACGGAGAAAGCGTGTTGGTTGCGCTGTACGATTTGCGGAATCAGAAAATTGTTTCCGATTGGGGAGAGAAAATCACATTCAAGGACAGGTGGAAAAATCCTTCGGGAGCGATTGTCTGGGTTTATACCATTGGCGGCGAAACCAAACCGGGAAACCTGGCTTATCGTATTTCAACGGCTGATAAAGGTTCCGATTTCACATACGAAGAGATTGTTCACCTGACAGGATCCTTTTACGGATTGAAAAAACCGGGCGATTCTTTTTTCAGCATGTGCGAACTGGTCCAAGATTCGATGTTCCGCGAGGTGACCCGGATTGAAGGCGCTTTCGGAAGTTTGAATTATCTCGGAAGCAATACCCCGAATCTTTGGGAATACGACTCCGAATCCGTGGGATACCTGGATGATTATGGAAATTATTACGCGTATTCCGAAGATTCTGAGCAATCGGAAAGTCATCCTTTCTATACGCCATTTACGATCTTTAAAAAAACGAACGGGAAGCTGGGGTTCATTTCCTGGAATGGAAAAGTGGTGGACCTGGATGCAGATACGCTTTTCCAAAGTAACAATTCGGGTACTTTGATCGAATACCGGGTTGGGGATTTGTGGGGAGCAGCTGAAATTGCCTGGGGATCCGTCATTAAACCCAGCAGGGTGGATTCGGGTAAGTTCTATTTATTGGAAGAAGTTTCCAAGATTTACTACTTCGGAGATAATGATAAACAGTATGTGGGTTCTGACGGAGGTGTTTTTTATTCCATAAATCCCGAGCGGACGATTTCGAAAAAAGGGAAGTTGAAAGGCTCGGAAGTATATGCTGATTTTGAGTCGGAAAATGGGGAGACCATGCAGACTGTTGCTATTCCGTTTAGTTATCTGGAATTGCTTCCGACCTGGAATCCGGTCTATTTCTTAGCTCAAAACGTCAGCAAGAAATGGGGAATCATTTCCGCATTTAACGATACCCTTTTTCCATTTAACTATGATAAATTGGAATTCAGGTACGACAAAACGGATAATAAGATACAGCTCTTGTTTCCATACCGCGATTACGATCAGCAATGCGCTACGCGTATCGGGAAATTCCAGGGTTTGTTGAGTCTCAATCTCAGGAAGGAAATTCCGGCTGTTTATGACAAGATCGAATACATCGCATCTGCAGCGTTTCTTGTCTGGAAGGAGGGCAAAATGGGAGTGTATGATTACAACTTGAATGAGCGGATCAAACCGATTTTCGATGAGATTTTCATTGCCGCTTCCGTGAGTGGAATCTATATTCTTCGCGCACTGAAAGATGGGTTTTGGTACAATATGGAATTTTACGAAGGACAGGTGCCTGATCAAACAACCCTGTTACAAGCCATTCCATGCGATTTTGTAATCAACGAATTCGGCTATGTAAGAAAAGGAAGCACGTATGAGATCATTAACCTGATGGATGGCTCCAAGGAGGAAAAAATGGCACTTCCCGATCTTCTCCTGGATTCTAAACATTTCAGGTTGACAGATGGAAAGATCTATATCGTGGATTCCAAAGGTAAGCAGATGTACCCCGACGGACTCACAAATATGGTAGTACAGGAAGATGAGGCGATTAGCGTTGAAAATGGAGTAATGTATTCGTATTCACTTTTGAAAAAGGAAAAAAAGATAGTTACTGAATAATAGGGAAAATATCTTCGCGCCTTTGCACCCTTTGCGATTAATATTTCACCGCTGAGGATGCAAAGAACACAAAGCTCTTACATATTATTACACCATTTGATGCTTTTTCATCTCATCGTATACCCCATCCCACAATTGTTTGCGCATTTCAAGTGATTTGATGGAATATTTCTCAGCTTCTTCCCATTTCACCGAATCATTTCCGCACAACTCACTCACCATCTGTAGTGCCAAATGTCCGTGATGGTCTCCATCCACTTCAATGTGACGATCCAAATAAAATTTGAAGGTTGCCAATTGTGTTGGGAATTTGGCATTCAAATCACTAACAATGCTGTGGAACATGTTCGGAATCAGGTCTTCCCTCCCAAACGTGAATACAGCGGCGATCAGATGCGGTTTTTTTGTTGCGATCACCTCAAAGGTAAAGCGCAGGAAACGTTTGGCAGATTCCGGAATAGAAACCGATTCGATTGCTTCTTCAACTGATTTTCCCTGCTGAATTTGGTCGAATAAAGCATCAATACCTGCACGCGAAGCTCCGGTTTGTTCCATCGCCTCGAGGTATAATTCGAAGTGACTTTTGCGTATTCCGTCTCCGTTTTTCACATCTTCTTCCGAAGCCAGATCGGACTCTTCTCCGCAAACGATTTCATTGATGAGGTAACGCACTTCGGCAGATCCGACAGGGAACCATGGTACTTGTGTACAAGTCAATTGATTTTGAAGGGCTTTCAGAAGCGACATAAAATCCCAAACGGCATAAATATGGTGTTCCATAAAAATGCGGATGTCTTCAATGGATTGAATTGCCCGGTAGCTCGGATGATGAACAACTTCCTCCCGAACTTTTTCTAAACCTGCCTGGATTTGCTTAATTTCTTGGATCATAGATAGGTGTGTTTAAAATACTTTATGCAGTTTGTGGTGACTCCAGTAAGAAACCGCTAAAATTGCGAAGATGACCAACGGAAAGAAAGACGGGCCTTTTAATCCGTCAACCCAGGTAAGGGCGAACGAAGCTGAAAGAACATCCAGGAACAAGCCGAAATAAGCCCATTCTTTGATGCGGTTCCCCACAAAGGGCAATAGCAGTACCAACGCCCCGATTGCTTTCAAAATACCCAATTCCCATTGAAACCAAGTGGGTAAACCTAAATGATTGGGAACTTCCTTGGCAAATGGAGTATTCAAAAAGAAAACACCCGGAATAATAAACAGCCCGATCAAACCGGTACTGACCCAAAACGTGATTTTAACTCCTTTCATATCTTACTTCATTTTCGACAGATCCATGTACAAACCGTTCCAACGATGTCCGTCCAGGTCTGCGAATGCGAAACCGTACATCCAGCCTTGGATTTCCATCGGTTCGGCAAAAACGGTTCCTCCCGCTTTTTTTACTTTTTGTGCCAATTCATCAATTTCCTCCTTTGATTCTGCGTCAAAAGAGATCATCATCTCCGAAGTACTCTTGGTATCGTTCATGGGAAGTCCTCCGTTGAAACCTTTAAGCGCAGATTCGGGAAACAACATGACAACCGATTTCCCGGCTTGAAAACAAGCTCTTTCCCCGGAAGCGGATTGTTGGGGTTTGGGAGTGAATCCGATTGCAGTGAAAAAAGCAAGGGAAGCATCTACGTCTTTTGCGGGCAAATTAAGCCAAATTTCTTTTGTCATTTTTCTTCAGTATATATTGGTTTTAAACTTAAAATCGGATTGAAAATAGGGAAAAATGAGTGGAATGCCAATTAAAAATGAGTGGAACATTTTCCATGCTTATTTTTCAGATAGTTAGATGCACCCGCAATGAAAAAATGGATACCGGGCCTTTCCTGTCTCGATTGTACCCGGGATTCACTAATAATTGGTAAGCACCGCTCAAAAAGAGATGTTCCTTTACCAATGCGACAGAATAATAGACTTCCGCCAAATGTTC
>NZ_CAMLDC010000021.1 GCF_946478805.1 uncultured Fluviicola sp. | reverse complement strand
TCCTTTTTCTCCTTTTCAACTCCCTCGTTTCCGAAGCGCCTATCGTTCTAAGCGGGGTGCAAAAGTAATCATCTTTTCTATTTTAACAAGCTTTTTGAAAAACTTTTTTTTGATGACCCTTTTTCTCTTTTCAACTCCTCCGTTTCCGAAGCGCCTATCGTTCTAAGCGGTGGCAAAGGTACCCACTTATTCTACTTTAACAAGCCTTTTTCAAGAAAAAATTGTGAAAAAGATTTGGCGAAACACCTAACTCATTGAATAAACAGTTTTTAAAGCTTAAAATATTTTCAATAAATTATCCTTTCGTCAGCAATGATTTCAATAATTCGATCCCTGAGTCATCTGTAGATACGTTTCCGGTGGTACCTTCCATGATATTTTGAAACACCAAATCCTTTCCAATCTGGCCAATCATGATCGATTTTTCACCTTTAATAAGCAAATCAACTGCCTTCGCACCCATTCGTGTTGCAAGGATCCGATCAAATGCTGAGGGACTTCCCCCTCTTTGAATATGTCCCAATACCGAATATCTCAAATCGTATCCATCTAAAAACGGTTTTACTTTTTCCATGATTTCCTTTGCTCCACCTTCATCATCTCCTTCTGCTACTATAATAATAGAGCTTCGAATTCCCTTATTTTGGTTTTTTATTTCTTTGGCGAGTAAACCAATCTCTGTTAAGGTCTCCGGAATCAATACCGATTCTGCTCCACTTGCAATAGCACTATTCAAAGCAATATAACCAGAAGCTCTTCCCATTACCTCCACAAAAAACACGCGATGATGGCTTGATGCAGTATCCCGGATCTTATCCACAGCTTCAACTACGGTATTCAAACACGTATCATATCCTATAGTAAAGTCCGTTCCATGAATATCATTGTCAATTGTTCCAGGTAAACCTATCACAGGAATATCGAATTCTTGGGTTAATACCATTCCACCGGCATAAGTCCCATCACCACCTATCAGAACCAATCCTTCAATTTTATGTTTCTTCAGATTGGCAACAGCTTGCTTTCTTCCTTCACTCGTTTTAAAAGCTTCACTTCTTGCCGCTCCCAATATGGTCCCACCTAAATGAATGATATTATTGACATCTGTATAAGTTAACTCTCGAATTCGATTTTCAATCATCCCTTTATATCCGTCTTCGATACCAAATACTTCAATACCTTTCCCAATACCCGCTTTAACAACCGCGCGGATACAGGCATTCATTCCCGGAGAATCACCACCAGAAGTCAAAACTCCAATTCTTTTCAGTTCACTCATAACAGGTGTAAATTTAAGTCCTTACTTTTATAGTATATAAATTTTATGGAATTATTTCATTTAATGCATCTCTACGTCATGATGTTGTTTCAACGCGGACATAAGAGGTACAGCAATCTGTCGGATTTGGATTTGATCCAGCTTTATAAAGAGGAGGAAAACTTGTTTACCATACCTCTATTATATGAACGTTATGGCCATTTAGTTCTTGGAACATGTATTAAGTACCTGAAAAGATACGAGGACGCCGAAGACGCAACGATGAAAATCTTTGGTGAATTGAATCAAAAAATAGAGAAACATACGATTCAGCATTTTAAATCTTGGTTGTATCAGCTGACAAAAAATGAATGCCTGATGCATCTTCGCAAACAAAAAACACATCAAACTCCCATTCACGAGAACTTATTGCAAGCAGATTCTCCTGAAATGGATGAACTGAATAATGAACGGGAACAAAAACTAACGAAACTGGAGCGGGCTATTCAACATTTGAAAGATGACCAGCGAATTTGTATTGAATTGTTCTATTTACAAGACAAAAGTTACCAGGATATCAGCGACGAATTGAATATTCCTTTAAACACGGTAAAAAGTTCAATTCAAAATGGGAAAAGGAATTTAAAAATTTGGATGGAAAGTCATGAAGAATAAAGATTATATCTCTCGAAATGAATTTGAGAAACTCCTCCAAAAGTTCTCGAAGGAGGATTCAAGTGATCAATTAAGCGATTTTGATCGTGATGCACTTGAAGGATGGCAGGATTCCAATGTCTCATTTTCAAAAATGAAACAGCTTGACCGTAAAATGAATTTCCCAAGGATTAATTTCACTCCTTATATAATAGGTCTTTCAGCAACGGTGATTATCACTCTAGCATTTATTTTGATTCCACGCGGAAATAATAACGAGGAAAAAGCAAAACCTATGCTGGTAAAATTGGAGAATACCGACATCAATATCCCTGAAGAAATTGATACATTAATTGCAATTCCTCAAAAAGATCAGATTACAGTCGGTGAAATCAAGACCTCTCAAACCGAAATCAAGAATCTTCCATTGGAAGACAAAAAGGAGGAAAATATCGAAATACCTTTTCCCGAATTGGTACTGGAACCCTTACCTCCAATGATTGAGCAAAAGCCGGTAACTGTTTCCAAACAGAAAATTGCAAAGGAAATTTACTTGCAGGATCTTAAAGCAATCGATTATTCACAGTATCGAAGCAAACCAACTGTACAAATCGAACAGATCATCCTAACAGGAATTCCGGCCAATCAGAAAGATAAGGACGATATTGTTCCTGAAGAACCACAAATGAAATTGGTCAATATTCCTTACATGGACTATCTTGACAAATCATTGAACTATACAAATCGTGGAAAATGGAAACAAGCACTCTCCCGATTCAATGAAATCATAAAAAATTACCCGGACGATGTAAATGCCCGTTTCTATGCCGGCTGGTGTTATTATAATTTGGGGCAATACAATGATGCGTGTGTTAGCTTTTCAGCATGTCTTCAATTGGAATTCTCGAATTTCAATGATGAAGCAGAATGGTATCTAGCTGAAAGCAGATTGGCAAACGGGGATAAATCCAGCGCGAAGGAGTTGTTTGTCAAAATCAGGAATCAGAAAGGGTTTTATTCCAAACAAGCTGAGAAAGTGTTGAAAACATGGAAATAATGTACTATTTTAAATAACATCAAAACAAATAGTATGAAAAGAAGAGCAGAAGCCGTTTGGAACGGAACAATTAAAGAAGGAAGTGGATATTTAACAACTCAAAGCAGTACACTCAATAAAACTCAATACTCTTTTAATTCGCGTTTTGCTGAAGGTGTCGGTACAAATCCGGAAGAATTGCTGGCCGCAGCGCATGCGGGTTGTTTCACAATGAAATTGAGTGCAGATCTGACTGAAGCTGGTTATACTCCGGAAGAATTAAAAACAAGCTCAAGTATTACGTTGGATGACGGGAAAATTACCCTTTCTGCTTTAACAGTGACAGCTAAAATCCCTGGAATTTCCAATGATGAATTTCAACGTATTGCGAAAGGTGCAGAAAAAAATTGTCCTGTCAGTGGAGCTTTCAGCTTTGAAATCACCATGGAGGCCGAATTATTTGCTTAAAAATACATTCAAAAAAAACCTGATTCAAAACGAATCAGGTTTTTTTTTATTTTGCCAATCTCTTCAACAGCGGATTCGGACGATAACGATCTTCTCCATATTCACGGAACAAATCTTCCAATCTGCTCAAAACGGTTTTCAGACCAATTTCTTCCGACCAAGCCAACAACCCTTTTGGATAATTGACGCCCTTGGTCATCGCCAGATCAATATCTTCACGACTTGCAATTTGTAAAAACAAGGCATCGTAAGCTTCGTTAATCAGCATTGCTAAAATGCGATCTACAATTTGTTGTCCTAACTTTTTATCTTTATCAGGAACCGGCAAAGCTACTCCTTCTGAGTAATCGTAGAATCCTCTTCCGGTTTTCCGACCTAAAAATCCGGCTTCCATGTGTCTCTTCTGAGTAAATGACGGCTTGAATCGCGGATCGTAATAAAATGCAGCGAAAACTGTTTCCGTAACTGTGTAATTGATATCGTTTCCGATATAATCCATCAGGGTAAACGGTCCCATTCTGAATCCCGCCAGTTCTGTCATTGCCCAATCGATTGTAGCGAAATCTGCGAGACCTTCTTCATAAATCCGCAGTGCTTCGCCATAAAACGGGCGGGCCACCCGATTTACAATAAAGCCTGGAGTATCCTTACAAACTACAGTCAATTTACCCCATGAATCGATGATTGACTTTGCAGTTGACAAAGTTTCAGTACTTGTTTGAACTGCAGGAATGATTTCCACCAAAGGCATCAGTGGTGCCGGATTGAAAAAATGAATCCCGATTACTCGTGCAGGAACTTTTAACACAGAACCAATTGACGCAATGGATAAAGATGAAGTATTTGAAGCAATGATACATTCCATTCCAACAATTTCCTCGATTTCTTTAAAGACTGTGTGTTTTATATCCAATCGTTCAACAATCGCTTCGATAACCAAACCGGCTCTTTTGAAATCCGCCAATTGAGTAGAAAATTGCATTCTATTCAATAAGTCGTTCTTTCCACTTTGGTCCAGATTTCCTTTTTCAATCATGCGGTCGAGCACTTTAATCAAAGAAACTTTAGCCTTATCCAGTTGAACCTGATTCACGTCAACCAAAACAACATCATGTCCTGATTGAGCTGCTACCTGAGCAATTCCTGCTCCCATTGTTCCGGCACCCAGAACTCCAATTTTGCTTTTCATTCCAAATTATCAATTGAACAATTATCAATTATCAGGAACATAGCTCCCTTGACATATTGATAATTCATGATTTTTCTATTTCCCCTTAAAAACCGGGCTTCTTTTTTCCATAAACGCATTCACTCCTTCCTTGAAGTCTTCCGAATTTCCGGCAAGTGTCTGTAATTGCTCTTCAAGTGCCAGTTGTTGTGTCAGATTATTTGTGAAACCTGCATTGATTGCCCGTTTCGTCAAACCTAAACCATATGTTGGCATGGAAGCCATATTTTCAGCCAATTTCGTCAATTCATCCTCAAAGGATTCATCCGGAACCACTTTATAGATCATATTCATTCTCTCTGCATCGGTTGCAGAAACTTTCTCGCCTGTCATCATCAAAGCCAAAGCTTTTTGGGATCCAACCAAACGTGGCAGGAAGAATGTACCCCCGGAATCTGGAATCAATCCGATCTTTGAAAACGCCTGAATAAACGATGCCGATTCCTTCGCAATAGTCAGATCACAAGCCAAGGCAATATTTGCTCCAGCTCCAGCGGCTACCCCGTTTACTCCGGCAATGATCGGTTTTTCAATCGTTCGGATCCGTTCAATGATCGGGTTGTAATGGTCTTTTACAATCGATTGCATCTCCGGACCGTTCGGATCAGTTGCTTCTGCTAAATCTTGTCCGGCACAAAAAGCTTTCCCTTCTCCTTTGATAACAATTGCACGAACAGTCTCATCCTTTTCACAATCGTCTAATGCCTTTTGCAAAGCCATTGCCATTTCTTTATTAAAGCTATTGAAAACCTGCGGTCTGTTCAACGTAATCGTGCAAACCCCATTTTTGAAATCCTGAATCAGTGCCATTCCTTATTTTTTTAAGCAAAGATAGAAAAATCCATTAGTCGGCGGATTTGAAGATCGGATTCCTAAAAGACAATTCTCACAGTTTAAATGTTAAAATCCAATTTGGGACTGTTAAAATTTAAAAAGGTTATTTGAAATACCATACCTTGCGGCAAACCATTATTCATTCATGTCATGCTGAAATCCACATTTCTCTCTTTCACATGCTATCTATTAATCTGTCCGCAGACGTCTTTTGCACAATGTACAAATACGGGATCTGATTTAGTAGCACCCTATGCAAGCAACAGCTCCAATGAGGGAGTGATGTTTGACGTCACCGCAACGAATGCTGTTACCATTTCATGTTTTGATGCAAACTTACCGGCCTTATCTATTGGAGGTTATGAAATTTATTTCAAAACCGGAAGTTATGTAGGATCGGAAACCAATCCAGCCAACTGGACCTTGATCGGAGCGGAAGGTTCTCTTTTGAGTGTCGGGTTAAACTTGTCAACACCTATAAGTATTTCAATTAACAAAACAATTCTTGCCGGGCAAACAGTTGCTTTCTATATTACTGCTTCCAACCCGATTTTATCTACCGGATTACTGACAACAGTCAATTCGGGCTATTCAGCCATTACCTCCGATCCGGACTTAACCGTATATGGTGGAGCAGGAATCACTTACCCTTTTGGTACTGTTTCGGCAAACCGGGCTTTTAACGGGACAGTGCATTTCACACAGGGCAATGCGCTTCCGGTAGAATTCACCGATTTCTCTGTGATAAAGGTCAACCAGTATGCACTTTTGGAATGGGAAACAGAATCGGAAAAAAATAGTGATTATTTCGAAATCGAACGCTCTGCAAATGGGCTGGATTGGAACAGGCTTTTAACTTCCAAGGCTGCCGGCGAAAGTACAGCTCACTTAGAATACCAGGAAACAGATACAGAACCACTTGAAGGAATCAGTTATTACCGATTGAATCAATATGATCTTGACGGTGCAAAATCTGTTTTAAAAACTGTTTCGTTTAATAATGAAATTGAGATCGGAGAAAATGAAATTCGTGTGTTCCCGAATCCTGTAACAGAAAGAGTACGCGTCTTTGGCGATAAAACAGAGTTGGAAGGTTTGTCTATTCTCAATTCCATTGGCCAGGATATTTCCAAGGATTTAACGATCACATACCACAATGGCTATTCGGAAGTTTATTTCAGAGATCAGCAGGATGGGATTTTTATTGTCAAATCGAAAACAAATTCCCGAATCCTGGTCAAAAAATAGCTTATTGATAATTTTCTACCATGGATCTGATCCGATTCATGATGTGACTACGAAGTAATTCAGGTTCAGTAACAACAATTTCACCGCCGTAGCTCAAAATGCTTCGAATCAATTCTTCCGAAATAAACACCTTCATTTCAAAGGTCGATTTATTCTTCCCTTCTTTGATTAATTGCTGGGATGCGTGAAAGGGTTGCGATTCGATATATTTTGCTGCAATATTATCTGCTTTGAAAACAACAGTTTCCGGTTTTCCATTACTTGCCGTTATTCCGATCGCGTGTTCAAAAAACTGATCCGGATTAAATGAAATCGGCGAACGGAATACCTCTTCCGATTCCTGAAGATCATAAATCCGATCTAAACCATAAGTGATAATCCCTTCTTTTACGAGGTCATAACACAACAAATACCACCTATTTCGGTATTCTTTCAAAAGAAGGGGAAGAACCTTCCGTGCTTTTCTTTTTTGAGTCTGGAAACTTTCGTAATCAAAATAAATGACCTTTCCGGCTTTAATCGCATTCAAGATCGGATTCAAAAATTCACTTCCTCTCGAAGAAACAGGAGTTTCAAACTCAACGAAACGTTCAATGGACTTGTCGTTGATATCAGTTGATATATTCACCCGGTCTACAATCTTATCTATTGCAAAACCGAATTGTTTGAACATTCCCACGTCCTTGAACTGGCTCAAAGTATTTGCCGCAAACCGAATTGCTTCAATATCGGATTCATTCAATGGAATTTCATCCAGGGAAAATTCAGGATCACTGTAGTAATATCCGTTATGTCTTTTGGAATATTTAATTGGTGCATCGTGTTCCATTTTCATGGCGAACATGTCTTTTTCAATAGTGGAATCACAGATATTCGCACCATCCACACTTCCGAATAATGCTTCTTCACAAGCCTCACGCAACATTGCTTTTGTCGGATACGGCTTGTAATTATTTCTCAGGGCGCGATCAATAATTCGAAATCTCAACAAGGCATTCTTAATATGCGGCATAACACAACTTTCAATCTAAATTATCAAAAAAAAATCAATTGAACTTCGAATGTCTTTCATCAATCGCAAATTGGATAAACAAACCGAAACCTTCACCATCGTTTATATAAGAATACTCCGCATCCAATTGTTGAATGAAGGCACTCACAATTTCGACACCGGTGGATGATTGTTCCAGGAAATCAATCTCCCCTTGGTAACCAACTCCATTGTCCTTCACCAGGAGTTCATAATTCAAGTTCTTCTCCGGGTTATTCTTCAATTCAATCTCGATCAGGCCGCTTTTCCGTTTCGAAAAGGCATGTTTATAGGAATTTGAAAGCAATTCACACATGATCAATCCCACCGGCACAGCATAATCTATTGCCAAATTAATTTCTTCCACATTCACTTTTACTTCAATAACCTTGTTGTAACTCGAAAATGATTCTCCCATTTGGGAAATCAATTTATTCAAATAAGCTCCCATTTCTACACAAGCTGAATCATTATTCAGGTGAAGCTGATTGTGAATCAAGGCAATTGCCTGAATCCGTTCCTTTCCTTCCTCGATTATTCGAAGTGCCTCAGGATCACGGACATTCCGGGATTGAAGATTCAAAATACTGGAAATAACTTGTAAATTATTCTTGACACGATGATGAATTTCCTTCAAAAAATTTTCTTTCATCGCCAAGGCATTCGAAATTTCCTTATTCTTTTCATTAATCTCTTCCTTTTGCAATTGGAGGATCCTGTTCGAGTCACTTTTTTGACGTATAAACAAATAGGATACACTTATGATTATAACGATACTTATCAGGATAAGAATCAATATCAATCGCAATTGCTGATTCTTTCCCCGTTCGTCTTCCAATAAATACTGATTTGATTCCGTCTGAAAGTCCTTTTCGAGTTCAAAGACCAAATTCTCACTCCGAAGATTCTCCAAAAGATCATCAACCTCATTTCTCCGGGTCGAATAATAATAAGACGAATCCATGTTCTTTTTCAGATCATAATAATGCTCCAAACATCCGTAAACCTGGAACAAGTCGCGTAATTCAGTGGATTTTTCATTTTTCAGAACCACATCAAAATAGGGTTTCGCAAGTTCCAATTGATTCGTATACAAATAGATTTCACCCAAACTTGCATTTGCATATTGCTCTGCAAACTTCCATTTGTTGAATTGGGCGAGTCTTTTGGCAAATTCAAACTCCTTGATTGCCTTACCGATTTTATTATTGAAAAAGTAGACTTGTCCGGCCGAATTTGCCACCTGAAAGCTATATGGAGCGCTCATTTTACTGACCAATAATTTTGCTTCATCTATTTCATTGGTCGCTTTTTCAAAATCACCTTTTTCACTGTAAGAGTTCGCAAGCACCAACCGGCATTGAAGCAACAGGTATTTGTCGGATTTATCAGATTCAAGGAGAATCTTATTCGTCTTTTTTATCAGCAGATCATAATTGTGACCCAGACTTTCATAAACTGCACTATATAAATTCAAGTACAATTTATCCTGTTTTTTGACTTTAAAGAAAAACTGGAAACGCTTGGCCTTGTTGATTTCGAATTTTACACGGGCATAATCACCATAAGCACTAAAAAACTTGATCTTTTTAATCGTAATGCAGTAATCGATTTCCGCATTGTAAAAATCCTTGTACTTATTATCCAGAAAACGGAGTATTTCATTCGCCTTTGAGATATCGACGATCATCTCCTCCCGGAGCTCCTGGATTTCTTGATTAAATTTTTGATGATCATATTTTTTTTCTTGGGAAAAACCACTAATTGAGCTGAAAAAAAACAGAAAGAGCAGAAGCTTATTTTTTGGTTCCGATAGCAATAGTAATTTTTCCGATAATTGGTTCATTGGCGCATAAATAGTGGCTTCATTGACCAATGTAAGGAAAATTTTACATCAATCAGACTCCTGACAAATCTTTTTAGCCATTTTTATTCCGAAAGTCAGTAATTCAACTACAATTATCAAAATCCTTCATTTTTCAAACGTTTACCACATCCTTCTTTTTGTCGTAGCCAAAAAGCTCGTAGTATTTGATAGCCTTCACCACATTTTCCGGAACGTCTTGCTCCCAGCTATTGACACCTGCCCTGATTTTTGATAACACGTCATCAGAAAGAATTTTCAATGCTTCCATATCAAAATTCGAGATTGCAGCCAGTTTATTATTGTCTTTTAAAAACTGTACCAATCCATGCAAATGCTTTGGAATGGACAACTGATCCAACGTATACAATTCACCGGTATCCACATTGAGTGCCGGATAAACATACATTTTCACATTGTGTCCGAATCCGATACCGAATGCCTCTAGCAAACCACCCGGTAAATTATCGTAATAACGCTCATCAAAAATGGTATGCAGATTATAAATACCGGCAATGACACCCATCTTTTGTCCACGAGCAATTGTTGCCAAATAATCCAACATTTTGTAATGTTTCAAGTAATTTGAAATCATTACGGTATATCCAAGAGATTCCAATAACTCTGCACGATCGATGAAATCCTTATCTGAAATTTTTCCATCGGCAGTTAAATCTTTCAAGGTCAACTCGAAAATCACCGATAAATTATCTTCGCGGACACCATCCTCTTTCAGGAACTGTTCCGTTCCATGTGCAATCATATCCAAATGCACTTTGGTTACCGGTCTGAATCGACCGCGCATCAACAAGATATTCTTTTTGTATAAAGCTGCAGCAGGTTGAAGAACCGTACCACACAGATCGAACATCGTTGCATCCGTCATCCCTCTTTTTACCAGGTTCAATGCAATGATCCGATTGTCGACCAAACCCAGATCCGGGCCGGAAACACGTAACATATCCACTTCCACACGATCCCTCGGAATTCGGTGTACCAGGTTTGTCAGGAATTCTTCCAGGTCATCTGTTGAAAAATAAGCGGCATGGATCAAGTTCACACCTAAAATACCCAATGCTTCCTGTTGTGCCTTATGCGAATTATCATGCATTTTAACATGCAGGATAATATCATTGAATTCGCCCCCCTCCTTCAATTGGAAACGTAAGCCAACCCAACCTTGACCTTGATTTGTTTTGTGATAATTTAAGGATTCAACGGTATTACAAAATGCAAAAAAGCGAGCCACTTCCTGTTTCTTCGGAAGACGTTCGCACAAAGTATCATATTCGGTCCGGAGCATTGTAATCAAACGTTCCTCGCAAACATACCTTGATGCTGCACCATACATGGCATCCGATACTTTCATATCATATGCCGATTGCGTATACGCAATGGTTCCGGAGCTACCGCCCGCCTTAAAAAAGTTGGCCGCAACTTCTTGTCCCGCACCAATTTCGGCGAAACAACCATAAATGTCACTTGTTAGATTAATTTTCAAGGCTTTCTCCTCGGTGGTTAATCTTCTTTCGTCTACCATTTCTTCCATATCACTTGTACAAATGTACTAACAATTAGACTCACTTCGTTAAGGGTTTAACGGTTTAAAGTCGGGATTAGTTACAAAATTAGGATCTGTTAACGTTAATAAAAAGGCTTTCAGCTGATTGCGCTGATCGGGATCCAATTGGACACCACCTTGACTTGCAAATTCAATTAAAGGATCTATCGTTCCAGAGTGTTGTATTCCAGTCGAGTAATGATCAATTACATCATCCAGTGTTGCAAACCTTCCATCATGCATATAAGGTGCGGAAAGTGCGATATTCCGTAATGTCGGAACCTTGAATTTCCCATTATCGTTCGGATTATTCGTGATAGCTCCTCTTCCCAGATCTGAAAAAGCAGCATCCAATCCATTGTTTGAAAATTTCTGAACCTGCATCAATGTTCCATTATGACAATGAAAGCAGTCTGCACCGTTCAAACTTTTGAATAAGTCAAATCCGGCCCATTCTTCCGATGTGACTGAATTTTTAATTGCCAATTCAGCTGAACTCAAGGGAATGTTATTCGCAAATTTATACATCACGTCGTATTTTGATTCCCCGGAAATCATCGTTCTTAAAAACTGGGCAAGTGCTTTTGCAACATGTGTCGAATCGAAATCAACCACTCCGAATGCTTTGTAAAATTGATTGCGATAAACCACATCCGATTTCAATCTCGAAACAGCATCCTTCCATTGTAGGTGCATTTCAACCGGATTGGGAACCGGTCCTAGAATTTGTTCCTCCAATGTATGGGCTCTGCCATCCCAAAAAAAGCTCGTCTGCCAACCCAAATTAATGAGCGCCATTGAATTGCGGACTCCTACAGCTCCATTGACTCCCAGAGAAAATTGATTCGGATCTGAAAATGAAGCATCCGGCGCATGGCAAGATCCACAGGAAATGGTGTTATTCAATGACAATTTTCTTTCATAAAAAAGCATTCTTCCCAATAAAACGCCTTCTTCCGTCATCTGATTATCCGAAGGAATATTCATTTGCGGGAAATGACTGGGTATTTTAAGTGTATACGGTGTCGGATCATACCCTACCTTTTCTTTAGTACAAGCTAAAAAGAGAATCAGTAAGAGTAATATGCCAACAAAGTATCGATTCATAGTGCACTAATGGAGGCAGCAAAATTTTGACGTGCTTTTTCTGTCAATGCACTTTGCGAAGCCATGCTGTGTGTGGTGAATTCTGTTTTCACATCAATCGAATTCCCTGGATTCTCAAAGAAATTCTTTAAGTCAATCTTCAGCCACGCCTGGTTGAGATTGGAACTGATTGCCGACCAATTGAGATTTGCAATTGTTTTCGAGGTGTAATATCCATCCGTTCCGACATGATAAACCAGGTTGTGATCGCAATTCGTAATTCCATCAACAATCGTATCCACTTTTGCCTCTACTTTAAAAAAGATATATCCCGGATTCCAATCCCAATGCATGTCATTCGCAATAGCAATATTCAACGGATTAGAAGATGGAAAAACACTGGGATCATTGTGATTGATTGAACCCGGAACACCAATTCCGAATTGAATGGAAGATGGATTCGCAACAACTTGATTCGTTTGAAAAATGAGGTTCCCCGTTTCTCTAAAATTGAATAGAGCTGCATCTTTCATCAAACTTCCCCCCGATTGGATATCCGTAAAATAAGCTTTCAATTCGACGAACTCAATTTGATAACCATTACTCATCGTATAAACAGAATCCAGTTCTAACACTTGGGAGCCAAACAGCGGTTTTAAAGACAGGTTACTTTGCTGAACAACAGGTGTGTCGACGACATCATCCTTCTTCTTTTTACAAGAGAATAAGCCCATACAAAAAATCAACGCAAGAATTGGAAAATGTTTCATTCAGTTGTTTTACCAAATTTAAAACAATGCACAGAGAATTCCTAAAAATTCGGGAAGTGTCCAAAGGATTTTAGGTAATTTCGAGAGATTATTGATTGATCGGTATGAATTCGGATGTAAGCAAGCCTTTTTTGATCGTAAACGCTTCTGCCGGAAGTGGTAAGACGTACAATTTGGTGCGCAACTATCTGCGCTTACTTCTCTCTGAAAATGAGGACCGGGCTGAAATCAGCCAGATCATGGCAATGACCTTCACCAACAAGGCTAGTATTGAAATGAAATCGCGGATCATGAGCGATCTGAACAGGCTTGCAAACGGGAAGGACGAGGCTGGATCTTATTTGGAAGAAATTTCAGCGTTTGTAGGAACTTCGCCGGAAGCGACGCAAAAAAAGGCACGATTGGTACTCCGAAAGATCTTACATCAGTACGAAGATTTCAATGTAATGACCATCGATAAGTTCAATCTCCGTTTGATCCGTTCGTTTGCGCGTGATTTGGATTTACCCGAAAGCTTTGAAATTTCCCTGGATGACACCTTGATTCTTGAAAAAGCAATCGATGAGCTTTTAAGCAATATCGACGCGAAGAATCAAACCAAACTGTATCAATTGGCATTGAATTTTGCGAAATCAAACCTGGAAGAGGAAAATGACTGGAACCTGAAGAAAATTCTTTTGTCCAAAGCAAAAGTCTTGACCAATGAAGGTTATTTTCAGATCATCAGGACACTTTCCAAAACCGATTTCAAAAAAGAACAATTGGATTTATGGAAGTTGCAGTTCAAGGCGGAAAAAGATGAATTGACAGTTCGTCTCAACTCACTGAATCGCCTGTTTTTGGATTCGGCTGTGGATGCCACTAATTTTGCGGGTAAAAGCACAACTCTAAAGCCAATCATTTTTAACCTGCAATTGAATCCGGAACCAATCTTCTTCCTGAAAGAGAGTAAGCGGACCGATGCGAACCTGGTAAATATTCAAAAAACGGTTGAAGAAGGAAAAGAAACCCAATTCTCAGTTGCTTACCTGGAATTTCTTCAGTTTATTGCAGAAAAAAGTTCGTATTGGATCGAATTGGATTTTAAGATTCAGCAATTTCATTTATTGGCTATACTCAAAGAATTGGCATTGAGCATGGACGATATCCGGAACAAGGAATCCATTATCCGGGTAAGTGAATTCAACAAACTCGTAGCCGAATTGGTTCAAAACGAAGATGCGCCATTCATTTATGAACGGCTGGGATCCAAATTCAATCATTTCTTTTTAGATGAGTTCCAGGATACATCGCGTTTGCAATGGCTGAACATTGTTCCATTGATCCATAATTCATTGGGAAGCAATCATTTCAATTTCATCGTCGGCGATCCCAAGCAATCCATCTACCGCTTTAAGAATGGAGTTGCTGAACAATTTATCGCCTTGCCGGCTATTTATAATCCGGAAGAAGAACCTTCTATTGCGTTGCGTTCTCTCTTCTTCCAAAAAATGGGAATCGTAGAAGGCTTGGAAGATAATTGGCGATCAGCAGAAGAAATTGTACACTTCAACAATCAATTCTTTGAAGAATTGCTACAGTTCATGCCGGTAAGCGGACAGGAATTCTACAACCATCTCAAACAAAACCCGAAAGGCAAAAAAGGTGGTTATGTCGAACTGATCCTGAATCCGAAAAAGGACCTGGATACCACTAAATTCACCAATGACCAATTGTTGGAATGGGTGGAACAATGCATCTCAGATGGTTACAAACCTTACGAGATTTGTGTTCTGGGGAGAAAGAAACGGGATTGTAATCAATATGCTAACTTCCTGAAGTCGAAAGGTTATCAGATCGTTTCATCGGATTCATTATTGGTCAACAGCGATCAATTTGTTCAATTGGCGATCTGTTACTGTAAATGGAAGGTTAATCGGTTCGACTTTCAACGTGCCATGCAATTTGCCTATTTCTACTTTGAAATCCTGGAAAAAAAGGATGCCTTCGATACCTATGGGAACTGTTTTCAGATCAATCCTTCCGATTCCAAGGTTTATTTTTCCGAGCAACTCTTCTTTGAAAGCAGCAGATTGAATGCGGATTTCCTGGATGCCAGCTTTCAAAATATTTATTCCCTCTTAGTTGATTTCCTCATGTTGGTCGAATTGGATCCGATCGAAAACACCTACTTGCAGCAATTATTGGACTTGGCGTATCAATTTGATATGTCCAACGGTCCGGATCTGATGGAATTCATCAATTACTACGAGAAAAACGAAGGAAAATTCAGTGTCCAGCTTTCTGAAAATGAGCAGGCAATACAGATCATGACCGCTCACAAGTCGAAAGGACTGGAGTTTCCGGTCGTCATTATTCCATCATTCAATTTTTTCAACGAAGGAAACAACAACGATTCCTACCTGATGGAAATCAATGAACACATTGTCGAAACAAAAATGAGCAAGTTCGAAACTGCAATTCCCGCCATTCAATTGGAAGCGGATAAGGAAGATGCCGCACAGAAAATGGATGCGATCAATTTGCTATATGTCGCGTTCACAAGACCCCAGGACAGGTTGTATGCGATCAATCTCAAAGGTTCTCGCAATAGTTTTTACGAAAAATTCAATCTCATCTTTAAAAACTTGTTTCCTGATTCCTACGAAGAGGATATCCTTCATTTAAAATTGGGAACAGCTCCTGAAATCAAGCATCCTTTCAGGAAACATTCAACCAATTATAGTCCGCAATCAATCCAGAATTTTTTGTGGTTTCCGGAAATCAGTATTCAGTCAACCAAAGAACAAGAAGATGACGGTTTGACAACAGCACAGCGGATCGGGAAACAATTCCACTTCATCATGGAAAAATCCCATTCAGGTGAAACAGCTTTCTCAGCTTTGAAAACCGGGCTTTTGAAAGGAGAAATCGAACACGAATTTGAAGGGATCCTGATCAAACTGTTGGAAGAAGCTTTTGCAAACGACTTATTGGTCAAATTATTTGAAAGTGGTAAACATCTGAATGAACGCACGTTGATCTTCGACTCCAAAACAAGGTTACGACCTGATAAACTGATTGTTTCGGACCTGCAAACTAGTGTCATCGATTTCAAAACAGGTGAAAAGAGCTCAAAGCATGAAAAGCAGGTACAAGGTTATATGAATGTGCTCAGAGAAATCGGGATGCCAGGTATTAAAGGATATTTGTATTACACAGGAGGATTGGGATTGGTGGAAGTATCTTCTTGAAATCAGTTAAATTTCTAATCCTCGTCGCAAATTCGCGATAATAGGTACTCCCCTTTAAACATAAAGGATTCAGAACTTTTTAAATCACTTATATCAAATTATTCCTTATCCAAAAAGACCACTCCTTCAGCCACCCGAAAAACCAACGAGTTATTATCCATATCTTCTATTAACCAATCGATTTCTGTATTGGTTGAGACATTCGTCACTTTGATCACGCTCTTTTTTGCAGTCTGATACACCCAATGAGTAGTGTCTTGTCCATAAATAATAAAAGGGAGACCGGACTTCTCATCCTTATCTCCCCCGGTAAATTCATAGACTTCCGAATGGCTCACGTATTCGCCATTATTCATCAGCATTTTTGTATACTTCCATCTTCCCTCAAGGCGGTTAACGATTCGTTGTTTCGCACAAGAAAAAAGAAAAAAAAGTGATGTGATGAATAAAACGGAACGCATCTTAGATTGTCATTATATCTTTTTCTTTCAAATCAACCAGATCATCCACTTTCTTGATGAACGAATTCGTCAAGTTTTGAATTTCATTCTCTGCATCCTTTGTCATATCTTCAGAAAGACCATCTGCTTTCAGGCCTTTAACCATGTCAATTGCGTCCTTGCGGTTATTCCTGATCCCAACCTTCGCATGTTCACCTTCCGCTTTTGCCTTCTTTACCAGATCGCGTCTGCGGTCTTCTGTCAAAAGTGGAATTTGTATGATTAATTGTTCACCGTTGTTTTGCGGATTCAAACCTAAATTTGCATTCATGATTCCTTTAGCGATTTCGTTCAGCATGGCTTTTTCGAAAGCTTGGACAGTCAATGTACGCGCATCCATGGAATTGATATTTCCGACTTGTTGAATCGGAGTTGGAGAACCGTAATAATCAACCATCACTCCGGAGAGCATCGAAGGTGTCGCTTTTCCTGCTCTTACTTTTGTCAATTCATTTTCCAAGTGATCTAATGCTTTTGCATTTGATGATTTCAAATCATCGTAAATCATTTCTAACTCTTCGGTCATAATGTATCTAAATTGAATCTTAGCTATTTAATTTTTAACAATTGTCCCTACCTGTTCACCATCCATCAATCGTTTTAGATTTCCGGGAGTATCCATATCAAAAACAATAATCGGCAAGTTGTTTTCCATACAAAGGGTGAAGGCAGTCATATCCATTACTTTCAATCCTCTGCTGTATGCATCTTCAAACGTAATTGTATCAAACTTTGTTGCAGTAGGATCTTTTTCAGGATCCGCCGTATAAATTCCATCTACACGCGTTCCTTTCAGAATTACATCTGCATTGATCTCAATTGCTCTTAACGATGCTGCCGAATCTGTTGTGAAATAAGGATTTCCTGTTCCGGCTCCGAAGATTACCACACGACCCTTCTCCAAGTGTCTTACAGCTCTTCTTCTTACATACGGCTCGGAAATTTCTTTCATTTCAATGGCAGATTGAAGTCTTGTTTGAAGACCTGCAGATTCCAAAGCCGATTGGAGAGCCATTGAATTGATCATGGTTGCCAACATTCCCATGTAATCCCCATGGGTTCGGTCCATTCCACCTTCTTCTGCCTGAACACCGCGAAAAATGTTTCCTCCACCGATCACAATTGCAACTTCCGCCCCCAAATCATGAATTTCCTTAATTTGCTTAGCATAAAGGCTAAGTCTTTGGTTATCAATTCCAAATTGCTTGTCTCCCATGAGGGATTCGCCACTTAATTTGAGCAGAATACGATGGTATTTCATAATTATTGAAAGAAGTTGCGCAAATATAGTGGGAATCTTTGAAGTTCGGAAAAGGAAAAAGGATTTGTAGCCGAATAATTCGCTATTTTAGAACATAAATCCAATTTGAATGGGACTCACCACTTTCAAAACATTTGACAATGCTATCGATGCGCATATCCTGAAAATCAAATTGGAGAGTGAAGGAATCACCTGCTTTCTGTTTGATGAAAACATTGTCAGCGTAAATCCATTGTACTCTAATTTGGTTGGTGGAATCAAGTTGAAGATCAATGAAGAAGATCTTCCGCACGCAAGGAATATTGTTCTGGAACTGGAACAAACACCTTATACTACGGATGACGAACAAATCATTGCTTGTCCGAAATGCCAATCCGTCCGCATTGAATCAGGTCACAAATCCATGAAAAGTGTAGGAGCCGTGCTTTCTGCCATTGCTTCGTTTCTACTTTTTATTTTTCCCGTTTACCGCAAGACGGTTTATAAGTGCTTGGAATGTGGGAATGAATTTGATTTAAAAAAATCGTTGGAACGCAATTAATCACGTCCCAACAAGTTTTCAATAATAGAATATATGTGATGATTACTGTACTTCCACTTTTCGAATCGCAGTACCTCCTTCAGACATAATATGAACAAAGTAAATCCCTTCGGAATAAGAAGACAGATCAATTGTTTCTGAAGCCGTGGCACAAACCTTACTATCAATCACATTTCCGAGTGTGTTTACTACTTGAATTGAATTCATCGGTTTTGATGTTTCCAAATAAAGAGTTCCTTTGACCGGATTCGGATACATCCGTACCTCTAATTTAGAACGCTCATCGTTCAACCCCGCCGTCGTAGTATAAGTAACAACCAACTTCGGTCGTTTCGAAGCAGTAGTATAATTCCGGGATGCAAAGTTGACCCGTCTGTAATGAATTTCTGTTTGTAACTTCAATTCAAACCCAAAACTACTCGATGGATTATCCACCATATCCTGGACAAGGTTAGTAACATTGGCTTGAAAATCCTGGTCAACCGTTGTTGTAGCAGGCATACTTACCTGGTTCAAAGTTGTCGCTGTGGGGCTCGTAGCCCATGTAGTGCTTAAGTTCCAAGAGGAAATTACCCGTTGAATCAGCCACTCGTTGCTCCCACTCAAAGTTGAATGACCTCCTGACGGCAAATCTGTAGCCCCGTAAAGAAATAGTTGTGCGTCTGTGATTGTGGCTCCAGCCGGGATACTCGAAAGATCAAATTGGATAAAGGAATGATCAATACCCGAATTCCCCTGGTAAGTCCAGGCACTGGCCATTACCTCGCTTCCACTTGAAGTTGAATAACCGCTCGCACTGCAAAGTCTTAAATCCATACCATCTGCCGGTCCTGGTTGAAGCGTTAAAGTTTGTCCTTTCGCATCAGAAATACCGATGATTTGAAAAAAGCAAAGAGATAATAGTAATAAAGGTGTTTTCATAATGCAATGTATTTGATTGATTAGTACAAATTTACAAAAAAAGTCATAAAAAAACCCTGATCCCGTATGTACGGAATCAGGGTTTTGATATCTATAGTTATAAATTCTTAGCTCAAAGAGAAACGTTTGAATTCGGTAACCGTCAATCCGTTCTCAGTAGAATTCAAGAATTGTTCAACTGTCACTTTGTTATCACGGATAAACTCCTGGCTTAACAATGTGTTTTCTTTGAAGAATTTAGACAAACGACCCTGAGCAATTTTCTCAGCCATATCAGCAGGTTTTCCTTCTTGGATAGCCAACTCTTTACCAACTTCGATTTCACGCTCGATTGTACGAGCATCAACTCCATCCTTATCCAAAGCGATTGGATTCATAGCTGCAACTTGCATTGCAACCTGACGACCAGCTTCAGCAACTGTTTCTCCACCCTTGTTCAAAGCGACCAAAGTAGCCAATTGGTTTCCAGGGTGATTGTAAGCAACAACCGTGTCACCTTTCAATACAGCGTATCCTGATAAATCCAATTTTTCTCCGATAACACCAACTTGCTCAGTAATTTTCTCCTCAACAGTTAATTTATCGTCGTACTTCAATCCTTTCAATTCCTCTGAAGATGCCGGCAAGTTTTTCATTGCGATATCGACCAAAGATTGAACGAAGTTACGGTAAGTATCATTTTTAGCAACGAAGTCTGTTTCACAGTTCAACGTCAATAATACACCTACTTTGTTGTCTGCGCTAGTTTGAGCGAAAACCAACCCTTCAGCAGCTTCATTTTCACCTCTTTTCGCAGCAACTTTTTGACCTTTTTTACGCAAGATATCTACAGCAGCTTCGAAATCGCCGTCTGCTTCTACCAATGCATTTTTACAGTCCATCATACCAGCACCTGTTTGCTGGCGTAATTTGTTTACATCTGACGCAGTAATTGCCATTTTCTTATAAATTTTTAGACTAGAGACAAAGACCGAAGACAAAAGACTAATAAAGTCTCTTGTCTATCGTCTGTAGTCTTTTAGTCTTGTTTAATTATTCTTTTGTCTCTTCTACTTTAGCAGCTGCTTCTTCAGTTGCAGCAGGAGCTTCATCCTTATCTTTCGCTGTAGTTGCTTTACGATCATCCAAACCTTCTTTGATCGCTCCACAAATTGCATCCAAGATGATTGCAATTGATTTTGTAGCATCGTCATTTGCAGGGATAGGAAAATCAACCAAACGAGGGTCAGAATTCGTATCTACCATTGCAAATGTTGGGATACCCAAACGTTTTGCTTCAGCCAATGCGATATGCTCTTTCAAGATATCAACGATAAAGATCGCTGCCGGTTGACGAGTCATGTCAGCAATTGAACCAAACGTTTTTTCCAGTTTGTCACGTTGACGAGTTTTGAATAAACGCTCACGTTTGTTCAACGTCTCCCAAGTACCATCCGTTTTCATTTTGTCGATAGACACCATTTTACGGATTGACTTACGTGTTGTTTGGAAATTTGTCAACATACCACCTGACCAACGCTCAGTAACGAATGGCATGTTAATCGGAGCTACGCGATCCGTGATGATTTCCTTTGCTTGTTTTTTAGTAGCTACGAAAAGTACTTTTTTACCCGACTTAGCAATTTGCTTCATTGCCGCACAAGCTTGATCAAGATGTGCAATTGTCTTATTAAGGTCAATAATGTGGATACCTTTTTTCTCGTCAAAGATATACGGCGCCATTGCCGGGTTCCATTTTCTTTTTAAGTGTCCGAAGTGAACACCTGCTTCTAATAAACTATCAAAATTTACTTTAGACATAATCTTTTTTCTTTAATTGTTTACGTTCCTTAGTAATCAGCTAAACAAAGGGGGTCGCCGTGGCGAATAATACTTTGTGCTTGGATACTAAACAACCTTCTCGCCAAAACGAGAAAATAAAATTCAAATTAACGTTTAGAGAACTGGAATTTCTTACGTGCTTTCGGTTGACCCGGTTTCTTACGCTCAACCATTCTCGGGTCACGTGTCATTAAACCTTCTGCTTTCAACAATGTTTTAAAATCTGCTGAAACTTCAACCAAAGCGCGGGATACTCCTAAACGAATAGCCTCAGCTTGTCCGTTAATTCCTCCTCCAGCTACATTTACTTTAATGTCATACTGACCTAAAGTATCAGTCAAGTTGAACGGTTGCTCAACCTTCCCTTGTAAAATAGCTACCGGAAAGAACTCCTTGTAATCACGTTTATTAATTGTCATCTTGCCCGTACCTTTCATCAAGTACACACGAGCAACTGAAGTTTTTCTTCTTCCTAATGCGTTTACTACTTCCATATCCTTTATTTCTTAGCTTTTAATAAGTTAATAGCCTCCGGTTTTTGAGCTTCTTGTTTGTGATCAGCACCAGCGTAAACTGTTACATTTCTAAACAATTGACGACCCAAAGTGTTCTTTGGCAACATCCCTTTAATCGCTTTTTCGATTACACGTTCCGGGCTGCGTTTCAATAATTCTTGCGCAGTCAATGAACGTTGTCCTCCTGGATATCCAGTGTAACGAACATATTCCTTGTTCTCTAATTTTGTACCAGAGAACGAGATTTTTGCTGCGTTGATAACGATCACGTTATCTCCACAGTCAGCATGCGGTGTGAAGTTTGGCTTGTGTTTTCCACGTACTAACTTCGCTACCTCACTTGCCAGACGACCAACTGTATGGCCTTCAGCATCTACTAACAACCACTTTTTATTCGCGGTTTCCTTGTTAGCAGAAACAGTTTTGTAACTTAAAGTATCCACTACCTTTTAATTTTTAAATAAGACAATAACCCCAATTTGGGGGGTGCAAAGATAGAAACTCTATTTTTTAATAACAAGGGATTTTGAAATAAAACTGAATATTAATCTTTTAGATTCCATATTCTCATTCATTTTCAGTAAAAACAGCCTTTTCCAAGAGAAAATGGAGAACTGAAAAGACAAAGGACAAAGAAGATGAACTTTCTAATTATCCGTTTTTAAATTTTCAATTTGCTTTCAAAAAAACTTTCGGTTTTTGCTTTTGAATTAGAGGACACAAACTTAAATAATCAGCAACAGATTATCGTATGAAAACAGATCTTTTTTAAGCAATTCCTTATTGCGGCAGGGCAAGGAAAATAATTCCTTTTCAGCTTAAAACTGTAGTGTCAACTGTTTATCGGGTTCTGCATCGCTTTCTTCCGTATTCAGTTTTGAAAGTGAGACCCCCAGTAAACGAACCGGCTTTTGGATATCCAACTGATCCAGCAAACTTTCCACCAAGGGGAAAAACTCATCTTTGCGCGACATGAACTCGAATACTGTTTTGGCACGGGTCTGAGTGGTGAAATCATCGTATTTGATCTTGATAGAAACACATTTCCCGGCAATGGAGCGTTTCTCCATCCGTTTTTCCAGGTCAAGGGCGATTTGCTCCAAACTTTCCAACATTTTCCGCTTAGAATGGATTTCTGAAAAATAGGTATGTTCCACAGCGAAGGATTTCCGGATTCGATCCGGTTTCACCTGGCTCCGATGAATTCCGCGAACAATATTGAAAAAATGCAATCCTTGCTTCCCAAAATGTTGAGTCAAAAAAGTCATGCTCTTTTTCTTCAGGTCTTTCCCCGAACGCACCCCCAATTCTTTCATTTTTGCTGCGGTCACTTTCCCGATTCCGAAAAACAGGTCGATTGGCAGTTTTTCCAGGAAAATTTCGACTTCGTCGGGCGGAACGGTCAGTTGTCCATTGGGCTTATTCACATCTGATGCGATCTTCGCGGTGAATTTATTGATGGAGATTCCAGCGCTTGCAGTTAATCCGACTTCTTTCAAAATGCGCTCGCGGATTTCTTTCGCCAACAAGGTGGCAGAAGGAATTCCTTTCTTATTGGTCGTCACATCTAAAAATGCCTCATCCAAGGAAAGCGGTTCCACCAAATCGGTATAATCGTAAAAGATTGCCCTGATCTGCAAGGAGATTTCCTGGTAACGGTCAAAGCGTGGTCGCACAAAAATGAGATCCGGACACAAACGGGCGGCAGTTGAGCTTGGCATCGCCGATTTCACTCCGAATTTACGCGCCTCATAACTTGCAGCTGCAACCACCCCTCTCAGCTTGCTTCCCCCAACAGCAATCGGTTTCCCTCTCAAATCAGGATCATCCATTTGCTCCACAGAAGCATAAAACGCATCCATATCGATGTGAATGATTTTCCGCTCTTCAACCTGGTTTTCCATGATTCCTTTCCCGTTCAGTCACGCAAAGTTACAACTGATTACTTGCATTTCACCATAGAACTTACGAGGAAGAAAAATAATCCTACATTTGAAAAAACTCAAGAACGATGAAGCAGCTGACACTCGCATTTCTTTTCATTACAGCAACCGGTTTGGCGCAGGAAATTTCTCTGAAAGAAGCGAAAAGACTGCTTGACCTGCCCATGAAGTGTGTTCAAAAAGAATACCCGAATAAACTCGGACAGGTTATCAATGAAAAAGGTGATTTAAAATCCCCGGCAGAACTTCATCCGTCATTTTACGGCTGTTTCGATTGGCATTCTTCCGTTCACGGACATTGGCTGATAGTCAAATTACTCAATAAGTACCCTGGATTAATTACCGACTCCGTTCTGATGGTTCTGCAGACAAACCTGAGCAAGGACAACATCCAACGGGAAATTGCTTACTTCGAAACCAAAAACAACGGTTCCTTTGAACGCACTTACGGCTGGAATTGGCTACTCAAATTACAACTGGAACTGGAAAGTTGGAATCATCCGGTTGGAAAAGAATTAAGCGCGAACCTGAGACCCTTATCTGATCTGTTCTGTCAGAAATACATCGAATTCCTTCCCAAACTCAACTATGCTATCCGTTCCGGAGACCATATCAATACTGCTTTCGGACTTACTTTTTCTTACGATTACGCCATTGCCCATTCCAACGATTCATTGAAAATGACCATTGAGAAACGGGCGCGTGATTTCTATTTCAATGACAAAAATTATCCTTTGCACCTGGAGCCAAGTGGTTATGATTTCCTTTCCGGGGGTTTTGAGGAAATCGACATCATGCGCCGGATTTTGAGCAAGGAGGAATTCAAAAAATGGTTGAAGCAATTTGCCCCTCAATTATTCAATAAGAAATTTATCCTTGAGCCAGGAAAAGTTTCCGATCGCTCAGATGGCCATTTGGTGCATTTGGATGGCTTGAACTTCAGCAGAGCCTGGTGCTTGTACGGAATCACGAAAACGTTGCCTGAATTGACCCATTTGAGTAAAATTGCAGATGAGCATATTCAAACTTCACTGTCTAATATTGTGGATGGCGATTATATGGGTGAACATTGGCTGGCAAGTTTTGCTTTGTTGGCATTGTTGAGCAGATAAACAAAAAGCCGTCCTATTGTTGAACGGCTTTTTGTTTTATCAATTTATTTCCTTCGCATAGAACAATTGTGATTGTTCCGCTCAGTCTTCACTAAACTTTCGTTTAGCTCTTTTTCTTAAACGAGTTGATCGAATTCACGGTAAAATCGGAAAGAACCAAGGTTCCACTGATTCCGGCGCGGTCCGATAATAACTGATCCCAATTTTCGGTTCCTAACCAGAAAACCCGTTTCAGTTCAGCCATTGCCTCCGGACTAGATTTCGCCAATACCGTTGCCAAACGAGTTATTTCCTCGTCCATTTCGCTTTCACTGTCAAACACATCTGCATACAAGCCATTGAGCATTGCCCATTCAGCGGTTCTCCACTCTGTTGCATTGATTGCCAACTGAGACATCGCTGAAAGTCCCATTTTTCGTTCAACCGCCGGACCAACCACAAATGGACCGATTCCAACAGCCAATTCGGAAAGTTTCACTTCTCCAAAACGGGTTGCGTAACAGTAATCAACAGCAGAAGCGATTCCTACGCCTCCTCCAACTGCTTTTCCCTGAACACGGCCGATAATCAGCTTCGGACATTTTCTGCATGCATTAATTACCTGGGCAAAACCGGAGAAAAACACTTTCCCCGTATCCAGATCTTTGATGGAAATCAATTCATCAAAACTTGCTCCGGCACAAAATGCCTTATCACCACTGGATCTTAAGATAATTACCTTCACCGCCGGATCTTTTCCTGCATCCGTGATCGTTTCAGCTAATTTCCGGAGAATTTTTCCCGGTAATGAATTACTTAATGGATGTCCAAATTCGATAGTAGCAATACCGAATTCATCTACACGCATTTCTACGTGACCTTGATTGACAGCTTCTGACATGTTTTAATTTAACTAGTTATCAAATTTTCTACGAGGGCGCATTTGACGTTCACCTGATCCGGAACTGGATCCTGAATTTGAACTTGAACCGGAATTGGAGCTAGAACTACTGCTTCCTCCTTCACGTTTGAAATTAGGATTCGGGCTTCGGTCGTTTGATCTGTAGGATCCGCCACCACCTGAACCTCCTTGTCTGGGGCCGTTGTTGTTGTACGGTTTTTTCGGTCCTCCGAAACCACCTGGTTTGTTTCCAAATGCCGGTTTCTTCGGTTTGTCTTCCGGTTTCGGGCGATTCGCTTTTGGAGATGCGATCTTCACATCCAGCTTCCTGCCATTCACTTCGAAACCGTTTAATGCCTGAATTGCGTTGATTGCTTCCTCTGCACTTTCCATTTCCACATAACCAAAACCTTTTGATTGTTTTGTCTTGGCATCAAACACTACGTGTGCCAAGTGGACTGCTCCAAACGCTGAAAACGTTGCTTGCAAATCTTCTGATGTAATCTCCCAGTCGAGATTTGCGATAAAAATATTTGTCATTTACCTAACTTTAAAATTGGACGATAGTCCCACTAATTTACCTAAAACGTTTCAACGTTTACTTCTTTTAACATATAGCTCCGGAACTATACTAATCCCGGAGCCATAATTTCTTTTATTTATTTACTTTAAAGTAAAGCTATCAGAGCCGATAGCCTGACCATCACAGTAAATTTTCACTTTGTAATTTCCTTTAACCGGCTCTTCACCGTTGAAATCATAGAATATGGTTACATCCAATGACTTGTTGTTGTACTGGATATCGCGTTTAGCAGAATATACGATATTACCGTCCGTAGCAGTTGTTGTACCACCTGAGCGACCTTGCAATGTTTTTCCATCCGGATCGATAATCTGCATGTAAACACTTCTATCTCCGGCAGTAGCGATGGTATTCTCACCAATTGTAAACGTTGATTTTGCCTGAACACAGTTACGAGCTTTGGTTGTTGGCTCAGTTGTATCATTCAATTTCATACGCAAACCTGTCGAAGTGAATCCATAAGCTGCCAGCTTGGAACCTTTTTTCACTTGCTCGGCACTTTGTTCGGCCTCAGTTTTATATGTATCGCGTTCATTTTTAGTCTCAGCCAATTGAGTTGAAGTCTCATCCAATTCAGAAGTAAGCTTCAAATTCATCGTATTCAACTGATCGATCTGCTTCACATAACTGATCATGATCTGACGCAAAGTCTCGTTTTCACGTTTCAACTTGGCGATCAATGATGCTGTTACGCGACCATTCTTTTTAGCACTCTCCAACTCAGTCATCAAACCTTGAATCTTGTCTTTCTGAGCCGTCAAGCTATCAGATTTTGATGCGTCTTTTTTGATTAGCGCATCATATGTATCCATCATATTGGTGAAATCCGACATCAAGTCGTTAGTGGTTTCACTCCCTAAAAACGGAGCCATCATTTTGTTCATTTCTTCGATGTCCGCTTGAAGTTCTTCATTTTTCTTAGTTGCTTCTTTCAAAGCACCATTTTTTGAACTCCATAAGTAAGTCATCGTTCCTAACAATACAACCAACAAAACAATAATCGCTGTTAGTGCCGGTGTCATGTTTTTCTTTGAGCCTGATTCTAATTCTGACATAATCTAAAATTTAAATACAAATATAACAATAGAACTAATGAACGATAGGGAATTCATTTTGGCAAATAACGTATTTTTAATTTGACCTGTCAACACGTTTAAACGTATTTTCCGTTAAGAAAATGTAAAAAAATAGCGTTTTCGTTGAATTTCACCGCTTTAGAACTAAATCCTTCTGAGAAGTTTTGAAATGCGACAGGTCGTTGGAACCGTTTGATCGCATCCCAACCCACAGATGTAAAATAGGAATTCAAACTACTGGGGAACGGCCCTCCATGCTGTTGAGCAAAGCTGACCTCTACTCCTGTCGGCACACCATTGAGAATAATGCGCCCGGATTTAGCAGTCAGAATAGGAAGAAATCCCTCGATCTCTTCATCTGATCCGGCATATAAACTGGTGGTTAATTGTCCTTGTAAAAGCTCAAGACAAGCTTTCAATTCAGATTCATCGGAACATTTTACAATCGTCAGATAAGAACCGAAGATCTCTTCCTGGATTTGTGGATTTGCCTTAAAATGTTTCGCATCTGTTGTCGCTAAAGTGGGTTGTATAAAATTCCCGTCATGCTTTCCTTGATAAATTACTTCAACCAATTCCGCATGCTCTTTTACACGTTCAAAATAACGTTTGGAGATACCGGGATGCAACATGCATTGCAATTCACTGCCCGAAAAGGTACGAATCAATTCTTCCGTGAATGAATTCAACTCAGCTGTTTCTTCTATAAAGAGTAAGCCCGGAGAAGTACAAAATTGACCCGCATTCAGTAAAACAGATGCACTGATTTGTGTGGCAATTTCCGAAGAATGCTTTTCCAAAGCGCTTTTCGTAACCCCGATGGGATTCGAACTCCCCATTTCAGCATAGAGTGGAATCGGTTCTTCTCGCTCATTGATCAATTTCTGAAGGGCCATTCCGCCACCGATACTCCCAGTGAATCCAACAGCTTTTACACGTGAATCCTGAACTAATTGCTGAGCCACCGTAAAATCTTCTGCCAACAAATGGCAGAGGATTCCATCCGGCATTCCATGTTCTTTTGCAACTTCCAGGATAAATTGGGCTGAAATCGAACTCGTATGCGGATGCATGGCATGTGCTTTCACAATCACCGAACATCCGGCGGCAAGTGCTGAAGCCACATCTCCACCTAAGGTAGAATAGGCAAAAGGGAAATTGCTTGCCCCGAACACGACAACAGGTCCAACGGGAATATTCATTTTGGTAAGCGATGGCTTTGGATTCGGTTTTCTCTCCGGATTTGCAGGATCAATTTTGATTTCGAGTGCATAACCGGTCTCGACTGCCTCGGCGTAATATTCAAATTGGAAACACGAACGTTCCAATTCTACTTCAGCCCGATCTTGCGGCAAACCACTTTCTGCGCAAAACCACTCGATGAGTGTCGCTTTATTTGACCTTAATTTTTCTGAGATTGCTTTTAGGAACTGAACTCTTTTCTCAATCGGAATCAGACGAACTTGTTCAAAAGCTTCTTTCGATTGAGAGAGTGCCATCTCTACTTCTTCTGAAGAAGCCTGATGAAAAGGGGTTTCAAACGGTTGATTTGTTTTTGGGTCTATTCCAAAAAAAACATGGTTACCAAGAGCACTTACTTGATAACCAACGTGATTTTTACCTAGATACCGATTCATGGCTTACGCCTCCTCAACCGTATACGAATAACTTTCCATGATTTGGTTTGAAAGTAATTTCTTACAAGCCAATTCTACTTTTTCAGCTGCAACATCCTTGGAAGGTGCATCTACAAAAAGACGTACGTGTCTTCCAACCCGCACTCCGGTAATTTCAGGCAAACCAATAGTTGGCATACTGTTAGTAACTGCTTTTCCTTGTGGGTCTAACAATGCCTCTAATGGCATCACATCGATTTCAGCTTTGAATTTCATGCGTCCGATTTTTTCGAAGAATGTGTTGAATAAATGATAATAACAGGTACAAAAGTACAATAATTGGAATGGACCAAATCAATAAAGTTGAAATAAGTATTCCACAACTTATCAAGAACACGTAGCGGGTTCCGTTTCCTTTCCATTTGAAATGCTTGAATTTCAGAGCAAAAAGCGGTAATTCAGACACTAAAAGTACCGACATGATCACAATGATCGGGATTAAAACGATTGGCTGAATGAGCCATAGGATCAAATCATGCTCCCAGCCCGTTGTTCCTCCGTACTGAGAAAGTAACAAAGGAAACGCCATGAAAAAAATCGTGTTTGCCGGAGTTGGCAAGCCGATAAATGATTCCGATTGACGGGTATCGATGTTGAATTTCGCCAAACGGAATAAAGAAAAGAATGGGATGATCAATCCTAAAAACGGAAGCCAATTCAGTGATTTCAAATCAAAAAAATGACTCTTCCACATATCAATAGCTAAAGCTGTTTGAAATGTGGGATGAAAAACACCTTCCATTTTCATAACCGCATTTACATATTCTCCATGCCAGATCATATCTTCTATTCCAACAGGAGTAGTTGAAAAAATAAGCATTATCATCATAATTACCCCTGGTGCCAATCCAAACGAAATCATATCTGCCAGCGAATCTAATTGCTTTCCCAATTCACCTTGCTGTTTCAACATGCGCGCAGCAAAACCATCGAAAAAATCCAGAACTGCAGCTAAAAAGATGAAGTAAGGAGCGATATCGATTCTTCCAGCAAAAGCTAAAATAATGGCAAAGACTCCACACAGCATGTTACTGGCAGTGATTAAATTAGGGATATTGAACATTTTCATCCAGGTAATGAATATTTTGTTAGTCTAAATAGTTCGAAAGGTGTAAATTTACACTTCGATTTTATGAATAAACCATTCGGATACACAATTTTTTATAAAAGATGCAGTTAAAGCATTCGTGAGGAACTTGTTTACTATGAAATTTTACCTAATTGTTTGCGTTTTTTTCTGCACCTTCTTTTCATTTGGACAAGGTTCAGTTGCACCTAAATACTCGAATGAATTCTTAGCAATTGGAATTGGAGCAGATGCTCTTGGTCTTTCCAATGCAGTTGTGGCACAAACAAGTGGTGTGAACAGTGGCTACTGGAATCCGGCGGGTTTGGTCCGAACAAATAAATGGCTGGACATCGGCCTGATGCACTCCGAATATTTCGCCGGAATCGCCAAGTATGACTATTTGGGGCTGGCTCATCAGATTGATGAAAAGAGTGCTGTCGGTCTATCTGTGATCCGTTTCGCAGTTGACGACATTCCGAATACCACTCAATTGATTGATAACGAAGGTCGGATCGATTATGATAAAATCACCACGTTTACCGCTGCTGATTATGCATTCTTGTTTTCATATGCCCGAAAAACCAAAATCAAAGGCTTAGCATTGGGTGGTAATTTCAAAGTGATTTACAGAAAAGTAGGTGACTTTGCTAAATCCTGGGGATTCGGTATTGATGCCGGAGCTACTTATGAGAAAAGCGACCGCCTGAAATTCGGATTGGTTATCCGCGACTTGACTTCGACCTTCAATGCCTGGGTCTTTACTTTAGACGACCAAACGAAACAGGTCTTTACCTTGACAGGAAACGAACTGCCCAAAAACGGACTGGAATTGACGCTTCCGAGAATGATTTTGGCAACTTATTACAAACAGCCTTTAGGTAAAAAAGGAATTTACGTTTCTGGGGAATTGGATTTGGACGTTACAACGGATGGTAAACGAAATACAATTATTAAAACTAATGTGGTCAGTTTAGATCCGCACGTCGGAATCGCTTTTGGATTCAAAGAACTGGTTACTTTGCGGGGAGGAATCTCCAACATGCAGTATATTAAGAATTTTGATGACTCAAAAAAATTAACCATTCAACCAAATATCGGTATCGGTTTACACATTAAAGCTGTATATTTAGACTACGCATTTACCGACATCGGCGATGCTTCAACTGCATTATACTCGCATGTCATTTCATTACGTCTCGCATTGAATAAACCGAAAAATGCCGTGAAAACAGATGAATAAGAAGGGCCAATGAAAAAACTCTACTTAATACTACTTACGCTTTTACCTGTTGTTTTTGCATGGAGTCAACCATACGGAAATGAGTGGATTGATTATTCCCAAAAATTTTACGGATTTAAAATCATTCAAAACGGATTCTACAAGATAGATTACGCCACATTGAACAACAGTGGAGTCCCGCTTTCCACATTAAACCCATCCAGTTTCCAGATTTTCGGAAAGGATAAAGAGGTGCCAGTCTATATGGTTGACAATGGGGATAATTCATTTGACCCGGGAGATTATTTCTTATTCTATGCTTATAGAAATGATGGCTGGCTGGATTCCATCATGTATCCGAACCCATCACAGATGGCGAACCCTGGATTCAGTTTGATCAACGATACGATCACCTACTTTTTTTCCTGGAAGAACAGCGGTTCGGGACTCCGGTTTGTATTGCAACCTGACCAGAATTATTCGAATTATGCCCCAAGCAATTTCGTTCGCTCTGAATACAGAAGTAGTTATTCCGAAAGCTATTGTGAAGGAGTCGTTGTAGATGAAGCATCCGGTTCGATCTATTCACGAGGTGAGGGTTATGGATTAACTGAGCTGGCATCAACAACAACCAATGTTTCATCAGACATCCCACTTCCAACACCAAATGTCTACACCGGTGCAGGTGCATTACCTGTGAAACTGGAATGCCGTCTTTCATCCAATTCAATTGGTAGGGACAACAATAATCCCAATATCATTCCAACGCTCAACCATCACACAAAATTGACTTTTGGGGCATCCAATTTACCGATTATTGATACGACATATGGAAACTATTACCAGTTAAAGACCATCGATAATTTCCAGGCAACAGATTTAACCAATGGAACAACAAATATTCACCATGAAATTATCATGGATTTGAATGTTACTGTAGACAGGCAAATCTTTACCTATGCAGTACTTTCTTATCCAAGGCTTCCAATAGGGAATAATCAACCTTTTGATCACTTTTTTGTTCAGAACGGGGCTGTTAAAAGCAGGATCGATTTAGGCAACTTCACCGGATCCGCGCCATTGGTTCTAAGTTTTGGTTCCGTTCCAAGGTATGAAATCCCAACAGTAAATGCCGGTTTAGTTCAGTTCATTATACCGAATAATCCTTCAGCAAGCGAAACGGAAGTATTGGTTGTTGACATAAATAATACAACTTCTATCAATTCTTTAACTCCAGTTAACGGAACCGGGGTTTTTACGGATTTCAGTGCGTTGAACATCGATTCGGCACTGATTTTTGTTTATCATCCCTCACTCGCTAGTAGTAAAGATTCTTATCTAAGTTACCGCGCTTCAACAAGTGGCGGCGGACACAATATTCTTCAAGCAAACATAGAAGAATTGTATTTGCAGTTTGCCGGCGGTATTATCAAACATCCTCTTGCTATTCGTCGCTTTGTCAATTTCATTCATAATACGAGCAATCAAAAACCGGAAGGATTACTTCTGATCGGAAAAGGACTAAGTATCAGTGAAACACGCAGTTCTCCTAGCGGTTTTATTAATTGTTTGATTCCTCCGATGGGGTATCCCGCAAGTGATATTGCAACAACCGCCGGATTAATCAGTCCGACTGCCTGGGAACCACTTGTACCTACCGGCAGACTTTCCATGACTTCGAATACGGAAGTCGAAAATTACCTTTCAAAAATCGAACAATACGAGGATGCTCAAGGTAACCTGGGTTTAAATTTTGCCGAAACAAAGAATTGGCAAAAACAGTTATTGCATTTTGTCGGTGGATCTGACGCCTTGCAACAAACGCAATTCCAGGGATACATGAACCAGATGAAGACAATTGTGGAAGACACGCTCTTTGCCGGAAATGTAACGAACTATTTTAAAACATCCAGTAATCCGCTTGATCCCAATGTAGTAACGAATGTTACCCAAAAAATCGAAGATGGAGTCTCAATCATGAATTTTTTCGGTCACGCAGCTGCTTCCAATAATGGCTTCGAAATTAATATTGATGAACCGAGCAATTGGGACAATTATGGAAAGTATCCCATTGTCATTGGAAATTCTTGTTACAACGGAAATATCTTCAAATCCGGAAATTCCACTTCTGAAAATTTCGTCAATATCCCGAATGAAGGTGCAATTGCTTTTTTATCAACCATTTCTGTCGGGTATGATTCACCCCTTGCCATTTATTCGATTGAATTGTACAAGCAATTCTCTTACAAAAACTACGGGAAGACCTTTGGCTCCCAAATCAAAAGCACGATCAAACACATTTACGATCAATATACTCCGATAATAACGGACGGAATTGTTTTCTATGAATCTGCTTGTACCCAGATGACACTTCATGGAGACCCGATGCTCAAAGTGAATTACAGCACCGCTCCTGAAATCGATATTCAAGTTGCTGATTTGAGTCTCAGCCCAAGTAACGTGAATTTATCTGTCGACAGTGTCGAACTTACCTTCACCATTCGCAATTTGGGAAAATCAATCAAGTCTCCGGTTTATGTTGAAATTAGAAGAAATTTCCCGGGAACATCTGTCGACTCAGTAAAGACTCTGTTCTTACCGCGATTGAATTACGACACGATTATCAAGCGAAAATTCCCATTGGAAGCTGCAATCAGTGCAGGAGTCAATACCTTTAACGTTTCCGTCGATATCCCCAATTTTTACCCGGAACAATTTGAAGAGATCTCAAACAACCAGGCAAGTGCCAACTTCTTTTTGAATATTGATGGAATGCTTCCGATCTGGCCTTACAATTATGCAGTAATTCCTTATGATACCATAACCGTAAAAGCATCCACCATCAATCCGATTGCGGGAATGAGGACCTATCGTTTCGAGCTGGACACCACGGATACTTACGACAGCCCGGAATTGAGACGCTTTTCCGTAACCGGACTTGGCGGAGTAAAAAGCGTTCAACCCAATCAATGGCTTTCTGCCTTCGGCTCCCCTTTCCCATTAACATGTACTGACAGTACAGTTTACTTTTGGAGAGTTGCAGTTGACAGTACTGTTCCCAATTGGTCAGAATTTTCATTTCAATACATTCCCGGAAAACGCGGTTGGGGCCAAGATCATTTTTTCCAGTTTAAGAACAACTCGTTTTCAAGCATCAATTACAACCGTTCAAATAGGACAAGAGATTTTGTTCCGAATGAGTTACATAAAGTAACGATTGATGTATTCGATTTTTATTCTGTTTTTAACTCTTGGTCATTGGATAATGATTTGGTAGAATATGCTACCTGCGGTGAAATACCATATATCTATGTTGGAGTTTTAGATCCAACAACATTGGAACCCTGGAAAACGCATTGCCCGGGATGTGGAAATGGAACTCCTTCCAATAGTAATGATGATCCATCCATGGATTTTGGAAACTTGAACAATAATGGAGGATGTAGACCTCGTTTTGAAAAATGGTTTATGTTCAGTCAGACAGATGCCTCATCTATGGCGAATTTCCAAAACATGATTACCAATGGAATTCCTGACAGCAATTATGTCGTTATTTATACACCTGCTCAGACCCTCTATAATTCTTGGGACGTGCTTGCGCCTTCTACATATACTATGTTCCAAAATCTAGGTTTTCCTCAAATTAATAATTCAAACCAAGAAAAACCATTCGCAGTTTTCTTTAAAAAAGGAACTACTTCTTATAACCAAATAAAAATATGGCCACAGGATGTGGTCGTTATGACAGGTACATTAGAAGACGGACCACGATTACAAATTAATGCCAACATCTACAAACCAGATTATGCAGGCGTCGAAAAAACACCTCAAATCGGACCAGCTTTTGAATGGGAGACCTTGTATTGGAGAAGAGACTCACTTGAATCACCTTCAACAGACAGTGTTCGCATATTCATAGAAAAATACAGTGTTACAAACGATCTGATCGGTACCATTGACACCGTATTCACTCCCCTGGATTCAATCATCAACTTGAATAACTTGATTGATGCAACTATCTATCCGAGGATTAGAATTGGAATTTACAATTCCGACAAGACCAACCTGACTCCTGCTCAGATCGATCGTCTCCATGTTCTTTATCAACCCGTTCCAGAAGCTGCAATTGATGGATCATCCGGATATTACGCATCAGTAAGCGGCGATACCTTGTATGAAGGGCAAAGTTTCAGTTTTGCGGTAGATGTTGTAAACGTCAGTGAATTTGATATGGATTCGTTACTTGTAGATTATTGGTTGGAGGATCAGCAGCACATTAAACATATTGTTCCTTATCCAAGACAAGATTCCCTACTTATTCATCAGGTGCTTAGAGATACAATCCAGTTTAATTCAATTGGACAACCCGGTTATAATATCCTATGGATGGAAATCAATCCATACATAAATGGCTCAACAGTTCAGACTGATCAACTGGAGCAATACCATTACAATAATATTCTGCAACTTCCTGTTTTTGTGGTGGAAGACAATAAGAACCCCATTCTGGATGTGACCTTCAATGGACAGCATATTCTAAACGGAGACATTATCGACCCGACAAGTGAGATCCTGATCACTTTGAAAGATGACAACCCTTATTTGGTAATGGACAGTAGTTCAGACACCACTCTTTTTGGAATTTACCTCACCGGACCGGACGGAATTCAAAAACGAATTCCCTTTATGGATGCGAACGGGAACACAGTTATGCAATGGTACCCTGCTACCGGATCAAATTTGAAATTCAAAATTGTTTATCCCAAGGAATTCTTAAGTGACGGAATCTATCAGCTTTTTGTTCAGGGAACAGACCGATCCGGGAATGTCTCTGGAGATTATGAGTATAGGGTCAGTTTTGAAGTAATCCGGGAATCATCCATTACTCAAATGATGAATTATCCCAACCCGTTCTCAACCAGCACGCGCTTTGTATTTACATTGACAGGTACGGAAGTCCCGGACGATATCATCATACAAATCATGACTGTATCGGGGCGTGTCATCCGGGAAATTACGGAAGATGAACTGGGATTGATCCGAATCGGTAGAAATATTTCGGAATATGCGTGGGACGGAAAAGATGAATTTGGAGACCCGCTTGCCAATGGAGTTTACTTGTACCAGGTGAAAGCCCGGATTCAAGGACAAGACATCAAACACCGTGATTCAGGGGCAGATCAATACTTCAAAAAGAATTTCGGAAAAATGTATTTGATGCGGTAAGAAAAAGCATCGCTTTTGATAAAAGACAAACGGCAGTGCAGTCTAAGAGGAATGCTTTTTATGAAGACCAACGCTTTCAAAACGGCCTTCATAAAAAAACATCCATTTAATCACTCCTCAAACTCTACTTTGAACATCATATCACTTTTATGCTTGATATAAAGCTCAATAGCGAATGAATTATCCGTCAAGGGAATAACACGGTTCAATGCATACTGGTAAACCGTGGTTCCATCTATTTTTCTCCAATCGAAAAGTGGTAAATATTTTCTTTCTCCAGTTGTATTATCAACTCTATGCGCCGTAACATAATCTCCCTTAACCGGATTGGCAATATTTCCGTCCTCCGTCATGGATGCGTTTCTCAATGCGTCTAAAAACAATACGTAGGTATACTTTGCGGAAACAAACAATCTGTATGATTCTCTAAGGGATACCTTGTGAAACTTCTCCATCCATCCCAACTCTCCATCACTGTTAATTTTAACCAATACCACATCTTCATAATGATAAGTATAGGTTGTACGTCCTGTTTTCGGATCTGTGGTGCTCGTAACATAGTAGATTTCACCTCCCAATACAATTCCTCCATCTTCCAACACCCGAATGTCACGCATTACCAGATTCGTCATAGCCAATTTACCACTCTCATCCGCTTTAGCCATTTTTTCCTGTCTTCTATTGGAAATCTTTTCGTATTTCTTAATAAAATCAAGAGAAAACTCGTAAAATTTAGGACTCTTTAAATTTCCTTTACTATCAAGTATGGAAACAAAGGCTCCGTCAGCACCATACGATTTCGGTTTGCGATAATATCCGGCACAGATGATATTTCCTTCTTTGTTTTCTTTCATGAAAACGCCATCAATCAGGTATTCTCCAAGGCTGAACTCAACTTCATTCAAGCCTCCATCTGAATTCGTGATAAGGATCGCTAAACTTACGTTATCAGCAGACTCCCTGTTTTTACGAGTAACTTCTTCTTTGTATTTTCTAATCAAAAAGTAACCGTTTCCATCTGAATCCAATGTGAAATCCAAATTATCCATTAAACTTTCGGTATAGGGCATTTCATACTCATTTCCCCAAATTTTCTTCATTTCAGAATCAAATGCATACATCCCAATGATATCGTTATTACTGGAATCATCCTTTACCTTCGGTTTTTTCCTGTAACTAACCACCATCATGGAACCATCACTTGATAAATCAAAAGAAAATCGTGCGAAGGTCATTTTACTGACAACAATTCCTCCAAAAGGAACTGAGTTTTCCGGGTTTTCCATCGTAAACAGTTCTTTTTCCGTCCCGACGAACTCTAAACTTTCAGTACTTAATTCCTGAGCATATAAGGTAACTCCATTTCCCTCTGTCTTCTTAGAAAATAGGATATAGAAAACATTTCCAAAACGCTTGATCCCTTCATAAGCAGTTCCTTTCTCAATAGGAAGAATCGATGAACGAGTTGCCTCCTGGTTCAAATTGCTTCCTGAAAATTTCTGCAAAATAAATGTCAAGCCACCTTTCATTTTCATCTTGATACTCAGGACTTCACCGTTACCTAAAGAATAGTAACTTTTATCTCTTGAATCGACAACAGGATAGGGATCACTTTTAGTAATTTTCACTTCAGAGGGTAATTGAACCTCATCCTGAGCAAACAGGGAAAGAGTACCAAATAAAAATAGGAGTGTTAAATTGATTATTTTCATTTTTAGATTTTTGTACAAATGTAGCAAAAGACTAGAAGAATCTGCATGAAAAGATTGCGGTATCGTCCACCAGCTTTCTGTTTCCGCGCCATTCATCCAATTTTGAGAACACGATATTATTCATATCTTCCATACTCAGGCGGTAGAAATTATGATAGATTTTTATCAAACGTTCCAACTCAAAATGACAATTTTTTTCATCTTCCAATTCCACCACTCCATCCGTATAAAGGATCAGGGTTGTATTGGGTTTAAGTACTTCTTGACCAACCTGGATGAAGGGCATCTCATCAAACATACCCAAACCAACGCATCCGATGTCTAATAGTTTCTTTTCTTTACCATTGGTGATAATCGGTTGATTGTGTCCCGCGTTTACGTAATTCAGCTCGCGTGTTTCAGCATCATAAACAGCAATAAAAAAAGTGATAAATTTTTCGCCTTTTGCGCTTGTCATCACTTTCTTATTCAGCTCCTCAATCAGGAACTCCAGAGAAAAAGGCCGTATTTGGTGAACCGTTGAATAGAATGTCCGGATAGTGGCCTGAAAATTTGCCATAAGCATCGCCGCACTGATTCCTTTTCCACTCACGTCAGCAATACAGATCACGTATTTATTGTCTCCAAGCGGAATAAAATCGTAATAGTCACCGCCAACTTCATGTCGTGGAATGTACTTGGCAGAAATGTCCATCTGCTTATTCGAAGGCAAATCCGACGGAAAGAGCAACTTCTGCATTTCCGAAGCAACCTCCAATTCCTTTTTCAAACGCTCCCTTTTCAGTTCTTCCCTCGCCATCCGTTTGTTTTCAATCGCCATAACAACCATGTTGGTAAGCGTTTGGACAAAACGCATATCAGCCAATGTCTCCGACTTCTTCATACCTGAGCCTTCAATACCTGCAATTAACAGATAAGCCAGTGGTTTATCTTTATGAAAAACGGGAACGATGATATCAAATTCATCGATTATTGCCGAATAACTGGATTCAATGACCGTAATATCCCGAAAACGGTATAATTCCTTTTCTACTGAAATATCCTTGACTTTACTTTTCAGTCCCACTTTTAAAAGCGGACTCCATTGATTTTCTTTATTAAAAAGCAGGAAATGATCAAAACCCAATTGCTCACGCATGACATATTCAAACAACCGGACAATCTGTTCGATACTTTGATTGACTGCAATAGCTCTCGTTAGCTCCAAAAGAGAATTCAGGCGAAATTCCCCTAATTCAACTTGTGATTCCAGATTCGCTATGCGGGCTTCAAATTTCATTACTTGTTTTTCGCTTCTGCAAGGTTTTTCAAAACAATAAGTTCTCGCATTTTTATTTTCGACTCATCACAGGGACTTCCGAAATAGACTTTTCCGGCTTCCAGTGTTTTTCCGATACCGGACTGAGCCAAAACAACAACACCATCTCCGATTGTTATTCCAGATGCGCAGCCAACCTGTCCCCATAAAGTGACATTGTCACCAATATCACAACAGCCGGCAATCCCTACCTGGGATGCGAAAAGACAATTCTTGCCAATGACAGTATCATGACCTATTTGAACCAGGTTATCAATTTTGGTTCCTTCACCTATCCGGGTAATTGAGCTGACTCCGGCATCAATGGTTGATCCCGCTCCTATTTCCACATTTTTCTCAATGTAAACGAAGCCACAACTATGCATCCTGTCGTAACCGGAAGGCTTCTTTTTATAATAAAAGGCATAATGACCGATTACCGCATTGGGTCCGATAATCACATTGTCTTCGATCACCGTTCCATCGCCAATATAAGCTCCCGGATGAATGATTACATTTTCTCCGACAATAACATCATGTCCTATAAAACAATTCGGGGAAAGATGTGCCGAATCGGCAATCTGGCAATTTTCACCTGTCATCGACATTTGCGGACGATAAGGTGCAAACTTTTTAGTCAGCTTGTTGTAATCATCGAACGGAGCCGGCGAAATAATCAATGCTTTTCCTTCAGGAACAGGAACTTCCCTGTCAATCAGGATAAATGTAGCCGCAGAATTGAGGGCTTTTTCATAATATTTAGGATGGTCGACAAACACCAAATCACCTGGCTCAACGCGATGAATTTCATTGATTCCGGTAACGGTCAATGATTCATCCCCAACGACTTCCCTACCCAAGAATTGTGCGATTGCGCCAATGGTATGTATGCTTCCGATTTTCATAGACTTACTCAATATAAAGGTAAGGCCTTCCGGAATCGGTTTCTGTTGATTCGGAATTAATTATAAAACACGATGTGTTTACAAGTTACTATCTGCGCATTCGCAATGCAAGCCGGATTAACAACAATACAACCGTTAGAACGATTAGAATAATTGTTTTGGTATGATCTTTCTTCTCAATTTTGTCATTCTCAGATCTAATTTCCCTGATATAATTGAGAACTTCTTCTTTTTGCTCCGCAGTTAAGGGTAAGTTTTTTTGAATGGTTGCAATACGCTTGCCGACAGAAGTTTTATCCTCCAAATGGTAGCGTGAGAACATTTTAAACTGTAAATCCGTTATCCCTTTCTCATTTAAACCGGTAACCAAACTTGAAAATCCGGGGTGTAGGAACATTTCATTTACTTCAGTTTCATTTTTTAGTCCATTAATATAAATCCCGAAATCCTGGATAATTTCCTGCCTGATTTCTTCCTGGTCCTTTTCAGGAAACAAAACAGCATAAGAGTATAAGGCAGTCACACGGGCCAAATCCTGTTTTGAAAAAGCATCATTTAAAGCAGTTAATAACTGCTTCGTATCTTCAGATGTTATAGAAGACTTGAGCTCATGCGTTTCAGGCAAGTTTTTAACATTTCCATCAAGTGAAATAGACATGGTTATTCCTGAAAAATCAGTCTTAACCAATTCCATACGGCTTAACATTGCTTTGATTCTGGGTGGATGGTTTTGGTTCATGTATTAATAATTTAACAATTTTTCAAGGGCAGTTTTCACCTTATCTGCATTCGGCAATAGCTCAGCTTCCAATGTTGAATTCAATGGGATTGCCGGAGTATCGATCGCACCCACCAAGCCAATCGGAGCGTCCAACGACTGAAAACAGTCTCTTTGAATTCGTCCTGCCAAACCAAGTGTGAAAGATGCCTCAACGGATTCCTCGGTTACCAATAGAACCTTTCCATGCTTTTCAACAGAAGCAGAAACCGCCTCCATATCCAATGGATTGATCGATCGCAAATCCAAAATCTCCACTTTCCCTTCAAACTGTTTTGAAGCTTCTAAAGTCCAGTAAACCCCGCGTCCATAGGTAATGACTACACAAGACTCTCCGTTCCCAATTGCTGGTTCCGAAGCCTCCTGAACAATACGCGCTTTTCCAATCGGAATGATATAATCTTCATCCGGTTCTATGGACATTGCTCCTTCCGTCCCCGGAATTTTAGACCAGTACAACCCTTTATGCTCTAAAATCACAACAGGATTCGGATCATAATAAGCTGCTTTCAATAACCCTTTCAAATCAGCACCTGTAGATGGATAAACGACTTTTATTCCGCGAATATTTGCCAATACAGATTCCACACTTGAAGAATGGTAAGGCCCACCTGAACCATAAGCTCCAATCGGAACCCGAACGACACAGCTAACCGGCCATTTCCCATTGGACAAATAATTGGAACGCGAAACCTCAGTAAACAACTGATTTAGTCCCGGCCAAATGTAATCTGCAAATTGAACCTCCACAAAAGGTTTTAGTCCTACAGCCGACATTCCAACTGTTGATCCGATAATAAATGCTTCTTGAATCGGTGTATTAAAAACACGGTCGTCTCCAAACGTCTGAGCGAGTGTTGCAGCCTCCCTGAAAACTCCTCCCAGTCGACCACCAACATCTTGTCCATAAAGTAAAGCTTCCGGATGTTGCGACATAATTTCACGCACAGCAAATAAAGCACTATCAACCATGACCGTTTTTTTCTTTCCGGCCGGTTCTCTCTCTCCTTTTTCCTCCGTAATTGGTGTTGGAGCAAAAATAAAGTCCGTAACACTGGATGGAATCGGATCCTCTGCATTCAACGCCTTATCGTACTCTTCATCCACCAATTTTCGAACCTCCGCCTCAACATTGATTAGTTCCGCTTCACCCTCCAGTTCACGAATAATCTCCTTCAATTTCGGGTAAGGATCTCTGGTTGCCGCCTCTTCCAAATCATCACGGTACCATTCTTTCCTAACACCCGAGGTATGATGCCCCAATAAGGGAACTTTCGCATGAATGATAAAAGGTCTTCTTTCTTTTCTGACGATCTCAAAGACTTCTTGAACTGTTTGAAAGGATAAATCAAAGTCACTACCATCAATAGTTCTTACTTCGATTCCTTTAAATCCTTGGGCATAATGTGTAATATCCTGAGCTCTTGTTTCTGTTGCATTTGCAGAAATATCCCATCCATTATCCTGAACCAGATAAACAATTGGAAATTGTTTAAGTGCTGCCATCTGGAAGGCTTCCGAAACTTCTCCTTCAGTACAAGATGCGTCCCCTAAAGAACAAACTACAATCGGATTCTCCCCGTTATAATCTTCTGCAATTCCTGTTTTCTCCTTGTATTGAATACCCATTGCAATTCCGGTTGTAGGAATTGCCTGCATTCCCGTAGCAGATGACTGATGAGGAATTTTAGGCATGTCATCTCTTTTTAGGGAAGGATGCGAATAATAAGTTCTACCACCCGAAAACGGATCATCTTTTTTTGCAAAAACCTGGAGCATCAACTCATATGGAGTCATTCCAATTCCTAACAGAATACTATCATCACGATAATATGGAGACACCCAGTCCTGCGGTTTCAACTGTAAACCAACAGCTAATTGAATTGCTTCATGACCTCTGGAAGTAGCGTGCACGTATTTCGCAGTAACTTCTTTGTTTGCTTCATATTTTTCTGCTAATGTTTTAGCTGTAGCCATCAAACGAAAGGCTTTTAACAAAACATCTTTACTTGTCTTAATAGTAGATTTCATGGTCTTCGAAAGAGTATCTGCCATCTTGGGGTATTTTTGTAACAAAGATAAGATTCAAAAAGGAAATGAACCGAATTACACAAGAATAATCGGTATCATTTCCTAACAAGACGGCATTTTTTACTTCAGGATTGAAAGGTATCTCTCCAAACTTTGCTTTTCTATTTCTGCAATGAAACGGATGAAAGAATCTTTATTTCCAGAAGCTTGAACCTCATCCAAAGCCTCGTAATAAGCATAACGCGAGGTGTTGTCTCCTTTAATATTTGCAATCACAAAACCATGCTGTAATAAGATCATATTCATAATTAGACGGGAGGTTCTTCCATTTCCGTCAATGAATGGATGAATTGTAACTAGGCGCTCATGCATTTCGGCTGCCAAAACTACCGGATGCAACAAACTTCTGTTTCGTTCATACCAGATAAAATAATCTTCCATTTGCTTTTCAACAAGATAAGGAGCCGGAGGAAGATGACTACTACCTTGGATCATTACCTGAATCCTGCGATATCTCCCCGCCTCTTCCTGGTTTATTCCACGAAGAATCAAATTATGTAATCCTAAAAGTTCTCTTTTGGTCAAAATCGAATTTTTGGAAACCAAATCTTTCACATAATGAATCGCTTCTCCGTGATTAATTGCCTCCAAATGCTCCTGCATACTTTTCCCAGAAACCGTAAGTCCTTTATTAATTACCAAGTCCGTTTCGCGAAGCGTCAGAGTATTCCCTTCTATCCGGTTACTTTCAAAAGTATATTCTAATTCCAATGCTTCGGTTATCCGGTAGTTTTCGAACGCACGTATTTGGTCCAATTGCTTTTTTAATCCGTCTATTTCCTCTAATGTCTTTTCAATAGACAAATCATCAAACTCTCTTCTCGGATGATAGCTTGCCAATTCTTCCTGAACCATCATCAAGACTTCATCAGCGAATACATATTGCTTCACATCCGTAAGCACTTTTTGCATCAACCATGATTTCATTAATTCATCCCGATCGATTGAAAGTATATTTGACAATTGAATAATTTGACTCTCAGTAGGCGTTCGCTTTCCATTCTCGAATTTACTAATCAAAGATTGATCTACACCAAGCAAATTGGCAAGCTCCCGCGAACGAATCCCTTTTGATTTTCTGGCTTTTTGAAGAATATGCCTCATTATTGACTTCAATTTTCATGACCAATTTAGTCATATTTAAATTAAGTTCAAAAAAAAGAGGGTAATTCCCTCTTTTTCCCAACACATTTTATTTATTATTCTCAATAATGTAATCGAGTACTTTTTGAATCAAGTGAACGCGGTCTTTTCCAACCACATTATGTTTATGCATCGGATAATGAAAGAAATCAATTTGAATTCCTAATTCAATAAACTTTTTTATCAATGCATCGTTCTGCTGCGGAACAACAACATCATCAACCGTTCCGTGAATCAACAGTAAATCACCTTTCAATTTATTAGCGTGAGTGAAAAGAGATGCTTCCTCATACCCTTTCGGGTTTTCTTCCGGGCGATCCATGTAACGTTCTCCGTACATCACTTCATAGTATTTCCAATCAGTAACCGGACCGCCTGCAACACCAACTTTAAATGTTTCCGATTGTTTTAACATCAATGAGGTAGTCATAAAGCCACCGAAAGACCATCCATGAACAGCAAAACGGGAAGTATCTACATAATCCAATGATTTCAAATAATCAATTCCCTTCATTTGATCCTTGATCTCGACAACTCCTAATTGCCTGTGGATCTGACTTTCAAAAGCAAAACCACGTTCACCCGAACCCCTGTTATCCAATGTAAACACCAAATAACCTTGTTCAGCCATCCAATACATCCACAAATTAGCTCCATCCAGCCACGAATTCGTAATCATTTGGGCATGTGGTCCTCCATAAACATAAACCATTACCGGATACTTCTTATTCGGGTCAAAATTACTTGGTTTGATTAGACGTGTATATAAAACAGAACCGTCTTCCGCCTTGATTTGTCCAATGTCCGCCGTTCCGATTCGGACTTCAGCCAACTTATTTTTCGAGACAGAAAGTGTTTTCGTTATTTTTCCGGTAATTGTTTTCAATTCAACTTTACCAGGAACCGAGTGAGAAGAGTACTGATCGATTAAATAGGTGCTCATGTCATTAATCACAATTCCATGTGTCCCTTCCTCTAAAGTTAAACAACGTTGTTTCCCGTTCAGGTCCACAACATAATACAAGGTGTTTAGCGGACTTGTTCCAGTCGCGGCAAATACAATGTCCTTTCCTTTATTGACAGATTGTAAAATTTCTTTTACCACAAACTTGTTCGCTGTCAATTGTTTAATCAATTTTCCGTCAATCGAATAATAATACAAATTATTAAATCCATCTCTCTCGGAAATCCAAATGAAATTGTTCGAGGTCGCTGAAGGGAAAAACGCAGGATGTTCTGGTTCTACCCATTTATCATTCTGCTCTTCCAGAACCGTTCTCACAAAAGATCCCGTTTTTGCATCGTACTGATTCAACCACATATGATTTTGCTCCCTATTCACTTCCGCAATCAGGACAAAATTTTCATCCGGTGTCCAGCACAAATTCGTCAAATAGCTATCTACAGCTCCTTTCGGAGAAATAAAAATTGTTTTCCCACTAGAAACGGAATAAATCCCAACCTTCGGTTTTTCGGAACCTTGACCTGCCATCGGGTATTTGATATTCATCAATTCAGCCGGAGTTTTGGTGATATCAACAAGGGGATAGGATTTCACATCTGTTTCATCCTTCTGGTAAAACGCCAGGTAAGTCCCTTTCCCCGACCAAAAGATCCCGTCTGTAATCCCAAACTCACTTCTCGCATATGTTTGACCCGAAACAATATTTTTATCCGTATTAGAGGTAACTGCGATTTTATCCCCCTTGGAATTGACAATCCATAAATTATTCTCAATTGTATAAGCCACGCTTCCACTTACCATTTCGTATTCTGCGTTTGTACCTGCCTCGACAACAGAAACCAGTTTGGAACCTGTTTTTGTTTTCAGGTTTAACGAGTAATAATTGTTCCCATCTGTCAACAAAATCTCATCTGCATTGCGAAAAGAAAAACCGTAGAAGTTGTACAACTGGGCTCCCAATGCGGTATTTGCTTCTTGAATGGTCAAAATTTGCTCAGGTTCCGTTTTCTTAACAGAAGCCTGATACATTGTCTGGTAATTATTGCTTACATAAACATAGTTATCAGTTCCCGGAATCCACGTAATCGAATTGCACTGCTCATCTCTGAAAGCTCTGTTTTGTTGCATTACAGCATCAGAAAGTGACAATTGTTTCTTTTGTGCAATCGCACTGAATCCAAGGATTACAAACAGGGTTAATCCAAAATAATTCTTCATAAATTAGGGTCTTTGAATAAATTTATTAAAAAATGTTTCAAGCGGTAAACCGACCTGAAAACAGTTATCTAATGTTTCCATCAGATTCTCTTTCAAGATCAACTCCGCATCAAATTTGGTAAAGAAATACCATTGCTTATTTAAAATATACGGCTGCTTTTCGGCTTCTTCCTTGAATTCTTTAGGAACGATCTTATTTCGCTCTCCCCGAATCTCACCAAACACCTCCACAAATTTTTTGTCTGTGATCAATGTATTGAATTCTTTCAGATTATGAGCAATTCCTTCACGAACTAAAAATAAATCGTCTTTTTCAATTTCATAAACACCACCATAAACACGTACTTCTTCCGGTCCGAATTCAAAATAAACTCCATGAATACTCTTGGACTTCTTGCCATTTGGCGCAACAACAGCAGAACACATCAATTTATAAGGCGTCTTGTCTTTTGAGAAACGGATATCCCTATTGATTCTAAAAATGCATTCTGATGCCGTCAGGTCTTTAAAACCTGGATGTGACTTCGCCAAATGATTGATAAAAGCCTGGACAAAATCTGCGAAAGGTTTCTTTACCGAATTCTCATAAAGCTTCCTGTTCAGATCAAACCAATCTTTATTATTGTTAGCAGCTAATTCAATAAAGAAATCAAGATAGTCTTTTGTAAAAAATGCCATGCTTCAAAGATAGTATTTATCCAATTCGCAAAGTTGTTGATTTTTATAGATTTTCGACAACACAATTTCCAGGAAATGAAAAGCACAAATGGAAGTATTTCTTTAAAGATTACTGTACATTTGTCCCAAAATAATTATACATGGCACAAGTCTCCATAGGACATATTGAAGCAGCTATCCAAAAAGTTGATAGCTTAGATGATAATGCATTAGACAGGTTATCCGAAGCGCAAACAACTGCACAACCTGTGCTTTTGGGATATATCATGTCTGCAGCTCAGGAATATCAGAACGAAGGATTAGAAAGTTTGTTGATTTACTACTTCACAGTGGTTTTGGAGGCATATTCTGAAGCTGGATTGCACCCGAAAAGCGTGACCGATGAGTTAATCGACAGTTTTGAAGAGCCTTATTTCCAGTTATTGGATGAGTACTTTGAAAATGAAGACGAGGCTATTTTGGAAGAGTTTTCAGATCAACCCGACTTAGTGAAATTCATGGCAATGGAAATTGGAATGGAAGACGCCGAAGGTGTGACTCTGGATGATGAAACAGCAACACAATTGTTCATTGTCATTTTAGCAATGATTTCACTACTTTCAAGATCATTGGACTAATAAAAAATGAAAGAACCTCAAGATATTGTCAATGAAATGATGAGTAAGGATGCCTTTTCACACTGGTTAGGCATCCAAATTCTTGAAGTTGGTCGCGGATATTGTAAATTATCCATGACTGTTCGTCCTGAAATGGTGAATGGACATCAAACTGCTCACGGTGGTATTTCCTATTCCATTTCAGATTCCGCATTGGCCTTCGCAGCAAATAGTCGTGGGCAAAAAGCAGTAAGCATTGAAACCTCAATCGCACACATTGCACCTGTATCGGTAAATGATGAACTCCTCGTTATCTGCAAGGAAATCAACTGCGGAAAAACAATTGGACGCTATGAATCAATTGTTTATAACCAAAATCAAAAAATTATTGCTAGATTTAACGGAACTGTTTTCCGCCACCCAGAACTCTGGTAATACCCTCGCAAAAAAAATAGCATTTTTATTATGCATACATAGTATTATTTTGTATATTCGTGTCAAGTTCACAGTATGCAAAATAAACCCCAATACCTCATCGACTTAGATGTTCGATTAACATGGCACAAAATGTCGCGCATGTATAACCAACGAGCAAACAGCTATGGAATTAGTATGTCTGTTGGTTTTATCCTTCTTCATATTGATCGGGAAGGAACTCCAAGCACTCAATTAGGCCCTAGAATGGGAATGGAACCGACCAGTCTTTCAAGAACATTGAAAACAATGGAAGAAAAAGGGTTCATTCGCCGCGAAGAAGACAAACTGGACAAACGAATCGTTCGAATTTTCCTTACAGATGAAGGATTGAAAGCACGTTACATCGCACGTGATGTCGTTTTCGAATTCAACAACAAGGTGATTGAGCGTATTCCAAAAGAACACATCGACATTTTCGAGTCGGTGGTCAATCAAATTCAAGAAATCCTGGACGAGGAAAACTCGAATCCATCAGAGTGAAATATATATCCGTCAAAGCGGATTCAATTAAAAAATCAATTATGAATAGACACATTAAAAAGGTCGCGATTTTAGGATCAGGAGTTATGGGATCCCGAATTGCTTGTCACTTTGCCAATGTCGGGTGCGAAGTTCTTCTTCTTGACATCCTTCCAAAAGAACCCAATGATGCTGAAAAAGCAAAAGGACTCACACTTGAAAGTAAAGCTGTAAGGAACCGCATTGTAAATGATGCCTTGCAGTTTGCTTTAACATCCAATCCTTCGCCTATTTACCGCAAGTCTTTTGCTTCGCGTATCCAGACGGGGAACTTTGAAGACGATATGACCAAAATTGCCGAGGTCGATTGGATCATTGAGGTCGTTATCGAACGTCTTGATATCAAGCAACAGGTATTTACGAATGTGGAGAAATTCCGTAAACCAGGAACATTGATCTCCACCAATACTTCCGGAATTCCGATTCACCTGATGTTGGACGGAAGATCGGATGACTTCAAAAAACATTTCGCAGGAACTCACTTTTTCAATCCTCCAAGATATTTGCCTTTATTGGAAGTCATTCCAACAAAAGAAACGGCTCCTGAGATCATTGATTTCTATATGACCTTCGGTTCCAAAATCCTTGGAAAGAAAACTGTCTTATGTAAAGATACTCCAGGCTTCATCGGAAACCGTATCGGAGTTTATTCGATGGCGAAAGTCATGGAATTAACCCAGGAACTTGGCCTGAGCATCGAAGAAGCGGATTCGTTAACCGGTGCAATTCTTGAACGACCTAAAACCGGAACTTTTAAGTTGGGCGATTTGGTAGGTTTGGATACCGCCTATAATGTTACCAAAGGTTTGCAGGCTAATCTACCAAACGACCAAATGGTAAAGGATTTAAAGGAGTCGAAAGTATTGAACTTCCTTATCGAAAATAAATTCCTGGGAGACAAGACCAAAAAAGGATTCTACTATAAGGAAAAAGATGCCTCCGGTAATGTCAACCGATTTGCGCTTGATTTGGAAACATTGGAATACCGCCCGATGCAGAAGGCTAAATTCCCAGTGCTGGAAATGGCAAAACAGGCTCCGGATCTAAAAACCCGATTAGGCATGTTATTGCAGGATAAATCAAAAGCCGGAGATTTATTGAGAAAACACTACGCTTCCCTATTTGCATATATTTCTCAACGTGTACCTGAAATTTCAGATGTACTTTTCAGTATCGATGATGCTATTCGTTCCGGTTACGCCTGGACTTATGGACCTTTCGAAAACTGGGATATGATCGGTGTCAAGAAAGGAATTGAATTGGCGGAAAGTGAAGGATATGTCGTTGCGGAATGGGTTAAAGAACTTGTTGCTGCCGGAAATAATTCGTTCTACAAGTCCGAAGGCGGTAAGAAATATTACTACGACATCAATTCAAAAACTTATCAAATTATTCCGGGTACGGAGCACTTAGTGATGCTGGATGCTCTGCGCGAGACCAACAAAGTTTGGGGGAATTCGGATGTTACCTTGGTGGATTTGGGCGATGGGATCCTGAACCTGGAATTCCATACGAAAATGAATACGATCGGTGGTGGTGTAATCGAGGGAATCAATAAATCCATCGAACTCGCTGAAAAAGATTACAAAGGCTTGGTTATTTCCAATACAGGCGGAAACTTCTCTGCCGGAGCAAACGTAGGGATGATCTTCATGATGGCTGCCGAACAGGATTATGATGAATTGAATTTTGCCGTAAAAGCATTCCAGGATACCATGATGCGTGTTCGTTATTCAAATATTCCAGTGATAGTTGCTCCGCACAATATGGCTTTGGGTGGTGGCTGTGAATTATCCATGCATTCGGATAAAGTGGTAGCTCATGCCGAACTTTATATGGGCTTGGTTGAATTTGGAGTCGGATTGATACCGGGTGGTGGTGGTTCTAAAGAATTCGCTAAACGTTTCTCGGAAGAATTGAAAGAGGGAGATATCAAGATCAACAGGTTGCGCGAACGTTTCCTTTCAATCGGACAAGCGAAAGTTTCCACTTCTGCTTATGAAGCATTTGACTTAGGTTATTTACGCCCTGGAACTGACGAAGTGGTTGTTTCACGCGAATATCAATTGACCCAGGCAAAAGCTGCGGCTTTGGAATTGGCAAATAAAGGATACATCGCTCCAAAAAGAGAAAAGAACATCACCGTTCTTGGCCAGGAAGGGCTGGGAATCATTTATGTCGGTGCAAATTCGATGAAATCAGGACACTACATGTCAGAACACGACCAAGTTATTTCTGAGAAATTGGGCTGGGTTATGTGCGGTGGCGATCTAAGCGAAAACACGGTGGTTTCCGAGCAATATTTATTGGACCTGGAGCGCAAAGCATTTGTGGAATTGTGTCAGCAACGCAAGACTTTGGAACGTTTGGAAAGTTTGGTGAAATCTGGGAGAATTTTGAGGAATTAAAAAGACTGAAGACCTGAGACGATAGACTAAAGACTTGATTAAAATGTCGAAACATAATTTTAGAAAACTGGAAATTTGGATACAATCCATGAACATCGTAAAGGAAGTTTATGAAATTATCGCCTTATTTCCTGTGGACGAGCGTTTCGGATTGAAGTCACAGATAACTAGATGCGCAGTTTCTGTTCCGTCAAATATTGCAGAAGGAAGCAGTCGCAGTTCTATTAAAGAATTTTCGCACTTTTTAGACATCGCTTTGGGATCAAGTTTTGAATTGGAAACTCAGTTGATAATTGCTCAGGATCTATTTCAAATAGATAATGAATTAATTATTGAAAAGTGTCAAAACTTACAACGAATGATAACTGGATTCAAACAAAAAATTAATAATTAAGACGACGAGACTAAAGCAAAAGAAATGAATTAAAGTCTTTTGTCTTTCGTCTTTCGTCTCAAATCTAAAAAAATGAGTAAAGCATATATCGTAGCGGGATTCCGCTCAGCAGTAGGAAAAGCAGGAAAAGGAGGATTCAGATTCTTCCGACCTGATGATTTGGCAGCCCGTGTGATTGAGCACTTGGTTGCAAGCGTTCCTCAATTAGAAAAAACGCGGATCGACGATGTGATCGTTGGAAATGCCACTCCGGAAGCCGAACAAGGACTGAACGTCGGGCGTTTGATCTCTTTGATGAGTCTGAATACAGACAAGGTTCCGGGAATGACCGTGAATCGGTATTGTTCATCCGGTTTGGAAACCATCGCAATCGCCCAGGCAAAAATTGAAGCCGGAATGGCAGACTGTATTATTGCGGGCGGAGTCGAATCCATGTCAATAATGGCAATGGGAGGTTGGAGAATTGTCCCGAATCCGAAAGTTGCAAAAGAAAATCCGACCTGGTATTGGGGAATGGGATTAACGGCCGAGGCAGTAGCTACGCAATTCAACGTCAGTCGTGAAGACCAGGATATTTTTTCGTTACATTCTCATGAGAAAGCCTTGAAAGCAATCGCGGATGGAAAATTCAAGGAAGATATTGTTCCGATTGAAGTGGAAAATATCTTCCTGGATGAAAACGAAAAAAGACAAGTTAAAAAATACAATGTCGACACGGATGAAGGTCCACGTGTTTCAACTATTGAAGGTTTGGGTAAACTGCGTCCCGTTTTTGATGCACAAGGAAGTGTAACAGCCGGGAATTCCTCTCAGACTTCCGACGGAGCAGCATTCGTGCTGGTCATGTCCGAGAAAATGGTGAAAGAATTAAACATCGAACCGATCGCTCGTTTGGTAAGCTATGCCGTCGCAGGTGTGGAACCGCGCATTATGGGAATCGGCCCGGTAGATGCTATTCCAAAAGCTTTGAAACAAGCCGGAATGAACCTGAACGACATCAACTTATTCGAGTTGAACGAAGCATTTGCATCTCAATCATTGGCTGTCATTCGTGAAGTTGGTTTGAACCCGGATATTGTAAATGTAAACGGTGGAGCAATTGCATTGGGTCACCCGCTTGGATGTACCGGAGCAAAACTGACTGTTCAGATGATCAATGAGCTGCGCAGAAGAAAACAAAAGTACGGAATAGTAACTATGTGTGTTGGAACCGGACAAGGTGCAGCAGGAGTAATTGAGTTGTTGAAATAAGTTCCTTTAACCGAATCGAAACGCCATTTGTTTCCCTATAAATATGGGACGACAAATGGCGTTTTTCCTGTTATAATTTTCTAAAATCGAAATTGCACCGAGCTTTTTCTTAATTTCGAAAGAAATATGGAAAATACTTCTCAGAAAATACCGAAAGTACAGACAACAAGCCATGCGCTGATCATTTTTTCCATTGCCGTAATTATCCTGTATCTGGGCCGAAGTCTGATTATCCCGCTCATTTTCGGGATTATCCTGTGGCTCTTGATGCGTAAGATCCGTTCACTTTTCTATATCATCCGATTAAAAGACAAGTGGTTTCCAAAATGGCTCAAAACATTGTTTAGTACCACTATTTTATTTTTCCTGATTTGGATAATCGGTTTCATTTTCGAACGGAACATCCAGGAATTGATCAAATACTACGACGTCTACAACAAGAACTTCACAACAATCATGAAAGAATTTGACAGCCTTTCATCTTACAAAATCGAAGACATTACAAAGAGCTTCAATTCGAATGATTTGATCAATAAATACATCTCTTCCGTCATTACATCTTTACAGACTGTTATCTCCAATGTTGTGATTGTTTTGATTTACATGCTCTTCATCATCATGGAAGAATCGTCTTTCAAGAACAAGGTAAAAGCCATGTACCCCAACCAGGATGCGTACGATGAACGTCTCCAAATTACTCAAAGAATTGAAAAGGCCATCACGAATTATTTGGGAATCAAATCGCTCATTGCGCTCATTTCATCCACCATTGCCTATTCTATTTTTACATTAACCGGGCTAAATGCACCGTTCTTTTGGGCATTATTGGTCTTCGTTTTCAGCTTTATTCCTTTTTTCGGAGTATTGATCAGCTCCTTTCTTCCCGCACTGTTTTCCATCATCCAATTCGGAGGCTATAGCGAATCACTCATTATCCTGTTTAGTGTCGGCTCCATTCAATTCATCGCCGGAAATATTGTAGAACCAAAAATCATGGGGAATACTATGAACGTAAGCCCGCTTGTTGTGATTCTGGCACTCGGTTTCTGGGGATTCATCTGGGGATTGCCGGGTATGTTCCTCAGTGTCCCGATCACCGTGATCATGGTCATTGTCTTTTCCAAGTTCAAATCCACGCGAGGAATCGCAATAATTCTATCCGAGAAAGGAGAAATAGAGCATTGAACCGATTCATTTTAATAGGATTCATCATTTTCAAATCCTTCTTTTCTCTTGCGCAATTTGAGGAAGAGATGGATCACAAAGCCATTTACAACGGAACCTGCTTCATTTCTAAAAATGCTGCAGGACAATATGGAGTAATCACGGAAAAAGGCCAGACGAAAGTTCCTTTTGTTTACAGCCGTATCATCGAAAATGACTTGGGTTTGTTTGTTTTCAAGATCAATAAATCAAACGGTTTCGAGCGCTCCTATTCGTTGGGGTATTATGACCATCAATTCAAAATGGTGCTTCCTTGTCAATTCAACAGTTTACTTTCCTTGGAAGATGGATTGATTATCGGGTCACAAAACAAGGATAAGAAATTCGGATTGGTTGACACCTTGGGCCGAATCATTATTCCTTTTGAATACGACGAGATGTTTGCACCCACCGAATCGCTTTTTCTTACCAAGTTGAACGGGAAATATGGTTTTATCAATAAGAAAAACCATGTGGTGATTGAGCACAAATTCCTATATGCAGCGCCTTTTTCAGAAGGATTGGCAGCAGCGAGCAAATCCAACCTGATCGGTTTTATTGATCGGAAAGGCGATTTCGAAATCAAGGAACGATTCACCTCTGCCGATGATTTTCAATACGGGTATGCACAAGTCTTTTTCCACAATCAAACAAGCGTCATCGATACAAAGGGAACCATCCTCCTCCCTCCGATCTTTAAAAGCATCCATTCCGTCGGGAACGGCCAGTTTGTATTCGAAGCCGGTTCAAACCTTCGTTCCACTTTGGCTTCAACGTTGCCTAAATTGGCCATTGCGCAGAAAGCAGAGGAACTTTCCCAATACGATTCATTGGTTACAACTATGGATTCGGAGATTGATTCCGAGGTCATCGAAGAGAAATTTATGGGTGTCATGAATTCGATCGGTCAGCTGATCGGCGGAAATGGATTTCAACAAGTGATCGCACTTTATTCTGAAGGAACGGATCAACTGTATGCTGTTCAACGAAAATCCGATAACGAAAATGAAAACAGCAACTACAATTTTGCCTTGATGGATGGAAATGGAAAAATCCTGACTGAATACCGTTTCTTTGAAATCAAACCGGATGAAAAAATAGTGGTGGAGGAAACTGAAAACGGGTTTATAAATTATCGGGTTGATCCTGCCGGGAAACTTTCAAAAATGAATTAAATTTCAGAATTTACTTATTCCTTCCGTTTGGCTCCTTTTTATCCTCGACCAATTCTTTCGGAACTTTCCTAGGCTCTTGCAATTCTTGCCACGTTTTAGGTCGAAGCATCGGATTCCATTTGAATTCCTTTAAAAACTGTTCTTCCGGATCGATCTTATCTATTGGATAAAATTTCCCGTCAGGCTGATTGATATAGGAAATCCCTTTTACTTCTCCACTATCCATATAAACCTTCAGATCCGATGAATAAATCCGGTTCAATCCAAGACGTTTCACTACAATTGCTGAATCCGTCTTTTCCTCTTCTTCCGGATAAAAGATAGTTTTCGCCTGACCGTTCACATCCGATCGGATCAATTCATTATTCTTGAAATACGACCAGATCTCTTTGCCTGAAAGTTGATTGTAATATCTCCCGGAATCCAGTTCATTTGCAGCAAAAGCACGGGGAAACAGATGTGCTTTATCGATCAGCGTATCGTTCTTTATGAATACACGGATCGTATCTCCGGTCAGTTCGGAATTGTAGCTCCAAAAATGGGCATTCCCCCACAAATCCATTACTCCATCTGCTTTTTTATAATCCAATGAATCGGAAACTCCCTGGATATTATTTTGAAAGATCCGTACATCTTGTCCGCCCCGGATCCGCAATGTTTTCTCTAAAGTATCCCGCAAATGAATCAAGGTATCCGCCCTTAAAAAGAGCGTGTCTTTGGATTTCATGATGCGGATCAAGGGATAATCCGTCAGGACATCTTTCAAGGTGTTTCCATCGGAGGTGAAAAATCCGGCATTGAATTGCACTTTTTGCGCTGTATCGAGCATTTGAACATTTCCTCTTCCTTCCGCAAACTTCCGTTTTGGAGCATAAAACAAACTATCCCCGGTAATAATCCTTGGCGCTTGTTCTATCTTCGCATTATTGGTCAGTAGGCCCTCTTCCGTTTCTACGTGATACCAACCTTTGTCGCAATAGAATTTCGAGTCTTTTGTAACTCCAACGGTTGGTCCGTAAAAAAACACTTTATGGACCAGGTAATTGTAATGCATCGTGTCAGTGGTCAACCTCAAGTCATCACTCTTGTACACGACATTCCCTTTGAAAAAGGCTTCTTCGGTGTTGGGATAAAAATATCCGTAAACACTGCTTAGAACCTCATTGGTCGTGATATTCTCAATCTTCCCTTTATTCCGGTAAATCGCCTTCGAACTTTTTGCGTCGTAATCCAATGAATCGGTTGTCAGTTTGTATTCCCTATCGCGGATGCGAACATGTCCCCACAATTTTGCCAGCCTTGTCCTTCCATTGTAATACATGGAATCGCAAAACAGATTGAGCGTGTCCGCCTTGTTGATCTGCACTTTCCCGTAAGCCCAGACTTCACCTGTTTTTTCCTTGTAATGTGCTGAATCGCAAAACATCACATTTCCCTGGTATTTGAAATTCAGAAAACCCGTTAACCGTTGTTTTCCGGTTTTATCATCGTAGGACAATTTTTTTGCTCCGGGCAATAATTCCAACCAGGATCCCTGGCTATACGAAAATTGTGCACACACAAAAATTGCGCTTAAAAAAAGCGCAATTCGATAAATATATGTATTGAATAACTTCAATTATCTCGTTGCCAAAGTTTGCTTGCGATCCGGTCCTACCGAAACGGTTGTTACGGGCACTTGCAAATGTTGTTCCAAATATTTCACATAATCTTTTAATGCTTGCGGAGCTTCTGCAAAAGAAGACAATTGAGTCAGGTCTTTATTCCATCCCGGAATATCTTCATAAACAGGTTCGATTGTCACTCCATCGATGTCATAAGGCATGTAATCCTGCTCCACTCCATCTACCTTGTATTTCGTACAAGCACGAATGGTATCGAATTTATCCAATACATCCGCTTTCATCATTGCCAATTCCGTAACGCCATTAATCATAATCGCGTATTTCATTGCCGGAAGGTCAATCCATCCGCAACGACGAGGTCTTCCGGTTGTAGACCCGAATTCTCTTCCTTCCTGACGAATCCGTTCTCCTACTTCATCTTCCAATTCTGTTGGAAAAGGTCCGGAACCGACACGTGTGCAATATGCTTTGAAAATCCCGATCACATCCCCGATTTTCGAAGGTGCGATCCCAAGTCCGGTACACGTTCCTGCAGTAACGGTGTTGGATGAAGTAACAAACGGATAGGTTCCGAAATCGATATCCAGCATTGTTCCCTGAGCTCCTTCAGCCAAGATTTTTTTCCCGGCTTTCATTGCATCATTCAAGTATTGTTCGCTATCAACGGCTGTCAATCCTTTAAGAACCTCAACACCTTCCATCCAAGGGCCTTCCAATTCTGCCAGGTTGTATTCAAAACCTTCGTAGTGTTTCAACATGTTCAGGTGTTTTTCCACCAGGGTATTGTATTTTTCCTTGAAAGAAGGCAGGAAAATATCTCCTACACGAAGTCCGTTTCTACCTGTTTTATCCATGTATGTCGGACCAATTCCTTTCAAGGTGCTTCCGATCTTGTTTTTTCCTTTCGAAGCTTCAGAGGCAGCATCCAACAATTTATGTGTCGGCAAAATCAAATGTGCTTTTTTGGAAACAACCAAACGCTGTTTAATATCAATATTGAAAGGTGCCAGTTTTTCCAGTTCCTTTTGAAAAACAACCGGGTCGATCACTACACCGTTTCCGATCAAATTCAATACATTACTATGAAAAATCCCGGAAGGAATTGTGTGCAGGACATGTTTTATACCTTCGAACTCAAGTGTATGACCGGCATTCGGTCCTCCCTGAAAACGTGCAATAATATCGTATTGTGGAGTAAGAACGTCTACAATTTTTCCTTTCCCCTCATCTCCCCATTGTAATCCTAAAAGAACATCTACTTTCATTTGACTTTATTAAATTTCGCTTCAACCTCATCTGTAGAATTGAAGCAGCTAAAAATTTCGTTTAATTTGGATATTTCGAACAATTTTTTAACCGTCGGTTGCAAATTCACCAACACACAATCCAATCCCACTTTCCGTGATCTTGTGAGAATGCGCACGAAGAAATTCAATCCCGTACTATTGCAGTATTCCAATTTGGAACAATCACAAAGGACCGCTTTCAAATCACCGGATAACGACTGTTCGATTTGTTCAAGTGCTGCTGACAAGCCTTCGTCAGAAATAATTCTTCCTGAAATTTTGACCAATACAAAATTCGATGACTTCGTTATTTCAAACTGAGCACTCATTATTTACCTTGTTCATTCTCTTCGTTTCTAACTCCGTAGAAATAAAGCGAATGATGTTGGATTTTAACCCCGAAGATTTCTTCGATAGTTGCTTTGATATTTTGAACTCTCGGATCGCAAAACTCGATCACTTCCCCTGTATCCGTAATGATGACATGGTCGTGCTGTTTTGATCCGTGAGATTTTTCAAACTGTGCCAGGTTCTTACCGAATTGATGCTTTCTCACCAGGTTACATGCCAACAAAAGCTCGATTGTATTGTACAAGGTAGCCCTCGAAACACGGTAGTTTTGATTCTTCATCTTGATATACAAAGACTCAATATCAAAATGACCTGTGTAATTATAGATTTCAGCCAAAATAGCAAAGCGCTCGGGTGTCTTCCGGTGCCCGTTTTGCTCCAAATATGCTGAAAATATGTTTCTGACTGTTAACTGCAGATCTTGTTGTTGCATCTGACAAAGTTGAAAGGGCAAAAGTAGTGATTTTTTTCTTCTGAAGCACGATCTGTCCGGCTGTTAATAAGAAGTTTTCAACGAGATATGAGGTTTTTGAACAGGTTCCGTAATTTTATTTATCGGATCCGATGCGGAAATACAACATAAATTGAATGTACCAAGGGTTGTAACTTCTTGGAACCTGATCTCCGCTTTTAAGTATTGCGAACTTATTAGCACTTGGTTTTCCCTGAAAATCATAGCTAGTCGCATCAAAATCAAAGGAATAATTTGCATAAGACGCCTGATCTTTAAATTTCACTTTCGTTTGTGCTTGATACGCAATGAGTGCTTTAACCCCTACAAACCGGTATTCCCATTTCAAACCAATCCCTAACCCAGCAGTTAATGCAGTAGACATTTCCCAATCGGAAACAGCCACTTTCTTACAACCACAAGTATCACGGTAATCAACCTCCGAATAAGCCCGGTAAATTGTCATACCCAATTCGCCGCGTACAAACGAACTAAAGTGCTTCCCGAAATCCAAGAAATCGTATTCGGTATAAAGCATCGAAGAATAGGTTCTGGCCTTTAATTTCATTGTTGGTGTTAATGGACGAACTCCTTGAGACAAACTTCCGGAAGGCAAATACTCTTCCGGTGAATACGTTTTCATATGCTCTATATTTCCCAACTTCTGAAAACCGAATGAAAAACCAAGCGTCCATTTTTTTCGTGCTCCCAAGTTACCGGAAACATCGAATACATGCCCCACCCGATCATTAAACCAAGATAAATCCTTTGATCTTTGAGTATTCACCTCATTTTCATTCATTCCTACAATCGTGTTCACTCCATAACCAAAACGAAAAGAGCTGTATTCTTTTTCATCCATCAAAGTTTCTGGGTGATCCAAATCTACTTCTTTGAGTGGAGCTTTCATCTTTGGAACCTTATTTCCTCCACCTGCATGACCGCTACTCGAATTGCCTTTCGACCCGGAACATTTTTGCCCATAAACATGAGAGAGGCTAAATAAGAAAATCAGCAAGAAGGTAAGAATTGGTCTCATAAACAATCAGTTTCACCTCTAAATTTAATACAACACGAGATACCTGATTGTTAATTATCGGTTAAATCCGGCGCTACGTTGATCTTTTAACAAACCAGTTGATGCTCGTCAAAAGAGAGTCAATCTTCCTTCGTATCGTAACGCTCTACCCGCTTCACTCCTTCCACCTGCTCGAATTTGCGCATTAGTGTGTCCAAATGCTCCGTATCGTAAACAAGTACATGGATCTTCCCTTCAAACAAACCATCATTGGCCTCAAACGAAATGGATTTCATATTCACATTCAATTCCTTTGAAATGACTTCTGTAATCTTATTTACAATTCCCACATCATCGATACCGATCAAACGGATGGCAGCAACGCGTGCCACCAGATCCTGGCTTCTCCAGCGCGCCTTGATGCAACGGTAAGCCATTTTTGATTGCAAATGTTCCGCGTTCGGGCAATTGTTCCGGTGAATCTTGATTCCTTCCGAAATGGTTATGAATCCGAAAATCGGATCTCCCGGAATCGGGTTGCAGCAACGCGCCATTTGGTATTGGATGTTCTTGAAATCTTCTCCGATAATGATGGTATCATCCTTTTTATTGATTTTGGGATACACATCCAGTTCGTGTTTGTCCTTGTTTGCAGCCGGTTTCTTTTCCAACTGGATCAGTCCATTCACATTTTCAAGCTCCCGGAGTTTGGACAAGTCAACTTTTCCTTTCGCGATGCGGATATACAGGTCAGTTGCTGAAGAAAATCCATAGAATCGTTCCAATACCGTGATATTTTCAGATTTGAAGCGAATATGCAATTGCTTGAACTTGCGCTCCAGGATCTCTCTTCCATCGGAAGCGATTTCTTTACGCTCCTCGTTCAAAGCGGATTTGATTTTCTGACGGGCTCTTGCTGTCCCGGCCAATCTCAGCCAATCTTCAGAAGGTTTTTGTTTGCTTGAAGTGATGATTTCCAATTGATCTCCATTCTGCAACTGATAACTCAGGGGAACCAGGCGGTTGTTCACTTTCGCTCCGATACATTTATTCCCGATGTCGCTATGGATATCATAGGCAAAATCCAGTATAGTGGCTCCTACGGGAAGAACGCGTAAATCCCCTTTTGGTGTGAATACATAGATTTCCTCGTGGAACAAATTCATTTTAAACTCTTCCACGAAGTCCATGGCATTCACATCCGGGTTTTCCAACAAGTCCCGGATCTCTGAGATCCAACGATCAAACTTGCTGTCGTCTTTTTGATTTTCCTTATACCGGTAATGTGCTGCCAATCCTTTCTCTGCAATTTCGTCCATACGCTTGGTACGGATCTGAACCTCCACCCATTTCCCTTGCGGGGACATCACAGTCGTATGCAAGGACTCATACCCATTTGCCCGTGGAGTGGAAATCCAATCTCTTAAACGGTCCGGGCTTGGTTGATAAAAATCAGTTACAATCGAATAAACCCTCCAGCAATCGGCCTTTTCCATTTCAATGGGCGTATCCAAAATAATCCGGATGGCGAACAAGTCAAAAACCTCTTCAAAAGGAAGATCCTTGCTTTGCATTTTCCGCCAGATGGAAGAGATCGATTTGGTGCGCGCCTTAATATCGAAGTGGTATCCTTCCTTATTCAATGCTTCGCGAATCGGGTTCACAAACCGGCGAATGAAACGGTTCCGGACATCCTCCGTTGATTTCAACTTAAGCTGGATATCGCGATAAATTTCCGTTTCAGTATACTTCATCGCCAAATCTTCCAACTCCGTTTTGATGGAGTAAAGACCCAAGCGGTGAGCTAAAGGAGCGTATAAAAATTTGGTTTCCGAAGCGATCTTGATCTGCTGCTCGCTACTCATGCTTTCCAGCGTACGCATATTGTGCAGGCGGTCGGCCAATTTGATCAGGACTACACGTAAATCATCCGAGATTGTCAGGATCATTTTACGGAAATTCTCTGCCTGAACGGAAGTATTCTGATCGAAAACGTCCGGAATTTTGGTCAGCCCATCGATGATCCGTCTCGCTTTTTCGCCAAACAAATCTTCGACGTCCTGTAATGTGATGTGTGTATCTTCAACGGTATCGTGCAAAAGTGCACAAGCAATGGAAGTTGCTCCCAAGCCCATTTCTTCGGCACAAATCCGTGCTACTGCAATCGGATGATAGATATAAGGTTCGCCCGATTTGCGGCGCATGTCCTTGTGCGCTTCCACTGCTACGTCAAAAGCTTTTCGGATATACGCGGTATCTTGGCGGGTTCTATTCTTTGTCGCCTTTAAAAGTCCTTTAAAAGCGCTTAATATTTCTAATCGTTCTTTTTCTAAATCAATCTGAGCTTCCATAGCCTATGCGGAATCAATCTTTTAAGATACAAAAATAGGAGGAAATAGCCTTGCTTTTCATTTGGATTTAGGAAGTGTTAACAGTAGGCAGTTAATTGAAAATGACATCAGGATATTAAGACATCAAGATATCAGGACTCCATTCCATCTTCTAATGTGAATTCCAGTCCTAATGTCTTAAAATCATGAAGGCTTACTATCCTATTTAATTCACCTCGTATTTCAAGCGAATGGTAATATTGGCGGTTTTCTTTTTGGAACTGGTATTGAAATTCCCGCCCCAAGAGAATTGTTCGGAGGAGTTTTCGCCTGTAATCTGGAAAACGCCCATATCTGCTGTTTTTAATTTTCCCAGATTTCCACCTGCATTCAATGCGATCTTTTCTGCACGGTTCTTCGCATCTTTTGTGGCCGATTCGATCATTTTCACTTTCAGCTGTGCCAGTTTGGTGTAATAGTATTCAGGGGGGAAGGAATTCAGCTCGACTCCCGCATCGATCAATTCGGTTACTTCGCGGGAAACCTGTTCCACCATATCCACATTTTTCGACTGGACTTTCAGATTCTGAGTCAATTGATACCCATTGAAGATCGTATTTCGCAACTGCCCGTTCTGGTCATAATCGTAGAAAAAGTCCTTTTGAATATCAACCGCTTCAAAAATCAATTCATCGGATTTAATTCCTTTGGAAGACAAGTACTTCCGGATCGCTTGCTGGTCTTTGTTCAATTCGCTGTAAGCCGTTTTCAGGTCATCATTCTTTTTGGAAAAACTCCCTCTCCAAACGATCAGATCACTGGTAAAATTCTCTTCTCCGGAACCTGTAACGCTGATTGCATCTGCAGTCTTGGAGCGATTCTTATATCCGTTTGCCAATAAAAAACCGGTAATGATAACCGCTATTGCAATGATGATCGTATTCAAATTCTGTTTCATACCAGACCTGTTTGATTTCAGCTAATATAAAAAAAAGCTCACCTAAAATGAGCTTTTCTTTCATATAACAGTGGCAATCCTATTTCCTTTTTTATATAGTCGGGACAGAAACCTTCATTCCCCCTATTCAATCCGCTCTTTCGAGATGATAGATATACACTTCTTTTTCTGAGGTATCATTGTAATAATCCGTTTCCTCCAGACTCATTTTGTCTTTCTTGGGGCCATCTACAATCTTCAGGACAGAAGTATTTCCATCGGAAATAATGGTAATGGCATCCTTACTGTTCGTCCAGGTTCCTCCATAAGTTTCAGGAGAACCATTTAGCGCAAGCATCATTACAAAACTCCCTTTTTTGCTGAACTCAATGGTTCCGGCATTGGGAAAATTCGCGGACTCCTGCAGTGAATTGTCCAGGTAGTACTTGTAATCTATTGAAGTGACCTTCCATTTCCCATCTTTTTTCACTAGTTGCCTCTCAATTCTCTTTTCCTTGGAACAAGACGCCAAACCAATAAACAGGACGGCAAAAACGAATAGAAATTTGGTTAAAATTCTCATTGGATATACGATTTAATTTAAGTACAAAACTAAATCTTACATCATTCCGAAAAATCAACCTTTCGGTGGATATATTTTCCCGGAAACTTCTCCAAAGCCGATACGAACTCCATCTTTTGATGAAAAACCGCGCATGATCACCGTGTCCCCATCCTGGATAAACTTACGCTCAGTACCATCATTCAAGGTCAAAGGTTTTGCTCCTCTCCAGGTCAATTCCATCATGGATCCATATGAATCAGGTGTCGGGCCTGAAATGGTTCCGGAACCCATCAAGTCTCCGCAGCGAACGTTACAACCATTCACGGTATGATGCGCCAATTGCTGTGCCATGTTCCAATACATGTATTTGAAGTTGGAGGTACAAACTTTGGTTTCCGCTCCATTTTCCGGTTCAATGTACACTTCCAATTGAATATCATAAGAAAGTTGTCCTTCATATTCCAAATAGGAAAGCACTTCCGGATCTTGTTTCGGTCCCTCGACCTTGAAGGGCTGCAATGCATCCAAAGTAACGATCCAGGGAGAAAGGGATGAAGCGAAATTCTTCGCCAAAAACGGGCCAAGTGGCACATATTCCCAAGCCTGGATGTCCCGGGCCGACCAATCATTGAATAATGCCATTCCGAAAATATAATCCTCCGCTTCCGTGGTTGAAATGGATTCACCCAACGGTTTTCCTTCAAAAGTGATAAAAGCCGTTTCCAATTCGAAATCGAGGCTTCTGCTCGGTGCATAAATAGGCGGTTCTTCCGGATTCGGTTTAATTTGTCCTTTCGGCCTGAAAACCGGTTCACCGGAAATAATGATCGAACTGGATCTTCCGTGATAACCTACAGGCAACCACAACCAATTCGGCATCAGTGCATTTGCAGGGTCACGCAACATCATCCCTATATTCGTTGCATGTTCCCTACTGGAATAGAAATCCGTGTAATCGCCGATCTGGACCGGCATACACATTTTTACGTTCTCAATGGGAATCAACACCTGTGCAACGTGCTGTTCGTTTTTCTGTAAATCCGCCTGGTTGATATCAAATAATTTGGACAACCGGTTTCTCAAATCGCGAACTGCCTTCTTTCCTTTTTTCATCATCGGATTCAATGAATCGGTATTAAAGTCAGCTAATTCAAAAGGTAAATTCTCGAGATATCCCAACACGTGAAGCGTCTTCAGATCCACCACTTTATCCCCTATCCTTGAAGCAACATGCGGAGGCAGGTTTTCACTTCTGACTACACCAAAAGGAATGTTTTGAATCGGGAAATCCGAATTGGAAGGAACTTCGATCCACGATTTTAAAGCGGGATTATTTGCAGGGATTTGTGACATCTTCTTTGATTTTTAATAGAAGCAAAGATAAGACTTTAGACAAAAGACTTTAGACAAAAGACTTGAATTCACAAAAAAGATCAAGTCTGCTGTCTTTGGTCTTTAGTCTTTCATCTTCTTTAAAATCGTTTCTACCCAAAGTCCGTACATCTCCGCACTTGGATGCAAACCGTCACCGGCAACCAAATCGGGATCATCCAACCCTCGACGCGAAATCGGGGTTATATCGACGTAATTCAGCTGCAATGAATCGGAAATCCGTTTGTTGGAAGCATTGAATAGATCAATCCGGGAAGAAATCCGGTTCTGATTCGGTTTTCCATAAGGAGTATATCCGTAATCGGGAATGGAAAGTACAACCACCCGTTTCTTCTTGTTTCCTGCCAACTCGATGGCTTTCTTACAAAGCAAGATGAAATCGTGTTCGTATTCTTCCAGTGATCGTCCCTGGAATTCATTATTGACACCGATCAACAAAGTAACCAGGTTGTATCCCTTTTTCAGCTGTGCCGATTCGATTGCATCCATCAACTGATCCGTACGCCAGCCAGTACGCGCAATAATCACGGGGCTTGCGTATTGGTTTCCTTTTTTACTGATTGAATCGACCAATTGATACGGGAAGTTACTGTTAGTGGGAACACTTTCCCCGATCGTATAAGAATCCCCCAGTGCCAGGTAAGATAATCCCACTTTTGATGTGGAGCAAGCAGTTAACGATAAAGCCATCACAAATACGCCAATTTTTTCAGTCCAGTTCATGGAGCAGATACGCAGCGAATGGATTTTTGGATTGTTTCTTCAAAAACATTAGACTCTGTATAAAAGACGGAATACCTGCATCAGTGAAACAAGATAAAGGTCTTCCGTCTCCAGTCTAATGTCTTTAATCTATTTCACTTTCGCCTTCATAAACTTGTTGAAATCAATCCAACTTTGTTTGTCTGCTGCTTCATTGTATGAAATCGGCATGGAGAATTTCTTTCCGACTTCCGTTGAGTGCGGATTGGTAAATGCATGAGTGGCATCTGGGTAGTTAATGAACGTCATGTCTGCACCAGATTCTGTCATTTGTTTTTTGAATTCCCGGATACTTTCATCGGACACGAACGAATCTGCCGCTCCATTGCAAACCAGGATCGCCGCCTTCAATGTGCTTTTATCGACCGGAATTCCATCCAGGTTCCCGTGAAAGCTTACCACTGCATCAACGGGTGCACCTTTTTTGGCCGCGTTCAACACCACCGAACCGCCGAAGCAATAGCCAATAGCAACTATCCTGGATGAATCAACTCCCTGGACCTTCAAAGCCTGATTGTATCCTGCCATGAACCGGCCATAAGAAAACTCCGGATCCTTATAAAACGGCATCGCCAAAGCCTGGGCATCTTTCGGATTCACTGCAACCTTCCCGGTTCCGTACATATCAATGCAAAAACCGATATTCCCTTCTTTAGCAACCTGGATTGCGCGGGTCTTCGGATAATCGTTCAGTCCCCACCATTCGGGAACGATCAGAACAGTCTTCGTTTTCTTCGTTATTTTGGCCGGTTTCGCATAAAACGCGGTGAAGGATTGTCCGTTAATGGAATACTGCACGGAATCCAGCACTTGTGAGAAGCCGGTTCCTGCGATAAAAAGCACTGCTAAGAGAATGAGTTGTTTCATGATGTAAATTGATATTTGAATATTTCAATCTAAAGGTAATTCAAAACCAATTATAAATTATCAATGGTGAAATTATCAGGTGGATTTCCTTTTAAAAACAAAACATACTTGCTAATTGATCATTTATTCATTCATCATTTACCGTAGTTCGCGTTCCTTTTCTCCAAATTCTTTTTCAGATTCCAGGGTTGCAACTTTCGTTTCAAGGTCATCACGCAAAGCCACTTTGGTATCGTATGCGCCGGCCGGCATGAAGAGTTTACTGATAATCGGAATCAGCTCGAACAAGGTCAGGATCACCATTAACAGGTAGTATTGATTTTGGAGTCCGTGCGTTTTGTCTTTATCGAACAAGGATTGAAGCGCTTCTTTTTTAATCAGGAAACCTTTTCCATCCAGGGTCTTTTCAAAGTCTGAAACGCTCTTGGTCACTTTTGTATTGATCTCGTCCAATTCCTTGGTAATCTTTTCCAATTCGGTTTTGGAGCTTTTTTCAACCTTATCCAAATCGTTTTTCACAGCCATGTAACCGTTCCGTTTGGCTTCGGCAATCCCGGCGATCCCATATTTCCCGGATCCTCCTGTTCCGTCAATTTCCTTCAGGTAATCATTTTGCTTTTCAAGCGCCAGATCACTTTTCGCTTTCAATTCCTCTTCCAGCTTCTTTTTATTGGCCAGCAATTCATCTTTTCGCGATTGGTACACCTGCTCCACCTCTATTTTCTTTTCAGCCAGTTTCTTATCCAATAAGATCGGGATCTCCCGGTCGATATCCGAACTGAAAATGAACAGGATAATCGGTTGTGCCAGGAATGCCCCGATACACAAAGCCATGATGACCCGAAGTCCGATTGCTACAATATTGGTCCTTTTCTTGTTGATGGAAGAAACCAAAACACGGTCGATGGAAAGAACAAATCCTCCCATAAAAATACCGAGTGTAACAAATAAGAAAGGCGAATCCGAATTGGTACTCCAAAAATAACCCCAGGCAAGTGTGGCGTATAACCAGGTGAAAAACATGGCGGAACCTAAAATCTTATATCGGTTGCGATCAACCGTACAATCCTTGATCAGTTCTTTGATCGCCGTTGAAAACCACCACAACACCTCCGACATTTGATCGTTTTCAGCTTGATTTTCCGGTTCCTTTTTTTGTTTTGTTTCGATTGTGTTTTCTGCCATGGTGCCGTTTATTCCAAATAAAGTCAGCAAACATAATTCAGTTACAAAAACGAATTGTTTTTTTAATGAATTTTGGGAGTTAGCTTTCTACTTTTTTAGAGCGAAAAAAGTAGCACTGCTAGTGAAAGAAGCATGACTTTGATGAAAAGTCACTTGTAACAATCTCTCTTTGTCTTCCTTACTTTTTTCCAAGGCAAAAAAAGTAAGCAAAAATGCCTTGCTCAATTACAGCGTTCAGCCAAACTTCCGGTCTGGACCAATCCGGGAAAAGACAGGATCAGGATCCAAAATGCTATCCCGCAGTGTTTGAAAAAAACTACTGCCGGGATAGCACTTTTCAGGATTGATAACCGTACCGGAAGGTTGGTGCTTCTTCCGAACAATCGGAAGGTCGGGTAACAATCTGAGCATTCTATGAAATTTTTCCTGTCGTGTAATTGAGCTGGTTTTGTTTTGATCAAATTTTAGCTTGACCTCTCAATTTGGCTTCCAATTCCAAAACCAATGGATGATCTGCCATCTGCGGATTGTTTTTCAGTTCCTCCAGCATCCGGATGATTGTTTCCGGGGACAGATTCTCTTCCCGTATGCGTTGAAAACTGGATTCAGGGGCCAGTGCAAAAAACAATGCATCCGTCCATTCGTTCCGCACACCGTCGATCACCAGGTGAACCCGATCCACCGTTCCCCTGTTCGCCACCGAATGCACAAAATTCACATTCGTGTACCAGCATTCGCCCGGAAGCATCGTCAACTGTTCGCCATCCAAAATAAACTCAATTCCGGGATTTGTGACAATGGGAATGTGCAGGCGAAATTGCCCGTCCTCATAACCCAATTCATAATCGGTATGTGGTTTGATCTCCGCCCCCACTTCCAATCGCAACAAGCGAACCGAAAGTATGGGAAACTTGAAGTAATCAAGCACTTCCTTAAAATAGGGACATTCCTTCATCAGGGGCGTTTCGGAAATCAACGCATTGTCTGGCAAGTGCGCAAAAATATGCTGTTCGTTTCCATCCTTTGCATATAGGGAAATGGCATTCCAATTCCCCACATAACCACCTGTATTGAAATGAGGAATCCACTTCGCTTTCATCGCCCGGGACAAATCTTCCACCAATCTTTCCGCATCAAACCGGATGGGAAACTTTAAATACCGCGTTATTTGATCATTGCTCATCTCAACCATTTTAGCATGTGAGGAAACGGTTTTGCTCCGTCCTTTCCGCATTGATGGCAAAATCCCATCCATTCCAGCAAAGGAAGCGCGATATAGTTTCCCGATTGAAACTGCTCAATCAGCCATTCGGATTGGTTCTTATATCCATTCGGGTGAAAAACCACTTCCGGTTCCAGTTCCAAATGCCTGAGGGCAGCATATGACCATAAAATGGCAGCCAACTCATCTCCGTCACTCGGCCAGCCCGGATCCATTTCCTCCGTTCCGATCAAGGGACGCAACGCTTCTTCCGTTACCGCCAAATGTCCCGCTTCATGCAACAGATCCCCCGGATATTTCATCCGCTGCGGATCCATCAGGATGGCATTCCGTTCAATGGAAAGTCCCGGCAAAAAGCAATCATCCGGAAGTTCCGTTTCGATGACAGAAATCCCTATTTGGTTTAAAAAGTGACGGATTTTTTGTTGAGGCATGTGAATAGTTTTCAGTGGATGAAGATAAAAAAAATCTTGTCGATGTGACTAATTATTCGACCCGACAAGACTACTAAACATTTACCAAGTTATTTACTAAATCGTTTAAGTAGCTGATTGTAAAACCATTAAACAAGAACTTAATACTTATTTGACACGGATTTAATCTCGACGGAGTATTGCCACCGTACCTTTGCAGCAAATTAATGACGATTCGTATGATGGGCTCTTCCGGTTATTCCATTTTTCACTTTTCTACTTTCACGAAACAGCTTCTTTTACTTATTTTTCTAGGTTCATTCGGAACACTTTCGGCACAAGTCACTGTAGGTTTTCAAGGCGGAGAAGTTGGTGATCCATGGGGATTTACTTCTACGGGAGCTTCCGCATTATCCCAATCAGAAGCTACCCAATCACCCAATAAAATAAGCGGAGTAACATCTATTGTTGTCGGTGGAAATACAGCAGGAGGAAATTGTTTTGCAACAGGAAGCGGAAACGGTCCGGCAACGGCACGAACCTTCACATTCGATGCTTTAGACATCACTTCAAGCAATGCTTCTACACGAACACTTACTTTCAACTGGGGAAACCGTTATCCGGCTTGTAGCGGAACGGGATGGGACAGCGGAGAAAATCTTACTTTCAGAGCGTATCATGACGGCGTTGCTCAAGCTACTATAACACTTGCAACAGGAAACAACAATGCCCAGTTCAGCATCCTTACAAGTAGTTATACTTGGTCGGTTCCGCCTTGCGTGAATCAATTTTACTTTGTAGTAAGTGTTACTACCAATCGCGCGGATGAATTGTTATTCCTGGATAACGTAAAAATGACCGCCCCTCAATTGAATGGTTCATTGGTGACAAGCCCGATTTCAGGAAACACTTCGGTTTGCGTTGGAACCACTGAAAATTATAGCGTAACTCCCCAGACCGGAATTTCATACACTTGGAGTGGATTGCCAAGCGGAGCATCTTTCACCACTACAAACGGTACAACAGCATCTTCCTCCATCGGTATTAACTGGGGAACAACTCCTCCGGGAACCTACACATTAACTGTTACTCCAACAAATGCCTGCGGAGTAATCGGAACACCTCAGACCATTTCAGTCACGATTCTTCCGGCACCCACTCCCGTTACCATTTCAGGACCAAGCTCCATATGTATGGGCGATATTGTCACACTGACATCCAGTTATCCAAGTGGAAATACCTGGTCACCGGGCGGGTTAACCGCTTCGGCTATTTCAATCACAACACCCGGAACGTACACCGTCTCAACGATGACTTCCTGCGGAATTGTGACTGCTTCGCATACGGTGACTCTTGATCCCGCTCCGACGATTCAATCGGTTACAAACACACCTATCAGCTGCTTCGGCGCAAACGATGGTTCTTTGACAATTACCTCATCGGATTCCAATCTGGAGTATTCATTGGATGGGATAAGTTGGCAAACTGGAAATACATTCAACAATCTTTCAGCGGGAACTTATACTCCTCGTGTTCGGTTTATTGGCGGTTGTTCAACCACTTTGTCACCGGTTCAATTGACCGAACCTGCTGTTGTTACTGCGAGTGCTTCCAGCACAGGATCTTATTGCGAAGGTTCAACTGTTTTCCTTCATGGAACAACTTCATCCGGTGGAACTCCAACTTTTAGCTGGACAGGACCGAACGGATTTGTTTCCACATCACAAGACCCAACAGACATTCCACAAACCGGAACATATACTTATCAATTAGTTATCTCAATTAATGGGTGTCAAAGTGCACCAGCGACAACTACCATTACGATAAATCCTATTCCAGTTGCAAGTGTATCGAATACAGGACCTTATTGTATGGGAGATGCAATCAATTTGAATGGTTCGACCACTTCAACCGGAACTGTTACCTATTCCTGGACCGGACCGAATGGTTATACTTCCAATGTTCAAAATCCTTCGGATGCGACCTTAGCAGGAAGCTATCAATTAGTCATTGGCGCGAATGGTTGTCAAAGCAATCCGGTAAGTACGATTGTTGTCATCAATCTCATCCCTATGGCTCAGGCAAGTTATGTCGCTCCTTTCTGTCCGGGAATACCTTTACAACTCAACGGAACAACTACTTCAACAGGAACTGTCACTTACGCTTGGTCAGGACCGAATGGTTATACTTCGATGCTTCAAAATCCTTCCGATGCAAGCATTGCAGGAACATATACCTTAATTGTTACCGAAGCAGGATGTGCCAGCATTCCTTCGTCTGTAACGGTCATCTCACAAATCCCTTCCATTGGTGTTTCCAACACCGGACCATATTGCGAAGGAGTTCCTGTTCAATTAAACGGATCAACTACTTCGACCGGAACGGTAACTTACTCCTGGGTTGGACCCAACGGATACGCTTCACAAATCCAAAATCCTTCGGATGCAACACTATCCGGAACCTATACCTTGACAATCAATGAAAACGGGTGCACCAATGTAGCTTCAACAGATGTGATTATTCACTCCAATCCATTAGCCGGATTTTCTTCTACTGCGCCATGTATGAACGACAGTGTGGCATTTTTGTCTTCCTCTTCTGTTCCATCTCCGGAGATTATCACTAACTGGCATTGGGATTTCAACGATGGATTCACATCCCCGGAACAAAACCCGAGACATTTGTTCGGAAATACAGGAACCCAAGCCATAACATTAAAAGTAACCACTGCATCCAATTGCAGCAACACGCTTACTCAAAATGTAGAAGTAAAGCCGTCTATTGAAGCAAATTTTTACTTTTCACCTACCACTCCTTCCGTCATCGATCCAACGGTTCATTTTGTGAATTCCAGCTCCAATGCTACCACTTACCTTTGGGACTTCGGTTACGAAAACGGCCAATCGGTAGAAATAGCTCCTGATTTCACCTACCCTGCTTCGCCAAGTTCTTACAGAGTGAAACTTGTTGCAACCAATGATGAAGGGTGCATGGACAGTATTATCAAAATCATCTCGATCAAGGATGAATTAATCCATTATGTTCCGAATGCGTTCACTCCGGATGGAGATGAATTCAACCAGACTTTCCAACCGGTATTTTCCAGCGGATTTGATCCTCAAAATTTCACCTTGCTTATTTACAATCGCTGGGGAGAAACGGTGTTTGAATCTCATGACTCCACTATTGGATGGGATGGAACTTATCAAAGTGAAATGGTGCCTGAAGGAACTTATGTTTGGAACATCACTGTGAAGCAATTGCATTCCGATGCATACGAGACTTTCTCGGGACATGTGTCTCTTATCAGATAATTGCCAATCAGCGTTCTCATTTAAAAGATATATTCCCTGTGCTTGGCGATTCTCGTGGTTTATTCCAACCATTAAATACACGAAGAACACGAGGTTTTATATACAGGAGCAACCGTTTCAAAAGTATTAGTATTGTACGGTTAAATTTTAAACTCCACACTAATTATTCGTTTTCTTCCTACTTTTTGCTAAGGCAGAAGAATGAGCACTGCTCATGAAGACGAAGTATGACTTTCTAAAAAAGTCAAATACTGAGGTAAGTAGGCAAAACTGCCTTTGCACAATTACAACTTTCAGCCAACGAGCCCATACAGATCTATCCTCGGAAAGACGGGATCAGGATCCAAAATGCAACCCTGTAGTAGTTTTGCAAATACTACAGGGTTAGCACTTTCCAGGATTGATAACTGCATGGGCCTGTTGGCGTTTCTTCATAACATTCAGGAGGACGGCTTACGATTGTGAGATTCTTAGACATTCCTACAGGTCGCGTAATTATGCATTCCCTCCGCTAAATCAATCCTCAAATAAAGAATCGGATCCTTTTCCGAAAGTTACCCTCTCTTAGATTTGAAGGGTATCTAAAGGGAGTATGGAACAAGTAGAGGAACAAAATGAAGGTCTTTTTTCTCGGACAACAATGATCTCATTTCAACTAAAAAATATTCCTTGTGCTTGGCGATTCTCGTGGTTTATTCCAACCACAAAGTACACGAAGAACACGAGGTTTTATATACAGGAGTAACTGTTTCAAAAGTATCAGTATGAACTGTTTTTCTTCCTACTTTTTGCTAAGGCAGAAAAAGTAGGCAAAACTGCCTTCAGTCGATTACAGCCCCCAAGCAGCCTTTCCTTTCTGACCGATCTACAGAAAGGCGGGGTCAGGACCCCAAATGACAAGCACTTTCCTAGATCGGTGACCGAAACGAAAGGCTTTTTCTACTTAGTTGGAATTCGAAGAAGAGGTGCTGATTTTAGCTTCGAGGTAATAATTTATCTTTCCTGTAATCGGGAGTTATCTTCGCAACTAGAAAACTCTAAAAACAAACTAGTTCTTTTCTCGGATAAGTGCCCCGCATTTTGAAGTGAAACTTACGATCTTCCTATCGGGTAATCGGGATAGCGGTCCTTTACGAAAACACGAATAACTTATATTCATTTTAACTTCGATTTTACACTTTTGAGAAGTTTCTTTTTTTGATTTCATGACATTCGAATTTTGGACATCCGGACTTCATATCAATTAAAAAACCAAGCTAAAAAGTAGTGAAACGCAGTAAAACTGTGTGTTAAATCCTTAACCTTTTCATACTCTATCCATGCTTTATCTATGCTCTATATGCGGGCTATCTATACTTAAAGTTCCTATGAAGGATTTTGAAGGGAGAATCAGGTGATTTCCAAAGCAACTATTCGAAGATTCTGTTGATTTCATTTTACATTTTTGAGAATCGAATTAAACATATTTGATTTGTCTTGTTTTTTAATCATCAAGGAATCAGAACAATCGATTTACACTCCTGATTCCAGGTGTTCTTTTTCTTAAAAACTAAATCGATTAAATGTTTGATAATAAACATTTTAAATGCGATTTAATGCTTATTTGACATGCGCTTAATCCACTTCCATTTTCACACATCTACCTTTGCACTAAACGTTAGTAAATCATAAACAATGAAACCATTTTGCAACTCCGAAAAACACTCCTCGGGTCAATTTGTCCACCTCATTTCACTTCTCTTTTTCCTGTTTCTTTCAGGCACTATTTCAGCACAAGTTATCATTGGTTTTCAAGGAGGTGAAGCGGGAGATCCATGGGGATTTACTTCTACGGGAGCTGCTGCATTATCCCTATCAGAAGCTACCCAATCACCTAATAAAGTGAGCGGAACAACTTCCCTGGTGGTTGGTGGAAATACGGGAGGAGGAAACTGCTGGGCCGGTGGAAGCGGAAATGGTCCGAATACCCCCAGAACTTTCACTTTCAACTCATTGGATATTTCTTCAAGCAATTCATCTTCGCGCACGCTTACTTTTAATTGGGGAAATCGTTTTCCTTCCTGTAACGGAACCGGATGGGATGCCGGTGAAAACCTGACATTTACCGCTTTTCATAACGGCGTTTCGCAGGGATCCGTAACATTGGCTACCGGTAATAATAATGCCCAATTCAGTATTCTTTCAAACAGTTATACCTGGACAATTCCTCCTTGTGTTTCTCAATTCTACTTCGTTTTAAGTGTCACTACCAATCGTGCAGACGAATTATTGTTCCTGGATGATGTGACACTTACAGCTCCACAATTAAATGGATCATTAGTAGTGACACCAATTTCCGGAAACACTTCTGTTTGTGCAGGAAGTACTGAAAGCTACAGCGTTACACCGGAAACAGGAATTTCTTATACTTGGAGTGGTATCCCTTCCGGAGCATCTTTCACAACTACAAATGGCACAACCGGATCATCAACGATGACTGTTGATTGGGGAACTGCTTCTCCAGGAACTTACACTTTAACAGTTACTCCTGCTAATGCTTGTGGAAATACCGGCACTCCTCAAACCATTTCGGTTACCATTCTTTCAGCTCCAACTCCTGTCACTATCTCCGGACCAACGGCTTTATGCAGTGGCGAAACCATTACGTTAACATCCAGTTATTCTTCAGGAAACACTTGGTCTCCCAATGGAGAAACAACACCATCCATTTCAGTTACTGCTGCCGGAACATATACTGTTTCTACAACTACTTCTTGTGGAACGGTTTCCGATTCACATACAGTAACACTCAATCCTTCCGCATTGGCAAGCATCACGCCAAGTGGCCCTACCAGTTTTTGTCCGGGAGGATCCGTTACCTTGACATCCGATAGTCCAACGGGGAATAGTTGGTCAACATCAGAAACGACCCAATCAATCACTGTTTCAGCCGCCGGAACTTACATCTTAACATTTACGGATGCCTGCGGGACCAGTTCAGTATCGCAACAAATCACGATTCTTCCACTACCCAATCCCCAAATTACCGGAAACACTTCCTTTTGTGCAGGACAACAAACCACACTTACCGCTTCGGGTGGTGATACCTATCTTTGGTCGACAGGTGCAACAAGCACATCCATTTCGGTTACAACAGCCGGAAACTATACGGTCACCGCTTTCAACAGTTGCGGACAAGCAACATCTGCACCCGTAATTCTCACTGTAAATCCAATTCCCAATCCGCAAATTGCCGGAAACACTTCCTTTTGTGCAGGACAACAAACCACACTTACCGCTTCTGGTGGTGACACCTATCTTTGGTCGAACGGAGAAACAAGCACATCCATTTCGGTTACAACAGCCGGAAACTATACGGTCACCGCTTTCAACAGTTGCGGACAAGCAACATCTGCACCCGTAATTGTTACTGTAAATCCAATCCCCAATCCCCAAATTACCGGAACAACTTCCTTCTGTGCAGGACAACAAACCACACTTACCGCTTCGGGTGGTGATACCTATCTTTGGT
>NZ_CAMLDC010000020.1 GCF_946478805.1 uncultured Fluviicola sp. | reverse complement strand
ATTCGACCGTTACTTTAAACTTAACGATTACACATTCTACAAGTGGAACAGACATCCAAACAGCTTGTGATTCCTTAACTTGGATTGATGGGAATACCTACACATCATCTACAAACACGCCAACCTTTGTGTTGCAGAATGCGGCGGGTTGCGATTCTACGGTTACGTTAAACTTGACGATAATTCCTTCTATTCCACTTACTATTGAAAACTCCTTCTCCATGCCTTCTGATGCAAACTCATGTGTGGGTGAAGCGGCAATAGATCTTTCAGGAAATGCGGATTTCGAATTGGATTTTGACAATGGTTCACAAGTAATCACTTCAAACGGATATAGTTTGGTAACCGGTTTATGTGCCGGAGTTCACGATTTACATGTAACAGATAATTGCGGAGATACACTCTCTCTTCCGGTGGTGATTCCGGTTGATTCTAATTTCGTCTTCAATAACCCATTCATCGATTCCTTGGCTCAGGATTCGTTGGGTGTAACGCTAACGAACTGTGATATTTATTACAACGGAATTGACACTGCCTACATAGATTCGATCTGGGCAAATGGAAATGCGGTGAATGTAATCTGGAACATTGTGGATTCCAACGGATCGAATTACGACACGACAAGTTATGTACTAAACAATGGAAACGGTGTTTACTGGTTGCAGTTGAGTGTGTTCTGTCCGAATAAATCGTTGGGAGAATACTTCACAGTGACCGAAGCAATCTATTTCCTGAACGGTTCGGTGTCTACGGCTGGTTTGGAAGAAATGAAGACGAATGTGTTTGATATCTATCCCAATCCAACCAACGACCAGGTTTATATCAATTTCTCCGGTTCGGATGCCGAATTGACCGTTTATGATGTTCAGGGGAAAATAGTCTTGAAAGACCGGATCCAAAATAAGGGAATTGTTTCCTTACAGAACTTCGAACGTGGTGTTTACCTATTTGATTTCAAGAATTCGCAAGGACATAATGTTCAGCGAGTGGTGAAACAATAAGCGACTTTAGAAATTTATATTGAAAATCCGTCTTACCGATAACCCTCGGAGGACGGATTTCTTTTTATCTTCGCATATGAAAAACTTGATCATTCTTCACGGAGCGCTTGGAGCCAAAATTCAATTTGAGGAGTTAATCCCAAAACTGACACCTCATTTCAATGTACACACCTTTGATTTTGATGGTCATGGTACAAAATCCGATGCAGAAGGTGATTTTTCAATTGAGCGTTTTGCGCAAAATCTGAAAAACTTCATGGAACAACATGAAATTCAGAAACCATTGGTTTTTGGATACAGCATGGGTGGATATGTGGCATTGAGACTGGAAAGTATGGAAACCAGGTCTTTTGAAAAAGTAGTGACTTTGGGAACGAAATTCGACTGGAATAAAGAAGGTTCGGAGAAAGAGGCGGCTATGTTGGATGCCGAAAAAATAGAGGATAAAATCCCGGCTTATGCAAACTATTTGCAATCACTCCACGGAGAAAAGGCATGGAAAACAGTTCTTGAAAAGACAGCTAAAATGATGTTGGAACTTGGAAAGAAACCATCTTTAAGACCATACGATTTTCATCACATTCAAATTCCGGTTCACCTGATGCGTGGTTCATTGGATACGATGGTTAGGGAAGATGAAACGGCAAATGTTCAAGAGTTACTTGCAAATGGTACGCTTCATGAAATACCGGATTGGAAGCATCCGATCGACAAAATCCCCACTGAGGAGCTCGCACAAGAATTGTTAAGATTGTACTTACCAGGGTAAATTGGCGTAAATTTGCTTCATGAAAATCGAAATTTGGTCGGACATCATGTGTCCGTTTTGCTATATCGGGAAAAGACACTTGGAAGCTGCTTTGAGCGCATTTCCTGACGAACAATTTGAAATCGAGTGGAAGAGTTTCCAACTGGATCCGAATATCATTCCACAACCTGATAAGAATGTCTACGAATACCTGGCTGAACGCAAAGGAATTTCGGTTCAGGAATCCAAAGAAATGCATGCCGGAGTGGTGGCTCGTGCCGCTGAGGTTGGTCTGGATTACCATTTCGAAAAAGCCGTCGTTTCAAACTCTTTTGATGCACATCGCTTAATTCAATTGGCCAAAACAAAAGGTTTGGGAGATGTAATGGAGGAAACATTCTTCAAAGCGTATTTCACGGATGGAAGAGATCTGAATGATGCAGCGACTTTGACAGAATTGTGTATCGGAGTAGGCTTGAATGAACTGGACGTGAAAGCTGTTTTGGAAGAAGAGGACCTTTTTGCAAATTCGGTTAAAAGTGATATTTCCGAAGCACAACAAATTGGAGTGCGTGGGGTTCCTTTCTTTGTTTTCGACCGGAAGTATGCTATTTCAGGCGCACAGCCGATTGAGCATTTTGAAGAAACCATTCAAACGGTTCTAACCTCTAAATAAGACTCTGAATTTTTAGTTTGTAATTACAAAAGTCGGGATAAAACCATAAAACATTGATAATCATTTGATTGATTGTTCATTTCTTTTTGAATTCTCGTTTCAAAGTGTCGATTTTCCATTCCTAATTCTACCAAAAAAGTGGATCAACTGAAAAATTGATTAGTTTTGCCTCGTGAATTTCACTTCGACATATCGAAATTTTACACGCCGTCCCATTTGGCGGATGCGATTTATGATGCCCATTTGCAGGGTCTAAATTCGCATAGAGCTCGTTGACACTCTTAAAATCGCTCAACAAAAATCAGTTTTTAATTTTATTTTTTACCCGATGAACACGCTCGTTTTGGAAGAGCAAGTTCAGCTTTCAGAACCCAATTTGGTTTCTGTAGAACTTGCCAATCGAATTACTTATTTGGAACAACAAGCCCAGGCCTTGCATGAAAGCATGCGTTATGCCGGGAGTTTGCAGCGAAGTATTTTACCGAATGAGCGTATTTTTCAGAATGTGTTTTCAGATGCGTTTGTCATTTTTCAACCGAAGGATATTATAAGCGGTGATTTCTATTGGATTTTCCAGCATCACGATGAGGTGTATTTTGCTGTGGGTGATTGCACAGGACATGGCGTTCCGGGAGCGATGGTGAATATTGCAGGGAATGCTTTGTTGAGACAGATTATCCGTTTGGAAGGATTATCCGATCCTGCAAAAATTGTGGAATTACTGGATCTGGAACTGACGAGTTTGTTCAATGAACATTTAACGGAGGGAACCACCCGTGATGGAATGGACCTGGTCTTTTGCAAGTTCAATTTGTCACAAATGAAAGGCTCATTTTGTGGTGCAGGAAGACCCATGATCCTGGTAAGAGATGGTGAATTAGTGGAATTCAAAAAAGGAAAAGATTCGATCGGACATGCTTCAAAGGAATCCAAAGAGTTTGAAACCATTCACTTCGGTTTGCAGGAAGGAGATCAGTTTTACCTGTTTTCTGATGGATATACAGACCAATTTGGAGGGGAGAACGTAAAAAAATTCAACAGACAAAGATTCCGGAATCTGCTGACATCCATTTGCGATTTCGAATTGCATGAACAACGGGACGAATTACTTTTTCATTACAATAACTGGAGGGGAAAACAAGAGCAGGTAGACGATATCTGTGTAGTTGGCATTAAAATTTAAATCCAATTGTTTTAACCGGTGAATTTGGTTTATTTTTGGATCACACGATAACTGAAATACGATGATAAAAAGAAGTTTAAAACTCATATGTCTCTTTGTTTGTTTAGGATCTACAGCTTTTGCACAAATAAAAGAAGGAAAGGTTAATTACAATATGACTTTCTCTTCTGATAATCCCGATATGGGAATGGCAATTGGAATGATGGAGGGCTCTAAAATGAGCATCGAATTTGCACCTGGGAAAAGCCGTTCTGAGGTGACCATGGGAACGATGGGACTTATGACAACAATTGTTGATGAGAAAAGCGATAAATCATTGGTCTTGATGGACATGATGGGGATGAAATATGCGGTAACGGGCAACTTGAAGGAAGTTGAGAAAAAAGAGGCTGCAAAAAAACCGGACTATAAAGTAGAAATTACGAAGGACACAAAAACGATTGCAGGTTATACATGTACAAAAGCGATCATGACCGGAGATAATGGTTCCATAATCGACGTCTGGTTCACAAAAGAGATTGAAGCTTTTACGGCGGGTCAAACGTATTACAATTCAGATATGCCGGGCTTTCCAATGTCGTTTAAGATGAATGAGGAGGATATGGTAATTGAGATGACAGTTACGGAAATCAGTAAAAAAGTAAACAAGACTAATTTTTCTATGACTGTTCCGGAAGGGTATGAAGTGAAGACTCAGGAAGAAATGGAAATGATGGGTAAATAATCCAAATCACACTAAAATGAAAATGGGCGTATGAATCAACATACGCCCATTTTTGTTCCCAATATGATTGTCTTAGCGGATGATCAATTTATGATTTTCGCCATTCAGATTGATCCAATACATTCCCGATTCAAAGGTTTGAGTGTCGAGTAAATAAATAGCTTCGGAATCCGGGTTTGTTTCAAAAACCAATTTGCCTAAAGCATTGTAAACAAAGAGCGTTTTAATCGGCTCATCGGAAAGAATGGTCACTAACCCTTTATCTGTTGGATTCGGATATACCTTTACCTGGTTTACTTTAATGCTGTTGTTGATGGAGCGGATATCCGATAAATGGAAGTCATTATTCATGTCTACCTGCTTCAAGCGATAGTATGAAACTCCTGTTAGAGGAGAACCATCTGTCAAAGAATAATCGATCGTAGTCTGGGAGGATCCGCTCGCCGGAACAGTTCCGATACTTGTCCAGTTTTGACCGTCATCAGATCTCAATACATCGAAATAATTACTGTTAAACTCACTTTGGGTTTGCCAGCTTAAAACCACTTTTCTGTCTGTTAATGTTGCATCGAAAGAAACCAATTCTACGGGTAATGGACTAACTGTAAAGTCTTTGGTAGCAAGTGTGTAATACCCATCCAGGGTCAGAGTTTGATTTGCGAACAGAATTTGATCCCCAGCAATGGAGTTAGCGGTTGCAATTTCTGTCCATGGACCGGTTTGACCTGGCCGGTAAACCAAAATGTAATTTGAGGTCGCGCCCAAATTCACACCGGTCATTCCGCCATCACTCATATCAAAAGACATGTTGGTACTATTTGCCGTACCTGTATTCGTAATGTCGATGTACCAAATACGTTGCCAGCGGGAAACGTTCATTCCGGTTATTCCTGCAATATCGGTTGTCATTTCACTATTCGTCGGAAATGCATGACCGGCAAGAATGAAGTCTGTATTGTCCAAACCGGAAACCGATTGGATTCCCATACCTGCGCAGGCGGACGGATCGAATTGAGGGTTTGAAGCACCAGTTGCATCTTTCCCGATTCCTGCGACATTACGGTCGTAATTCCCATTTCCGGGATTGTCGCCTGCATAGAAATCATTTACGCTTAATGTGATATCGTATTTCGCCGATAAGTGATTATTGATGATAGTTCGTTGCGCGCCGTTGACTTTCGTGCGGTACATGATGATCTCGGAAATATATCCATCGAAGGCCCTAGGATCATTTACATGTGTTGCTCCAACAATTAACGGAGAGTTTTTGTCGGGTACAGTCGCGCTGCTTTCCGCAGAAGTGATCAGCAATTGTTCTTGATCGTAAATGGAAGTTCGTTGAGTGGAAGTTAATGTTCCGTCGTAGAAAACATCGTAGATTTTATTGACATTGATGGTATTTGGAGCATTGTCCGAAAAACGGTTGTTATCGTTGTCAATGTCAATGGTCAACTCATTTCCGGAATAAAAGAAAATCATAAACGCTTCTTCGTTTCCTACGTTAATCCGCTTGCTGATAATGGATTGGGCATTTCCCAATCCTTTCATACGCGTAACGGTGAAGAAACTGTATCCATTGGTATTATCAAAAATAGGATTGTCCGGAGCAGAGAAGAAGTCATTTTGTCCGGTACCGTTATTGTTATCAAATTCAATTGCTGGAAAACCGTTCATCAATGAACTTACAAACAAGGGCTGTTGAATTGCCGAATTTTGATTCAATACGATACCATTTCCGGATTGATCGGTCCAGGAGGAAATCGGTGAACCGTTTGTTGAAGCACTTGTTCCTGCATCCGCTTTTAACCACAAAACATTGGTAGCTGAAGTTCCAACACCTGCCGGACCGGTTTGTCCGAATGATGAGAATGCTGATAAAGCACCGATTAAAGTTAAGGAGAAAAAGTTGTTCATTACACTATTCATTAAAATTCCAAAAATGTAATAGTGGTCTCTTACGCGGCTACAAAATTAGTTCAAAAAGTCGAAACCGGGGATCATAAAAGACGTTAAATGAACCAAATAACATTTCAATTTAAATGTGTGAATTATGATCAATGAATTTAGCTTTTAGCGCCCGCTCCAAAACCAGTAATCGAAACCATCCAGTGCATTAGCAATTAGAAGCGCAATCAACAATATAACGACAACCACAACAAGAACTCCGAGTAATACGGCACCAATACTTACACCGGGAGCTTGGGCACCAATACAGATTAATCCAATTAGTCCTCCGATACACAATACCCAACCCGCAACTTCTCCCCAATCAATGTCTATGTCCCTTTTTTCTGAACGTTTTTTTGGATCCTTTTTTACCGATTTGCTCATCAAGGACTCGGAGAAATGTGTTTGAATAGAAATGCCGGTTCGAATCCTGTTAGCAGCTGTTTTCACTTTTGACTTCACGGAATCGAGTTTGATCACCGGAATAATTTTCTTCTTTGTGAGTTCGGAGACTACTTCATCCTCCTTTTCTTTTAGTAGTGGCGCATCTGTGATAGAATCCGAACTGATCGTTTCCTGATCGCTTTCAGGAATTTCAGTTACCAAGCAATTGGAATTGTGAGAATCTACAGATGGTTTTCGCTTATGGAATTCAACATGAAATCCTTTGGAATAAAGCTGCTTTTCAATAGTACATGAACCGGCTGCAAACAACATTAGGGTTATCAGGATAATTTGAGCTTTCATCGTTTTTTTGAACGAAGCTACTTGATAGCAGTGAGATGAAAGTGGCACTTATTGCCAGTTAAAAAAGGAGAGTTGCGAAAATCCGTACAGCTTATTTTACTGTGCCAGCCAAAGTGTTGGATTGATACGTTGCACTGTTCCTTCCACTACCTGGTGAATCTCGAAATGCGAAGTGGAAAGATTTCCCTCTTCATCTGCAAGCAATGATCCGATGGATTGTTTGGAGCCCACCTTATCTCCAACGGAAACATATACTTCCTGTAAGTTACTGTAAACAGTCCGGTAAGCTCCGTGTTTGATAATAATCACTTTTCCGGCCCCCGGGATATTCAGTACACTGGTTACTTCTCCGTCAAATACAGCACGGACTTGTGCATTTTTCGGGGCGCCGATATCGATTCCGTTGTTGTTGGTATAAACATTCGGCAAAGTCGGATGGGCATTCTTTCCGTAATTTTCGGTGATGGAACCCTTTGCAACCGGCCAAGGCAATTTCCCGCGATTGGATTCAAAGTTCTTGCCCATCGCGATATTCTCCTTGGTATCCGTAAAGGAAACTTCTTTCGCAGGAGTCGTTGTAGTGGTTGTTTTGGATGGAGATGAACTCGCCGTGCTTTTTGACGCCAAAGAAGCTTTTTTCTCTGCCTCCTTTTTTGCTTTTGCTTCGGCATCCGCAATTTCTTTCTCGATAGCCAGTTTGATGCGGCGTTTAAGTTCAGCTTTTTGGCGTTCCTGTTCCTTCAATTCAGCCATCAGGGAATTCTCATCCTTGCGCAGTTTTTCAAGTGCAAGCTGTTTGTTAGATTTATCCTTTTCAATCTGTTGCTTCTCAACGATTTTTTCCTCCAGCAATTCTTTTTTGTGATCCTTTTCCTGCTTTATCGTATTGATTTCCTTATGGATGGTCTTTTCATTCTGAAGAATGACTTTGAATTGCTTTTGCTGAATTTCTGAAAGTCGTTTCAGATAAGAAGTTCTTTTCACGGCTTCAAAATAGTTGGAAGAGGAAAAGACATACATCATTTTCGCGCTTTTGTTGCGGTGTTTGTAAGCGTAAATAAGGAGCTTTTTATATTGCTCCTTCAAAAGCACCAGGCGCTTCTGAAGTTCCTTGATCTGGTCTCCTTTCGAAGAGATGGTCAATTCCGCACTGCGGATCTGGTTGTCAAAATTCCGGACAAGTAATTCGCGGTTTTTAACTTGGTTTTCAATTAACTTCAATTCATTCAAAGAAGATTCCGTTCCTTTTTTCACTTTATCCAATAAGGACTTGGTAGTGGAAAGTTTCTTCTCCAGCTTGTTTTGTTCAGCCTGAAGCTGATCACTTTTCTTTTGCGACCAAACCGAACCGGCACTAATCAATAGCACCAGGAACAAGCTATTTTTCAGAATTGCAGTCACCATATTCTTCCGGTATTACAAAGTAAATTTCCTGAGGGGTGTTTATTTCTGTTTTATCATAATCCATTGTTAGAACGATATGATTCCGTGCCGTTACAATATCAATGATTACTTCTTTCGGAAGCAGGTAAGTACCTACCGTATCTCTGTCAATGTAATCCACAGAAATATGGGTTGTGTCTTCCGGACTGTCAATTACTAGGCGACTGATACTTTTCAACGACGGATGGATAAAATACCGGATAATAACATTGTCTTCGTTATCATCTTCATTTCCATTCCGGTCCCTGCGTAGATTGTTGTTATCCCGTTCGTGTCTGTTATTCCGGTTCGTGTTATTATCGTCCCGGTTTTCTCTCCGGATCACCCGTTTGCGGTGTGAGGAAATGATGTAATTGTATGGATCATTGATCTGGAAGTACTTTTGGGTCGTGTCATACGCAACGGGCAATCCAAGCAACAACTCCTCAATATTCCGAAAGTCGAAATCTACACCAAAAGATTCTTTTATGTAGTTCATCGTAGTTCGGATGCCACATTTATCTTTTCGATTGGAGATAAATAAAGAATCGCGTCTGATCAATGAATTTACGATTGGGATCCCGGCATATGTAATGATCGGATTGATAGCACTGTCTCTCACCGCACGAATGGATGTTTTAAAACTCACTCTTCGGTTTGTATCAGAGAAATGACACTTGATTTTGGTATAAAACGAATTTGGGCGAACACCGGAAAGACTGTCCATCGCATGGATCAATTCAGTTGTTTTTCGTTTTTCAAGCTTGATTGGCTTTTCAGCAACAGGTCTTCTTGCACAAGATCCAAGAATCACCAACAAAGCAAGTCCAAACCATTTAATATTCCGGATCGACATACGTTTTTGATTGAATTTTTTTGGTAAGTAATTTATTTTTTGAACCTAGTGAAAGCGCTTTTTTCCATAATTCGAGGGCTTTGGCGGTGTCTCCCAATTTAAAGAACGCATCACCCAAGTGCTCGATATAATTTTTATTTTCCTTGTCCAGCTCGTCTGCTTTTGTAAATTCTTCCAAAGCCTGTTTGTATTTGCCTTGTTTGAATAAAACCAGTCCCTTTGTATCCAGGTACGGAGCTTGTACCGATTTGCTGTCAATCACTTCATTGATCAGTTTTTCAGCTTTGGGTAAGTCCATATTTGCCAATGCCAGACGCATAGCATAGTTGTTCTTCGTCAACAGGTTGGAAGGGTAGATGTTTAAAGCTTTATCATAAGACTCTGCACCTTCCTTGTATTTCTTCAAACCGAATAAAGCGTCACCTTTTTGGGCATAAAACTCGGATTCCGTGGATGGATCATTGACGACCAATTCTTTCCCCATGTCTGCAGCATCAATTGCTTCCTGGAAACGATCCAGCTGAACACATGCGATCGTATACAACAACTGTACTTCAGTGATGGTTGGGAATAGCGCACTGCATGCGCGTGCATCTTTGTACAGATCTTCAAATTTCATTAACTCGTATTCCAGGATCAGCACTTGGTTCCAAATGGCATACTTGTTTTCTTCAAAGGTCAAAGCTTTTTTATAGGCTTCCAATGCACCGGCTTTATCATTGTTTCGAAGTAGGAAATCTCCTTTTACAGAGTAACCTTTTGCATCGTTCGGATAATTTTGGATCAACAGGTCAGCCAATTCGATCAGTTCCCTGTCCACCAAGACCTGTTTTTCATACATCTCCAACAGGATGGACATCTTGGTGTCGATATCAATGGTCGTTCCTTGGAAAGCAGCGTTAAAATATTTGTAAGCTTCTGTCTTGTTCATCTGGCGGTAATACAGATCACCCAATGCCAGGTTTGCACGCGCATTTGTAGGATCATTTTTCACCAGTTCGACCAACATGGATTGTGCTTTGGCTATTTCCCGCTTCGAAAAATAATAATCCACCAATGTTCCGATCAGTCCCAGGTCATCCGGATAGACTTCGCGGGCTTTCTGAATTTCCTGGATTCCTTTTTCGTCCTGTTTCAATGAAACGTACAATTCAAATTTCTGGATGGACAGGTCGGGTAGAACTCCTAACTGGTCTTCCATTTTATTGATGGAATTAATCGCGTCATTCTGGCGACCCAGACGTTTCAGAAGGTCTGCATGTGCAAATAACCAATCCACGTTGTTCGGTTGCGCCTTAACCATTTTTGCAAAACATTTCTCCGATTCGACAAACTTCCCCTGGTTGTAATACATGTAACCCAATTCCTGTGTATACCAGATATTATCGGGATCCAGTTTTGTTGCCAATTCCGTGTATTCGGCCGCCTTTGTCTTATTGTCCAGTTGCAGGTAGCATTGACTCAAACCGAAAGCTGCCGCATCATCCGTTGGCCGGATCATCAGGCAGGAATCGAAAGCCTGTATTGCATTCGCCGTTTGTCCCGTTACTTTATACCTCATGGCGTGGTGAAAGGTCTGAATGTATGCCAAATCCGCTTGCGAATTCGTTTTATCAGCGGTCACTTTTTTGGTTCCACACGAAGTGAAAACCAAAGCCAGGGTGAAGAAGTAAAGGAAATATTTCATCAGCTAATTATTGAGTAATCGCTTAAGCTCAAATCCCGAGCCAAACCTTTATATTTTGAATGTGAACCCAACATGGAGTCTTTCAAATTCGCATCAATGATAATGGAGTACTGTTGCAAAATGCTGTTCTTGATAATCGAGTTGGTAACCATGGAGCCTTTTCCGAGGGAAACATGCGGTCCTACAACGGAGTTCTCAAGAATGACATCTTTCCCGATATAACATGGCGGGATAATGATCGAATTCAGAACTTTTGCAGAATCGTCAACCAGGTCAAGACCTTTTTCCTGATCGTATTCCAATACACGTTGGTTCGTGATAACAGTCACTTCCTTATTTCCGCAATCGAGCCATTCGTCCACTTCTCCCGGTTTAAAGCGCTTCCCTTTTTCCGTCAATCTGCGCAATGCATCGGGAAGTTGGTATTCACCGCTCTTTATGATGCCATTTTCAACCAAAAAGTTTAATTCATCTCTCAGAGCAATTCCATCCTTGAAATAATAAATCCCGATCATGGCCAAATCCGAAACAAATTCTCTCGGTTTTTCAACAAAATCGATAATCTCGCCTTTGTCATTCAATTTGACAACACCGAAATTACTCGGGTCTTCAATTTGTTTTACCCACAGGATTCCATCTGCTTCCGGATCGATTTTGAAGTTTGCCCGGAATAGGGTATCGGCAAATGCAACTACAACCGGACCTTCCAATAATTTTTCAGCACACAATACCGCATGAGCAGTTCCGAGTGGTTTATCCTGGTAGAAAATACTTCCCTTTGCCCCTAATTTTTCTGCTACTTTGATCAGTTCCGCTTCAATTTCAGGACCGAAATCCCCAATCACAAATCCGATCTCATCAATCGGTTCACTGCACAAAGCGGCGATATCCTCTACCAAACGATGGACAATCGGTTTTCCACCAACTGGCACAAGTGGTTTGGGAACTGTCAGAGTATGTGGTCTTAATCGGCTACCACGCCCCGCCATTGGAACGATCACTTTCATAATATGATTTAATTTTTTCCTGTACTTCCGAAACCTCCGTCTCCACGGTCCGTTTCCGAAAGTGCATCTGTTTGTTTTAATTGTGCTTGTACAAAAGGTGCTACAACCATTTGCGCTACGCGTTCACCACTTTCGATCATCACGTCTTCATTGGACAAGTTGATCAATAACACACCAATCTCACCACGGTAATCCGCATCAATGGTTCCCGGGGAATTCAGGACGGTTACACCTTGCTTGAAGGCGAATCCGCTTCTCGGCCTGATTTGAACCTCGAATCCACTTGGAATTTCCAGGTAAAGACCTGTCGGGATCAACCTGCGCTGCAGGGGTTTTAGCGTCACCGATTCACTTAGAAAAGCACGGATATCCAATCCGGCTGAATCTGCAGTTGCATAATGCGGCAATTCATTGTTCGATTTATTGATGACTTTGATTTCCATAGCCTTATTTCTGTTCCGGATCTTTGGTAACTACATAACTGATATCCATGACATTCTTTGCACTTTGCTCTGTGATACCTTGTTCGAAAGTAAACATATAATCTCCTTTTTGGGGAAATTTCCGGTGCTTGAAATATACCGTGTTTTCTACGATCGTTCCGGAAGTTTCACCGACCCAGGATCCATCCGGATTGGCGATTTTAATTTCAACCGGTTCTCTTCCGACCTGGCCCAGCGGTGTTTTGGAATGAATAAAAAACCACAGGTTATTGTAGGCATAATCAGTAGTTGTACGAAGTGTAATTTGAATGGTATAAAAAGAAGTGGTGTCCGGGATACTGACTTTAAACACGGGCTTTACATCCTGCTCCCAAGAGTTGTTCTTGAAAGAGTACGATTTGTTATAAAGCGGTGTGTCTCCACATGAGTAGAGAAAAACCAATAGAACCAAGATCCAACTATTTTTCAGTGCCTTCATTTCCTCCTGTATTTTTACGTGGTGGCCTACGACGATTATTTTTCTTCTTATTCGGATTTGCCTGAGCCTGCGGAGCATTTCCTTCCCCACCTTCAGCAGGTTTTGGCTGCCGCGGTTTATTTTGTTGAGGACGGTTTTGCTGTGCTTTATCTTGCTGCGGCTTATTGCCTTGTGGCCTGTCGGTTTTCTGAGCCGGTTTAGGAGCTGTATTCACACCTTCACCTTCCATACGAGGACCATTCGGTTTTTTCTTCTTGCGTTTCTTATTCTTACTGAATGTATTGTCGAAACGGTTCAAGGAATCCTGGCCAACGACATTGTCGTAATCCGGTTCTTTACGTGCAACCTGAACATGTGTGTCAAAATCTTTCAGATCTGCCGGTTTTTTACCTGTCTTATTGATCTTGATAATATCCTGGGCACGTTCGGGAGTCAGTGCAACCAATCCCACACCAATGGAAGCTTCACCTTCATACATGTACCACAACTGTCTTTTGAAAACGTCGGTTTTTATATGGAAAGCGGTTCCTTTTTCTGTTTGAAGCTTGACATCCGTACTTGGAAACGACTTGATTGCATCCAGGTACATATCCAATTCGTAGTTCAGGCAACATTTCAATTTACCACATTGACCCGCCAATTTTTGCGGATTCAGGGATAATTGCTGGTAACGCGCTGCAGAGGTGGAAACAGAACGAAAATCTGTCAACCAGGTCGAACAACACAATTCTCTACCGCATGAACCGATTCCACCCAATCTTTGGGCTTCCTGTCTCGACCCGATCTGGCGCATTTCAATCCGGATCTTGAATTGGTCTGCCATGTCTTTGATCAGCTGACGAAAATCCACACGCCCTTCAGCAGTGTAATAAAACGTAGCTTTTGTCAAATCTCCCTGGTATTCCACATCGGAAATTTTCATTTCCAAACCGATATTTACTGCTAAAGTCCGGGCTTGGAACATGACTTCCGATTCAAGAGAGCGGGCTTGTACCCACTTATCGATATCATCCTGATTTGCGATACGCAAAATCTTCTTTGTCTCCATTGGTTTTAAACCCGGAGATTTCTTTTTGACCTGAATTCTGGCTAACTCACCTATTACGGAAACAACCCCGATATCATAACCCGGGCTTGCTTCAACTGCTACCACATCACCCACTTGGAGTGAAAGGTTCTTCGCATTTCTATAAAATGTCTTGCGACTATTTTTAAAGCGAATTTCAAGTATATCATAAGGTGTTTGACCAGCTGGAAGTTGCATATTTGCCAACCAATCGAATACACCTAGTTTGTTACATCCACCAGAACTACAGGTCCCATTATTTTTACAGCCGCGAGGTGTACCACCACCGCTACTACACGAGGAACATCCCATAGTTTTTGAATTTGATGTAAAAATACGAAAATTAACAGTCAAGAATGCATTTTGTCATCCGACTTGACAACAGTGCTTTGTGAAAAACCCGAATTCGCATTCGCAACTCGGCATTCCCAATTAAATGGTTATTTTCGGAAACAATTTAAACAAAATCAACTATGAAATTTGGACTTATTCTTTCGGCAGCAGCGGCTTTGTTGCTCACAGTGTCTTGTAACAGTGATAAAAGAAAATCATTTGACGATGTTGTCAAATACAACGATTTCATTGTAGACCACATCAATGCATTGGATTCTGCATATATTCTTGCGTTGGCAACAGATAAGGGGATTGATGTTTGTATGAAAAAATGCGATTCTTTGGTGGATTTGTGTGAGAAAACTGCGGTGGACTTTAAAGGAATTCAGCCATATGAAGGAGATAGCTCTTTAACCATGCAAGCCTTGGCTTATACCCAATTCATGAAGAATAACGGGGAGAAGGAAATCAAAAAATTGCTTACACTGATCGAGAAGTATGAAAAAGCATCGATTGAAGAGCAGCAGGCATTAGTGGAGAAAGTTCAAACAACAGCGGAAAACATTGATAAGAACTATGAAATCGAGATAGGGAAAGTGGATAAAGTCCAAAAGAAATTCTCAGCGAAACACAATTACAAAGTCGTTAAATAACAGGAAAATTAAGCTCTGTGAATAAAGCGCATGACTTGAAAGCAGAGCTGTGTGAAAAGCAATTTCCCAAAGGCATTCCGATCGAGGTGATAATGTGCATCGTTGAAGATTTCCATGAAATCCAGGGCATTGTTATTTGAGATGAATTTGGCAAAATTAGCCAGGAAAGCAGCTTCTTCCTGTGAAACGCGCGTCAGCATGTCTTGCGTATAGTTCTTCAACAAACTTTGACGGACCATGTGCAAGGCATATTGAACAAACTGTTTTTGTCCTTCACGGGATAGAGCCGAAACCTCATCCGTCCAATCCAACATGGCATTCACATCTTTTTTGAAGCAGACACGCATCAATTGGATGAACAATTCCCGGAACAGGTTCGCTTCGGACTGATCTCCCATGATCTGCTGTGCGTCGATCAGGTTTCCATTACTTCTGGCAGAAATGCTTTCTGCCAGTTGCCGGCCGACACCACTTCTTTCAACCACTTGCTGGATCACATCCATCGGATAGGAAGGAATGCGCAAAATCTGCGTTCTGGAAAGAATCGTGGTGAGTAATTTATCCGGGCTATCCGTTACCAGCAGGAATAATGTTTTCGCCGGTGGTTCTTCCAGGATTTTCAAAAGCTTGTTGGCACACGTGGCATTCATTTCTTCCGCCATCCAGATCAGCATCACTTTGTAACCGCCTTCGTATGATTTCAACGAAAGTTTTTTCACGATTTCGAGGCTTTCCTCTGTCCCGATGATCGGTTTCCGTTCCTTGTCGTCCATGCGCTTGGTCCAATGGTACAAATCAAAGATCGGTTGTTCCTGGATTTGTGTTCTCCAAAGTGGTAAAAGCGGATTGGTCGTTTTGGAAATGGTTTGAACGGTCGGAAAAGAAAAATGCAGATCCGGATGCTGCAGGTCGGATACTTTTTTGCATGATGGACAGGTTCCGCAGCTATCTTTCTCCTGCTTGTTTTCGCAGAAAATGTATTGGACAAAAGCCAAAGCCATGGGCAGTGTGGCATGTCCGGATTTACCTGCAAACAATTGAGCATGACTGATCTTTCCTCCTTTGACCTCTTCGATCAAATGAGATTTTATTTCCTCTTGCCCGGGTATGGAATTGAACTGCACGCTGTAAATTTAAGCTTTATGGCGAATTTGGCAGATAATTTGTAACTTGCCTTTGCAAAAATAAATACTATGAAACAGATAACACTTTTGACCGCTACATTATTTACCACCTTTATTTTCAGCCAGGAAGTAAAGACCTCCAATGAAAAAGTAAGCTTCTCTCACGGATCATTTGACGCAATCGTGGTAACGATTCCTTATGCGAATAAAGACGTGGTAGAAAAAGAATTGAAATCCGAAATGAAAGACTGGGGTGGAAAATACAACAGTTCGAAAGGTGAATATATGGCAAAAGAGGCCAAAATGAAAGACATGGGTGACAAGTATTTTGACGGTTATGCAAAAATCATTGAAAGCGGTTCCGATATCAAAGTAGCTTTTGCGGTTGACCTGGGTGGTGCTTACCTGAATCACAGCGAACACAAGGATCAGCACAAAACGATAGAGAGTCGTGCAAAGAAATTCGGTCAGGCAGCAGCAAAAGAAAGTGTGAACGGAATGATCGAAGTGGAGACGAAAACATTGAAGAAACTAACCGGTGAGAAGGAAGACCTCTTAAAGGATATCGAACGGTCTAAAAAGGACATCGAAGATTACAAGAAGAAAATTGCGGATGCAGAGCAGAAGATCAAAGACGATGAAGCTTCAACCCAAAAGAAAGAAGGGGAAATCGGAACTCAAACAACGAAGTTGGGAGAAGTTGAAGGTCTGTTGAAGAAGATTAAGTAAACAGCTACAGATTTATAGATAGGGCCGATTCAAAAGAATCGGCCTTTTTGTTTAAGGCAACTTATATGCCTTGAAGAATAGGATCCATTGATTCGATAGCAATAACACATAATAAATAAAGCAACGCGACGACCAAAGTACAAGTTGAAATAATGAACATAAGTGAAGTCAGCCATTTGTTCTTATAGTGATGCGGATTTTGCTGAACCCGGATAAAAGAGATTAAAGCAAGAATTGAAAACACCAAAACCAGACCTGTCAAAAAGATACTTGAGCCTAAATAGAGGAAAGAACTGTACATTGCAATCAAGCCAGCTGCAATTCCAATTCCCAAAAAAAGAAGTAATGAAACTATAGTAAGTGGTTCTGTCTTTTGTTCTACCTCATCAACAATTTCATCTCGACTTTCCGGAACAGATTTCTCCTGAACCTGCGCGTTTTGAATTTCAACAGGTTCTGATTCTGAAATTTCTTCCGAAACAGCTTTCGGAATGATTATTTCATCTGCAACGGATTCGTTTTTTCGAGTGTTTAAATTGGTTGAATCAACCGGATGAAAAGTTGATTCTGATTCTATTTCCACTTCATTTGAATGATCATCTTTCAAATCAGTCAAGTCCAGTCTGTCGGGTTCATTTTTCTCTTTGGAATAGGATTTCTTCCACTCGATATGGTAACCTGAATTAAAATTGCGTTTTGTAATAGTGCATCCAACTAAAAACAAGATGGACAACAAAGTGAATAATTGTTTCATAGCAATTGATTTTCACAAATGTGAGCAACTATTTTGAAAAAGTTGTTGCGATTTTCCGTACTTGATTATCTAATATTCAATAAACAGATTATCATTTACACCTGGAGCAATTAATATGGTGTCAATATACTCTGTTAAAAGCCCATTTCTAATAATCTGAATCTTATACATATGTCTACCTGCTTTTCCTTGGTATTGAGATATTTCGTTGTAACAACCATTTAAGTAAGGACTCCAATCTTCGTAATTAAAATCTAGATGATACTCCTCATCGTAATTCCTCAAAATGATTCGCATGCTATCTGCAGATCCTAAGCAATTTACATTTTCTAATTTGTAATTAATTTGCATTAGGGGTAAAGCCTTTATATTGTAATCCCGCTGATTGTTTCGATTGATGAGGTCAAAACTCGGTGCATTAATCAAAGAATAGCTTCCCGAATAATTTGCGAAGTGAATGTTGGAATAGTCAAAGTAGATTCGGTACATGTAATCCAAATTCTTCTTCGGAGCAAAAGAAATACGGGCATCGCCATTGGCATCAGTAGAACCCTCAAGTGTAAAATCAGTGTATTCTATCTCACCGAGTTTTCCTCCTTTTTTGGATCGGTATTCCTTGATAGTATATTTCACCCCCGAGATTGGTTCATCGCTATAGGGAATATGTGCCTTGACCGTGAACTCAATAGGATGCTTCTTATCAAGCTTTTTGCAGGAGAATAGTAGAAATCCCAACAATACAAATAGTAGTAATCTCATAGTAATTCATTTTCACAAATTTGAGTAAAATGTTTCAAAAGTGAGTTGCGATTTTCCGTACTTGGTTAGTATTCTAAGAAAACGTCATTCATTACCCCAGGCTGAAGGAAGAAAGTATCTGTATATGTGGTGACCACATTGTTTCGCGTTACTTCGATTTGGTAAATTTGATGGCCGGATAATGAAGTATTATTGATGTACTCACCAAACACCTCACATCCATCAAAATAATTACTCCATGTATATATAGTTTCAAAAGTTTCATTAGGAGCTTCTTCTAAATGATATACTTTATACCTCATTTTATCATTTGCATCAAAACAATTCACATTTTCTATCTTATAGTGTACTCCACATATTGGTAAAGCCCTGATTTCATAATTCCGCTGACCTTGACGGTTAATGAGGTCATAAGAGGGGGCATTAATCAAGGAATAACTTCCCGCGAAGTTTGCAAAGTGGATATTTGAATAATCAAAGTCAATTCGATACATGTAATCCAAATTCTTCTTCGGAGCAAAATAGATACGGGCATCGCCATTGGCATCAGTAGAACCCTCAAGTGTAAAATCAGTGTATTCTATCTCACCAAGTTTTCCTCCTTTTTTGGATCGGTACTCTTTGATGGTATACTTCACCCCTGCAATGGGTTCATCACTATACGGAATATGTGCTTTGATAGTAAACTCAATGGGGTGCTTCTTATCCAGTTTTTTGCAGGAGAATAGTAGAAATCCCAACAATACAAATAGTAGTAATCTCATAGCATTCGTTTTCACAAATTTGAGTAAAATGTTTCAAAAGCGAGTTGCGATTTTCCGTACTTGATTTTATCACCAATACATATTGACATAATCTATTCCTCCCGGAGAAACAAAAAAAGTATCGATTCCTGTGGTTATCAATCCGCCACGGGTTGCTTCCCATTTGAACACATAGTGTCCTGACAATCTTTGTAAGTAATCTCCTGTAAGATCAACACAATCATTTAAACTTGATCCTTCAATCCAGGGGTCTCCATTATTAAAGTTGTAGTTTGGAAGTTCATCCAGATTAAATGATTTATACTTAAAGGTATCATTTGCGTCAAAACAAGAAAGGTTCTTAAAGTTCCATTGTATTTGTATTAAAGGCAAAGCCCTAATTTCATAATCCCGCTGATCGTTGCGATTAATGAGGTCATAACTCGGTGCATTGATCAAAGAATAACTTCCTGAGTAGTTTGCAAATTGTATGTTTGAATAATCAAAGTCGATTCGATACATGTAATCCAAATTCTTCTTCGGAGCAAAAGAGATACGGGCATCACCATTGGCATCGGTAGAACCCTCAAGTTCAAAATCAGTGTATTCTATCTCACCAAGTTTTCCTCCTTTTTTGGATCGGTACTCTTTGATGGTATACTTCACCCCTGCAATGGGTTCATCACTATACGGAATATGTGCTTTGATAGTAAACTCAATGGGGTGCTTCTTATCCAGTTTTTTGCAGGAGAATAGTAGAAATCCCAACAATACAAATAGTAGTAATCTCATAGTAATTCATTTTCACAAATTTGAGTAAAATGTTTCAAAAGTGAGTTGCGATTTTCCGTACTTGGTTAGTATTCTAAGAAAACGTCATTCATTACTCCAGGTTGCAAAAAGAAAGTATCTATGTATGTGGTCACTTGACCATTTCTAGTCACTTCTATTTGATAAATATGATGACCCGACAAGATATCATTGTTTGTATGGTCCACAAAAGCCCCACAACCATTAAAATAGTCTCCCCATGTATAAATAGTTTCGAATGTTTTGGATGGAAATTCATCCTCATTAAATGTTTTAAAACGCATTTTATCATTTCCATCTAGACAATTCACATTTTCAACCTTGAAATGCATACCACATTTTGGTAACACTCTTATTTCAAAATCTTGCTGATCATTTCGAGATAAAGGAACATAGTTTGGTGCCTTGATCAAGGAGTAACTTCCAGAATAATTTGCAAACTGAAGGTCTGAATAATCAAACGTAATATCGTACCGGTATTTCATGTTTTTCTTCGGAGCAAAAGAAATGGCAGCATTGCCATTGGCATCAGTTGTTCCTTCCAAAATGAAATCGGTGTATTCGACATCTCCAAGCGGTGAAAGTCCCTTTTTTGCTTTATATTCTCGGATAGTATATTTTACTCCTGAAATAGGCTCATCATTGTAAGGGATATGAGCTTTTATCTTGAACTCAATAGGGTTATCCTTATCCAGTTTTTTGCAGGATAGAAATGAAACAAGCAGACCTAGAACGATAATTACTCTACTAATATGTTTTTGGTAACGCATACTTCGTTTTTAATTAGTTTGACCAAATAAAAGCCCGGCTTTACCTCATGGAATATTGGTTCCTCTAAAGATACGAGCTTTTTAAATACTTCTTTTCCTGAAAGATCCAAAATGTGGATTTCAATTACTTCGTCAGTTGGGATTTCTTCCCAACGAACGGAAAAACTGTGCTTGGAAGGATTCGGGAAAATTGAAACATGTTCTTCATTATCCACTCTTTGAGGAATATATTGATTCATTTCTTCGATTTCATTTCCAGAATTGGAAATCGAATTCTGATTCGAAAGCGATTTTTCGCAGGAAATGTCTCCGATATACGCATGTAAATCGGAGCCGTTTTTGATATGGACTCCCGGGGTGAAATGGATTTCGGTTACGGCTTGAGCATCCACAATAGCATTCGGTTCTACTACCAGATCAAGGAAGTCCGTTTTTTGAGTCACATGATTTCCCAGAAGTATTGTGTTTCCAGCCTCATAATCTACCCGATACGAATAGTTCGGTCGGGCAAAGAAACCAATCCTCATATTTTGTAAGAAAATAAAATCCGGTTCTGCTTCTTCCACCAGGAAATTCTTAACTACTGCTTTAATGGGTGAATCCATACCTGCATATTCATTCGGATCCTTGCGATTTCCCACCAAATGTTCCGTATTCTCATCCCAGCAAAACAGGGCATCAAACACCGTATAGTCATAATGATTTCCTGGATAGCCCAAATGTGGATAACCATAATAATTAGAAGCATTGTTAGGATTATTAGTATTTGCATCTGTTTCACTTTGGTATAATAACTCATGTTCTTTAAAATTATAATCCGGATATCCATTATTCAAACTACTGCTCAAATCCTTGACATCATGAGTCAATACTGTTGGTGTAAATGAAAACAAAAGATCCTTAATAATATCTGGTGCACCGGTCAATTCGGATTGCAACTCATTATTAATCTTCACAATAGGATTTTGATCTATAAAAATAATCCCTCCGGGAGCATTATCTAAGACCAAAGGATCTTTCGTGATGGCTTCGTATTCAACTTTCCAGGATTTAAAAAGTTGTTTGTACTCGTAATAAAACACCCGATGTATTCCATGGGTAAGAAAAGTAGCTTCAAATCGGCGGTTCACCCAACCCATCAAGGAGCCATTCTGTTTGAAAAAGATTGCCCCTGTTTCATTCGGATAGGGAAAATGATTACTGGAATAATCCGAAAAATCATAATCGGGTGTAGAAGAACCATTGGAAAGAGAGATCATCCGCTGAAAGGAAGGATAACCCGGCCTGGCTCCATTTTTAGAGTGATTGTAAGTCGTGTGTTTGGTTAAGTAAGAAGTTCTATAATTACTTGGACCTTGACCCGGGGAAGTTCCGGATCCTGTTTCGGTATGGAAATAATGAAGCAATTGAGCCGATAATGGAGCATTTAAAATATAGTGTAACGCATAAGTGTCTCCATCAAGTGGATTTATGTTCCCAAAATAACCTGGTATATAGAATCCATAAGGATTGTATTCATAATTCCACAAATACTCAACAGCATGCTGCATCCCCAAAGGAACATTGGCCCCTCCATGTTCTCCATCATTGGAAATGTAAAGTTTGGTATGAGGATGGGGACCATTCGAATTCAGGTGTTTGTATTCCATCTTTTGTAATGTAAGTCGTGCTGCCAATGATCCCGCGCTGAATCCCATAATGATGTTTTCCTGGTAAGAACCGTTTTGAACTTTTAGATCATTTACTAAAACAATCAATTTTTCTAACACTTCCGCATTCTTTTCAATATATCCATTGGGTGGGAAGAATTGACAGATGATGACATCAAAACCTTCATCGTGCAGGTTTTCAATCAATCCAGCTTGGTTAAACTGGTCAGCTAATTTCCCAATAGATGCAGGCCAATTCACATAATTATTAATGTAACTATTATCCGTATGTGGTCCCCAACCTGCAACCATGATAAATGGTTTACGGATTTTCTTATCTGCACAGGCATGATAAACCGAATATTTCAAATCCGGTGAGTAGATCGTTGAAGAGGTATAATTGTCCGGATATATCGTTGAAGACCATTCGAAATATTGATGCACATCCGATTTTGCGGTTGATCGCGTATTCATCTCCACTTCCTGCTTGAACTCAACTTGTTCCTCATCAGAAAAATGAATGATAAAGGTAAGTTTTTGTTTTCCTTTCAGCCAATCGCTTAAATCGATACTGGAGTTAAAATAGAGCAACTTGGTTCCAAGAATGCTGTTCACCTCTACGAAATCAATGCTCCGATTGGTATTGGAGAAATAGGTTTGATCGTTCAATTCCAAAATCACATTATTGTAGGCAAAGGAATCCAAAAAAGCGGCGGCATACAGGACTTCTTCCTCCATCAGATCATTTGGAAGAATTTCACGGTAAGGATCGGATCCGGAACCGGTTCGGAATTCTTCCGCAATGGCCGGTTTTAACGAATTGACTCTTAAATCGACGACATAAAACGGAATGCGTAATTGACCGGTTTCGTCTAATGAATAAAAGTGGTCATATATCGGGAAAAGAACGGAATCCCGCTGGAATGATTTGGACATGTCCCACCAGTTCATCAAGGTGAACAGGCTTAAGATTCCTCTTCCGCTGCAAGAAACAGGCTGATTTTTGTAAGTCAGGTAATTGAAAACAGAATCTTCCAGTTCAAGTGTGGCATTTCGGAAGTAAGAGCTGGAGAAATTACTGAAATCTGTATTGGAATAGGCGTATTCCATCATTTCCCTCGGATTCTTAAATACCAAAGTATCCGTTTGTCCCCACCCATGTGTACCCATGAGCAGGAACATTCCAAGAACGAACTTTTTCATGGCTCAGGGTTTTACTTGTTTTTGTAATTGAAGGATCGTTTCCTGTTGTTGCAGCAACAGTTGATTCTGAGTATCCAGTTGTTCTTTCATTTGAAGCAGGTACAAGGTCAACTCCTCTACTTTTTCCATGAGCATCACATTGCTTTTTGCCACATTGACACCTTCTTCTTCCATTTCACAAGCGCTTGGAACGTTCGGTAAATGGTCATTCTGCTGAATAAATGCTTGCAATTCACTCAAAGGCATGAGCTGGTATCCTTCATCAAAAACATAATCGGGCCATGCGTCCAGGTTCACTTTGATCTCGCGGGCATAAAGCAAACCGTTGTTGTCCAGTTCCATTAATTTATAGGGTGTTGTAGTTCCCTGAATGCGTTTGTCAACGATGATCGGATGGGTATTCCTATCGACTGCAGTAGTTATGTGGAGTTTCGAATCCGGATCATTTTGCCCGATTCCTACTTTTACATCCGGAACACAATGGTTGCTGGTATACAATTTCCCCAGTCCGTTCAGCCAAATTGGAGAAGTTGGGGTTGTATTACCTCCGTTCTCATCTTTACATGGAGTGTATTCGGATTCCGAATAAACCAAACTCTTCAGATCTCCACCGTTTTTGACTTTTCCATTGGCATTGATCATCAGAACACCATCGTTTGCCAAGGTGGAATCTCCTAAAGATTTGATCTTCAAATCTCCTTCTTTAATGGTGGTTGTTCCTACCAAGGTTGTATTTCCTACGACCTTCAAATCATTTTTCAAGAGTGAATTTCCAACTACTTTTAAATCACTTTTAACAGTTGCGGTCTTGTTTATGACAATCGAATCTTTAACCAGGAGCATCGAATCAATGAGTGCTGAACCATTGACTTGCAGTTTGGAAGTTGGGGCAGTAGTCCCGATTCCGACATTTCCGGTCGATGGCAAACTGTTTGTTTGAGAAAAGTAATGAGTAGCAATAATTGTAAATAGCAGTGTAATAAAAGGTGTTTTCATAGCGGGTAATTTTAAGCTTAGTAAACCAAAATTATTAAGCATGATTCTAAAAATCAACCGTATAAATACTGAAAATGAAAAGAAAATTAAAATGTGGTTTTCCGCAATTCCCGGATTTATTTCACCCGCAAAGAGGGCGAAGCAAATGAAGAAAATCACGTGAATTATCAAACCAGGCTGGTGCTCGTCGAGCGCTTTATTGTAAAAATGGGCTTTGACCTTGGTACATTTTCTTTTTATACCTTTATCCTCATGAAAATTTTGGTTGTCCGGTTCAGTTCCATTGGTGATGTTGTCTTGACGACTCCCGTGGTGCGTTGCCTCAAACAACAATTGAAGGATGTGGAGATCCATTTTATCACTAAGAAGGCGTTTCTCCCTGTTCTGGACCACAATCCATACATCGATCGCATCATTACCATTGAAAAATCGGTGGATGAGGTAGTTGACTTGTTGAAGAACGAGCACTACGATTACGTGATCGACCTGCACAACAATGTGCGGACTTTGCGCCTGAAACGGGCATTGAAAGTGAAGTCATCCGCTTTTCCGAAGAAGAATTTCTCTAAATTATTACTGACGACTTTCAAGATCAATCGCATGCCGAAGGTGCATGTGGTGGACCGCTATTTTGAAGCGGTGAAGGAGTTAGGAGTTTCCAATGACCAAAAACCTTGTGACTTTTTCCTTGTTGACTCCGATCTTGTTGCCTTGGATTCGATTGCGCTTGTTTCGAAGAAATTCATCGCCGTAGCCATGGGAGCGCAATTCGCGACCAAACAGATGCCTGTTTCCCTGATGGCGAAAATCCTGGATGGAGTTCAGGTGCCGGTTGTTTTGCTGGGTGGACCAATGGATTCGGAGCGTGCCACCGAACTGATTCAACACCTTCCCAATCAGCGTGTCCTGGACCTTTGTGGCAAACTGACCTTGAGACAATCTGCCTTCATGACAAAGCATTGCGCCAAACTATTGACCGGTGACACAGGATTGATGCACATTGCCAGTTGTTTTGAAACCCCGATCGTGAGTGTATGGGGAAATACCGTTCCGGATTTTGGAATGTACACCTATGCTCCGCAAAACAAATCACTGTATACAATTCACGAAGTAGAAGGACTCAGCTGCCGGCCGTGTTCGAAGATCGGCTACAAGGAATGCCCGAAAAAGCACTTCAAATGCATGCATCTGCAGGATGCGGAAAAGATAAAATCAAGATTAATTGAAAATTGAGAATGTAAAAATTGAAAAGTTTAGAAAGCGGATTGGATCAAAGATTGACGTAATTCCCTTTTCAATTCTCCAATTTACATTTTCAATTGATTTTATTCCATAAACAGCTTTCGTAACTCCGTCGCATCCTTCGGACTCATCTTTTTCGCCAGGATCAATGCCAATTGCTTTCTTCTCAAAGCGCCTTCATAACGGTCAATCTCTTCTTCCGTTTCAGGAATCAGCTCGGGAACCTGGATAGGACCGCCGTGTTGATCGACTGCAACAAAGGTATAGATCGCCTCATTCGATTTGCTTCGTTTTCCCGTGATGTTGTCCTCAACAAATACATCCACAAAGATTTCCATGGAAGAATTGAATGCCCGTGAAACTTTTGATTCCAAAGTGACAATGGATGCGTGATTGATCGGAGAATTGAAACTGACATTGTTCACATTTGCGGTAACAACCACGCGGTGACAATGGCGGTGAGCAGAAACGCTTGCTATCTCATCCATCCAGGCCAATAACTGGCCTCCAAATAAATTCCCTAGTGTGTTGGTGTCATTCGGCAGAACAACCTTTGTAGTAATGGCTAGGGTTTCCGATGCATGTCGAGGCTTCATTTTCCTTTTTTTGGTAAAAATACACTTATTTAACGTGAGCCCGGGATAAGAATGCCATCAGAATTCAAAAAATTTCCTCAGTTAGAAAAAGCCTTACTATATTTACAAACTTCAAAGGGAATTATGGAAAAACTCATTCAGGAATTTTCGTCCAACATCAGTGAAGCTTTAAAAATCGCTGCTGGGGCAACATTTGCTAAACCAAATCAGGATATCCGGAATATTGTCATTTGCGGCATGGGCGGATCCGGAATTGGCGGCAGAATTGTGGCTCAATGGGTTCAAAAAACCTGTTCTATCCCGGTATTGTCTATCCAGGATTATTCCTTACCGGCATTTGTGGATAAACACAGCTTGGTAATCGGGTCCTCTTATTCCGGAAATACGGAGGAAACCTTGTTTTCTCTAGAAGACGCAAAGAAAAAAGGGGCAACCATCCTTGGAATTTGTTCCGGAGGACAATTGGCTGAGTTTTGCAAATCGAATAATTACCAATGTGTGATCGTTCCGGGTGGAAACCCACCAAGAACGGCTTTGGCTTTCTCGTTGGTTCAACTGAGTAATATCTTACTCCAATTAGGATATGCCCACCCGACGATTCTGGATGAGATTTCGAACGGGAAGAACCTGATCGATTCTCATTTGGTTGAGATCAAATCTGAAGCGATGCGTGTGGCTCATGAACTTCAAAAAAGAACAATTGCCGTTTATGCAGGTTCGGAATATGAAGCAATCACGATTCGTGCGAAACAACAATTCAATGAAAATTCGAAGGAGTTGTGCTGGCAGCATGTCATTCCTGAAATGAATCACAACGAACTAGTCGGATGGGGAGGAGGAGACAATCGCTATGCGTGCCTGTTCATTCAAACCGGAGATTTGTCGATGCGCAATCAGAAACGTTTTGACATTTCCATTGAACGTACCAAGTCAAAAACAGATAAGGTCGAAATAATTTCGGCTAAAGGATCTACTACTGTAGAGAAGAGTATTTACCTGATCCACCTGATCGATTGGATCTCCCTTTATTTATCCGACTTGAAGCACGGAGACCCGATTGAAATCGAAATCATCGATTACTTGAAAGCCGAATTGGGAAAAATCAAATAGAATTGAAATAGATAGTATAAACAGTAGGGGCGGAAAATTTTCCGCCCCTACTGTTTATTGAATTTTGTTCCCGATGGATATTGGGACACTAAGTTTGAATTAATCTACAAGTTTCCCCCCTGCATAAACCTGGAATTCAAATCCGCGGTCATTGTGCACTTCAAATTTCACCTGGATCAAGGAACCCATGTACATGTCTTCATTGCTTGATAGCGTATTGATCAGTTCATCCTTGTAATCCAATCGCAGTGCTGAAGTGAAACCGTCCGGGTCATTCGGTCCGACGATGAGGTAACTGAAAATATCCTGGTGTACAAAACCCTGGAAAGTTGTTGCAAATTCCTTTTCGGATTTCAGTGCGGCCATGGCTCTGTCCATGCTGATCGGTTGAAGCGGAGCCGCTTTGTAACTCATCTTATTGATGTCGTCTTCAAACGAAGCCCGTCGCTCTTTAGTCTTGATGATCTTACCCTTTTCATCGTAATAGGAAATCCGGTCAATGAAAACGGCCTCGTTGATACCGTCTGTGTAATCGATTAATTCTTGTGTCACAAAAGGTTTCCCGTTGTTCAGGTAATAGAAACGCCTGCCGTTTGATTTTCCATTCCCGTCCGAAAATTCTTCTTCGAGAATCTGTAATACGGTCGCCGAATCCAAATGCCCGATCACTTCAATCATGACACCATCACCTTTTTCATAATGCAGGGAATTGGCAAGTAAATCGGCAGATTCTGTGATTTTCTTTAACTCCAATACATGTGCGTCCATTTCAGCTTCATTTTTGAAATGCTTCACAATGACTTTCTTATCTTCAGTTTTGTTCTCACTGGAATTGTCAGAACCACAAGATGCCAATCCGATAAGTAATAAAGGGAAAATATACTTTTTCATAAGATTTGTTTCTTTCAAAATGACGTGACTTGTAAAAGTAACAGGTTTATAACAAATGTCCCCCTTTTTTTCACTTAAATTAGACTCCGAAATAAAAGAGCACATGGAAAAAATTGTAATAGCTGGTGGTTCAGGATTAATTGGAACAGGTTTGGCCGATCATTTGAGAAAGACGGGCTATGAAGTCTGGATCCTGACCCGCAAAGCAACCGATTTGAAACGCTTTTTTCTGAATTGGGATCCGGAAGCCAGAACAATCGACCCGTCTGCGATTGAAGGAACAAATATCCTGGTTAATTTGTGTGGCGCAGAATTGGCGGCGAAAAGGTGGACCAAATCGCGCATCCGGGAACTCTATGATTCGCGGGTGAATACAACCGGTTTCCTGTTCGAATCATTCAACCAATCAACAGATTTGAAGCAATACGTGTCTGCATCCGGTGCGGTTGCTTATGGATTCGAGCATCCTGAAAAGATCTATAAAGAATCGGATTCCTTTGGGAATGACCTGATTTCGGATATTACCCGGAAATGGGAAAAAGCTGCCGACCAATTTTCGGCTATTTGTACGGTTTCAAAAGTCCGGATCGCGGTGGTTTTAAGCGAAACTGGAGGAGCTTTGCAAAAACTGGCAAACCCCATAAAGAAGGGTTTTGGAGCGGTTCTGGGTTCCGGTGAACAAGCAATTCCGTGGATTTATTGCGAAGATCTTTACAGCATATTTGAACTGGTAATAGCGAACAGACTGGAAGGCGCGTACCATGCCTCAGCAGGAAATACCACCAACAGGGAGTTGACGCAGTTAATCGCCAAATCTTTGAAGAAGAGGCTTCTACCTGCCGTTCCAAAGTTTATTGTCCGGCTTCTTTTTGGAAAAATGGGGGTGATGCTTTTATACGGGAATACTGTTTCCAACGAAAAAATTCGTTCGGAAGGATTTTCTTTCCAATATGGAAATCTCAATTCAACAATTCAACGTATTTTTGGGTAAACAAAAAACCCTTTGCCAAAAGACAAAGGATTTTTTTGCTATTAATCGAAAAAACAAGAGCACCCCTACTCCTGTTACTCAAATGAGTACTTTTTAAAAACGGATGACTATGAAAATCATTCGAATGGAGCAAAGATGTAATATGACATGAATTAATTGAAATCAATGTTTTTGATATTTACGATAACCAAACACAAATTTATTTAAGTTAATAAACTGTAAATCAGCAATATACAAACGTTATTTTAAGCTAAAAATTACAATGTCCACAGGATCAACAGATAGTTTAGTTCGCCTGATTTCTGCCCTATCAAAGGCTGAGAAGCGAAGTTTTAAGCTTTATGCGAATCGGAACTCCTCTTCCCAGGAGGAAATAAAGTATTTACAACTGTTTGATTTTATTGATAAAACAGAGAACTATTCCGACGAATTGGCAATTTCCAAAATCAATGGGTTGAAAAAAAGCCAGCTTTCGAATATCAAGGCCCATTTATACAAACAGTTGCTCACAAGTCTGCGTCTTCAGCATGCACCACATTTACCTGTTATTGAAATTCGGGAGTCCATGGATCATGCGTTGATTTTGTACGAAAAGGGATTTTACAACCAGGCTTTGAAGATGTTGGAAAAAGCCAAACAACATGCCCTAAAGATCCAATCGACAGTTTTGCATTTGGAAATCCTGGATTTTGAAAAGTTCATCGAATCCCAGCATATCACCAGAAGTGTATCTTCCAGGGCAGACGAACTGACAGCTGAAAGCAGGGCTTTGAGTAAACATGTTACGGGAAGTATCCAGTTTTCAAATTTGTCTTTGCAACTCTACGCACTGAATGTCAAAGTGGGTTTTGTGCGGGATGAAAAGGATTACCGTTTCGTAAAGGAGTTCTTTGCAAAGCGTTTACCGGAGTACCAGATTGCAGAATTGAACTTTGAAGAGAAAATGCACCTTTACAATGCATATGTTTGGTATCATTACATCACACAGGAATTCCTGATGTGCTTCAAGTATGCCAGCTTGTGGGTGAAGCTTTTTGAAGACCATTCGCATGTGAAGGATCATTACCGCGAAATGTATCTGAAAGGCTTGTATAATTTACAGAATGCACTGTTCAATTTAAGAAATCATAAGCGTTTGCTGGAATCCATCGAGAAACTTGAAAGTGCAGACCTGGGAGACCGTGAAAATGAAAATATCTCCTTGTTGCACCGCATGTATTGGTTGACAGCGAAGATCAATTATTATTATTTGTGCGGAACCTTCTCCGAAGGAATTGAAATTGTTCCGAAAGTGGAGCAATTCATTTCAGATCACGAAGACCGCTTGGATAATCACCGGATCATGATCCTATATTATAAAGTAGCATGTCTGTACTTTGGGAATGGAGACAATAAAATGGCCATTAAGTACCTGAACCGGATCATTCAGTTGAAAGATGTTTCACTCAGGGAAGACATCCAGGCGTTTGCACGGATCCTGAACCTGATTGCTCATTTTGAATTGGGGACGGACGATCATTTGTTGGATTACCAGATCAAATCCGTTTATCGCTTCCTTCGGAATATGGGAGATTTGCATGGAGTACAGTATGAAATCCTAAATTTCTTGCGTCAGCTTCCGTTCGCTGATGACTTGTCGTTGATGCGGGCATTCCGCATTTTACATGGGAAATTGGTGAAATTATCCAAACTTCCTTACGAAAAACGACCGTTTCTGTACCTCGATATTATTTCGTGGTTGGAATGTAAGATTGAAAAACGCCCGGTGCAGGAAGTGATCCGCAGTAAATTCCTATTGGAACAGGAAACGGGTCAAAGCGTCTATTTCCCTGAATAGCAAATAAATAAAGCAAAATTCCTGTATAAGGAAAATCAAATGACGAAAAATTAAACAAAAAACACACCTTAAACTTGTCAGTTTAAAAATAAGTTGTATTTTTGATTACATATTCGTCAAATAAATGTTTAAATACTCAGCATTAGATGACAGGATTAAAAGTAGGTGACCGGATGCCCGATTTTCAGGGAACCGATCAAAATGGGAAAACGATTACGAATAAAAGTTTTGCAAACAAAAAATTAGTGATTTATTTCTACCCGAAAGACAATACGCCGGCTTGCACGAATCAAGCATGCAGTTTAAGAGATTCGTACCAGGCATTGCAGGATAAAGGCTATTCTATTTTGGGAGTAAGTATGGATACAGAGAAGGCGCACGCTCGGTTTATTGAAAAGTTTAGCTTACCTTTTCCATTGCTGGCAGATACCGAACGTAAAATGATTGATGCATTTAAAGTTTGGGGTTTGAAGAAGTTTATGGGGCGTGAATATGATGGAATTCATCGGACGACATTTGTCATCAATGAACAGGGAGTAATTACCCATATTATTGAGAAACCGAAGACCAAAATTCACGGGGAAGAGATTTTAAATTTAGGATGACCGGAACATCGTAAGTAGTTTACGACCTACTGGGTATATATTTGCAGAAACGATAACAAAACGATTAAATTAAACGATATGGCAGTTAAAGAAATCAACCCGGAAAAATTGAAAGCACTTCAGCTAACAATGGAAAAGTTAGACAAGACTTTCGGAAAAGGATCTGTAATGAAATTAGGAGACAATGCAATTGAAGAAATTGAGGTGATTCCTTCAGGTTCCATTACATTGGACATTGCTCTTGGAGTAAATGGTTATCCAAAAGGAAGGATCGTTGAAATTTACGGACCGGAATCATCCGGTAAGACGACCTTGGCAATTCACGCAATTGCAGAAGTGCAAAAACAAGGTGGAATCGCCGCAATTATTGATGCGGAACACGCATTTGATCAATTTTACGCACAAAAACTGGGAGTTGATGTAGACAACTTATTGATCTCCCAACCGGATAACGGTGAGCAGGCATTGGAAATTGCCGATAGCCTAATTCGTTCCGGGGCAGTTGACTTATTGGTAATTGACTCTGTTGCGGCATTGACACCAAAAGCGGAGATCGAAGGAGAAATGGGGGATTCTCAAATGGGATTACAAGCCCGCCTGATGTCCAAAGCACTTCGCAAATTGACCGGATCAATCAGCAAAGCAAAATGTTGTTGCATTTTCATCAACCAATTACGTGATAAGATCGGTGTAATGTTCGGTAACCCGGAAACAACTACCGGTGGAAATGCCTTGAAGTTCTATGCTTCCATGCGTATCGATATCCGCAGAGCAGCTCAAATTAAAGAAGGAGAGGATGTGATCGGTAACCGTATCAAAGTGAAGGTGGTTAAGAACAAAGTGGCGCCTCCGTTCCGTAAGGCTGAATTTGATATCATGTACGGGGAAGGAATTTCCAAAGTGGGTGAGATTATCGACATCGGAGTGGAATTGAATATCTTGAAGAAAAGTGGATCTTGGTTCTCTTACGGGGAAACCCGTTTGGGACAGGGAAGAGATTCTGTAAAAAATATGATTGCTGACAACCCGGAATTAATGGATGAATTAGAAGCAAAGATCAAAGAAGCTCTTGGCGCTAATCCCACTGCAGTGGTAGTAGCACAAGACTAACTGCATATCGTTTCCAATGAGTCCCGTGAGCAATTGCGGGACTTGTATTGGAAATCATTAATAATTATTTATGAAGAATGTACTTTACGGTGAAGATTACAGGAGAAAGTCTAATCTTTTTGATGCTAGAATTAAAGAGATTGAGGCTGCTTTTGTCGGAGAATTTGATTATACAAATCCATATTATACTATTTTTCCAAATGGGAAAAATGGTCTAATAATGAAAGTAGATGACTCTGTTCCTGAAGAGCTTAAAAAAACTGTCTTAAGAATGTTTTCCGAAGTTTGGAGTTAATTTCACTGTCTTTGATTAACCATATAACTAAACACACCTAATCTGCGATCATCTGCGTGAAATAAAACGCAGGTTACCTTGACTTAATGCGATACATCTCTAGCATTAGAAATTGGTTATAAACAGATGACCTAGCTATTATTTCCTTACTTTTGCTCAAACTGAAGTAAATGGTATTATCAATGACCGGCTACGGAAAAGCAAGTGGTTCTTTTCAAGGAAAGAAAATCGTTGTGGAAATCCGTTCCCTGAACAGCAAAAGCTTGGATCTGAATATGCGTGCAATCCCTTTGTATCGCGAGATTGAATTGGAGAATCGCTCAATAGTTGCTGAATTATTAGACAGAGGTAAAGTAGAGTTATCTATTTCCCTGGAAAATTCCGGTGATACAAAGAATTATGTGATTAACCGCGACCTGGCTCAGGCATATTACAAAGACATCAAAGAAACAGCTGAGTTATTGGGTGAATCCACGGATGATATCTTGTCAATGGTTATGAGAATGCCGGAGATTTACTCGAATGACAAAGAAGCACTTTCGGATGAGGAATCGACTTTTGTGCAAAGTTTGGTGAGAGAAGCTTGTCAACATCTAAATGAGTTCCGCAAGCAAGAAGGAGACCAGTTAAGAAAGGACTTCGAAGGAAATATCGGGCGTATCGATGAATTGTTGGCTGAAGTTCCAAAATATGAAACCGCACGCATCGAAGCAGTTCGTGAACGCATGAAAACGGGACTGGAAAAGATCACAAACATTTCTATTGATTTGAACCGTTTGGAACAGGAAATCATCTTCTACATTGAGAAAATGGATGTTTCGGAAGAGAAAATGCGTCTTTCAAATCACTTGAATTATTTCCTTGAAACGATGAACATTCCATTATGTGGTAAGAAACTGGGATTCATTACACAAGAGATTGGTCGTGAAATCAACACATTGGGAAGCAAATCATATCATGTTGAAATGCAGAAATTGGTGGTTGAAATGAAAGATCACCTGGAGAAAATAAAAGAACAAGTCTTAAATACCCTGTAAAAATGGCATTTGATTCGAGTGGCGGTAAATGTGTCATTTTCTCAGCTCCATCAGGAGCCGGAAAGACAACCATTGTTCAATACTTGTTAGGTGTAATGCCTGAATTGGCTTTCTCTATTTCTGCTTGCAGCCGTGACCCACGTGGCGAAGAAGAACACGGAAAGCACTATTATTTTCTGGGAATTGAAGGTTTCAAAAACAAAATTGAAGAAGGTGCATTTGCTGAATGGGAAGAGGTTTATACTGATAATTTCTACGGCACATTGACTTCTGAATTGGAAAGAATCTGGAAAGAAGGAAAAACCGTCATTTTTGATGTGGACGTTGTGGGAGGATTGAACCTGAAGAAAATTGTCGGAGATAATGCGCTTGCAATTTTTGTCCAACCACCTTCCTTTGAAGATCTGGAGCGTCGTTTGAGGTTCAGAAGTACGGAAACTGAAGAAAAGATCTCCATGCGCCTGGAAAAAGCCCACATTGAATTGGATCGCGCATCTGAATTTGATTATATTCTCCTGAACGACGATCTGGGAAAAGCTTGTAAGGAAGCGGAAAGAATCGTTCGAAACTTTATTTCCTGATGCCATGAGAGTAGGACTTTATTTCGGAACGTTCAATCCCATCCATGTTGGTCATCTGGTTATTGCAAACTATATGGCTGAGTATACGGATATCGACCAGGTTTGGTTGGTGGTGACGCCCCAGAATCCCTTGAAACTGAAGTCTTCCCTGTTACCGGATTATCATCGCTTGGCAATAGTGAATGAAGCGATTCAGGACAATGATAATTTGAAAGCTTCGGATATTGAATTCAAATTACCCCAACCGAATTATACAGCAACAACCTTGGCTTATTTAAAAGAGAAATATCCCTCGTATGAATTTTCACTGATCATGGGTGAAGACAACCTGAGAACGTTCCACAAATGGTACAACCACGAACATTTGTTAGCCAATTACAAATTCTACGTATACCCGCGTGTGTTGACTGTCCAGGAGGAGGAGGAGGTTCAGGAAATTGGAAACCATCCTGAAAACGGTTTTAAAAATCACCCCAATATTGTGATGTGTGAAGATGCTCCGGTTATGAAGGTGTCATCGAGTTTCGTGCGACATGCCATTAAGGAAGGAAAAGATGTCCGTTACCTGCTCACTGAACCGGTGCGCAAGTACATTGATGAAATGAATTTTTACCGTTAAGCCTTTGCGTTTTTGCGTTTGAATAAACGTGCAATTTGCTTGCGGAAGAAAAACATCAGAATCAAATAAGGAATCGCAATCAAGAACAAAATACCCGAATTGATAGAAGAACCAAAAGAGTTTTCGTCTAGTTCACTTCCTTGTTGCGCCAATAATTTACATTGGGAACAACCCTGCCCGAAAGCAAAATCAACGACAATCAACGTAATTGCGAGTAAAAACAAGCGTTTTTTCATGCTCCAAAAATACGAACAAACGCTTAGAATGCATCCGATTTTTGCTGATTTAACATATATGAATATTAGATTGATTTGGGGATTATGGAGTTGTATTGTAAGCAAATTAGCAAATTTACTAACGGTAGAGGCGTAATGCATTGATAAACAGATTATGATGTAAAAAATTACAACAAATCAATTAACTCCTTCCGATTCAATTGTTTCAGTGTACTTACATCGGTATGAACCAAATCACCGATCAATTCCTGCTTGCGCTTTTGCAATTCCAGGATCTTTTCTTCAATGGTATTCGGGGTGATGAAACGGACTGCAACCACCTTTTTATCCTGACCGATCCGATAGGCGCGGTCGATTGCCTGGTTTTCCACTGCAGGATTCCACCAGGGATCAACCAAATACACATAATCCGCTTGGGTCAGGTTTAATCCCATTCCACCGGCTTTCAAACTGATCAGGAAAACCCGGATCTCCTCATTTTCCTGGAATTCATTGACGACTTCTTTCCTTTTTTTAGTCTGACCGGTTAACAGGGAATAACGAATATCGCGTTCTTCCAGTGCATTTTCAATGAGTTTGAGCATACCGACGAACTGGGAGAACACCAGAATTTTGTGGTGTTTCTTCTTGTCTTCAATCTGTTCGATCAACTCCTGGATTTTGGCGGACTGGTCTCCGTAGGAAACTCCATTTTCGTTAATTAATGCAGGAGAATTACAGATTTGGCGCAATTTGGTCAATCCTGCCAACACGTGCATACTGCTTTGTCCATCCAGAAAATCGGGCTCACTCATCAAGTATTCTTTCAATTCTGTTTTGTAAACGTCATATACGCGCTGTTGCTCGTGATCCATTTCACAATAAACCACCATTTCGGTTTTCTCCGGAAGTTCGGTAGCAACTTGTTTTTTGGTACGTCTGAGTAAAAAAGGATGAATGCGCTTTTGAAGCTCTTTGGCCCGCTGGCTATCCTGAAATTTATCAATCGGAATGGCAAAATGATCTTTGAACTGTTTGATGGAACCGAACATTCCCGGGTTGCAAAACGACAGAATGGAAAAAATATCCAAGGTGTTGTTTTCAATCGGTGTACCGGTAAGGACAAAACGTTGTTTGGATTGCAACAAACGAACGGTTTTGTAACGTTTGGAATCCGGATTTTTGATTGCTTGTCCTTCGTCCAAAATCACGGTGTCAAATACAAAATCTTTCAAATAACGGATATCCGAGAGCAAGGTTCCATAAGTGCTCAATAGAATATCGTAGTTCTCAAAATGGTCTGTCGATTTGATCCGTTTCGTTCCATGAAGATCCAGAATCCGTAAATGTGGAGTGAATTTCGCGGTTTCATCTTTCCAATTGAAGACCAAGGAAGTTGGAACTACGATCAGGTGAACTCCTTTTTTATCTTCCTGCTTCTTTGAAATGTAAGCCAAAAGCTGAATGGTTTTTCCTAAACCCATGTCATCGGCCAGAATTCCACCAAACCCGAAATCGTTCAGAAAATGTAACCAATGATATCCTTCCCGCTGGTAATGTCTCAATTCCGTTTGAAATTGTTGTGGAAGTTCGATTTCAGGAATGTGCTCGAAGTGTGTGATCTTGTCCCTTAAATCTGTTATCTGTGTGCGTACAGTGCTGTCGATTTCTTCTGCATCAAACCATTCATCGATGAACTGATAGGATGTTTTCGGAATTCGGATTACGTCGTCAACCAATTCACCTTCCTGGAAAAAGGCGGAGAACCGTTCCAACCATTGTTGCGGAAGCAGTGCCATTTGTCCATCACCCAATTTCACATAGCGCGATTTTTGGATAATGCTTCGCTGGATCTCTTTCAGGCGTACGCGGTTGTCACCTACCTTGATGTGTGCTTTTGTCTCGAACCAATCAATTCCGCTAATGATCTGAACTGAAACCTTCATGCTTTTTGGAATCAGCTTCAACTTGGTCAACTCGTGGAAGCCGTGAATTTCCAATTCTGCTTCGCTCCAGGATTCAAAGGCATTCAGGAACCAATCATTTTCCAAAAACTGGCTTTTGTGCAAGTAGAAAAAATCGCCGCCCAATTGGTATTCAAAATCCTTATGGAGACGAATGATCTGTCCTAAAAATTGGATTTCCAGATTTTCATCCCGGGGAATTTCGAATGAATTCCCTGTCTGATCGATGGTAAGCAATTTCCGTTTGGAGAGAATGGGAATTTCCACTTTTCCATATTCGATGACTGGAGTGATATGGATATAGTTTTCGCTATCTGTCAGGTAAATGCGTTTTGCCTGGATAGTCGCCAATTGCGTCTGTTTGATGATTGCCCTGGTTGCTTTTTTGACGTAAGAATAATTGATACTGATCACGTTTTCAAGCGGAACCAAAAAGCTTAATTGAAACGCATCGAACTGTGATTGATGAATGATGAGTTTGTGGTGATTCTTCCTGAAATAGGTCAAAGTTCTCAGGTAATTCCAATTCTTGATCAGGTACAGATCCTGTCCGCGACGAATAAAGAGCTCGCTCTTCATTTTCAATTGGTCGAATGGAATTTTGAGATTATCAAATTCAACAAAACCGGTTATTTCGTAAAATTCCTGATTTTGGCTGACATCCAGATGCAGCAGCATGGGTTTATCATGAATATGAAGGATGAGATCCGTATCTTTTGGAGGTTTGGTATCCAGGGCTTCAATGACTTCGAATTCATCAAAAAGAGGTTTGGCAATGACAATTGATTTTACAACTTTCAGAAATATTTCCTCATCTGTTGCAAGGTTGCGATACAAATGATGTTTTACACCCAAAATTCCCAATGCAGTATAAGCCTGGATCAGTTCAGGTTTGGTTTCCTGCAAGGCAAGTTCCAAAGCATTCAATGGTTGGATCGGAGGTTTGATCTTGCCATTTTGGGTCAATGCGCTTTCATGCAATTGAAATTCAAAATGGTTCTCATTTGCAAAAGCACTGAAAGAAATGTACCGGTGTGGTAAAGGTTTATGCAGTTTTTCGGGCGAAAAGGAAATAGGAGCCAATTTTTTGGTGAGCTCATCCATTTTTTCCCGGTTCATACGAATGAGCTCAGGATTCCTGGAAGTGACTTTTACCTGCCTGTTTTCATAAGAAAGTTGGAATTGTTTCTCCCATTGACTTTCGTCTGAAATACCGTAAGAAAGTGCCATTTCAGAAATGCGTTTCCTGCGATCGCTTTCATCAAAAAAAGCCCGGAAATCGGCATGCTCCATCACCCGGTAAAGAACAAAAGCCTGGTGATCGCACAACTTCGTTCCATTTCCTCCGCAACTACAGGCAAGAACCACCGTCTGGTTTTCCTGGGTCAGGATTACTTCATGTTCGGCACGAAAGCCATAATTGCATAAGAAAATCCCTTTATCAATGGAAAGTTCGACCGGTTGGACGGAGTTTGAACTGAAACTCAATGCCTGAATTGCAGAAGCATCTGCGAATTTCAGCAGGGTGCCGTAATTCAGTTCGGCGAACGTTGAATCGCGGAAAACAAAGAAATCTTCGCCTTCATCCGAATCATCCATTTCAAAAGAACTTAGCATACAGTGAAGGTAGCTATAATTCGATAAATCAATGGTAATCCAAACCTTATTCGGACAAGTTTTTTCGCCGATACAAGGTGCAATGTTCGTTTTTATAGGTTTGGATGAAATTACTTGAAATCAACTCCAACGTTTTGAGATGATCCGTATTGGTACTATCCCAATTTCCCAAAGCAAACACATAGTCCACTTCCGTTTTTTTGTTTTGTGTGTTTGAAGGAGTCCATGGAAACAGGGGACAATCTGCAACACGTTGTCCTCCCATGTGAAAATTCGGAAGCTTTGGTGTATTCCAAAGTAGGGGGAAATAATTCATCGTTGCCTCGTAGTTGTCAAGTATGATCATCGGCTTATCGCTTCCAAGGTAATTGGAGAAATGCGCCTCAAACCAGAAGCCGGTCAGGTTCATAGGAGCCACCACACTGTTTGGTTTGATAAAATCAGCCGCTTTATTGCAATTGATTGCAATTGGGTCATAGGTGTCCATTACGGAATCGTAATAGCGGATTCTCTTGGCGTGTATTACCAGTAAAAGTGACATACAAATGAAAGCAAACCACTTCGCCTGTTTTAATCCGGAAATCCAGATAAATAAGAACAGGAAGAATAACAATCCGAAACGCATGGAAATAATACTTGCACTTCCGTTGTCGTCAGGCATGATAAACAAAAGCACCAACATAATTCCGGTTATGAGTAACCAGGTATCGTTGAAGTGAAAGATTCTTTTCTTCTCATCTGTTTTGGCGGTAGAAAAACGATCTCGTATCCGGACAATGATTCCACCGATGATCAATGCATAAAGAATGTAAATGATCTTCCGGGTAAATGCGCTTTCAATTCCTTCGTGGTAACAAATGATCGGATTCAAGTAATTTAACCACTTAATTAATTCTTCTTTTGGAAGAAAGATAGCGACACCGGTATCCGGTCTGCCGGTAAAATAAAGGGTCATTAAAATAAGTGGAATGACTGAACTTACGAGTAAGACAAGCCCTTTTTTACCTTCTTGGATAAATGCATTTTTGAATTTTTTGGTCTCAAAAACTACTTTCAGGAATGACATGAACAAGTAGCATCCACAAACCAATAATGCGACACTGAACATTAAAATATGAGAGAAATAGGTCAGGATAAAGAAAATGCTGAGGATAAGGATCTTTTTCGGGGAGCTGGCAATGGTCTGCTTATTCCTGATCCAAAATGAAAGGATAATCAGTAATCCGATCAAACCCAGTGAAAAATTGTAAAAGCCCAAGGACAACAGAAAATTGTAGCTGATAGGGAAAATCAGGTAACTCAGGCCAATGTATTCCGGATTAATAGATTTAACAAGTCTTCTGAAAGCGTACGCCAATCCAATAAAATAAACAACCAAGAGCATTTTCTCCGCCAAATATCCGGGTAGGAACCATTTGAAAAAACACAACAGGATGTGTCCGGTCAAATTGGGAACCAGCTCGGAATTGAATTGGAAAAAAGAATCAAAGTCGGTATGAAAGAGCAGGTGATTGATCAGGTTTGCATTGTATAAATGAGCCGGCCCGTCAAGTGTCGGAAAAAAGCGATGGCCGATGACCGGAATAAGATTCGCTAAAGCAACTACCAGGAAAAGGAACTTTTCGTACTTGGAGAATCGGTTAAGGATCTTGTTCATGCGGCAGCAAATTTAGCAATGGTTTATTACCTTATTGATTGGAAAATTAGTCATTTTATCTCAAGAATAGTTTGATATTTGTATCAACTGAATATTCTAAGTAATTTGAAGGTCTTGAAAAAAAGAAGAATAGGAAATAGCATAGCGCTTTTACTGATTACTGCAATCACTGCGATTTTTCAGTTGAAATACGTAAACGAATTTCCAAGCTACACACACACGTGGGCTCAAAATGACCGTTTGGCACTTGCAAATGGGTTTGTCCGGAATGATTTGAACTTTTTCAAACCACAGAATTATATCCTGAATCACCAATTCCCGAGCAATTGGGCAGAACCAAGTTATTCCACCGTTACAGCAGTAGAATTCCCGATTCATGACTATGTCCCGGCAGTATTCATGAAAATTTTCGGAACCAATGAAACATGGGTTTTTCATGCATATATCCTGCTTTATAGCATTATCGGTTTCTTCTTTCTGTATTTATTGATGGAGAAAATCACCGGTTCAAAAGTGAAATCGGCCCTAGTTGTACTTTTTGCGATTATGTCTCCTGTTTACACGTTTTACCAGGGAGGATTTCTACCTACTATTCCGAGTATTGCCAATACAATCATAGCGTTCTATTGCTACGCACTCTATTTCGAAGGTGGTAGAAAAAAATGGTTCAAATGGGCGTTGTTCTTTTTTACCTTGGCAGTACTTGCCCGTTTCACGTTTGTCATCCCTTATTTTGCCTTGTTGGGATTTGAATTGATTCGCATTTTTCAGAGGAAGGCGAAATTTTGGCCGAACATAATCGGAGTGGCTGTTTCTTTTATTGTTGTTTTCGCGGCACAATTTTATAACAGTACATTAAGAGCGAAATACGGTTCCGATTTCTTAAACCAATTGTTACCGGCCGACAATCTGGAGGAGATGAAGAACATTCTCAGCCACATGTGGGAAAACTTTGTCTTGGCCTATTTTTCCGGCAAACAGTATTTCCTGATTTTCTTGCTGGGAGTGTTGGTGATCATTTCACTTTTAATCAGGCAACGCAATGATGATAAATCCTATTTCGGTTGGTGGCTGATTTGTTTATTCTGGTTGATTGGAACTTGTCTGTTCTGGTTTGCGATGACAAAGCAATTTGTTGCCCATGATTATTATTTCCTGGATACCTTCTACTTGCCGATCGTATTTTTCGTGGGACTTTGCCTGTCCGTTCTTCCAAAACCGCAATGGTATTTCGGGGAACTCATTATGGCATTATTCGTAGCATATTTTGGCATTGTCGCTTTCAAGGAAGATTCCACATTCCAAAAACAACGACGTGTTTTTTTGGCGAATGATCGTTTCACCGGATCTGGAATTAATTTCACCGGATCGGATGAGTTTTTGACAGAATCGGGAGTTTCCAGGGAAGATACTATTTTGGTAATACATGCCTACGGTCCGAATATCCCATTCATCAAAATGAATCGGGTCGGTTTGGCTGTCGTTGGTCATAATCCCGAGGATATCGACCGCGGATTGAATTGGAAATGGGATTATGCGGTTTTTCAGAGACCTTATTTCATGGAAGATGTGTATTCAATTTACCCTCAGATCCTTGAAAAAATGGAATCCATTGCTACCAATGAAAACCTGATCCTGTGTAAACGGAAAACAGATACCACTTCCCAGAGCCTGATGGATTTCATGAATATCAAAAATCCGTATAAAACCATCAAAACGAACTTCGAAACGAAGGACAACCTGGAATCCGTTGAGATAGTAAAAGATCCGACGAAAGAAGGAAACCAGGTCGGTTATATCGGAGAAAACGAAGCATACGGGTTTTCACATGATTTTACAAGGCAAGTCGGTCCGGACACAAAACCTAGAGTACTTAAGATAAAAGGAAAATTTTTGCGCCGTAATGACAATCAAGTAGGGATTATTATTGCTTATTCTCAAGGGAATGAGCTTTCATTCTATCAAACAATCGATTTGACTTCACTTTCAACATCCAACGAATGGATTGAGAAGGAGTTCATTATTTTTCTGCCTCGAAGAGCGTCGAAAAATGATAAGTTGAGCTTTTATATCCACAATCCGAATAAAAACATCGTTTTGTTGGATGATTTCGAGTTTAAGTTTTATAGAAACTAGAGCCGGAATTTAGGCAGTTAAACCAGTATGGAAACGTTTGTAAACAGAATCGTAGCGTATATCGATGAGCATGCTTTGAGCAATCAGAATGTGTGCATCGTTGTTCCTTCCGAACGGATGATCGCCTATCTGCAACGCGCCTTTTTTGAATTTTATCAGAAACCGATCTTATCACCCAAAATTGTGACAATTGACCGATGGATCCAGGATTTGAATCCGACTCCTGTCCTTGACAAGACTAGTTTGTTGTTCGAATTGTATGAGCTTTTCAGGAAGGATCCGGTAGAACTGAACGTAGATTCATTTGATTCCTTTATGGCTTGGGGACAGATTTTATTGAGTGATTTCGATGAGATCGACCGGTATCTTGTTCCCGCAGACCAGTTGTTCAAGAATTTGCGCGATATCCGGGAAATTGAAAATTGGTCCTTTAATTCGGAAGAATTATCCAAAGGACAGATTCAATTCATGGCATTTTGGGATAAATTGAAACCGTATTACTTTGCCCTGGAGGCTCAGTTGAATGCAAAATCACTGACTACGAAGGGGAAGGCTTACCGCTATTTTGCCAATAACATCGACTTGGCTTTTGCAAGCGACAAGGACGCACAATTTGTGTTTGCAGGATTTAATGCACTTTCCGAATCCGAGATTTCGATCATGAAACAGCTTTCCATTATGGGAAGGGCCAATATCCTCATGGATTCGGACCGCTTTTATTTCAATGATCCGATTCACGAAGCCGGTCAGTTTCAGCGCGATCTGTGCAAAAGATTGGAACAAAAGACTTTACCTTTTATAGAAGATCATCTCGGCACGAAAGAGATGGAGATCCGGGTGGTGGAATGTCCACAGTTCACTTCACAGGCACAGGTTGTGGGGAGCGAATTGAAAAAACTGAACACCAAACAATTGAATGAGACCTTGGTGCTTTTGGCTGATGAAAGTTTGTTGAGTTCTATCTTGAAACACCTTCCGGCGGAAATCGAACAGGCGAATATCACGGTGGGTTTACCACTAAGACAGACCTCGCTGAGATCATGGGTTGATCTGATTTTCCGACTACAGGAATCCTTTCTGAGACGAGGAAATTCAAGCATTTATTACCGCGATTTCATTCAGTTTGCGCATCATCCGTTTATTTTGGGGGTTCTTTCATCCCAGGAAAAGAATGAAATTCAGAACATCGAATCCCGCATTATCAATCACAATTGGCATTTCCTGGACCGCAAAAAGCTGGATTTAAGTGAACGCTTATCCGAATTGAACAAACTCATTTTTGAACCATGGAAAAATGATTGGCTGCGAGGAATAGAGGTGATTCAATTGCTGAATGAAAAATTGGATTTGTGGTTGGACGAAAAGAATGAGTTGGAACGCGCCATAGTTCGCAGATTTGCACATGCAACGGTTGTCCTGCAAAACATCATGAGCAAGGATGCTCCGACTATGAGTATTGCTTCATTCAGGAGCCTGTTCAATGGAAACTGGAGTAACGAAACGATTGCTTATTTCGGAAATCCTTTGGAGGGATTGCAGATCATGGGATTGCTGGAAACGCGTGGATTGGATTTCAAACGCATTTTTGTTTTCGGATTGAATGAAGGTTCCATGCCACCTCAGAATGCAATCAATACGATCATTCCAATGGATTTGAGGAAGTATTTCGGACTACCGACCCCACGCGAGAAACAAGGCCTTTTTGCACATCACTTCTACCGGCTTTTGCACCATGCAAAGGAATTGTTGATTACCTATTCCAGTGCTTCAGAATCTGTCGGATCCAGTGAACCAAGCCGGTATATCCAGCAGATTGAGTTGGAATTGGCCCAGATTAACCCAAATATTCATATTCAAAAATCATTTTATACTGCCGGGAACAAGGAAAAGGTCGAAACGACAATCATTCAGAAAACAGATGAGATTGTCCAACGGATTTATGAAGTGCTTCGAGGTGGAATCAGTTTTTCCATGTTGGATAAATTCATGAGTTGCCCTCTGGATTTTTATTACCGGTATGTATTGCGTTTTGGCGAAGAAAATAAAGTGGAGGAGGATATTGAGAGCAATACACTTGGAACAATCATCCACTATGTATTGGAAAATTTGTTTGCGCCTTTTATTGACCGTACGGATGAATCCGGGAGAAAAATTTCGGGAAAGGTAGTCACCGAAGAAGATTTGCTCCGGATGGAAAAGGATGTTCCCTTATTGGTGAGTAAGAGTTTTGAGATCCATTTCTCTGAGGATAAGAATTCCTGGCAAACCGGGACGAACCACATCAATTTTGAGGTTGCAAAAGAAATGGTTCAAAATGTACTTAGAAGAGACCGGACAATCCTGAAAGAGAACCCGCAGAAAGCACTGTTTATTCTAGGCTTGGAACGAAGATTGGAAACATCGATTGCTATTGAAGATATTTCCGGCTCAGGAAAGTCATTTGAAGTCCGTCTTTCCGGGGTTTGTGATCGGATAGACCAATTTGATGGTGTCCACCGCATTATTGACTATAAGTCGGGGAGTGTAAACCAGGACAAAGTGGAACTGAAGAAAACGGCCAACCAGGAAAGCTACGAAGAGGCAATTTTAACGAATAAGCGCAAGGGAAGTCCAAATCAGAAACACGTGCTTCAATTGTTGATTTACTGTTATCTCTATTACAAGGAAACCGGAATCCTGACTGACCAGGCCGGTATTTTTTCGTTCAGGTCGATCAAGGAAAGCCCACACTTCTTAAAGTTGCCGGAAGATATCCGCAAAGAGGATATTCCCGACCTTCTGGAGCGGATCCTGAAGCAGACAATTGCAGATATGTTGGATAAAGAAGTAGCGTTTACACACAATAAGGATTCGAAGTATTGTGCTTATTGTAATTGACGTTTTTGTAACACTTTTTTAATCGGCTATTCCTTCTTCTTTCAAAGCTTTGTCGATCCCTTCCAAATCCGAATAGAACTCTTCTCCGAACGCGCGGATAAGTGGTTCACGCAGAAACTTGTAAACTGGGACATCCAATTTCTCCCCACAAGCACAAGCGGGTTTGCAGATATCCCATTCTTCATAATTTAGGGCAATACCCTCACTCAATTTCTTCACCCGGATAGGATACAAATGACACGAAACGGGTTTTTTCCAAGTCGTTTTTCCTGATAAATATGCTTGCTCAATAGAACATTTCGTAATTCCCTGCTCATCGAAATAGACGAAGGCGCACTCTTTTCCATTCACTAAAGTAGTGGCAGGTTCATTCCACGCATCGATGTAGAAAACCCCTGATTGATTCACCGCCTCTATTCCTTCGGGTCGCATGAAAGGAAGTACATCTTCCAGGATTTCCTCCATAATATCCACTTCCTCGAAAGTCAGGGGAGCGCCACCATCACCTTCTACACAACAAGCTCCTTTACAAGCATTCAGATCACACACAAATTTGCGGTCAAATACTTCGGTGGAAATCAATTTATCATCTATTGCTACGATCATAATACAAGTTACTTAAAGTAGTTTACAAGGCCAATTAAATCATCGAATTGAGCATCCGCAAGAATCAATTTCGGTTCCGGATGATGTGTTTTTTCAGGAACGCAAAACACGGTCATTCGTGCGGCTTTACCGGAGATGATCCCGTTTAAGGAATCTTCAATAACCAGGCAGCGCCGCGGATCCAGGTCCAAATTTTTTGCCGCAGTCAAATAAACTGCCGGATGAGGTTTCCCGAATAATTCGTATTCCGCAGAATGTACAGTTTGAAAAAAATGTCTGATCTGGAGTGTATCCAGGATACAATCGATCAGTACTTGGTAAGAAGAGGTTGCCAACCCGATTTTTAGACCTTTTGAAGAAAAGAAATTCAATGACTCGACCACACCTGCCAAAGGAGTGGCGCGTGCTGTAAGTAGTTCAATCATGCGTTGAACAATTGCCTTCTCTACATCTTTCGGACTTGCATCAGACCAGGGGGCAACGTGATACCAATAAACGATCACTTCATCAATCCGCAAGCCAACAGTTCGTTGGAAGTCTTCCTTGGTAAGTGTACAACCGACGCTTTTAAACACATCCTCCATTGCAATTTTCCACAAGGGTTCCGAGTCTGTGAGTACTCCGTCCATGTCGTAGATAACCCCATCAAAATTGCTTAGATTCATTTCTTCTTTTCTATCGGTTTAATGATATACATGTTTCCTCCACCAACTATTTTCTGACGTTCGTCAGCCACATAGATCTTCCCGTTCGGATGAATAGCGATGGTTTCTTTTTGCGTTATTGGAAGCATCGTCTGGTGTGATTCATATTTTGCTCTCCCGTTTTCAAAGGAATGAATGATAATCCGGTTGTATGTAAGAAGGACGAGTTTACCATCTCGAATATCCGCCCCGGTTGCAGCGTCCCTGAACCAATCCCGTTTTCCAATGACCATGTAATACTTCTTCTGAGCTTTGTAAGTTCCGGGTTTGGTTGGTAAGGTATACACGTAACACTTTCCATCAAACGGTTCGGTTCTGCACTTGGTAAACAGATACAAAGAATCGTTATAAAAACTCATGGCCTCACAGTCGAAATATTTCTGTGTGAGTTTGGGTGGAAATTCCTTTTGTTCCGGATAAGAAAACTCAATGAATTTTGCCTCCACATCCTGGTTGTCGAGTACTTTTTTTAAACTGACTTTGATAATTTTAAGATTGGTGCGGGTATTGTTATTATTCCCGAAATCGCCGATGTAGATGTTTTTCTGATCCAATGCAATGTCTTCCCAATCCGTATTCTCGGTATTGGTGACGCTGACCTTATGACGGATACTTCCATCCAGGTTCAAGACAAAAATTTTGGGATCATTGCCACCGTCATTATGGGCAATCAGAGTACTGTCATTTGCAAAAACCCAACCTGAAATCTCCTTCAGATCTTTTGGAAGACGATGCGCTTTTTGCATGGTCGCGGCAACAAGAAACAGGGTTGCAAGTAAAAGAGCAACATTTCGCATGCCACAAAAGTACGAAGAATGTTAGTTCAATACTGCTTCCACCCAAGATTTACCCCATTCGGCAATCTCCATTTCTGACCACAATTGAGGGTAGAAGATGCGTTTTTGGAAGCGTGGAGGAAGATATTTCTGCCAGTTTGTACCACCGGTTGCAGCGATATCCCCTTTGTCTTTTTGCAAATAACGAACAGCAGATTTGTAGTGGACCAATGGCCAATTCACGTTCACATTGACGTCATTTTGTTTCAGGACATGAATGACCGCAGGTAATTCCTGATCTTCCGGAGTCAGACGCAGGTAACATTGCCATAAATTATCATGACGCAGGTTTTCACCCATCTGAATAAATTCTTCCCGGTAACGGTCTTCGAATTGAGTCAGTGTCAATGTCTTTTTACCCGTTTCCATATCTGTAGCTCCTTCTTTCCAGTAAATGTTTTCGAAAAGCTCGGAAATCGGTTCTTTCCCCGTGTATTTTGCACGGTGATCTTTATGAACCAACTGAAGAAAATCAGTAGAGTGAATTTCAATTTTTCTGTATTGTGCAGATTGGAATCCGGAAGCAGGTGCAAGTGCAAGTCTGAACTTCAGGAACTGTTCACGTTGCATTCCGTCCACCATGATTTCGAAACTTTTTGTCAGGGCTTCGAAATAACGGTTGATTCGTTGAACATGCTCTACAAAGAAAGCTGCATCCAAATTCTTGCGATCTGAAATCTGCTGGAACTCATGAAGGCACAATTTGAAGTATAACTCAGTGACCTGATGATACATCAGGAAAACTACTTCATCCGGAAAATCGGTATACGTTTTTTGCAAAGACAATAAGGTATCTACCTGAACGTAATCCCAGTAATTTGGCATTCTTGAATACAATAAACTATCCAAGTAAGCCACTAAATCCTGACCTTGCGCATCATACTTCGCTTTAAGAAGAGTAATTCTTTCTAAGATTTCAGGAGTCAATTCCATTTGTTTTCCAGATTTTTAGCAAACAAATATATGCCAAAGCAATGTATTAATCATGAACAAAAACGTTAATATTTGAACACTCCTTTCTTTGAACCATTTCGCTGACTAAAAATTTAGCAAGGTGAATCGTTTACAACTATATGAATCTACCGCGATGGATTGTTATCTCCACCGCGGCAACTCTTATTTTGCTTTCACCAGGTCATGTTTCAAACCTGACCATTCCACCAAATGCAATTTGATTGACCCGACAGGAATCTTGGCTTTCACTAAAATAGGAATTCGGTTTTCGTCTTTTGTGACCCAAAAACTCAGATCATCTTGTTTTTTGAAGACACGACCGGTTTGAACAACAGGAGCAAACTTCATACAGTTGAATTTTCCTTTTCGGATGGAAATTTTCTCATCGCCCAGGTATTTCACCTTTAAAGGCCAAATTTCGTCGTCCATAAAACATTTGAATTCGAAAGTATCACCAACCTTTGCCGATTTGAAATCCAATGTCCGCGCATAGTAGAACGAAGAGATCATGTCCTGGATTCCGGATGGGGTGGAGAAATCCTTTTCACCATTATGCACTTTCTGCTTGTCTTGTTTGAAAGCGTAATCCTGGGAAAGTTTGTATCCACCTTCTTCAACTCGTCGGACGAATTGCCAAGGGAAGATTCCTTTTTTATCGAGATAACTTTCATAGACGTCATTCACTTTGTAGACCGCGTTGAATCCACCAAGCGTTTTGCCGGTTCCTTTAATATGATAGAGCTCCCTCGTTCCATTCCCTTTTTTGGAAGTTTCCTTTACTTCAAGAACAGCTTCACCCGCATCTATGAAACCATAAGTAATGCGGTAGCGGAGTTTCTCTCCGGTTTGAAAGGAATTGTTTGAAACGGTAGGTAATGCAATTTGCATACTGCTTGTTAATCCAATCACTAACAGGATTGCTGAAGAGATGATCAAACTTGTTTTCATAACTTAAATTCTAATTGTTGCATAAGTGTTTACAAACTAAATGCCAAAAATCACACGTTTAGCTTTTGACTGAAATAACTGGTTCACAGTGAAAAGATACAATTTTTCCGAATGAATCAAAATACCAAGAATATGGTATTGAGCAGTGTGTGTGTTTGAAATACTTTTGTGGCAAATTAGTTACTATGAGAAAGACCGTATTCGGAATGTTTTTAGTTGCTTCGGTTGCAACTGTTGCCTGTAAGAAAAAGAAAGACCCGGAGGTTGATGCTACAGACCAATATGCACAGCAAAAGACTGATATTAAGAAAACATATGCTGATATGGCGTTTGCTGTATACAAGGATTCGTACACTTCGACAGTGCTGTTACAGACGGAGTGTCATAATTTAGCTGACAATCCTTCTCAAGGAAACCTGGATGCCGCTAAACAAGCGTGGTTGGATGCTCGTGAAATTTACGGTTTAACCGAAATATTCCGTTTTGTTGACGGACCGATCGACAATACAAATGATGGACCGGAAGGATTGATCAATGCCTGGCCAATGGATGAAAACTACGTAGATTATGTGGTCGGCGAGCCAAATGCGGGAATCATCAATGATGCTGCAACTTACCCGACAATCGATGCTTCGACAATTGTTCAGGCAAATGAATTCGGTGGGGAAACGAAAATTTCTGCCGGATACCATGCAGTTGAATTCTTATTGTGGGGCCAGGATTTAAGTGCTGCAACTGCAGGAACAAGACCATATACTGATTATGTTGTTGGCGGTACAGCCAGTAATCAAGCGCGTAGGGCAACTTATTTGAAAACAGTGGTCGATTTATTGGTTTCTGCTTTGAATCAGGTTAAAAATGCCTGGGATCCTGCAATCACGGGAAGCTATTACCATACTTTCCAAGCGTTGGAGAACCAAACTGCATTGCGTAAAATGTTCAACTCATTGCGTGTGCTTTCGGGTATTGAATTGGCTGGCGAGCGTATTTATGTGGCTTATGAGAACCAAAATCAGGAGGACGAGCATTCTTGTTTCTCAGACAATACGCACAGGGATATCTATTTGAACGCAATGGCGGTTGAAAATCTATATAAAGGAAACTATACTTCTCCCTTTGGAAACAATGTGAATGGTTATGCATTGGAAGATTTGGTTAATACCATTGATGCGGCAAAAAACACGACAGTAATCAATCGTTTTTCAACTACAATGGGATATATCGCAGTGATGTATCATCCATTTGACCAGGCAATTATTTTACCGGCCGAACGTCCGAAAGTGTTGGATGTTGTTACTTCATTGCAACAGGAACAAGTGGACCTGGATGCAGCAGCGGCAGTATTCTCAATAACATTTTAATGAAACAGTTATTCCTACTTGGAATCGTCTTATCAATAGCGGTTTTTTCCTGTAAAAAGAAAGAGACCGCTGTTGTTTCAGCATATAGCGATGATTCCACATTGATTGATTTGGCTGGGAATTGCAGTACCGGAGATCAAACCTCTTATGCTTTTTCTTACCAGATTGACGGATTGAGCTCGGCTCAGTCGCTGATGTTTTATGTGGGAAATTCCTTTTTTAATCAAAGTTGGGTGCAAGCACCTTCTTCCACAACGGCGCGAGATGGATTAGGACCTTTATACAATGCAAGATCTTGTTCGGCTTGTCATTTCAGAGATGGAAGGGGTTCTCCGCAATCCAATTCCGGTTTGTTGTTCAGATTGGGTGCAGGTTTCGATAATTCTCCTGATGCCATTTATGGGGGACAATTACAGGATTATTCACACAATTCAATTACTCCTGAAGGAAGTATGGGAATTAACTACATCGAAGAAGTAGGATACTTTGCAGATGGAACCAGTTATTCGTTAAGAAGACCGGTCTATACGGTTGCCGGTCAAAATTATGGCGCAATGCAGGGAACAACAGGGATTTCACCGAGAGTTGGTCAGCAGATGATTGGTCTGGGCCTTCTGGAGTTAATTTCTGAGTCTGACCTTCTGGCAAATGCCGATCCGAATGATGCGGATGGTGACGGTGTATCCGGAGTTGCGAATTATGTGACCGATATTGCATCCGGTAATCTCGTAATCGGGCGGTTTGGATGGAAAGCAAATGTAGGGAGTATCACACACCAGGTAGCAGGTGCTTTCAATGGAGATATCGGTATCACCAGTTCGTATTTCCCGAATGAAAATTATACAGTTAATCAACCTTCGTGTGCAGGATTACCAAGTGGCGGAACACCCGAAATCGATGGGAATGATTTGGATGCCGTGATTCTTTACGCCAGAAGTCTGGCAGTTCCGAAAAGACGCAACGCTACTACACCGGAAGTAAAATATGGAGCACAATTCTTTAAATCCCTCGGATGTGTTTCATGCCACAAAATGAATTATACGACCGGTTTTGGAGGGGACATTTCACCATTGAAAAACCAAAAAATAACTCCTTACACAGACCTCTTGCTTCACGACATGGGTGATGGTTTGGCCGATCATGTTCCGGATCATTTGGCATCCGGTTTTGAATGGAGAACGCAGCCTCTTTGGGGATTAGGTTTGATTTCGACAGTGAATGGACACACGAATTTGTTGCACGACGGAAGGGCGAGATCCATAGAAGAAGCTATTTTGTGGCATGGAGGAGAAGCTCAGAAAAGTGTAGATAAATACAAAAAACTTCCTGTGAATCAACGGCAAATGTTACTGAAGTATTTGGAATCGTTATAAGTAATTATAAGATAGTTATTTCCGTTCTCCTGTTTTGTGCTTTTCCCTGAGCAGAGTTGTTGTCGGCAACCGGATGACTTTCCCCGAAACCTTTCGTGGCAATCCGATTTGGACTGATTCCCTGACTGATGAGGTAATTCTTTACAGATTCCGCCCTTTTTTGAGAGAGCAACTGATTCGCACTTTCTTCTCCGTCACTATCGGTGTGCCCGGCAATCTGAATTCTGAAATCGGGTTTACGTTTCATAATTTCGACCAGATTTTTCAAGTGGGTGTAGCTCATTGCTTTCAGATCTGCTTTTGCGGTTTCGAATTGAAGGTTGGTGAATGAGAACGTTGTTCCCGGATCATATTCAATGACCAATTCAGCCTCTTCAAAAAATTCCCCGGGTTTCGCAGCCGGAATTTCAATCGTATTGTATTCAATTTCATCGCCGATACTTTGAATGCGGATGTCATAGATATCTCCACTTGGAAGCTGGATAACAAATTTACCTGCCGGATTGGTTACTCCTGAAAGTGTTTGTTTGGATTTCTGCCCGATAAACAACACTTTATCGTTCGGATAGGGTTTACCATCAAACCCTTTGACAAAAACCTTAACCGGAGCTTTTGCCACTTGCGCATGGATTGCAAAAGAAAATAACGCAAGGCATAGTGTAAATATGAGTTTCATAACATTGTTTTTATTCTCAATGTCATGATTCGAAAAAAGTAACGAAAAAAGTCTTCCAACGGAAGACTTTTTAGGAATGACTTAGTTATTTTACACTAGTTTCAATTTGAGTTTGCAATCAAATCAATCCGCGGCGGATCTTTTATTTGATGACTTTTGAAGTTGCTTCGTGTGTATCGGAAAGAATACGGACGAAATACATCCCGGAAGCATAAGATGAAACCGGAATTTCAAATGAAGTCATTTGATTTGCCAATCGATTTGAGCTTAACATTTGTCCAAGTTCATTGTATAATTCGATATTTGAACCGGCAGTTAAACCTTGGTCGCTTACTATGTAAATCACAGATTGCTCCGGATTAAACGAAACCACATAACTGATGTTCAAATCATTCAATCCCAATCCGCAATTGGTCGTAATTTGAATCGGAAACTGCATTGTATCTGCTCCACAGGTATTGACAGTAATCAATTGTACCGTTACATTACCATCGGTACCGAAAGTGACCGTTGGAGAAGAGCTGTTCGAGGTTGCCGGTGTTCCTCCGGGGAATACCCAACTGAAACTGTCCGCATGGGTTGAGTTGCTTCCGTCAAAAGAAACGGATGTTGGACATGCGACCGTGCTGTCGACAAATGCAATCGAAGCTACACTTAGGTCGTCCACATTGATAGTAATGGTTGTGGAGTTGCTACAAGCTCCATTCGTACCTGTAATTGCGTAAGTAGTTGTAACTGTCGGATTTGCCGTTACATTGGTTCCCGTTGTGGCAGATAATCCTGTTGCCGGAGACCAGGTCAGGGAAGGTGCTCCTGAAGCTGTCAATGGAGTACTTGTGCCATTGCAGATTGTATTATTGCCATTTACACTGATTGTCGGGGTTGGGCTCACGGTAATAGAAACGAAAGCGGAGTCAAATAATGAACATCCGCCACCGATTGTATACAAGATGGCATCATAAGTTCCGGGTGTTCCATATGTTACAGAAGCAGTTGGTGCAGAAGGAAGAACGGTCGGCGTTCCACCCGGGAAATACCACAACAAGGTATCTTGATACGTACTTCCTGCAGCATCAAAATCGATGGAATTCCCGGAACAGATAGTCAAGGTGCTTGGAGTAATGACCGCTTGGGAGGGTGTGTTTGTGAGGAACGGATGAACATATAAGGAAGCGTTCAGGTTCCATGAACCTGCTGTTCCGTAATGGTACCATAAATTGTCTGATTGTTGTTCCCAAATAGCTGACGGAGTTGTTTGTCCGGCAGAATTACTTACAATATTTAAAGTGTCTTTAACACCTGCAGTCCATTGCAGGTTTGTCAAACCAATTGCAACGAAGAATTTTTTGGATGCCGGAAGCGTGATCGGATTATTCACAAAACTTGCTTCTGTGTAAAAACCACCGCTCACATCAGTCATAATCTGTCCCATTGTAAGATTGGAACTACCCAAAAGTGCTCCCGGAGTTCCGGATGTACCGTCGTAAATATTAACAGGGACAATTTTAGAAGGTGTGGCAGAATATGCGAGTCCGAATGCGACCCAGACATTATTCAAGATGGTATTCGGTGAAGCTGAAGCGTCAAAATACATTGCTTTCTGTTTGTCCAGATAAACGTTCATTCCATTGATCCAGCCGTCTTGGCCAACAGTTGCTCCGGTATAGTAATTCGATCCGGTCCAGCCGACAGGTGCAGGTAAATTGATTTTTTCACAGACCGCCGCCGGACTTACTACGATGTATCCCGTTTTTGTTTCCGTGTCCGTGCCGTTTGCATTCGTTACGGTTAATGAAACAGTGTATGTTCCGGGAGTGTTGTAAGTGATCGAAGGTGGATTTTGACCATTGAAAGTTGCCGGGGTTCCACCTGTGAATGTCCAGCTCCAGGAAGTAGGATTGTACGTGCTCAAATTGGTGAACAATACGGAACCGCCCGCACTGATTGCAGTAAAATTGGCGCTGAAATCTGCAACAGGTGGATTATTCAAAGAAGTCGCCACACAAGCCATGGCAGCGGCAGCATCGATTCGTCCGCTTCCGAGTTGACCTATAAACGATGGATTTTGAGCATCTATATTTGCTGCAGTTGTCAGTAAACAATTGATCAGATCTGCATTTGGCATGGATGGATTCAATGATTTCATCAATCCTGCCAATCCTGCCACCATGGGCGAAGCCATGGAAGTTCCCGACTTATTTCCGTAAGTGCTTCCGACGGTTGTGCTATAGATATTATTTCCGGGAGCGGAAACATCGATCCACGAACCATAATTGGAAAAGCTGGCTTTTGTATTGGTGCTCGTGGTTGCTGCTACTGAAACCACATTGTTGTAAGCAGCCGGGTAAAATTGCGTGTTTACATTGTCATTTCCCGCTGCGGCGATCAGAATACAACCTTCACCGGCAGCGTAATTCACTACATTTTGAGCAGTCGTGGAAGTCCCGGGGCCGCCCCAACTCATATTGATGATATCCGCGCCACTGACTGCGGCATAAATGATTCCATCGTATCCGTTGGTAACCTGGCCAACGGTTGTTGTGGATTTTACGCACATCAATTTACAGCTGAACCCGATAGAAGCAACTCCGACACCATTCCCGGATCTGGCAGAAACAATTCCTGCCACATGTGTTCCATGGTCGAAAGAACTGCTCGGAGGATTGGGGTTATTGTCATTACTTCCAACATCATACCCATTGATATCATCGATATACCCGTTGTTGTCATCATCAATATTGTTTCCGGCTATTTCTGCCGTGTTTACCCATAAATTCGGGGAAAGATCCGCATGCGTGCGCTCAATTGCATCATCCACAATCGCAACTACGACATTACTCCCCGCAGAAAAGTAATTCCAAGCGGTTGGAGCGTTGATATTTGATAAACCCCATTGAGAGCTGAAAGACGGATCGTTCGGAGTCAGGCACATGCGATCAAGCGGAACCTTTTCGGCATACTCGATCCCTTTCAGGTTTTCCAGGTCCCTGATACATTTCTCAATGTCCTGGATAGATGAAAATTCCAATAAGTAGGTGCGCTGCAAAATCTCCGAATTTTTCGCTGCGGCGAATGGTTTGGATAGATTGATAAATCCGTATTTTGAAACAATCTGAGCCAGTCCCGGAACCGATTGAACGGGAATTTTAGATGCATTTTCTTTCAAAGGTTGAAGAATCCGCACTTCATTATCCAGTTTAAACCAGATTTTTCCATCCTGATAGTTCACATGAACTGTTTGTGCAACTAATCCGATAGGAAGAAATGCCAGTAGCGCCAGTAGTTTTTTCATAAGTATTATAGTTTAGCAGATGCAATTTACAATAAATAGTTGGATAGCAGGTTAAAATCCAGGGGATTAACTGTCTGAATCCGGTTCGTTTTCGAGAGGTTTGTAATTGGGCGAAAAGCATTAATTTAGAATCGCTAATTATGCATCCATGAAAATCATCCGGTATAAAATTCTGCTCGTCTTTTTGATTTCTTTTTTAGTGGGATTTGTCTTCTATATGTTAAAATGGTCCGTTCAGGAAAGTGTCATTTTTTCCTGGCTTGCCTTTGGGGGCTTGTATATCCTGGAAGGTGTGATTACCATGATCCGGATTCCTTCGGCATCCATTATGCTGCGGGCAAAAGAAGAGGATTTGGGGGTCTGGATGCAATTTGTTGTTTTGGTCATGACCTGTTCTACGGCCTTGATTGCAATTATTTTTTGGAATAGCGATAACAACATCCATTTCAGCAAGCACAGTGTCATTCATGAAATTTTCTTCATTGCTTCGGTTACAATAGCCTGGATGGTTTTACACTTTTCATTTACTTTCCGCTACGCACATTTGTATTACGGAGATGAAAAATATGTCACCCATGCGCGGGGACTCGATTTTCCGGGAGATGAACATCCGGATTACTTCGATTTTGCCTATTATTCGTTCACTATAGGAATGACCTTCCAGGTTTCAGATGTCATTATCCGATCCAAAGGATTGCGCAGGTTAACGCTGGTTCACTCATTACTTGCCTTTTTCTTCAACACCATCCTGATCGCAATCACGATCAACGAGATCATAAACCTGTGATTATCCTGCAATTGGCAGAGAAACCACTTCTTCCTCTTCTTTAGGCTCCGGGAAAACAATGGTTCGCTTCAATTCTTTTGTAGGGATGAATGGCTTGCTGGTTAACGGGAACAGGTTCATCAGTTCACCGCTGTAATAAAACTCGTAGCACAATCCGCCAAAGGTATATTCCTTGTCACCCACATTGAAAGTGGATCCGCCAACAGACGGATTTTTCTTTGGTTTACTTTTTTGGAAACCTAAATTGTATAAGGTACCCAGAATTTCAGGCCTGTAAGCTAAGGTGAATCCTTCCCTTTCCCAATGCGATTGGAATTGACGTAAGAAAAAAGCGGTGTACAGGTAGGAATAGAAATGATCTCCGCCTTTCATGAGACGTTGAATGGTCAGGTGTTTGTGTGCTTCAATCGTATCATTCACCAATTCCGGGAAAGAGTCTTTTAAATTAAGGCAATTTTGATAATAATCTCCAGGATAAAAAGGGCTGGAGGGATCATATAGGTTCCGTTCGATTTTCAAGGCTGTATTCTGAAGAATTCCGGTAACACCATATCCCCTGTTAGTAGTCAGGATCAACCGGTTGTAAGGAACCACGTATTTTTTAAATTGTTCCCGGGAAGAATTGAACATGCGAATTTGCTCTCCAACCAGGCACATCACAATCAATCGGGATTCCACACCCGTTATTCTCGAAACAGAATCGATAGCAGCACTATCTGCTCTTACGACCTTACAGAATTCTTTCCATTCCCGGTAATTTGCCCAGGGATAGATTGAAAGTGAAGCGTCTTTTGCCTGTTCCTCGATCCGGTGTAATTCCCGCTGGTAACCTTTGTGTTTTTTCATCCGGAGATTCGCTGCGTCAAGCATTCTCAAGGCAATGGTGATATCTCCCGAACGTTGAAAAGCGTCCAAAATGATTTTGGCATTATGCGGGTAATATTTTGCCAGAAGGCCCACATTCTGATACATCTGGCGCTCCTGAGTTGCAAAGGTCAGGCTATCTGTTTGGAATCCCTGGTTGTATTTACCGGCCATATTCGCAAAATAACGGCTGTTCAAATCCACGTTCCCGCTATCATTCGTCCATTTGAACTTGGCCGCCAAGGCAACGAAAATCAGTGCCAAAGCAAATAGTGCCAATACATGAATCACTCCAAAATAACCGCGACGCAGCCATTTTTTGAATTTATTTCTGGGTTTCTTACTTGTTTCAGTTTGTGTTTGGACCGGAGAGTCGGGATGTTCCATTGATGGTTTAATTTCTGCAAAAGTAAAAATCCGTTGCGATAAATAATCGGAAAGGGGATTTAAAGAATTCAAAATGATTTCATTCCGCGGATTTGATTGACCAAAAGGAGGTTATGAATGTATCGTTCACTCGTGATAATTGGTTTTGCTTTGCAAATTCTTGTTTACCTTTCCGCTTTCCGAACACAACCAGTAAATTCAGCGATGGAGAAACCTTTTTACAATCCTCAGGAAATCAAAAAAGAGCTTGGAATTATTTACAAACATTTCCCCGAGGTCAAACGCTTGCTTCGAACCTTTGGTTGTGATGCTCTGACAGCAGAAGATCTGTTTCAGGAAGCACTGATCATTTACCTGCGCAAGAAAAATGACCCTGATTTTGATTTTCAACTTGCACCGATCCATTTTATCAAGCAAACCTGCAAGTTGTTGTGGTATAATGCCGCACGTAAAGAACAGAAGTTTGGAGTCACCGGTTTGGAAGTCGATCTGGAGGAAGTTCCCGATTCCTGGATGGAGAAAGAAATCCAATACAAGCAACTTGAATCCGCATTGACAAAAATTGGAAAACAGTGCAAAGAATTGCTGCATTTGTTCTACGGTTTGGGCTGGAACATGGTGGACATTGCCAAAAAGCTCGATTTCAGGAATGACAAAGTAGCCAAAGCGCAAAAATACCGTTGTATCCAGAAAGCAAAGGATCTGGTGCAGGAAGCTCAGTTAAGTGTTGAACCCAATCAATTCTAAGCTATGGAAAGTAATTGGAATCAATTGATTGAGCGTTATTTGAATAACGAGCTTTCAGCAGAAGGGAAAACGGCCTTCGAAACAGAATTAGAGAAAAATCCGGAACTCCAAAAGGAGTTTGAGTTGCATCAACTGACCCGGCAACTCATTCAAAGAAACTCATTGCGAACTTTGGTGAAACAATCCGGAAAGTGGTTTCATTTCAAAAAATGGTTGCTGAAAAGTACATTGACTTTGGTCATTGCGGGTATTGTTGCGGTAGCAGTTTATATAGCTGTTAATTGGGACAAAATCACAAATAAACCGGAGTTCCTGGAGAAACCCTTATTGGAAAAAATGGAAAAGGCCCTGGTTTTCGAGAATATAGATCCTGAGTACTTCCAATTTACAGGAGAATCCGATGTGTTTTTAACTGAAAGCGGTGTGTTGTTGAGCATCACTGACAAGTCATTCTTATTGGATGGGAAACCGTATGTCGGTGAAGCAATCGTTCAACTGCAGGAAGCCCAAAAAGCATCCGATATTGTGAAAGCCGGCTTGAGCACCAAATCCGGAGACCGATTGCTGGAAACCCAGGGAATGTTCAGTTTGAATGCCTTTACTCCAAGCGGAAAGAAACTCGGATTGACCGATGAAGGAGTTTATCTGCAGGTTCCGGTGAATGAATTGAAGAAAAACATGAAACTCTTCACAGGAGTTCCCGGGAAAAATGGAACAGTTGACTGGCAAAAACCGGAAGAATTGGAACGCCTTCCCAAACCGAAAGACATGTCGGAAATGGATCTGTTCCCACCGAACTACGAACCCAAACTGAACGAACTGAAGTGGTCTACCGAAAAGGCAAAGCGCGATAGTCTATATCTGAGTTTTGAGGAATTTTCAGATTCGATTGATATTGTTCGGGATGCGATTGATTTGGCTTATCCAGAGTTTTATGAAGATGGACGGCCGCAACAAGATATAGGGTCAAAAGGAAAAACCCTATTTAAAACCTATTGTGCCACTTGTCATATGGCAAGCAGGGATGGTACAGGACCCAAATTGTTCCAGGTTCGCCAAAAATGGGCGGATGGTGGAGCAAAAGAAGGTTCCATCTATCAATGGGTTTCAGATTGGAACAAAGCGGCACACTCGGACCCTTACGCGCGCGAAATTTCCAACATTAGATCCACTGCAATGAACACCTTCCCGCAATTGGAAGGTAAAACGGGAGACGTGGATGCTATCTTCAATTACATTGATGGGGAATTGTATGAAGAGGAATTGGGTCAGACTGATGCAGCTTTTGAAAGTTCTCTGATCCCTCCTTCCAAAGTATTAGCCATTTGGGACAAAAAATTCAACAATACCAACCTGGCTACCCAGGATTTCGAGGATCGGATGAAAGCAATTCATGGAACCTGTAACAAGAAAGTGTTGGAAGTCTATGTTTCTAATCTAAATACGCCTTTATGGAAATTGGATGAACGGGTGGTGAAAATGGGATATCCGGAATTTCAGGAGTTTGCAGACCAGAAAGTCGGAGTGATCAAAATCGATGATGCACACCAAAAGAACCTGACTGCATTCTATGAAAAATCGATTGAAACCATTCGTGAAACAGGAAAGAAGAACTTTGAAGCGGCAATAAGAAAAGAACGCGTTTGGGATGACGAAGTTCGGAAAGAACGTGAGAAGGAAGTGCTTCGGAAAGGGATGCGGGAATCTGCAAACTTACAGGAGGAATATGGATTTAACCTGGATAATGTTGGGAAACAACTGGGAAAAACCCTGGGTTTTCAAGTACATGGAGAAGGAACAATAGTCAATATTGATGCTTATGTGATGGAGGCGACGATTGCCCGAAAGTCGACAGAAATTACAGACCCCGAGACAGGAAAAACAGCTAAAATTACCTACAAACCCATGACAATCGAGGTGAAAAATCCCGAGAAATATGGGCATTTGTACCTATACTTGTTCTCCAAAGAAATCAACAGTTACCAGCGCTTGGATTTCAGTGATGGAAAACTGGAATACAACCTAAATGGAGACATGAATTACACTGCGGCAATCATCGGGATGAATGAAAAAGGGTACTCTTATCACGAGATCACGGAATTGAAATCGGGAGATCTTGGTACAATTTCCTTGGATGCAATCAGTGAAAAGGAGTTCGAAAAGAAAATCACGACATTGAATAAAAGCAGAACCGACAAACCAATGGATTTGAAAGACGAATTGCAGTGGTTATTTAAGGAAAAAGCGAATTACGTTGTCCAAAAACAACGCAGAAAAAATGCCGTTTTCCGGGAAGAGATTCGCCCGACCATTTATTTATGTGGACAACAGGAAATGCCTGATGAAACAGAGCCAGCTTTTGGAGAGGTAATGATCAAATAACCCGATAATCCAGTAGGGACGCGATGCGTCGCGTCCCTACTGGATTTCAATTTCACATCGACAGGATTATTATTGCTGAATAATCAATCGTTGTGTGTAATTCTTTTAAACCTAAAGGTATTTGTGGGAAAGAAAAAGAAATATTAGTCTCCCTTTTTGGGAAACTCCACTATCTGCCAAACTTAAAATACCTGGAAAGCGGGTGTTTTTTCTTTTTCATGAAAAGCGATGCCATTTCCATCCCAATGACCGAAAATGTAATTCCATTTCCTCCGAAACCCAATACAAAATAGGCGTTTTTAAATTTGGGGTGTTCACCGATGTAAGGCAACCCATCCTTGGTTTCACCGAAAGTTCCTGCCCAAACAAAATCCGTAACGAACCGGAAACCGGGATTTAAATTTGCCAGTTTATCTAAAATCTCTTTTTCCTTTGCATTCAATAATCTGTCTCGTTTTTGTGCATTCTGAAAATCTTCATCGCAACCACCAATGAGAAATCGATGATCGTCTGTGGTGCGAAAATACAGGTACGGGGAATCGGTATCCCAGAACAGGGTTTTTTCAATCGGTTTAAATGCAGTCTGATCTATTTCGCTCACCAAGGCATACGTACTTTTTAACGACACAAAATTTTCCGGGATCATTTTGGTACTCTCGTACCCGGTACAATAAATTATTTTCCCGGCCCGGATACGGGATCCGTTTTCTGTAGTCACGATAGTGAATCCTCTTTTGTGTTCTACTGACTTTAATTCGGTTTTATCATAGATACGCAATCCGCGTTTTCGGTTGTAATCCAACAATTCATGTGCGAATCTGAAAGCATCAATACTGGCTCCAAGTTCTGAAAGAATCCCTCCACAGGAGTTTTGAAATCCGAATTTTTGTTGAATTTCTGCTGCGTTTAACCAGGTAACGGCAAAACCAACTTTTTTGCGGGTTTCATACTCCAACTTTAAACGCGTCAGATCGTCTTTGTTAGTAGTGTAATACAACGATGTTTTGTATTGGAACCCAGCCTGTGAACCCAATTTTTTTGCCAGTTTCTCAATTTCCAACAGCGATGCTGCACAAGCCCGGTAACTTTTCACCGCGCCATTTTCGCCTATTTTTTCAATTAATTCAGATAAGGGAATATCAATTTCATACTGGAGCATGGAAGTCGTTGCCGAGGTACTGCCGTTGCAGATTTCCCGTTTATCGATCAAAACAGTGTCGAATCCGTCTTCCACCATTTGATGGGCTATCAGGCTTCCGGTTATTCCACCGCCAACAATAAGTACTTCGCAGGATTCATCCGAATGCAATGATGAATACGAGTTGATCAATCCGTTTTTTATCAGCCAAAATGGCTCGTTCGACCTTAAATCCATACAACGACCATTGAAATTCCTTCAATAAGTTAAGTCTTTCTATTTTAAGAAAGATACGGTGATCGGATTTTAACGAAATTTATGGTAAGTACCGGAAATCCCAGGGCAATTAGTTGTAAATTGTTGGTTGAGTGATTCACATTTGTTACTCCTCCCGCTTCACCTAAAGAATGATTTGCTAACAAAAAACAAATAGTATGAAACTGGACATTGGTATAACAGACAAAAATTTAAAAGGGATCCATGAACTTTTAAACAAGGTATTGGCAGATGGAAGTATTTTATACATCAAGCTAAGAAAATTCCATTGGAATTTATCAGGTGACAATTTCATGGAACTTCACCTGCTTTTTGAGGCGCAGTATACGGAAGTTGCCATTGGTATAGACGAGGTCGCAGAGCGTATCAGCACTTTGGGAGGTGTGGCTATCGGAACAACTTCGGAGTTTGCTTCGGCATCCCAACTGAAAGAAACACCCGGAAAAGTACCCGACATTCAGGGAATGTTGAAAGAATTGGTGGGCGACCACGAGAAGATCGTGCGGGCTCTGCGCAAAGGTGTCGACGACTCCGACAAAAAATACAGCGACATGGGAACGTCTGATTTTTTAACTGCGCTGATGCAAAAGCACGAAAAAATGGCGTGGAAACTGCGGAAGTATTTTAAAGATTAATAATCTGTGTTGGTGCATCTCGATGCACCAACATTTTTTCCCGCAAATGCACAAATTATAGGCGAGCCTACCGTTCTCGCTGTTGGAAGGTTAAAATTATCGTTCTGATAAAATGACTCTCTTATACTGTAGCTTCGATTTTCTGAAATTCACTAATACTCCGACTTCCATTCCGGAAACAGCCAGGTAATTAATGGTTTGTTCGAAATGTTCATTACATAAATCAGAAACTGCTTTCACTTCCAAAATGATTGTATCGAAAACGACAAAATCCGCGCAGAATTGGTGTGGGAGAGTGGTGTCTTTGTATTTCACCCGGTATTTCACTTCACGGGCAAAAGGAATTCCGTTTTTTTTGAACTCATATTCCAAAGCATCCTTGTAGACGATCTCCGAAAACCCAAATCCCAGTTCAGAATGAACCTCCATACAAGATCCGATAATCTGATAACATTCTTCTTTCAGTAAATAGTGTTCCATTCTACTTAAGTTAATGAAAAGGATCATTGAAAGCAACTTAAATAATTTTATTCAACAGAACAGGGCGACTGGTAAGCACCTTTAAAATTTGCGCATTTGCAGGAAAAGAAAAACGCGCGCGTCTTATATTAGAAGCCACAAAAAGAAAGCAATAATTGGAGCCATTATTATATAATAGAGGATAAAATAGGTCAATTTAACTTCATGCAGATATGCGTAGGAATTTTTAAAATTCAATACAAGCAATCCGTTTTTCTCCTTAAATCTTGTTGCATAATCGACTAGTTTTCTTTGAAAATAGAATTGATGGATAAAAATTAAAATGATTACAAGGATTAGGAATACAGGCATTCTCCTTAAGATGGGACAAGTTAGAATCATGAATAATACCTGAATAGGAAAAAGATACCCGGAGGTACTTCTGAACGTGTGATGCTCAAAAACATTCAACAGCAGCAATTTATTCTTAAAAGACAGAGAATCAAAACTCTCTTCAGGATTAAATGGCTCTTTTTTGGATCTAGTATCATTCATAATTTCTCAGCTCAATAATCCTGATTCATTCAACAGAACAGGGCGACTGGTAAGCGCCCTTTAAAATTTGTGTATTTGTGGGAAAAGAAAAACGTGAGATGATTTATCGTCCCACGTTCCATTTATGTTCCTCCTAAAAGGTTAAACCACCATATTCACAATCTTCCCTGGAACCACAATCACTTTTTTCGGAGCTTTCCCTTCCAACCATTTTTGTGCTTCAGGCATCGCCAAAACCGCTTCTTCCACTTCTTTTGCGGAGAATGCTGTCGGCAGATCCACTTTCATGCGCATCTTTCCATTGAACGATACAGGGTAGGAAACATTTGCTTCCACCAACATGTCCGGGTTGAATACCGGGAATTTTGCCGTTGAAACCGTTCCGGCCTTGTGACCCAATGCTTCTGACCACAATTCTTCTGCAGCATGCGGAGCGTAAGGAGCCAAGAGAATCACCACTTGTTCCAACACTTCCTTCGAATGGCATTTTTGGTCCGTCAGTTCATTCACACAGATCATTAGGTTGGAAACATTTGTATTGAACGAGTAACGCTCCAAATCGTCTTCCACTTTCTTGATGGTCTTATGCAAAGTCTTCAGCGATTCCTTGCTAGCAGGCGCATCCGTTACGATCAGTTGACCTTCGTTGTAGAACAAACGCCACAATTTGCGCAGGAAGTTGTGCACTCCCGAAATCCCTTTCGTGTCCCAAGGCTTCGTTTGCTCCAAAGGACCTAAGAACATTTCGTACATGCGCAAGGTGTCTGCACCGAATTTCTCTACCAACTCATCCGGAGTCTGCACATTGAACTTGGATTTGGACATTTTTTCAACTTCATAGCTACAAACAAACTGCCCATTTTCATTTTTAATAAAATGTGGGTTAGTATTTCCGTAATTCCATTCACTTAGATATTTATTGATGTCTAAAATATCATTATCGACAAATTGAATATTTACTCTCGAAGGAATAAAACTCATTGATTTTTCAGGAAATGGAATTGAAGTAAAATCTGGATTAATTTTCGACAGATCGCTAAGATAATCTTGTTCAGTATAACTTTCAATCATGTCATATGAAACATATATCGTTGGAGACTTTTGCATCAACCTTTCACCCGTTTCAATTGAAACAAGTACCCCATGATGGACGTAATGCATAAAATTCCCTCTTCCCAAAATCATCCCTTGATTGATCATCTTCTTGAATGGCTCATCAAAGGAAATGTATCCCATATCATACAGGAATTTACACCAGAAACGCGAGTACAACAAGTGACCTGTTGCGTGTTCCGAACCTCCGATATACAGATCCACTTGGTTCCAGTAATCCGCTTTTTCTTTCGAAACGAATTCGTGTGTATTGTGCGGATCCATGTAGCGCAGGAAGTAGAACGAACTTCCGGCCCAACCCGGCATGGTGTTGTATTCCATGCGGTCGCCTTCGGAGTATTTCCAGGCACTTTTTTCTGCACGCGCCAATGGCGGTTCACCGTCTTCTGTTGGCAAATATTTATCCACTTCCGGTAATTCGATCGGCAAATGTGCATCGTCAACCAAATACGGAATGTCGTTCTTATAATAAACCGGGAAAGGCTCGCCCCAATAGCGCTGACGCGAGAAAATCGCATCGCGCAGGCGATAGTTTGTTTTTCCTAAACCAAGCCCTTGTTCTTCAATTTTCGCAATTGCAACTGCCATCGCTTTTTTGATCGGCAGTCCGCTCAGGAAATCCGAATCGGCAATGGTTCCTTCTTTTTCAGAGTAAGCCGCTTCGGAAATATCTACATTCTCAAAAATGTTCTTAATCGGAATATTGAAATGCTTCGCAAAATCCCAGTCGCGCTGATCGCCACAAGGAACGGCCATCACGGCACCTGTTCCGTAGGAAGCCAAAACGTAATCCCCGATCCAAACCGGGATTTTCTCTCCCGAGAACGGGTGAATAGCGTATGCTCCGGTAAACTGGCCCGTAATATTTTTTACGTCAGCTTGCCGGTCGCGCTCCGATTTCAGGGAAGCAGCCGTTTTATATGCTTCTATTGCGTCTTTGTATTCAGCAGTGGTGATTTCATCCACCAAGGGATGTTCGGGTGCCAAAACCATGAATGAAACCCCGAAAATAGTATCCGGGCGGGTGGTGAAAACTTCGATGTCACGATCCGCTTGTCCTCCCCCTTTGTCCCCCTCCGAAGGGGGAAATGATCCGTCAACCTTAAATTTCACCGAAGCTCCAACCGATTTCCCGATCCAGTTTCGCTGCATGTCCTTGATTGCATCCGTCCAGTCAACCGTATCCAAACCTGTAATCAGGCGTTCAGCGTATGCTTTGATCCGCATTGACCACTGGCGCATCAGTTTTTGTTCCACCGGGTGTCCACCGCGTTCGGAAAGTCCGTTGATGACCTCGTCGTTGGCGAGTACCGTTCCCAAAGCCGGGCACCAATTCACCCACGAATCAGCCAGGTAAGCCAAACGGTATTCCATTAAAATATCGGATTGTTCTTTTTCAGAGAACTTCTTCCATTCTTCAGCTGTAAACAAATTAGCAAAATCACTAACGGCTTTCACGTCTGAATTTCCGTTTTTTTCAAACTCGGCAATTAACAAATCGATAGATTCTGCCTTATCCGTTTTGGTGTTATACCACGAATTGAAGATCTGTTTGAAGATCCATTGTGTCCATTTGTAATATTCCGGGGATGAGGTGCGAACTTCCCTGTCCCAATCGAATGAAAACCCGATCTTATCCAATTGGTCGCGGTAACGCGCAATATTCTGTTCTGTCGTAATTGCAGGATGTTGCCCTGTCTGAATCGCATACTGCTCCGCAGGGAGGCCGAATGAATCGTAACCCATCGGATGCAATACGTTGTAACCTCTCAAGCGTTTGTAACGGGCATAGATATCGGAAGCGATGTAACCGAGCGGGTGACCTACGTGCAAACCTGCCCCGGATGGGTACGGGAACATATCCAACACGTAGTATTTTGGTTTGGTACTGTTGTCTTCTGCGGCGAATGTTTTATGATCTGCCCAATGTTTGCGCCACTTGCGCTCGATATCGATAAAATTGTATTCCATGCTTTTACTTAGCTAAAAAGTGCGGCAAAGATACCAAAATAGAGCTAGTTATCGCCATTCACACATTTTTATCCGCATGTCATAATAAATGACTGTAACCAATTCTTTTTTTAGTGTTATTTAGTCAAAAATTAGGCTTATGACTCTCCGTATTTTCCCCGCTCTTTTCGCAGTTAGTTTCCTTTTTGGAGCTGCAGGTTCTGTAAATGCTGCAGAACAAGTTGTTAAACAACAAGAAGTTACTCTTGGAATGAAAGCTGCTTCTTCAACTGAAGCAAGTAACAATTTTCGTCCGAAAAAGAAAAAGAAATCAAAAGGAAGAAGACACGGAGGCTGTGAAGCTTACGGAGGATAATCCGGCTCGTAACATCCAATGGTTTTTAACTTGATTTGATTCTTTTTTGTGTTTCTATCGCGGAAGAGAATCTTTTCTATGTGAAAAAAACTATTTTTAATCCATGTTTCGATGTTTTCTCTCCTTTTCGTTGCTTCTCGTTTGCTTTGTTGTCTTTTCAAATAGAGCTTTTGCGGGTAATGGAGATGAAGCGAGTTATCGGAAAGCATACTTCACGGAAAAAGACAATACCAAGAAATTTTGGCGCCAGGTAGCACTTGGTAAGTTCTATCAGTTGAATAATGTCCAAAAGGCAGATTCAATCCGGTATGCGATCATTGATGCAAGCAGAACGGAATCCGATTCTGCGAAATTGCAGGCTTTGATTTTCGACTTGCGCATTGAAGCACTTCTGGGGAACAAGACGGCTTATTACGCTAAAATCCTTCAGTTGCAACCCTATTTGTCGCGCACGGATTCAAGGCTGAACCAGGTGAACATCTTTCATTTATTGGCTGAATACCACATCGCTTATCGCGAATTTGAGCAAGCGGATATTTACCTGAAAGAAGCCCTGCGTTTTTCAAAGCGCGTGAGAAGTTACGCCTTGATCGCAGAGACGAATCGTTTATTGGCGAAGCTCAATATGGAGCAGAACAAACGGGATGCCTCTTTGGAATTTGCCGAAACAGCTATTCAGTATGCCCGGCGCTCCGCAGACAAACCGTTAACGGCGAAGTGTGTAAACATGCAATCTACCATTTACAGCTTTTTTGGCCAGGTGGAATTAGCCGTTTCCAAGAATTTCATTGCGCTTCAATTGGCGAAAGAAGCCAATGATTATCCTCAAATAGCACAATACCAAAGAGAGATCGGTGAATCCCAATACCAGATCTTCAATTTTGAAAACGCGAATAATTTCTTCGCACAATCGCGTGAAACCGCATTGAAAATCCAGGATACACGCCTGGTTGGATTAGCGGATATTGATATAGGTCTGGTGAAGATGACCAAAAAGGACTACAAGGGAGCCATTGAGGATCTGAAAAAAGCTATCCGTACACTTCAGGCAAACAACGACCAGGATGGTTTGGGTCTTGCACACAAGTACCTGGGGAATGCATTTAACGAACAACAGAAGTACAACGAGGCTTTACGCTATTACAACATGGCTTTGGTTTACTTTGAATCCGCTTCGAACAGGTCGGAGATTGCTGCGGTTTACCATTTGGTAGGAACTGTTTTTGCCGAACAAGGGAAGTACAAAAATGCGCTCAATTATTTGAACCGTTCCATTGATATCCGATCCCAATACGGGTACATCGGGGGAATTTATCCTTCCTATAAAGAAATAGCTGACGTTTACAAAAAGACGGGAAACATGAAGTTGGCCTATCAGTATTTGGATATGTATTCGGATTATTCGGACAGTGCGCGGATTGTAGAGGTAAGTGCGAAAATTGCGGAATTATCCGAATTGTACCGTTCCGAACAACGCGAACGCCTGATCGCCATCCAGGCGGATTCCATCGAGTTGCAGCGGAAACAGAAAGAAAACACAGAACTCCGGAACATTTTCCAGATGTACATCATCATCGGATTCCTGGTGGTTTTGGCACTGGCTGCCTTCATTCTTTACAATCGTTGGAAACAGCGGAATATCCGTCAACTGCAGCGCGAAGCAGAAATGAACCAGACCTTGCTGCGCTCACAGATGAACCCGCATTTCGTATTCAATGCGATGTCCGTTATTCAAAGTTACATTTATGAGAATGACACCAAGAACTCCACTAAATTCCTGATCAACTTTTCAAAATTGATGCGCCTGATCCTGGAAAATTCCTCCAAGGAGTTTATTCCATTGGCTACGGAAATTGACATTCTGAACAAGTACCTGGAAACGCAGAAACTGCGATTTGGTGACCGGTTTGAATACGAGGTGAGTGTAAATGAGCAATTGTTGGAACAGGAAGTCATTATTCCCCCGATGATCACGCAACCATTTATTGAAAATGCCATTGAACATGGTCAGTTACATACCATTGAAGGTGGGTTTATCCATGTGCGGTTCACGAAAGACGAAGAAATGCTTCACGTGATGATCGAAGACAATGGGATTGGCAGAAAAGGATCCAAAAACAATAAGAAAAGTGCGGAACATAAAAGTATGGCGATGAAGATTACCCAGGACCGCATCAATAACCTGAGTTATAAATACAAGATTTTGGGAAGGATGGAAATGGAGGATTACGATAAACTCCAGGAAACAGGAACACTCGTGAATATCTACCTTCCATTCAAAACGGAGGGAGGAAACGGATAATTGAGAATTGAAAATGTAAAATTGATAAGCTTTAGAGTTAGCTTTTGCTGTAAGATTGCCGTTTTCTTCTTTTCAATTCTCAATTCTACATTTTCAATTAGAATAAACTTCTGCCTAAAGCGTTTAATGGGTATAAATTTTTATCTTTCGGGAAAATCCATCAACAAACCATGAAAAAAGTATTAATCATTGATGATGAGCAAAGAACGCGTGAATTGATTGCTAAAATGATCGAATCATTCGATTTGGACATTCAAACATTTCCGGTTGGCGAAAACGTGCAATCTGGATTAGCTGCCATAAAAGAAATCAAACCGGACCTGGTATTCCTGGATATCCAAATGCCGGATGGAACGGGATTCGATTTATTGAAATCAGTTCCGGAAAAAAACTTCGAAGTTATTTTTATAACAGCGCACGAGGAATTCGCAATTAAAGCGATTAAGTTCTCTGCACTGGATTATATCTTGAAACCGGTTGATCCGGAAGAATTGAAAGCAGCACTGGAACGCGCTTTGGAATCGATCAAGGATGCCGATAAGAAGCAAGAGCCGCAATTTGAGGCATTACAGAACAATATCCAACCGAATCAAAAACGCAGATTGGTCTTGAAAACACAGGAAAGCGTTCACGTAGTGGATCTGGATCATATCATCCGTTGTGAGGCTGACCGGAACTATACTTCCTTCTTCCTTACAGAGGGGAAAAAGATTTTGGTTTCGAGAACCTTGAAGGATTATGAGACTTTACTGTCAGGACATAACTTTTTACGTGTTCAACAATCGCACCTGATCAACTTGAATTTCGTAGACAGATACGACAAAGGAAATGGAGGGGCAGTTGTTATGAAAGATGGTTCCGAGGTACCGTTATCTCCCGCAAAACGCGACATTTTTTTCCAAATTTTAGAAAGTTTGTAAAGCCTGTTAAATTGTTTCTGCTAAATATTCATTCAAAAAGGGTATTTATTCATTAGTCAATTACTGTTCTTAACACATAGCTATCTTAGGAGAGGAAATAAGGAGAATGGAATCAGGTTGTTTTCTAAGTTAGGTTGAAGTTAAAACGGAAAAATACTGCAATGGAGAGGCAGTTTTTTCATTTTCTAGTTTTATTGAAGAGTATACAGTTCTATCTCCGTCAAAGACTTGGCCATTAAAAAGCCTAGAAACAACCTGATTTTCATTTATGTTGATTGTTCACACGCGACATACAGACTAAAACACTACTAAACTAATTAGAGACTCATGTTATTCATGGGTCTTTTTCTTTGAAAAGTATTAAACATTTCGTCGTTTAAATGTTTTTTTATAAGTTTAGTCGAAAACTCAGTTTTCAATTCATCAATTCATTTAATTTTGCTCAAAAATGGAAATGGACACAACTAATTTTGTTCAAATTGAAAAAGAGGAGGTAGCAGGTTTGCATTTTCCGAAGGAGGAAATTTTGGAAGATGCGGATTTGATCAGCATTCGCAGAGCGGATGTGAACCGTGCAATCTCTCTTGGAAATTTGGAACATTATAAAGTAAAGATTTACTTTGCAGACGATAGTGGAGAGAAAGTTGTGAATACAACAATTTGGGCAGTGACAGATGTTGCAATCGTTTTGAAACAACACGTTCTTATTCCAACAAATCGTATCATCAAACTAGAAATATAATAGCATGTCGAAAAAAAAGTCAATCATTAGCTATGATAAGCTGAATATCGATCAGAAGAAACAATTATTAATTGCCTTCCCGGAAGGATTTTCCGGAAGCACAACAAAAATGACGAATCCAATCACCGGAGATATTTTTGATGCATTGTTGTGGGAAACGGAAGAGATCGTGTACTTGGTGAAACTTCCTAAGATAACGATGAAATCTCCGTCTGTGGAAGATGATGAGGATGATTTCGAAGATGATTTCGATTCAGTTGATGCAAAAGGAGAAGAGGAAGAGGATGTTGCCGATGATGATGACGATGATTCTTACGATGATGCTCCGGATGAAGCAGCTGATGAAGAAGACGAAGATTAATATCTATTAAAAAATAGATACCCCGGTTCCGTAAATACGGGATCGGGGTATTTTTTAATATTATGGTTGAAGAAGAACAAAAAGCATCACCCGGTCTGCCGCAACAAGCGGAGGAAGAGAAGAAGCTTAAGCGGAAAAAGTGGCTTAAACGAGTTGGTGTCGCCGGTTTTTTGTTCTTTCTGATAAAAGGTCTTGCCTGGATTGCAGTGGTGCTTTTCGCATGGAAAGGTTGTTCGGCTTAAAAGAAATTGTTATTCCAATAAAAAACCCTGATAGTTATTATCAGGGTTTTTAGTTTTATGTAAAAAGGTAACTGAACGCTTGTACAACGGAATTGAAATTACCTTTCAGAAATTCTAATCATTCAACTTCAATACAGCCATAAATGCTTCTTGTGGAATCTCCACCTTACCAACTTGGCGCATACGTTTCTTTCCTTCTTTTTGTTTTTCCAGCAATTTACGCTTACGGGAAATATCACCACCGTAACATTTTGCAGTAACGTCTTTACGTAAAGCTTTGATCGTTTCACGGGCAATGATTTTTGCACCGATTGCAGCCTGAATCGGAATCTCGAACTGTTGTCTCGGGATCAGTTCTTTCAGTTTCACACAGATCTTCTTTCCTAGATCGTAAGCATTGCTGCGGTGAACCAATGCAGAAAGGGCATCCAACTGTTCACCGTTCAATAAGATGTCCATACGGATCAAATCGGATGTCTTGTACCCGATCGGGTGATAATCAAATGAAGCATAACCGCGCGAAACGGATTTCAAACGATCGTAAAAGTCAAACACGATCTCTGCCAAAGGCATTTCAAAGCTTAATTCAACGCGATCCTGAGTCAAATAAACTTGATTTTTCAATTCACCGCGTTTCTCAATACACAAGGACATGATTTGCCCGATGTACTCTGATTTCGTGATGACTTGCGCTTTAATATAAGGTTCTTCGATATGATCTAAACTGGATGGATCCGGCAATTCGGATGGATTGTTCACTAACAATCTCACCTCCGGATGACGCGTTGTATAACAGTAGTAAGAAACGTTCGGTACTGTGGTAATGACAGTCATGTTGAACTCGCGTTCCAAACGTTCCTGGATAATCTCCATGTGTAACATTCCCAGGAATCCACAACGGAAACCGAAACCAAGAGCTGCAGAAGATTCCGGTTCAAAAACCAAGGATGAATCATTCAGCTGCAATTTCTCCATGGAATAACGCAATTCTTCGTATTCATCGGTCTCTACCGGGTAAATTCCGGCGAATACCATGGGTTTTACATCCTCAAATCCTTTAATCGGAACTTCGCAAGGATTTGCAGTCAAAGTGATGGTATCACCAACTTTTACTTCTTTGGCCGTCTTAATTCCCGAAATAATATATCCTACATCACCCGCACGAACTTCTTGCTTTGGGCTCAAATCCATTTTCAGAATCCCAACTTCGTCTGCGTTGTAGTCTTTTCCTGTATTTAAGAAACGAACTTTATCGCCTTTCTTGATAACTCCGTTTTTAACGCGGTAATAAGCGATAATTCCTCTGAACGGATTAAAAACCGAGTCAAAAATCATGGCTTGTAATTGACCGTTTTCATCGCCTTTCGGAGATGGAATGCGCTCGATAATTGCTCGTAAGATATCATCAACACCCATTCCTGTTTTCCCTGAAGCCGGGATCACATCGCTTGGGTCACAACCAATCAGTTCTACAATTTGATCGGTCACTTCTTCCGGATTTGCACTTGGCAAGTCCATTTTATTTAAGATCGGAATGATCTCCAAATCGTGTTCCAAAGCCAAATACAAATTGGAAATGGTTTGAGCTTCGATTCCTTGTGTAGCATCTACGATCAGTAAGGCTCCTTCACAAGCTGCAATCGAACGGGAAACCTCGTAAGAGAAATCCACGTGTCCGGGAGTATCAATCAAGTTGAGAATATAATCTTGTCCTTCAAACTTGTAATTCATTTGAATAGCATGCGATTTGATCGTAATACCGCGTTCGCGTTCCAAATCCATGTCATCGAGGGCCTGCGCCTGCATCTCACGATCAGAAATGGTTCCGGTTGTTTGCAACAAACGATCGGCTAAAGTACTCTTGCCGTGGTCGATGTGTGCGATAATACAAAAATTGCGGATATGCTTCATGGCGCAAAGATAGTACTATAATTACGAATTTTTAATGCCGAATTGCGAATTTTGCTGTCTTGATAAACGAAACCTTAATCAGTTCAACCTACTCTGTGTCTTGAATTTGAGACTTTTCTTTCCAATAGGAGGTTAGCTTTTACCTGTTATGCTGCTTTAGGCCTTATCCAAAATCGTCCGGACAATCCCTTGAATGCGTCCGGCCATTTCATCGGTTGGGAGGTCGTTGTCGTCCTGTCCGAACGGATCCTCAATTTCTTCTGCCAGAATTTCGATGCTGACGAATACATAGAAGATAAAGGTTGCAATGATTGCCGACCAATAACCAAAATTCACCACGAAAGCGAAAGGGAGTGTAATGACGTAGCTGAAGATGAACTTTTTAAAGAACATCGAATAGGAATAGGGAATAGGTGTGTTTTTGATACGTTCGCAGGCGCCTACGCAATCCAGGAAACCGTTCAGGTTTTTGTCCAGGCGCAAGACATCCTCTTCCGAAAGAACTCCCTCTTTTTTGAGTTTATTTAATCGGCGGTACATCAATTCGACTATTCCCGAAGGGATGTGATCCAAGGCTTCCAAAAAAGCGCGTTCTTCTTCCGTAATATCTAATAAGGAGTAATTCGTTCCGTCACGTAAATGCTCTTTGATACACAAAGCAAAATTCCCGATATGTCTTCCGAAATAATGGTTGTCTTCCAGGCTTAAATCCAGTGCGGTCAATTTCACGGCCAGGTTCCGGGAATCATTCACCAATTCTCCCCACTTCTTGCGACCTTCCCACCAACGATCGTAGGCTGTATTGGTTCTGAATGCCAGCAATAGGGAAATAACGAAACCAAGGATGGAGTAAATGGAAAACAATTTTTCGAGTACAACAGCCTTTGGGAAGTAGAAATCTTCCGCTAACGCAACCCCCATTGTGAAAATGAAAATGAACACCAATTCCTTCCACAAGATAGACAGTGTATCACTCTTTGTAAGATGGAAAATTAGTGCGAGCCAACTTTTTGGGTTGTATGTAATCATGGTTTAGCTTATGGAAACAAAAGTAGTGAAATTTGGTTGTCGGATAATTTTCGAATAAAAAACACGTTAATCTAGCACAATCAATAAATTTGCAACTCTTAATTGAAACAAGGTATGGAAGAAAGCACCAAGGTAATGCAGGAACAACGGATGAACCTATTCGTAACATTATGGGCTAAGCGGAAAATATTAATCATTGTTACGTCAGCCGGATTGGTTGTTTCTACTCTAATCGCTTTCTTGATGACACCTTTGTACCGGTCTACGGCAATTGTATTCCCGGCAGCAACAAGTACGGTTTCCTTTTCCGAACAGCGAAATGCCAAAGCATCTTCCATGGACTTCGGTGAAGAGGAACAGGCAGAACAACTGATCCAGATCTTGCAATCTTCCAAAGTGCGCGATAAAGTGGTTCAGAAATTCGACCTGATGAAACATTACGACATCGATGATTCGGATGCGAATAAACATTACAAATTAGTAAAGGAGTACAACAGTCACATCTTGTTCGTACGCACCCGTTACGGCTCCATTCAGATTGATGTATTGGACAAGGATCCGCAATTGGCAGCCGATATGGCAAACAAAATTGTAGACCTGATCGATACGGTTAAGAATGAAATGGTGATGGAACGTACGGTTCCGGCTTTTGAAATCAACAAGCGAAAAAAAGAGCAATTGGAAGCGGATAAAGAGGCAGTTTTAGATCAACTGGATTCCTTGGCGGCTTTGGGAGTTGTTCCTTTGGAAGGCCGTGCAAATTTATTCCAAGCCTATGTGGAAGCAAAGAACCCGGCAGATAAAGCAGATTTCAAAAGACGCATCGATATCAACCTGGAGTTCGGAGCGGTATTCGACGGATTGGAATATGTACGAAATGAAAAGATCATGAAATTGGCAGACTTTGCCTTGTCATATGAACAGGCGGAGTCGGATGCGAATACTCAATTCAATCATAAATTTATTGTGGAACGAGCAGTTGTAGCAGACAAGAAAGACAAACCGAAACGGTTGATCATTATGCTGTTAGCTACATTCGGGACTTTTGTTTTCATGGTTTTTGCCTTGTTGATCCAAGATAAAATCAGAGAACTTCGCAAGATGGCATAAGCGTGACTTTTTTACGGGAAAATAGTTTATTGCTGACTTTGGGACTTGCTTTTGTAGGTCTGTTGGGTTATGGGTTCTGGTTCGACAACGAATACATCCCACTCATTCCCTACGCGTTGATTGTCCTTTTCGTAGCTCTCTTTTATACTGAATACACCTTTTTCTTTATCATTGCGGCTACTCCATTATCGATCAATATTGAAGAATACACGGATAGTTTCGGATTGTTTGTTCCCACGGAACCCTTGCTATTCGGCACGATGCTTTTGCTCCTGATCCAGAATCTCAAATACCGGGTTTTCCCTGTTTATTTGAGGAACTCGGCCATTGTCTGGACGGTCGTTTTTTATCTGGTTTGGATCCTTTTCACTTCGATAACGAGTGAGAACATGACGACATCCCTCAAGTTTTTGTTAGCACGGCTTTGGTTTATTGTTCCGGTACTCTTTTATGGAAGTTCGGTATTCTATGAACCGAAGAAGATCCGCTGGTTTCTTTGGTTGTTCCTTTCCACAATGATAGTTGCGATTACGTACACTATTTTAGTCCATGCAACGTATCGTTTCGGAGAAAAGGAAAGTCACTGGGTGATGTGGCCGTTCTTCAAGGATCACACGATTTACGGAGCATTGGTTGCCTTGGTCGTTCCCTTGATCTTCTCTTTTTACTTTTCACGTAAACATTCTGCATTGTTGCAATTTATCCTCATCGGATTCATGGTCATCACCTTGTTGGGCCTTTACTTCAGTTATACCCGTGCAGCTTGGTTGAGTGTCTTTTTAGGAATGGTCATCTGGTTACTGATCCGGTTCAAAGTCAAATTTTCATGGCTTGCAGGGATTGCGCTGGTAATTGGGATTTATATTTGGGCTTCCTGGGATTCGATCCAACAAGATTTGGCACGAAACAAGTACGAACACACGACGGAAGAATTTGGGGAGCGTTTACAAAGCGCAACGAACGTTACGACAGATGCTTCCAACCTGGAACGGATCAATCGCTGGAATTGTGCGATTGACATGTTCAAGGAACGACCTTGGGTTGGTTTTGGTCCGGGAATGTATTCATTCGAATATGCCCGCTTCCAACGCCCGGAAAACCTGACAATCATTTCCACGAATTTTGGAAATATGGGAAATGCGCACAGCGAATACCTTGGTCCGCTTGCTGAAATGGGCTGGATCGGAATGTTGAGCATGCTGGCAATCGTTGCGGCGATCTTTTATGAAGGAATTACGCTTTACAATGATTGGCCGGAGGAAGACCGTGAAATAAAGACTTTGTTGATGGGATTCATCATTTCCTTGTCGACCTATTTCATTCACGGATTCCTCAATAATTTTCTCGATACGGATAAGGCAGCGGTTCCTATTTGGGCAATGTGTGCTATCTTTATAGCCTTAAGAGCGCGCTTGAATCATATGCAGCGTCAATTAACAAAATAAACACATGTTTACAGGTATTATCGAAACCCTTGGAACCGTTGTTGCGATTGAAAAAGATCAAAGCAATGTTCATTTTACGGTAGAATCCACCATTACCCATGAATTGAAAATTGATCAGAGCGTAGCCCACAATGGCTGCTGTCTGACAGTGGTGAAATTGGATGGAGATTCGTATGTGGTCACTGCAATCCAGGAAACGTTGGATAAGACGAACCTGGGAGAATGGGAGATCGGATCGAAAATAAACCTGGAGCGTTGTATGTTACTCGGAGCACGTTTGGACGGACACATTGTTCAGGGACATGTTGACACTACTGCTACATGTACTTCAATCGAAGACCTGAACGGAAGTTGGAAATATACTTTCCGTTATGACTTTGATCAGCCAACAGTAGCTAAAGGTTCCATTACCATAAATGGTGTGAGTCTGACAGTGGTAGATTCGGAAAAAGGATTGCTTTCCGTTCATATTATTCCATATACCCAAGAGCATACTAATTTCCACTCCTTCAAGGTAGGAACAAAGGTCAACCTGGAATTCGACATCATTGGAAAATATGTTGCACGGTTAATGGAACAACAGAAAGCTTAATGATTTAATAACACCCAAACTTAAATCGATTTAGTTTTTGTAACAATCTGTTAATCAATCATTAACTTTTTTACTAAGGTTTATTTTTGCTTCTTTGAACTGCAAATATTTTAGGAACATACCTCCCTCTTTTCATACATTTGGAAAAAATTTCAAAAATGAAAAGACTTTTACTAATACCTATTTTATTTCTAGCGAGTTTTGTTAACTCGCAAATAATAGATCAATTTACTTATACCGGAGCGTTAAATGCTAATGGCTGGTCTAATCATAGTGGAACTGCCGGACAATTTCAATCAGATAACCTGGGTTCTTTGACTTATAGTGGTCTAGCTGCAAGTAGTGGTAATAAAATGAACTTTGTTGCTGGTAACGGAGAAGATGTTAATCATGCACTAACGGGAATTACGGGAACGGGTTATTATTCATTCATACTAAATGTTCCGAATACAACAGGCTTAACAACAGCAGGAGATTATTTTACAGGTTTTGGTCAGACAAGTGGTGCTAGCGTAACTGTATTTGCTCCTCGTGTTTTTATTAAAGCAGGAGCAACAGCAGGTACTTTTCAACTTGGTGTCCAAAATACTACTGGTGGAACCCCAACTCAGACATATACTCCGGAATATCCAATAGGAACTC
>NZ_CAMLDC010000019.1 GCF_946478805.1 uncultured Fluviicola sp. | reverse complement strand
TATTTTTGAGTATGAATCTTAATTAAAAACGGTCAACCTATTTTAGGGAAGTTCAATCAACAGTTACACTATACATTACCTTGATTTCATCATTTCATAAAATAACCAATACAGTTCAACCACGAATAAATATGGTATCTTTACCCATTGAAAAACCAATGAAACATGAATAAAACCATCCTATCAATTTTGTTCACTTTATTAGTGAGCGTTTCTTTTTCACAGTATTTGTGCTTTGAAGAGATTCATCCTGTACAAGGTACTCCAGGTAATGATTTTACTGAAGTATCCAATTCGCCTTATCCTACCCAATCGTTCCTTAAGGATTTTAATATGGATGGATATACAGATGTTTTATTAGTTGGATCTCCAATAAACAATCCTTCATCACAAGGCACTAACTTTTATTTCTATATTAACGATGGAAACGGGCAGTTCTCATTGGATCCGGGAAATCAGTTCTACGACTTTCAATACCAGTTCAGAATTGCTGGAATCAGTGATATAGACGGCGATTTGGATGAAGACATATTAATTCTATGTGACCAGCAAAACAAATCGTTTTTATACAGAAATGATGGCTTAGGAAATTTTAGTCAAGTTATCGGATCCATATTCGAATCAATTTATCTGTTTCCTTTAGATAAAGTTTCAGAACCGGTGTTTGTGGATGTTGACGACGACTCTGACAATGATGTTTTCGTTGGATCTCGCTTATTTATGAATGACGGAACGGGAAATTTTTCCGAATCAACAGGTTTATCGGACATTTCTCCGGTCTTGATGCCCGAAACTTCTCTATTTGACGCAGATAATGACGGCGACCTAGATGCAGTAGTTTGTGGTAAAGATTCCTTATCCACCAATACGATTACCAGACTTTACCTGAACGATGGCAACGGAAATTTCAGCATATCTTCAGGCACCTCTTTTATTGAAGTCCTGGATGGCGATCTTGACCATTCTGATATAGATAATGATGGGGATCAAGATGTACTAATAACCGGTATAAATACAAATATTCATAATTCTCAGTCAAATTTATACAGGAATGATGGTGCCGGAAACTTCACTATTGTCTCCGGAACTCCTTTTTTACCAAGTAGTTTAGGAAAAATTCTATTTACAGATATCAACAATGATGGTTCGGAAGATGTTCTGATTACCGGAGGTAATTTCAACGATACTATGTCAACGAATTTTCCTCCGTGTTATACCAAGTATTATACAAACGATGGGAACGGAAATTTTAACCTATTATCAGGCACTCCATTTATCGGAGTATTTGGTTCCGTTTCAGTCAGTGATTTGAATGGCGATAACTTAAAAGAGACATTGATAGCAGGACAATATGTATTGAATAACAGCTATTTTGCGGTATTTGTAAACATCTATGATTTCCAATTTTGTTCTACTCCCCCATCAACATTACACGTAAATACTTTCAGTACTCCTTCCGATATTAATGGATGTACTGGTACAGTCTATATTACAGCACAAGAAATTCCTGATTATACTTTTGATCTACAAAACGGATCTCCAATAATTACATCCACATCCGGACAGGTAACCAAAAACAATTTATGCCCCGGGGTTTATTCTATGTTTTCAACGAATGGTATCGGTGATACTTTGACAAGTGTTTTTGTTATTCCAACCGATTCTACTTATATTCTCAATGATCCTTTTAGTTCTGCCACACCAATTTTAGACGAGCTTAGTATTACACTTGAAAATTGCGATATCGACTATGCTACAATCAGTGATGCTTATATTGATTCTGTCGTTTTAATACTACCGGATACGTTACTTGTTGACTGGGCTATTGTTGATGCCAATGACACAACTATTGTTCCGGCTATTTACATCTTAAGCGGCGGGTCAGGGAATTACTATTTACAACTGGACCTATATTGTTCCCAAAAATCGGTTGACCAGTTCTTTGTTGTAACGGAAGGGGTCGGATTTAATAATGGTACTATTTCATTATTGGGAGTAAAACAAAACGACGCATTATCGATTGCGCTCATGCCGAATCCTACATCAGGTCTTGTAACCATTCGACTGAATAATGATGAATCCGCACAATTGAACGTGCTTGATCTCCAGGGAAAAATCATTTTATCCAAGCAAATTAAGAACAACGAACAAATAGCATTGGATGCACTGAGTACAGGAACTTACTTATTTGATATCAGTTCAAAGAACGGCAATAGTATTACGCGTGTCGTGAAATACTAAAACCGATCGATTAAAGAAATTGAAAAAGGCTGTTTGAAATTCAAACCGTCTTTTTTGTTTTACGTTTTATTCAGCGGTTGATCTGAAATACACATCCACCGCATCCACGCACTTCATTCCATCAATTGCTGCGGAAATGATTCCTCCGGCGTAGCCTGCACCTTCTCCACAAGGAAATAGCCCTTTGGTATTGATACTCATACACGTTTCATTATCTCTTGGTACCGAAACGGGACTTGATGTGCGGGATTCCGGTGCATGGAGAACCGCGTCGTTTGTCAAAAATCCGCGCATTTTCCGGTCAAAATCCACAAAAGCCTGTCTCAATCTTTTTGTTATGAAATCGGGCAGAACGGTATTCAGATCCACCGAAACAATCCCCGGTTGATAGGAAGTCCGTGGAAAATCGGTTGACTTCTTGCCTTCCACAAAATCTTTCAGCCGCTGAGCCGGAACTGCTTGCGTGCTTCCTGCCGCTTTCCAGCATGCCTGTTCCACTTGTTGCTGAAATTCCAGGCTCACCAGTGGATTATTTGAAATGTAACCAGGTAACTCAGTTGGCTCCACACTTACTACTATTCCCGAGTTGGACGTGGGATTATTTCGTTTGGATGGAGACCAACCATTGGTAACTACTTCCCCATTTTCGGTTGCACATGGTGCAATAATTCCTCCGGGACACATACAAAAAGAATAAACTCCTTTATCTGCAACTTGTGTCACCAACGCGTAAGATGCCGGTGGAAGGTATTCGTCATTGTGTCTGCCGTGGTACTGGATTTCATCAATAATGGCTTGTGTATGTTCCACCCGAACACCCAGTGCAAACGCTTTTGCCTGAATTGCCACTTTTTTATCGTGTAACAAATGAAAAATATCCCGAGCAGAATGTCCGGTTGCCAAAATCAATGCTTTGCATAGAATCGTTTCTTTCCCATTAATCACTATTGACTCCACTTCACCATTGGTGATATGCAAATCGGTGAGTTTAGCCTCAAAAAACACTTCTCCACCGAATTCACGGATACAGTCGCGCATGGCAACAATAATTTGAGGTAACTTGTTGGTTCCGATATGCGGATGCGCGTCTACAATGATATCTTCGTGTGCTCCGAAATGAACAAACCATTTCAGGGCTTTCATCACATCTCCGCGCTTTTTGGAACGCGTGTACAATTTTCCGTCTGAATAAGTTCCTGCACCACCTTCCCCGAAACAATAATTGGATTCGGAATTCACGATATGTTCCTTGTTCAACTGAGCCAGATCGCGTCTGCGAGAACGAACATCCTTTCCTCTTTCAAAAATAACCGGTTTCAATCCGAGTTCCAATGCTCTCAAACCAGCATAAAGTCCCGCCGGACCGGCACCGATAATGTGAACCACTTTCGAATCCGGTGTCACTTTACGGGGATTGAATTCAGCCTCAAAAGGAGGTAGAATCCCATCCGGAAAAACTTCAAAACTGGCATTTACCTTGATTTCCCTTTTCCGCGCATCTATGGAACGTTTGTGCCATTTGAAAGCAAATGAATCAATCGGAAGTTTCAGTTCATTGGAAATAGCTGAACGGATGAATGAATCATCTTTGGCTTCTTCTGGAGAAAATTGGAATTGTACCTGCATTGAAGGAATTCTAGTTCGCAAAGATAAAGCATTAACCACAAGGGGCGCGAAGATCACAAAGATTATTTACATGGTGTGGATTGCGAGCTAAGGCTTCGGATAGTTTGATATGAATTAGAACCATGAAAAGCAAGAAGGGTATGAGGAATAATTGATCAAATAGGATTTGGAATGGACTATATGAAAATTAAACGCAAAAAGAAGAAGAATGCAAAGAAGAGAATTGAGCTATGAGCCAAAGCTCCAGATAGCTAGATGTCAATTTGAACCACAAAGCACACGAGGAACACGAAGATACTTTGCTTGATTGAGACTGGGAACTGAATAAAAAACTAAACCCATAGGTTATATAAAGCACATAGTAATCAGATATAATTGACAAAGTAAAAAGCTTCGCGGGCTTTGTGATCTTCGTGGTTATTTAACCTTCAAAAATCAAGGAAATCCAAAGAACCTTGTTGTAAAGGCGGTCGATTGGCTTGGAAACGGGGGAATTATCCTGGATCAGGGAGTTGGAGAAACTTTGGGAGAATTTGACTTCAAAGCCAAACTTGAAGAACGGGGCGAACCATTCCAAACCACCTCCTACTTGTCCCTGAAAATCATTCGCCTTGATTTTGATGAAAGGATCAATAAAATTTTGAGAAGCATCTTCCTGCGATTGCAAATCGAATGAATACTGCCCTCCAACCAGAACGTATGCTGCAAAGTTATTGATACGTAAAGTACGGAACTGAAGCATCAACGGAAAATCGAGGTTGGTGGAATTTACACGTTCCTCAGCAAAAATATCCTTTGTTTTTGCAGGATCCGGATCCTGATAATAATACCGGACTGCGCGTTCTTGGAAGGATAAAGTTGGTATAAACCGCAAACGAACAATCGGATGACCTAATTTAATGGTGGTCACGATTCCAACCTGTCCACCCGGCTGACGTTTAGTTTCCAGGGATTTCAAATTGTAGCTTGAGTAGGCATCATTTACAGGAATCGCTTTGAAATTGGCCATATTAACACCCAACATGAATCCGAAGTGAATCCAACGCTCATCGAAGCGCTTGTAATTCTTTGTTTTCTCAGGTTGCGCAAAAAGCAAGCTGGTAGTTAAAACACAGACAAACGTTATGACCCATTTTCTATTCATACCTTTCAAACGTAACTTCACATTTTTTATTCTAAAAAATGAGTTCAAAGGGTTTAAATGTTCAAAAAGCTGAAACTTTTGATCCTTTTCTTCAGACTGAAATTGAATTTTTTGAACCATTTGAACTCTTGAACTTTTCTATTTCACCCCCGAATAAATCGTTGCAATTCCGCCGGAGACCAATCTGGCAGACACTTTTTTATATCCGAGTTTTTCCAAAATATCTGTAAAATCTTTTCCTTCGGGAAATGCCGCAACCGATTCCGGTAAGTAAGCATATGCTTTATCGTCTTTCGAAATCCGTTTTCCAAAGAACGGGATAATGTATTTCGAGTGGAACGAATAATATTGTTTTACAGGGAATTTCTTTGGTTTCGAAAATTCGAGAATGATCAATTTTCCTCCCGGACGAACTACACGAAGCATTTCTGCCAACCCCTTTTCCAGGTTTTCATAGTTACGCACTCCGAAACCAACTGTCAAAGCATCGAAATAATTATCGTCAAACGGCAGGTTTTCAGAATCTCCCAATAACATGGAAATGATCTTGTCAAAATTGCGTTTCTTCATTTTTTCCCGACCTACTTCCAGCATTCCTTCAGAAATATCCATTCCCACAACCTCCGTTGGATTCAGTTTCAGTAATTGAATCGCAAAATCACCTGTTCCCGTTGCCAGGTCCAAAATGCGTTTGGGTTGGATTTCTTTGAGCATATTTACTGCTTTCCTTCTCCAGATCTTGTCAATTCCAAGGGATAAAAAGTGATTCAAAAAGTCATATCGCTTCGAAATCTTGTTGAACATTTCTGCCACTTCCTCTTTCTTTGACTTGTCATCCGTTCCATACGGTTTTACAACTTTTCTTTCCATCATCTTACATTGATAATTGAAAAATGTAAAATTGAAAAGTAAACTGCGCTGCTGCTTGTGTTATTCATATGCCTCAGGGAATTCATCCATTTCAATTTTCAATTCTCCATTTTAATTAGTCAAATTGTTTTCCTTCACACTCCTGGATCAACTGATCAGGTTCAATACTTACGACTCCACTCTTTTCACAGACCAAACCTCCAGCAAGATTCGACAGTTCAGCAATACTTTCAATCGAAAGCTCTGCTGTCATGCATAAGGTTGCAACGGAAATTACGGTGTCTCCCGCTCCACTCACATCAGCGATATTGCGCACATGTGCCGGTGTATGGAATTTTCGCTCGCGATCCTTGATATAAACCCCATATTCGGAAAGAGTTACGAAGGTAATTTCATTCCCGAGATTTTCCTCCAGCAAATCAATTGCCTGATCGAACAGGTCTCTTTTTTGAAAGCTGCAATCGATTCCGACACCTTCTTTCAATTCCTTTAAATTCGGTTTGAAAAGAGTCACTCCTTTGTAAGCCAGGAAATTGTCTTTCTTGGGATCGACAGTTGTTGGAATTTCATATTTTTTTGCCAATGCAATGATTCCACTGATGACGGTCGGTGTCAGCAAACCTTTGTTGTAATCTTCAAAAATAATTGCATCTATTTTACCCGTTTGAATGGTATTTTCCACAGAAGCCAGGAATAACTGTTCCTCCTGTTCATTCAAAGGATGCGTATCTTCTGCATCAATACGCAATAATTGCTGCTGGTTGCCGATCACACGTGTTTTAACCGTCGTAAGCCGATTTTCACTGGCTACAATTCCGGTTGAGAGCATATTTTGCTCTTCCAGCAATTGTTTCAGCATCTTGCCATCTTTATCAGCGCCGACAATAGCACACAAAACCGGGGTAGCTCCGAGTGATTGAAGGTTCAAAGCTACATTTGCAGCTCCTCCCAATCGTTGTTCCTGACTTTCCAGGCTCACAATGGGAACCGGCGCTTCAGGACTTACACGGTGAACTTTCCCGAACATGTAAGCGTCTATCATTACATCACCAATCACCAAAATGCGTTTGGTTTTGAATACCGCAAGTATTTCGTGTATCGTCATCTAGTTCAATTCTGCTAATGCATTGGCAACACGTTTCATCGCTTCAGTCAAGGTTTCTTCTGAAGCAGCATAAGAAATACGCATACAATTGGCATCTCCGAATGCTTCTCCGGAAACCAGCGCAACTCCTTTATCCAACAAATACATGCACAGATCTTCCGCACTTTGAATCGAGGTACTTCCATTCTTCTTTCCAAAGAAACTGGAAATATCGGGGAATACGTAAAACGCTCCACCCGGTTTATTGGTCTTTACACCCGGCATTTTATCCAACGCTTCCAAAACCAACGCACGTCTGTTTTCAAAAGCTGAAACCATGTCTTTTAAGATTGCCGGATCCGCATTCACAGCAGCAATCGTTGCACGTTGCGCAATAGAACAGGTTCCGGAGGTGAATTGACCTTGTATTTTATTACATGCATCCGCAATCTCTTTTGGAGCACCAATATACCCAACTCTCCAGCCGGTCATAGCCCAAGCTTTCGAAACACCGTTTACAGTAACAATCTGCTCGCGCACATCTTCAAATTGAGCCATTGAATAATTATGTCCTACGAAATTGATATGTTCGTAAATCTCATCAGACATCACGATGATACCGGGATTATCTTTCACCACATCCGCCAATGCACGCAATTCCTCTTTTGTGTAAACAGTTCCCGTAGGATTACACGGAGAAGAGAACATCATCATTTTTGTTTTCGGTGAAATTGCTTTTCTGAATTGTTCCGGAGTGAATTTGAAATCACTTTCAATCGTTGTAGCAACCACAACCGGGATTCCTCCTGCAACTTTTACAATTTCTGCATACGAAACCCAATACGGAGCCGGAATGATAACCTCATCCCCAGGATTAATTGTCGCCATCACAAGGTTGGCAATAGATTGCTTCGCCCCGGTGGAAACTACTATGTTTTCCCGTTTATATGGAATTCCATTATCGCGATTAAACTTATTGGCAATCGCATCTCTCAAATCGTCATATCCCGGAACCGGTGTATAAGTGGTGTAATTCTGCTCCATTGCTTCAGCGGCTGCCTGCTTGATAAAATCCGGAGTATGAAAATCGGGCTCCCCCAAACTCAATGAAATAATGTCTTTCCCCTGAGCACGCAATTCCCTACTTTTTCGAGACATTGCAAGAGTTGCAGACTCTTCCATTTCCAATACGCGATCTGATAATTGAATCATAAAATTGCTTCGTTAATGAGTCCCAAATTTACTGATAATTCAGAACAACAGCGCACTAATTTGGGAATTGTTTGCTATTCAATGTGGAACTTTTTTATGTGTTTTTATCTTGTCGGAAACGGATCCTTTAATCTCCTGAATCTTTTTTCATTCGATTTACACTAATTTACATTTCTTTAAACGAGGTCCGGTTCGGAGGGTTTACTTTTAGTGGAAACAAATGAGATCATGAAAACTTTCTTTATCGGGATGTCTTTAATTGCTTGCCTTTACAGCGCCCAAAATTCGACCAACACAAAACAAACGATTTCAATTTCATCCGGCACTGATCTGGACGATTCGGTCACATATGGCCCGCAATTGCCTTGTTATTACCACAACCAAGTGAGTGATTATGTGAGACGTATTTTCCAGGATAGCAGGGGATTTCTGTGGTTCGGGACCAATTCTGACGGTTTAGCTCTTTTTGACGGATATAAACTGTCCTACCTAAACACGGACGAAGGATTAAGCGGTTCACAAGTTACCGGAATTATTGAAGACACTGCAGGGAAAATCTGGTTTTCAACCAACAATGGAGTTTCCCAATTTGATCTTTCGGCAGTTTCCGGTAAAGAATTTCAAAATTTCGGAGAGCAGGAAGGCTTGAACGATAAAAGCACCTGGTGCGTTTTTCAGGATCGTAAGGGAACGATCTGGGTCGGAACAGTTCAGGGATTGTGTCGATTTAACGGTAAAAACTTCGAGTCTTTCCCTGTTCCACATGCAGAAAAGAGCTGGGTTCGCTCTATTACCGAAGACCAAAAAGGAAATCTCTGGATTGCCACGGCTGATAAAGGTGCTTTCAAATATGATGGAACCAATTTCAAGCAATTATCAAAAAAGGATGGTTTGTGTTCTAATGATCTCACCAGTATTGTAGAAGATCACCAGGGAAATCTGTGGTTTGGTTCCATGGACGGTGGATTAAGTAAATACAACGGGAAAAACTTTAAACAGCTGGTTGCAGGAAAAGAAATCGGGAATAACGAGGTTTGGACAATCTATGAAGACCGAAACCATGTGATGTGGTTTTCATCGGAAGGTTTCGGAGTGTATCGTTACCTGAATGGAGATCTGACGCACTTTGGCGACAAACAAGGTTTACATATCGGTGCAGTACAATCCATTTACCAGGATCGCGAAGGAAGATTCTGGTTTGGAGGAGGCAGCGGCCTGGTTCTTTTTGACGGCAATCTGTTGTTCACACCCGTTAGCAAGAATGGACCATGGAACTTTGGCTGCTGATCATTCCTGCTTGCTGAACTTTCTCGTTTGCTCACCGATTTTCAAGAAATAATTTCCGTTGGAAAGAAATGATACCTGAATCATCTGGTTATTATCAATTGTTCCTCTTGAAACTTCCAACCCTTGAAGATTGAGAATAACATACGTTTGTCACGGGAGTTGATCGTTTACGTTCAATTCCCGGCTAAGCGGATTCGGATAGAATCCAGGTTCACATAAAACGCATCACTGTTATACGTTTTTCCTCCTAGAACCGTATCGTCGTCCGTATAATACATCGGTATTGCATCCTGAAAAACAGGTCGTGAAATGCCATTCATTGAGGTTGTCCAAAAGTGGTTTATAGGGCTGTGCCTGCGCAAAGTGTATGCGACAGATGATCCCGATAAATACACTGTAAACTTGTTTCATGGGTTGAAAATACAAATTTTACACCTATTGGGACGCGATTTAAACCTGTAGGGACGCGAAGCATCGCGTCCCTACAGGTGGCTATTCTTTCACCTTTACAAAAATGTGTTTGGTATTCTTGTTGGTTGTCTCACGAATATCGATCTCAAATTCATTCGTACTTTTGATCAACGGAAGCAGTTTTTGGAATCCGTAGTTCCGTGGGTCGAAATCCCGTTTCTTTTTCAAAAGGAAATTTCCCAGTTCGCCTAAAAATGTCCAGCCCGTTTCATCTGCCAGATCACTTACGCTTTCCTTCAGCAGATTCACCAAACTCACATCCACTTTATTCATCGGGATGGCTGTTTCCTTCTTGTCCTGCTTTTGCTTGGTTTCGGATTTCGAAGGAACCGGTTTCGGTTTCAGAATCTCGATGTACACAAATTTATCACAAGCAGTAATAAATGGAAGCGGCGTTTTCTTCTCGCCAATTCCCATCACCTTCTTTCCCGATTCACGTAAGCGTGTGGCAAGCCGTGTAAAATCACTATCGGATGAAACAATGCAGAAGCCATCTACTTGTTGCGAATAAAGAATATCCATCGCATCGATGATCAAGGCACTGTCACTGGAATTTTTTCCGCTGGTATAACTGTATTGTTGGATCGGCGTAATTGCATTTTCAAGGAGCACTCCCTTCCATCCGTTCGCATTGGGTTTCGTCCAATCCGCATAGATGCGTTTAATAGTCGGGGTTCCATTTTTGGCAACTTCTTCCAACATTTCCTTGATGCTGGAGTAAGGTACATTATCGGCGTCAATTAAAACAGCCATTTTTTGTTCACTCATATCATTCATTTAATTCATTCGATCTGTTGCAGTTCACACTGGAAATGAAAATCATTTCCCGAAAAAACAAATCGAATAGTTTACAAGATAGGGATATAATTACGAATGATGAATTACGAATACCGAATTATTTGAGAATCAACCGGGTCAAGTTATCCATCATTTCTCATTTATGTTTATTATCTGGTGTGAGTTGGAGTTTTGAGTAGGAGGGGCGACACAAACCAAGCATGATCAAACCGAAAAAAAGCCAATCTAATAGTATTCTTTAATGTAAGCATAAGCCCGATCAAACAATCCTTGATCCTTATGCAATTGATACTTTAGCAATGCTTGTCTGAGCGATTTTTGTACTTCCCGCTCTCCGGAAACAGATTGTTGCCATCCCGGGAAGCTGACAATACGAACAATTGCGTCAATATCCGTAACTATTCTTTCGACAACAACCGGTGTTTGATCTGTTTTTAATTCAAGAAATAGTTCTGTAAGGGCCGCTTTAGGAGATTTTTCCTGGAACTCATTTTCCAGATCTTTTTCTGCCTGAACAGTTTCTTTAGCAATTTTGCATAGTTCCTTCACAAATTCAATAGACGAGATGAGTCCTTTCTCTGCTTTATCTCTCAACTCTTCTAAGCGCTCACTTAATTTTTTAAAATGCGGATTCCCTTCATGTTTTTTGAATCGATTAACTAAGATCTTTTCCAGTTTTTTCGCATTCTTCGAATCCGGATTATTAAAAATATCCTCAATCACATCAGCATCCAAAACAAATTCGTCTAATTGATGAACTGTTCCTACATGAATATTATCGTGAATTAATTTTGTGGTTTGAGCCCCCAAGGAAAACCATAACAATTTCCCAATATTATCAGAAGCCGGACGTACCGATTCAAATATTTGGGACAGCCATTTATAATCTTCATTGTACAAATTCAAAATAGAATCAGGAGATAAGGATTCCCATAATTTTGACAAATACTTGTAATCTTTAGCAAATGCATCTTTCAATTCATTTGTATTGATTGCATTTTGAGCAGCCTCTAAGCCTTCAAAGCCAATTAAACTTCTATCCACATCTTTAAAGTGAATTAATGTGTTTTTTACTGCTTGTGGAAGTTTATCCCGTAGCTCTGAAAAATTTGTAATGACTTGTTTTATACTTTCCTCATCAAACTGCAATGCTTTTGCAGCATTATCAAATACCCCAAAATAATCGACAATACGACCAAATGTTTTAGTTGGGTACAATCTATTTGTTCTGCAAATTGCCTGCAATAATGTATGATCTTTGATCGATTTATCTAAGTACATTGTCTGTAATACGGGTTCATCAAATCCAGTCAATAATTTTGCTGTAACAATAATGAATTTAAGTTTTGATTCTGGATCTGAATATTCTTCTACGATCTTCTCTTGTTGGCCCTTATCCATTCCCCATTTCTGCTTGAATTCAAATGAATCATTCGCAGTAGTAGAGATAGCGACACGACTTGCTTCACTTGAAAAATACTTATCCAGCTCTTCCTTGTATTGCACACATCCATATCGATCCGGAGCTACTATCATCGCTTTAAATCCATGCGGTTCTACTTTTTCTTGATAATGTGCAGCAATATCTTCCACAATTTTAGCGACTCGCTCAGGTGATTTCAGAAATGCAGCCATTTTTGCAGACTTTTGATTCAATGCATCAGCCTCTTCATCGGTAAGTGCCGCTTCTTCCTTGAATTCTGCGAAAGCTTTATCAATGGTTTCTTTGTCTACATGGACATCCACTAATCTCGGTTCAAAATGTAGCGGTAGGGTTGCTTTGTCTCTAATCGATTCCTGAAAAGTATAACGTGACATATATCCTCCTTCATCTTCGTCAGATCCAAATGCCCAAAATGTATTCTTATCGGCTTTATTGATTGGAGTTCCTGTTAACCCAAACAAGAATGCGTTTGGCAGAGCTGCACGCATTTGTCTCCCAAGATTCCCTTCTTGTGTCCGATGTGCTTCATCCACTAAAACAATGATGTTCTCTCGAATATTCATTTCCGGTTTAGCATCTTTGAATTTATAAATGGTAGAAATGATAATTTTACGTGTATCCCGTTCCAGTAATCTTTGCAAATCACTAATACTGTCTGTTGTTTCTACGTTGGGAATATCAGCGGCGTTGAATGTTCCGCTGATTTGCGTATCTAAATCTATCCTATCAACCAGTACAATAACCGTTGGGCTTTTTAATTCAGTCGATCTTCTTAGTTTTTGAGCTGCAAAGAGCATTAATAACGATTTTCCAGATCCTTGAAAATGCCAAATCAATCCTTTCTTAATTCGCCCGTCCTTTACGCGATCGACAATTTTATTTGCTCCTTCATATTGTTGAAAACGAGGAATAACCTTCATTCGCTGTTTTCTTTTATTGGAAGTAAATAAGGAGAAATTTTGTAAAATATCAAGCAATCTAACCGGACTTAATAAATCAGATAACTCTTTTCCAATTTCGGATAATCCCAATCTTTTAGCAAGCGCATCTTCATCATTTTCCAATCGCCAAGGAGCCCAAAATTCAAGTGGTGTTCGAATCCCTCCAAAAAACAACTCTTTCCCTTCAGTCGCAAAAGACAAAATATTCGGCACGAATAACTGCGGAACACTATTCTCGTACACTTCATGGATTTCATAGGCTCCATCCAACCAACTTACAGAAGGACGAATAGGTGTTTTCGCCTCACCTACAACAACCGGAATCCCATTAATCATTAAGACAATATCCGGAATTTTTGTTTCACGATGGTGGATACGGTATTGGTTGGTCGCTATATAGGAATTAGTTGTCAAATCGTCAAAATCAATGAGTCGGACAGGAACATGACGATTATTTTCACCAAAAGGCATCGTCTTTTCGCCAGTCATCCATTTGAAAAACTCTTCATTCGCTTTTACTAAACCAATTTGATTAACCGATAGTAAAATTGCACGTAATTTATAAATGACCTCATCTGCCAGAGTTGGATTCAAAGCAATTTCCGGATTAATGCGAATCAATGCTTCTTTTAACTCAGATTCTACCAAGACTTCGTTTACTCCGCGCTGAATTTCATCGGATGATTGGTATTGCCACTGCAATCCATAGGTCGATTTAGGTTCATGTGATACATTCGTGTTCAGATTCACTCCTGCAAGTCTGTGAATAATGTAATGTTCTACGCTGTTCAGTTCATTAAAGGCCATCGTTAGTAGTGGTTGTTTGGTTAATTTTCCAATAGATTCGGATTCAAGAATAGTTAGACGAATTCAAAGAGGGTATCTGAATAATGCTTTAAATGTTTGTATGCTATTTGAATCTTATCTGCATCGAACATTTCTTCTTTTCGATTACTCCATGAGCCAATAGCATGAACTATCGAATCCAAATCATCTGTTTTCTCCTTATTCATAACATAATCAACCGTTGCCAATAACTCCAAAGCAAAAGCCGATTCAAAACGATTCAATAAGCTTATCACATCATTTAATCGCTCTTTTTGATCCAACGAAAGTTCACTATCAATAAAGGTTTTCACTTCGTCCAGTTTGCCGTAATTCAGCTGCAGTGGTTCAAAAGGTTTAGCTTCATTTTGCTCCATTCCTGTTAAGTATACTCCATTCATATTCAGTAACACATGGTTCAGCTGTACAGCATAAGGCCCGTAATGATGAGCCTCAAATCGCAATCTCAAATTCTCCCCTCTTCGCTGAAGAAAATAAGCCAATTTATTGGCAACAAACAAACTACTTTGTTCTCCAACGGATTCATAATTGAACATCAGGTAAAGCAACATAGCCCGGGCCGGAGTCAATTTTGTGCTTTTTGCAATGGCTTGTTTTTGTAATAAAGCTTTAATGGTTTCATTGGGTTCAAAAACAATAATCTCCGTATCCAGCCCCTTCAATTCCTCTTCGATCATGGGTTTAATTTTCGCCCAATCCAATCCACCATTTCCGCAACCCAAAGGAGGTATTGCAACACTTTTAATCTTCCGGTCGATGAGCTCTTCACGCAAAACTTTTAAGCCGGAGAGAATGTATTCGTATTTTGAGTCACCCTTCCAATGTGCTTTGGTAGGAAAATTGATGATGGTCTTTTGATTCATTAAATCACCGTCTTTCACAATCAACAATTTGCCCACTGTCAATTCCCCGCTTTTACAAGCATCTCTGTAAACTTTGTAATTTAAAGGAAAGCGATTCTTAAACTGCAAGGCAATACCTTTCCCCATCACACCAACTGTGTTTACGGTATTCACTAATGCTTCTGCATCGGAATTTAAAAGATCGCCTGTTATAAATTTAATCATACTCAATAATACAATTTACGCTTTTCATCCACGTAAACCTTTATTTCAAGGCCTAAATTACGAATCAAATTGTCAAAATAAACTTTTCTTTCTTTAGTTTTCACCACTAAAGCGTGGATACAGCTAACCGGAACATGTCTGTGAACTAAAAATTCTGCTTGTTTCAAATCTCTTCGATCCAATTTGTTTTCATCATTTGCCCAGTCATGTGCGCCAATGATTTCCCAGTTTAATTTACCGAAATCTGCTTCATCTCTGTAATAGGATGCAACGGCAATTTTAGCGTTCCGATCCGTAAAGACAAACGGCAATCCTGCTTGCTTAATGGCTTCAAATTTACACATGAAAAATACAATATCTTCTTGAGGTCTTTGTTCAACTCCACTGTATCCTTTTTTAATCAGGAACAACATGGGAGAATGACCGGCAAAATAAAAGGGAACATATTCGCCTAAATTCCCTGCATTTTCCAGAGGTACCGGATAATCATGTCGATCCGCAATCAGTGAGCGCATTCCAATAGTAATGTAATTCGGATCTTCCAGCTCATGACCACGGCAACACATCCCATGCTGCAAGATGTAAGCTACATTTTGCCAGTGAACCATGCGGTAAAGGGATATGTCGGAAGTATTGAGCATTGTTACTAAAGTAGCAATTAGCTCTTAGTAAAATGAATAAAACAAACTTGGCATGAAATAAAATCGTGTTAACTAATATTAAGCCGATTTGATAAAGGCACTTCTCAAATAACTCTTGTAAGGATTCGGAACAATTGAAACGAAAAATTCTTCAAACTCTTCAAGCATATATCTGGATAAAAGTGTATATGGTAATTCTCTTTTGAAATTTTGACGGAGTTTTTTACACTTCGGGAGAAAAAAACCTTCTACACTTGCTAGTTTAATCAATCCATTCCTTTCATATTCAACTACCTCCAAAAAAGAATCTTGAAACTGCCTAACAATATTTGCTCTCGCAATATTTAATGATCTTCTATCTAACTTACAAATTTCAATAGTTCTCTTTCCACGATTTAGTTTAGGAAGAATTTCTCCTGAAGCATTAAATTTTAGATATTTATACGAATTATCAATTTCAGGATGCAGCAAATCAGGCTTCTCATCTTTCAAGGGGTCTTGATCAGCGCGACAATTTCTGCCATCAAACCTTGTTTTTCTTCGATTCAAACTTGTTCCTTGAAAAATATTACTGTTCATTGTCGTAAAAATGTTTCCCTTAGCTCCCCTTCCATTACACTTTGAACATGACAAAATCAAGTTAGACCATTCCAACCCTAACCAATAATATCCAAAGCTGCCATTTAGAACTTTCCTGTTGCTATCATGAATTGCTCCTTTGGGTCTGTAATGTTCAACTTGAAGAGAAGCAACAACCTCCGAATTAGATTCGCAATAAAAACATTTTGCTAATTCCATATCCTCATCAATAGATGCTTTTCCAATCGAATATGCTTTTAGTAAAGTAACCACTTCTGAAGGTCTATAATGACCTGGTTTAATCAAATCTCCATTTTTGCTCACTTCTGCATTTTTCTGAATTATCAATCTTTCAGAATTTCGAAGAATCGGAGGAGGACTGCTGAAATCTTTTAACTTCCAATTAATCATTTCATTTTTTTTGTAATTCAAATCTCTTTCTAAGTAAATGACTAAAGAGCGCTTCTTCAAAATTATTTTGAACAATTAAATCATCAATTTTAGAATCTACTGGACTATAATCATCTAAATTAAATAAAGGTGACCCATATAATGCATTAGGAAGTAACTTATGAACCGGGATCTTATCATCCAAACGGATCAATTCAGATCCTTCGCCTCCTTGTTTGACAGTTAAAAACACACTGTTTGCTGGAGCCGCCAAAAGAGGGATTGGGCTATGGGTTGAAACAATAAATTGAATGTTAGGAAAAATTTCAGTTAAAGCTAATATTAAATCTTTTTGCCCTTGAGGATGTAGATGTAAATCAATTTCGTCAACGATTACTATTCCTTTAAATTCTGAAGGGTCGTTGGCTTCGGGTTGTTGCTTGTAGAACCGAACAATTATATCTGCCACAAAAGAAAGTATACTTTTACTCCCACTTGAAAGCTGGTCGTATAAAACAGTAACAACTGGTCCATCTTCAAACCTTAAATAAAATTCAGATTTAAAACGATTCCCCACTTTTCTAAAATGAATATCAATAAGACCTGGCACAGTTTTTAAGAGCGCTTTCACAAAGAAATCCTCTCTATGATTGAATTGAAAGAGATTGGTTTCATTAATTGTCCATTCTTCGATCGTTTTATTAAAATCAATGAGGGGAATTATCTGATCACTCATTATCGAATCAAGAAAACCATTTTTAGTTAATTCATGATGTTTACGACTGGTTGAATGAGGTGATTTAATAACCGTACGATAAATACCATAAGCAGCAAATCCTCTCAATATGGATCTCTTGGCATATTTTGATTCAAGGTCATTTCCAACTCTGTAGACATTCTTCAATTCCCCCTTGGAACCCAATAAATTGGCTTCCAGTATTGGTAAAACATTGTATCTTATATATTCTTGTGGTATAGCACCATGACCTAAAAGGGTAGCAAGGGCCTTCAATAAAAAAGTCTTACCTGATCCATTCGCACCAGTTATAAAAATCCACCTATTATCTTCCGAAATATTTGTGACGTCCATGTTCAGAATAGGTCCGAAATTTTGTATTCTAAACGAATTAATATAATAAGGTCTTTGTTTATTATGGTATGATGCATTTTCGTACTCACTGATTTCTTCTAGTTGCCTTCTATACTGCTTTATCTTAGCTAAATTCCTTCTAAATTGTTCGCGATCAATGATACCAATTGCACTTCTTATTGAAATATCTTCAAAGAAAAATCGTCTCTCGTGTTCATTTATTATACCATCTATTTTTTGCTTTTCGTTAAACAGAAAGCTTGTTAGCACCTCCTCCCAATACTGAATTGGACCAAGCCGATAACGAAACAAATAATAATCTCTCTCTTCGTATTCCTCCAGTTCATTCAATTCTGGAATTAGTATATCATAGAGAAAAACAAATTTATTGTCTTCTCTAATATCATTGTTTCTCTTTTCAACTGTAACTTCCAGAAATATTAACTCTTTATCATATTCAAATTTCACTGAAATATTCGGTTTCTTGGTAAACCAATTCTCACCTTTCCAAAATGAAATAATCAGTTCTTTTTCATCACCAAAAAACCAATAACCATTTTCTAATCTCCCACCGAAATTATCTTTGCGAAAAGTATAGCGGAGTTGCTCGAACTCATTTTCCCTTTCCCTCATCCCTTCTAAAAACAGGAATACTTTGTCATGTAAATGTTTAACATTATCCATAGTGCGTTAGTGTTTGGTTAGTCATTTATAATGTGAAAATTACATAGTAGAAGCTAAAATAGTTGATTTATAATACTTTTTTGGAGAGATTGAGAATTATTTATTTTACGTCCAATTTCATTTAAACTATTGTCAATTAATGTCAATCTTTCTCTAAACTTATTTAGCCAGGGCCCTTGAGTAGGTACTTTTATAAAAGAATTTTTTAGAATTGAAAAATGTCGTCTATATCCCTGTGGTTGAATATTTAACTTCTTAATGGCATGATACAAATAAAAGACATCTAAATCAGCTTTTGGTTTAACTACTTTAGTTCCATCTGCACCCATTACAAAAGGAAAATCAATATATTTTATAATCGTTGTATGATCTCCAAAAACAAGAACCGGCAATTTATCCTTATAAACTAAACTCTCATCATCTGTGTAACCAATAATGAATTCCATACTTTGATCGACTATTGGATATTTACCAGTCTCCACATATTTAGAGTTATCAATTTTACCAACTTTAATCATCGACATCGGAAAGATTAAATCATCAATTTTGACTTCTTCAGTAATCAAGTTGTCAATTTCAATAGACCTGAATGATTTCTCTGTAATCTGTAATTTATTTCTTATCCCCTTCTCCTTTTCAATCACCTCATCCATTGCCCACAACAATTCCGCTAGTTTTGCTTGTTCTTCTTTGGGCGGAAGGAGGAATTCCTGACCTTTCAAATCTCCCCAGTTAATAGTTGGAGAAAGTCCCCCGACAGAAATATCTACAGCTCTGTGCATGAATTGATCCGAATGCAGAAAAAACGGAAATAATTTGGGATGAATGACTTCCGGATTTGCTCTAAATACAAATGAATGAGCTGAGCAAATTCCTTCAAAATCTACAACCGCGGCTTTCCGCTGATAGGCCCGTCGTTTTCCAAAAATCACATCTCCGGGATAACATTTCAATTTTCCACCACTAACTTCAGCCGGTGTTCCGAAACGTTTTATATGAATATCTTCCGCATCAATATGTTCTAAGCCTACATAAATTTCCAAATCGGTAGTTTTAGGATCAACAGACTCAGCAACCCGATTGGCTATTTTTTCAAATCGAAACGATTCCCAAGTTGATTTATCAATACTTTTAAAATTCAGTTGCTGCAATGTTGCATCCATTAGTTCAAAATTTGAAAAAGTTCAGTCATACTATTCTTCAATTTACTCGAAGATTGGTTCCAGTTTTCGATTGCCTGCTCTAACGAAATTGAGTCTTGATTCTTGTTTACATTACTCACGTATTGAGCAATATTCAAGCTCCCTTTATTGCTAATTAGTTCATCATTAGAAACCACTTTTGCAAATCCATCAATATCAGTAAAATCTAAATAAGTTCGATATATAAGATCAATGTGATGCTTCTCTAAAAACGCAATGTTTTTTTCCTGTCTCACTTCTTTAACTGCATTCACAATTAACACCTTCCCTTTCTTACTCTTCTCCTTATTGGTCTTTGTAATCAGCAAACAAGCTTCCATGGGAGAATTGTAGAACAAATTCGGCCCTAACCCAATGACGCATTCTACCAAATCTTCTTCAATCATTTTACGGCGCATTGCCGCTTCCGAATCGCGGAACAAAACACCGTGCGGCCATAAGGAAATAGAACGACCATTCTTCGCATCCAAACTTTTCTGAATATGCTGTTGAAAAGCATAATCTGCACACCCTTGCGGGGGAACTCCCCACAAATTGCGTCCATACGGATCGTTTGCAAAAGATTTTTGATCCCATGCTTTGATCGAATATGGCGGATTGGCTAAGATGACATTGAATGTTTTCAGTTCATCCTTGTGCAGGAATGCCGGTTGTGCCAGCGTATCTCCGCGTACAATACTAAATTCTTCAATACCGTGCATAAACATGTTCATGCGCGCAATAGCGGAAGTAATCAAATTGATCTCCTGACCATACAACTTAAGCGTGCGGTATTCTTTACCTTCTTCTTTCAAATGCAAGGCACAATTCAATAACAAACCTCCGGAGCCACAGGTAGGATCATACACACTTTCACCCGGTTGCGGATCCATGATCATGGTCATGAGTTTAACGACCGTTCTATTGGTGTAAAACTCTGCAGCCGTGTGGCCGCTGTCATCGGCAAATTCTTTAATGAGGTATTCGTAGGCATTTCCCAGTTTATCGTCGGGAATATTACTTAAGCTTAGTTTATGTTGCGAATAATGCTCTATTAGGTTAATCAGCGTTTCATCGCTAAGTCGGTTCTTATTTGTCCAGGAAGCATCACCGAAAATTCCATACAGCGTATCCGGATTTGCTTTTTCAATGGTTCGCATGGCATCTTGCAAAGCAATTCCCACATTCACTGTAGTTTCACGCACATTATTCCAATGAGCTCCTTCAGGTACGATGAAATGGTGATGCTCTGCAAAGGAAGCGTATTCCATATCACCATCGCTTTCAGCCAATGCTTTTTCAAATTCTTCGTCGTAAACATCACAAATGCGTTTGAAGAACAAGAGTGGAAAGATGTATTGCTTATAATCTCCTGCATCAATGGTTCCACGCAACTGCGTAGCAGCACCCCAAAGGTATTTTTCGAGTTGTTGTTGAGTCATTTTTTTATTTTGTATGTTTCAACAAATTCATGTACAAATGAATTATCTAGTTGAAGATCTGATCTAATCGCTTGAATTGCAAGCTCAAATTTCTCTGATAATTCTTTGATCCTATTTTGATCCACTTCTGTCATCATATTTTCTTGTAACGAATCACTATATTTATTAGAATCGTAAAGCCTTTCAATTATTTCCTTTATTGGACTAAATTGTTCTATTACTGATTTGGGAAAGAGATATTCAAAATCAGCAATAAACTTTTGAAATTCTGAATAACTACTCTGCCCAAAATTCGAATAAATATGTTGGTAATAGTCATGTTCATCTACAAATATGGCTTCCCCATAGTAATATTGTTGTTCGAAATGATAGTAATGTTTGCTTAGATTTACTAATGTTTTAAGAGCCTCTAATTTTGATTTCAGAAGTTCTTTTTGAGTTTCTTGAAGTGTTGTCAAAACATAAGGTTGAAAATCTCTCTTGATTTGATTTGTTTCTTCCTGAATTTTCGCTAATTCAGCAAAAACTTTTGATGTTTCTGCTGTCATTTGCGTTCTTGAAATTTTGAGATTCTCCGTCTCCTGTTTTATGTTAATTAATTCGGCGTTTAATCTATTATTTTCAGCTTTAGCTTTTTTTCGACTAATTAAAAAAGTAATTAATGAGCTGATAGTAACAATAGCTATAGGATACAACAAATCAACCAAAACATTTGCGTTTTCATTCTTATCCAGATTTTTTCTATCAGAAACCACAATTATGGATTGATTTCCACGGTTTATTTGAACTATGCTAGAGTCCTTGGTGAAATACATAGTATCCTTGTTATACTTACTCATATAAACTCCTTTAATATCTTCTTAAACTTCTCTTCCGCCAGCAAACTCTCATCCCAAGCAATTTTCAAATCAGCAAGTGCTTCTTCAACTGAAGGCAGATTGTCTTCAATTACCTTCTCTACATACAATGGAATATTCAGGTTGTAGTCATTTTCTTTCAGGTCTTCAATGGACGTCACTTTTGCAACGTTGGCTACATCCTTAAAGTCTTTGTACCATGTGTAGATCTGATTTACATGTTCAGGCTCCAGGAAATTCTGAGCTCTTCCCACACGAACTTGATGTGACGCATCAATAAAGAGTACTTTGTTCTTTTTCTTAGCATCTTTTTTTTGTTGGAAGACCATCACACAAGCCGCCAACTGCGTTCCGTAAAAGATATTTGGTCCAAGTCCGATGACAGCTTCTAACATGTCCTGTTTCAACAATTCTTCACGGATTCTTCCTTCCGCTCCTTTTCGAAATAGAGCTCCATGAGGTAATACAACTGTCATTCGACCAGTCTTGTTCATGGATTTAATCATGTGTTGTACCCAAGCCATATCACCATTTCCTTGGGGAGGAACACCCGCAATATTACGTCCATACGGATCGTTCATCCAATTTTCCGCTCCCCATTCTTTCAAGGAAAAAGGAGGATTGGCAATCACACAATCGAACGTTTTTAATCCGTCAGCTTCAAAAAAAGCAGGGTTACGCAAAGTATCACCACGAACGATTTGAAAATCCTCAATTCCGTGCAAGAACATATTCATTCTTGCTATTGAACTGGAAGTCAGATTCTTTTCCTGACCAAAAAGCTTTAAAGTTCGATAATCCTCCTTATTGTCCTTTAAGTGATCTACGCATTCAAGGAGCATCCCACCTGTTCCACAAGCAGGGTCATAAATCGTTTCTCCTTCATGCGGGTCCAGAATTAATCCCAACAAATGAACGACAGATCTTGGAGTATAAAATTCACCGGCTTTTTTATTGGTTAAATCAGCAAAGTGTTTGATTAAATATTCATAGGAATTTCCCAATAAATCCGAATCCACATTACTATTAGCCAAATCGTACAGTGAAAAATGTTCTATCAAATCGATCAATAAACGATCTGAAAGTTTGTTTTTATTACTCCACTGAGCATCCCCGAAAATACCGTACAAAAATTCCTGATTCGCTTGTTCAATACCTCTAAGTGCCTTTTCTATTGCTAGTCCCACATGAGTTGTTGTCTCTCGAACATCCTTCCAATGGCATTCATTTGGAATTTCAAATCGGTGAAATTCAGGAAGTGTCGCATAATCTTCATCTCCTTCAGATTCTTCGAATGCAATTCGATATTCTTCATCATAGACATCTGAAATTCGTTTGAAAAACAACAATGGAAAAATGTATACTTTAAAATCGGAAGCATCCACGGGTCCTTTTAGTATCCATGCAGCTTTTGACAGGTATTGTTCCAGTTGAGAAAGTGATAATTTTATTTGTTGCATTTTACTAAAAACAGGTTTGTAAAAATACAAAACTACTTTGGTTTGGATACATTGTAACAAGTATCGATTCAATAAATGATTACTTGCGAATATAATTCTCACTCCCCATCCAACACCTCATTCATCTCCAAGATATATGCATTTCTTCTACGCACCATTTTAGTAAGTTTCAAAATCAGGAGTAACAAAAGAGCGAATGAAAGCAACATGCAAGTAAGCATTAGTTCGTCTTCTGACAAATTAGTATTTTCTGAAACTGAAATTGCAAGAATTGCTATGCTCGCAATAATACATCCAATGGCTCCAAAAAAAGAAAGCAATTGTAGGAACCACATAGCGATTGAATTCCGAATAGCACTTGGCTGGAATTGGCGAACACCTTTGATTCGCTCCAAAATTTGATTTGCGTTTGTTGACATGAATAGTAAATTAGTATCATAATAATACAAATAAATTCAACAAATCATCTTTTGAAAAACAAGTATATTTGAAGCATGAAAACCTTAATGATCCTTTTGATCTGCCTGCTAAGCTTCGCGTCCGGAGCTAAGACTTTCGCAAGTTTTAAATTAACTGTTCTTGACCGTTTCGATAAAAAAGGAATCAATGATGTGAAAGTGGAATTGTTTACCACCGGTAAAAAATCACGTGTATTAAAAACAGGGTACACGAACGAATCCGGTATCATTCAGTTTGACTCCCTTGAAAATGGAAGTTACTATTACAATACTGTAAGGTTGGATTATATCGAAGAAAACGATTACATAACGATTTCAAATGGTCAGTCGGTTGAACAGGAAAAAATTCTGAATTTGACAGATCTTCACAAAGCACAGATTCTGGCACCTTATATCATCACGAAAGCAGATGTCATAGAATTGGAAAAAGATACGATAGTTTGCACCGATTCAATACAAAATGTGGGACCGGTTTACATGAAAGGCTTCCAACAATTCAGAACCGATTTAATGGACTTGATTAACTATCCGATCAAGGCGATTGAAATGGAAATTGAAGGAAAAGTAATCGTTCAATTTATTGTCGACGAAAAAGGAATCATTACTAAAGTAGGTTTATTGCAACACATAGATCTCTCATTGGACCTGGAAGCCATGCTCGTAGTGCTTCTGCTCGATCGCTTTGAACCTGCAATCTGTGATGGCAAACCCATAAAGTCGCTTTACTCAATTCCGATAACATTCAATTTGAATTAATACGTGAACTGAAATTTCACCCCAATGGCAATCTCCAAAAAACAGAAGCGTACCATAACTGTAGATGAGAAAACCTACCTGTGGTGGGTATTCGATGAGACCGATCAAACTGCATTTGACAATACACAGATCAAACTGATTTCCGAAGACCAATCGCATTATATCCAATACGGATTGGAACAGGAGGATGAAAATCGCAGGGTGGTAATCGGTTTGCAGAATGCCGGTGTCTTGATTCAACTGGAATGCCCGAAGTTTGAAGATGAACAAGGAATCATTACTCCGGCAGGAATTCGGAAATTGATAGAATGGTGTAGAGTGAGGCCGGATGAACATACTACCCGAACCATCAAACATGCTTATGAACCGAAATTGCATCCTTTGTCTGAAGAACGCGTCAAACAGCTTTATAAAGGGATACTTGATGTTCTTAATAAAGGAATTTAATTCTCCTTCTCCAAAAAATCTCTATTTTCAACCAAAATTCAATATGTCTTTGCCGAATTCCTCAATCTGGTTAAAAATTTATTTTGTTATTCTTTTACAGGGGTTGATTATTCCTTTTTTCATGCCATGGAAAATGGGAGTAAAACTAGTCGTTTTTACGTCTACATTAATTTTGCTTATTCAAATAGTAATTCGGTTGCAAAAATTAAAAAAGAACGTAAAGAATACTGATTATTAATCACCCCATCTTTCCCTTTTCTCTTAAATGGGATTCAAATAGATCTTGGTCTTCCCGTGTTTTAAAACAATCTTTCGGAATCCACAAGGTTTGTTTGGTCTTCAAATTGACTTGATAGTATTTCCGTAAAGGGATTATTTTGCTTACATCCACCAGGAAAAATTGCGTTTCGTTTCCTGTTTCATCTTCTATTTCAATGCAATGTTCAAAAACCTTCATAATTCTTAAACGCTCGATTCCCGGACTTTTTTTCAATTTACGTATAAATTGATAGCGTGACCGAATGAAGATAAGCGTAAACATTCCGAAAGGAATAAGAGAGAAAATGGACGGATTTTTAATTGTGTCGTAAATAAATGTTCCAAATACAATTCCTAAAACAGGAAGAAAAATAAACCAAAATTTCCGGATTAGTGCTGCGAAGTATAATCCTGCAAACTCAGAAGCTCTAAACTGGTAAGGATTTGTGGTGATTTTTGGTCCCATTCTACAAATATGTCAAAATTTATCGGATCATTCCTCATACAACTCCCGCCCCCACTCATCCACACTCCGGTGATTGTAATACTCGTTCCAAAGCAATTCGCTGAATTCCTCTTTCAATTGGTAAATGGCTTCAGGATCCGTAATCCGAATGCGGGTCTCGTGATTGAAGGAACATCCGGACCGGGTGAAATTTACAGAACCCAGATAAGCTATCCGATCGTCGATGATATATAACTTACTGTGCAAATTGAAGGCTTTTGAGCGATTGTCCTTCCTACGTGAGAAATAGGAATAAAATATTTTAATCGGGAAAAGAGAACTATAGGAATAGTACCAAAAATTGATTCCACCGGCGTGTTTCCAAATAAATCGTCCGATCAGTGTGAGAAGGGTAAATACAGAGAATTGGATGATATCCGGAAGTTCCATTGAAGGAGACAATACGCCCGACAATTTGGTGACAGCAAAAAAACCGAACACAATCATCAAACCGATTCCGACCCAATGAAGGAACTGTTTTTTGTTTTTCAGTTCTTCGTCCACATGCTTGTGCTGTTTAATGATGCGATAACAGTTTTTATCTGCATGCTGATGGTCTTCAATATCATCAGAAGTGACCAATTCAATGTGTACCCCGAATCTGAGGCGATCCAAAAGAAGATCGATCAATCCGGCGGACAAATAAGGTGACATCACCCGTATGGAATATTTCGCCTGAAGCATGTCTTCAAGAATCATCTTGCCCGCCCCTTTTCCAATATAGATATCTCCTAGGATGGTATTGATTTCTTTACTCATATCAGTTGGTTTTTCAGTCGGATTGTCGCTATTCCGGTGCGTTCTCAAATTAATAATGGAAAACACCGGAAACCGGTACACATGGCTGGGTCTTTTTCTGAAAAACTTTAACAACTTTTTTTTTGCAAAGAAGAGCGACATTCACTAACTTTTCTCCTTAATAGTAATTTTTAAGTTATGTATCGATCTGCTAAATATCGAAACACACTTAACTTAATTGCTCCGTTCCTTTTAGGAGCACTACTTCTTTGCGTAAATTATCAGATCATTGTATGGGGAGTCAGAAGGGATTTTCTGAATTTCGCTTACTTTATCTGGGTCCTGGTGGGTTTTTCAATCCTCGCATTCTACCTTGAGCTTATTTATTTCATGTTCTCAGTCATGGAAATCACTTCCACAGAAATTATTTTCACCAAACCTTGGAGGCGCTTCGGATTATTTCGCAAACGACAGAGTCGCTGGGTGATTCCTCATTCGGAATGGACGGAGTTACACGCCTTCCATTTCAAATCGATGTCTGCCCTATATTTCAGGAAAGAAAATGAAGCGGTCTTTTTTGCAGTTATCGACGGAGGAAATGGATTTGTGAAAAAACTCAAAAAACACTTTCGGGAAAAACTGATTTATATGTCCTCTAACAATAAATTCCCAAAGCGCCTGAGCGAGATGATGATTCGGGAATTTCCGGAACGAATCATGCATGCCTGATCCATACTTTTTAAAAGCAAGGCGCAAAGAAGTCAATCCCTCGTTGCGCCTTGTTGTATACCGATTTATCTTACCGCAAAGGCTTTCGGTTTATATCCAGCAAATATTCAATTACGACATCTCCTGATTTATTTACCCGAAACTGCGCGTATTCAGCTTGGTTGAAATGTTTACTTCTTCCCTCTTGGAACAAATACTCATCCGGTAATATATGATAGTCAAAAAAGTCACGTTTACAAGGAAGAACAAATTCGCCTTTACCTAATGGTTTCTTATTTTTCATTCGTACGTATACTCCTAAACCGTTTTTCATTTTAACTACAACTTCTTGATGAAGTGGCCCATCGAACGGATGCATGGTAAACGATTCGAGGTTTTCCAGGGTTAAACGATTAGTTGGCAGATCATCATTGATATCGTAACTCAGTGCCATGTAATCTCCCATCATGAACGACCGTGGATCAGCCGGCTGTAACTTCAGTACCAGGATATCTCCCTTTTGAAGCAACTCCTCTTTCCCATACCACATCCATGCAAAGACGGTGAAAACCAGGAATAAATTGGTAATGATCAGGTTTCGTTTCAGATTATTCATGTGAACCTTTTTTAGCTGTTAAGACAAAATACAGGACTAGGTACAATGCACCTAACCCCATAAATAATAAGGATTTATGCATCAAAGTCCAATCCAACTCGTAATAGAAATAAACCACCGAGTAGATCAATCCGAGTGCACTTGCTACAATTCCAAAAATGGACCGGGTGAAAAGAAAGGCTAAAAAAGCCAATAAGAAAAAGGCGATTTTCACACTGAACATGCCAAGCAGGAACAAACTAAGCGGCAAAAAGACAAGCAGCCAAAGTGGAACCCGTTGGTCTTTCATCCGACGATATTGCCAAATGAACAAGGCAAAAGCCAGCAAAAGGATTTCTATGTACATGGCAATGTCATACCCGGCTGGTTCCGTTCGATGTGAGATCCAACGCGTCCAATCGATAAATCCGAAGACATAATAACTGGTCAGGGCAACAAAGAACCCATCTTTCAGATAATTGAGGAAATAGGACCACTTTGTGAAGTGCATCAGAACACCTTCTTCCAAGTAGATCAGGATTGCAAGGATCAAGGTAAAGACCATCACCACGACTTTAAAAGTATAAAAGGGCGCTTGGTATTCGTCAAAAACCCAATTCAGTGACCACAGGATGCCGACCACTCCAAGTATCGTCAGGAGATTCTTCCGTGAAATCAGGATCAACACCAGGATAAGCACAACATCAATTAATCCGACATGTTTGTCTGCCCAATTCGAGGTAAACATAGCCGCATCCAACGACATGATTCCGAAAACACCGATTCCGGTAGCCATCGCGTCGATCAGGCGCTGTTTAACAAATAGATGAAGTAAAATAGTTGTCCCGATCAGGATTCCCGCCATCAGACAATAGAACCCGACAGAAGGATTTTTCATTAGTTGAAAAACAGCTCCCGCGAATAATCCAAGAGTCAGTAATGTTCCAACGAAAACCAGGTATTCCAAGGCCCGGATCCCGAAATGAGCTCCATAGTAATTCGTTTCTTTCTCCGCTTTCGTTTCCTTGAAGGTTGCTTCCGGGAACATGCTTTTCCCGCGTTCAACAAGATTGATCTTATGCTTTTCCATTCTTCCAGGTATTTCGTAAATAAATCAAAAAGAATACACTTCCGACCAGAGCACCCAAAGTAAGGAATGCCGGTATGAACAAATTGTCATCGGAAGCCGAAATAACTTTTGCATTCATGATAATAATCAATGACAAGGCAATATGTGCAATCGGTACCAACCATTTTTTATAAAGTGCCAAACAAAAGAGTGAGACGACACAGCAGATGAATACCGAAAATTCGATCCAGTTGAATTTGGCCATGAATGGATTATCTGCAATAATAATGGACGTGCGGGCAGTGCTGAAAACAATTGCGGGTGTCAGTACGACGAGTAAGTACCAATAAGGAAATTCTTTCCCGGGTTTCCACTGGTTCCACAAAACCGTGAGCGCCACAGCTCCGAAAAGGTAAACGTAGACCGCAAAGAAATTGTCGTAATAATCATAGAGCGCGACGCAGAAAAGCAAATGGAACAGGATCCATAAAGGCATAAAGTGCATCGTAAAAACCCAAACTGCAATGAGCGCCAACCAAAGCCCGATAAACTGGTAAGTAAAGGCTCCCGTTTGATAAACCTGGCCAAATACGGCAAATAATACGCCGACCATCACACAACTCACCGTAACCAAGAGTTGTTTCGTCAGTAAAGGGATTTTGGGTAAAAAACTTGGAATTGAAAATCCGAGAAGGAAAATCCAAACCGTCGCAAATTTCCAGTTTGCGGGTATATCGCGCCAATTGAATGCAAAGAAGAAAATCAATCCGAATGCAAGCAGGCTAATTCCACCTACTAAAAGCACCCATTGTAAAAATTGCTGATATTCTGTTCGATGGATTAGAATCTGATCGCGAAAACCTTGTTTCTTTTGTTCCGGACTTAAATCGGAATTATTGGCAAGTGCCGTTAATTCAGTTCGGGACAAACGCTTTTCGTGTTGTTCCATAGGTTGTTTTGTATTCGTTGAAAGGTTTAATCATTTAACTTAGTGGAGTAAATATACCATTCGAAAAGAAAAAAAAAGTTAAATGAGAGAAATTGGTTAATCTCGAGCTATTCCTTTCAATTCGAATACCTTCCGAAGAATCAATCAAAACTACCCATTGCTACATCACTATTCAAGCATCCTCCAAAAACCAGTAGTTTCGAATGAAACTTTAAACCCGTTTGATATGCCATTACATCAGCTACCTCTTTTGTCCGCAGCACTAGTACTATCCATTTCATTCAGCAGTTGTGAATCTGGTTCCGATAGTTATCGAGACGAAGCACCCAAATTGGTTAGACTGAAGGAAACTCCTAAAAAAAAGATCATTCCCACAACCACTATCCCTCCTGAAAAAACACAAAAAAAGAAAAGGAAAAAATCCGAACAAGTTCCTCTTGCGCCAGAAGTCCCTCGTTTTGAGCTTACACCCATTGAACCTGAACCCGGTTTCGAGCCAGTTGTTGTAAAATCTCCATTACCAAAGGTTACAATTATAGATGAGGAAAACAAAATCTACGATGTAGTCGATATTCCCGCAGAATTTCCTGGTGGAATTGGAAAACTAAGAGAATACATGCGTGATAACTTAAAATATCCAGTTCAAGCCGACGAAATGGGAATAACGGGAAAAGTATACGTTGGTTTTATTGTACTAAAAGATGGCTCCATCACGGATGTTGTTATTAAACGTGGAGTTGATCCCTTATTGGACAATGAAGCAAAACGCTTCACTAAGGCAATGCCGAAATGGACACCCGGAAAAATCAAAGACACGGCAGTGAATTCGCGTTTTATTCTCCCAATCAAATTCGACTTAAGATAACTATGAACCACCTCATCGACTAAGAATTCCGAAGTGAGATTTCTCTTGACGCGTTCTACTCTCTGTAAACTTTCATTATCTTTGTGCCTTCGCTGAAGCTCCGGCCCAAGCGACGCACACGAAAATAAGAACTTACTTCATGAAAAACGTAGCAGTAATCGGTGCAGGAACAATGGGAAATGGAATTGCCCACACGTTCGCACAATTTGGATATAAAGTGTCATTGATCGATGTGGCTCAGGCTTCATTGGACAAAGGATTGGCAACAATCACTAAGAATTTGGATCGTCAGGTAGCCAAAGAAGCTATCACGGAGGCAGATAAAGCAGCTACTTTGGCAAACATCACCACATTCACTTCCATGGAAGAAGGTGTGAAAGGTGTGGAACTGGTGGTTGAAGCAGCAACAGAGAATGTGGATCTGAAATTGAATATCTTCAAGCAATTGGACGCTCTGACAGCAGAAAATGTAATCCTTGCCTCAAATACATCTTCCATTTCCATCACGAAAATTGCTTCGGTAACCAATCGCCCGGAAAAAGTGATCGGAATGCACTTCATGAATCCGGTTCCGGTAATGAAATTGGTTGAAATCATTCGCGGATATTCCACAACAGATGCCGTTACGAACCTGATCATGGAAACTTCCAAAAAACTGAATAAGGTTCCGGTTGAAGTAAACGATTATCCTGGTTTCGTGGCAAACAGGATCCTGATGCCGATGATCAACGAAGCAATCTACACCTTGTATGAAGGAGTTGCGGGGGTTGAGGAAATTGATACCGTAATGAAATTGGGAATGGCTCATCCGATGGGTCCATTGCAATTGGCCGACTTTATCGGTTTGGATGTTTGCCTGGCGATTTTGGAAGTACTACATACCGGTTTCGGAAACCCGAAATACGCACCATGTCCGTTGTTGGTAAACATGGTCACTGCCGGTAAAAAAGGAGTAAAAACCGGAGAAGGGTTCTATTCCTGGACCCATGGAACAAAAGACTTGGTCGTTGCTCCGAATTTTGCTAAGAAGTAATACAAAACGATCTGAATAATCATTGAAAGCGGGGTTCTGAAAATGAACTCCGCTTTTTTTGTAACAAAAATCGTGTTTCCTATTATATTCGATTAATTATGAATCTGAAACCTGTTTCCTTTCTTGTCCTGATCAGCATGCTTGTGCTTTCGGCGAAAGCATTGGGTCAAATTCCAGATTCCAGGAAATATGCGTTGGACAGCATCGTTTCGTCCATGGACCTCGCAACTCGGAAAGACCTTGTAGCAGCTCACTCCTTTCTCGATTTACAAGGACAAAATGAAGAAGAAAAAGTGTGGCTTTTTTACGGTTACCTGGGAACTTATTTCAAATATGACAACGATCGAAAAGGAGACATCAAAGCTCCATTTTACAATCCGGAATTGACTGCAAAGAAATCAAAAGGTGTTTGCAGGGATTTTGCCCGGGTGTTTGAATACCTCTGTATAAAAAGTGATATTCCCTGCTTTTCAATCAGTGGAAAGACCAAAATCGGAATGTTTGAATTCATCGAACGTAAATTTCATCGGCTTGGCACTGACGTAACACACGAGTGGAACATTGTTCGCGTAAATGGAAACTGGATGTTGATGGACCCAACCTGGACTCATATTAGTTCAAAAACAAAGATCCAGGTTCCTGATAAAAGCAATAAAACAAGTAAAACACTTACTATTATCTCAGTAGATCGGACTTATTACAACCCCAGCCCGGAATTCATGGCGAAAACCCATGCTCCGATTCATCCTGCGTTCAGTCTTTTTTCCAAGACTCCTACTTTTAAAACCATTCGAAAAAAACCGAAAAAGCAGCGTGTTTACCAGGATAATACCGTTTGTTCGCAACTCCTCGATTCCATTTGGAATCAAAAAGACAAGTTATTTTCACGCCTATTCGTAGATGAAAGTTTTCATTATTCGCACGTCCCGACTCTGTATTCCTTGTTCCACTATGAATTGAACATTGCATTGGTAAAGCCAAATCCCAATCAACCAATCACTATCGACTTCTATGATGAACGAATTGCCCGTATTCAGAAACTCACTGTACACATCCGGGATGTTTTCGGGGTAGATTACTCTGTGAGGAGTCAGGAAACAATTACGACACTTCAAAAACGAAAGAAACTATTGGAGAAGCAGGTTAAACCAAAAAAGAAGCGTTGAATCGGCACGTGTCAATTTCAAACTTTTCTCCTAACTTAGCAAGCATCAAAGAAAACACGTGAGATCATTCTTCGCTCTTCCCCTATTTAAAGATATCCGGTTCTGGATTGTATTCTTCTTCCTGATCCGAATGTACGGGATTACAAATCCCCCGCTGGAGGTTGCTCACAACTGGCGACAAACCACCGGAACGATGGTAACGCGCAATTTCTACGAAGGTTCTTCCAACATTCTGTATCCAAAAATCGATTTCGCAGGTGAAAAAACAGGAATTACCGGAATGGAGTTTCCAGTTCTAAATTACCTGGATTATTTGGTCTCGGAGGTTTTCGGTTATCAGCATTGGTACGGCCGACTGATCAACCTCATCGTAAGCAGTTTCGGTATTTGGTTTTTCTTCCGACTTCTGAAACGGTATTTCACTGAAGAAACGGCATTTAATGCTTCAATTATTTTATTGGCTTCCATTTGGTTTGCCTACAGCCGGAAAATTATGCCCGATACCTTTGCAACTTCCTTGGTAATTATCGGATTCTATTATGCTGCTTGTTTTTTCGAGGATCAAAAACGAAGATGGCTACATTTAATGCTATTCGCATTGTTTACACTTTTAGGAGTTTTAGCCAAACTACCCGCGGGATTTCTCCTTGTACTATACGCATTTTTCATCTTCAATAGACACATATCTATCCATCTCAAAATCGTTTTTTTTATCACAAGTGGAATTATACTTTCTCCTATTGCCTGGTGGTATTTCAGCTGGGTTCCTTATTTGGTGGAAAAGTATCAATTCTGGCATTTCTTCATGGGAAAACCAATCAGCATCGGGGCAAAGGAACTCGTTGAAAACCTTGGAGACGGATTAAAACATTTCTACGATTCTGCCTTGAAATTTATCGGGTTCGGCTTCTTTCTAACCGGTTTCTACTTCGCTTTCAAAAAGCGGAACAAGCTGCTCCTGTGGATTCTTAGCCTTGGTTTTGCCGCATTCCTGGTAATCGCTTTAAAAGCGGGATTTACATTTACCCATCACTCCTACTACATTATTCCGTTTGTACCGATCATGGCTTTAGTTGCCGGATATGGAGTTGCCGGATTTCAAAAGAACCTGGTCCAGATTATTATTCTGGCTGCAATCATTTTAGAGGGAACACTCAATCAGCTTCACGACTTCCGGTTGAAGGAACACGAATCAGCCTTTGTGAAACTGGAAACTGATATGGATCGTTTTTCCAAGCGTTCCGATTTGATCGTTGTCAATACGATAGATAACCCAACCCCTATTTACTTTGCTCATCGAAAAGGCTGGGTGGCAAGCAACGACGAATTATTGAGTGCCTCTTTCCGAAAAAACATCCGGGAAAAAGGATGCAAGTACATTGTGGTTTTGAAACGCTACCTGGGTGGAGAGTTGTACCTGGAACTTCCCGTAGTCCTGAATACGAAAGATTGGGTGGTTTATAAACTGTGAGTTCAGGAATAAATCTGTACTTTTGCACCACTCTAATTGACCAATGAAGAAAACCATCACTCTTTTTACACTTATTTTCCTGCATTCCATCGTATACGGACAAATTATAAGTCCAAAAGCAAAAACTAAACCTGTCAGAACAAAGCCGGTAAAGATTGCAGCTGGTGACACAGTTAACAAAGTGTACATCATCAAACATGTACCTCAAAACATGCGTTATGTTCAATTCGGATTTGAATTGGGTACTGTTTTCATTGCTGACTCCGCCCAAAGGTATTATCTTCCGAAAAAGCAGGTCATTCATTACGGTCTGAACCTGCGTATCGGTGATATTTATAAGAACCGTGTCTACTGGATTTTCGGTCTGGAACTATACGATCAAAAAGCCTATAAAAGTAAACCGGTGCCGGAATATGTCTATTACGGATCAACCGTTGGGATGAATGCCGATTATAAAAACAAGAACGTTTTCAACTTCATGGGACATATGGGATGCCAGGTTCCCTTCCATCTCTCCGAGTTAACTTCCATCAACCTGTCATCATCACTCACCATGGGAATTTCCGGAACTCCCAACGGAGAAGATGAAGTAAATTATTTTGGAATCAGGCTCGCAGCAAATGTAGAACGAAGATTGGGAAGCCTTCCTGTTATTGGAGTATTTGGAATCGCATACGATAACAATTTCCTGTTTCGCGATGATCGCTCGGAAGCTACCAGAAATCCTAATCTCCTGAAAATCTATTTTGGTATACGCATTTGATACTTTCTCTCCTAAGTAAGACTTCAATAAGCTTTTTCCATGTAATTTAGCAGCCGAATGGCAAAAAGAAGACAAACCCGTAAAAAAGCAGCTCCAAGGCGAAAATCATCCAAAAAGAAGGGTAAAAGCAAATTTATTTGGATTGCGATTTCTATCGGAGTAGCGGCATTCTTCTATTTCTGGTATGAAACGAATGGAATGATTCAAACTTCCAGCCATTTCCACGAAATTATCCCGCCCGGTTATAAAAGTGTCGGTCTGGATGTTTCTCATCACCAGGGAGAAATTGATTGGGATCTATTACTGAATGAAAAAGGATTCGATACCATCATTGATTTTGTTTATTGTAAAGTCACGGAAGGGTCCGATCACCTGGATACGCAATGGGAACGGAACAGGGAATATTTGAATAAACACGGCATCTCAAACGGTGCTTATCATTACTTCAATCCCAAATCGCCACCCAGGCCACAGGCAGCACATTTTCTTTCAGTCTATAAAATCCGGAGTATTGATTTGCCACCGGTAATCGACGTGGAAGAGGAAGGATTTTCAGATGAAGACTTGAAAGCAAAAGTATTGATCTGGTGTGAAGAGGTTCGAAAAGCGACCGGAGTAAGACCAATCATCTATACTTCCCTCAGTTTTTATGAAACGAAGTTTCGTGGAAAAATGGAAGGATATCATTTTTGGATTGCAGCATACAGCAGGGAACCACAATACATGACCGATCGGGAAGTCCTTCATTGGCAATTTTCAGAAACAGGAAGATTGCCCGGAATTTCAGGAAAAGTGGATTTGAACGTGAGTAAACAGGATTTATATTAACTGCGAATTCGTAATTCGTAATTCGTAATTCGTAATTCGTAATTAATTATTCCAATACTGTCCTTCTCCCGTTTTCATCTGGTGGTACGAACGAGTGATATACGCCAATAAAACACGCATTGCATCGAAGGCTTCTTCTGTTTCCTGACTGATTTCCTTCTTCTGTAATTTCAATAACAGCTTCATGTAAAGTGCGTGGAAACAAACTTCCAGGTGATTCATCCCTTTCAGATTTGAATGCTCGATGAAATCTTCAATGTATGGAAGTGCCGTAGAATAAAGTGTCCGGTATTTTTCATCATTGACTACTGTGAGCAATGAATTATGCAAGTAGGATAACTCAACCAATACATCCTGCAGTTCCAGACGATGCCCGGTTTCAATAATCCGTTCGGATTTCATATCCTGGATCAATCTTGCATACCATTCCCTATAGCGCTCCAAATAAGCACGATCCGGAAGATTCGGTTCCACTACTTCTTTAACGATACGATCCAGATCAAATTGATATGCACGGATCAGATCTTCAATCTGATACATGTATAAAATATATTCAGCAATGTTCTCGTTAAGCTTTTGTTGGGCTATCAGCATATCTTATTTCCCCAAATCCTTATCCATGATTTCCTGTTCGTGATTCAAGAAGTCAATGAATGATTGGGTTACATTCATTTGTTCATTGATGAAATTGATCTGTCCTCCTTGACCATGAATCAACAAGACATCAATTCCGTATTTCTCACAGTATTTTTTTCCGGCAACTTCAATCTTTTTAGAAAGAACCGTCAATGCTTCATTGGTTTCCTTTTCCAATTGTGCTCCTCTTGTTTGCTGTTGATTCATCAACTGCTCACGCATACGCATGATTTCATTTTCCATATTCTGCATATCGGAACCGGTTAGTGTTCCTTCACGCATGTATTTCTCGTAATTCTGTGCTTTCTGCTCCAAAAGACGCTGTTTTCCCAACATCTCATTCTGAAAAGCCTCTCCTTTCTTGGTGATGCGGGCATCTTCATTCTTATAATATGTGAATCCGTTCTTCAAACTATCCGAATAATAGAATGCAATCTTCAATCCTTTCGAACTGACAGTAGGAACTGACGGCGCTGCTTCCTCCTTTGTTTTTTGGGCAGCGTCAGATTCTTTTTTATCCGAACAGGCAACAGTTGTTAATCCAAAAATCAAACCTGTTGCAACGAAGTGTACTAATTTCATATTTCTTTGTTTTTAAATGCTTCTTCCCAATCCGATCTCATGGAAATAAACCGTTCAAGTGAGTTGTGTAATAATTGATCTGTTATCATGCGTTTCAGCTCTTCCAAACCGTTCACATCCGACTCGGCGATTTTAAATGTCTGTTCGAATTGACCTAATTCAATTTTCACTAAGTATTTTGCATTATACAAGAAAATCTGAATCTTGTACCGGGCATGTGGTATATCGGCTATTACACGCATAATGGAACAAAAATAATTGATAATTGAAAATTAACAATTGAAAAGTCAGATTATCTTTATTCTTTTCAATTTTTTGTCCCTGAAAGTTGCAGAAAAATGCTCAAAGAGCCAAATCTACCTTTGAAAAGGCAAAATTTACTAAGTAAGTGATTCCTCACTTCTCACTTTTACATTTTCAATTCAAAGGATTTTAAGCGACCACCAAATCGTTGTCCGTATACTCACGGAAATCAAATGGGACATGAACCATGAAAGCGTAATCCTGACCTACCTCGTACATGTCCTCGTCGGATTGTCTGTAGTACCATTCCACTTTTGCTTTCTTTCCGGAATCAACCAGTTCGTTCAATTTGTACAGCAAAAACAAGATACGCTTTGATGAAGTAATATTAAAATATTCCAAGTCGATTCTTACAAGCGTCTCTTCAATAGGGTTCGCCATGTAATCATCAAACCAAGTTAAGACCGAACCCCAAAAAGCTTCGGGATCATCCGGAATCGAACGACCTCTAATTTCCATGATTCCTGTATCAGGATTCAAATTTACCAAGGGGGTTTGAGCAGTTGCCTGAATTAATAATGTGTCCATTTCTCACTTTCGCTCCTGCAAGTTGTGAATTATTTTCCAAACGACAAGGCACTTTTCTACGAAAGATTTAATATTTTCGACTAAACTCCTCTGTATCAATCACCAAAAGCTAGTTTCAACTTAATTATTCGTTCGTTCGATAATAGTTCACCAAACCCTTGATAGGGCTGGAAAATCCGTTTTCTATCTGGATACCAATCTGTTGAAACACTTCGGTGAATACCTTTTTTTGGCTGTAACCATATGAACCGATAAATGAAAGCTGCTTCAATCCGGGAACAGAACTGCAATACAATTCGGCAAAGAGCCTCGCATTTTCTTCATGCAGGAATCTGAAATCCATTGCGGCTGTTTTCTCACCCAAACCGGAAATCCATTGTTGAGCTTCAGTACTTGCCAATTTTGAAAGAATCGATGCACGCGATTCAAAAACCGGGATCCACTCTTCTTTCCATTGTTCATTTCTCAGCAGGTATTGAATGAGTAGTTTACCGAAATAAAATCCGCTTCCTTCATCTCCGATCAACGAACCGTATCCGCCAATTCTATTGATTATGTTCGAACCATCGTATTGGACCAAAACAGAACCTGTACCCAATATGGCAACCCACCCGGCATTCTTTCCATAAAGCGCTTTGCAGGCGGCCAATGTATCCGGGTAAACAGTTACTTCAGAAAATCCTAGCTGCAATAGAAATGTACTCATTTCCCCTTGAACGGTTTCACTAGAACAACCAGCACCGTAAAAATAAAGTGGCACATTCAGTTCCTTGAATTGATCCTTCAGTTCTTCCAGCGGATAATTCGCCGATAGCGCATACTTCGGATGCAAACTGCCCGTTTGAATGTACACCACTTCATTAGTTGTAAGGACGATTCCCCAGCTGGTAGATGAACCACCGGAATCAGCAATTATGTATTTGGCATCCATAAATCAAAAATACCTTTTTTAAGGTATTGTCGTCAGGATAGCCTAAAACTAACTTTGCAATCAAATTAAAAAACAAGTTTGATTTATGAAGAATCTCTTCTACCTCTTTGCTATCAGCACCCTATTCACTACCATGATTTCCTGTAAGAAAAAAGGATGTACTGATCCAACAGCGGTGAATTATAACTCCAAAGCCAAAAAAGACGATGGAAGTTGTACTTATACTCAAACCGAAACGTATACTGTTCCTACAACTTATACATTTACGAATAGCAACAGCGAATCTACGGTTGATTACGCCGGTCAAACAGACCGTATCAATCAATTGATCGAAATGATCCAATATACAGACCTTGGAACCACCCAGGTTATTTCGGCACAGGCTTTAAAGGACATGTTTGCAAATGTGAACGGAAACGGAAACGGGAATTTCTCTTTCACTTCGACAAGAAACCTTCAGGACAAATGTTTTAGCCTGGATACAGCAATGGTTCTGGCTCATTTTACAGATATCGCTGCTGCAAGTAATTCTTATATGACTCCTGCAACCAACGGTCAGGCAGGAACACTTACTTCAGGAACATCCACCTATCTTTTCAATGCGAATGGTTTCGACAAATCGGAAATGATTGAGAAATCAGTTATGGGTTCTGTATTCATGTACCAGGCCTTGAATGTTTATTTAGGTTCAACTAATATGAATGCGGACAATACAACTCCGGTTACCGGAAAACCGTACACAACTTTAGAACATTACTGGGATGAAGCTTTCGGTTACTTTGCAGTTCCGACAAACTTCCCAACTGCTACTGCCTTTGCATTCTGGGGTAAATATTGTAATTCACAGAATACAGCACTGAACTCGAACCAGGTAATGATGGGGAACTTCCTGAAAGGTCGTGCAGCAATCTCAAACAAGGTACTTGCGGATCGTGATGCGGCAATTGTAGCAATTCGTGAAATGTGGGAAAAAATTGCAGCGTACCAGGCTATGAAGTATTTAGACCAGGCTGTAACTAATTATGGAACCGACCAGGCAAAATGTTTACATGTACTTTCTGAGTCATACGGATTCATCTATTCGTTGCGTTATGCACCGATTGAAACCCGTAAGATGAGTATTTCAGAAATTGACGGCCTATTGGCACAATTCAATGGAAACTTGTGGACTTTAACTGTAAACGATATCAATAGCATCAAGGCAACCCTTGATCAAAACTATTAAAATTCCAAGGTATGAAATTAGCTAAGTGGACATTTTTGTTAGCAGCATTGATTCTGATTACAGCTTGTAAAAAGAAGAAAGAAGAAGACTCCGAGTTTGACAAAGGGCCAATCATGGTCAATATGGCTGATAACTATATTATTCCGGGTTATTCGGACTTAAAAACAAAAATTTATTCGCTTGAAACCAGTTGGAATGATTTTCTTGCTGACAAGACACAATCAAAATTGGACTTGTCAAAACAAGCATGGATAGATGCAAACATCTCTTTTCAACATGTGAAGGCATTTGATTTCGGACCGGCTATGAGTGCCAATCTGGTTTTCAGCTTTGGCACTTTTCCTTGTGATACTTCCCAGATCAACAGCAACATTCAAACCGGTGGATACGACCTAAGTTCCAACAATTTAGATGCAAGTGGTTTTGATGCATTGGATTATTTGTTTTACCGCGCCGGTTCTTTGACAGAATTTCAGAATTCAGCGAGTACTTGTACTTACGTTTCAGATATTATTTCAAAGATGAAAACTGAAATTTCAACAGTTGTTTCGGGATGGTCCGGCTACAGAGCTACGTTTGTAAATGGAACAAGTAACGAATCTACAAGCCCGTTTGCCCTTTTGGTGAACAACTTATGCAAGGATTTCGAATTATGTAAAACAACCAAATTGGGCTTCCCTATCGGAAACCATACTTTGGGAATTCAACAACCGAATTACCTGGAAGCTCGCAGATCCGGACTTGGAAAAACCTTGTTGATTGAAAACATTAGAGGATCGCGCGCTATTTTTTACGGGCTAAGCCTTTCAGGAAGCAACGGGCAAGGTTTAGATGATTACCTGAATGCCATAGAGGACAAAGCATCCCTTTCAAATACGATTGCGAGCCGTTTTGATTATATGTTATCGACTCCTGCCAGTTGGAACGGAACATTGGAAGAACTTATGGCTTCGTCTCCAAATACCCTGAGCGAATTTTATGCATACCAGCAACAATCTGTGATCTATATGAAAACAGATATGGCTTCTGCTTTTGGCGTCTTGATTACTTATCAGGATACAGATGGAGATTAGAAAACGATGGTCTGATTTTCTTTTCAGGGAAGTTTCCATTGTCCCCCTTATTGCATTCCGTATCGTTATCGGATCCCTGTTCTTATTCAGTACTGTCCGGTTTATTTTCAACGGCTGGGTAAAGCAGCTCTACATCGATTCCCCATTTCATTTCACCTACCTTGGTTTCGACTGGATCCGCCCGCTTCCGGGCAATTGGATGTATTTTCCATTCATCGTATTGATCATTGCAAGCCTGGGAATCATCCTCGGAGCATTTTACCGCATTTCCGCGGTTTTATTCTTCCTGGCATTTACCTATGTCGAATTGCTTGATAAGAGTTATTACCTCAATCATTATTACTTCGTAAGCATCATTGCATTCCTGTTGATCTGGCTACCTGCCCAGGCACAATTCAGTGTCGATGCAAAACGCTTTCCTTCGATCCAGCGAAGTACCATTCCACAGTGGCCGATCTTTATCCTTCGGTTTCAACTGGGAATTGTCTACTGTTTTGCCGGAATCGCCAAATTGAATGCGGATTGGCTTTTGGAAGCACAACCATTACGCATGTGGCTCCAGGCATTCCGTGATCTGCCACTTGTAGGAAACCTGCTTGCAACTTCCTGGGTTGCATTCCTATTCTCCTGGTTTTCGTGCTTTTACGACCTGACGATTCCATTCTTTCTTTCCAGGTCCCGAACCAGGAACATCGCTTACATTTTTGTCGTCGTATTTCATATTTTAACCTGGTTATTGTTCCCGATAGGCGTGTTTCCATGGGTAATGATCTTCAGCACCCTGATTTTCTTCCCCGCAAGTTTCCATAACAAATGGCTGAATCCGCTTCAAAAATGGTTTCACTGGACAAATGGTCCTACCGAAGCGAAAATTACCCCATCGAAGCGCTTGATTACCTGCCTGTCAATTTTTATCATCGCACAATTGATTATCCCATTCCGTTACTTACTGTATCCTGAAAACCTATTCTGGCACGAGGAAGGTTTTCGTTTTTCCTGGAGAGTGATGCTGATGGAAAAAAAAGGATATGCGACTTTTTATGTGGAAGACCACGCATCCCGGAAATCAATCGAAATCACGAATTCCGATTACCTAAGTCCGCAGCAGATTGATCAAATGTCCCGTCAACCGGATATGATTTTACAATTTGCCCATTTCCTGGGTGAAAAGTACAACGACACGACACTCCATTTCGGGAGCAAAAGTGTACATTTGTCGCGCCCCGGAGTAAGCGCAGACGTGTATGTCACTCTAAACGGCAGACCCAATCAGCACTTCGTGAGCAGGGAGACTGATCTAATGAAAGAAGAATACAATTTGAAACACAGAAAATGGATTTTACCTCTCGAAAAATAACCCTTTCCTTTCTGTTTTCAATACTTGTTTCCTTTGCCTGGTCTCAAAACTTCGAAGGAACAATTATCGATCAGACGAAGAACCCCCAATTTGGGATTTTTGTTCAATGCGGTGAAAAAAAAACCATGACGGACGAACAGGGAAAATTTCAAATTCCTTGCGATAAAGGTCCGTTAATCATCTACGGCGACCAGATTGACACCTTGGTTTATGTCTTGAATGGCATAGTAGCTCCCAAACACATTATAGAAGTTCAAACATCCGAAGCGGTCGAAGAAGTGGAAATTCGCGGAAAACGCCTGCATTATTTCGATATTGGATTCATTCCTCCTATCAAAGGAGTTCAGATCGCAACCGGGACAAATACACTGATTGAAACGGAACGCCAAGGCGGAGCCAAATCGAGCGCCAATCCAAGAGAGTTATTTGCAAAGGTTCCCGGTTTAAACATTTGGGAAAGTGATGGTGCGGGAATTCAAATGGGTGTCGGTGGAAGAGGTTTGAGTCCGAATAGAGCTGCAAATTTCAACACACGCCAAAATGGGTACGATATTTCCGCAGATGCACTCGGATATCCGGAAAGTTACTATACTCCACCCTTGGAAGCACTTCAGGCAATCGAAATCATTCGCGGTTCTGCCAGTTTGCAGTACGGAACCCAATTCGGAGGTCTGATGAACTTCATCATCAAGGATCCTGTTCAGACCAGTCCTTTTCAATTCACTTCCCGGAACACCGTTGGAAACTATGGTTATTTCGGAACTTTCAACCGCATTTCCGGAACTTCGGGTCGTTTTGAATACCAGGCTTATTATCAATTGAAGACCGGGAACGGCTACCGACCGAATTCCGATTTCAATCAGCAACAAGGATTTGTACAAGTCGGATATCACATCAATGAAAACAATCACATTCGGATGGAATACACCCGGATGAGCTACCTGGCGAAACAACCCGGAGGTTTAACAGACAAGCAATTTGAAGAAAATCCGAGACAAAGTATTCGTGACCGGAATTGGTTCAAAGTGGATTGGAATATTCTTGCTCTTCACTTCGATTCGAGGCTTTCCAAAAAGACCGTGTTGAACATTCGTGCATTCGGAATGCTTTCGAGCAGGTATTCCCTGGGGTATCTTGGAAAGATCAATACAGCTGATCCGGGTGGAAAACGCGACCTGATTGCAGGCGATTTCAAAAACACCGGAATTGAAGCACGCGTTCTTCATCGATATAAACTGACAAAAAAACAAAAGAATGAAAGCGCATTTTTGGTTGGTATGCGCTACTATAGAGGTCAGACCACCAATCTTCAAGGACTTGCCACCGATGGAGATCGCGCAGAATTCAAATTCAATAACCCTTCCAATATCGAAAACTCGGATTTCCGGTTTCCTTCGGAAAATTTTGCAGCATTCACGGACAATATCTGGTTCCTGGGCGACCGCTGGACAGTAAATGCCGGTTTGCGGTTTGAATTCATCAAAAGTTCAGCTATCGGATATTACAATCAATACAATATTCATCCGCTCACTTTTGATACCTTAAGTACCTATAGAATTGAAAATTCCAATACGGTCATCCGATCCATTCCACTCGGAGGTGCCGGAGCATCTTTCAAGACCGGAAAGTACTCCAATGCTTACATCAATTTCTGCCAGAACTACCGGGCAGTCAATTTCTCAGACATCCGGGTTGCGAATCCCAATATCGTAGTCGATTCACTGATCAAGGATGAATATGGAAACACAACTGAAATCGGCTGGAGAGGATTTATCGGGAAGTATTTCTACACCGACCTAGCTGTATTCAGCTTATTTTACGGCGATAAGATCGGGCTGGCGCCGGAACCCAATTCAACCAAGAAGATCCGCACGAATATTGGGAATGCATTGAATACCGGTGTTGAATGTTTGGTGGAATTCGATTTCATCAAGGCATTTATCGACAGTTCCAAGATCGGTTCTTCCATATTTGTGAATTTCTCCTATATCAACGCCACTTACATTTCTTCCAGGGAGAAAAGCTATGTTGGCAAGCAAGTGGAATACGTTAGCCCCATCATGTTCAAAAGCGGGTTGAAGGTTCGGGCTAAAAACTGGCAGGTCCAGATACAAGGTTCATACAATTCGGCACAATTTACGGATGCAACAAATTCAAAGCAAGGAAGTGGTGACGCTGTCATTGGAGAGATTCCAGCCTATTTTGTGATGGACCTGAGCGCCAGGTATACTTTCAGGAAATATTTCCAATTGGAAGCCGGTGTAAATAACTTATTGAATTCATCCTACTACACAAGGAGAGCAACTGCTTATCCCGGTCCGGGAATTCTTCCTTCCGATGGTATTACAATTTATGGTACATTGCAGTTTACTATTGAAGTAAAGCGATGAATCCTGCAGAGAAATACAGAATTCTTGAGCAAATAGACGGTAATAAAAAACGAAAATTTGCACATGTCTTTTTGACCGAAAATAAAATTTCGGGTGTGAAAGCCATTCTCAAAACGATCCAAAAGACAGATGACAACCTGGTTGTACAGGAGCGTTTGAGAAAAGAGGCTGCCTTTTCCTTTATTGTAGACGGGTTACCGGAAACTTTGGATTTTTTCGAAAGCGATACGGAGATTTTCCTGTTCAAATCCTTTCAAAACGGAATCACCCTGAGAGATTACCTGGAACAATTCCAATCCAGGGAAAAAGCAAAAAAGCTATTTGAAGTGCTGGAGCAATTAGAACCGATTTTGGAACATATTCATGAAAGTCAGATCTATCACCTGGACATCAAACCCGGAAATATCATTGTGGATTCTTCCAAAGGAGTTCGGGTCTCACTCATAGATTTTGGGCTGGCACTCAACAAGAAAGAATCAGAAACACGGAAAACACTCTTTCCATTGGGATTTGCAGCTCCGGAATTGTTATTGAACCATTTGGACCTGGTTGATGCCCGGACGGATTACTTTGCTCTCGGAGTAAGTTGCTGGACCTGTCTTCAAGGGAGAATGCCGTTAATCGATCCGAATCCGAGTATCACTACCAATTTGCAACTGACTTATCCATTGCCTAATCTCGATTCCAGGTATAAAGCATTCAGTGAAGTCCTGCAGAAACTATCCGGCAAGCATCAATTCACCGTTCCGCCCAATAAATTGAGTGTGGAAGAACAAAAAAACGCACTCCAAAAAGGAATGAACAAACGATATAACACCTACGGTGAGTTTATTTCCGACTTTGAAAAACAATTAAGTACGAAAAAGAAAGGCTGGTGGCCGTTTTAGACAAAGTCCAAAACTGTTCAAAATGTTGAAAAGTTCAAATACAAATATCGCGTATCCAATTTTAACCTTTGAACCATTTAACTTTTGAACTTTCTGATGAATTCTTTGAATTTATCAGAAGAACAGGTCTTTCCGATACCCGATTGTAAATCCGAAATTAAGCACCGAAACCTGGGTACTCGCATTTCCTGAAAGTTTCGAAGAACCTGCTGCAACGATGGCGTATGATAATGAGAGATCTGTAAACAAGGTTCCGAATGAGAATTGTTTTTTGACACCTCCCTGGAGACCGAAGCTTAATAAGAACACGCTCCCGCTATTAGACGTTTGCAAACGGTAAGCATTTACATCTATCGGAGAAACTACTTTAGTCGATAATTTATAAAGAGAAAAATCGAATACAGTTCCTCCGTATAATCCAAATCCATAATCAAAATTGGAACCTATAAAGTATCTTCTCGTTCCTCCCTGTATCCCGAATTGAGTCACACCGTTTTTCACATTCACCATCAAAACGGAAGGACTTGTCCCTAATTCAATTGCCTCAGCAAATGTCGAATCCATTTTACTGTTTTTCAAACTTGCATATGCGCGGATAATGATGGATGCGTTTTCGTCCCTCGGGATTTCAACACCCAGGTTCAATGTCTTGAATAACTGACCGGAGCCAAAACCGTAATTCAATCCTGGTCCGATCATCAGACCAACTTGTGCTTTCGCTGAAAAGCTAACAATCACAAGGATTATCGGTAGTAAAATTTTTGCTTTCATGACTCAACTATTTTTGTAATTCCTTATATCTAAAACAATTTGTGTGATGTGCTCCCGGAAGATAACTTGTACTCATTAGAAACTCGTTCACAATTTCTCCTCCAACAAATTTAAAATGCTTTTTGAATAATTTCACCCACTCCTCTTTTGACTTGCCTAAGTTACTGTCTAACCAGAACTTAAAGCTACCAAATTCTTTTTGTATTAACAATACCTGATTCGCATTATAAATCACGGCATTTATTTTCAGTTTATTCCTGATTATCCCGGCATTCTGTAGCAATTCATTTATTTTATCTTCCTGATAATTAGCAATCTTATTTATATCATAAACGTCAAAAGCTTCAGAAAAGTTTGTTTGCTTCTTCAAAATAATATCCCAAGACAATCCTGCCTGGTTAATTTCAAGGATTAAACGCCCAAAAAGCTCGTTATCATCTTCAATTGGAGTGCCGTAATGAAAATCATGATATATACGATGGTGGTCGTCTTTTGGTTTGGTTAAAACATAATCACAATAACTCATTTTGCCGTTTTGATTTCATATTTTTACCAAAAATAGGTATTCATGGCGGTATATTCATTCAATGGCTTTGTCCCAGTTGTTAAAAAATCCAGTTTTATTCATCCAAAGGCTGCTGTAACCGGCAATGTAATCATTGGCGAAAATGTCTATATCGGACCAGGAGCTGCAATCAGGGGCGATTGGGGACAAATCATCATTGAAGACGGATGCAATGTCCAGGAAAATTGTACGATCCATATGTTTCCGGGAACAACTGTTACTTTGAAGAAAGGTGCACATATTGGCCACGGAGCGATTGTACATGGTGGAACAATCGGTGAAAATTGCCTGATCGGAATGAATGCTGTCATCATGGATGACGTGGTAATCGAAGCGGAATGCATCATTGGCGCCTTGTGTTTTGTACCTGCAAATACGGTAATCCCGAAAAGAAGTCTGGTCGTAGGAAATCCGGCAAAGGTGATCAAGGAAGTTTCAGATGAAATGATTGCCTGGAAAACCAAAGGAACGGCTTTATACCAGGCTTTACCGAAAGAATGTCATGAAACCCTGATTCCCTGCGAACCTTTGCAGGAAATAGAAGCAAACCGACCGAGCCAGGAAAAAATGTACCAAACGTGGGAGACAATTAAGAAAGGATAATTACGAATTACGAACGAATTAATCATTGAAATCGGATGGATGTTCATTCCATATCCGGTTTTATTCTTTTTCTTCAAAAAAACTGTTTACCAATTCAATATTTCAACATCTGTTTCTGTTAACTCTAAAAAGGTCTCACATGAAACTGGTTATTACAAGTATTGTTTTACTTCTTGGAAGTAGTGCAGTTGCACAATGCAAAGTCTGTTATTCGTTGGAGGAAGCCAAAAAGTCTCCCGAACAAGTAGAAGAACTTCACTTGACGAATTCTCCCATGGTACTGATCGATACAACCTTTAATCAATTCACTTCGCTCCGCGTCCTGAATTTATCTTATAACCCGATAATGGAAGTGACTGCCAACACATCCATTCCTTCGCTGAAAGAACTCAACTTATCTCATGCTTCATACAATCCGTGGAAAATCGGGGCAATTGGCGCGGCATTTCCCAACCTGGAACAATTGGACCTGAGCAGTAACCAACTTTCTTTCATTTGGTCGGGACTTCAAAGTTTGCACCAACTGATCCGTCTGGACGTTTCGGATAATCACCTGATCGATATTCCGGTGGAAATGAGTTACCTGTCAAACCTTAAAGAACTGGATCTATCCAAAAACGAAATCAAACTTCAGGCAAACGAACTGGGAGCACTCTGGTCATTGGAAAAACTGGATATTTCTGAAAACTCCGGGTTGAGTACCAATAATCTCATATTAAGTATTGCCGAGAGCAAACACTTGAAAGATTTGTCGCTGGATGGTGATGAACTGACTCCCGGAAGCATTCAGATGCTTTCCCAAATGAGGTTGGAACGGCTGGAACTGGCCGATATCAGTAAACCTTCTCAAATAGATTTCACCCGCTTTTCCAATATCAAAACGCTTGCTCTGAGACATTCCCCCAATTGGCTTTCACCTCAAAACGCCAGACAATTCAACTCAATCACTCAAATAGAACTAACAAACTCAGGTGTTCCGGCCGGACTTGACAAGTTGAAATCTTTGAGTGTATTGATAGTTAGCACTGCAAATGACTGGCAAATAACAGAACTTTACCCCTTGAAAAAATTGCGTGTCCTGGACATTTCAAACTCCAACTTCAAGGACGATCAGATTGCACGCTTAAGAGCGGAGTTACCCAATACCCAAATCATTACAGGAACTTCCGACGTCTCTGAAAATATGATTTCCAACAAGGTACAACCGATCATCGAGATTCCTGCGAAAGCGTTTGTAATTCCGTCGAATGCTGCAACCACACTTACTGAGAAGAATGTTACCCTTGCAATTCCTGAAAATGCGTTCCTGGATTCTGCTGGAAATACCTATACCGGAAAAGTGAACATTTCCCTGACAGTTTACGACGACCCCATTCAAACTGCCTTGGCAGGAATTCCTATGACTTTTGTCCAAAACAGCAAACAGGAAATTTTTGCGTCGAATGGAATGCTTCGCTTTGAGGCAAAAGGTGAGAACAATGAACTTTTAAAACCTGATCCTGCGAACCTGATCCAGGCTTCTATCGGAAACTTACAGCCTCAAAATCCCGGTGGTTTATATGCTTTTGATCCACAAACAGCGCAATGGAATACCATTTCAGACACAGTGAATTCCACCAATTCAAATGCGAGTCTCCAGGATGCGATCGATTCTATCAACCGATTGGATTTGAAGCATCTTATTCCGCGGACATACAACGACCGCATTTTTGCGATTTATCCCAAGTTCTCACGTTTCGACCGCACACAACTTTCCTTGTATTCAGAATTTGTTCCAGCTTCATCTGCATCTGTCGTTGTGACACATAACCGAACGAATGCTTTGGGGAAATTGATGACCAAACAAACTTGGGTGGTCGATACGATCGTGAGCAAAGAAATGAAGCAACAGCTTAAAGTCATGAAGCGGGAAACAAAAGGCTGGTACGCGAAAAGATCGAAGAAAAAAGGTTGGTCCATGAAGTTCATTCCGCGTTTGATGAATCAATTGAGCATTGAACCCGACCCAATGCATGACAATTACAGACTCCATTTCATGTACCGCGATTCTGCGGTGAGCCTGCCGGTTGCTTTGGCTGGAACTACCAATCAAAAAATCCAGCGCAAAACTCAGAAATTCCAATCATCCATCAAATATGCACTTGCAAGTGACCAAAAAGAGGAAAAGAACTATTGGAAAACCCTGGATGAACAATTGGAACTGGCAGAAAAAACAATCCGTCAAAAATTGATTACCGAGGAAATCGCGCGAATCAATCAACTTCGGTTCGGGATAAACCAACAACCAGCCCCCAATCGGTTGAATTTCGGATTGAGCATTTTCGGATTGATTAATTGTGATTTCTTCCAGCGACAAAGACCTGATTTTAATGTCACGGCAAGTCAGAAATTAAAGGATCAAGATGGTAAGTTGCACAAAGTACCGGAATCGGTCATTTCCATTGATCCCAAAATGAATTTCTATACGGAAACCCAAGCCAGTTCAAAAATCCGTTGCTTTAGATCCACCATTTTGGTCTTTGACTTCGGTGATAAGAAAATCGGCGTTTCCAAACCTCAAAAAAGGGACGGCACTGTTTCCGAGATCATCCTGATTGACATTACAGACAAAACCCCGGCTGAAATTTCACAAACCATTTTATCTATCTGAATATGAAAAGCAAACTTTTGTTTTTATGGCTCCTGCTTTCCGGCTTGGGTTATTCACAAGCCGAATTTATTCAGGAAGCACGTTATCACTTGCCCAGAAAAGATTCCTTGGTCGTTTTTGAGTCAGGTTTTACAGATTCAGGGAAATACGATTATTTCCAGGATTCCACCATGAAACTGGAACTGATGATCAACGAATTACTCAGAAAAGGAAACAGGAATAAGGTGGATACCTTGAAGCAGAGTTTGGTACTGACCCAATTGTCGACGCTTTGCGTGAAACGGATTCACACCCTTGTGCCGGGCAAGGCATCCCGCAAAAAAAGTCTCGAGAAACGCATTCGCCGGATATTCTTCGGTTCGAGTTGCAGTTTCGGATTGATTGAATCGGTTGTCTTTGAAATTCCTTTGATAAAAAAGACTTCCGGGAATTTTCATTACAATAAATCCGGTCCGGATGGTGGCTTCAATTTATATGACGGGAAATCGAAACCCAAGGCAACGAAAGAAGATCCCGAACCGAAAGAAATTCCATTGGAAGCTTATTCATACGAAGAAATTCGGCAACTGATCAGAACCCAATTCACCCGAAAAAAAATAAGCAGGTACCTCTCCGAGAAGAATATAGCAGCTTTCGGTTACTACATTCAATTGGACGAATCGACCGTGAATAAGGACGAGATTCCCAAACTCAAGGTTCTGTTGATTTTAGGTGAAAAACGCTTTTCATACCGGCAGCGAAGAAGATTTAACCGAAGAATTTAATCGAAGTCCAAAAAACTTAAAGGATCCGATTTGGAACAAAAACAAAAAAACCTCGCTCAATACTGAGCGAGGTTTTTTAAAGAAAATATCTATATAGTTATGCGTGTTTCACGTTAACCGCCATTAATCCTTTTCTTCCTTCTTCCAAGTCAAATGTAACAGCGTCGTTTTCATTTACTTTGTCCACCAATCCTGAAACGTGTACAAAATACTCTTTGTTAGTTTCATCTTCTTTAACAAAACCAAAACCCTTAGTTTCATTAAAGAACTTAATAGTTCCTTTATTCATATTCTTGTTTTATTTGATAAACAAAGATGTAATAATAAATTGAATACGAACTATTTATTTAAAAAAAATCGCATAAAATTAAAACGGCCACTTGTAAAAGCAGCCGTTTCAATGATATATCATTTTTAAACCAGCATCATTACCGGGTTTTCCATGTACTGCTTAAACGTTTGTAAAAACGCTGCACCTGTAGCCCCATCTACCGTTCTGTGATCACAAGAAAGTGTCACTTTCATGATATTTCCCGGAACGACTTGTCCATTTTTCACAACCGGCTCCTGAGAAATCCCTCCAATTGCCATGATACAGCTGTCAGGTGGATTTACAATTGCAGTGAATTGCTCGATTCCGAACATTCCCAAATTGGAAATTGTAAAGGTATTTCCTTCCCATTCTGCGGGTTGTAATTTTTTATCTTTTGCTTTTTGAGCCAACACTTTCACTTCGTCTCCGATCTGAGTCAAACCTTTGCTATCTGCAAAACGAACAACCGGAACCAATAATCCATCTTCAACAGCAACTGCCACTCCAATGTGAATATGGCTGTTTCTGCGGATCACATCACCCAACCAGGATGAGTTGATTGCAGGATGTTTGCGCAACGCCATTGCTACGGCTTTGATCACCATATCATTGAAAGAAACTTTCACACCTTCCTGACTGTTCATGGATTTACGTGCTGCAATCGCATTGTCCATATCCAATGAAATTGTCAGGTAGAAATGCGGAGCCGTAAACTTCGATTCAGCCAAACGGCGGGCGATGGTTTTACGCATTTGAGAAATCGGCTCGTCCACAAACGATTCGCTTAAGGAAGCTCCTGAAGAACCTGTAGGTCTTGCAGGCGCATCATAAGGAACATAATGATCCACGTCTCTTTTTGTGATTCGGCCACCTTCACCTGTTCCTGAAACGAAACTAAGGTCAACACCTTTTTCTTCCGCTAATTTCTTAGCAAGCGGTGAAGCTAAAATACGTCCGTTTGAAGAAGTGTTTGAAACTGCAGGAGCCGACTTCGGAGCTGAAGCAACTGCAGCAGGAGCTTTCTCCTCCACTTTCACTTCTTCTTTTTTGACCGGTTCCGCATCCTCTTTTTTGTCTGCTTTCTTTTCCTCGGCAGGAGCGTCCGTTTTTCCGGCTGAAGCCACCAACGCTGAAATATCTTCTCCTTTCTCACCAATGATCGCCAACAACGAGTTCACCGGAGCCGGTTTTCCTTTTTCGATTCCAATGTATAATAAAACACCATCAAAAAACGATTCGAATTCCAAGGTTGCCTTATCTGTTTCAATCTCAGCAAGTAATTCACCTGACTTTACAGTATCCCCAACTTTTTTATGCCATTCCGCAACAACACCTTCTGTCATGGTGTCACTCAATTTGGGCATGTTAATGATTTCAGCCATCTGCGATCTATTATAATCTATTAATATTCAATAATGTAAGGGTAGTTCGGTTCCTGGTAGATATCTTCATACAAATCATCAGCATCCGGATAAGGAGATTCTTCAGCAAATTTCACCGATTCCTCCACTTCATTTTTCACCCATGCATCGATCTCTTCGATTTCCTTTGCAGTCAGCCATTTATTAGATTGAATCATTTTCAAACAATGCTCAATCGGATCTTGCTCCATCCACTCAGCTACCTCTTCTTTGGTGCGGTATTTTTGCGGATCCGACATGGAATGCCCTTTGTATCGGTAAGTACGGATATCCAATAAGGTAGGACCATCCCCTCTTCTTGCTCTCGCAACAGCCTCTTCGATTGCTTCATGAACTGCTTCAGGAGACATTCCATCTACCGATTTCGAAGGCATTTCGTATGAATCACCGATTTTAGACAAGTCTGTTACGTTTGTTGTACGCTCAACAGAAGTACCCATCGCATAATTGTTGTTCTCAATAATGTAGATCACCGGTAATTTCCAGTTCATCGCCATATTGAATGTTTCATGCAAAGCACCTTGACGAACTGCCCCGTCACCCATAGAAACGAACACTACGTTATCCGTCCCGTTATATTTTTCAGCAAAAGCAACGCCGGTACCCATTGGAATCTGAGCTCCAACGATTCCGTGTCCTCCCATGAAGTTTTTCGACTTATCGAAGAAGTGCATTGATCCACCCTTTCCTTTCGAACAACCTGTCGAACGACCATATAATTCAGCCATCAACACACGGACATCTGTTCCTAATCCGATCGGATGTGCGTGATCGCGGTAAGCAGTCATATGGGAATCAGTTGGCCTTGACGCACTGACAGTTCCTGCAACGATTGCTTCCTGACCTATATATAAGTGACAAAACCCACCGAACTTCTGTTGGATGTACAATTGTCCTGCCTTCTCTTCAAAACGACGCATCAATAGCATATCCTTATACCATTTGATATACGTTTCTTTTGAAAATTTAGAGGCACTTTTCAGTGCACTTTTATTTGTTGTTTTTGATGGTTTTGAAGCTGTTTTCGTAGCCATGCTTACCAATTTTTGTTTGTTTAACGGACAAATATAGAAAGAAGTCCGCATTTAATTGCGAATTACGAATGCCGAAATGCGAATTAGTTTGTCAAACAAAGAATTGAAAAGTAAAAAGTGAGATTCTTATCTATTAAAAGGAGTAAATCACGAATTAACTAAGGTGAATCATCCTTTTCAATTCTCCATTTTCAATTTTCAATTTCTTAAAATGTTTAGTTTTGTAGGTATTCGATTCAGTTTATGGTAAAAATTGGCTTACTATCCGACACCCATGGATTTCTTCCGGAACGCGTTTTTGAATTATTCAAAGATGTGGATGAAATATGGCACGCCGGAGATATCGGAAGCCTGGATGTTACCGATCGGTTAAAAACCTTCAAACCGTTACGAGCTGTTTATGGAAATATCGATGACACGAAAATTCGTTCTGAATTCCCGGAATACCTGAACTTTCACATTGAAGGACTTTCTGTTTCCATGACCCATATAGCCGGAAGACCCGGAAGATATAGTAAGAATGCAGTGGATTTCATCCGTGAAACGAAGCCGAATATCTTTATCTGTGGACATTCACATATATTGTTGGTTCAGCAGGACAAAAGCAAGAATCTGCTTTGGCTAAACCCCGGGGCATGCGGAAACAAAGGATTTCACACCATGCAAACTGCACTTCGATTCCAGATAAACGGGACGAAAATCGAACAAATGGAAGTGATTGAATTCGGAAAAAGATCGAACCTGAACAATGAAGACAAAATTTAAACGTTATTGCCACATATGAAATTTAAACTGGCGCTCATATTACTTATTACGGTTCCATTTATAGCTGTTGCACAAACAGGCGGGATTCATTCATTTCAGAATCTGAATTCCCAGTATAATGCACGGACAATGGGACTGGGCGGCGATGCAATCACCATTTATGATAATGATCTGAACCTCGGATTGAATAACCCGGCAATCCTGAATTACCAAATGCACGGAAGATTCGGGTTCAATCAATCCATCATGACAAGCGGTGTGAATACCGGAGCATTGACATATGCACGAAAGATAAGAAACACAATGGGAATGCTGAATTTCCGCTACTCTTCTTACGGAAAAATGAAACGCACGGATATTGATGGAACCAACCTGGGAACATTTTCACCCGGTGATTTTATTTTAGGAGCAAGTGCACAGCATTCCTTTAATGAACGGATGTCGGTCGGAGCAACATTGAATATCCTCTATTCCCAATTGGATTCGTATACTGCTTTTGGAACGTGCCTGGACATTGCCGGACTTTACCGGGATTCAGCACGCAATCTGAATATAGTGGGTGTTATCAAAAACCTGGGAGTTCAGTGGAAAGGCTATACAAAAGAAAAAAATCCCTTGCCTTTGGAAGTTCAATTAGGTATTTCACACAGATTGAGACATGCACCATTTCGAATCAGTCTGGTCGCCCAACATTTACAACAATGGAATCTTTCCTATGTAGATCCCAATGCGAAAGCACGGGTAGACCCATTAACCGGCGATACCATTCAAGTTAAAAAATCCGGGTTCTTTGATAACCTTGCCCGACATGGTAAACTGCAATTGGAAGTTCTGATCGGAAAGAAGATCCAGATACGGACTGCCTTTGATTATCAACGACGAAAAGAACTGGCCATCGTAGGTAGAGGTGGCCTGGCAGGATTCAGTTTTGGAGCAGGAATGGCATTCAAGCGTTTCAGCATTGATTACGGGTGGTATATCTATTCCGCTGCAGGCAGTCAGCATGGTCTAACCCTAACTTTTTTACTTTCCAAAAAGTAAATACACCTTCCTTTTAATCAGTATATTACACTTAATTAATTGACTTATTTCTAAGTTATTCACCGAAATTTGTTAACATGTTTTTGTAACCTGAATCTTTTTAATACGTAGATTTGCCCAAACCAATAATAATTTATAACATGAAAAAGTTAAGTTTACTTTTAGGTGGAATCATTTTATCCACTGCTGTAATGGCTCAAAAACCTACTGAAGGAAACCCATTGTCTGTTGAAGGACAAATCGGATTGTCTGGTTTAGGTGGTGGTACAAATTTAAATTTCACTGCTCCAGCACTTCGTTTACGTTATTTTGTTACATCAAACATAGCAGTTCGTTTGACTGTTGGACTTGACAACGCAAAAACAACGTTAAACGCTTATGAGTTTGCAGATGGAACTGGTAATTCAGGAACATACGAAACAAAAAGATCTAACACAAACATCGCAGTTGGTGCTGAATACCACTTTGAAGGTACTGCACGTTTATCCCCGTATGTTGGTTTAGATATCAAATTCGGAATGGGTGGAATGAAAGAAACTGGTGATAATGCTGGTTTAATTGCAGGGAATGCAGTTTACGCACTTAATTACGCTGAGAAATTTACTGCAAAAACAAGCATGTTCGGAGTGAATTTAGTTGCAGGTACTGATTTTTACTTTGCTGAAAACTTCTACGTAGGTTTAGAGCTTGGTTTAGGATTTGGTGCTACTACAGCTAAAGACGGTACAAGAGAAGTTACTGTTTCAGGTTCTCCAACAGTAACTACAGTTACTCCAGAAGTAAAATCTAGTACATTCAGCAACAACTTCATCACAAACTTCCGTTTAGGATGGAGATTCTAATTATTAGAATGATCTAATTGAAATATGAAGGGCTTGTCAATTGACAAGCCCTTTTTTATTGAAATAAATTGCCTTTCCATCCATTTTAAGCTAAATTCGCACATGCATTCAACGCAACATATAACAATTGCAATTGACGGATTCTCTTCTTGCGGGAAAAGTACTCTTGCGAAAGCATTGGCAAAGAAAATGAATTATACATTCATTGACTCCGGAGCCATGTATCGATGCGTTGCCTTATATGCATTGAAAAACGGATGTGCTTTGGGTGCTCACAAAATCAACCTGACATGTATCGTCAATAGTCTTCCTCATATCCATATTCAATTTGGAGAACCGGATTCCAACGGCAATCGTCCGGTTATTTTAAACGGGGAAGATGTCTCATATCCCATCAGACAATTGGAGGTTGCAAATATCGTCAGTGAAGTTGCCGCAATCATGGAAGTCCGGGAATTCTTAGTGAAACAGCAACAGGAATTGGGTAAAAACGGTGGTGTTGTGATGGACGGAAGGGATATCGGAACAGTTGTCTTTCCCAAAGCAGAATTAAAGCTTTTCATCACTGCCAAACCGGAAATCCGTGCACAAAGACGATTCCTGGAATTGCAATCAAAAGGAGAAGCGAATAGCCTCGATGAAATTCTTGAAAACCTGAAACACAGGGACCGGATAGACAGTACCAGGACAATCAGTCCGTTGATCCAGGCACACGATGCTTTGGTAGTCGACAACTCTGAAATGAGCGAAACAGAACAATTGGAATATGTTTTAAATCTTGTTAAGAATTGTACGCGTGCATAACACTAACTATAACTAAAGTTCATTGATTTAACCGCTTCATAATCTTACTCAAACAGAATATTCATCAAACATTAAGTTTTCTTCGTTGAAATCAATAGTTTGTTCATTTTGTATAAAATCTAACAGTTTCCCACCGTTTTTCCATTGCTTTCGTTTAAATTTGCACACCTATTAATTCAAACCAAATTATGTTATCAATTGGAAAAATAACAGAAGAAATTATTGGAAGGAGTCCATTCTTGCGTGAGGCGATGACAGACGATCTGATCAATATTTCTTCGTTAGCACGAAAAATCAAACCTGAGATTGAAGAAGCGTTAGGAAAAGAAGTAAAAGAAGGAGCGATTGTAATGGCAATCAAACGTATGTCTCCGGGTCTTTACCACCGCTTAAATATTAAAATCACCAACATCATTGGAGAGTTGGGAGACTTTTTAGTCCGATCGAACCTGGAAGACTTTACATTTGAAAATACCGAGTCTTTGCGTTTAAAGCAGGCTGATTTGGTTCAACTTGTAAATTCGGAATCGGATATCTTCTACACTATCTGCAGAGGAGTTACCGAAACAACTGTTATTTGCTCACAGAGCATTTCTCCAAGAGTTGAGAACTTATTGATCAATGAGCGGTTAAAATCCCATACAAGAGATTTGGCATCCATTACCGTTAAGCTTCCTGCCGTGAATTCAGAAGTATACGGTATCTATTACTATATCCTGAAACACCTTGCCTGGGAAGGTCTTAACATCGTGGAAATCGTTTCAACAGCAAATGAGTTTACAATTATCGTGAAACAAGATCATGTCGACAAAGCTTTCAAAGTGCTGATGCAATTGAAAAGAGGAAAATAAAAAAAGCTCCAACAGATGTTGGAGCTTTTTTTCTGTAGGGTCGCGATACATCGCGACCCTACTTTATTTCATATACTTTTCCGGTTCCGTTCATCAACACATCCACACCGATCGGATTTCCTGCGTACAAAATATTCCCTGTTTCGGTGATGTATCCGCGAATAATCAAATTATCAGCATTAATCTTAATATCACCGACTGTTTCCGAAGCAACATAAATCGAATCTGTTACTGTCAACCCGGTGACATCACAATAACTATTGCTTTTAGCACAAATACGCGCTTTTTGGGTAATGCCGGTTAAGGTGAAGTTACACCATCCGTGATTTGCTTCCGCATCAACCTGGATTGCATTCAGATCCAAATTGACATCTCCTGCCCCATCCCTACTGTAAAAGGTGAAATAATCCGTATGAATTGTTCCCTGACTTCTCAATGGTTCTGTTCCGATGAAGCGAACATTGATCAATTTAGTGAAATGAATCTCTGCTACAACCACTTTTTTTGCATTTCTCAAAAAACCACACCGGTTCTTATTTTCAATGGTCAATAAACCATCTGCAACGTTGACCTCAATCAAATTCAATAAATTCTTCCCTCCTTTCAAGACCACTTTGTCCAATGAATCCTGTATCAGAACAAATTCCACGTGTTCCCTTAAGTCCAGGCGATCAAAATAAGCAAGTGGAATCTCTTTGATGGTTTCCGAACCCAAAAACTTAAAGCAGGTCCTGTTTTCCGGTTTCTTACACGAAAAAACCAGTAACACGATGGATAAAATAAAAAAACTACTTCGCATGATATCTTCCCTTATAATTAAAGGTGTACCCAACACCGTATTCAACATAATCGGCTTTCGCCCAATGTGATTTCAGGACCAAATTCAACAATAATCCATTCTGGAACTGGTAACGCATTCCCACACGGTGATAAAACATTCCATCCGGATCGTACCGATCCTTGATATAAGCTCCCATCCCGATCACGAACCGAAACTTGTCCAAAGGGATGTTGTAACCGACAAACGCACCTAACTGTAAAATCGTCACCTGCGTTTTTGGAATATACTCCCTGTAATGGGTGATTGCCTGCTTGGAAATGACATCCAATGCGATCTCCATTCCGACTTTCGGTTTGAATTGCTTGTGAAGTATTCCACTCAGAGCAAAAACAGGGTAACGCTTTCCTCCGGTCGGAAAAATCTGTTTATCGGAAATGATGCCTACCACTGAAGCATTCCAGCTTTTAAAGAAGGGAACATGCTCGAATTTTGCCAATTTGAAACCGGGAGGAGTCTCCTTCTTTTTGATTGTATATTCATAACCCAAACCGATGTAGGGCATATTCACTCCCAAATTGGGCACTTTGCTCGACCCGTTGGAAAAGTGAGTCAAATCCAAACTATAGATCAGCGCGTGCTCCGGTTTAATATACCAACGGCCTTGAATTCCCAAACAAATAAGTGCATTCAGAAAAGTACTCATAGGTACATTCTTCGGATTTTTATCCTTGTCATATACCTTGGTAACCCCTCCCAAACCAGCTCCAAGCTTGCATGTAAAGACATGTTTTTTACCTCTTGTCCAAGGAAATTCGATAAATCCATATGCTCCGAAGCCATATCCCAGGATTTCCTTATTCCCCAGATTGGAACCATAAAGTGTTACACCAACATACGGATTCCGATATTCTTCACTCCAATCTTTCGATCGCATGTGTTTACTGAAGGAAAGTTCACCCGCAAAAAGCCGGTCTTTGTAAAGATGTCCCATGGTACCATGATGCGCAGCCAAAAAACCCGACTTCCCTTTCAAAGACAAGCCCCAATCATCTATTCTACTTTCCTGAGAATAGCAAAATACAGGTAACAAAAAAAACAGCAAGGCAATTTTCATAATCCAAAATTACAAATTTTGTTCTATGTACATTTGCAGGATGGAATTAGCTAATAATAATTTAAACTCAGATCCGAGATTGGAGGCTTTCGGGCGCTTGTTAACCATCATGGATGAATTACGTGAAAAATGTCCTTGGGATAAAAAACAAACGATCCAATCATTGAGACACCTGACCATTGAGGAAACGTATGAATTGGCAGATGCGATTCAGGTAAACGACCTGACCGGTATTCAAGGCGAACTGGGAGATTTATTTTTACACCTGGTCTTCTATTCCAAAATAGGTTCGGAATTAGGAGCCTTTGATGTTACCAGTGTTTTAAATGGTATTTGTGATAAGTTGATTCACCGTCACCCGCATATTTATGGAGACGTAACTGTTGATTCGGAAGAAGAAGTGAAAGCGAATTGGGAGAAGATCAAACTGAAAGAAGGAAAGAAATCGGTTTTAGAAGGTGTTCCAAATACCCTTCCGGCTCTTATCAAGGCAATGCGAATTCAAGAAAAGGTTAAAGGAATCGGTTTCGAATGGTCCGACATAGAAGATGTGAAAAATAAAGTGATCGAAGAATTTTCCGAACTTCATGAAGCACAGCAAACCAGAGATCAGGAACAGATCCAGGACGAATTCGGAGATGTATTGTTCTCTTTGGTGAACTACGCCCGTTTTATCAACATCAATCCGGAAGACGCCTTGGAATCTACCAACAGGAAGTTCAAGGCACGCTTTCAAAAAATGGAGGAACTGATAACAGAAGATGCACAGAACATGACAGAAATGTCACTGGAAGAAATGGATGTTTATTGGGAGAAAGCAAAGAAGTTGCTACGCAAAAATTGAAAATGGACAGTTGAAAACTGAAAAGTAATTGTCAATTATGAATGATTCAATCATCAAGAGGAATCTTTCTCGAGTTGGATGCGGTTCGTCTTCAAATTCTGAATGATCTCCCTTTTCAATTCTACATTTTTCAATTCTACATTCGCTCTAAAACCCGTTTAATCAATAATCTGCACGTTTAATCATTTTTCAAAATTTTCACTAGTTAATTAGTGTTAATTATGTAATTTCGGAACTTCTTTAAACGCATGGTAAAACTTATGAAACAATTTCTCTCCTTAGTTGCATTTTTAACCATTTCAATCGTATCTTTTTCTCAAGATCACACCGTCCGGGGGTTCGTATTCAATAATGATAACAGCGAGGTTGTCCCGTTTGAAAAAATCGTATTGATTCCGACTGAAAAAACACAAGCTATCTTAGGAGCGACGACAGATGTCAATGGATTCTTCTCCATTCCGAAAGTATCTATGGGAACATACCTTTTAAAGATTCAATCAGTCGAATTCAAGGAATATAACAAAGAAATCAAAGTAAACGAAAAGGGTGGGATCACCGAAGTCAGAATCGATATCATTCCGATTGATGCAACTGAAGTTGGCGAAGTTGTCATTTCAGCAGAAACAAAAGCAAAAACGACAGAGGTTTTGATGTCTGTTACCAAATTGGATAAAAAAGGATTAGAACGCATCCCGTCAGTAGGTGCTGAAAATGATATTACGGCAGCTTTTTCGGTAACTCCCGGAGTTGTAACAACAGGTGACCAGGGAGGTCAATTATATGTTCGTGGTGGAACACCTATCCAGAACAAAGTATTGTTGGATGGAATGACTATTTACAATCCATTTCACTCGATCGGGTTCTTTTCCATTTTCGAAACCGAATTGGTTAAAAACGTAGATATTTATACCGGAGGATTTGATTCCAAGTACGGAGGAAGGATCTCTTCCGTAATGGACATCACTTACCGGGATGGAAATAAGAAAAATTTCGGTGGAAAGGTATCTGTTTCTCCATTCCTTGCGAAACTGGTTGTGGAAGGTCCGATGTATCGTGCCAAAGAAGGTCGCGCCGGTGCGGGATCATTTATTTTCTCTGCTAAACATGCCTTGTTGGATTATACTTCAAAAGACCTGTACCGCGGAGTTAACAACGGGAATGGACTTCCGTACAAATTCACTGACTTATACGGAAAGTTAACCTTCGCTACCGGTCAAGGTTCCAAAATCTCCGTATTCGGATTCAGTAATACCGACAAAGTAAATTACAACGAATCTGCAGCATTGGACTTCCAGCAAGCAGGCGGTGGATTATCATGGATCCTTCTTCCGGGTGGAGGTAAAACATTTATCAAGGGACATTTAACTGCGTCCAGCTACAAAACACATTTTGAAGAAGTCGGTTCACAACCACGTACAAGTTCGATTTTCGGTACGGACCTTGGATTTGATTTCTCCTACTTCCTGAAAAAAGAAAGCCAGATTGATTACGGGATCGGGATCAATATTTTCAAAACGGATTATTTGACATATAATGAAGTAGCTTCCAAGATCCAGGATGAAAACAATACTGTTGAAATCGGTGGTTATGTAAATTACAAGTTTGTTTCAAACCGATTCGTTATTCAACCGGGACTTCGGGTACAAGCATACGCAAGTTTGAGTACGATTTCACCTGAACCGCGATTGGGAATCAAATACAACGCAACAGACCGCTTCCGTTTAAAGTTGTCCGGAGGACGTTATTCTCAAAACTTCACGACGGCATCTTCAGACCGCGACATCGTGAACTTGTTTAATGGTCTTTTGAGCGCCCCTTCAAACGTGCAGGCAAACTTCATTACTGAAAGCGGCAAAGAGAAACATCCGAAAAACGGACTTCAATACTCTTGGCATGCAATTGTCGGTGGTGAAGTTGACTTATCAAAAAACTTATCATTAAATATTGAAGGATATTTCAAATACTTCCCACAATTAAGTAATATCAACGTAAATAAATTATATGACGATGTTTCTGAGTTTTCTAAGGAAGATGATGTTTACAAGAAAAACTTCCTGATTGAAAGTGGAAAATCTTATGGTGTTGATGTCTTGTTGAAATACACATTGAACCGCTTGTTCTTATGGGGAGTTTACTCCTATGGTAAATCAACCAGATGGGATGGATTTACTACCTACGCTCCTGTATTCGACAGAAGACACAATGTGAACATTGTCGGATCGTATGCTTTCGGAAAGAAAAAGGATTTGGAATTAAATGTGCGTTGGAACTTTGGTTCCGGTCTTCCGTTCACTCCTACTTCCGGATACTATCAAACAGAATCTTTCGGTCAAGGAGTTACAACAGACTATACAACAAGCAATTCTTCATCCGTAGGAGTTCTTTTAGGTCAATTCAATTCAAAAAGACTCCCGACTTACCACCGATTGGACATTACAGTGAAAAAACAGTTTAGATTCAAAAACAAAACGGAACTCGAAATCATTGCTGCAGTTACAAATGCTTACAACAGAAAAAATATTTTTTATGTGAATCGTGTTACCAATGCGAAAATTTATCAATTCCCATTCTTACCGAGTTTAGGAGTCAGTTATAAATTCTAACTATCTCATTGAAAAGCGTGTTATTGACAACACGCTTTTTTTATTAACACTTAAGGCAACCACAATTCAATAGTTTCGTTCTATCTTCGAATACGAAACTAAATACTATGTACTACTACTACAAAGCAAGGCTAATCCGCTATGCTATTATGGCTTCGGTTATACTTCTTTCAACTACAAGCTTCGGTCAAACGCAATCGACCGTTGATTCATTAAGATCGGTTCGTTCTCAATTGATTTCAGGTAACCAATCCACTACTGATGTGGACTTGTTATTGCATCAATCGGGAAATAATCCTACATGTGTCATACATCAATCCGATGATTACACCTTCACTTTTGTTCCCTACCAGCCACTTGGAAATGAGCAACGGGAGCAAAAAATGAATCTTCGCTTAAAAGCGCATTACACTTTTTTAAACGTAATTGATTTCAGTGATGATTTCACTTCCGTCCGAATTACCTGTAATGAACAACTCACACCCACAATCATCAATGAATTAATTTCACATTTTGGATACAACGGCTATGAAATACATTAAATCACTACTCGTTACTCTCCTCCTCTCTTTTTCCTTCATTATTGTTATCCCGACAACTGTCGGAACGAATTCTGCAAAAGCCCAATGCAACACAAATACCTCCATTTGTACGTCGGGAAATGCAGGACCATTCACTTTCGTAACACCTGGTCCGTATGTGAGTTCATGTCTTGATTTTTTTGGTCCGAATATGGGCTATATTATCTTGCATATCACAACTTCCGGTCCTCTGAACATGTTGATTGATGGAAATTCAAATTCCGGATTCCTGGATGTAGCAGTATTCAATATTCCAAATGGACAAGCACCTTGTACCGCGATTCAAAACATCAACAATGAAATCGGATGTAATTATGCGAGTTCTTCAAGTGGTTGTAATCAATTTGGAAACTCTTTTCCATGTTCTTCTTCCGTGCCTGCACCTATGGTTACAGCAGGGCAAGAAATCATGATCGTGGTGGAAAACTGGAGCGGATCTTCCAGCAATTTCACAATGCAACTGGGACCAACCGGAGCTCAAACCGGAGCTCCTAATCCAGCGATCACTCCTGCGGGACCATTTTGTATCTCCTCCGCGCCTGTGCAATTAATTGCAGCAGATATGGGAGGAACCTGGTCCGGAGCCGGAGTTTCATCCAGCGGAATGTTTAATCCAGCAACAGCCGGTTTAGGACCACACACCATCAATTATTCGGTGGGAGTTGCGCCTTGTAATGCTTCTTCGTCTACCACCATAACCGTAAACAGTGCTACTGTGACTCCACCTGCTGCCCAGACAATCTGTTCGGGAGGAAGTGCAACCCTTACAGCAAGCGGAGCCGGAACTTATTCCTGGTCGCCGTCAACAGGATTGTCAGCTACCACAGGAGCCACCGTAACAGCCAGCCCGGCTTCAACTACAACTTACACAGTAACCGGAACAACTGCCGGTTGTACGAGTACAGGAACTGTCACCGTGACTGTTGCACCTCTCATAGTAGGTGTTTCTCCAAATGCAAGTATCTGTTCTGGAGGTTCTACCACTTTAACTGCGACCGGAGCAACCAATTACACTTGGTCTCCGGCAACAGGATTATCCTCCACAACCGGTGCTTCTGTAACAGCTAATCCAACTACAACAACAACTTATACCGTTACCGGAACAACGGGTTCCTGTTCATCCACTGCAACCGTTACAGTCACCGTTACTCCATTAAACCTGACAGTTTCTCCCAACACAAGTATTTGTAGCGGTGCATCAACAACACTAACAGCAGGCGGCGCCACCAGCTACGCATGGTCCCCGCCAACTGGTTTATCCGCATCAACTGGCGCAAGTGTTAGTGCAAGTCCGGCGACCACGACAACTTACACTGTAACCGGAACAACAGGATCTTGCACAGCAACAGGGACAGTAACCGTAACAGTCACACCACTCCCACTTACACTATCTCCGAATACGAGTATTTGTAACGGAGGGTCGGCTACATTGACTGCAGGAGGTGCCACAAATTATACATGGACACCATCAACCGGTTTATCTTCTGCTACAGGAGCCTCTGTTACTGCGAGTCCGACGGTATCGACAACTTATACCGTTTCAGGAACAACAGGAAGCTGTTCGTCTTCCTTATCCGCAACTGTAACCGTAACCCCAATCGTAGTAAGCATAACACCAAGTACAAGTATTTGCAACGGAGCTTCAACTACCTTAACTGCCGGAGGAGGAACTACGTATACCTGGTCGCCGGCAACCGGTTTGTCTTCTGCTTCAGGAACGAGTGTTACTGCTAATCCAACAACAACGACAACTTACACCGTTACCGGAACAACGGGAACCTGTTCGAATACTGCAACGATGACGCTTACCGTAAATCCGATTCCGACCGTAACAGCTACCAACAATGGCCCTTTATGTGAAGGAACTACGATGCAACTTCAAGCGAACAGTTTACCCGGAACGAATTATAACTGGTCCGGACCAAACGGATTTACAGCCTCCACACAAAACGGTTCTGCGCCTGCAACTATGACAGCAGCCGGAATGTATACTGTCACTACAACCTTGAACGGTTGTACATCTTCTACCACAACGAATGTTGTTATCAATTCAACACAGATTCCTGTTGTGAATGCAACCGGACCTTTCTGTGAAGCGACGTCAAATTCCTTCCTTTCTGCCGACATCCCTGGTGGAACTTGGTCAGGAACCGGGATAGTTGATGCTACAACCGGCGAATTTTCACCCTTGCAAGCTGGCAGCGGCTCCCATGTGATAACGTATACGCTAACAGGTGGATGCTCATCTCCCGGAACAACATCCATCCAGGTAAATGCCATGCCGGTGATTCAAATTTCCACTCCGAATGCTGCAGGTTGCGCACCGTTTACCGCAACTTTGGTAGACGCAAGTTCTCCAACCAGCAGTTCCATTACCTGGGACTTCGGTGATGGAACAACAAACTCCAATCAGTTAAACAATACGAACCATACTTTCAATAGTCCCGGTTGTTATGATGTGACTGTCACTTCAGTCAGTGCAGCGGGATGTTCAACTACAACAACTTTCCCCGGCTTCATTTGTGTCTTGCCGAATGCTATTGCAGCATTCTCCGTAAATGATCCCATACATGGTCTGATGAATCCTGAATTTCATACATTCAACACCTCATCCAACGCTTCCATCTATTCTTGGGATTTTGGTGATGAAGATGTCAGTAATCTGTTCAATCCGAGCCATACCTATTCGGAAAATGCAGGGAATTACGTGATTACCCTGATTGCAAATAATGCTGGCAATTGTCCGGATACGGCAAAAGTGACGGTGACCGTTCAAGAGGAATTGGTTTTCTATGTTCCAAATGCCTTCACACCGGATGGTGACGAATTCAATAATGTATTCTTCCCCGTATTCACTTCCGGATTTGACCCTTACAATTATACTTTAACGATATACAATCGTTGGGGAGAGACCTTGTTTGAATCCAATGATACCAAATTCGGTTGGGATGGAACTTACAACGGCGAAATGTGTAAGACAGGAATCTATACCTGGACCATCCGTTTCAAATCTTCGGAATCGGATAAAAAGATTACGGAAACAGGATATATTGAATTATTGAAATAATTTCAAAACGAAATAAAACAACTATGGGCGCCTCGGTTAAACCAAGGCGCCCATATTGTTTAACGAAAACACTCAATTACTTATTCGATAGAATGTAATCCCACTTTTCCTGAGTCGTTTTTTTCGTTTTGATTTCCTTGTTCATCGTCTTCAGGATATTTTTATCTTTTGCGGAGATAGTCCGCAACACTTCAAAGTCTTTATCTAATTCAGCAACCGATGCAATGTATTTATCTGCATTCTCAGGAGACTTGTTAGCTTCAGCAGTTTTCACCTTCCAATCCCAAACTTCCGTTAAACTTTCTGACAATGCCCCATAAATAGGAGTTGCTACAACAGGAGCAACATATTGATTGACATTATCCAATACACTTCTTTTGAATCCGGATTGCAAATTTTCAACATGTCTTTCCGCATCGGTGTATTCTTCTCTTTTCTTCTTAGCATTGAAATCATCTATTTGCTTTTTGTTGTAGATGGTGTTCAATTCAATATACCCTAGAAGTTCTCCCTGGGAATATTTGTTTCGGAACTGATAGTTATCATTTGCGTCAAAGTACCCTTCTTCGCCCGTAATAAAAGATCCGTATACAGCGATTTTTCGAATTACAACAGAACCATCGTATTCAATGTTGTCTTTTCCAAGCGTTCTGTAATCCGTTTCTTTGAATTTTTTATTGTCGTATGCGTAAACCGGGATTATTCCCTTTCCGCCATATTTCTTTGTATTCAGAACCGATTCAAACTCATGAAGGTATGTAAAATTGATTTGGTCATTACGCAGATATGCAACTGTTACTACATCATACTTGTAAGCTTTTCTGAATGCTGCAATATCCAAATCAACTACGAAGTTTTGTTCAACATTCCCTGTCGGACTAAGACGCAGATCAACTTTGTCACCCGATTTTACTACCGTTTTAACACCGTCGGCCACATTTACTTTTGAAAATTTGAATTGTGCGTTTACTGAATTCGAAAAAATAAGAACAGCACCAAGAAGTGCTACTTTAAACCGTTTTTGATTGATCATTTTGTGAAATTTTCGACAAAACTAATCAATACATATCCTCAATATCAGTTGAATTTATATCCGCCGACATCTAATTGGTAAGCGTTTAACCTGGGTAAACCTTATGAAATCTAAAAATGCATCTGTTTGAAAAATCAACTTTTCAGACAGAACGCTTACCGACCTGATTTTGAAAGTTTTGCCTTTACGACTTCCAATATTCAAATGCTTTTTTCTGAGCATTGTTCGGATTTTCGATTACACTCACACCATATTCCAAATAGAAACTTCGTTGAACTTCCGGTAAAGGCAATTCAACAGTTTTTCCTTGACGAAGAACCGTTAACCGTTTGTTTTGGTCATCCAGGTAATTCAGCCATTGATCGATATCGCCATTCAATTTAAATTCATTTACGGCTATGATCTCATCATTGATCATCAATCCTGCCAAATCTGCCGGTGAACCCGGGTAAATTGCTGCAACTTGAAAATGATTTCCAATTTGTAAAGCTTTAAATCCGATTCTACCCGCTGAATATTTGTGATTCGGTTTATGGGTCAGTTCCAAACCGATGGATTCCAATGCTTCTGTCAGAATGGCTTCAAAAGGCCGTGTCCCGTAGAAATAATCCTTCACTAGGTCTTCGATACTTTCGCCTGCCAATTCTTTCAGTAATCCGATGTAATCTTCCTCACTCACTCCTTTGTTGTTGAGCGCAAAGTTGAAATACAGGCGTTTCATCAATTCATCCAGTCCGTGTTTATTCCCCGAATACTCCCGGATCTTCACATCACACACAAAGGCTAATAAGCAACCTTCCGTATAGATGGAAACCTTGCGACCCGGTGTTCCTGCAGAATAGCCGTCCAACCAGGTATCGTAGGATGAATCCGCAACCGAATAATGGAACCTTCCGAAATTGTCGAAGTGTTTCTGCAGTTGTCCCGTGAATTCATGCAGGTATTGCGTCAAATCAAAAACTCCTGATTTATATAGCATCAAATCTCCCATGTATGTTGTGACGCCTTCACACAAATAACCCAATTTGGATAGATTCTCGCGCTGGTAATCGTACGGGAACATCTCAATCGGACGGATGGCCTTCACATTCCATGTATGATATAACTCGTGAGAAGAAACTCCCAATAATTCGGTATAAAGTGCCCCAAAAACATCATAGGTCGGACCAAGTGCAATCACTGTTGATTTCTGGTGTTCTACTCCATGATATGCTTTATAAGGCAGGATATGAAACAAGAAGTGGTAATGAGGAACCGGAAATTCCATGAACTTCTCGATCTGTTTATCTGTGAAAGCTTTAAAATCGGTGATTATGCGCGACCAATCAACAATACAATCTCCCTGGAACCACAAATGAAAGATTGTTCCGTTCGATTCGTATTGGTTGTATTGCAGGGAAGCGGAACAAATGAATGGCGAATCTGCCAACTCATCAAAATTTGCAGCATACAGTACATTTCTTTCCCGTTCCATCGAACCGGCAATGTTCCAATCTGCAGGAATACTTAAATTCACCTCGCATGCTTCATCCTTCTTACCATCCTGGTAAATAAAACAGTTTACAGGATTGACGTACAGCATCTCTTTCGTCAGATAGGTTGATCCGGCATTCAATTCGGAAGCATAATAGCTGTATTCCACCCGAATAGTGGTCGGTTCTTTTACTTGGATTTCCCACGAAGAAAGATCGACTTTTTGAAAATCTACTGCTTTTCCATCCTGGCTGAATACCTTGAACCCTCTTACATTTTTAGCAAAGTTTCCCAATTCATATCTTCCAGGCCTCCATTTTGGTAAATGGATGATGGTATTCGGTGCCACATTCTCAAAGATCACTTTGAATTGGATGTATTGCTGATTTGCCTGTTCGATTGCTAAATGATATTGAGCCATTTGATGAGTTTTTGTCAAAATTAGAAATTCCCGGAGGATTAATGAATCTATTTACATATTCGTTCACAATTCCTGAGAATTGATTAATTTCGTGCCATTACCATTTTATTGAAAAGAGAAATGAATTACGATATTATAGTTATTGGAAGTGGTCCTGGAGGATACGTTACTGCTATTCGCGCATCACAATTGGGTTTGAAAACTGCAGTTGTAGAGCGTGATTCATTGGGTGGAATTTGTTTGAATTGGGGATGTATTCCAACAAAGGCATTATTGAAAAGTGCAAATGTGTTTGAATACATTCAACATGCATCCGATTACGGAATTACTGTAAAGGATTCAAAAGCAGATTTCGGCGGAATGGTTGAACGCTCCAGAGGAGTTGCAAACGGAATGAGCCAGGGAATCCAGTTCCTGATGAAGAAAAACAAGATCGATGTAATCAAAGGAACCGGTGTCGTGAAAGCCGGAAAAAAGGTTGCTGTGACCGGTGAAGATGGTAAGGTAACTGAATATTCTGCCGACAAAGGAATCATTATTGCAACGGGTGCACGTTCGCGTCAATTGCCGAATTTACCGCAAGACGGAACTAAAATCATCGGTTACCGCGAGGCAATGAGCATGAAAACACAACCGAAGAAAATGGTTGTTGTCGGTTCAGGTGCAATCGGAGTTGAATTTGCTTATTTCTACAATGCAATCGGAACGGAAGTAACCATTGTTGAATATTTACCGAACGTGGTTCCGATCGAAGACGAAGACGTATCCAAACAATTGGAGAAATCGTTCAAGAAAGCGGGAATCAATATTATGACCAATGCATCTGTAGAAGCGGTTGATACTTCCGGAAAAGGATGTGTCGTTACTGTGAAAACAGCTAAAGGAGAAGAAAAAATCGAATGTGATGTGGTTCTTTCTGCTGTTGGAATCCAGGCAAACATTGAAAATATCGGATTGGAAGAATTGGGAATCGTTGTTGATAAAGGACGTATCCTGGTAAATGACTTCTACCAGACAAATATCCCGGGTTACTTCGCAATCGGGGATGTGATTCCTACTGCTGCTTTGGCACACGTTGCTTCAGCTGAAGGAATTATCTGTGTCGAGAAAATTGCAGGTCACCACCCGGAACCGTTGGATTACGGAAATATCCCGGGATGCACCTATTGTTCTCCTGAAGTTGCTTCAGTCGGAATGACTGAAAAAGCAGCTAAGGAAGCCGGTATGGAAATCAAGATCGGTAAATTCCCGTTCTCTGCTTCTGGTAAGGCATCTGCTGCCGGAGCAAAAGATGGTTTTGTGAAATTGATCTTTGATGCGAAATACGGCGAATTATTGGGAGCTCACATGATCGGTGCAAACGTAACTGAAATGATTGCTGAAATTGTTGCTATCCGTAAACTGGAAGTAACAGGAGAAGAATTGATCAAAACGGTTCACCCGCATCCAACCATGTCTGAAGCAGTAATGGAAGCTGCCGCAGCTGCATATGGAGAAGTGATCCATTTGTAATAAAAAACACAATTAGTTAATAAACCAGTAGGGGCGCGATTAATCGCGCCCCTACTGGTTTTAGGCAAAAAATATTCAGCCGAAACCTTTATTTGTTCATTTCATGGAAAAATAATACCAACTACCGAATTCGTTCAGTAAGCCTCTTTCCCCCGACCATAAAATGTCTAAGCCAAAAAGAACTAAAACCTTGGTGGTAAAATTTCACTTGACCTATCACTTTTTATTGAAATTGTGAAACAAAAATTCTAACTTGGGTTCTCTAAACTTCAGAACTGAATTCTCTCTTCTCTCCTATTAAGTCTGACTAGCGTTACTGACTGGTACTATTGATTTTTTAAGTAAAACGAACACAACTAGTTACTTATGGCTTCACTCAATCCGATTACTGGAGCCTTGGGTACCCAAAGAGCCGCGCATTTACTGCGTCGTGCTACTTTAGGCCCAAGATTGCAAGATATTTCCTCCTTCGCAGGAATGACTTCACAAGCAGCCTTTACTGTGCTTACACAAACACAAGTAATCCCTCCGCTTCCCATTGATCCCATGAGCGGTTCTGATTGGGTGTATCCCAATACCGTGAATTCAAACCAAAATGCAGAGACCTTGTCAAACTATACTCGCACCTGGTGGATGGAAAATATGCGCTCTGCCGGTCCGAATCTCACTGAACGGATGATCTGGTTCTACCATACACATTTTCCAATGATCATGAGCCGGATTGAAGGAAATCCGCAATTTGCAATTGACTACTCGCGCTTGCTCCGTTTCTATGCATTAGGAAACTACAAGGAATTGGTAAAAGCTATTTGTATTGATAACGCCATGTTGGTGCACTTGGACGGAAACCTGAATATAAAAGGTGTTCCGCAGGAAAATTTTGCACGCGAGTTTTTGGAATTATATACCGTGGGGAAAGGTGATGAAGTGAGTTTGGGGAATTACACCAATTTCACGGAACAGGACGTACAAGCACTTACAAAAGCCCTGACAGGTTGGGGAATAGATACTTCGTACCAGACCATTGATGCGGTCACCACTCTTCCGACCGGTAAGGTAAAAGGAAGCGCAACCACCTCTTCCCAACACGATGTGAGTTCCAAACAGTTCTCAGGGGCATTCAGCAATACAGTTATTCAAACCGGAAGTATTACGGGAACAAATGCTGCTGTAACAGCCGTTTACACGGAGTTGGACGATGTGATCAATATGGTTTTTGCTTCACCGCATACCGCACGGCATATTTGCAGACGGATTTACAGGGAATTCGTTTATTACAATATCACTCCGGAAGTGGAGACTGATATTATCGAACCATTGGCAAATACATTGGTCAGCAACAATTACGACATCACTTCCGTACTGGATGTTCTGTTCCAAAGTGAACACTTTTACGACCTGGATACCCCCATAACGGAAGACAACAATATCGGTGCAATTATTAAATCGCCGATGGACCTGGTCATTGGAACGATGCGTTTATTCAACTTAACAGTTCCTGATAAGACCACCCAATTGGTGGCACATTACGATTTATACAACCAGCTTATCGGTCAATTGGAGCTGCAAGGACTTCAATTCTTCGAGCCATATGACGTGGCCGGATATGAACCTTATTACCAATTCCCGGATTATCATCGTTACTGGATCTCATCGAATTACCTGGCAAACCGCTATAAATTTTCAGAACTCCTGATCAGCGGATTTACAGGAACCAGTGGTATGTTGTTAAAATTGGATGTGGTGGAATTCGTGGACACCAATTGTTCCAATCCGGGAGACGCAACAATTCTTGTACAGGAACTGGTTGGTTGGCTTTTCCCCATGACCATTGATTCCGCCCGTTTCAATTATTTCAGGGATACCGTTTTGCTGGATCAACTTCCGGCCTCGAATTGGACCATGGAATGGAATAATTACGTGAACACCAGCAGTGATGTGAATGTGCGGCTCCAATTGGAAGCCCTCATCACAGCAATGATGCAAACACCGGAATACCAATTATTTTAATCAGCAGGCATTATGGATAGAAGAGACTTTGTACGCATTTCATCTTTAATAGGAACCGGAGTGCTTTTAAAACTGAACGGTATCTCATTGCATGCCGCTCAACCGGATGGAATTTTGGAGTCCATGGCGAAATCGAGCCTGAATGACAAAATACTGGTACTGATACAATTGCATGGTGGAAACGATGGCCTGAACATGGTGATCCCCATCAATCAATACGGAAATTACTACAATTTACGCCCAAACATTGCGATTCCTCAAAGCGGTACGCGTCACTACATCACATTGGATCCAAATCTGCCTGCCAATAAACAGGTAGGGCTCCATCCGGACATGGTCGGTTCAAAAGCGATGTATGATGCAGGAAATATGGCAATCATCCAAAATGTTTCCTATGAAAATATGAATGGTTCTCACTTCCGAAGCCGCGATGTTTGGTACATGGGTGGAAACTACGACGACTATTTCAACTCGGGTTGGATGGGCCGCTACTTTGAACACTATTACCCGGATTACCCGACCGGTTATCCGAACCCTACAGTTCCTGATCCCCTGGCACTTGAAATCGGAACCGGAGTATCTCTTGCATTTCATCGGGAACAAGGAATTCCGGCAGGACTTTCGATTCAAAACCCGGACGCATTCTATAACCTGATCAATAGTGTCGGAGCCGAAGAACCAACTAATTTCCCTCCCACACATGCAGGTGATGAAATTGAATACATCATGCAGATCGAAAGACAATCGAACAATTATGCCGAACGATTGAGAGATGTATACGATGCCGGTGCGAATTCCGGAACTGTTTACCCCGATCTGTATCCATACATTGCTCCAAGCGGTTCTTTGAATAATCCGTTGGCACCTCAGTTGAAAATCGTTTCGCGTTTGATCAGCGGAGGAATCGGAACCAAGATTTTCTTATGCAGAATCGGCGGATTTGACACGCACGCCAACCAGGTTATCAATAACAATACGACCATGGGTTCTCATGCTGCATTGATGTACCATATTTCTTCCGCAGTTAAAGCATTTTATGATGATCTGGCGAATTTAGGATTGGCCGACCGTGTTTTGACAATGACCTTCTCTGAATTCGGTCGCCGGGTTGCATCCAATGCAAGTTACGGAACGGATCACGGGAACGCAGCTCCGATGTTGGTTTACGGAACGTGTCTGAATCCGGGAGTTTATGGAGACAATCCCGATTTACAGAACCTTCAAAATGGAAACATCCCGTTGCAACACGATTACCGCCAGGTGTTCACCTCTGTCGTCAAAGACTGGTTCGGTGCACCTGATGCAGCGATCGAACATGTGAAATTTGAGAATTTCGTAGCCAATCGGGTGGATTACGTGGCATGTAAAGCGTTGAGTGTTTCCGAACTGTTCAAAGAGAATTTATGGCTGAAGTGCTATCCGAATCCGACCAATTCAAGTATCAGTATCTCCTACCTGTTGCAAAAGGAAACCAAAGTGCATATTGAGGTGAAAGATATTTCCGGTCGAATCATCGGGAATATTGCGGATGCTCCAACTGTTCCGGGAGAACATGTACTTGATTTCAATTTATCGCACTATGCGAACGGAACGTATTTCGTTACACTTGTTGCAAATGACAGTGTCGTACTTACTAAAAAAGTAATCCTTTCAAAATAATGGTATTCAATCGCTTCTCACTTCTTCTGTTGCTCCTTCTGTTCAGTTTGAATGGAAGGGCACAAAAAAAATACACCGTACACCGAAAAAACAAAATTTACATCGGGCTATTGGGCGGGATGAATTTCAGCAGCGCACATGTGGTAAAGGACTATAGCTTGTTGATGGCAACTCCTCAATCATCGACCAACAATGTGGATGCGGAAAAAGATTATCAACGCTTATTCAAAAACAAGGGTTCCCAATTCGGGTTGTATCTTTCTTATTCTTTCTCGAAGAACCTTTCGGTTGTTTTCGAACCTTCCTATCAGACCAACAGCTTTAATTACCGGACAGCTTATTCCTGGTCGGATACGGTGAACGGGGCTGACTTTTCAATGGAAATGATGCACCAGCAAAAATTATCTGGAGTCAACCTTCCTTTGCTCGTGCGTTGGGACTTTACGGTTTCCCAATTCTCGCCCTATGTGCAAGCCGGAATCTTCACCAATTTCAAACACCAGGCTAAAAAAACCATCTTCTACGATTATACGATTGATAAAGAAGTGGACAAAAAAACAGCAGATCAAACAGGAGAAGCAGACCTGACGGAACATATCAACAAAGCCAATTTCGGTCTTTCGGCAGGTGTCGGATTCACGTATTTTGCAAATTATTTTGCCATCAGCCTGGAAAGTAATTTTCAATATGGATTCCGTTCCATGGTGAACGATAAAAACCGCTATGCGGATTACACCGGATTCAGTGCTCAGTATCTGGACGTATTGGATCAGATAAAACTCATGAACCTGAATTTTCAGTTGACGGTCATGTTCCCGATCGACAACTCTATTTCGCTCGGAATCCTTAGAAAAAGCAGACATTAATTGAATCAATATCGGTATTATGAAACTAGTTGTTTATTGCATGATTTTTTTAGGATTGGCAGCAAGCTTTTCCGGATGTAAAAAGGACTCCAAACCGGAAGATTCTTTCATTAAGATCTACGACGATGAAAATGGCAACAAACATTTTCACCCCCTGAGTATCACCACTTCTGCGGGCAACGACGGATATCTTGTAATGAGTGCTTATGATGGCTGGAGGATCCATTTAATGAAGATTGATAATGCAGGGGAATTTGTATGGAATTATGAACTTCCTTCCAATTACGTGAATGCCGTTCCCAGCCTGATCAAGAGCAACGGGGAAAACTACCTGGTTTGTATGGATGCTGTGGGATTATTCACCTATATTTTGAAAATCGATGAGGGAAATCATACCACTACAGAAATTTCCAATTTTCCCAATGTCCTTTATCCTACATACGCTTATAATTCCGGTTCAGGTATCTACATTCAAAATTACAATCGCTTGAGTATGCAAACCGGTATTCATAAATTGACTGCAGACCTGAGTTCCATTACACAATCTGCGGACCTGGATATTTTCACGGATGTGGAAGACCGGATTGTAAACCATATCACGTTTAACGGGAAACGTATGCCATTCTTTGTAAGTTCAACACCCGAACAAAACTATATTGTAATGAATGGATTCTACAATTACAGTTTTTCATTGATCTTCCTGGATCAAAACCTGAATTTCACAGGTGTTTACAATGGGGCGGGATTCAATGGCGGATTGGCTGCTATTTCACCTTCAGGAGGTTCTCAATTCTCACTGGCGCGCTTTTCTTACGATAATATCTATTACAATGCCAGCGTTCCACTCACTCCTACAACCATTGATATCACGGAATCCATTCCTGCACAAGGTCTTTCGGAGTTAGATGCGGAAAAGCCGGTACTGATCAAGGATGTTGCGATCAATAGCTTACAATACAAGGCATTTTTATCTTCAACAAGAAGCAATCAGTTGTTATTGAGCATCTACGATCGAGGAAGTGGCTCCTTGGTCGGAAAAAAATACCTGGGGAAAAACATTCCGTACACAGCTTGTGATTTCATCCAGACTGAAGACAGCGGTTTGAATATCCTTCTTCAGGCGAAGATCATGGGAAGTTTTGATCGCATTGCAATCATCAAATTATCCAAGGAGCAAATGGAAGCTATTCCTCAATGAATCCAATAATAAAAAATAAGTGGGCTCGCGATTAATCGGGAACCCACTTATTTTTATAATGTACCGAATTATACAATATTCTCGTCTAGCAACTGATTGATGGATGCAATCGTAAACTTGCCGGAATCCATACATAATTCAATATCGATCCGGCCCAATTTCAATCCTCCGTAACCTACCTGGTTCACAAATACATTTTTTCCATCCTTGTTTTTGAACTCCTGGAGCTCTTCCAAAAAGGTATGTGTATGTCCGCCGATAATGACATCAATTCCGGATGTGGATGCTGCCAAAACTTTATCTGAAACCTGGGTGGTTTTGTATTCATATCCTAAATGAGACAGGCAAATCACCACATCACAACCTTCTTTGCGTAAAGTGTCTGCTTGTTTTTGTGCTTCCCGAATGGGATCCTGGTAAGTCAATCCTTGCCAGCTTTCAACAGGAACCAATCCTTGAAGATCCACTCCTACGCCGAAAACACCGATCTTGAATCCACCCTTCTTTACAATCGTATATGGTTTCACCACATCGGAAAGTGGTGTAGAACTCAGTTCGTAATTGGCATTTACAACCTGGAACGAAGCATTGGACAAGGCACTTTTGTATGCCTCCATTCCGATATCGAAATCGTGATTACCAAGCGTCACAATTTCATAATTCATTGCAGCCATGGTTTTCATTTCCAATACTCCTTTGAACTTATTAAAATAAGGAGTTCCCTGAAAGATATCTCCGGCATCGACCAACAAAACGTGTTCTTCCTGGTCCCGGACCGATTGAATCAAACTCGCTCTTCTGGAAACACCGCCCATATTTGGAAACTTGGGATGGTTTACTGGAAATGGATCAATGTTCGAATGGGTATCATTGGTATGTAAGATCACCAATTTTTGCTGCTTTTTCTTAGCACTCATCAATGATGGAGCAACTATGGCAGCTCCTGCAATCACACCGGTCTGCTGTAAAAATAATCTTCGTTCCATGTTACCAATTTATTCTTTCTTCCGGATAAAAAGCAATTTTTTTCTCTTTTTTAACAGCTTCGATAATGAAGTCCCGGAATAGGATATTTGTATCAAATCGTTGCAAGGGATTGTTAAAGAAGAACATATTGTCTCCCCCGTTTGCCAAAAAGTCGGATGTAACCACCCAAAAGTATTTTTTGGTTTGAGCCAAACTATCCGGAAACTGAAGTTTTCCCTTCACCAAACGGAATCCTCCGATGGGTTCTCCTCCTTTCTCTTTCAAGTAAGCCTCCATTTCCGGAATCCGGTCAAGTGACAGTTTCAGATAGACCATCCGGTTGTCGAAAGGCATCACCTTGTAAATATCTCCCACCGTAATCGGTCCTTTGGGTATATCGGCCCGCAAACCACCAATATTGATAAATGCTACTAAAGGTTCCTCTGTGAAAAACACACTATCCTTTGACTTCTTAATCAGCTCATCACACAACCAAAACCCCAGGGATGAGTTCGGTCTTCCGGTAACAAGGTCAGTAGTCGCTTCACCGATCACCAAACCGAATTCCTTTAACATCTCCCTTCGATAAGGCGCTATCAATGAGTCCATTTCTACAGATGGTTTACTTGAATCATCCACATTCTGCTTCGATCCATTTACCTGTAAATGATAAGAGCAGGCCGAAAGACCTGCTCCTATTAGAAAAAAAAGAAAAACAAGTTTCTTCATCTTTAGTTTTTAACGATTGTTTTTTGTGCTTCTCCGTAGGGCGTTCTTACTTTCACAATATACGAACCTACTTTCAAATCCTGAATATTTAATTCAACCAAAACCTGATTGATCCCTTCAGCAGATTTTACAACTTTACCATCCGTTGCGATGATCTGGTAACCTGTAATCGTAGTTGCATCCACATTCATCACCAATACATTGGTTACCGGGTTGGGATACAAGATAAATCCGTTCAACAATGCTTCTTCTACATTAGCAGTACATCCTAAAGATTCGTAGCTCATATTCGTGAAGTTCACAAAACAAGCATAGTTCGGGTTATCAACAAATGGGTTTCTATTGTCTTGTAATGAATCGATATAATCGTTTCTTGAAATTTCCCATGAATCCGGCATGTCTTGTAAGTTCCATTGTTTCAGGATCGCCTGGTTCTGTCCGTAAGGAATAGAACTGCTGATCGGATTCGGGAATCCCCAGTTGTTTCCACTTACGGTAGTGTAACAAATCGCTTCATACATCATCGCACGTGCAGCATCACCTTTATGTTCGTCTCTTGGTTCAAAAACCTGGTGACCATTTGCATCAGTTCCGAATTTACATCCTAAATAACCACCTGTTTGAGTTACAACTTTACCTAGTGGGTAATTACTTCTCAACGCGTTTGCATTGTTTTGATTTGTCGGGAACAAATGGTGGTAATCATTGTATTCAGGTAAAGCTTGTGCAGGGTTTGTTGGCATCCAGCTATGGCAATATGTATGCTCACGGCTTGTTCCTGTAGCAGTAAAGTCAAACGGTTCTGTGTAGATGATGTTTTCACCGCTGTAAACACATGTAACTACACGACGATCCATTGTCGTATCACGTACAGCAAACTTAGCGACCATCAACGGTCCATAATTACTATAGAATTGCATTTGGTGAGGATTCACCAAGGTGTGTAAGTCTGCAACAAATGTAGGACTGCTTGTGGATATGGTAGAGTAATAACCTACAGGCTGCATGGAACCTGAAGAAGTAACGTTTCCAGCTAAAGGAGCATTTGTCAAATAATTTATATAAGTCCCTGCTCCATTGTAAGCATATACTGCAAAGTAATATCCTGTACTTGCCACGATATTGTTAGGCAAAAAAGATGTTCCCGCTCCTGAATAAACAACCTGAGCATCTCCAACGATGTCTCCACGTTGATAAAGTGTTCCGTCAACAGGAACTCCAGTGATAGCTGAACCTTTTTTACGCAATACCAGATAACCATCAGCAGCTGAACTTGTAAAAGATCCTGTCAACCTGTATGATTTCACGTTAGAGAAAACAAGGTTTGTCGGTTGACTAGCCGGTTCAGTAGCAAAGCTACCACCGATACCATTCAAATTAATCACGTAAGCTGCCTCATCGGAATCATCACTGTTGATCGTCAAAACGGCAGTTCTTGTTCCAGCCACTGAAGGAGTGAAGTTTACAGTCAACGATTGGCTTGCAGTTGCGGCCACTGTAGAAGGGAAAGATGCAACTGAGAAATCAGCAGCATTTGCACCTGAAATCACGGCACTTGAAATATTCAATGTATTCGCTGTTCCAAGATTTTCAACCGTGAATACAAACGGAGTCATTGTTGCAACCGGAGAACTCACTGTTTGAGTACCACCGGAAACGATTGTTGTACTTCCGTATTTCACATTGATCTCCTGAGATGGTGTCGCTGCACCGGCAGCGATAGTAACGTCATCCAATCCGATATTCCCGCTTACCTTATTCGTATAAATGAACCGGATAAAACGTGTCAACGAATTCGGGTTATCCGTGTACATTTGGTAAACTCCTGCCGGAGGAGCTGTATGTGTATGTAAAGCGGTGTATGTTGAACCATTTGCCGATTCTTCCACCGTAAATGTTCCACCTGTGAAAGAGTTTCCAGCCAAATAATAAGTCAATGCCCCGGGAGCACTCGCAAAGTTGACGATCATGTAATCACCTGTTCCGTCGAACTTCATTGCTGGCGGTGTATTCCCTGAAGCAGTATAGAATGCTGTTCCGGATTCTGTCCACCCTACCGGTAATGTAGTGGTTGTAAAACTCCATGTAGTTGGTAACACTGCTTGTGCTACGGATACGCTATAAGCAAAGGCTGATAGCAGTACTAAAAAAATCGACTTTCTCATTTTTTTCATTTGTTTCAAATTCCTATTTTTAATCCCAGGTTAAATCTTCTACCCATTCCAACGAAAACTGTCGCTGAAGTGGCGTCAAAGTTTGCCCCATTTTGTGAATCGGTGATGTATACCTTATCCAGGATATTCATTATTCCACCATTCAATGTAAAATACACTTTAGATAATCTGAAAGTATATCCTACGTTAAAATCCAATAGTCCGTAGCTCGGCATTTGCCATGATTCCCGATCCTTATTTGCTCCGACAAGAGCCAATGGATCGAAATTTGCAAAGTTTCTTCCGAAGTAAGTATATCTTAATTTGACATATAAATCCTTGATGATCTCATACCGCACGGAACCCCCGATCTGGAGTTGGGCTGCATCACCAACGTGTACATTTTTCGCACTGAAGTCAACAGAGTCAACTATCACACCATTGTTATCAATGATATACACTTTAGATCCCGAAATTGTTTTCCAATCAGCAACCGTCACAACACCTTCCAGGTTGATTTTTTGAGTCACCTTGTAGTTGAAATCCACTTCAACCCCTTTGTGTAATGCATCCAATCCGTTGATATTGTAGGAGAATGTCCCATCCGGAGTAACAACCGTTGGAGTGTACTGAGGCGGTTTGTTTTTCCACAAGGTATAATACAAGTTCACATTTGCCGCAAATTTCTTGCTTTTATAACCGTATCCGACCTCCACAGAAGCAACTTTTTGGTTTTTCGCCTCCAGGAACGGTAAATTATTGTTGTCAAAGATGGTATTCATTTTCGGAGCAATACTCAAATATCCAAGGTTTACAAAGACATTGTGACTCTTGTTGATATTGTAGTTGACTCCTCCTTTGATTGTTCCACCCATGAACCACTTTCTATCTGTAGTTGCTGTTCTTGCTTCCGAGGATTGGTTGGTGTACTTGTTACCTTTGTAAGTTACCGTATCTCCATATCCTACCGCCTGCACCATGGTTGTGTCGTCAAAAACAAGGTCTTTCTTTTTGAAATAATCAATTCGTTGATTACCTGTTTCGGAAAGTGACCCTGTTAAGAAAGTCGACCATTTATCTTTTTTGTACTCTACCTGACCGAAAGCTCCTCCCCACATCACGATTGCATCATTATGGTAAGAAACCTTATCCCCTTCACGTTTCATGGCATAGCTCAGGTTGTCTATACCTTTCGGTTGATTTTTGTCCGAGTTGTCGATTGCATAATCCCCACCCATCAAATCATATACTGTTTGATAATGGCTTCCTCTGTAATACCTTGCATCGATCCCAAATAATGTTGAAATCTGGTTATTGATCTTGTAAGATACTGATGAAATCAACCCCACCCATTTATGATCATTATTCGCAGATCTTAAATAGTTTGACGAGGAGTGCTCTGTTGTGCTATACAAACTTGAAATGCTTTTCGAATTTTGATCATAAATCCCTTGAAGATTGTAAAGACCTGTAGTGGTATCGCGCGCAGGAGTATTCCTCATTGCAGTACCTCCTCCTTTACCGATTGACAGGTATGCAATGGTTGTCCAATTGAACTTATTGTTCGGATTCCAAGAGTGAGCCAAATTGAATTGCGGTTTGTGGAAGTAATTCACTTTTTCATTGAAAACCTCATCGTTAACCATTCCGTAATTCGGATTGTATTTGTTTCCACGAGCACCGATAGCAGATGTGGTATAATACAGATTACTTGTATTTGCCACCGAATCTATTTGTCTTTGATAATCAACTCCGGCTTGTTTAGCCAATTTCTCATCTACCACAGCAATAGGCAACTTAGTTGTTCTTTGTCCGTGAGATTGAGGAGCGCCATTCACACCGAAACTCAATAAATGCTTACCGAATTTCTTCTGAACCTTGAAAAAGTAAGACCAGGCATCGTCAAACGTTGCATTCGCATAACTACTCCCCCATTTTCTGGAACCCGCAACCGAAATTCCCCAGTTACCTTTCAACATCCCTGTATTTAAACCGAAGGATGCCTTGTAAAGTCCATAATCATTCACTTCACCTTTCACGTGAACACCGAACTTTTGGTCAATTCCTTTGGTAATGATGTTCATTGTTCCTCCAACGGAAGTAATTGCAAGTTTGGAAGCTCCCAATCCTCTCTGAACCTGGATTGTCTTGGTGATATCACCCAAACCGTCCCAGTTACTCCAGTAAACCTGACCATTTTCCATGTCATTTACCGGAACACCGTCCACCAGAACAGCTACATTTCGCTGATCGAATCCGCGGATAGAAATTCGGGAATCTCCTGATCCTCCTCCTTGCTCCGTTGCGTAAACACCCGGCGTGGAATTCAGGATCATCGGTAAATCACGTGTACCCAAATCCTCAGCGATCTGTTTTGCAGAAATAGTTGAAAACGCAATGGGTGTTTCTCTTAGTTTAGCAACATCGCGAACGATCTCCACATCTTCAATGATATTCTCACTCACTTTAAGTGTGAAATCATGGACATAATCTGCATTTCCGACCGCTACAACAGCTTCATAGTTATCAAAACCGAAGTAGTCCATTGTAATTTTATGGCTTGCATTTTTCGAGACTTGGAACGTATATTTTCCGTCGACATCCGTGTTTGCTTTCAGAATCGAATCACAAACAACAAGCGCACCGACAACGGGTTCATTCGTTTCAGGATCTGTTACCACACCGCTCAACGTCACTTTTTCCTGCGAAAAAGCGGACACACCAATGAACAGGAAACAAATCAATAGCAGATTTTTCATAATCAGTATAAAACAGTATAAAATGGAGAACTTATGAATTACTCGATTATAATGCTTTGTTGAGAAGAAGATTTATCCGTAAAGTTGATTCTTACCAAATAGGATCCTTTTCTTAATTTATCCGTTAAAGAAACAACTGCAGCTGTGCTTTGGTCGTTTTTCACTTCTTTCGCTACCACTTTACCAAGCAAATCAACGATCTCGATTGTCTCGATTGCATTGTTTGTATTGATATAAAGAACACCATTTGCATTAGGATTCGGGAAAATTGAAACTGTATTCAATTTGTTTTCACCCACGCTTAAGAAACAATCACATGTGTGAGATCCCAAATTTGTCCAGGTGTCTTTCGGTAAAGAATCCCATTGTTGATTTACAATAAACGGATCCGGGTTAACAGTAACTCCTGTCTTAACAGATGCTTTGCGAATCAATGTATGGTTTTCCGTCCAAACGCGACCTACAGACCCATCATAAGGAGGCTGATCTCCCCAACCATAAGCACCTTGTCCCATAGCAGCATCACCGATTTTCCCCATTAAATCAATCATTAATGTATTTTTAAACAAAGCAATAGCATCATTTCCATTCATGTAAGTCGGAGCCGGATAAGCATGATCCAATTGATCAGCCATTGTCTGTAAAGCAGGAGAACAGGCAGGAGAGTTTGGCTGAGCTGTTGTTTGACCGTTTACAACTACAAATGTAGAATATGCTTGGATCGTTCCACTTAAATTCAATACACCACCTGTATTTGATGTAGCTTGCCCATTTGAAAAGCGTTCAATTCTATAACCAGTTAAACTGATAGCTGAACCTGTTGGGTTATACAACTCAATTGCCTTATCGTTTCCGGTTCCTTCAACGTACTCAGAGATAAATATTTCCGAACAGTTTTGTGCTTGAACAGCAACAGCAGTAGACAACATACCTAAAAATAGTAATGTTCTTTTCATAACTAATTGATTATTAAATTTACAGATAAAATACAGTGTAATGGTACAACGGATCCATTCGGCTCATTTACCGAAAAATAGCTCCAAACACTTCGGGAGAAGTCTTTGCTATTATGGATACGATTCATTTCTATTTCATTATACCAAATTTTGTATTTCTAAATGGTTTCAGTCTGCATAAAACACAGCATCAAGGAGAACATTCAGAAATTTACGAGGCAAAGTTAAACCAAATTATTCATACCTACATTACATAATTGTTAACAATCAACTAAGGTTATACACGTAGATTTCATTCAATCAACCTCATATTAAACAAGCCGTTAACTATTTTACACCACTCATCAATAATTCACTCCCTTCGGAACACTTTTTGGTTATTTTTGCCCAAAACACAATTGTATGAGAATTAAATTAGTCATTTCCTTTATCTGTATCATCTCATTTGGATATGCTCAAAACCTGACGGTTGAAAGTATCTGGAAATCGGGTGAGTTTTACCCCAATCGTATCGAAGGCTTCACTGCACTAAGTGATGGTCAGTCTTTTACCAAGATTGTTGAAGAAGACAATCAGTACTTTATGAAAAAGTACCAATTCAAAGATTATAAAGGTGCAGGTACCGTCCTTGTTAATTTGTCAACGATTCAGTTCAATGGCAAAAAGGTAGAGTTGGATGATGGAAAATTGAGCAAGAGTGGAAAATGGCTACTTATTCAGTCAAACACCAAGTCCATTTACAGACACAGTTTTTCCACTACTTATTACGCTTACAATGTCCAAACCAAAGAGACATATAAAGTAAGCAATTCGGATGCTCCTCAAACATTGGGAACTTTCTCTCCCGACGAAACCAAATTGGGATATGTTTCAGGAAATAACCTGTTTGTATATGACCTGGTTAACCACACCAACAAGCAAATCACCTTTGATGGAAAACAGAATAGCATCATCAATGGTACAACTGATTGGGTTTACGAAGAGGAATTTGCGATCACACAAGGATTCGAATGGTCTCCCGATTCAAAATACCTTGCTTTCATGCGTTTTGATGAAACAGATGTGAAGCAGTTCCAAATGGCGATGTACGGATCACTTTACCCGGAAGAATACACCTTTAAATATCCAAAAGCCGGAGAAGCAAACTCAAAAGTGACTTTCCATATTGCAAACAGTGAAACAGGTACTATAAAAGCGGTGAATTTGGGTGAATACGAATATTTACCCCGCTTTCAATGGTCACCGATCAAAAATGAAGTATTCGTTTCCACATTGAATCGCCACCAAAGCCAGGTAAAATACCATTTGGTAACAAATCCGGAAACCCCGACCGACCGTATTTTTTACGAGGAACAAACAGATACCTATCTGGATGCAGACAATGTAATCTTGTTGAAAGACGGGGCATCCATGCTTCGCACTTCAGAAAAAGACGGATACAATCACATCTATCACCTAACTTTTGCAGGACACCTAAGTCAAGTGACTTCCGGTAATTGGGATGTGATCGACCTGTATGGAATTGATGAAAAGAAAGGAACGGTATTTTATTCCTCCTCGGAAAACGGAGCGATCAACAAATCACTCTATTCCATTCATTGGAAAGGAACAGATAAGAAACTGATTTCAAAAGCCACCGGATACAACGAAGCTGAATTTGCACCCGGATTCAATTATTTCATCCGAACAAGTTCAAGTGCAAATACGGTTCCGACATATACCCTGTGTGACCGCACCGGAAAAGAATTCCAGGTATTGGAAGCAAATACGGAACTTCAGAACAAGTTAAACGGAATGAACCTGAGTCAGAAAGAATTCATTCAAGTGGATGGTGCTGCCGGAAAATTGAATGCATGGATGATGAAACCTGCAAACTTCGACCCAAGCAAAAAGTACCCGGTTTATTTCAATGTCTATTGTGGTCCTGGTAGCAATATGGTTACCAATGATTATGACGGAGCAAATTACCTGTACCACCAGCTGTTGACACGAAAAGGATACATTGTTTTTTGTGTGGATACCCGAGGAACCCAATTTCAAGGAGCGAAATTCAAAAAGTCGACTTACTTGCAATTAGGTAAATTGGAGACCGAAGATCTGATTGCAGTAGCTAAGTACCTTCAAAAAGAATCCTATGTTGATCCAGACAGAATCGGAATCATGGGATGGAGTTATGGCGGATTCATGACTTCCTTGGCTATGACAAAAGGCTCCGATGTGTTCAAAATGGGAATTGCCGTAGCACCGGTTACCAATTGGAGAAATTATGACAATATCTATACGGAACGTTTCATGAGAACCCCGCAAGAAAATGCAAGCGGATATGACGACAACTCTCCGGTAAATCATGCAGACAAGTTAAAAGGGAAATTTTTATTGATCCACGGTTCAGCTGATGACAATGTGCATTATCAGAATACAATGGAGTTCATCACCGCTTTGGTGAAAGCAAACAAACAGTTTGATTTATTCGTTTATCCAAATAAGAACCATGGAATTTATGGTGGGAATACAAGAAACCATCTTTTCACGATGATGTTGGAATATACCATGAAGAACCTGTAGGGATAACTCTTTACTATTTACAATAAAAACAAAAGGCTTGTAGAAAAGAAACTACAGGCCTTTTTAGCTAACCTTTTTTAGCAAAAAAAAGATTACCATGGCAGTTTATTGTATTCAATTCTTTATTAATTTAGTGCGGCTAATAAAAATTGTTAGATAATACTCTTATAGATCATCATGAGCAAAATTGCGAAAATCGAATTAGACGGGAAGGTTTACGAATTCCCGGTTGTACAAGGCACTGAAAATGAATTGGCTATTGACATTTCAAAGCTGCGTCAAGAAACAGGATATGTAACTTTAGATACAGGTTACAAGAATACAGGTGCTACAACCAGCGCCATTACTTTTTTAGATGGTGAAGAAGGAATCCTTCGTTACCGTGGTTATCCGATTGAGCAATTGGCAGAAAGCGCTACTTTCATTGAAGTTGCTTATTTGTTGATTTATGGTGAATTACCTACTCAAGAGCAATTGGATGAGTTCATTTCAAGTATCACCAAACACACTTTGGTGCATGAAGACATGAAACAATTCTTTGAAGCATACCCTGCTCAGGCTCACCCGATGGGAGTATTGTCATCCATGGTTTGTTCACTTTCCACTTTTTATCCTGAATCATTGGATCCGAATAGAAGTGCAGAGAAAAAGAACAGAACGATCTTACGTTTGTTAGCTAAATTGCCAACACTTGCTGCTTGGTCTTACAAGAACTCGATGCGTCACCCATTCATGTATCCAAAGAATGAGTATGATTACGTGAAGAATTTCCTGTACATGATGTTTGCAATGCCAACTGAGGATTACAAAGTGGATCCTGTTGTTGTTGATGCATTAAATAAATTATTGATCTTACATGCTGACCACGAGCAAAACTGTTCTACATCTACAGTTCGTATCGTTGGATCATCACAAGCGAACTTATACGCATCCATTTCCGCAGGTATTTCGGCTCTTTGGGGCCCACTTCACGGTGGAGCTAACCAGGCAGTAATCGAAATGTTGGAAAAAATCCACAACGACGGTGGTGATGTTGACAAATGGGTATTGAAAGCAAAAGACAAAGATGATCCGTTCCGTTTGATGGGATTCGGTCACCGTGTCTACAAAAACTTCGATCCACGTGCAACGATCATTAAAAAAGCGGCAGATGACGTATTGGAGAAATTGAAAATCAACGACCCTTTATTAGAAATTGCTAAAAAATTGGAGAAATACGCATTGGAAGATGAGTACTTCAAATCAAGAAGCTTGTATCCGAATGTGGATTTCTATTCCGGGATCATTTACAAAGCCTTAGGTATCCCATCTGAAATGTTTACAGTCATGTTTGCATTGGGTCGTTTACCAGGATGGATTGCACAATGGAAAGAAATGTCTGAAGGTGGAGAACCAATCGGTCGTCCAAGACAAATCTACACCGGAGAAACTACCAGACAGTATGTTCCGATCGCCAAAAGAGGATAAAAATCAATAAATAACCAAAAAATGGGGATGCGATTAATCGTGTCCCCATTTTGTTTATACCCCTTAGGCATCCTATTCCCATAACATTCTCTTCAAATTCAATTAAACAAAATCAATTTAGCTTCATTTCAAATTTATTTATAACATAACTTACTAATAAACAACCGACTAAACGGTTAAGATACTTTTGTTTCATCCGAATGGATAATTATTTTTCCTATTACAATGAAACAAATTCTACAACTTGCGTTCCTATCATATTTTTTAATTGGCACCAATTCCAACTTATTTTCACAATGCCCTTCAGGAGCAATTGGAGTTACCGGTTCCGGTTGCGGATGTCAAAGTGGTTGCAACTTAAGCAGTTTTGGCGGTCCGAACTGCTCTCCGGCAGTTACAGGAAACTGTAGCAGCGGAGAATTGGCCATGTCTGTAAACATTGTTGTTCCGGACGGATGCACCTATACAGTTACTGCACTGATCCAAAACAGATCCGGCGGTTGTTCCGCGTCAGGAGCTGATGGTGGAGACCAGATGAAAGTTGATATTTCAGGAGGATCAAAATCATTTCAAACAGGTGCTTCCAATGCATCATTGACAGATAGCTACGTTCTTGTCGGACCGGGAACAATTGTTGTTTCGGGAACTGCTAACCGTGCAGATGAAATTATTACCTATTCAACCACTTCCAGCGGTGCAACTTGCGTAAGTTGCCTGAGTGTACTTCCGGTGGAACTAACCACTATCCAAGTCTCATCGGAAAATAACGCCGTTGCATGCGATTGGTGGACCGAAACAGAACTGAACAACGATTTTTTCACTATTGAACGAAGCACGGATGGTATTCACTTCGATCCCATTGCTACCATGAAGGGAGCCGGAACCAGTTTCGAACCATTACATTATAAGCTATATGATTACGATCCATATCAGGACGTGGTCAGTTACTACCGTCTGTCACAGACAGATTTCAACGGATTGACACGGTTTCACGATATCCGATCGATCAAACCGAAAAAGATCCATGGACTGACAATTTATCCCAACCCATCAAACGGGGAAATTCAGATCACAGGAGATTACAAAACCTTACTTGCATCAAAACTGTTTGATACATCCGGAAGGGAAATTGCGCTGAACCATTCTTCAACAGAAAACAACGAACTTACCGTTTCTTCCTTGCCCGTCGGGGTTTATACCTTCGTGTATTTTGACAATGAGAAAGTAATTTCCGAACGGATTATCATTACGCCTTAATCTTCTGATCTTTCTACTCCCTTTTTGGAACCTTCGTAAATTGAATATTTTCTGAAGGAGCATTCCAGATCTCCATTAAAGAGTTTGTATTTCTTATCCGGTTTCAACGCCAGATATTTGAACCCTTCTTCACTGGAAGAAATCACGAAACAAGAATAACCAAGAAGTTGATGTTTCATAATACTTCCCAATGATCCATACAACTCTTCCACATCCGTCTCCAAACGTTCTCCGTAAGGTGGATTTGTAATCATGAAAGCCGGACCTTCCGGAAACGGAAATTCCTCCAAAGCCGCATTGTGAACATCAACAAATCTCCCGAATGAAAAACCTCTCAGATTTCGTTTTGCTTTCATGACCATTTGAGAGTCAATATCGCCGCCAATCAAGACACATGGAAGTTCTTTCACGACCTTATTCGCTTTTGCATGGATTTCTTCCCACAAATCAGAATCAAAATTCGCCATATTCTTGAACGCGTAATGTGTTCTTTCGATATTCGAAGGAATTCCTGCTGCTAGCAGTGCCGCTTCGATCAGGATGGTTCCGGAACCACAGAACGGATCAATCAATGTCGTTTTCTTATCCCATTCACTCATACGCAAAAGAGCTGCAGCAACCACTTCATTCAAAGGCGCATCCCCCGTTGATTGGCGATAACCTCTTTGAAACAAAGGTAAACCACTTGTATTGATCGAAATGACTCCTTCATTTTCACGAACGTATAGATCAATGACTACTTGCGGCGACTTCACATTAATATCAGGTCTTTCTCCTTTCACATCCCTGAAATGATCTACAATCGCATCTTTGATTAGTAAGAAAGGAAATTGGGAATGATTGAAAAGACTGGAATTTACCGCTCCTTTTACTGCAAATGTTTTCTTCACATCAAATAAAGAAGACCAGTTGATTTTCGATGCTTCGGTATACAGGTCTTTCTCTGACTTAACGGCGAATTTTCGCAACTCAACCAAAACAGAAATTGCACAACGAACATGTAAATTCAGAAAATATACATCTTTCCAATCACCTTCAATCTGAACAGCTCTATTCAGTTTTGTACTATCGGGAAAACCCAGTTCATTTAGTTCGTCAGCGAGTACATCCTCTAACCCGTAAAATGTCTTAAGTACTATTTTCATAAAGCGAATTCAATTATTGATAACCCGGCAAAAGTAGATAAAAGGTCAGAGCTTTGCTAAATCGAAGAGAAATAAAGCAAAACAAGATGCGTTTAGGTAAAAAAAAATTACTTTTGAGTTTCATGCAATTAGCAAAGCGATTAACTATAATTTTATTCTTAAGCATTACCCCTTTATTCGTTCAATCTCAAGGGGTTGGAGTTGTATTAAGTGGTGGTGGCGCTTCCGGCTTTGCACATATCGGTGTCCTGAAAGCACTCGAAGAAAATAACATTCCCATTAATTATATTACAGGTACTTCTTCAGGCGCTTTGGTAGGCGCAATGTACGCAAGCGGCTATTCTCCTAAGGAAATTGAAGATTATGTGCTGAGCCATAAATTTCAATTAATGTCCAAAGGAGCGATTGAACAGCGGTATGAGTTTTTATTGCGTGAAGACAATGAGAATGCTTCCGGAATCAGCTTTCCCTTTTCACTGGATAGCATTTTCAGTAAATCATTGCCAACCAACTTCATCCGACCTGAATTACTGGATTTTGAAATGCTCCGTTTGTTTGGTGCCAGCGGCGCTTCCAAACAATACAATTTTGACAGTCTTTTTGTGCCATTCCGGTGTGTAGCCAGTGACATTGTTGCAAAAAGAGGAGTTGTCTTTTCCTCCGGTCAACTAAACGAAGCTGTCCGGGCCTCCATGACATTCCCGTTCTATGTCAATCCTATCCGGATCAATGGAGTCCTTTACTTCGACGGCGGGCTTTATAACAACTTTCCTTCGGATGTCATGTATAACAGTTTTCCGGTCGATTTCATCATTGGAAGTAACGTTTCCTACAATGCATCCCCGCCGAGAGAAGACGATCTGATCAGCCAATTGACAAACATGTTGGTAACACATACCTCTTTTAAAATACCTTGCGAATCAGGAATAATTATCGAGCCAAAATCAAATATCAGCACCTTTGATTTTGATGACGTCGATGAAGCCATCGATGCCGGATACAACTCCACTATTGCCATGATGGACAGTATCAAGACCATGTTGGACGCCCGAATTTCGACCGAGGAATTAAATAAACGGAGAACCGAGTTCAAAGCAAGCGTGCATCCCCTGGTAATTTCAGAAGTGAATACCACCAATAAATCTGGTCTGGATGAAAGCTATGTGAGAAAATCCATCCTGAAAAATAAAAAGGGGGAAGAGATTTCCGGAATGCGTTTCAAACGACGTTATTTCAGAACCTATGCAACTCCTCAGATCAAATACTTATATCCTACCCTGGAAGCGAAACCGGATTCAACTTACGCCTTGAATATAAAAGTCACTGAATCGAAACCATTCCGGATAGATTTGGGAGGAATTGTAAGTACAAGAGCTATAAATACAGGATTTGTCCAGCTGAATTACATGCGCCTGGACCGTTTTGCCACCACCATTCAAGCAGGCGGGTATTTTGGTAAATTCTACAATTCGGGAAGGGCCAATATTGATTTGCATTTCCCATCCTACTACCCTATTTCTGCAAGTTTCTACGGAGTAATCAACCGGTGGGATTATTTCAAAAGTTTCACTACTTTCTTTGATGATGAAAAACCATCCTTCCTTGTTCAGAATGAAGCATATGTAGGTGGCGGAATCAAACTCCCTATCTTCAACAACTCCAAGTTCGCCTTCGATTACAGGCACTTTGAAACACAAGACCGTTATTACCAAAGTTCCGACTTCACCAATAAAGACACGACTGACAGAACCATTTTATTTGGAAATACGTTGATGCTGACATTGGAACATAATTCGTTAAACAGGAAGCAGTGGGCATCGTCCGGAACTCTTGCCCAGTTTAAAGCCATTTACAGCGGTGCACAGGAACACAGTGTTGCCGGATCAACGTCGCTTGAACCATACGACTATAGAAATGGCCACCATTGGTTCAACATCCGGGGTGAAATCCAGAGTTTTCCCCTGAGCACGAAATATTTTTCCTTCGGTATTCACGGATTGGCAAGTATTACCAATCTTTCCTTATTGAAAAACTACACTGCAACTATTCTAAATATGAACGCATTTCAGCCATTACCCGATTTGCAAACTTATTTTTTCACGGAATACCGGTCACCGCAATACATCGGAGGAGGATTGAACATTATCTTTTCATTGCGAAAAAACATCGATATCCGGGTAGATGGATATTGGTATCAGCCCTTCATTTCCATTACTAAAAACGACGACGGCACATTTGGCTACTCGAAACCATTTAAAGGAGAATCCCAGGTTGCTTCCTTATCAGCCATTTACCATTCGCCCTTGGGACCAATTAGAGCTTCATTGAATTACTTCCCCAAACAAAAGACTCCTTTGGCGTTCCAATTCACCTATGGGTTTATCATTTTCCACGAACGGGCTTTCCGTTAAAACAAGTTCAAATGGTTACCAAGATTTAAAATCCCGTTAGCTATCGGGATCAATTTGAACATCTGAACATTTGAACTTTCGAGATTCCTAGTATCTTCGCATCAAATTCAAAAAAAATGACAAAAATCATCTGTGGTATTCAGCAAATGGGAATCGGTGTTCCTGATGTTCAATCAATTTGGAAATGGTATAGAGAGCACTTCGGTGTAGATGTGCGTATTTTTGAAGAAGCTGCTGAAGCGCCTTTGATGACGCGATATACAGGTGGAGTGATTCATTCGAGAACTGCAACCTTAGCTCTTTCTATGGAAAGCGGAGGAGGATTTGAGATTTGGCAATTTACTTCACGTCCAACTGAGAAAAGCACAGAACCGATTATTTTGGGTGACTTTGGTTTGTATGCATGTAGGATCAAATCCAGAGATGTCAAAGCGACTCATGCATTCTTAGTGAAAAAAGGTGCGAAAGTATTATCCGAGCCACAGCAATTACCCAATGGGAGTTATCATTTCCTACTAGAGGATCCGAATGGTAATCTCTTTGATATAGTAGAAGGTTCAGGATGGTTCATGGATACCAAATTCGAAGGAAAAACAGGTGGTGTTGCAGGATCGATGATCGGAGTTAGCTCCATAGAAAAGGCATTGCCTTTATATCAGACTATTTTAGGTTACGACAAAATCGTATACGATGTTACGGACACATTTGATGCATTCAATACTATTCCAAACGGAAATCAGAAAGTAAGAAGAGTGTTATTACAGCATTCTGAAGACCGGAAAGGCCCATTCGCAAAATTATTGGGTCCAACTCAAATTGAACTAATCCAGACAATTGAAAGAACGGACGCAAAACCGATCTTTAAAAACCGTTTTTGGGGAGATTGGGGATTCATCCATCTGTGTTTTGATGTACAAGGAATGGACGAATTGCAAAAGGAATGTGAATCATTAGGGTTTCCATTCACTGTCGATTCCGGAAAGACTTTTGACATGGGTGAAGCCGGAGGAAGATTCAGTTACATCGAAGATCCGGATGGTACCTGGATCGAATTTGTTGAAACTCATAAGGTTCCCGTAATGAAAAAATTAGGTTGGTATATCCATCTGAAGAATAAAAAACCCGGAGCATTTTTACCTAACTGGATGCTCAGAGCCATGAGATTCAATCGCGTAAAGGATTGATTCAACAGTAGCTTCTGTTGATTTTAATTCGATTATCTTATCATTTTAAATTGTAAATTTGAATCAAATTGTATACTTATGAAATTTCTCCAATTTTCACTTTACTCCATTCTCCTTGCTTCTTTGATATTGATCACCTCTTGTGAAGACGATATTGACTTCGCCGGAGAGCATGTGGAAACTCCTGTTTTGTTTGGATTATTGGATAAAAACGATTCCTTGCATTATGTGAAAATTACACGAACTTTCGGTGGTTCCAATAATTCATTGGAGGTTGCCCTGATTGAAGATTCAAGTTATTTTCAAAATGTAGATATCAAAATAGAAGAATGGGCCTCCCTGCCCCCAAATAATGTTTTTACGAAAATCAGAACCTGGACTTTAAAAGATACCATTCTGACAAACAAAGTTCCCGGTGCTTTCTATAGCCCGAATCAAAAAGTATATTACTTCCAGACAGATTCTTATAATAGCTTGAATCCCCCTGCTATCGGAGACCAGAATCTTTTAACGGCTTTAAAGGATGATGCAACCTATAAAATAATTGCTGACGTTAACGGAGGTCAAATTGTCGTGAATGGTGAAACCAAATTGGTTACCGGAATGTCAATCACCTCCCCTTCCGGTAACGGGAATTACTCATTCGTAAAAACAGTGAACGGTATTAAAGAATATGCTTCTGCAGGTTTAAAGGTAAGCAATGGAAACGCAAAAGTGATTGATGCCCGCATCCAGTTCTTTTTCAATGAGTATTTCAATGGTGTTCCGGTTCAGAAATCATTTATCTGGAAAGTCAATGAGTTCAACGGAGACCAAATTCAAGGAACCGCATCTAATTTTGTTGCCAGCGGAGAAACTTTCTATAACTTGGTGAAACAAAATTGCACCAATGATGCAAGTATTACAAAACGCGAGATGACCTCTATCAGGTTAATCATGACGGGAGGTTCTGAAGATTTGAGTAAATATATCCTGGTGAATCAGCCAAGTTCTTCTTTGGCTCAAAACAAACCCACATTTACAAATTTGTCCAGAACGGATGGAGGTCCGGTAATTGGGGTTTTCAGTTCCCGAATGACGAACAAACAAGATAAATTGAAATTCAATCCGACCTTGCCAAACCAACGGGCACTTGATTATTTATCTATGAAAGAATTGTGTTCAGGGCCAATAACCGGATTACTTCTGTTCTGCAGTGATAACCCGATTGATATAAATAATGGCGAATCTTGGGCTTGCCAATAAGAAA
>NZ_CAMLDC010000018.1 GCF_946478805.1 uncultured Fluviicola sp. | reverse complement strand
CCGATGCAGTAGTCAATTCCAATTCTCTTCCCCCGTTTCCGGTTCCATCCAATCGGGTGATACGTGGTGTCTGTCCGTAAACAGAGTTTGCCATCGATCCACCCAATTCCGGTGAAATGTTGTGAGGAATTGCAGGAATACCCGCTAACGGTGTACCGTCTGCATTAATACGTGAACGTAAATATGGTTTTTTCTGACCATCCAGGTACTGTGCATCACTTGGATCATATGGTTTATAACTATTGTAACCATAAGCAACTGCCAGGTAATAGTATGTTTTGAAGTTCACCAACTTACGGTCTCCCGCAGCAAATAAATCTTCTGTTACTCTGAACGTGTGATTAATACCTAAATCACTGCCTTTCACTTTTTCTACAGGGAAAGAGAAACCTAATTCTTCATCGAATTCGAAGTTAATCAAACGCTTCACTCCATTTTTAACATCACATTGTGCTACCAAACGAGCCACAGTCTGATCATCCAGGTCAGTGACACCAACTTGTGCATTTTTCAACTGATAGATCTGATATCCTTCAAAGCGGTAGAATTTATCATAAATGATACCTCCTGTTGATGGGTCTACAATGTTAATTTTATCTTCTTCGATGTATTTCTCTTGGTAGTTATTCGAGTTAACCGGGTTGTCTAACATGATAATCAGCTCATTCCCCATTTCCTGAATCTTCATTACTGGAGCATTTGGTGGCTCCAAAATACGGAAACAGTTGTCAAACAATGCCTGTGCTTTTGTATCGGCTGTTTTCAATGAGTTTACAGAAGAGAAGATCTGTCCTTCAAAGCTTCTTGCATAAACTATCCCAACTGTGATGTTGTTTACTGCTCCCGGACGTAATGTAAACGGTCCTGCTGACTGAACGAAACGACGGTCACCGGATGGATTGGATGTAGATCCTGTTCCACATGGTTCGAATTCTGACCAATCAAATCCTGGATCAACTCCAGCAGTTGCCCAATTCAATGAATCCGAATTTGCCGGGAACATGTAATTTGTTTCAATTGACCCAACACATGGTGCTCCAGGGAATCCCGTTCCTCCATAGTACAATTGATCTCCAAACTGCCACAATCCTTGCATGTAGTTATAAAATTGAGAAGATGAATTTGGATCTGATTGTCCTGCAGGAGCATTTGTTCCTGTATAGATGGTAAAATTACGCATCCCGTAACGCTCATTATCCGGAATTCCGTCTCCATATCCGATACCCAATCCTTTATAAACAATTCCTTTGTTTGCAATAGCAGTAGCAACGCTAGGAACCACTAACATACCAGTAACTGTATCGACAACAGGTCCCGGATTATCCATTGCATCTGCATCTTGATAAGGACCTTCGAAGAAGTCAACCCCAATTGCCGGTGGATTTGCTCCAAATCCAGGTCGTCCGGAGTTCGGTTCATCATTCAAATCCCCGTTATACATATAACTTAATCCACGTGTAACGTCACATCCTGCATAATCATCGTTGTAGTTTCCTAAATCCGCATCGATGTATTGTGAGAAATAAGTATCATATAAGGTCTGAGTACCACGGTTAATCAATTCATAATTATAGAAAGTCATCTTATTGATCTCATCATCTGTTGCAAATGCAAAAGCTTGAGCATGAATTTCCATTCCGATTGGTTCACCTTGTGATTCCGTGTGAATGTTTCCTTTATCGTTGAATACCCACCAGTGAGTCTCATCTCCAAATAAACTTACACGTCTGTCAGCACCACATTGAATATCATCACGTCCTAAGATATCATCATACCATGGGTAATCTCCTTCTTCAGGTTCGTAGAACATATCATTGTTCACATCGTAAAATGGTGCAAGAAACTGGTCTTGTCCACGACCGATATCCCCGTTACCTGGCCAAGCATTGATCTGAGCCAACGTTTCGTTCGTCGGAGGAGGACAATCACCTGTTGTACAGCTATTGTATGTAATAAACAAAATAACTCCAGCTTTTGAAATACTGAAAATATTGTCATACAACAAACACTGATCCGGGTCAATTGTCGCATCACCGTAATCACGTCTTGCAGTATCTCCCTGAACAACAGACGGATCGAAGTTACCTGTGCCATACTGAACAGTCAGTGGGCCAGGCCAGAAATCATTTCCATCAGTACGGAATTTAACGGCTGCCAATTTCAATTGACCATTCACGTCAGTTCCTCCCATCCAAAGTGCTCCAGCATAAATTGATGTTACTACAATTTCACTTCCTTTCTTTTTTGGAACGGTATAGGTTGCCAGTCCGTTTGCACGATCCAGGAATAATAATCCTCCTGTTTCCAGCTGACAACTAACATCATTAAATGACATGGTTTTACGGTAATTCGCAGGTGCACAATTGGCAGCCTTTGTTGTCACCGTGGGTTTCGGCTTATTCCCAGCCGACTTCCCTTTCCCAAAATCATGATTGTACGCATTGGCCTGACCAATGAAGCACATCGTGATTGCGAGCGATAAGTATTTTAATGTTCGTTTCATACTTTAATTTTTTTCTTTCTTAGAAATCAAACTTAACCCCTAAGCGAATAGTTCTTGGTGCACTAATATTAAATGGATTAGCCACTTTCATTGCGTAATAATCTCTGAAAGACTGCTCATCCAGCTGGTTTTGAATTGATGTTTGGTACTGAGCTGCTGCTAAATATCCATCATCATTCCAGTTACCTGTAGCTCTATAAACACCTAGAACGTTCATTGTATTGAAAAGGTTGGTAACACGAAGATAAACGTTCAAATAAGTCGATTTTTTCTTCGTACCGTCTTTTCCTCCGAAGTTCAAACCGAACGTACGATCCAACTGAAGATCCAAACGATATTGCCAAGGCAACCTTGAACCATTTACTGTTCCGGTGATACCAGAGGTATTCGGATTCAATAATGCATCTCCGGTAACACCGGTTTGTGAACTGTAAGGAGAACCTGAATAGATGTTTGTAATTAGATTCAATCCTGTATTTTCAAGAATCTTAGCATCACCGATCATTGGTCCGTTGTAATCAGCTCCTTGACCGTAACGGTAATCGAATGTAATCGCAAATGTGTGACGTTGGTCATAAGCATAAGGGAATACACTTCTTAAGTTCGGCAAACCTGCAGTTTGAAGACCTGTCAACAAAGAAGCTGCAGAAGTTGCATCAGAACCTGTACCATCAGCAAACTGTAATGTATATGCAGCTGTCATACGAACGTTACCGGTTCTACGAAGGTCATAAGAAACTGTCAAACCTTTCACCGTACCGAAGTCACGGTTACCGAATGTACGGTATGTGTTCGGGTAAGCTTCAAACACGTTCATCAACTGAACATTGTTACGTTGCTCACGGTAGAATGCAGAGATTTTCAACGATGAAGTCTTAGACAAAACTTGTTGGAAACCGATTTCGTAATCGATTGTTTGTTCCGGTTTCAAGTTCGGGTTGTTAATCGTATTTGTACGAGCCTCGATAAATTGATAATCGATCGGGTTAAAACGGTTACCCGTTGTAGGACGTTTCGTCAAGATATCGTAATGCGCAAAGAAAGACGCCTCATCCGAAATAGGGAATGAGAATGCGATACGAGGCATCACATTGATTTGAGTTTTGTAATCCTGAAATGCGTCAGCACTTACTTTTGAATTTGTTGCAGCAGAAGGATCTTTCAACCAAGGTGAAATACCTGTCACACCACGGATCAATTTCGGATCTTCAATAGCGATACCATTTGCATCATACCATTGATCACCATTTCTGAATCCGTTGATTCTGGTTGGACTGTTAACGTCATCCACGTACACTACATAATCATCTCCCATTGAAGTAGGAATTACCATGTTCGCATATTTTGTAGGGTCACCGGCAATCAAAGATTTCGCTTCTGTAACATTGTTTGCAGTATAAACCAGGTATTTATCCTTTAACACCGGTTGGTTCGCATCGAATACATCCACACGGACACCCACGTTGAAAACGATGTCTTTGAAGGCAAACTTATCCATGATGTAACCAGCGATGTAAACCGGTTGGAATGCACCAATGAATCTTTTGTAGTTACCGTTCTGATCGAACTCATTGAAATACTTGTTGATATCTGTATTCCCTTTTACTTTTTTCCCTGTATGATCGTAACCGTAGTAATTAACAAAGTTATTTCCTTGGTTGAACAATTCGTCCGGAGAGAACATATCCAATGAGAATGTACTTGGGTCATATTGATCAATTACAACGTAATCTGTTCCTGCCGGATTAAATCCAAGTTTTTCACGAAGATTGTAATCGAAGAATGATTGTTTGTCATTGTTTTCCTGACCACCATATTGACCAGTACCTGATGTATAAGCATACCCGGTATTCAAACGGTCATAGCTGTATTGTTGGTAAGCACCAAAATTCACTACGTGAGGATTTGATAAATCCAACTCTGTCAAGTGGCTGTTCGCATACAAACGTGCAACTGTCCAAAGTTCAATCGGACCCGCGTTCCCGCTTGACCAACCTCTATCCCAACGTTGTTCGTATTCAAATCCTAAAGAGATGGAGTGGTCACCTACGTTCACTGAACCTGATCCCGTAATACGGAACTGGTCTTGTTCTTGTTTATTGAAACTGTTATTCGGTGTACCGATGTTATTCCAGATTCCGTAAACCGAAGTCGGAACGTCACCATTTCTCAACGCACGTCCGTTTTGAACTTGCAACAACGTTTCAAAGTGGTCTGTTGGATTACCAGCATATAAATCAAAATAATTTTGAGTGATTGCAGCTAACGCAGTATTCGATTCAGAAGCTTGGAATTGAACCAAGTATTCTTGAGGAGTTGCAGTTTGATAATAATCACCATTTTTAAATTCGTAAGTCGGACGGAAACTTCTTGTAAACTTCCCTACATGTCCGTAGCTGAACAAATCGTATTTGTGGTTTTTATCATAACTTTCGATTTTCGTTTTCGAGTAATCCACCATGATGGAATAGAACGCTGACTTCACCTTTGAACTTGATCCTTCTTTATTATTAGAGAATCGTTGAGTGAATCGTCCGTAAACACGATAATCCAATTGATTGTAAACTCCAAAATTTGTAAAGTTCAACAATGAATTATCAAAGTCATAATTACTTCCATAAGAGTAGTTCAAAGATCCACCGAAAGTCAAGTTAACCGAAGGCCCTGTATTCACATCAATTTTAGCAGAAGCAGAAATTGTTGAACGACCGGCATTCATTCTCCATTTAGTTTTTTCGAAATCACTTTCTCTCAGGTAATTTGCATTATGGAAAGTTCCATTACCTGTAGCACTCGCTCTTACAGGATTATCCAACAAATAATCTCTAGCTTCCTTCTTGATTCGGTATGAACCACCATGCAAAGGACGGCTATCTAATTCATTCGTGTAGTTAACAGAAAGCAAGAACCCTAAGATTGGTTTTGTTTTTTTACCTGTTGAGTCTTTTCTCATTAAAAGTGGTCCGGAAAGCAATCCTTCAACTAGGTTGTATCCGTATTTATCCAATCCGATCACTTTTCCGTCATACCCATTCGGGTCTTTTCCTTTAAAGTAGAAACCGGAAGTCACTCCTTCCAATGAACCAAAGTATTTAGCCGATGGACCACGAGTTGTTACGGCGATAATACCACCAGTCGCATCACCGTAGTTAGCCGGCAAACCTCCCGTGATTACAGAAACCTCTTCGATTGCTGATTTCGGTAAGTTGGAAGACCCACGCACCTTGATACCATCAATAAAGAAGTATGTACCATCCGAACGGGAACCGCGAACTGAAAGTTCTCCTGTCCCCTCATTGGTAGTAACCCCACCTACCGTACTTGCAACTCCCGCTGCAGAACGTGTTGGTAGGCGCGCGATGTCCTCACGCGTAATAGTCGCCCCGGAAGGACCACCATCTTTATTAATCAATGGGACTTTGTAGGCCACGATAACGACTTCATCGATGGCTTTCACATCCGATGGGAGTCCGAGAGCAGTATTGTCCAAGAAGGTAATACGATCAGCATTAATTACAACTCCTTTAATAGCAGTTGCCTGATACCCTTCCCCTGGATTACTGATCTCAACATCGTAAGTACCTGGTGACAACGAGTTAAGTTGAAACTTACCATCTGTATCAGTGGTTGTGTTCCCCTTAACCGTTCCATTTTGCTTGATGACTACGATACAATCGTATATAGCCTCCTTGCTGTCCTTATCAACAACACTACCACGAATCGTTCCCAAACCTGATTGGGAATAACCGTAAGTCACTGTCAACAAGATACTTGCAATTAACAAGTTGAGTTTACGTAACATAAGTACAGTTTAATTTTACATCATTTTTATTGTAACAAAGCGTGTAAATATAGTAATTTTCGATTTGTTAACATTTCCTAAAAAACTTTTATGCTTTAAAGTAAATTAACCCTCATTAACGTTTCGTTAACGTTTCTAACTTTCAAAAGCCCTTATTTTTAAGGCATTGGTATTAATTAATATCCGGATTGACCATTCATTTTTAACGATTCTGATATACCTTTGCCCAATGTCTACCATTTCTATTATTAATTTAAATGCGGTTTCTATTTATTTAATGGAAATCGACTTTTCTCATTTTGAATCGTACAAATCATCCTTGAATAAGGGCGAGAAATTGAGGTTGGATGGAATCAGGCATCCCGAAAAAAAACTGGAGTTTGCGGCTTCCAGATATCTGAAACATTATCTTTTCGGTGAAGCAGATATCGAATATGACTCAACGGGAGCTCCCGAAATCAAAGGTGTTGGCTTCATTTCCTTGTCCCATTGCAATAGCCATATCGTATTGGCAACCTGTATCGAACATCTGATTGGTGTGGATATAGAGGAAGTACGCGAAAAGGCAGTTCGGCTAGCACCCAAATTCATCACCCCGGATGAGGCTTTAATTTTCGATATTGCCAATTGCACTGACATGTCAACCCTTTGGTCTCTAAAGGAATGTTTATACAAACTATCCGATCGGAAAAAACTAATCTTTAAAGAGGATATACTGGTATCCAAGCGGGATAACAAGCTTTTCGGAACGATTAAAAAAACCTCCGGAATTTATGAATATGAGCTGCATGTTGAAAACTTCCAAAATATTTTAATAACTTTCAATTTAGGAAAAGGAAAACTACTGCATGAATATTCTGAATAAAATTCAATCCAAAAACGGGCAATTGGCGTTACTGATCGACCCTGAAAAAACAAAAACGGAAGAACATCTCTTGGAACTTATCCGGAAAGCTGAATTTGCGCTCATCGATTTCTTTTTCGTCGGTGGAAGTACCGTAGCCCGAAAAGAGATTGAATTGGTTGTTTCAACCCTTAAGAAAAACTCTTCCATTCCGATTGTTCTATTTCCCGGATCCAGCAATCAGCTTTCAGAACAAGCAGATGCATTACTTTTCTTAAACCTTATTTCAGGCCGGAATCCCGATTTCCTGATAGGTCACCATGTTTCCTGTGCTGAAGAAGTGCTCGATATGAAGCTTGAGGTCATTCCCACTTCATATATCCTGATCGATGGAGGTAAGATGACTTCTGTTGCTTATGTAAGCCAAACAACACCTATTCCCAGGGAAAACAGTACCATTTCATTAAAAACCGGAATAGCCGGTTTCCTGATGGGACAAAAACTCACTTATTTTGATGCCGGCAGCGGTGCACTTCAATCAGTTCCAACTCAATTAATCGTTGAATTGAAAAAAAAGATTGATACTCCAATCATAGTTGGAGGCGGAATTCGTTCACTTGAACAAATCGAATCCTACAAAAATGCCGGTGCAAATGTGATTGTAATTGGAAACAAGATTGAAGAGAACATCAACTTTCTGCTCGATATCGAGACTTATCAAAAAAGTTCATTTAGAGCTGATTAGAAAAAACAACACCGTTCAATCAGCATCAAACACACTTCAATAAATGAACAGTTGTTTAATCACATGGTTAAAAATAATTCAACTATATTTACCCGGTGTGAACTACGAAAACTAGGAGTTTTATGCTTTTGAAGATTTTTAACAATCTGATATAAAGCATATTAATTAAGTAACAAAGCCAAAAAAGCTCTCAAATTCGATACAGATCACGTACCCGCATTTTTTAGAAAATGTTAAGTTAAGTTGAAAAAAAACAATGTTGAATCTATTAAATTGTTAAACATGCGCAAAAAATTACTTTTGGGTGTATTTTCTTTAATTGGTGTGATTTCAACTGGGAAATCATTTGCTCAGGAAAATCACTTCACTTGCGGAAGTCATACACAAATGAAAAAATTGTATGCCGAAAATCCCGGATTAGAGGAAGATTACAAAAAACTATTACACCGTTATACAGAAACTCGTATCGTTGATGGAAAATCAATTACGGTTCGTATTATTCCAATGGTTTTCCATATCGTTCACGAATATGGTTCAGAAAACATTTCTGACCAGGTAATTCAAGATCAAATGGCAATCCTGAATAGAGATTACCGCAAACTAAATGCAGATACAAGTGCAGTTGTAAGTCCATTCGACACGCTTATCGGTGATTCAAAACTTGAATTCCGTTTAGCTACATTGGATCCATACGGAAATTGTACAAACGGTATCGAGCACATTTACGACCACAACACCAATCAAGGTGATGATTACTCCAAACTAAGTCAATGGGACAGAGACAAGTACCTGAATGTTTGGCTTGTTAAAACAATTGGGTCTGCGGGAGTTGCAGGTTATGCTTATTACCCGACCGGTGTTACCGGAACAGGTTTCTTCAGAGATGGAGTTATCATCCTTTATGATTATGTAGGAAGTATTGCACCAAGTAGCCCGTTACATTCCAGAGCTTTGACTCATGAAATCGGTCACTATTTAGGTTTGGCACATACCTGGGGGAATGATAATGATCCGGGAAATGCATCCAGCTGTAGCCAGGATGATGGAATTGGAGATACACCAAACTGTATCGGTATGACAAGCTGTCAAATGGCATTGAATTCATGTGTTGACGGAGTTCAAACTACTGATTACTGGTATCCGAATGACCCACAAGACAACGCTCAGAACTACATGGATTATTCTTACTGTTCTGTAATGTTTACAAAAGGTCAGTCGAACTTCATGAACAATGTATTGGATCAGGAAACAAGCGGACGTAATAATTTGTACACTGCTGATAACCTGGCAGCAACAGGAACTTCTACAATGACTCCGGTTACTTGTATTCCAAAAGCTGATTTTTACGTAGATGTAAATGGTGCTACCGGTAACAGTGGTCCTAACATGAATGTCATGACTGCTTGTGTTAACGATCCCATCGCTTTCAAAGATGCTTCATGGAAAGCAGGTGTCACATCTTGGAATTGGAGTTTCCCCGGATCAAACACACCAAATTCCCAAAGTCAAAACCCAACCGTAACCTACTCATCACCAGGATGGTACGCTGTAACCTTAACAGTATCCAATACTGCAGGAGCTGATACTAAAATGGTTGACCACATGATTTACATTCAAGGTGATTGGGCTGAATATTTAGGTCCAAGAACAGAAGATTTCAACCAAAATGGAAATTTCTGGATTTCTCATAATCCTGAAAACAATTATCCTTCATTCAACCGTGTTGCAACTGGAGGAAGAGGAAATACAGGTTGTTTCAAGTTGAACAACTACAAAAATGTTGCTGGAGCTCAAATGTTCACCGAAGATTCTTATTATTATGATCGATTAGGAAATTCTAGGGATTACTTAATTTCTCCTGCAATTGATTTAAGAAGCACTTCAAATGTCACAATTTCATTTGATTATGCTTACGGTACAAAAGCAACTTCTACTACAGATATTACTGAAAAATTGGTTGTTTATTCCTCAAAAGACTGTGGTAAAACTTGGACTCAAAAAACATCCATTACAGGTGCTGCATTAGTATCAGCTGGTTACCAAAATGCAGATTACGTTCCAAACAATGATCTTCAATGGAAAACAGCTAGTTTTACTTATACACCAACAGCTGCAGATAACAAGACAAGATTCAAATTTGAATTCATTGCTTCTGACTTCTCTTCAAACTTCTATTTTGACAACTTCAATATTTCCGGAACACTAGGAATTGAGGACAATGGAGTACTATCTACTATTTCAATTGCTCCAAACCCTGTTGCTACAGGATCTGACTTGTCAGTTGAAGTTGCAAATACAGAAATCGGAATGAAACTAATTGTTATGGATCTAAAAGGTGCAATTATCTCAACAACTGAGGTTCCTGCTTCTTCCGGAGTTCAAACAGTGAACATCCCTATGAATGTTGCTAAAGGATGTTATATCCTGTCAGCAGTTCAGGGAGCGGCTAAATCTACTCATAGAGTAGTCGTTTATTAATTAAGATTCAACTTATACATATGAAAGTCCTGACATTTATTTGTCAGGACTTTTTTCATTTAAATCATTCGCTATTCGTTTGGAAATTACTACTTTCACCTTATGAAACCTCGTGTTACGTTTGCTACTCCTTATGCATTTCAAAGACCTGCGTTTATCGGAATCCGTGAATACAGCTTTGTGAATTTACACGGTGACGAATACAGTGTTCAGTTTGTTCAGAAAAACAGTCATATCATGAACTACATCGTCGACCTGAGCCTGAAAAGTCATGATCGGGATGAGTATCAAACAATGAATACAGGGGATGTTTATAAAGTAATGGCTACCGTTGTGGCAATCCTGCTTGATTTCATAGAACAAACACCTTATTGCCAAAGTATTGAATTTGTTCCGGTTTCGGAAAACGATCAATTATTCAACAGAAGATCCGTCTTGTTTCTGAGATATGTGCAACTATTTAAAACCTTAACAGGTTGGGACTACAAAATAAACGACGGTCTCTTCACATTGACTCGCCCGAAAACAAAATAATTTGCCTTATTTTGCAGTATGAAGTTTGAAGAATTAAACCATCGACTGGAAAATATACTTGCAGAGTCGGGCCTTGAAGGCTATACTGAAAGACAACAAAAATTAATCAAACTATCCAAACAAGGAAAAAATCAATTGATTTTCGCAACACTTGATCAGGAACTGATTGACGGACTTCATTTTATTTCGTTTATGAGAGCTCCGGAAATGCTTGAAGGATCTCCCCGCGTTCTATGGATTACTCCATCATGGGAAAGTGCCCGTGACAAAGTGAAATCGTTTCAACACTTAATGAAACGAACTGATGTAACCATTGAACTTGCGGATGATAAAAGCAAGATCATTGAACAACGCAATGCCATTTTTGAAGGCTCTGAAATAATCATTGGAAATCCAAAGAGATTATTGGAATTGTATAATCAGAACGGAATCCATATAAACCAGTTGAGCCTGGTGATTATTGATCAGGCAGAAACCATTTGCAAAAACCCGATCACCATTCAGTATATTAAACGAATTGCGGAAAGCTTGCCGAAATGTCAAAAATTGATTTTTTCGGAAGGAACACATGCACGACTTGAAACTTTTTGCGAGGATATTTGTACCTTTTACGAAACTTCTGAATTATGAGCGCATGTTAGCCAAACAACTAAAAAACATTTCCACAATTTGTTATATCGTTGGAATGGTGTGTGCTGTTTTACTCTACTCACATAACACCTTTGGTATTACGAATGCAATACGAATCGGTTTTTATGTTTTTGGCGGACTGGGACTTCTCCTGAGCCTTCTCCAGTTCCGTTTTATTCCGGAGGATAAATGGGAAGAATTCAACCTTCTGTTCTGGATCGGTTCCCTGGTTATATTCATCGGTTTTGTGACTCAAACATTGCGGCTGAATTATTCCTCCTATATTTTAATTCTCGGTCTTGCAATTACCGGCTTTTCATACTTTGTAAATCCATTTAAACGGGATAAGGATGAAGAAGATGAACTCCTGGACAACTGATCAGAACCAATCATTATAAAATATTTTTATATTTAACGTAAAACCAATTCATTGGTAATTGCGTATTTGGTATACTGGAACGTTGCACACTAAACCTTCATTGTGAAAAATTATTTAGTTGTATTTATTTTATCTTTTGTTCATTTACTTTCGAGCGCACAAGTCTCAATAACCGAGCACGATGACTTTCTGAAACTGGAGGGCAATCAACTAAAGTACTTTATCACTTCAGTCCATCAATCGAACGTTCAAGTTGTTAAATCGCATTTAAATCAGTTCAAGCCAATCAATTCCCGAATGGTGAACCTGGGTTTCGAGACAAAGGATGTCTGGTTCTATTTTGAAACCAAAAACCTTTCCAAGTCACGACTTATCCGGATGCTCAAACTAAGCAATCCGATAATCGATGAAGTGGATGTCTATAAACGAATTGGAGACAGTACGTTCATACCGGTTGCGCACGGTGGAGACCAAAGACCTTTTGCATGGCGTTACAATGGAAATCGCGAATTGATTTTCCCATTAAGATTGGATCCACACAGCACCAATGGCTTCCTGTTCCGGGTCAATAACGGAGGTGAGCAGTTCTACTTCCAGAGTTCACTTGAAAAAGGTTCGTACATCCAGGTGAAACATGGAAATAAGCAAGTGTTCTATGGTTTGTTATTCGGGGTGATGATCTTCATTATCATTCTCAATTTAGCTATCGGAATCCTGTTTCGTCAACGAATTGCTTATATCTATACTTTGTATGGAGCTTCCTTCACCCTACTCCAAATGTCTTTGTTGGGTTTCGGAACAACGTGGCTTTGGACAGACCAGTATTTCATTTCGAATAGGGCAAATCCGATCCTGGCATCGCTGGGCGTTTTGTTTTTCCTGAACTTTACCTATCGTTATCTCGAATTGCATATCAACACCCCTAAGATCAAACCGATAGTAAGAGCGATTCAGGTTATTTTATTGCTTAATGTTTTCCTGAGTCTGATTCCGGGAACATCCTTTATGAATATTTCGGCAATCACTGTAAATGCAATGACCCTGATTTTGAATCTATTCATTATTTATCCATTGATTATCACTTTGAAAACAGGTTCGAGAACAGCCAAATCCTACCTGATTGCATTTTCCATTCTGCAAATCTCTGTTTTTGCCTTTGTACTCCGGAACTTTGGCGTCATCCCGAACAGTTTCCTGGCAGATAATGGCCTACAGATCGGATTTGCAGTGGAAATGATCATTTTGACATTCGGGATACTACAGCGATTCAAAATAATGAATGATGCCTCCATTTCAGTACTTGCAGAGGCGAATGAACTAAAGGAAAATCTGAACATACAGTTGGAAGCCGAAGTTGAATTGAGAACGAAAGAAGTCATTCAGCAGCGGAATGAGCTGGAACATAAGAATGAAGAGATTACGAGCAGTATCTTGTATGCAAAACGAATTCAGAATGCCTTATTACCAAGCAGCTCCTATTATTCAAATCTCATCCCTAAACTAAATGTCTTCTATTATCCGAAAGACATCGTTGCAGGAGATTTCTATTGGGTCAAGCGCATCCGGATCGGGGAAGATATCTGGAAGTTTGTCGCTGTTGCCGATTGCACGGGACATGGTGTTCCGGGAGCCATGATGAGCGTTTTATGTATGAATGCACTGAATGAATCTGCCCGCTTACTGGAGGATGCAGATCCTGCAGACCTATTGACCCGCGTCAGCTCCTATCTGAGAAACTATCTCTTAACAGATGGCATGGAATTGTCCGATGGAATGGATATCTCGGTAGCGTGCTATAACTCTGAAAAACAGATTTTGCGTTTTTGTGGTGCGAACAATCCTCTTTGGATCATAAACGAAGGAGAAATTCAAGTCATTCCTCCGACGAAAAGACCCGTTGGTAAATCGGAATCCAGTTTAGCATTTGAATTGCATGAAATACGTTATGAAGAAAATCAGCGCATCTTATTGTTTTCAGACGGATGCATTGACCAGTTCGGTGAAAAATCAGGAAAGAAATTGAAAACTCCCGGATTGAAGAAGTTGGTTATTGAAGAATATGATCCAAATCCACAAAACCATCTTCAGAAAATTGAACAAGGTTTAATGAAATGGATGGGAAAAGAAGAACAATTGGACGATATCTGTATGATGCTGATCGATTTGAACTAGAAAGTTGCTTTCAGACTCATGTCCAAACTGTTAAAGCTGTGTGTTAATGCACCAACCGAGATGAAATCCACACCTGTTTCTGCAAAAGCACGAATCGTTTCTTTCGTAATTCCTCCCGAAGCCTCCGTTTCGTAACGACCGTCAATTGTTGCTATTGCCTCTTTTAACAAGCCGGGAGTGAAATTGTCCAACATGATCCGGTCCACCATTCCTGTTTCCAAAACCTCATCCAGTTCTTTCAAGTTACGGACTTCTATCTCTACTTTCAACTTTTTTCCGGTAGATTTCAAATACTCCCGGGTTCTTAAAATTGCTTGCTTGATTCCACCGGCAAAATCCACATGATTATCCTTCAACATGATCATATCGTAAAGTGCAAACCGGTGATTCATTCCTCCTCCGATCCGGACAGCCCACTTTTCCATGAAGCGGATTCCCGGAGTTGTTTTGCGGGTGTCCAATAAATTTGTTCGGGTGCCTTCCAATAAATCAACATAGCTCTTTGTCTGGGTCGCAATTCCTGACATGCGCTGCATGAAATTCAGCAAGGTACGTTCTGCTGCCAAAATGGATCGCGCACTTCCTTTCAGATAAAAAGCGATATCTCCTGGTTTCACCGAAGTTCCATCCGTTAATATCTCTTCAAAAACCAAGGTGGAATCTACCAGCTCACAAACTTTCTTCGCAACTTCGACACCTGCAAGAATCCCGGTATCCTTCACGAGTAATTTTGCAGTTCCGGAAGCATTTGCAGGAATGCAAGCCAGAGAAGAGTGATCTCCATCCCCCAAATCCTCTTGAAGGGCATTTTTTACAATTTCATCAAACATGGAACAAAGTTATTCAAAATTCAAAAGGCAAAATGTAAAAAGGTCTTTGAATTCATGATTTTTGAATCATTCTATTGAGAGCGATTCGATCTTCAATTCCGACCCCATGTGTTTCCATTTGATGGTTACACGAAAAGACTCGCTTTTGGAAGAATAGGTTCCGGTAGTTAAGGGAGAATCATCACTCTCTCTGCCTTTGAATGTGAAATGAAAACCCGAAACCGGCTTTCGGTTAAAGAAATCTTTCAACAATTGAGTTGCCTGGGACTGCGCATAAATGCCTTCTTTGCCTTGAATCTGAAGCAATACTTTATCTTTTCCATAAGAAATGATCTTTGCGGCGTCCTCCCTGTTAAATGCTTGTTCGACAGCTGTGAAACTTGCATCAGTGACAGTATGAAGTGATAAAATAAAAGAAGCTATTAATGATAAAACAAAGCCCATATTTTCAATTGTTATTTGACCCCAAGCAACAAATATAGTGCCTAAAATCAAATCACCGAAATTCTCTACTGTTTCAATAGATTAGCTTGTCTTCAACCAACGAAAAACTAAAACAAAGACGAATGATTCATGCGGATTAATGACTAGCAACAATTTTCGTATATTCGTTGCATGCAGGTAACATTACTTTGTATTGGTAAAACAGGAAAGAAATTTCTGGAGGACGGCGAACAGGAGTACTTAAAAAGGCTACGGCATTATATTCCATTTCAACTGCAAATCATTCCGGATATCAAACAGGCAAAAAGTTTATCTGTAAACCAAATCAAACAACGGGAAGGGGAATTGATTTTGGAAAAGATCAGCCCTACCGACTCCCTTATCCTATTGGATGAAAACGGAAAGGGTTACAGCTCCCTTGAATTTTCAGGTTATCTTCAGGACCAGTTCAATCGGGGTGGCAAACAGATTTGTTTTGTAGTCGGTGGACCTTACGGTTTCAGCGACGCAGTTTACCAACGGGCAAACGGAATGATCTCCTTATCCCAGATGACCTTTTCACATCAGATGATCCGTTTGTTCTTTATTGAACAGGTATATCGCGCGATGACTATTTTGAGAAATGAACCGTATCATCATCAGTAGACATGAAATATCCAGAGTTTACCCTGTATGATTATATTTTCTTTACTGCTTACTTCATTCTATTTAGTCTGATTGCGATTCTTATTTATCTTAAGAACAAAGAAAATCCAGAATATCGTTATTTTCTTCCTCACTTTTTCTGGAAAATTTTCATGGGATTTTCAATGGCATATGTTTACATCTACAATTATGGAGGTGGAGATACAACTGCCTATTGGCAGGGCGCCAACACCTTAAACAATCTCTGTTACGAATCTCCATTGAATTATCTGAATGAATTATTTAATCCTGCTACAAAAGGATATATTCCTCATTATTACAATTATAAGACGGGAATACCTCCTGTTTGGATTTACAATGAACCTAACTCATGGTTTATCTGTAAATTGAGTAGTCCCATCTCTTTCTTCACTTTCAAAAGTTATCTAACTCTGAATCTGTTCTATTCAGTCATCACTTCAATTATTTCATGGAAATTCTTCCGTTTTCTAAATTCATTCCTAAGTATCCAGACAAAGTATATAGCTTACGCAGTTTTATTCATTCCAACCGTAGGATTTTGGTGCACAGGCATCATGAAAGATTCCGTTACATATGCTAGTTTATTGGTCGTAATTATGGGATTATTTAAGATTCTTCAAAGACAATATAATGTCAAGACAATTATTGGAACTTTAATTGGATTTTGGTTCATTTTTGTTACACGATCATTTTTACTATTACCGATAGCTGTTCCTGTATTTATCCTAATTATATTCAGACTAAACAATAAAAAACCATTTATCACTAAATTATTAACTCGCATTACCGGGATCCTAATTGCCCTTTCCAGCATTGCCTTTTTTATGAGCGGTTCTACCTTATTTGGTGAATTTTCATCAAATAATCTGACTGAAACAGCCAATACCATTTATTTGGACTTCCAAAACAATACAGGGTATACAGGAAAGCGTTACGATCTAGGAATTTCCGAGGTCAATTCCGTTACAATGGTTACTGTTATTCCGAATGCGATTCTAACAACCATTTACAGACCTTTTATTTGGGAAGCCGATAATGCACTGATGCTTATTAACGGTCTTGAAAGTACACTTTTCCTCTTACTTACTTTAGCAATCATCAGAAGAAGAAAGAAGATAAACCTTGTTCTTTTAAAAAAAGATCGCCAAACAAAGGATTTTATTATTTTTTGTATCTTGTTTGTATTGATTCTAGCATATTTTGTTGGACTAACCTCCGGACTATTCGGCGTACTAGCGCGATTAAAGGCTCCTATCCTTCCTTTCTTCTTGTTATTCGTATTTAGCAAGCTAAAAAAAAGCACTGAACAAAACCTGATTCTTCCTGAATAATCAACATGAAAACAATTTCTCCATACTTCAAAAATCTGGACGGCCTCAGAACCATTTGTTTCCTGATGGTTTTTTTCTTTCATAGTTTCACCAGTAAGAATGCAGCTGTACTAAATTCCAAAACATATCAAACTATTAAAGTCGGTCTTTTTGCAAATGGAAACCTCGGAGTAAACTTCTTTTTTGTATTAAGCGGTTTTCTAATCACCTATTTATTAATTACTGAAAAACAGAAATCTTCAACAATCAACATACTTCATTTTTGGCTTCGTAGAGTCTTGCGGATTTGGCCGCTCTATTTTTTCTGTGTATTCTTTGGGTTCTTTATCTTCCCACTCCTCAAATCATATTTGGGACAAAGTCCTCAGGAGACTGCACATTTATTCAATTATCTGACCTTTACCAGCAATTTTGATTTCATTGCCAATGGAAGACCAGATGCATCAATTCTTGGAGTTCTTTGGAGTGTTGCTATAGAAGAACAATTTTATCTCCTCTGGCCATTAACCCTGATTTTCTTACCGATCCGCTACTATTGGATCATATTTATAAGCCTGATTTTAATTAGCCTAGGGTACAGGATCACACATAATGAATATTATCATATCGAATTCCATACACTTTCCTGTATGAATGATTTGGTAATCGGTTCTTTTGGCGCCTGGTTCATCATTCAATTCAAACCGTTGGAAAAGTGTCTGATAAACTTATCCAAAACAGTACAAACTATTCCCTACATGCTTTTTACACTTCATTTTTTTGTCCGGGACGAATTTTTGAACTGGAATGAAAATCTGATCCCATACGAACGTATATTCAGTTCACTCATTATGTTGTGGATCATTTTAGATCAGGCAATCAATGTAAATGGAATTTTCAGGCTCTCCAGGTTCAAATTGCTAACTAAGAGTGGTAAGTACACTTACGGAATGTATTGTTTACATTTTCTCGCTATCCTGATCACAATAACTTTAACCAAATCCTTTCTCCACAAAGACACGTTTTCAACCGTTTTGTTTGTTGAGCCAATTACAAGTCTTATTCTTACATACCTCATTTCAATCATTAGTTACAACTATTTCGAACAATACTTTTTAAAATTGAAAAACAAATTTGTCTAATCCTCAATGATGAAAAAACTCCTGACGAATAAAATTGCTGAGAATTTCCTGATTGGAATCATTTTATTGTTCAATGCACACAATTGGGTGTTTCGATTTGTGCCTTCTAATATCCACTATAAGTCTGGAAGTATTCGAAATGTGAAACGATACGGAATCCGATATCAATTAGATCTGAGTGATTACCAAGAATGGTTGGTTTATTTTTATTGTAAATCAGATTCCAGTGATCATCTTTTGAATTACCTGAAACAATCCAAAACTATCTTTGATATTGGGGCTAATATTGGTCAAACAGCACTCAATATGTTTAAAACACAACAATCAAAAAGATTGAATCCCACAATTTATGCATTCGAACCATATCCAAAAACTTTTCATAAATTGAAGACAAATATTGACCTGAATAAAAACAATCATATCCGAGCCTTCAATATAGGATTGAGCAATGAAAAAGGAATACTTCACATGACTCAGCATAGCCCATCTAATAGTGGTGGTTTCCGAATGACTCAAGAATCAACAAATACGATTTCCGTTCCTGTGATTTCCTTGGATGAATTTGTATATGAAAATCATATTAATCATATTGATTTCATTAAAATCGATGTAGAAGGATTCGAAATACAGGTCATTGAGGGAGCAAGAAAAATACTTGAAACATTCAAACCGATTCTTATTTTCGAATACAGTTTAGAAAATATAAAAGCCCAAAATGGCGACATTCAAAAGTTGCTCAATCAGCTTTTAGCAATGAATTACAAAATTCAAACTAAAGAAGGTGTCACGAATCTAGACGCGATTCTTGAATTAGATTATCAAACAGATATAATTTGTTTCCCTAATTAATCATTCCGTTCAAACATCTAGGTATTTTTCTTTATTTTGGGGACAAATTCTTGAAAATGGATTAAACTCCATTTTATAATTGATTAATCAATGTTTAAAAAAAATATTCTTTTCAAAACTCACAGTCATTTTAAACATGATTTACCACCAGAAGTTTCCCGTAATTTCAAAAAACTCATTCCAATATTGTTATTCGCAGGAGTCTTAGAGTTAATTGGACTATTTATTTTATTTCCAGTCATTTCCATTTTATTGAACCCCGATAAAATTCAAAAAAAATCGTTTGTGATGAATATCTACAAATCTACTGGACTACTATCTATCCAGCAATTTATCATCCTATCTTTTCTAGCACTCTTATTGTTTTTTATCCTGAAAAACATGGTTTTATATTTTGTCTATAAAAAACAAACAAAAGTCCAGTTTAAGCTGGCAACCCAAATTGTCAATGAGCGTTTTGAATCCTATTTATTAAATGAACAAGGAATTTTAAATGAAAAAAATATTGCTGTTCTCCTGAGAAATGTGACACAGATACCCTATGAATTTGTATCGTTTATTTTCATTCCATATCTTAATCTCATCAGTGAGATCCTGTTTCTATTACTCGTCGGTTGTGTGATTCTTCTGTACAATCCGCTTTTGGCAGCTACCATTATACTGTTTGCACTTCCTTTTTTATTTTTTTACAACCGATATTACAAAAACAAATTAAATACCATCAGTAAAATTCGTGATGAAAAAGGCTCTGAGCAATACAAAATTGCATTTCAAAGTATGGAATCCTCCTTGGAGATAAAGATCTTTCAGAAAGAACGTTTTTTTGTACCACAATTTGAGAAGGTCACCGAAGAATTTGAAAAAAGTATGATTGATAGTAATGTTCTGAATTTGTTCAGTCCAAAATTGATAGAAACCGTTGCTGTCGGTAGCATTTTCGTGCTTATTTTGATTGGTGTCCTACTTGGAAAAAACATTAGCGAATTGGGTGAATTTTTAATTGTATTTTCAATCGGTGCACTTAGAATTATACCTTCCTTAAATAAAATTACACTTTCCATGAATTATATGAAAGGAAGTTCTCATGTTTTTGATCATCTTAAAAACTTACATCTTTCTAAAGAACAATCAACAGATTTCGAGCAAGAAAAATCTAAGATTCTTACGTTCAATGATTCCATTGACTTACAAAACATCTCCTATCGTTATTCAAAAAACACTATTCTAAATGAACTGAATTTCAAAATAAAGAAAAATGAAAAAATCGGAATTATCGGGGGATCAGGTGCTGGAAAATCAACTTTCCTATCCCTTGTTTTACTTTTGTTAAAACCTGAAAGTGGAGAATATCTTATTGATGGAAAAGCAATAGATAAAACAGATAGAGCGAATCTATATCCATTAATCAGTTATGTTCCTCAGACAACGAAATTAATATATGGAACCGTAGCTGAAAACATTGCTTTTGGTATTTCTGCGGACCAAATCGATTATCAAAAAATCAAGCGATTAATCAGACTGATCAAACTTGAATTGTTTATTGAAAGTTTACCGAACGGAATTGATAGTCTTTTGGGGGAAAATAACCAATCCATTTCCGGCGGACAAAAACAACGAATCGGAATCGCTAGAGCGTTGTATTTTGAAAGACCAATTCTAATTCTTGACGAATCAACAAGCGCTTTAGATTACCAGACCGAAAATGAAATCATTGACTGCCTGATTTCTGAGCCAGATCTTACAATCCTTTTCGTCACACATCGCGTAAAAGCCCTTTCAAAATTTGACAAAACGTACGAACTTGACAATGGTAACCTAACTCTAAAACCATGACAATCGGGATTCTAAGTATGCGAAATATGGATAGCGCTCCAAGAATTATCCGTGAAATTAAAACCTTAGAATCCAACTTCGATTTGGTCCTGATAGGAAATTCAAATAAAGCAGGTGAACACCAAGTTCATTCCATCTATTCTTTCAGAAATCTTCACGATAAGTTAATGAGCAGAATGGATCAGATAAGAAAAAAAAAGAAATTACGTTACAGTAAACTAACCCGATTCATTCTTCAGAAAAAAATCCAGCTACTTATCATACATGAACCTTCGTTCTTTCCCTTGGCAATTCATCTGAAAGAAGAATATGGGTTGAAGATTGTATTCAATGCTCATGAGTACCATCCCTTGGAATTTGAAGACATCCCAAAATGGCTATCAACCGAAGGTGCTTATTTTTCATATTTGTACCAACATCATCTGCATCAATTTGACCTATTTATTAATGTATGTGAATCAATCAGATTGAAGTGCCTGGAAGAATTCAACATCGATTCTATTGTTATTCCGAACGCTGCATTTGAATCAAAAATACCCCCATCAACAAATAAGCAGTTTCCTATACGCCTAATCCATCATGGAGCGTTATTACCTGGAAGAAAAATTGAAAAGATGATTTCCATCGTTCAAGAAGCTGGAGAAAACTTCACGCTAGATATCATGGGAGTTCAGAACGCGCATGCCATGGACTATTATCAACTTCTAGAGAATCTTTGCTCCAAAACAAACAATATAAGATTGATAAACCCGGTCAAATTCAACGAGATTGTCCCATTTATTAATCAATATGACATTGGAATCTACTTGTTGGAACCGTCCAACTTCAACAATTTCAACGCCTTACCTAATAAAATCTACGAATTTATACAAGCGAAATTGGCAATTATCGTTTCCCCAACCCCTGAAATGAGCAATCTTGTTTCCAAACACCAAATCGGTAAGGTTGCAGACAATTTCTCCACGGAATCAATGATTAAAATTCTAAAAACTATCACTCAAAAAGACATCGCTTTTTATAAAGAGAATTCCAAAAAAGCTGCGAGAATAGAAAATGCGGAAAATTATCAGAGAATTTTTCTGGAACAAATTTTATCTTTGACGAAAGAATATTAGAATTATGTGTGGGATCTCCGGAATTGTATCTTTTGATAAATCTGATAATCTTTCCTCCAGGATAAAGGCAATGACCGATATAATAGAACATCGCGGACCGGATGGAGATGGGCATTGGATCAATAAAAATCAACAAGTTGCATTTGGGCATCGTCGTCTGTCAATTATCGACCTGTCAGTTCACGCTAACCAACCAATGCATTTTGGAGGCTCGCGCTATACCATTGTATTCAATGGCGAAATTTACAATTACATTGAGATCAAAACAGAACTGATCGAAAAGGGATATTCCTTCCAGACAGATTCTGATACAGAAGTTCTGCTCGCGTTATATGATTTAAAAAAGGAAAACTGTCTTGCAGATTTGGATGGTATGTTTGCTTTTTCCATTTGGGATGCTCAAGAAGAAATACTTTTTTGTGCACGTGATCGTTTCGGTGAAAAACCCTTCCATTACTGTTTCTTAAACAAAACATTCTATTTCGCTTCAGAAATGAAATCGCTTTGGGCCGCAGGTGTTCCCAAACTGAAGAATGAAAAGCTATTCGCTTATTTTGAAGAAACAAATGCAGTCCATCATCCGGACAATATCAATGAAACCTTCTTTGAATCTATTTTAAGACTAGAACATGGTCATTGGATGAAAATTAAATTAGATGGTTCTTTTGAAATTCAAAAATACTTTGACATCGATTGGAAAAGACAAGATTGCAAACTGAATTTTCAGGAAGCATGTACCGAGTTTGATCGTCTTTTTCAATTGGGGTTACAACGCAGGTTCCGTGCAGATGTTCTAATTGGCACAAGCTTAAGTGGTGGACTTGACAGCTCTTCCATTGTATGTAATATCCAACAATACCTTGGACAAGAGAATGTGACCCCTCTAACCTTTTCCGCACGTTTTAAAGACTTTAAAAAAGATGAAGGTTATTTTATTGAAAAGGTAACCCAAAAAACTGGCTTTGAATCTCATACCACATGGCCAACCGGATTAGAAATGGCACATGATTTTGAACAATTATGCTTTCATCAGGAAGAACCATTTGGAAGTGCCAGCATTTATGCACAATATCGCGTTCAACTCTTGGCAAAAGAAAAGAACGTTACGGTATTGATAGATGGACAGGGCGCAGATGAAATTTTAGCTGGGTACACCCCTTATTACTACGATTACTTGCAATCCCTATTTCAGAAGAAGCCATTCTTTTCGCTTCAACGGATCAAAGAGCAACATCGTTTTATTGATTTCCACACACCTCATACCAGACTAAAGAAAGTACTCATTAAAGGACTGAACTATTACGAATTAAAAGGAAAAGTAAGACCTGACAAGACCGCAAAAACATTAAACGAGCATCTTTACAACAGTACAATGCGCGGACCTCTACAAGATCTTTTACGTTATGCTGACAGAAATTCTATGGCACATAGCAGAGAGGTTCGTTTGCCTTTCTTATTCCATGAATTGGTGGAGTTTTGTTTCTCACTGCCTGATGAGTTTAAGCTAAAACTTGGATGGACAAAATATATTATGCGAGCAACGTTTGAAGATGTTTTACCCAAAGAAATCTGTTGGAGAAAAGAAAAAGTAGGATTCGAACCACCACAAGATATTTGGCTGAAAGATGCCGGAATCAATTCTTCTTGGAAAACATATCTTTTAAATCATTTTAAGTGAAGATTTTAATCATCACATATTACTTCCCCCCGTGTAATGGCATCGCTCCTAACAGACCGAACGCCTTTGCAAATGATTTTTCAAAAGACCACGAAGTAAAAGTCATCACAAGACATTGGGATGGTGATGAAAATCAATGGGAGGATTATCTCAAGAACTGTGATCGATTAAAGGAAATTGAAAAAGTCCATGATCAATTAGAGATTATAAGACTTCCATATCGCTCAAAAATCCGGAAATCTAATAAATTCCGAACAATCATTGACTTAATGCGCGGACAGATTGACTCCGAAATCGACGGATTGCAATTTTTTCAGGAGGCTTCAGAAACTATTATCCAATGGAAGCCAGATTTCATTTTGGTCAGTGCACCACCTTTGAATTTGGTCAAACTGGCATCATTACTCAATTCAAAACACCAAGTACCTTTTCTGGTAGATTTCAGGGATTTTGAAAATTCAATCATTTTAAATCAATCTAATTCAATCACTATCATCGAACGCATCAGTTTCTATTATCGTTCAAAATATATATTGAGGTATTTAAAACATTGCACACATATCTTCACTATAAATGAAGAAATTGCCGATTATTTCAGATTTCACCTGAATAAACCAACGGAAGTCATTTTCAATGGTTATGAAACCTCTATTTTTGATCATTTTAAAGATTTGAATGAATTAAACAGCGATTTGTTCCATGTCTCGATTATTGGAACTGTTTACCCTAATCAGGATTTAGACATTTTTCTGGAAGCATTTAAACAAGTCCTGTCGAAACTTCCGAATCCATTAATTCAGTTCAATTTCATTGGAACGGATTCCATTCATGAAATCGGGGATCTAATCCGAAAAGAAATACCGAAGAAACACTTGCTGATCACAAAAAGAATACCCCGAACTGAAGCTTTAAAATATCTTGAAAACAGTCATCTTGTTTGGCAACCGGAAATGCCTGGTTACAAAGGGATGTATACGGGGAAAATATTTGAGTATTTGGGTGCAAAAAGACCCATTATGATTGCACTTTCCGTGGGAGATGTGCTGGATAAACTATTAGAAGATACACAAGCAGGATATTCATTCAAAACCATCGAAGAAATAACTTCATATATTCTGACGCAATACCAAACATGGCTTCAAACTGGCTCAATTGAATATAATGGGAATTCAAACCTGATTTCCAACTATTCAAGAGAAAATCAATCAGAAAAGTTGTTGAATTCAATTCAAAAATCAGGTGAATAATTCTGATGTAACTTCGTCTAGAAAATGAAAATCAGCTACATCATATCAGATATTGATAAAGCCGTTTACTTTGAACAAACAGCTCTTGCTTTAAGAAAAAAAGGAGTACAGGTTTCCTATATCCTGATTAATTGCACCGACAAAAATCTACATATTTTTCTAAAAGAAAACGACTTTCCCGTTTTCACTTTAGAAACTTCTTCAATATTGAAATCACGGAAAGCAATTAGGGAATGCAGGACAATTTTGGACCAATTACAAATTGAACTTGTTCACTGCCATCTGGCGCAAGCTAATTGGATCGGTTTATGGGCGGCAAAACGTGCAGGTGTGAAAACCCGTATTTACACGCGGCATTCCGGCGAGCCTCTGAAACTGCATTGGAAGGAGCGACTAATCGATAAAATACAAAATCGCCTGGCTACCAAAATTGTAGCTATATCAAAGAATGTTGATGACCTGTTGAATAAACAAAGTGTTCCTCAATCGAAAAGAACGATTATTCACCATGGATTCGATCTCGATCGTTTTTCCAACCCGGATCCGGGTGAAGTACAGCGCATCAAAAATCAGTACAATCCGGAAAACTGCTTTCCAACTATCGGTGTTATCTCCCGCTGGCTGGAATTAAAAGGGATACAATACATCATTGTTGCTTTTGAAAAGTTGCTAATGGACTATCCGAACGCACAGTTATCCTTGTTTGGCGGATCTGAAAACGGGGATTATTCAATAGAAATAAAGGAACTGCTGGAACGTCTTCCAAAAAGGAACGTCAGGGTTGTTCCTTTCGAAAACAATGTGTACGATCTCTACCAATTATTCGATATTTATATCCATGTTCCAATTAATTCGAGTTGTGAAGCATTCGGGCAAACCTATGTGGAAGCATTGGCCGCCCGCGTTCCATCAATTTTCACTTTAAGTGGGGTTGCCCGGGAGTTCATTGTTGACCGAGAAAATGCGCTCGTAGTTCCTTTCAGGAATTCGGATTCCATTCATGATGCTATGATTCACTTACTGACAGATCCGTCTTTTTGTGAGAAATTACGGACGAATGGAGTTGAAAGTGTCAACCGATTGTTTCTTTTTGAAAAGTATATTCTGAATCTTCAAAAACTTTACGGATTTTAGCAGATGTTTCTTACAATCGTTATTCCAACATACAATCGTGCACATCTGATTGAGAACACGCTCAAAAGTGTTTTGAACCAAACGTGTGAAGATTTCGAGGTCATCATAATCGACGACGGAAGCAACGACCATACGGAAGAAATTATTCGTCCCTATCTTTCTGAAAAAGTAAAGTATCACCGGATTCAAAACAGTGAACGGGGTGCAGCCAGAAACCGGGGAACTGAACTGGCAAAAGGAAATTACATCAATTGGTTTGACAGTGATGACGAAATGCTCTCAAATCATGTGAGATGTGCAAAGGAATTGGCTTTGAAATACCAAGAACCCGAAGTGTTGAACCTGATGTACCAGATCAAAGATGCCATAAACGGAAAAATCATTCCTGTCCAATCATCCTATTCCAGTGGTCAGAAACAACGGAAGAATTTCTTGGTTGAAGGGAATTATCTTGCATGCAATCCTGTTATTGTCCGCAAAGACATCGCACTGGAAAACCCATTCATCGAAGATCGCGCCCTAAGTGCTAGTGAGGATTACGAATTGTGGTTGCGCTTATTGGCTAAATATCCGTTCCATCAATCTTCCGAGATCACTTCTTTTTTGATTCAGCATGATGAACGAAGCGTCAATACAATGACTAACCCGGATAAGCTGGAAACCCGGTTTCTCACATTCTTGCGATACATTGATGATAATCGGGAGCTGAAACAATTCCTTGGAACGGACTATCATTATTTTGTCATGAGAAATTATCTGATTCTGGCTGTGGATCTTGCGTACAACGGGCACAAACGGAAAGGGTTCTTCTACCTCAAAAAAGGATTCCGGGAACATAAAAGTGCTCTGAAACAACGTGTATTTTGGGCAACATTGAAACATTTGGTTCTTTAATTTCACCAAACGTTCGTCTAAGCTTGCCAAATATTCGTTCAGCACTTCTACTTATTTTTTAGTCTTAAAAATTGTCAGTTTGTAAGCATATGCTATTAATTTTGTAACTATGCTTGATTCCCAATATCAACAGTGCGTAAGATGCGTTATGGATACTAGTGATCCGGATATTGTGTTCAATAAAGATGGTACATGCAACCATTGCTCCGATTACATTTCCCGCATAAGTCCGCTTTTTGATGACTCAAAAGAAAATGATGATAAGGTTCGGGTTCTAATCGATCAAATCAAATCCAAAGGAAAAGGAAAATCATACGATTCGATCATCGGGATCAGTGGCGGAGTGGATAGCTGTTATACTGCATACTATGCAAAAATCAATGGTTTAAATCCTCTTTTGGTGCATTTGGACAACGGATGGAACACGGAACTGGCCGTTCAGAATATTCAAACACTTGCCGTGAAATTGGAACTCGATCTGGAAACAGTTGTACTTGATTGGACTGAATTCAGGGAAATTCAATTGGCTTTTCTCAAGTCCTCTATAGTGGATATTGAAATTCCAACCGACTTGGCAATTCCTGCAGCGCTTCATGAATTGGCAGCAAAATACGGTGTGAAAACAATTCTCTCCGGCGGTAATTATTCGTCTGAAGGAATCTTGCCGCTTCAATGGGGATATCATGTCATGAAGGATATGAAACTCTATCGGTATATCGTTCGGAAATTCAGCAGGATCAAACGGAAAAAAACTCCGGGATTCGGACTTTGGAATGAATTCTATTATAAAATGGTGAAAGGAATCAAAACGTTTTACCCTTTGAATTTTATTGATTATAATAAAGATGAGGCACGACTGATTCTCGAAAAGGAATTAGGTTGTCAGTTTCCGGATAGAAAACACCATGAATCTCGCTATACCAGTTTTTGGCAATCGTATATCATGCCTGTAAAATATGGTTTTGATTATCGTTTGGCTACTTTCTCGACACAAATTTGCTCCAATCAAATCACGCGCGACGAAGCGTTGGAACAACTCAAATCACTTCCATACAATCCTCAAACGATTGAAAAAGAGAAGCATTTCATCTGCAAAAAACTACAAATCTCTTTGGACGAATTTGATTTATTCCTCAAACAACCTCCTTTGACATATAAAAATTTCCCAAATTCAAAAAAGCGGATTACTTTCGTCTACAACGTTTATCGCTTCTTATTTCCAAAAAGATGACAATGACTCAGTCAAAAAAAAATATTCTTATTACCGGAGGAGCAGGTTTTATCCCTTCTTCCCTTGCCGACAGGTTGCTTCAGAATCCGGATTATTTCGTAGTACTCGTAGATAATTTTCTTACCGGAAAAAAAGAGAATATTCCACAACATGAGAATTGTAAGTTCATACATGGAGACGTCAATAATTTTGACGACATCGCTCCTGTTTTCAGCTTGTACAACTTTGATTATGTATTCCATTATGCCGCTGTAGTTGGCGTGAAAAGAACTTTGGAAAACCCAATCAGGGTATTGGATGATATTTACGGGATCCGGAACATTCTCGACCTATCCAAACGCACCGGAGTAAAACGTGTATTTTATGCTTCTTCATCGGAAGTTTATGGAGAGCCGGTTCATTTGCCCCAGCATGAGACTATCACACCGTTAAACTCCAGATTGCCATACGCAGTTGTAAAGAATGTCGGTGAATCTTATTTCCGTTCTTATCAGCAGGAATACGGGTTGGATTATACTATTTTCCGATTCTTCAATACTTACGGACCGAAACAAAGCACTGACTTCGTAATGTCACGTTTCATTCGCCTGGCATTGGCGGACCAAGATATCCCAGTGTATGGAGACGGTTCACAAACAAGGACATTCTGTTATATTGAAGACCATTTGGATGCTTGTGTAAAAGCAATGCAATCCGATTTGGTAATAAATGATGTAGCCAATATCGGGAACGGAAAGATCGTAACGATCATGGAACTTGCCGAATTGATTATACAACTAACGAATTCCAAATCAAGAATTGTTCATTTACCTCCGCTGGAAGAAGGTGATATGACGCGAAGACAACCCGATATTGAAAAGATGAATGCCTTGTTAGGGAAACCTTTCACGAGTCTCGAAGATGGGATACGGAATATTTTGAATAATCTGATTTAAGCCGTAACTTGACCTTAAGTTAATAAGTCCTCACGTATTTAACTGAACCCTGAAATGAAGAATGTGCTTTACTTGTCGTACGATGGTATGACCGATCCTCTTGGGCAAAGTCAGGTATTGCCTTATCTGATCGGATTAAGTAAAAAAGGATTTCAATTCACCCTCATCAGTTTTGAAAAACCCGATTGTTATTTCCAGGAAAAAGCAAAAATAGAAGCGCTTTGCATGGAGTACAACATTCATTGGAAACCGCTCGTCTATACTAAAAAACCACCTGTGCTTTCAACCATTCTGGATATTCGTAAGATGAAAAAGAATGCGTTCGTCCTGCACCAGGAAAAGTGCTTTCAGCTGGTCCATTGCAGAAGTTACATCAGCGCCTTGGTCGGATTGAAACTCAAAAAAGAAAAAGGAGTAAAGTTTCTTTTCGATATGCGCGGTTTTTGGGCGGATGAACGGGTAGAAGGTGGAATCTGGAACCTGAAAAACCCTCTCTTCAAATCTATTTACAACTATTTCAAAAAGAAAGAACGCAGCTATTTTGAAGAAAGTGATGCAATTGTCAGTTTGACAGAAGTTGGAAAATCCGAAATTTTATCCTGGAATCTAAACTCGGTAACTCCCGAAAAAATCCAGGTTATTCCTTGTTGCGTCGATCTAAAACTCTTCGATCCGGAAAAAGCAGATTCTGATCTCATCCTCAAAAGGAAGTTGGAATATCAATTGAATGACAAATATATCGTTGGGTATGTCGGTTCCATTGGAACATGGTATCAATTGCGGGAAATGTTACTGGCCTTCAAACATGTCCTCCGGTTAAAACCTCACGCCGTTTTTCTTTTCGTTACGAAAGAATCCCCGTCAACAATTCTATTGGAAGCCGGAAAGCTTGGAGTAACTGCCGATTCAATCCGGGTTGTTGCAGTCCAACACCACAAAGTTCCTTGTTTCATTTCCCTTTTTGATTGCTCCATCTTTTTTATTCGCCCCAGTTTTTCCAAAAAAGCTTCTTCCCCCACAAAACAGGGAGAAATCATGGCAATGGGAATTCCATTGATCTGTAATGCGGGAGTTGGTGATACCGATGAAATTGTACTCCGTTATAACTCCGGATTGGTCCTGAAGGATACAAGCAGGGAAACGCTTTCTTCATTCTCCCTGGAGTTTCCGGGTTTTGACAACAAGAGAACCATGCTTGGAGCGAAAGAGTATTTTGGTTTGGATCGCGGAGTTGAATCGTATTTCAACATTTACGACAAATTCGTCGGTTAATTTCTTTACCTGTAATCTCAAAAAAAAAGCTCATTTTTGCTTCAGTGAAATTGAAAAAACTCCATATTATTGCTCCATATCCAAAAGGAGAAGCACCTTCACAACGCTTTCGATTTGAGCAATACTTGCCATTTTTGGAGGAAAACGATTTTGAAATTCATTATCATTCATTTCACACCCTGAAAAGCTGGGAAAGACTTTATAAGAAGGGACACTTCTTTCAGAAATTCCTTGATCTAAACTACAATTTTCTTCGTCGTTGGATTCTTTTGTTTCAATTGATCGGAGCAAAACACCTCTTCATACACCGGGAAATGGCTCATCTCGGCCCTCCGGTTTTCGAATGGATCCTGGTGAAGGTCATGCGCAAGAAATACGTTTATGATTTTGATGATGCTATCTGGATTCCGAATTACAGTAGTGCAAATGCACGTTTCCAAAAACTAAAATGCTATTGGAAAACCCGTTACCTCATCAAATGGGCTTCAAAAGTAAGCGCAGGAAATGATTTTCTTGCGAATTATGCACGGCCTTTCAATTCCAAAGTGGAGGTGATCCCTACTACTATTGACAATCAAAACCAACATACCAAAATGGTGCATCAAGGTTGCGAACCTGTGGTGATCGGATGGACCGGAACCCATTCCACCATGCATTACCTGGATTTTGTAGTTCCCATTTTACGCAAACTTGAACACGAATTTGAGTTCAGGTTCAAAGTCATTTCCAATAAAAAACCCAATTATGAACTAAAATCATTGGTTTACCAGGATTGGAAAGAAGAAACTGAAATTGAAGATCTGGCAGAAATACAAATCGGGATCATGCCACTTGTTTTGGACGCTTGGTCAGAAGGTAAATGCGGATTTAAAGCATTGCAATACATGGCATTGGGAATGGCAAGCATTGTTTCCCCGGTAGGTGTAAATACCAAGATCATCCAACACGGAGAAAACGGGTTCATTGCGGAAACGACAAACGAATGGGAACATGCGATCCGCACCTTATTGGAAAACGAGCAATTGCGAACCGAATTCGGAGAAAAGGCAATCGGATCCATTCAGAAAAACTGGAGCGTGGATGTTTGGAAAAACAACTATTTGAAATTGGTCCAATAAGCTGTTTCTTCATCATCCATTAAAAAATCAAGTATTTTTGGGCTTGCTCTTAAATTTTGCACATGGGAATTCTTCTTTCAGACCAAACATTCAGTAAACTCAACTCCAATCAGGTACCTTTGGAGCCCGGTGACTATGAGAACTGTATCTTCAGACACTGCGAATTTTCGAATTCAAATTTTTCAAAATTCAAATTCATCGACTGCGAATTTTACGAATGTAATTTGAGTATCAGCGTTATTTCCAACACCTCATTCCAGGATGTCAGTTTCGTCAATTGTAAATTATTGGGATTGCGTTTCGATACTGCAAATCAGTTTGGACTTTCACTGCATTTTGAGAATTGCACGTTGAATCATTCGTCTTTCTATAAGTGCCGTTTACCTAGAATAAAAATGGAAGGTTGTCAGCTTCAGGAAGTAGATTTTTCAGAATCTGACTTAAACGAAGGAACATTTACCGATTGTGATCTGATGCATGCTACCTTTGACAAAACCAACCTGGAGAAAGCCGATTTCAGGACCGCAACCAACTTTTCCATCGATCCGGAAAACAATAAATTGAAAAAAGCCAGATTTTCTACGGACGGTTTGGCTGGCCTGTTGAACAAGTATCAGCTGCAAATTGATTAGTGCTAAACAAAAAAGGTGCCTTCCACCCCTGGGAATCAGACACCTTTTCTAAATTGTAAAATCCTTAATTATCAAGAACCGCAACCAACACATTCGATGTAGCTGTCCATTGGACGAACTCCCTCTACCTGCATTTTCAGGTTATGGATTTTGTCTTTGATGTCCATATCTGCAAACATGTCACCCGTCAACTGTGCTTCAAGCACTGCGATTTCTTCTTGTAATTTTTGTGTGTTTTCCATTTTTTGAAGGGTTTAAAATGAACTTTGAAAGTTAGGCAATATAGTCTGATCAATTGTGACAAGGTATTCGGGACTTATGAGCAGAGTTTTTAACAACACTATTCCTTCAATCGTTAATTTACGAAAAATTGACGTAAAATCCTACAAATTGACATGTTGAATCAACTTGTTTTTCATATCTTTACTTGTTACGCAAAAGCGAATAAAATAAGAGGGATATGTGTGGAATAGCGGGATTTATTGACTTCAATGGAGCTTCTTCGGAAGAGGATTTGGAAGGCATGACGCATGCTTTGGAGCATCGCGGGCCCGACGGGTTCGGAACATTTATCCAAGGAACTTCTGAATATAAAATTGGATTCGGGCATCGTCGACTGGCTATTTTAGAGCTTTCGGAGTTAGGAAAACAGCCCATGTCCTGGAATCAATATACTATCGTTTTTAATGGTGAGATCTATAATTTTTCCGAAATCAAGAATGACCTGAAAAAATTAGGACATTCTTTTCAAGCAGAATCCGATACTGAAATGATCTTGCACGCCTATAGTGAATGGGGGGAGCTTTGCCTCAACCGGTTCATTGGCATGTTCGCCTTTGTTATCCATGATTCCAAGTCCGAAGAAATATTCATTGCACGGGATCGCGCCGGTGTAAAACCCTTATTTATTTATCAGAAAGAGGGATTATTTCTTTTTGCATCCGAACTGAAATCTTTCCATAAGCATTCGGACTTCGAGAAAAAGATCAATACTCAAGCTGTTCAAGCTTATTTGCAATATGGAAGTGTACCTACCCCACATTGTATTTTTGAACACTGTTCGAAATTAGAGCCCGGTCATTACATTAAAACGTCCCTGAAGGATTTCAAAACCGCCTCTACCCAATATTGGAATGTGTATGACTATTACAACAGGCCCAAATTGGTAATTTCCCCTGAAGATGCGAAACGGGAAACAGAGCGCATCCTGAAATCAGCATGTGAATACCGGATGGTTGCCGATGTTCCTGTAGGTGTCTTCCTGAGCGGCGGATATGACAGCACATGCGTAACCGCTCTTTTGCAAAAAGATCGATCGGAAGCGTTGCGTACATTCACAATTTCAGTTCCCGACATCGGTCTGAATGAGGCTCCCTACGCAAAAGAGATCGCGGAAAGATTACAGACAAATCATACGGAAACGGAATGCACAGCGCAGGATGCTATTGATCTGATTGCACAACTTCCTTATTTCTATGACGAACCCTTTGCCGATTCAAGTGCTATTCCTACAACCCTGGTATCAAAAATCGCAAAACAAGATGTCACGGTAGCATTAAGTGCAGATGGTGGTGATGAAGTTTTTGCCGGTTACAATCGATATGAATTGATTCTCAAATACGGGGAACGACTAAATAAAATACCGGGATTTGCCCGGAAAAGTCTGGCCGGTGTGATGGATTTGGTTTCTGCAAATTCCATTCCCGTACTAAAGAATAAATACAACTTTGCTCAACGGTACGAAAAAACCAAATCCATTCTTAGGAACACAAGCGATCAAAATATCATGTTGAGCGTAAGTCAATTATTTACCGAAGAACAAATCAATAGTCTTTGCACTGCGCGATTCGAAAAATTGAACACGTATTTTGATAGCAAAGAATTGAAAAACTACAGTCCTTTGGCTTTTGCTCAGGCAATGGATTATCAAACCTACCTGTTGGATGACATTCTCCAAAAAGTAGATCGGGCTTCCATGTCTGTGAGCCTGGAAAGCAGGGAACCCTTGTTGGACCACAGACTCATCGAATATGCGGCTCAATTACCGGATGAATTGAAATTCCGGAATGGCTCAAAAAAGTGGCTTTTAAAAGAAATCGTCCACGATTACATTCCTAAATCCGTAATGGATAGACCGAAAATGGGCTTTGCAATTCCAATCGAATCCTGGTTGAAAAATGAATTGCGCGATTTGCTGGAAACTTATTTAAACCAGGACAAGGTAAATGAAACCGGTTTATTCGACTGGAAGGAAATTGAAAAATTGAAAAACGGATTTTTAGCAGGAAGAAAAGAATTTGGTGTAAAAATATGGTACCTGCTTTCATACTTCATGTGGTATGAAAAATGGGGGAAATAAATAATGGACATCAGGATTTCAAGACATTAAGACCTCAGGCCTAAATTCCTGTCTTAATATCCTAAAATCCTTTCGTCTTAAAATCTAAAAAAAGGATTATGGAGAGTATGAAGAATGAAGTCGTTAAAACTACCATGGAATTTGACGTCCCCGCTCGTGATCTTTGGGACGCAATTACCGATCCGTCTCATTTCAAAAAATGGTATTTTCACATACCTCATTTCACAACGAAAGTTGGCGAGAGTTTTGATTTCTATGAATCTGAAGCCCGCAAGTATTTCCATCATTGCACGGTTCTTGAATTGGAAGAAGGCAAAAAGTTTGTGCATTCCTGGGAACACCCGGAACAATCGGAAGGTTCATCCATTGTAACATGGTTTGTTGAACCTATAGACAGCGGACATTCCAGATTAACTTTAACCCATGAAGGGGTGGAATCTTTTTCGGATGCGGGACCGGATTTCACTCCGGAAAATTTTCAGATGGGCTGGGACGCAATCATCAAAAACTCATTACGCAATTATTTGCATCTCATCGAAAAACTGCATTTTTCCATTAATATCAATGCAACAAAGGAAAAAGTGTGGCAAGTACTCTGGGATAAGGAATTATACAAGATCTGGACCGCTCCTTTTGGCGAAGGATCACATTACAAAGGAGATTTGGCGCCCAACTCGCGTGTTCATTTTTTGACATCGAATGGAAGTGGTATGTATAGTGACGTAATGTTCTACAAGGAACACTCCCTGATCGTTTTCAGACATGTCGGTGGTATGAAAGATTGTGAAGAACAGGAAATCGATAACGAAAGCAGACACTGGACCGGGTGTTTCGAAATTTACCGGTTAGTGGAGATCAATGCAAATACAACGGAATTGGAAGTGGAAGTCGATGTGACGGATGCACATATTGAATTCATGAAAAAGAAATTTCCGCAGAGTTTGGAAATCGTAAAAGAATTGAGTGAAACCAATAATTAAAATCATATGGCAACAGTAAATGCGTATCTGACATTTAATGGAAACTGCGAAGAAGCATTCCTATTTTACAAATCGGTTTTTGGAGGAGAGTTTCCCTATATCGGGAAATTCAAAGAGATGCCACAAGAAGACGGAAAACCATTGGATCCTGTTATGGCTGAAAAGATCATGCACGTTTCTTTGCCAATCAGTAAGGAAACTTGTTTGATGGGGAGTGATACCGGTGGCGAATGGGCTTCGAACTTCAAGGAAGGAAATAATTTCGGGATTTCAATCAGTGCTGATTCTAAAGAAGAAGCGGATCGCTTGTTCAACGGTTTATCTGCAGGCGGAAAAGTAACAATGCCTATGGACACTACATTTTGGGGAGATTACTTCGGAATGTGGACAGATAAATTCGGCATCAATTGGATGATGAGTTTTAATGAGAATCAGAAATAATTGAAAATAGTAGGGACGCAATACCTTGCGTCTCTACACCTATTTTTAATTCGATTTGAACCGCTGAGCAAAATAAATTGGACCGCTAGCCAAAATCATTTCCGTACTTTAGAATGAACTTTGTCCTATAAATTTCAAGTTATGAAAAAAGTCATTTTAATTACGGGCGCTTCTTCAGGGATGGGGAAAGTATTCGCCCAAGACCTTGCAAAAGAAGGACACATTGTTTACGGTGCTGCAAGAAGAGTAGATTTATTGAAGGAATTGACCAAAAAAGGAGTCAAAACCATTGCTTTGGATGTTACAAACGATGAATCCATGAAATCGTGCGTCCAGACAATCCTCGATAAAGAAGGACGGATCGACGTACTTATAAATAATGCCGGATACGGTTCCTATGGAACTATTGAAGATGTTTCTATGGAGGAAGCAAAACGTCAGTTGGATGTCAATGTTTTTGGTTTGGCTAGAATGACCCAGTTGGTTCTTCCATCCATGCGCAAACAGAAATCCGGAAAGATTATCAACATTTCTTCCATTGGAGGAAAAATAGCAACTCCATTTGGAGCCTGGTATCACGCAAGTAAATTTGCTGTTGAAGGAATGAGTGACAGTTTGCGTACTGAGGTGAAACCATTCGGAATCGATGTGATTGTCATCGAACCCGGAGGTGTGAAATCAGAATGGGCGACTATTGCTTATGAGAATCTGACCAAAACAACCCAGAATACGGCTTACAGTGATATGGCAAATAAATTCAAAAAAGCATTCGAGACCACCGTTTCAAAAAATGCAGAGCCTGAAGTTATCTCCCGACTGGTATCAAAGGCAATCGCTGCTCAAAAGCCGAAAACGCGCTATTCGGGAGGATACATGGCGAAACCGGTATTATTCTTTCGTCGTTGGCTTGGCGACAGAACGATGGACAAACTATTATTGAGTCAACTTCCCAAAAAATAGACATCCTCCATGGCTGATCAACTTCAAGAAAACATGTTATTCTCTTGTGTACATGAACACCATTTCGGCACAGAGCAATTGGTTCTTCATCACGCCTTGAGTATTGTAATCTCCGGAAAAATGGAAATTTTCACTCCGGAGGGATCTCGTTTCTTCGAAGAAGGAAACATGGGAATCATGCGCAAGAATACACTTCTGAAAACGCGCAAACATCCCGCATCTGATGGGCGGCCTTTCAAATCATTCACCATTTTCCTGACTGAAGAGTTTTTACAACAATTCGCCCTGCAAAATAGTATCCCGGCGCAGCAACGTTTCATCGGAAGTTCCTTGTACGAGATTCCTGCCGAATCTTTCATCAAGGGATTTTTCCAATCGCTCCTTCCCTATTTTGACAAACCGGATTTTTTCACTTCTAAAATGGCAGCTTTGAAAACAGAAGAGGCAGTGGAGCTCTTACTTCGGTTGGACTCGTCTTTTTATGGCTTCCTATTCGACTTCAGCGAACCCTTTAAAATCGATCTGAAAGCATTCATGCAAAAGAACTATTTATTCAATATTCCATTAATTGAATTTGCACGCTTATCGGGCCGAAGCCTTTCCACTTTTAAACGCGATTTTTCCAAAGCTTTTCAGGAAACTCCGGAAAGATGGTTGAAACAACAACGGCTTGTCGAAGCAAAAAATCTGCTTCAGTCAACCAACCTGAGGCCTTCAGATATTTATTTACATGTTGGATTTGAGAATTTTTCACATTTTTCAAACTCTTTTAAAAATTATTTCGGTTTCAATCCTTCCACTGTTTTTAATTCCTAGAAAAAATGTAATTTAACTCAAAAAAAAATGAAACTACTTTTCGCTTCTTCCAACGCGTACAAGATTGCTGAAATCAACGGGATCTTACCTCATGGTTTTCAGCTAATTTCATTGAAAGAGATTCATTTTCACGACGAAATTCCGGAAACGTCAGATACCATTGAAGGAAATGCCATTCAAAAAGCCACTTTCCTGGCTGACAAAATGAATATTCCCTGTTTTGCAGACGATACCGGATTGATTATTCCAAGTTTGAATAATGAACCGGGAGTTTTTTCAGCACGTTATGCCGGTGAACAGCGAAATCCAAATGACAACATGGATCTGGTACTCGAAAAACTAAGTACTCAATCCGATCGAAGTGCACACTTCACTACCGTTATTGCTTTGTATATTCATCATAAAGTTCATGTATTTGAGGGACGTATCGACGGAACGATCATTCATGAGAAACGAGGGACGCATGGTTTTGGCTATGATCCGATTTTTCTGCCCAATGGTAGCGACAAGACATTTGCGGAAATGAGTGTCGAAGAAAAAAACGGGATGAGTCACCGCGCAAAAGCATTGGAAAAAATGATGGTTTATTTAAAACGTATCGGATAAATAAACACCTTAAAACTTGGCACCCGGAATTTTAGAATTTCAGAATTTTAGTGTTCGCAAAGAAGCGAACAGACTAACGGTTAATAACCTGATTATCAGTTGATTTATTTTTCAATTTTATCATTCTATTCACACATTTGCAAAGTCTTTAAAATTAACCCTCTTATTTATTGACATTCCAATCTTCAACCCTTAAATTTGCCACCATCGGTTAGGAATAATCCTTAACACAAAATCAATTATAATAATCAAATTATGGCAGATTCAAATTCGACAATTCTGTATACACTTACTGATGAGGCTCCGGCTTTAGCAACGTATTCGTTCTTACCAATCGTCAAGGCATTTGCTGCGACGGCAGGAATTGAAGTAGAGTCAAGAGATATTTCATTGGCCGCACGTATCCTGGCAACTTTCCCGGAATACCTTACAGCTGAGCAACGTGTTCCGGATTCATTGTCTGAATTGGGTAAATTAGCTACAACACCTGAAGCAAATATTATCAAACTTCCCAATATTTCCGCATCTATTCCTCAGTTAAAAGATGCTATCGCAGAATTACAGGCGAAAGGTTTCAAGATTCCCGATTATACGGAATCTCCTGCAACAGAGGAAGAAAAAAGTGCGAAAGCAAAATACGATAAAATTAAAGGTAGTGCTGTAAATCCTGTACTTCGTGAAGGAAATTCAGATCGCAGAGCTCCAAGAGCCGTAAAGAACTACGCGAAGAAACATCCGCATTCAATGGGTGCCTGGACGGCCGATTCACAAACCAAAGTAGCGAGTATGCCAGACGGTGACTTCTATGGAAGTGAAAAATCAGTTGTTCTTCCAAGTGCAACAGATGTGAAAATCGAATTGATCCAAAATGATGGAACTTCAAAAATCCTGAAAGATAAGACAGCGCTGAAAGCAGGTGAAATTATTGATGCGTCGGTAATGAGCCAACAAGCACTCCGTAACTATATTGCAACTGAAATCGAAGAAGCAAAAGCAAAGAACCTGTTACTTTCCGTTCATTTGAAAGCGACCATGATGAAAGTATCGGATCCGATTATCTTTGGTAACGTTGTTTCGGTTTATTTCAAAGATGTTTTCGAAAAACATGCAGCAGAATTCGCACAATTGGGTGTCAATCCCAACAATGGTTTAGGAGATTTATACGCCAAGATTGAAACTCTTCCGGCAGACAAAAAAGCAGCAATTGAGGCGGATATCAACGCAGTGTATGCTAAAAATCCGGCTATTGCGATGGTGAATTCTGAAAAAGGAATCACCAACTTACATGTTCCAAGTGATGTGATTGTAGATGCTTCCGTTCCGGCGGCAATCCGGACTTCCGGTAAAATGTGGAACAAAGAAGGAGAATTGCAGGATACATTGATGATTATTCCTGACAGATCGTACGCAGGAGTTTACCAAACTGTTTTTGACTTTTGCAAAAAACATGGAGCTTTGGATCCGACAACCATGGGATCTGTTCCAAACGTCGGTTTAATGGCTCAAGCAGCTGAAGAATACGGCTCACATGATAAAACATTCCAGATTCCGGCAAATGGTAAAGTTCGGGTTATAGATGCAGATGGCAAAGTTCTGTTGGAACATACTGTTGAAGCCGGAGATATCTGGAGAATGTGCCAAACAAAAGATGCACCTATCCGCGATTGGGTAAAACTAGCTGTTACAAGAGCCCGTTTAAGCAATACTCCGGCAGTTTTCTGGCTGGATAAGAATCGTGCACACGATGCTGAACTGATCTCAAAAGTGGAATTGTATTTAAAAGACCATGACACATCCGGATTGGATATCCGTATCCTTTCTCCAGAGCAAGCTACCCAATTTACGTTGGAACGTATTGTGAAAGGATTGGATACTATTTCCGTAAGCGGAAACGTGTTACGCGACTATTTGACTGATCTGTTCCCGATCCTGGAAGTTGGTACATCTGCAAAAATGCTTTCGATTGTTCCTTTAATGAATGGTGGTGGTTTGTTTGAAACCGGTGCCGGAGGTTCTGCCCCTAAACATGTGGAGCAATTCCTTCAAGAAGGTTATTTGCGATGGGATTCACTTGGTGAATTCCTGGCTTTGGCTGTTTCTTTCGAACATATGGCTCAAACGACAGGAAACGCAAAAGCGAAGGTTTTAGCAGAAACATTGGATGCAGCAACTGAGAAATTTTTGGAAAACGATAAATCACCCGCTCGAAAAGTAGGTGAAATTGATAACCGAGGAAGTCATTTCTTTTTAACTCTTTACTGGGCACAAGCATTAGCTGCACAAAATAACGATACAGATCTGAAAGCTAAATTCACCCCTGTTGCAGAAGCTTTAACAAACAATGAAAGTAAGATAAATGCTGAATTGATAGCTGCTCAGGGACATCCTGTAAAAATCGGTGGCTACTACAAACCAAATATTGAATTAGTAACCAAAGCAATGAGACCAAGCGAAACATTCAATGGCATCATTGCCAGTATTTGATTTAGGTTTAAAGCATAAAAACAGAACGACACTTCTAACAATTAGAAGTGTCGTTCTAATATAAAAAAGTCATAAAGCTCTAGTACAGGTTAAACTGCATAATCCCGAACGTGGCAACAAAACAAAAAGGGCTGTTTCATACGAAACAGCCCTTTTTAATTTCCTAATAATTAGGATATTCTTAGAATATCTAATTATTTTTTAGCGAATGTACCTCCAGAAAGTGAACATGTAGACTCTGCAGCTGTTTTAGCTGTTTTGCTCAATCCTGTGTAAGTTGTTGTTGTTTTAGTTCCATCAGAGTTTGTATAAGTACAAGTGTAATCTTTTTTACAAGAAGCTAATGCGAATGTTGCTACTGCAGCAACTAAAATAAGTTTTTTCATACTAAGTTTAAGATGAAAGGTTATAAAATAATTTAATTACGGCGAAGATAGTTTTTTTCGGATTAATGGTGTGCCAATACCTTATTTTTTTTTGTATTGTTTTTGAACAAATGATAAAAAAAATAGTCAAAATGAAATCCGAATTGATTTAGGTTTTAAAAATCAATTCCGCTCAGAAGCGCAAAATCTATTGCTATGTATTGATTATCAATTACATACACGTTAAGAGTCAATATGCAAGATCGTTTCTCCTAACTAAATTCGAAACTTATTTATTTTCATGGCAGATAGAAAAAAAATACTGTTTTTAACTAAAAAACAAGTAACATCAATTGATTTTACAATCAATTTTTTCATCTGAATATTTTTCACAGGTATCCGCAGCCGTTTTTTTCGAAGCTTTAACCGTGAAAGTATACCCGTCTGAACAAGTACATGTTTGTGACTTCTGACAAGATACAAGGGTGAATAAACCCACAGCAAAATAAAAAATCTTATTCATAACTTGAAGTTAATACTAATTTTGGAAAATCAATTATGAAATTTCCGTCATTGTGCGCATACTAAAATTTAAAATCGGACTTCTTCTACTGGTTCTTATAAGTTCTTGCCGTACAATTCAACCCGAAGCTCCAACCGGCTTAAACCTCTCGGAAGCACCACCTGAAATTAATTCCGGAATTAACAGTATCGTGGTTCCGATTGAGATCAATCTTTCGGGTTATTTCAAACAAGCCAACAAAACGGTTCCTGCTATAACTAAAGGTTCTGACAGACCTTGCAGTGGAATCCGCTATGAATTTGAATTTCAAAAGGATTCTTTCAATATCTCTACTGTCAATAATCATTTACTATCCGAATTACATGGCTCTTACTGGATTAAAATGGAGTATTGTGCAGCCTGTTCAGACTTACTAAGTGCAAAACCCATTTGTCTTACTCCTATCATTCCATTTTCATGTGGAGTCAATGAGAAAAAACCTTCCGTAAGAATTCGTTTCGCTACAGAACTGAACATCAATGAGAATTATGGTTTGAACACAAAAACAAGTATTGATGAATTGAAATCCTTGAATCCATGCGAAGTGACCTTGTTTAGATTTGATGCCACGGATGAAGTGATCAAAGAGGTTCGCAAGACCTTGAAAAAACAATGCGAAGAAACGGATAAACAGTTGGCAACTATTTCGTTCCAGAAAGAAGCAAAAGACTTATGGAAGGACATGAATCAATCAATTAGGATTCCTTATCTGGGTTATATTCATTTCGAGCCGATCTCACTCTCCTTGGTTAAACCCCGTTTAAGTCAAAACAAACTGTACACTACGCTTGTATTGAATTGCAAAACGTATCTCAATCAAAATTCAGTAAAAACACCTTCCACAGAACTTCCAAAGTTGAATCTCATCCAGAGTGCACCAAAAGACACCTTTGATCTGTTCACCGATTTCGAATTGAATTATGATTCCATCTCACAGCTATTCACCCAGCAGGTTAGAGGAAAAACCATCGACTTTAATAAGAATCACTTTGAGTTTAATTCTGTTAAAGTAAGCGGCCTGGATAAAAGCAAACTGGTTTTGGCAATTCAGTTCAGCGGAACAAAAAAAGGAGTTCTATATCTTCAGGGTATTCCACAGTTTAATAACGAAACGAAAATACTGGAACTCACGAAACTCGAATACGATCTGAAGACCAAAAGCATTCTTCTGAAAAGTGCGAAATGGTTGTTTTCAAATCGCATCTATTCAGAACTTGAAAAAGCTACCAAGCTGGATTTGACGAATCAGTTCAATGATCTGAAGAAAATGATGGACCAAAATCTTCAAAAGAAAGTAGGCGATTTCACTTTAACCGGAAAAACACACGAGGTTGCTGTTGTTCATATCTACCCGACGCTTGATCATTTGTATCTCCGAACCTGTCTGAAAGCCCAATTAAATGTAAAATACTAATTAAAAAATACATTTAATATGCTCAGTCAATCCATTCAGAAAGAAGAAAAAAAGGGGGTTTTTCAAAACTGATGAAAAAGCTATCTTTGCAGTCAATGAAATATTCTCTCCTATTATTTCTTTCTTTTCTCTTTACAAATGTGTTCGGACAACAAGTTCTCGAAAGTTCCGATGCCATTTCTGATTGTACCGGTGCCACCAACTTGTTAAAGATCGGTGAATACAGAATGCAATTTTCCGGAAAAGGCGGAAAAAAAAATGATTTTCAGGCTTATCCTTCATTAAGTAACATCGAGGAGAAAAACACGTTATTCTGTTCCTTCAAAGCATCTTTCAACGGTCGATTCACTTTGCATGCGAGATGTCCTGAACCGATTCAAATGGTCATATTTGAAGGAGAAACAAAATATCCATGCGAAGAAATTGCCAAAGGGTCTGCCGAAATCAGGCGAATTATTGCAAAACCTACCCTGGAATTGGGCTTGGGACTGGTTGTATCTCAAAACACGCTTTACCCAATTGACTTGGTTGCCGGAAAAGAAATCATCATTTGTTTTATCTGTACACCAAAGGTCAAGGAGTTCATGGAAGTAGATTTTGATTTCGAACCTATGACAGGAGAACTTCAGGAAACCTCAGAAGGAGGAAAGCTGATGGATCTTAGAACAGATAAAACGGAAGCAGGCCTTTCCATTCTTGTACGGGATTATGAAACGGGAAAACCTGTGATATCCAATCTGACTCTGACAGGAATCAAAGGTATAACTGCTGCTTACCAAGGTTCGGATTTCCGTTTCTCTATTGACAAATCCGGTAAGGTGCAATTGAAAATTGATGCCGAAGGTTATTTCTTCGTAGATCGGGAAGAACCTGTATCTGCGAATACAGAAACCGAAATTGTTATTTGGATCGAACCCTTAGGCGAAGGAAAAAGTATGCAAATCGACGAAATCGAATTCTTTCCGGGATCGTCTGAATTTCTTCAAAGTGCTGAACCGAAATTAAGACGTTTAAAAGATTTCTTAGCCTTAAACGCAGGAATCAAAGTCGAGATTCAGGGTCACGTACATTCCAATGGAGAGAATACCTTTGAGGCTCAAAAATTATCCGAAGCACGGGCAAAAAGAGTAGCTCACTATTTAGTGGAAAATGGGATCGATAAAAACCGGCTGACAACCGTTGGATACGGAAATACTATGCCCCTTTTTCCAAATGCAAAATTTGCTTCGGAAGAACAAAGTAATCGCAGGGTAGAGATTAAAGTATTATAAATTGAAAATGGAGAATTGAAAAAGCTTTTCTTCTCAACTTTTCAATTCTCCATTTTCAATTATTTCAGGCTTTTCAACAAGTCTTCATCAACCAACTCAGGAATTGTTACCTTTAATTTAGGTTCTGCTTCCATGGCGCGCTTAATTGCGAAAATAGCACCTTCGTTCCGTGCCCAGTTTCTTCGCGCAATTCCATTGTTCACATCCCAATGTAACATGGACTTCAATTTTCTTTCAGCATCGGAAGCCCCATCCAATAACATTCCGAAACCTCCGTTGATGACTTCTCCCCAACCTACTCCGCCTCCATTGTGAATAGAAACCCAGGTTGCACCTCGGAAAGAATCTCCGATTACATTCTGGATAGCCATATCGGCAGTGAATCGCGAACCGTCATAGATATTGGAAGTTTCACGATAAGGGGAATCCGTTCCGGAAACATCGTGGTGGTCACGGCCAAGAACAACCGGACCAATGATTCCTTTCGAAATCGCCTCATTAAAAGCAGAAGCAATTTTCATTCTTCCTTCTGCGTCGGCATATAGTATACGTGCCTGGGAACCAACCACCAGTTTATTTTCCTGGGCACCTTTGATCCATTGAATATTATCAGCCATTTGTTGCTGGATTTCTTCCGGGCTCTGCTGTTTCATCTCTTCTAAAACGGCACAAGCAATTGCATCTGTCTTTTCCAGATCTTGCGGGTTTCCGGAAGTACAGACCCAGCGGAAAGGCCCAAAACCATAATCGAAACACATGGGGCCCATGATGTCTTGAACATACGAAGGATATTTAAAATCAATCCCATTGGGTGCCATTACATCGGCTCCGGCTCGGGATGCTTCCAATAAAAAGGCATTCCCATAATCAAAGAAGTAAGTCCCTTTTGCCGTGTGCGCATTAATTGCACTTGCATGGCGAATAAGAGTTTCTTGTACTTTTTCCCTGAATAGATCAGGATTTTCTGCCATTAATCGATTGGATTCTTCGAAAGTGATTCCAACCGGATAATATCCTCCTGCCCAAGGATTATGAAGTGATGTTTGATCAGAACCTAAGTCAATATGTAAATTCTCCTGGTCAAATTTCTCCCAAACATCTACGACATTTCCTAAATAGGCAATGGATACAACTTCTTTTTTTGATTGTGCTTCGCGTACTCTCTTCACCAAATCATCCAGGTCCTCAATCACTTCATGAATCCAGCCTTGTTCATGTCTGATCCGTGTGATTTTTGGGTTTACTTCCGCACAAACAGTCACACAACCAGCTATTGTTCCGGCCTTTGGTTGAGCACCACTCATTCCTCCCAAACCGGATGTGATGAATAATGATCCTGCGGGACTTTTCTTGATTTTCCGGAAACCATTCAAAACTGTGATCGTTGTTCCATGAACAATTCCCTGTGGCCCGATATACATATATGAACCCGCTGTCATTTGACCGTATTGTGTCACTCCTAATGCATTGAATTTTTCCCAGTCATCCGGTTTCGAATAATTCGGAATCATCATTCCATTCGTAACCACAACACGCGGAGCATCTTTATGTGAAGGGAAAAGTCCAAGCGGATGTCCCGAATACATAACCAGGGTTTGATCATCTTCCATTTCCGACAGATACTTCATCGTCAGGCGATACTGGATCCAATTTTGGAAAACAGCACCATTTCCGCCGTAAGTGATCAATTCATGCGGGTGCTGAGCTACTGCATAATCAAGGTTATTTTGAATCATCAGCATAATTGCCTTCGCTTGCATTGATTTTCCCGGATACTCATCAATCGGGCGAGCATACATCTTGTAATCCGGTCTGAAGCGATACATGTAAATTCTTCCACGTTTCTCCAGCTCTTCAGAAAACTCCACTGCAAGTTCAGCATGCTGTTCTTTTGGAAAATACCTTAACGCATTTTTCAATGCCAGGATCCGTTCTTCTTCTGAAAGGATTTCTTTGCGTTTTGGCGCATGATTGATTGCCAATTCGTACTCTTTCTTTGGAGGAAGGATTGCAGGGATTCCTGTTATTAGTTCGTTTTGAAATTCGTTCAGACTCATAAAATGCACTTATGTTGCGAAATTAAGAAATCTACCGTTATCCCCAAATGATAGACCGGGCTTAATTCGAATATCATAAAAACAATAAGGGGCTACCTGTTTAGATAGCCCCTTATTATAACGGATCAATTAATTATTTTTGAAGATATATACTTCCGTTCCAAACGTATTTCTTATCAGAAATAAGTTCTCTTGTGCGAACAAGCCAGGTATATGTTCCTTGCGGAACAAGTTGTCCATGGTAAGTACCATCCCAAGATGCATTGACATCATGTGATTCCCAAATAACTTCGCCCCATCTATTAAATATCTGAAGTTCAAAATCAAATTCATCAACTCCTTCAATGTAGATTCTCCAAGTTTGGTTGAATTCATCTCCATCAGGTGTGAATGCATTCGGGGCGTAAATAATTACTTCCGGCAGAATCACGACCTCTTTTGTAATTGTATCTGTACAACCCAAATAGGATGTAGCAACCAGTGTTACATAATAGGTTCCTGTTTGCCCGTCAGGATAAAGGACCGTTTGATCATCATTTGTAGACGAATTCGGCGTTGCTCCCGGGAAACTCCATTCGTATGTATTTGCATACAAGGAATATTCCGTAAATAAAACTTGGGTATTAAACATCGTTATCGGATCAGGACTCCATTTAAAATCTGCAACGGGAGTTTGCATCACTGTCAGGTAATCTTCCCAAGTAGTGGAGTCAATACATCCATCGGGTGAAGTAACGATCAATTGTACATCATACGTTCCATTCATTGCTGAAGTAGTCAATAATGAATCAACATCCATAAATTCATCTCCATTACTGATTCTCCAAATAGAGTTCATGGTATTCAATGAATCCGGATTGTACAATGTAAATACCGCGGGTTCACATTTTGTTGCCTGATCCACGGTAATTTGAGGAACCGGAACAGGATAAGTAATAATACTTCCCGTGAAGGTAATTGGTGTCGTCTCGCATACGTCGTTAATGGTTACGGTATATGAAGTAGTCGCCAAAGGAGCATCGTTCAACGTGCTTTCCGTTCCTACGTCCGTTTGACCGGTCGACCAGGTAAATGTATATGGGGCACCAATACCTCCGGAAGCAACGATTGTTAATGAATCTTCATATCCCGGACAAGTAGACGGGTCTGCAGTCATGATTCCGGAAAGTACCGGATTCATCATCACATAGATTGAATCTCTATTTGACCAACATCCTAAATCAGTCTGTGCTTGAACAGGATAATAGGCGTTCGCAGAAGGATTCACCTGAGTCACAGCAACCAAAGAAGGACTATGATCCCAATGATATGAATAAGTTGCACCTCCAGTTGCCAAAGCCCAAAGAGTTGCTGTACCGTTCTGACAAATCGTGGTATCATTTGCAACAGTCAATACAATCAATGGAGGATTAGTCAATGTTGCCGTTGTACATTTTTGACATCCCAAGGTGTTTTTTGCACAAACAGTATATGTTCCAGCTGCAAAACCTCCTTGTGTATTGGATGTTTGCCATGTTACTCCATTATCGAAACTATACTCGCTTGCACCCGCACTGGTAATCGTTATCGTACCATCACTTGATCCGTTACAAACCGGATTGGTTGTTGTAGTTGCAATTTGAAGTTGCGAAACAGTAACAACAACAGTATCTCTTATAATACCACAGACGGTACTTGTTTCTCTTAAGACAAATTTATAAACACCTGGTTGATTTACCGTAACATTTGGTGTCATCGAACTGAAGTTTGGTGAGAAAGACGCTGTTGCAGGAGGAGTTAGACCGGGAGGTACAATTGCCTGCCAATTCGCTGTATTTGTCGGACTTCCTACACTTCCCGTTAAATGGATCACCTGGCCCAGACAAACGGTTTGATCCGGTCCTGCATTTGGTGCCGGTGGATTTACTACCGTAATGGTGAAAGTTGCTGTATCAATTAACGCAGGAGTTGTTCCCATTGCAGGTTGAGTTACTTGCACGGAATAAGTTGTTGTAACCGTTGGATTCACTGTCGTTGTTCCGGCTGAAGGATTTGCTACCCCTGTTGTCACCAACCAGGTAAAACTAGGATTTGTATATCCGGGCGTTGCAATAGTTACTGATGTTGAATTCCCTAAACAAATTGTTTGATTTGCTCCAGAAACACCACAAACAACTTGTGCAGTACCAAAGAAGTTCAAATTCACACTTTGATTCGTGAAACTGTAGTTGGATAAACACAAGATGAACGATTGACCCGCCGTAACTGTTAACGGATTTTCATAGCTCGATTGAGATCCTCCCGGAGGAAGACTTCCCGAAGGAGCCATTCCGGTATTCCCATTACATGAACCATTCCAGTTACATGCAATCGGACTCAATGTATTTCCATTAATTCCGGCACAAGCATTACCTGTGTTATTTGGCCACATGATCCAGTCGAAACAGCCTCCTTGAGTACCGATCAATGACCAAGCCAAAGTTCCGTTTGATACCACATTGATGGTAATGAATGTAGAAACTGTTTCACCTGACAATAAACAACCAGAGTTACCTGGTGAACCATTTGGATTAGAAGCAGGATTCGAAACCGATCCGGATGTAAAATCCACGGTGTTATATGCCGGTTGCGTTCCAACAATGTTAAATGAAGGTGTCGCACATCCCGGTATAGCTAAATTACAGTTAACTGGTAATTGTTGAGCCCAAATTCCAAATGAACAAAACAATAATAAAGTGTATAATAGTGTTTTCATTGGATTAGTTTTCGGAACAATTAGTAAATGGATATGGATTTACAGGGTCAACTCCATGCAAACCGATTTGCAGACAACTGTAATTGGATGAGTAAACTCCCATCCAGGATACAAATTCTGTAGTAGTGAATGTACTAATGTCCTTTGTGATCAAGAACAATCTATGTGTTGGAATATCAACTCGAACTACGCTTACATAAGGTATGGAACGCAGTTGATTTTCCAGTGTTGTCAGATCATTCTGATCGTTCAAGTTCACCATGCATTGCGCAAAAAAAGTAGGTGCACTTGTTTGAGAAGCCGTAGTTTGAGTGTTACCCAAAAAGGCGACCGATACAAAAATAAAGCCGAGTATTAAATTCTTCATAATTTGGTACTTTGATTTCTAAACGATTTAATTACAATTTGGTTGCTTTGACCTCATAAAAACATACTGCTTTTAAACATTTTGTTAAAAATCAGTTCATTAATAGAGAATCAACTACAATTTTCACTTTTCCGAATTATTTTTCATCTCCTTTGAATATCAGAGCCTTAAATTACGAATCTTTTATATAACTCACTATTAGTTACCCGAAATGCTAGTTGTTAGAAACAAAAAAGGGAGCTAATCGCTCCCTTCTTCACTATTTCTTTACTTTATAAAAACCGGAAGTTCTTCCCCGGGTAATAAGCTGTTTCACCAAGTTCTTCTTCTATTCGTAAGAGTTGGTTGTATTTAGCCATACGATCACTTCTTGATGCGGAACCTGTCTTAATTTGTCCGCAATTCAATGCAACTGCCAAATCAGCAATGGTATTATCTTCTGTTTCGCCACTTCTATGTGACATAACTGAAGTATAACTGTTTCTGGTTGCCATTTGAACAGCTTCAATTGTTTCACTCAAAGATCCTATCTGATTTACCTTTACTAAAATTGAATTGGCAATTCCCTGTTCAATTCCTTGAGACAAGCGTTTTGTATTGGTAACAAACAAATCATCGCCAACTAATTGGACCTTGTTTCCTAATTTATCTGTCGCTTCTTTCCAGCCTGCCCAATCGTCTTCAGCCAATCCGTCTTCAATGGAAACAATCGGGTATTTCTTGCACCAGTCAGCCCAAAAATCAACCATTTGGGAAGAGGTCATGGAATCTCCGGTGGATTCAAACAAATACAATCCTTTTTCTGCATTATAAAATTCGGAAGATGCTGCATCTAAAGCAATGTGTACATCATGTCCAGGTTTAAATCCGGCTTTTTCGATTGCTTGCAATACTACCTGGATTGCCTCTTCATTCGATCCAAGGTTTGGAGCGAATCCGCCCTCATCACCAACGTTCGTAGACATTCCTTTTTCTTTTAAAACGGATTTCAAGTGATGGAATATTTCAGTTCCCCAGCGCAGACCTTCCGAAAAAGAAGATGCACCGAACGGCATTACCATGAACTCCTGAACATCGATCAAGTTATCGGCATGAGATCCTCCGTTAAGGATGTTCATCATTGGAACAGGCATTGTTGTTGCTCCAACTCCTCCTACATATTTAAACAAACTCAATCCTGCTTCTTGTGCGGCTGCTTTAGCCACCGCCAAAGACGTACCCAAAATAGCATTCGCACCCAATTTCGATTTGTTCGGAGTTCCATCCAACTCCACCAATACACGGTCAATCAGTTTTTGGTCAAAAATATCCATCCCGATCAACTCCTCAGCAATGATCGAATTGACATTCTCAACAGCTTTCAGAACTCCTTTCCCAAGGTAAACGGATTTATCACCATCACGTAACTCAACTGCCTCATGTATTCCGGTTGAAGCTCCGGATGGAACGGCTGCTCTTCCAACTGCACCATTGGTTGTATAAACATCCACTTCTACCGTTGGATTACCTCTTGAATCTAAAACTTGTCTTCCGACAATGCGCGCGATATAACTCATGTGTTGATTTATTTAGAAGCTTCTTGCTTCGCTAGTTTCATGTTAGTGATAAATTGATCGAATAAGTAACGTGAATCATGTGGTCCGGCAGATGCTTCCGGGTGATATTGAACTGAAAAAACAGGTTTGTCAGTCAACATGATACCTGCAATTGTCTGATCATTCAAATGTTGATGCGTAACTTTGATTCGTGGATTGGATTGAACACTTTCTTTTTCTATCACAAACCCGTGATTTTGCGAAGTGATCTCCCCCTTTCCTGTCAATAAATTCATAACCGGGTGATTAATTCCTCTATGACCATTGAACATCTTTTCGGTTTTCAGTCCCTGACTTAAACCTAAAATCTGATGTCCAAGACAAATTCCGAATATTGGAGTGCCGATCTCAACCAATTCCTTTACCAAAGCAATTTCATTCGGCATGGCTGATGGATCTCCGGGACCGTTTGATAACAAATATCCGTCCGGATTAAACGTCTTCATTTCAGCAATGGATGTATCCATTGGAAACACCTTTACCAAACAACCTCTGTCAGCCAAACAACTGACAATATTTTTCTTTACTCCGAAATCAAGTAAGGCAACTCTCAAAGAACTTGCAGGATCCCCTACTTCGTAAGCCACTTTCGTAGCCACTTTCGAAGATAATTCCAAGCCGTCCATTGATGGTACTTCTTTCACTTGTTTCTGAAGTACTTTTTCGTCCAGAATTTCAGATGAGATAATGGCGTTCATTGCACCTTTATGTCGGATGTGACGAACCAGCGATCGCGTATCGATATCCGTAATACCGACCTTGTCATTATCGACCAGGTAATCCTGAAGATCGGATACTCCCGATGCTCTTGAGAAATTATGGGCAAATTTTTTGGTTACCAATCCGGCAATCTTTACCGTTTCGGATTCAACCTCGATCGGGTTCACACCGTAATTCCCGATATGGGAAGTCGTCATGACTAGTATTTGCCCATAATAGGAAGGATCAGTAAATACCTCTTGATAACCGGTCATTCCCGTGTTAAAAGCAATCTCTCCGGTGGTTGTACCTATCTTTCCGGTAGCTTTGCCATAAAATACTGTTCCGTCTTCTAGGACCAGGAGCGCAGGCTTGCGTTCTTCCATATACTAAAATGTTTTTGCAAAATTAGGATTTCTATTCCAACTTCAAAAGTATAGTTCATAAAAAAGGGTATCCGTTAATAACTGGATACCCTTTTTTTATCTTAAAAGATGTAAAATCTTACTCTTCATCCTTTTTTTCTTCTTCAGCTGAATCTGCTTCTTCTGTCGGAGCTGCTGCCTCCGGAGCAACTTCTTCAGCTTTCACTTCTTCAACAACTTCCGCTTTTGGAGTTTCCTCAACAACAACCGCCTCTTCTACAACTTCAGTTGCTTCTACAGCAGCATCAGCTTTCTTAGCAGTAGTTGAACCACCACGGCGAGAACGACGTGTTGTAGTTTTCTTCTCACCGGAAGTGTAAACTTCGTTGAAATCAACCAACTCGATCAAACACATTTCAGCATTATCTCCTAAACGGTAACCTGTACGGATGATACGTGTATATCCTCCTGGACGGTCAGCAATTTTCGGAGCAATTGTTCTGAAAAGTTCCGTAACAGCTTCTTTACTTTTCAAGTAAGAGAAAGTTGTACGACGATTGTGAGTTGTATCGTCTTTCGATTTTGTCAAAATAGGTTCAACATATACACGTAAAGCTTTTGCTTTAGCGATAGTAGTTGAAATACGTTTGTGCTCGATTAACGAACAAGCCATGTTAGACAACATTGCAGCTCTGTGTGCAGTTTGTCTCCCTAAATGATTGAATTTTTTTCCGTGTCTCATAACATTTAATTTCGTAAGTAACGGTTAGCTGGATCTAGTATCGCATCAATCCAGCCACCTATCACGACATTATTTAAAATTTAATTGCGATACTAGTCTTTATCTAATTTGTATTTAGCTACATTCATACCGAAGTTCAATCCTTTTGAATCAACCAGGTCTTCCAACTCAGTTAAGGATTTTTTACCGAAATTACGGAACTTCAATAAGTCATTCTTGTTGTAAGAAACCAAATCTCCAAGTGTTTCAACGTCTGCTGCTTTCAAACAATTCAGAGCACGAACCGAAAGATCCATATCCACTAATTTTGTTTTCAACAATTGACGCATGTGTAACGATGTCTCATCAAATTCTTCTGTTTCGGATTTCACTTCACTATCTAAAGTGATACGCTCATCCGAGAACAACATAAAGTGATGGATCAGGATTTTCGCAGCTTCTTTCAAGGCATCTTTCGGATGGATCGAACCATCTGTAGTCAATTCCAAAACCAATTTCTCGTAATCCGTTTTTTGTTCTACACGGTAATTCTCAATCGTGTATTTAACGTTTACAACCGGAGTAAAGATCGAGTCGATAAAAATCGTCCCGAACGGTGAATTACCTGTTTTGTTTTCCTCTGCAGGAAGGTAACCACGCCCTTTAATGATTGTCAATTCCATCTCCAATTTAACAGAGCTTTCCATGTTACAAATCACTAAATCCGGGTTCAATACCTGGAATCCAGAAGTGAATTTACCCAAGTCACCAGCAGTCAACTTATCTTGTCCGGAGATAGAAACAACAACTGTTTCATTATCCGTTCCTTCGATTTGTTGTTTGAAGCGAACTTGTTTCAAATTCAACACGATTTCGGTAACGTCTTCAACAACACCTTTCAAAGTTGCGAACTCGTGGTCCACACCTTCGATACGTACTGAAGAAATAGCATACCCTTCTAATGAAGAAAGTAAAATACGACGTAATGCGTTTCCTACAGTGATACCGTATCCTGGTTCAAGCGGGCGGAACTCAAATTGTCCTTTACGCTCGTCCGACTGGATCATTATTACCTTGTCAGGTTTTTGAAAATCTAAAATTGCCATTTTGTTTTTCTTCTTTTTAATTGTTTCACAGTTGCGCGGTCTGAAAGATTGAAGAATGTCAATCAAACCCTTTGGCTGTGACTCAATAGTTAATTATTACTTAGAGTATAATTCGACGATTAATTGTTCCTTGATATTCTCAGGAATCATATCACGAGAAGGAATGCTTAAAAACTTTCCGGTTTTTGTAGCTGAATCCCAATCTAACCAATCGTAACGTTTGTTTGTTGATGCAGTCAAAGCAGAAGTGATTGCTTCCAATGATTTTGACTTTTCACGAACGCTTACAGCATCACCGATACGTAAAGTATAAGAAGGGATGTTTACCACCTCTCCGTTTACAACGATATGTCTGTGAGTTACCAACTGACGAGCAGCACGACGAGAAGGAGCAATTCCTAAACGGTATACTGTGTTATCCAAACGTGATTCACACAATTGCAACAATACTTCACCTGTAATACCTTTCATACGTGATGCTTTCTTGAACAGGTTGGAGAATTGTTTCTCAAGGATACCGTAAGTATACTTTGCTTTTTGTTTTTCACCAAGTTGGATAGCGTACTCTGACTGCTTTCCTCCACGGCGCTTGTTAGGTCCGTGTTGTCCCGGTCCGTATTGTCTTTTTTCCAGAGATTTATCTGGACCGAAAATTGGGTCGCGGAAACGACGAGCAATTTTCGATGTTGGGCCTGTATATCTTGCCATACTATAAAACTATAAAAGGGGGATTATGAATTAAGGCTTTTCCTTCGATAATCAAATGTGTTCCCCTTTAGATTAAATTACTATTATTAAACGCGACGTCTTTTTGGTGGACGACAACCATTGTGAGGAAGTGGAGTTACATCAATGATCTCAATTACCTCGATACCATGATTGTGAATTGCACGTATAGCTGATTCACGACCAGCACCTGGTCCTTTCACAAATACACGAACTCTACGTAATCCGAAGTCATGTGCTTCTTTAGATGCATCCTCAGCAGCAATTTGTGCAGCATAAGGAGTGTTCTTTTTAGAACCTTTGAAGCCCATTTTTCCAGCCGATGACCAAGAAATAACCTGACCAGCGTTGTTCGTCAAAGAAATAATCACATTGTTGAAGGTAGCTTGAATATGCGCTTCACCCGCTGCGTCTACTTTGACTTGTTTCTTCTTCTTTTGATTTGCTTTTGCCATTTCTAACTATTATTTAGTCGCTTTCTTCTTGTTAGCAACTGTTTTTCTTCTACCTTTTCTAGTACGAGAGTTGTTTTTCGTACGTTGACCTCTCAATGGAAGACCAGCGCGGTGACGAATTCCTCGTGTACATCCGATATCCATCAAACGTTTAATGTTCAATTGGATTTCAGAACGCAACTGTCCTTCTGTCTTGATTTCCGAAATAGATGTACGAATCAAAGCAATCTGATCGTCATTCCAATCTTGTACTTTGATGTTCTCATCAATTCCGTTAGCTATCAATAGCTTCTTAGCCGTGCTACGACCAATTCCAAAGATGTACGTCAATCCGATTACACCTCTCTTGTTTTTTGGTAGATCAATACCTGCAATACGTGCCATAATTACCCTTGTCTTTGTTTTAGTTTAGGATTCTTCTTGTTAATCACGTAAACTCTTCCTTTTCTTTTTACGATCTTACAATCTACAGATCGTTTTTTTACTGAAGCTCTTACTTTCATCTTTTGCTTTTTTATCGGAGTTCTTTCTTACAAATTATTTGTAGCGGAAAGAAATACGTCCTTTAGTTAAATCATATGGAGACATTTCCACTTTTACACGGTCACCAGGTAAAATCTTAATGTAAAACATTCTCATTTTCCCTGAAATGTGCGCCGTAATAACGTGTCCATTCTCCAATTCGACACGAAACATTGCGTTAGACAATGCCTCGATGATCGTTCCGTCTTGTTCTATAGATGCCTGTTTAGCCATAATCTAGAAACCTGATGACATTTCGTTTATACTTCTTCTTCCTCTAACTCGAGAGCCTTCCATTAACCCATCCATGTGACGGTTCAATAAATAAGATTCAATTTGTTGAAGGGTATCTAAAACTACTCCCACCATGATTAACAACGAAGTTCCTCCGAAGAAATACTCAAAACCAGAAGTAATATTACAAGCATATGCAATCGAAGGCAGAATCGCAATCAGTGCCAGGAACATAGATCCGGGCAAAGTGATACGGGATACCAACGAGTCAATATACTCAGCTGTCTCATCTCCGGGACGAACTCCCGGGATAAATCCTCCACTGCGTTTCAAATCATCCGCCATCTTACGCGGGTTGATCATAATTGCAGTGTAGAAGTATGTAAATACGATAATCAAAAGTGCTAACAATGCGTTATAAGGAATACCATGTGTATCTCCTAAAGCGTATTGAATGACACCTCCATCTTTTTGTTGAGAGAAAATCATTACCGGAATGGTCATGATCGCTTGCGCAAAAATGATTGGCATTACACCAGAAGCATTCACTTTTAAAGGCAAATAGTTTCTAGCTCCCTGCTCATCTACAGCTCTGGCACCAACAACACGTTTTGCAGTGTTTAATGGAACTTTACGCACACCTTGAACAATCAGGATCGTTCCAAGTACAATAAGCATGAATACGATGATCTCCAAAACAATCTTCAATGGGAAATCTTTGTTAGCAGCCATTTCAGACAAGAAAGAAGATGGGAGACGGGATAAGATCCCTACGGTAATCAATAAAGAGATACCATTCCCAATTCCTTTATCTGTAATGCGTTCACCTAACCATACAGCAAACATTGAACCGGCAACCATACAAGACACTGCTGTTGTCCACCATAACATGGATTGATCAGCAGGTAACGCACCTTTGATGCTAGCCGCGTACAGTGAAATATAACTTGGCGCCTGAACAGCACAAATTATAATCGTCAGTACACGAGTATACGTATTGATTTGTTTTCTACCCGATTCACCTTCATTCTGCATCTTTTGAACAGCCGGAACAGCCATCCCCAATAATTGCATGATGATCGATGCACTAATGTAAGGCATGATACCAAGCGCCATGATTGACACGTTGGTAAAACCACCTCCGGAGAACATCGAAAGTAATGACTCAAGTACGTTGTCGCCTCCTTTGCGTGCAGCATTAGCAAGTACTGCTTCTGCATTCACGCCAGGCAACATGATAAACGATCCGATACGGTATACAAGAATTAAGAAAAGCGTCAATAAGATACGCTTTCTTAACTCTTCTACTTTCCAGATGTTTTTTATGTTTTGTATAAACCGTTTCATAAAAAAAATGTCGGCAAAGTTAATTAGATTTCTGAAATACTACCACCTTGAGCTTCAATTCCTGCTTTTGCAGAAGAAGAAAACTTGTGAGCACTTACTGTTACTTTAGATTTAAGCTCTCCACGACCAAGGATTTTAACCAGGTCATTGCGAGATACCAAACCGTTTTCACGTAGTACTTCGATAGTAATATCAGTTATATTCTTACGTTCAACAATAGATTGAATAGCATCCAAATTGATTGCTTTGTATTCAACTCTGTTGATGTTCTTGAATCCGAACTTAGGAACACGACGTTGTAACGGCATTTGTCCCCCTTCGAATCCAATTTTCTTAGAATAACCAGAACGAGACTTCGCTCCTTTGTGACCGCGCGTAGCGGTACCACCACCACCGGAACCGTGTCCACGTCCAATTCTCTTATCAGATAGAACGGACCCTGCTGCAGGTGTTAAATTATTTAAATTCATGGATAATTCGTTTTAAAGTATTAATCTACAACTTGTACCAAATGCTCAACTTTCTTGATCATGCCAAGAATTTGTGGAGTTGCCTCTTTCTCAATTACCTGGTTCAAACGGCTAAACCCTAATGCTTGGATCGTTTTTTTCTGACGAGCCGGGCATTTGATAGCACTGCGAAACTGTTTTATTTTAATCGTTGCCATACTATTTTTTATTAACCGTTAAACACTTTGTCCATACTGATTCCACGTTGACGTGCAACAGCCGCCGCATCGCGCATGGACGCCAATGCATTGATAGTTGCCTTAACAACGTTGTGTGGATTGGATGATCCTTGAGATTTTGCCAATACATTGTGAACACCTACAGATTCTAAAACTGCACGCATCGCACCACCAGCGATAACTCCTGTACCATTTGTAGCAGGTTTCAATAAAACTTCTGCTCCACCGAATTTTCCTTTTTGAGCGTGAGGAACTGTACCTCTCAAGATCGGAACTTTAATAAGGTTTTTTTTCGCATCGTCGATTCCTTTTGTAATCGCTTCCGTTACTTCTTTTGCCTTACCAAGACCATGACCTACGATACCGTTTTCATCCCCGACAACTACGATAGCTGAGAAACTGAATGTACGACCACCTTTTGTTACTTTAGTCACACGGTTCACAGATACCAATTTATCTTTAAGCTCTATATCAGAGGCTTTTACTCTATTTCCTATAATTGCTGCCATGATGATTAAAATTTAAGTCCACCTTCTCTAGCTGAATCAGCTAATGATTTAACACGACCGTGGTATAAATACCCGTTACGATCAAATACAACTGTTTCTACGCCAGCTTTCACCGCTTTAGAAGCGATTTCTTTTCCTACAACAACTGCCTGATCAGATTTGTTTTTCTTGTCAGCAGCTTTGTTTTTGTAAGAAGAAGCAGCGGCTAGTGTCACTCCTTTTGTATCATCAATCAATTGAGCATAAATTTGCTTGTTTGAACGGAATACAGATAGGCGAGGCACCAAAGTAGTACCAGAAATTTTCTTTCTGATTCTTCTCTTAATTTTTGCTCTTCTGTTTAATTTACTAAATGCCATAACTTTTAAAATTATTTTTTACCTGCAGATTTACCAGCTTTTCTTCTAATCTCTTCGCCCATGAAGCGAATACCTTTTCCTTTATACGGCTCTGGTTTACGAAGGGAACGAATTTTGGCAGCAACCTGGCCCAAAAGTTGTTTATCGTATGATTCCAATGTTACCACTGGAGCCTTACCCTTTTGAGTATCTGCAGACACCTTAATTTCTTTCGGAAGTTCGATAATGATCGGGTGAGAATAACCTAATGCTAATTCCAACTGTTGACCAGTTGCTGTAGCACGGTAACCTACACCGATTACTTCTAACTCCTTTTTGAACCCTTCGGATACTCCAGCAATCATATTAAATACCAAAGCACGGTATAAACCATGTTTTGCTCTATGATCTGGCGCATCAGACGCGCGGATAAAAGTGATTTCAGAACCTTCAATCTGGATTGTTACACAAGAATCTATTTCTTGAGTCAGTTCTCCTTTTGAACCTTTAACGGTAACTGTCGTACCGTTCACTTTTACTTCAACTCCACTCGGGATTGTTACTGGGGATTTACCTATCCTTGACATTACTTTTTTAATTATGGATTACGAAAGGCGAAGCGAACTTCGCACAATCTGCATCTCTACATTAATTTAATATACGTAGCAAAGAACTTCTCCACCAACGTTTTCTTTTCTTGCTTCTTTATCTGTAATTACTCCGCGAGAAGTAGAAACGATAGCAATTCCCAAACCATTCAATACACGTGGCATCTCTGACGCGCTGGAGTACTTGCGAAGACCTGGACGAGACGCACGGTCTATCTTGGTAATCGCTGGAACTTTTGTTGATTGGTTGTACTTCAATGCGATTTTAATCACACCTTGTTTTCCATCTTCTTCGAATTTGTAATTCGCGATGTAACCTTGATCAAACAAAATTGCCGTCATAGCACGTTTTGTGTTTGAACCAGGAATTTCTACGGTTTTCAAACGAGCCATATTCGCATTACGAATACGTGTTAGAAAATCTGCAATAGGATCTGTATACATGTCCTTTTTCTTTATTAATTACTCGGTAGAGTTTCAATCCGTCAACTGACAGAGACTTTTACCAACTTGCTTTTTTAACTCCCGGGATTTTACCAGCCAATGCCATTTCACGGAAAGTAACACGTGAAACACCGAACTGACGCATATAACCACGAGGACGACCAGTCAACCCACAACGATTGTGTACACGAACTTTAGAAGAGTTCGCAGGCAATTGTTGCAATGCATCCCAATCTCCGGCAGCTTTCAACGCAGCTCTTTTCGCTGCGTATTTTTCTACCATTTTTTCTCTTTTGCGCTCACGCGCTTTCATTGATTCCTTAGCCATCGTCTTATTTTTTAATGAAAGGGAATCCAAAGGCATCAAGCAATGCTCTTCCTTCTTCGTCGCTTTCAGCTGATGTTACAAAAGTGATATCCATTCCTAAAATCTTGCTTACCTTATCGATATCGATCTCAGGGAAAATGATATGCTCTTTAACTCCTAAATTGAAGTTACCACGTCCGTCAAATCCTTTTGGATTAATTCCACGGAAATCGCGGGTACGTGGTAAAGCAACAGCGATAAAACGATCCAAGAAGTCGTACATCTTATCTCCACGTAACGTAACTTTCGTACCGATCGGCATTCCTTTACGCAATTTGAAGTTTGATACGTCTTTTTTAGACATTGTAGCTACTGCTTTTTGACCTGCGATACGAGAAACATCTGCAACCGCATTGTCAACAATTTTCTTATCAGCAACTGCATCACCCAAACCTTGGCTGATTACAATTTTTTGTAACTTAGGTACACGCATAATGGTTTTGTACCCAAATTTCTCAGTAAGTGCAGGAATGATTTCCTCTCTGTACTGTTTCTTTAATCTTGGTGAATAACTCATTACTTGATCTCCTCTCCTGATTTTTTAGAATAACGAACTAACTTACCTTTAGCATCTTCCTTACGGCCGGTGCGACTAGCTTGTCCTTTTACCATCACCATTAAGTTGGAAATATGAATAGTTCCTTCTTTCTCGATGATTCCGCCTTGTGGCTCAGATGCACTAGGTTTGGTGTGGCGTTTTACCATGTTCACACCTCCTACGGTAGCACGTTCTTTGTTTCTGTCAATGGTCAATACTGTTCCTTCTTGACCTCTAGACTCACCGCTTAATACTTTAACAGTGTCGCCTACTTTGATGTGTAATTTCTTTTGCATGACTTCACTACTTATTAAAGTACTTCGGGAGCAAGTGAAACAATTTTCATGTAATTGTTTTCACGAAGCTCACGAGCTACTGGTCCAAAAATACGGGTTCCTCTCATCTCCCCCGCCTGATTCAAGATAACGCAAGCGTTATCATCGAAACGAATGTAAGAACCGTCTGGTCGGCGAACCTCCTTACGTGTTCTTACAACAACCGCCTTGGCAACCGATCCTTTTTTTACGGCTCCAGAGGGCATTGCGCTCTTAACAGCTACTACGATTTTATCTCCTACTGAAGCATAGCGACGTTTAGTACCGCCTAAAACGCGGATACATAACACCTCTTTTGCTCCGGAGTTATCCGCAACTGCAAGTCTTGATTCTTGTTGTATCATTGCAACTAATTATTATTTAGCTCTTTCTAAAATTTCTACTAATCTCCAATTCTTGTTTTTAGACAAGGGGCGAGTCTCCATGATCTTAACGGTGTCACCAATGTTACAGTCGTTATTTTCATCGTGGGCCACAAATTTAGTAGTTTTTTTGACGAACTTACCATATTTCGGGTGTTTTACTTTTCTTTCTACAGAAACTACGATAGATTTTTCCATCTTATCGCTAGTAACAGTCCCAATACGTTCTTTTCTTAAATTACGCTTTTCCATTTCAAGCTTCTTTTACTTTCAAGCCTTAAGCTTGAATTTCACGTTTTCTCAATTCTGTATTTAAACGAGCAATATGCTTGCGAACGTTACGAATTTGGATTGGGTTTTCCAGTGGAGTCACTGTATGTCCTAATTTCATTTTCGTTAACTTTTCTGTTTCGCTTGTCACTTGCTTTTTCAAATCATCAACTGAAAGTTTACTAATTTCTTGTTGTTTCATCTTGTCTTATTTTCCTGGTACAACATAATCGTTACGAACGATGAACTTACATTTTACTGGAAGTTTTTGAGCAGCTAGACGAAGTGCTTCCTTAGCAACTTCATATGGAACTCCATCAGCTTCGAACATAATACGACCTGGTCTTACAACTGCCACCCAGTGGCTAGGAGCTCCCTTACCTTTACCCATACGAACCTCTGCAGGTTTCGATGTGATCGGTTTGTCAGGGAAGATACGAATCCACACCTTACCTTCACGCTTCATGTAACGCGTAACTGCGATACGGGAAGCTTCGATCTGGCGTGATGTAATCCATCCTGGCTCCAACGTTTTCAGTCCAAAAGATCCGAATGCAATTGTAGCTCCACGTTGCGCTTCACCACGATTACGACCTTTTTGAACTCTTCTAAATTTGGTTCTCTTTGGAGATAACATCTTCTGAAAATTTTAAATGTGTTTTTACTTCTTTTTACGGTTGTTTCCACCTTTTCCTCCAGCCGGACGACGGTTTCCTCTATCGCGGTCTCCGGATGGCGCACCACCTTTTGCCCCTTGAGCAGCCATTCCAACATTTGGAGAAAGATCACGACGACCGTAAACTTCACCTTTGCAGATCCATACTTTGATACCGATCAAACCGTAAGTAGTTAATGCCTCACCTACTGCGTAATCAATATCAGCTCTGAACGTATGTAACGGAGTACGTCCATCTTTGTACATTTCTGAACGAGCCATTTCAGCTCCATTCAAACGACCTGAAATTTTCACTTTGATCCCTTCGGCACCCATTCTCATAGTTGAACCGATAGACATCTTGATAGCGCGACGAAATGAAATACGAGCTTCAATTTGACGAGCGATTCCATCAGCTACCAAGCGAGCATCCAATTCAGGACGTTTCACTTCGAAAATGTTGATCTGAATCTCTTTTTTCGTCAATTTTTTTAACTCTTCTTTCAATTTGTCTACTTCTTGACCACCTTTACCGATAATCACACCCGGACGAGCCGTGTTGATTGTTACAGTAACGAGCTTGAGGGTACGCTCGATGATGATTTTCGAAATACTTGCTCTGGATAAACGGGCGTGTAAATACTTACGAATTTTATCGTCTTCAACGATTTTATCTTTGTAATTATCTCCACCGTACCAGTTAGACTCCCATCCGTGGATGAAACCTAATCTATTTCCAATTGGATTTGTTTTTTGTCCCATTTTCCTTCAATTATTTTGAACCATCGACAACGATAGTCACGTGGTTTGATCTTTTACGAACTCGGTAAGCTCTACCTTGAGGAGCAGTTTGAATACGTTTCAACATTCCTGCACTACCTACTTCGATAGATTTCACCACTAATTTTTCATCCTCAATGCTCTTACCTTCGTTTTTAGCTTCCCAGTTAGCAATTGCTGAACGCAATAACTTGGATAAACTTAACGATGCGTCTTTCGCATTGTGTTGCAATATGTTTAGAGCTTTGTTTACCTCTACTCCACGAACAAGATCTGCAACCAATCTCATTTTGCGAGGAGAAATCGGAGAATCATTCAATTTAGCAAAAGCTATTGATTTGTTCTCCTCTTTAATTTGATCAGCTCTTAATTTCTTTCTAGCGCCCATGTCACTTGAATTTTAAACTATCTTTTTTTATCCTTTTTGTTAGCACCATGCCCACGGAAGTTACGTGTAGGAGAAAATTCTCCTAGTTTGTGACCTACCATGTTCTCTGTTGCGAACACAGGAATAAACTTATTCCCGTTATGCACTGCAAACGTCAACCCAACCATGTCAGGAGTGATTGTAGAAGCGCGTGACCATGTCTTGATGACTGCCTTGCTTCCGCTTGTTTGTGCCTCATCCACTCGTTTTGTCAACTTATAGTGTACAAAAGGTGGTTTTTTCAACGAACGACTCATACCTTATTTTTTTCTTCTCTCGATGATGAACTTATCTGAATACTTCTTTTTCGAACGCGTTTTGTATCCTTTAGCAGGCATACCGTTACGAGAACGAGGGTGACCACCGGCGTTACGCCCTTCACCACCACCCATCGGGTGATCGACCGGGTTCATCACAACACCACGTACACGTGGACGACGACCCAACCAGCGCGAGCGACCAGCTTTACCAGAAACTACTAATGAATGTTCTCCATTCGATACGGCACCGATTGTTGCCATACAAGTAGTCAAAATCATACGAGTCTCACCTGAAGGTAACTTGATAATCGCAAAGCGACCATCACGAGCGTTCAATTGAGCATATGTTCCTGCTCCACGAGCAATTGCACCACCTTTTCCAGGTTGCAACTCAATGTTATGGATCACAGATCCAAGAGGAACATCGGATAAAAATAATGCGTTTCCAACATTTGGAGCGGAACCAGCACCTGAAACTACTGTATCACCAACTTTCAATCCTTCAGGAGCAACGATGTAACGTTTCTCTCCATCCACATAATAAAGCAATGCAATACGTGCAGTTCTGTTTGGATCGTATTCGATTGTCTTAACAACAGCAGGTACTCCATGCTTGTCGCGTTTAAAGTCAATAATACGATACTTTTGCTTGTGTCCACCACCGATGTAACGCATGGTCATACGACCATCATTGTTACGACCACCAGACTTGCTTTTCTTCGCAACTAAGCTCTTTTCAGGAACGTTCGTTGTTACTTCAGCATACGTACTGTTGATCTTGTGTCTTTGCCCTGGAGTAATAGGCTGAAATTTTCTAAGACTCATCAGTTTTTACTTAAAAATTATTAAACAAATCAATCGTTTCTCCTTCGGCAACAGTTACGATGGCTTTTTTCCATACGCGACTTTTTTGCTCAACGACACCTCTATTCGTAAATTTAGTAGAGGATTTTCCACCGCCATAAGTGAGTGTGCGTACATTCACAACGTGAACTCCGTACATCTTTTCGACAGCGCTTTTTATTTCCAATTTATTCGCCTTGCGATCAACTTCGAAAGCGAAACTACCGTTTTCATTAGCGGCAGTTGCTTTTTCCGTTATAATTGGCTTTTTGATAATAATACTCATCATCAATTAATTTAAAATCTTTTCGATTACTTCGATTGAACTCTCTGTTAATACAACTTTCTTCGCATTCAACACATCGTATGTGTTAACCGAATCAGCAGATACAACTTTAACGCGTTGTAGGTTACGTGAAGACAAGTATACATTGTCATTACCTGCTCCTACGATCATCAACACCTTATCGTTTAACAAGTTCAAGTTCGATAACATCGATTTGAATTCTGCTGTTTTTGGTGTTGTAAGTGCTACATCCTCTACTACTAAAATTGAATCCAATTTTGCTTTATAAGCGAAAGCAGATTTACGTGCCAAACGCTTTAATTTGATATTCAATTTGAAGTGGTAGTTACGAGGGCGTGGTCCGAAAATACGTCCACCACCTACACGTGTACCAGATTTAACACTACCAGCACGAGCACCACCCGTACCTTTTTGTTTTTTCAATTTTCTGGTAGATCCAGCGATCTCAGCTCTTTCTTTAGATTTATGCGTTCCCTGACGACGATTCGCCAAGTGTTGCTTAACATCCAAATAAATTGCGTGATCATTTGGTTCGATTCCAAAAATTCCGTCAGACAAGGTTACCTTTTTGGAAGTAGCCTTTCCTTTGCTATCAATTACTTTTACTTCCATTATTTCTGAATTGTTACGGTTGAACCTTTAGGCCCTGGAATAGAACCCTTCACTACGATTAAATTTTTGTCAGCCAAAATACGCAATACCTCTAGGTTCTCTACAGTTACGCGTTTGTTACCCATTTGTCCAGCCATGCGCATTCCTTTGAATACACGTGCAGGATACGAACAAGCACCAATTGAACCAGGAGCACGCAAACGGTTGTGTTGACCGTGAGTTGATTGTCCAACACCACCAAAATTGTGACGTTTTACAACTCCTTGGAAACCTTTACCTTTAGATGTTCCAGCAATTCCAACAAATTCACCTTCTTCGAACATTTGAACGTCCACTACATCTCCAAGATTAAGTCCGTCAAAACCTTTAAACTCTACCAATTTAGATTTTGGTGTTGTTTTAGCTTTTTTGAAATGACCTTTCAATGCATTTGGAGTGTTGCGCTCTTTACGCTCTCCAAATCCTAATTGAATTGCCTCGTACCCATCTCGATCTTGTGTCTTAACCTGAGTTACTACACAAGGACCAGCTTCTATTACCGTGCATGGTGTTGCCTTACCCTCGGCACTGTAGACGCTAGTCATTCCGATTTTTTTACCAATAATTCCAGGCATACTTTACTAATTATAAATTATAAATTATTAAAGTGATGTATGCCCGCAGCAGATGTTGCCATCGCTGCGGGATCATCATCACACTTTAATTTCTACATCAACTCCCGAAGGAAGTTCCAATCTCATTAACGCATCAACAGTTTTAGAAGAAGAACTGTAGATATCCAACAAACGTTTGTAAGAACACAATTCGAACTGCTCACGCGCTTTTTTGTTAACGTGTGGAGAACGCAATACTGTGTAAATACGTTTGTGCGTTGGAAGTGGAATTGGACCACTAACTACTGCTCCTGTTGCTTTAACCGTCTTAACGATTTTCTCAGCCGATTTGTCAACCAGGTTATGGTCGTACGACTTTAATTTAATTCTAATTTTTTGGCTCATTACTCGTTTGTATTAAGCGGATACTTTTCCGTTAATTTTTGCAATCACTTCTTCTGCTACGTTCTTAGGTGCTTCTGCATAATGCGAAAACTCCATAGAAGACGTTGCGCGACCTGATGATAACGTACGCAATTGCGTTACATATCCAAACATTTCAGATAAAGGAACGTCAGCTTTAACAACTTTACCTCCTGCTTTATCATCCATACCTTTCATCATACCACGGCGACGGTTCAAGTCACCTACAATATCTCCCATGTTTTCTTCCGGACAAATCACTTCTAATTTCATGATCGGTTCCAACAAGATTGGTTTACATGCTTTCAATGCATGGCGATATGCCATTTTAGCTGCCATTTCGAACGACAATGAATCTGAATCGACAGCGTGGAATGAACCATCAATCAATTCTACTTTCATTGCTTCAACAGGGAATCCAGCTAAAACTCCGTTTTTCATAGATTCTTTGAAACCTTTCTCAACAGATGGAATAAATTCACGAGGAATGTTACCACCTTTGATCGAGTTAACGAATTCTAATCCAGTTTTCTCAGTGTCCGTTTGTGGAGAAATCTTAACCAAAATGTCCGCGAATTTACCACGTCCACCAGATTGTTTCTTATACTGCTCACGGTGTTCAACACCAATAGTGATATCCTCACGGTATGTTACTTGAGGAGCTCCCTGGTTTACTTCAACCTTGAACTCACGACGCAAGCGGTCAACGATAATATCCAAGTGCAACTCACCCATTCCTGAGATGATTGTCTGTCCAGACTCCTCATCCGTGTTTACACGGAACGTCGGATCCTCTTCAGCCAATTTGTTCAATCCATTAGATAGACGGTCAGCATCTGCTTGAGTTTTAGGCTCAATTGCAATACCGATTACCGGATCAGGGAAATTCATAGATTCAAGAATGATCGGATGCCCTTCAGCACACAATGTATCTCCTGTACGAATATCTTTAAATCCTACAACAGCACCGATATCACCAGCACCTAACTCGTCGATTTGATTTTGTTTGTTTGCGTGCATCTGGAAGATACGGGAAATACGCTCTTTGTTGTTAGAACGTGTATTGTAAACATATGATCCAGCAGGTAATTTACCTGAGTAAGCACGGATAAAACACAAACGACCTACGAAAGGATCCGTTGCAATTTTAAACGCCAATGCAGCAAACGGAGCATCGTAAGATGGCAAACGCTCTTCTTCTTCATCTGTTTTTGGATTGACTCCTACAATAGAACCATTATCCAATGGAGAAGGAAGAATTTCCATTACCATATCCAACATTGCCTGTACACCTTTGTTTTTGAAAGATGAACCACACATCATCGGAACTACTTTTCCTGAGATTGTAGCTGCACGCAATGCGTTCAAAATCTCACGCTCAGTCAATGAATTCTCATCTTCGAAGAATTTCTCCATCAAAGTCTCATCAAATTCAGCAACCGCTTCCAATAATTCACTTCTTAAGCGACGTGCTTCGTCAATAATATCTGCAGGAATTTCAACTTCCTTGAAAGTCATTCCCATATCGTCTTCGTTCCAAACAATTCCTTTGAAGTTGATCAAGTCAACCACTCCTTTGAAATTATCCTCGTCACCGATATTGATCTGTAATGGTAAAGCATGGCTACCCAACATTTCTTTCACCTGTGCACACACGTTTAAGAAATCTGCTCCCTGACGGTCCATTTTGTTAACGAAACCGATACGTGGAACATTGTAGTTGTTTGCCAAACGCCAGTTTGTTTCAGATTGAGGCTCAACACCATCAACTGCTGAAAACAAGAAAACCAACCCATCCAATACACGTAACGAACGATTCACCTCAACTGTAAAGTCAACGTGTCCCGGAGTATCAATGATATTGATGTGGTAGTTATCTCCTCTATATTTCCAATTTACTGTTGTAGCAGCAGAAGTAATGGTAATACCACGCTCTTGCTCTTGCTCCATCCAGTCCATTGTAGCTCCACCGTCGTGAACCTCACCAATCTTGTGATTTACACCAGAATAGTAAAGAATACGCTCGGTAGTTGTTGTTTTCCCAGCATCAATGTGAGCTGCGATACCAATGTTTCTTGTGTATTTAAGATCTCTTGCCATTTCTTAGAATCTAAAATGTGAAAATGCTTTGTTCGCTTCAGCCATTCTTAAAGTATCTTCTTTCTTTTTGAAAGCAGCACCTTCTTCTTTCGAAGCAGCAATAATTTCAGAGGCCAATTTACCAGCCATGGATTTCTCATTACGTTTACGAGCGTAACCAATCAACCATTTCATAGCCAATGATTGTTTACGTCCTTCACGAACAGGAGTAGGGATTTGGAAAGTAGCTCCACCAACACGACGGGAACGAACCTCCACGGATGGAGTAACGTTTTCCAATGCTTTTTTGAACACTTCCAATCCTTCTTGATCTTCTAATTTTTTATCTACGATCTCTAAAGCATCGTAGAAAATTTTAAATGCCAAATTCTTTTTACCAGAATACATTAAGTTGTTAACGAACTTTGTTACAACAACGTCATTAAACTTTGGATCCGGGAGTATGGCTATTTTCTTCGCTTTTCTTCTTCTCATCTCTTCAAGAGTTTAATTATTTCTTAGCTTTTGGACGTTTTGTTCCATACTTAGAACGACGTTGTGAACGGCCTTCAACACCCGCAGTATCTTCCGCACCGCGAACGATGTGGTAACGAACCCCTGGTAAATCTTTAACCCTTCCACCACGCACAAGAACTAAGGAGTGTTCTTGTAAGTTGTGACCTTCTCCACCGATATAGGCATTCACCTCTTTACCGTTGGTAAGACGAACACGCGCTACTTTTCTCATAGCTGAGTTCGGCTTTTTAGGTGTAGTGGTGTACACACGTACACATACTCCTTTGCGCTGCGGACAAGAATCCAAAGCCGCTGACTTTGATTTCTTTACTACCGCAGTCCTTCCCTTTCGCACTAACTGTTGTATAGTTGGCATACAGTACTCAAATTTTGATAATTAATAAATATAGTTTTCCCCAAAGAACACACTTTGAGGGGTGCAAAGATAGAGAGAAAATCTTAGGATGCAAGTGTTTTTGGAAAAAAGTGCTGTTTTTGAACAAATTAGTGTTGATGAAATAATCCGGAGAAAATTTTGTACAAAAAAAGCGACCTGAAAGTCGCTTTTAAAATATTGGGTAGATTCCGGCAAAATTATCTTCCCGAAAGTTGAATCGGTTTGATATGCTGTTCACCATTCGAATTTTCAATTTTCAGGTAATATGTTCCCTGGGGCAATTCAGATAGGTCGATCTCTTTTAAAGTCAAATCCGCATCAAACCTTTTCAAGGTTTCTCCAAGTAGATTGACCACTTGAATACTTTTTAAAGGTATATCCGACAATACATCTATTTTACCTTGCGTAGGATTCGGAAAAACACTGATTCCATCCATCTCTTCTTCTGACAATCCCAAATAAGTATAATACTCACAATCCACATTCCCCGGATTATATGTCAACGAATCATCCTCAAAACAACGTAGCTTATACATGCTTCCGTCATTCGGACTTTGGCTACACCATCCTGGCAGCGGGAAGAAGCCATGAGAAAACGAAAAATCCGAAGACATCATTCCAAAATGGGAATTTACCAATCCACCATGTAGTATGGAGTTCGAACTTGAATCCCGCGTTTCATAAATTGTCGTATTGATCCCGTTCAAAGAGCTGGTATACACATCATCGATAAATAGATATGAGCTATCGTTGCATTCCTGGTTCTCAACCCCTGGTTCCAACAATCTTACATTGCCCTGTGCAGCAGTAAAATCATACAACACCAAAAAGCCGTTGTTTTTCCAATACCAAACAGTGTCCTGCTCAAAATAAACGAATTTATACTGCGTACTGATTAAATGGGTAAAACTTCCGTTGGGGCCGGTATTCATTTTGGTGTGATCATCACACTTCAATTTGGTACAAGTGTGTCCCTGGATAATCGTGTCGTTCATTGTTTCCATTCTTAATGCGCCTTCCCAGCCCGGACTAAACCATTCGTAATTCCAAACGGCATGCCCTTTAATCCAATTGGATTGTGCCTGCGATGACAAACAAATAAGTGCAAAAATGAAGAATAAACTTTTTTTCATGATTCTGATTTATAAGGTTAACCCTCATATGATACGAATTGGGAAAAAGGTTGGAGTCTAAACACGATAACAAACTGCATTGATATTCATTCCGGCACCGACTGAAGCGAACAGCACGATATCACCTTCCGTAATTTTATACCCGTTCATTTCCTCCCGTTTCACCATACTTAATAAAGTAGGGATTGTTGCAACCGAGCTATTTCCCAACTTATGAATATTCATCGGCATCAGGTGTTCCGGCATTTCTGAAACCCCATAGAGTTTGAACAATTCACGCACGATGGCTTCATCCAGCTTCTCATTTGCCTGGTGGATGAAAATTTTCTTCACATCCGTGATCGAAACGCCGGCTTTATCCAAACAATCTTTCATGGCAAGTGGCACATTCTTGATTGCGTATTCGTACACCTTCCTCCCTTTCATTTTCACGTAACGAATGCGTGGATCCGATTCTGGGAGGTTTGATTTTCCCAAATTGAGATAAGTCACCTCATCTTCACAATGACTTTGTGCACTGAAGGAAAGTATTCCAGAGTTTGAATCTTGAATTTCCAGGATGGTTGCACCTGCGCCGTCGGAAAAGATCATACTGTCGCGGTCATGCTGATCCAACACCCGACTCAATGCTTCCGCACCAATCACCAAACATTTTTTCGCCATTCCTGCCTGAATAAAGGCATGAGCCTGGATCAATCCCTGCAACCAACCCGGACAACCGAAAATCAGATCGTATGCCACACAATTCGGATTTTTGATTCCCAGATTGTGTTTTACACGTGAAGCAATGGAAGGAATCATATCCGATTGGATGGTATGCTTAATCACATCTCCAAAATTATGCGCTACTATAATCTGATCAATCGTTTCCCGGTCGCATCCTGCATCCTGGATTGCATCTTCTGCAGCAATGGTTGCCATATCCGAGCAATTCATATCGGAAGTAGTATACCTTCTTTCTTTAATTCCTGTTATTGTTTCAAATTTGCGGGCAATCGCTTGAGGATCCAATGGGATCGGTTGCTGATTTTCATCATAAAATTTATGAAGTGCGAAATCGCCATTTGTTTTGATCACTGTCGGAATGTATTTTCCGACACCTGTAATTACACTTTTCATGCTCAACTAAAAACGTTAATAACTAATTACAGAAGCTCTGGGGTTCCGATAGTTATCGGATTTGTTTTTCCTTTCGGAGTGGGGCGCTCATATCAAAGGTAACAACAATTCAGCGGGATCAGACTTTTTTAGTTTTTTTTACAAATGTCGAACAGACAACAAAAACGATCGGAAGACTTTCATACATTTCATTTTAATGTTCCGTTCAATTTGACCAAACCTTTGAAAAAAGCCAACTCCCACTCCTTTCGTTCATGTCCACCTAGCCAGGTAATCAAGGTTTGGGAAATTCCATTTTCAACAAAATATTTTTCCATTCGGACAGCTTCTTTTTGAACATGATCAAGTTCCTTTAAGCCATAACCCAAATAAAAATATAACCCATCCTCCCTCGTCCATTCGAATGGTTTTTCTGTTCCGTTAAAAACAGAGAACAGCAAAAAATTCTTAAGAAAATCAGGATAATCCTGTGCCAGAGAAACTCCAAAATCTGCACCGTTCGAAACTCCGTAGAAAGAGCGTTCCTGTGGTTTTTTAGAAACACGGTAACTGGATTCAGCGTACCGGATCAATTCTTCCGTAAAGAATTTCATGTGCTGGTCAAATCGGATGGTTAGAGGAAATTCCGGGTTATAAGTCATTCGTTTGTAATCCAGGTTCCGGTATTCTGTACCGCCAATGGGTTGTTCATTGGAATGTGAACCGATCAATACAAAAGGTTTTACCAGTTTATTTTCAATCAGGGAATCCATATTTTTAAGATAGGAATCTGTAATGATCTGCCCATCTGTCGTGTAAATCACCGGATAAACAGTTGACTCCTTATCATATTCATTCGGAAGGTAAACAGTGATCTTTCGATACTCATTCAAATTACTGCTGAAAATCGAATCTGTGAAAAAGCGGGATTGAGCAATGCTTCCAAAAGAAAGTATCACTAATAAAAAGAAAAGCAGTTTGTTCTGAACCATCGAATGATAAATCGGCTAAAGTCTATGAAATTAACCAAATAAATTAATTTTGTTACATGAAGCATCTCCTGTTTTTTCTTTTGTTATGTAAGGCTCCAACTGTATTCGGACAGGTCTATAAAGACTCCACACAATCCATAGATAAACGGGTTGAAGATCTTTTAAGCAGGATGACTACAGAAGAAAAATTCTGGCAGGTATTCATGGTTCCATCCGATGGAGATACCACTAACGGAAAATTAAAACACGGAATTTTCGGTTTGCAGCTCAGTGCAAGTGCTCAGGGAGATGCAGGTGGACAGTTGCTTTCTTACAATACTTCAGAAAATGCTTCACAATTAGTAAAAAAGATCAATCATACGCAACGGTTCTTTGTAGAAAAGACTCGTCTTGGAATCCCTATGATTCCTTTCGATGAAGCCTTACATGGCCTGGTCAGGAATAACGCAACCAGCTTTCCACAAGCCATTGCGATGGCAGCAACTTGGGATACCGCTTTGATCAAACTTGCTACCGGGCATATTGCAGAAGAATGTAAGGTTCGGGGAATCCGACAAATCCTTTCCCCGGTGATCAATTTGGCAACTGATGTTCGTTGGGGACGTACAGAAGAGACCTATGGAGAAGACCCATTCTTAACAACCCAAATGGGATTGTCATTTGTTCGCTCATTCGAATCACGTGGGATCATTACAACTCCCAAACACTTTGTTGCCAATGTTGGTGACGGAGGTCGTGACAGTTATCCTATTCATTTAAGCGAACGTGCTTTGGAGGAAACACATTTTATTCCTTTCAAACAAGTAATCCAGCTAGGGAACGCCCGTTCTCTTATGACAGCTTACAATTCGCTGAATGGGGTTGCCTGCTCTTCCAATAAATGGCTGCTCACCGAAAAACTGAAAAACGAATGGAAATTCAAGGGCTTTGTTATTTCTGATGCCAATGCCGTGGGCGGAGAATTGGTGCTTCATAAAACAGCTAAAAATTATGCTGAAAGCGGAGCTCATGCAATCAATGCCGGTATGGACGTTATTTTCCAAACAGATATCAGTCACGCCGATCTGTTCTATCCCGCTTTTACTAATGGTTCGATCGACACAAACCGTTTAAATGATGCGGTTTCGCGCGTGCTTCGTGCAAAATTTGAATTAGGATTATTTGAGAACCCATTTGTTTCCGAAAATATTAACACTGAACAATTACGAGCAGAAGGAAAAATATTAGCTCGAAAAGTTGCAGAAGAATCGTTTGTACTGTTGAAAAATGAAAACCAAACTTTGCCACTTTCCGGAAAGTCAAAAACAATTGCTGTGATTGGAATTGACGCTACGGAAGCCCGAATGGGAGGTTACAGCGGTCCCGGGTATGAAAAAGTGACAATCCTGGACGGAATTAAAAAGTACGTTGGAAACGAAACTAAAATTCTTTATTCCAAAGGTGTAGGAAGAAACAATCTTGAGCATGAAATGATTTCTTCTTCATCTGTTTCTTACATGGGTAAACCCGGATTCAAAGCGGAATACTATACCAATCTCGAATTGGAAAATAGTCCTGCTTTAGTTAGAATGGAAGAAAAAGTAGATGGCCATTGGACGCTTTTTGCTCCGGATACGCAACTAAAAGTGGATCATTTCAGCGCTCGTTGGTCCGGCGAACTAATTGCTCCAAAATCCGGGATGGTTGAAATCGGACTGGAGGGTAACGACGGTTTTCGATTGTATATCGACAACAACTTGGTTATTGACCAGTGGTCGAAACAAAGTTATCACAAGCGAACCATTGAATACGCTTTCAAAAAGGGAAAGAAATACCAAATCCGTGTGGAGTTTTTTGAATCACAAGGGGAAGGAAAAATAAGCCTGATATGGAATGTAAATGTCACTAACAATTCAGAAACAGAAATAGCCGCAAGCGCTCGAACCGCTAAGAACGCTGATGCTGCGGTAATAGTTGTTGGTATTGAAGAAGGTGAGTTTCGAGATCGCGCTTCATTGAAACTCCCTGGAAAACAGGAAGAACTGATAAAAGCAATTGCTGCAACCGGAAAACCGATCATTGTATTGATAGTCGGTGGAAGCGCTGTAAACATGAATGCGTGGATTGATAAAGTTGATGCCATTGGAATGTTGTGGTATCCAGGCGAAGAAGGTGGGCACGCTGTTGCAAATGTTTTGTTCGGGAAAGTAAACCCGGCAGGACGTTTACCAATTACATTCCCACTGGATGAAGCGCAGTTGCCACTAGTCTACAATCACCAACCAACGGGAAGAGGTAATGATTATGACAATCTAACAGGACAACCACTCTTCCCTTTTGGGTTTGGATTAAGTTATTCCACCTTTGAATATTGGGGTATTGAATTAGATGACCCCAAAATGGCTTCAACCGGTTTCAGTTATGTTAGTTGTCATATAAAAAACACCAGCGAGGTAGACGGTGACGAAGTCGTTCAATTATACATTCAGGATGTTTTGAGTTCAGTTACCCGACCTCTTTTAGAATTAAAAGGATTTCAGCGCATTCATTTAAAGGCTGGGGAATCAAAAAAAGTGTTCTTCAAAATTACTCCTGACCTTCTATCCCAATTGGATTTGAACCTGAATTCAGTGGTTGAGCCGGGGGAATTTAGAATTATGCTCGGGAGTTCTTCCAAAGAACTGCGTTTAAAAACAACTTTGACTATTCAGTAGCCAATTTAAACTGAAACACCCAAACCGGGTTGTCCGCTTGATGAATGCGTATACTTTGAGGAATATCAACCCTAACAAACCCGTCATGTACGTGGTAGCGTAATTTCTCTCCTGTTGGAACAAAAATCAGTTTCGAACCCTTTACAGGCAAATTTTCACTCCACACCAACTGTGTTAGCATCGTATCTCTTGGAACCAGGACATATCCCGTTTTTTGATCCTTTGATTGAGTAAAAAAACAATACAATTCATTGTAATGTTTCATACTTTGGGTGTTATAGATCGCTTCCCCGTTCACTTCCAGCCATTTCCCGATTTCGAGCAAACGTGCTTCTACATCAGCTGGGAAAGTCCCATCAGGCTTCGGCCCGATACCCAGCAATAAATTCCCGCCTTTTGCAACGACTTCAACTAATGTTTGAATCACGCGATCAGCAGATTTCAGGTTGTTATTCGGAACATATCCCCAATCATTTCCAAGTGGCATACAGGTTTCCCATGGATTATCAATGCGTTTTTCCGGAATCGTATGTTCTGGAGTTTGATAATTTTCAAAAGGTCCCTGAACCGTTCTGTCGACTACAATCATCCCAGGTTGATATGATCTGGCCATATTCGCTATTTTAGCAATATCCAATTCCTGGTTCCAGGACGGAATCGGAGCCCCCCAGGACAACACCTCCTCATCAATCGTATTTTTCGGTCTCACCCAACCGCCATCCAACCAAAGAATGTCCACTCCGCCGTAACCGGTGACTATTTCCTGGATTTGATTAAAAGTATAATCCTGGAATTGTTTCCAACGCCAAGGATATTTTTGGGTATCGTAATTATTGTTTCGATTGGGTGTTGCATAAAGCGGCCACCAGTAATTTTCATTGTGCCAATCCGGTTTGGAGAAATACGCTCCAATCATGAAGCCCTTATCACGGTAAGCCGAAAAGATATGTTTCAATACATCTGCTTTCGGGTTGGAGGAAAACGGTCCGTGGGTGATACTAAAATCCGTTTGTTTGGTATCGAACATGCAAAATCCATCGTGGTGCTTCGTTGTAAAAACCAAATACTTCATTCCGGCTTTCCGGGACACTTCTGCCCATTTTTCCGGGTTGAATCTTACCGGATTTAGCGAGTCTTTTAATCCGAAATACCACTTTTTATATTCATCGTAGGAAGAGGTGCTGTCTCTTGTAATCCAATCTTCCGAGCAGATGGACCAGGATTCAATAATTCCGGGTACCGCATACAATCCCCAATGGATGATGATCCCAAATTTCTGGTCCTGCCATTTTTCCAATTTTTGCAGCACCAGCGAGTCAGTTGGTTTTTGATATGCATTTGAGATCGGATGAATTCCCTGTTCCTGCCCTAAAGCACCAAAAAACATCCACACAAAAAGAGGTAATAAGAATTTCATTTGTTTCATCACACTTTCGAATACTTCAAAAGTAACAGGAATTCGGGATGAAAAGACTTCAGTCCTTGCCCCAAAATCACTTTTGTTGAAAAACGTGCAATTTCCAAAACCGCTAAATGCTTATCTTTGTAATCATGAATTATTTAGACGGATTAAACGAAAGCCAACGTATTGCAGTAGAGAACTTTCAAGGACCGACCATGGTTATTGCCGGAGCCGGATCTGGAAAAACGCGGGTACTTACAATGCGCATTGCTTTCATGATCGATCATGGAGTTGATCCGTTCAATATTTTAGCATTGACGTTTACCAATAAAGCAGCAAAGGAAATGACTGAACGTATCGGTTCAATCATTGGTGCCGGCGAAGCAAAAAATATTACGATGGGTACATTCCACTCGGTTTTTGCCCGCATCCTAAGAATCAATGCCGACCGATTGGGATATCCTCAAAATTTCACCATTTACGATACTCAAGATACGAAAAGCCTTTTGAAAGATATCATCAAGGAATTGAACCTGGATGATAAGATCTATAAACCAAGTATGGTTTACGGCCGGATTTCCGCCGCAAAGAACAATTTACTTTCTGCTGACGATTATGCTTTGAATCCTGAAATAATGGAGGAAGACAAGATCAGTCAACGCCCGGAATTAGCCCGGATCTATAAAGCATATGCCGTTCGATGTTTCAAAGCCGGGGCAATGGATTTTGACGATTTATTGTACCAGACCAATGTGCTTCTACGCGATTTCCCAGATGTTCTTTCTTATTATCAGCATAAGTTTAAATACATCCTGGTGGATGAGTACCAGGATACCAATTATGCTCAATACCTCATAGTAAAAAAACTGGCCGCTGTTTATGAGAATATTTGTGTGGTTGGGGACGATGCACAAAGTATCTATTCTTTCCGCGGGGCAAATATCCAAAACATCCTGAATTTCAGGAATGATTATCCGGATTACAATTTGTATAAACTGGAGCAGAATTACCGAAGCACACAAAACATCGTAGAAGCGGCGAATAGTGTCATCTCTAAAAACAAAGAACAGATCAAGAAAAACGTCTGGACAAATAATGATAAAGGAAATCTGATTAAAGTAATTCGTGCCATGACCGATAACGAAGAAGGCCGAATCATTGCCAATAAGATTTTCGATGTCAAACACCAGGAAACCGGAGACTGGACAGACTTTGCCATTTTATACCGGACGAATCGTCAATCACGTGCATTCGAAGAGGCGTTGCGCAAGATGAACATCCCTTACAAGATTTATGGGGGACTTTCCTTTTATCAGCGCAAGGAGATCAAGGACATTTTGGCTTATTTCCGCTTAACCGCAAATCAGAAGGACGAAGAGGCTTTGAAGCGCGTCATTAATTATCCGAAGCGAGGAATAGGGAAAACATCCTGGGAGAACATTATCATTGCAGCAAATCATCACGATGTCTCCATTTGGGACGTGATCTCGGAATTTGGAAAATATCCTGTTTCCATTCCCGGTGCTACGAAACAAAAAATTTCGGAGTTTGTGATCATGATCCAAAGCTTTACGGCTCAACTGAGTTCTCAAAATGCCTATCAATTGGCTCAAACTATTGCAAAGAGTTCCGGAATCCTGAAAGAATTGTATTCGGAAAAGGACAAAGGTCCGGAGGAAGTGGAACGCTACCAGAATATTGAAGAATTATTGGCGGCGATCAAGGAATTTACCGTTCAGAGAGGAGAAGAAGATCCAGGGACCTTGGCCGACTTCATGATCGATGTTGCACTTTTGACCGATGCTGATAACGAAAAAGAAGAAGACAAAAACAAGATCAGCCTGATGACAATCCACTCCAGCAAAGGATTGGAATTCAAACATGTTTATTTGGTCGGATTGGAAGAGAATTTATTCCCATCTCAATTATCGATCAACTCACGAACTGAACTCGAAGAAGAAAGACGTTTGTTTTATGTAGCTGTTACAAGAGCAGAAAAGAACTGTACTATTTCGTATGCTGCTTCCCGTTTTCAATGGGGAAACCTGATCACTTCGGAACCAAGCAGGTTTATCTCGGAAATTGACCAGGATTATTTAAGTTTTGAAACTGCATACGGCACATCACAGGGTGGAGGTCGTTCCTTAAATTCAGGAAGAGGTGGATTCGACAAACCGTTTACCGGAGGATTAAACCGGATGCCAGGATCAGCAACCCATCAGACAGCTCCGAGAGGTTTAAAAAGCATGTCGGAATTGACTTCTAAAGCTGGAACCAGTGATTCGAATATCGATATTAAAGTGGGATACAATGTAGAACACGAACGTTTTGGAAAAGGGAAAGTGACGAAATTGGAAGGAAGCGGAGTGGATCGGAAAGCAACTATTTTCTTTCCTCATGCCGGAGCTAAGACGCTCCTGCTGAAATTTGCCAAACTGACCATATTGGATATAGATTAAAAAACAAAAAGGCTAATCAAATGACTAGCCTTTTTAATATCCCGATAGGTTATCTTACCAAAAGAACAAACCGGTTATAATCCGGTCTCCCATTGGTTGGCCTTTCAATTTTTCTGTCAAATCAGCGATTAGTTCCGCCTCAGTAGTCTGTTTCCCTTTTTTCTTAGGTTGTGCAACTTGCTCGGGAGTTGGGGTTATCAAATCCACTTTCTTCGCAAAGTAAACCATACTTCCATCTTCTGTTGCCAAACCGAGAACAGCACCTGGCAATCCTTGAATATTCTCGGGGCCAACCGTAGCAATAATATCCGTTGTATACCAAGCGTAAATACGCGTTGAATCATCCTTTTGCCAAATCACACGAGTGCATTCATATCCTGCAATCTTTCGTGTTTTGTCTGTGATTTTCCAGGTATGTTTAAGTAAGGAATCTCCGATAGTCATTGAATTTCCCATCATATCCATATATACAAATCTCATGTGCTGATTGAATTTGTTATACACCGTATTCTTAAGTGTCAACCAACTTTGCGGATCCGGTTGTTCAGGAGCGATAAAAGAAAACAATGAAACCGTATCATTGAAGTACAAACTGAATTCTTCCGTCTTGATTTTGTTCTTCTCTCCGATCATTTGACGAAACCGGTCATCATCGAACATTTTCCAGACATTGACACGTCTTTCGTAAGTGATTTTCCCCTCACGAACTAATTGCGCTTGTGCTGTTCCTCCGAGAAAAACTATTCCCAGAAGGATCAATATCCTAATACCAGCCGTTACCATCTTCTTCTTTTGTTTTAAAGTTATTGAATCTAAGTGTCATTTTCGCCATGAAATAACGACGAATGATGTTTGTCTTCTGATCGACGATCACGTTATTGTTAACAGTACGGTAGTTACTGATATTCTGATTCAGGATATCGTATGCTTCAATACCGAATAACAAGTTTCCGGTTTTCAGGAATGAGCGCTGAATGGAAGCATTCCAAATCACGTAATTCACGTTGTAACCACTTGTTCTACCTGTATTGACATTGTATGTGGCGTCCGTTTTAAAGAACCAACGGTGAGGAAGTGTCCAATCGATCAAAGCCTTAAAGTTATATGTTGTATATGGTTGATTCGATTGTGTCGACAGTGAATTGAACGGTACGTTGTAATCAACCCCTCCACCAAGTTCTGTTCTCAGTGAATCACCGTTATAATTCAATGACAGATCTCCACCAATTCCTGTGTTTCTCGTATCATTATCCACTGAATTAATCTGGTTTTTCGATGATGTGAAATTACCATTTGCATTGATCTGTAAGCTCAAATCCTTCACGGATTTTATTGGAACTCCCGCACCAGCCCAGTAATACAAGAAGTCGGAACTTTTCACGTTAATTGCTTGTGAAATTGATCCTCCAGTCGGACCGAACATCGTATTCGTGCTGAAATTATCCTTGATATGTGAATAGTTGAAACCTGAATACATGTAGAACCCGCTTAATCCCTTCCAGGTATTGAAACTACCATTGATACTGTGGGTGTAATTCGGTTTCAATGCGGAATTACCAATTTGGATAAAGTTCGGATTCGTATTGTTCAGAACAGGCTGTAACTGATCAATTGATGGTAAACTGGAATTCGTGTTATATTGGATCATCAAACGCGTTGTCTGACTGAATTTGTATCTGAATACAACTCGCGGCAATACATTATTCAGATCTTGCTTGATTAATGAATCAGTAAACATGTTTCTGTTATCTATTGCAATGTTTCTGAATCGAGATCCGGCTGATATTCTCAATTTGGAGTTTTCATAGATCAAGAATGCCCCTGCACGATGTTGTTGTCTATCCGTTTTGAAATTATTCGAAAACAAGGTGTCAACGTCATTATATTCACCATTAATCGGGTTCAATGTTGTTTTGCGCTGACCGTTGTTATTTTGATAAAACTCGTAATCGAACTCCAGTTTAAAACGTTTTCCGAGTGGCTCAAAATAATCTGCATAAGCAGTATGAATCATTGAGTTACTTCTGATCTCTTTACGTTGGTCAAATCTCAAGCCGCTATTCGAAGTGTTGGTAATCGCATTTGTATCCGAAGAAAGCAAATCACCATCTGATTTATTATCCGATCCTACAAAATTGTAACGGGCAATCAGCTTTCTGTTTTTCTTCTTAAAATCTTTGAATAATCTGAAAGTTGTATTCAAACTGGATCCTGATGCCTGACTTCCGTTATTAATTGTTGTAAAACGTGTCAACACCGTATCTTCGGACAAGAAATCTGTTTTGGACAGCGAGTTTTTGTCCGTAAGATTGTATTGGAATTTCGGTTCAAATTCGAAACGCGTCAATGAATCGATCCTTTGCGAATACTTCACTCCAATCTGATGTTGCATATACGATTCTTTCGTATAGCTGTTCAAATCCGTTGTATACGAAGTATCCGTCAATAAATACTGTGAACGACTATTTGTTTGTGTTTTCACTCCGTATTGGGCAAATGAATAATTCAAACGAACTTTCGCACCTTTTTTGAATTTCTGATCCAGGTAGAAACCACCCTTGAACGTATTTGGAATACCTTCGCTTTCATTTTGACCACCTCCACTGTATGATTGCAAGTCATCATTTTCCGCCATCCAATCGCGCCCTTCAGACAAACCGAACTTGAACATGTCGCTTCCATTCAGGTTTGTTTTAGGTGTATTTGATCCCAGGGCGTAAACTGCCAATTTTTGGTTCTTATTGTATGAATTTACAAGCATTTCCCCTTCATAGAATCCATGATTTGGATTTGTGAACTTGTCGATACCACCAGCGAGATTAATCTTCCCGAAATACCCCTTCTTGGCCTCATCCTTGAGCCTCAGATCCAGGACCTGGACCTTTTCATCACTCCCGTCTTCTGCATCTTTCTCATAAACCTCAACGGTTTCAACTCCTTTTGCAGCAAGATTTTTGGTTGCAATTGTCGGGTCATTCCCAAAGAATTCATCTCCGTCTACCAGCACCTGGCCAATTTCCTTTCCTTGATTCTTGATCTTTCCATTTTCATCAATTGTCATTCCCGGCAACTTTCGAATCAAATCTTCTACGACCGCATTTTCCTTCACTTTAAACGAGTCGGCGACATAAACCAGCGTATCACCGCGATAATAAATCGGATTTCGATTTGCATAGATCAGGACTTCATCCAAGGCTGTGCTTTTATCGGGCATTGCCAAAGTATCCATTATAAAAGCATTGTTGTCCTTTGAGCCAAAAAAGAATGCCCGGAAAACACCATATTCCGGATGAACAATTGTAAATTCTACGGTGTCGATTGGAAGCGTAAACTCCATATGACCATACTTGTCGGATCGTTTAAAATCCAATAGAACGGAATCACGAACACGTTTCACAATTCCGACAGCGTTCCTAACAATGGTTTGCGTGTTCGTGTCTATAACGTTTGCCTTGATGGTCATAGTTTGTTGGGAATTACCCAAATACGAAATCATCAGGAATAATAGAAGTACAATTTTTTTCAATGTCTCAAGTGTTGATGGTACAAAATTAGACGGAAATTCTAGGTTTTAATAAAAAATATGCGAAACGTTACTCAAAATAGATGAATGGCTGAGAAAGTAGTTTAGCGGAATAAAAAAACGGGAATCCTTTGTGGCGGATTCCCGTTCTACTGCACATCGTTAAGAAACTACTAAACTATCGACCTAACTAAAACTTAACGACTTGTCTCACTTCCACTTCAGTAACCCGTTGGGTCTGCCCCTCTTTATTCACATAAGTTCGATTCACCAATCTTCCAGAAACTGCCAATTTGTTTCCTTTCTTACAATAATTAGTTAAAAAATTAGCAGTGTTCCCCCATGCAAACATCCGGTATAAGGCACTTGAATCGGAATCGATTTTCTTCAATTGATTGTCCACAGCGAATTGAAAGCGAGCAACCATGGAACCATTTTCAAAAGTGGTGATGGTGGCGTCTGATCCCAGACGCCCCACCAACGTAACTTGATTTCGCAGCATTCTATAAAATAATTAAGTCATTGACTTCGATCTCAGAAAACATTTTTCGCTCTCCTGATTCCGTTTTATAAAAGCGGCTAACCAATCTACCTTCCACCGCTACATTTATTCCTTTGGCGCACAATTCTTCCAAAATGGTTACCCAGCGCCCAAAGGCAGTCAATCGATGCCAATCCTGCTTGACTTGCAGATTTCCATCCTTATCCAGGTAATGTTCCTTGGTTGCAAGCGAAAAATTGACAACTCTTCTTCCACCTGGTAATAGGCTTACTTTCGGGTCAGAACTTATTTTACCAATAATGTTCACGTGATTCATATGTAGAATCTGATCCTGCTTAATAGTAGTATTCATCTTGATTCGAATTAATTGTTTTCTTGTTTTTTACCATTTAACAATACGAACTCGTTAAGCTCGATTTCTGTCGAGAAGCGTTTTTCACCTTCTTTCGTTTCATAGGATCGATTGACAATTCTTCCTTCAATCACAACCTCAGAGCCTTTATCCAAAACTTTTTCGACACGGTCACACAATTTCCCCCAGACAATTACTGTATGCCATTGGGTGTTATCTTCCCACTCGCCCTTTTTGTTCTTGTAGCGTTCATTTGTTGCTACTGACAGGCGGATTTTCTTTGCTCCTGAATCAAAAGTTTGTGCTACAGGTTTCGCTCCCAATCGTCCGATTAAATTCACTTTGTTTTTGAGTGTGTTCATAATTTGTTTGTTTTAACGTTTGTAAATAATTGATTCGATTGACTTTCAACCGATTTGATGATGCAAAGTTGGGTGAGTGAAAAAATTGAATTCGGTTATTAACTGATTACTGTCGAATATTTTTCGTTTGCAATTGATTAAAATCGTTTTTTAAGTTGATTATGAATGACTTAAACAAAAGTGATGTTTAATAAAAAAGAAATAAAATTGGTAGAGAAAGATGGGGACCCCAACTAAGTTTCGAATTTTAGTCCAAACCAAAACTTAGTTCTTCCCATATCCTTTTCAATAAATTCCAACGCGGTTGTAGATACCGGTTTTATTAATAAAAGTGGGAGTTTTCCAATTCATCCAGTGAAAGATCTTTGAAGCTTCAATACATTCCGAATGAAATAACTAAATTCATCGTCTTATTTTATTCCAATGACACAACGAAAAGGATTCAAGATTATCGGTATTTCGACAGAAACTTCCAACAAGGACGGAGAGGCTTCAGCAGCGATCGGGGCACTTTGGGGACAATTTATTTCAGAGAACCTGCTGGAAAAAATCCCCAATCAACTTGATTCGGATATTCTTTGCATCTATACGGATTACGAAAGTGATTACACAGGAAAATACACGTGTGTTCTGGGCTTAAAAGTCACCTCATTGGATCAGATTCCAACCGGATTGATCGGGAGAGAATTTGAAGACGGGAATTTTCAATCCTTTTTGGCCAAAGGTGGTTTGCCGGAAGCGATAGTCGATACCTGGCATACTATCTGGAACCAGGATGAGACTCTGAATCGCAGTTATACCTACGATTATGAAGTGTATGATGACAGATCCAGGCTCGGAGAAGAATCGGAAGTCGATATTTACATTGCCCAAAACTGATTTTATTCCATGATAGTTTGTATTGCGGGTGCAAGTGGTTTGGTTGGAAATGAAATCCTGATCCAAATTCTGAATGATGCCAGGGTTGAAAAGGTGCTTGTTCTGGCAAGAAATCCATTGGGTTTCGGACACGCAAAGATGCAGGTTGTAATCGTTCCTTTCGAACAACTCGATCAATTGGAGGTTGTGGAGAAAATTGACGTGGGATTTTGTGCTTTAGGAACAACCTTAAGGAAAGCGGGGAGTAAAGCTCGTCAACAAGAAATCGACCGCGATTATGTTGTTTCATTCTCCAATTTCTGCAAAAAAGCCGGAGTGGGAAAAATTGGCATTGTTTCTTCCATTGGAGCAAATGAACAATCATCCAATTTCTATTTGCGAACCAAAGGAGAAATGGAACATGGTGTTTCCAAAGTAGAAATTCCGGTCACAGTTTTTATACGTCCCTCCTTTTTAATTGGACCAAGAAAAGAAAAGCGAGCCGGTGAAAAACTTATTCAGGGTCTTTTATTCCTGATCAGTCCGCTTTTGTTTGGAAAAGCAAAAAAATATAGAGGAATTCATGTATCAAAAGTTGCCCGGAAATTAATCGAAACAACCCTATCGGAGCCGAAAGGCATACACTACATCTGATAAATTGATTTAGTAGTGTTAACTTCGCATAATGAGTTCAAATCTGAAATACCCTGATTGTAGGATGGCAATTCTCCGCTGGTTTATGGGTATTGCCTGCCTCGCTTACTTCTCAAGTTATTCAACTCAGGCCCAGCCACTGGGAAAACTCATTGAGGCAACTTTGAATACCGATTCTCCCTTCACAATCCGCGTTTACGGAACAGAGGATGGAATACCGCAACATCAGATTTCAGCCATAATTCCCGATAAAACAGGAAACTTGCTCATCGGAACAGCAAACGGATTGGTTGAATTCAATGGGCAAACATTTACAGATATTAATCCAACGGATGAGAGCAGAAAAATCCTGTGTACCAAAATGTTTTTGGACACAAATCGCAATATCCTGTATGGATTGAACAATCGCTCCCGATTATTTCAGATCACACCCGTTACTAAAGAGATTTCAAAAGAAGATAATTTAAGCGCATCCTTTTACCACGATTCCATTATTTTCGTAAACAGAAAAAAGGAAATGCGTATTTCCAGGCTCGGATCTTCTAAAAGCCGGTTCATTTCCAAAATAGAAAGCAATAACATAATTTATGGAGTTGGTTTAATTGGCACAATCCCATTCTTTTCCGATTCAACGGGAACCTATTTATTACAACAATCCAAATGGATCAGGATAACGAAGGATATTTACCACCGATCTAAAAAGGATCCTTATTCAGGTCAAAACTATTTTTTAGGTTTCAGCGGTGCGGCTATTTATTCCAAAGGGAAATTAATCCGACAAAAATTCAGGGAGAATACTGAAGGTGTTTACTTAACGGATATCGCTTTTAGTCCACATAACGAGATCTTCATTTCTACTCACAAAGGACTTTTTTATAGGAACAATCACCGTGCTGCTTTTGAATCCCTTACCTCCAATTTCCCAAGTAAGATTATCTTATCTCTTTTTTATAATGAGGATGAGAATTTTCTTTTTGCAGGAAGTAATGATAAAGGATTACTTCAGGTCAAAGCGAAACAATGCATGTCAATTTATGATGAGAGTATCCTGAAGGAATCATCCCTCAGTTCGATTATCAGATCACCGGACAATCAGTTAATTGTTTCAGGAACATATTCAACCATTTTTAAATTCAACCAAAGATTACTTTCAGATTACTATAGCAAACGTGGTGAGTTCTCCTGTCTCGCGAAGATCAACGGAGAGGTTTGGGCCGGTACCTGGGGAACAGGAATTGTTGTTTTAAAGAATCAAAAATATATCCGAACAATTACCAAAGGTTTTTATAATCATTCGGTACACGCCATTTTCCAGGACAGGAAGAAGCGCATTTGGATAGGTTCAGATAACGGAGTATCATTAAGTGAAACTCCTAATCAATTCAGACATCTTTTCAACTCATTGAAAATTGGCCTGGTTGTTTGTTTCTATCAACTCAAGAATGGGGATATTTTGGTTGGTGGTGAGGATGGATTTTTTATTTTTTCTGAAAATTTAAAGCTGAAAAAACATTTTAGTATCCGGAACGGATTGAAGGGGAAAGAAGTACGCGCCTTTTACGAAAAAAAAGACGGCACTTTTTTAATTGGCACTTATGGTGGCGGGCTCTATTACTGGAATTATAAGAAGCTATTACCATTAAACCGAATGAGGAATTGTTTACTTGACAATGATATCTTCACTCTGGCTCCGGACAGGGACGGCAACTTATATATCTCATCCAATCATGGCCTGTATATAATCAGTGAAAGCAAGATTGACGATTTCATTTCCCATAAAATCAACTTTCTGATTCCTTTTCGATTAGGGCAGGACGACGGGATTTTGAATACCGAATTCAATGGAGGATTCCAAAACAATTATTATTCAAGTGACGGGAAACATTTCTACTTCCCGACGATTCAGGGAGTATTGGTTAGTTTCTTCGACGTACCGGAGTATCGAAAGCTGCATCCGTCTTTGAAAGGAGTTTCGGTGAATGATAAAATTCAAAAACTCTCTAACCATGTTTTCCCCCGAAATACACACACTATAAACATTCAATATTATTGTCCGAACTTCACTCAATTCTATAATCTTCATTATCAATACAAACTTGTTGGCCCTGATATCAAGGAAGAATGGAGCATACCGACCAAGCAAGGAGTGATTAGTTTCAAAATGTTGCCTCCCGGAGAATACAAAGTTTATATGCGTGGAATTGACGGATTCAATGATCAGAGTCCAAATGAAGTTATCTACAACTTCAAAATAGAAAAGCATATTTATGAAACACTTTGGTTCAGATTGTTAGCGTTTAGCTTGATTTTCCTCTTAATTTTCCTGTTGACCTATAAACGAATCCAGATCTCAAAGGATCAGGAGTTAAAGGATAGCGAGCACAAAAACACGATGTTTGAATTGAAATTGAAGGCTATTCAGGCAAAGATGAATCCTCATTTCATTTTTAACTGTCTGAATAATATCCAATACCTCATCGTAATGGGAAAACAGGAGGAGGCCGAATACGCATTGAGTGATTTTTCCGGATTGCTAAGGAGATTCCTGCAACAGAGTGACAACTCATTCATCACACTTCGGGACGAAGTGGAATTATTAAAGTCATACATTTCCGTAGAACGTTTCCGTTTTGAAGAAAGTCTTGATGTAGAGGTCAATATCCCTGAGAATCTACTTCATTTAAAAATCCCGACACTCTTGATTCAACCAACGGTGGAAAACGCCATTGTGCATGGTTTAGCTCATAAAAAGGGAATGAAAAAATTAATTATCGAAGGGCATCGGGAAGCTGATACAATCATCTTGAAAATTGAGGATACCGGAATCGGGCGACAGGAAGCAAAACGGATAAATACCTATCGTGCAAACCATATTTCACACGGATGGAACATGGTTCTTGACAAGATTAATTTATTGAAGGCAAAATATCAATATTCCGTTATCTTTGAAATTATTGACAAACCCGAAAACAGTGGAACTACTGTTATTTTTAGAATTCCACTCATGACGGAAGAAATGCTGGAAAATTAATTCAATTCCCAAACCGGATGAAAGCACTCATTTTAGACGATATTCGAATAAGCAGGGAAGGCTTGGCAGCTTTGTTGAATAAGATCAATCCAACGATTGAGATTGCTGCAAGCGTTGCTACCGTTGAAGAAGCAAAACAGGTGTTTGACGAGATGAGTATTGATGTTGCTTTTTTAGACATTCAATTACAGTCAGGAACCAGCTTTGACCTGGTCGACGAAATTCCTTTTGAGACGAAAGTTGTGTTTATCACTGCCTATGATGAACATGCAATCGCGGCAATCCGAAAAGGTGCATTTGACTACCTGCTAAAACCTATCAATTCTTCGGATCTACGCAACTGTATCCAACGGATTCAGGACGTGGACGCTCAAACTGCCGATGCACCGGTCATTTCATCCGATAAAGCGGGAGAAAACCCGGTTCATTCTGATCTGATCGGAATCACCGGATTAGATGCCATTGTCTTCCTGAAAATTGATGATATTGTCTACCTCAAGGCCGATGGTAAATACACGATGATCCAGACAACCACGGAACACATAACCAGTTCCAAAAATCTGAAGGTTTTTGAAACCATGCTTCCCGAATCGAAATTCATGCGTGTACATCATTCTTTTTTGTTGAATCTGAAGTACATCAAGAAATTTCAAAAAGAATATAACATGCTGGTTTTGGATAATGGATCTCAGATTCCTGTTTCCAAATCACGCAAAGATTTGTTGATGCAGCGCTTAATGCATGTTTAAACAACTGTAATGTTGTAGCTTTCATCCAGAGCAATCGCCCCTTCAATTACTTGGTGCGAACCGGGAATCAACAAACCTTTCATTTTTCCGGTTTTTCCTTTGGTAATCAAATCCGTGAGCTGTTTTTCAGTCAGTTTTTTTCCAAGCAGTTCAAAAGGAACCATGAATCCACAAACTTTGAAATTGCTGCATCCAACCCCTCTTTTCCCGGTCATCAACTTATTGGACTTACATTTCGGACAGTCCAGGTCTTCTATACTTTGCTTTTCAGCTTTCTTTCGTTCCTTTTTCTCTTTAACAACTTCTACCGGTTGATCGGTGTGTAATTGAATCCGAATGGGAGCTTGAGAAAAAATCACCTCATCGGTCAATTGACGTACCATCACCATCAGTTCACGCTTGAATTGCTCCAGATCATATTCTCCCTTTTCAATCAAACGCAACTTGCGTTCCCATTGACCGGTCAATTCAGCGCTCTTCAACAGCTCATTCTGAATGGTATCGATCAATCCCATTCCGGTACTTGTCGGAATCAAGTTCTTCCGTTTCTTTTCAATGTATTTCCGCTTGAATAAAGTTTCAATGATATTTGCCCGTGTGGCCGGCCTACCAATCCCATTTTCCTTCATCATATCGCGCAGTTCCTCATCATCAATCATCTTACCCGCAGTTTCCATTGCCCGCAGCAAAGTTGCTTCCGTATAAGCTTTTGGAGGACTCGTTTTTCCCTGATGAATGAACGGTTGATGCGGACCACTCTCACCTTCTTCGAAATGAGGCATGGTTTGTTCAGGTTTTTCAGCGGCCTTTTTTCCTTCTGAATCATTTTCTTTCGTCTCTTCCCAAACTACCCGCCAACCAGGCTCAATGATCTGTTTTCCGGTAGCTTTAAACTCAATTTGTCCGACTTTCCCTAAAACAGTCGTGTTTGAAACCTTACATTCAGGATAGAACGCTGCTATGAAACGACGAACGATCATATCGTAAATCTGCTGTTCCGGATGACTCAAACCACTTGGCTGAACTCCAGTTGGAATGATCGCATGGTGATCCGTCACTTTCTTATCATCGAAAACCGTTTTCAATTTCGGAATAGGTTTCTCCAAAACAGGCTGAGTGAATCGGGAATAGTAAGTCAATCCTTTCATGATCCCTTCGATCTTCGGATGTAAATCCTCGCTCAAATAAGTAGTATCGACACGCGGATAGGTCACCAATTTCTTTTCGTACAAGCTTTGAACCATTTTCAGGGTTTCTTCAGCAGAATTTCCAATCTTTTTATTGGATTCAACTTGTAGAGAGGTCAAATCGAATAATCGCGGATTTCCTTCTTTTCCTTCTTTCTGTTCGAAGGAAGTGATCTCAAAAGGATGTTCCAGCAAATATACCAGACCTTTATCAGCACGTTCCTGCGATTGTAAACGGTCAATTACTGCAGAAAATTCCGTTTCGCGATACACCGTTTTCAACTCCCAATACTCATCTGAACGAAAAGCATCGATTTCCTTTTGGCGATTCACAATCATTGCTAAAGTCGGAGTTTGGACACGACCAATAGACAACGTAGCTTTTCCTTGTCCGAATTTCTTGGTAAACAAACGGGTTGCGTTCATTCCCAGAAGCCAATCTCCAATCGCTCTCGCACTTCCGGCAGCGTATAAATTCTGATATTGTTCGCCTGTTTTTAAAGCCTGGAATCCTTCCCGGATCGCTTCTTCCGTAAGAGAGGAAATCCACAAGCGCTTGATCGGAACTTTGCATTTCGCCTTCGACAAAACCCAACGCTGGATCAATTCTCCTTCTTGCCCGGCATCCCCGCAATTAATTACTTCTTCACAAGAAGCAACCAGTTTTTCGATAATGGAAAATTGCTTTTTGACACCCGAATCATCGATGAGTTTGATTCCGAATTTGTCCGGAATAATCGGCAAATCTTCCAATTTCCAATACTTCCATTTTTCATGATAATCGTGAGGTTCCTTGAGTGTACACAAATGTCCGAATGTCCAGGTCACCCAATAGCCGTTTCCTTCGTAAAAGCCATCGTGACGCTGTTTTGCACCAATGACTTCTGCGATATCTCGAGCTACGGAGGGTTTTTCGGCGATGCACAATTTCATAACGAACAAAGTTAGTCAATGCGGGATGGGGAGACAAGGTGGTTTTGAACAAAATGAGGAAATGTTTCAACAATTGTGACGATAAAAAGCTCCCGCAGATTACGCAGAGGAACTAAAATGAAGGTCTCTTAGGATACATGGTTAAATTGATGCGAATCAGCTGAAGATGGTGCTTTAGAAAGACCAGTACCCAGCAAGCAGTAAATCTTTTTTTGATATTTCGTTTCCGATTATGTCAATTGATATATACTTAATAATTGTCATTTTCTGACATATTTCTTCACTTGAAAACTTACCGCATGTTTCTCATCTGCCTCCTGTTCAAAAACAGCTTCCACATTCCATTTGGATTCATCGAATTCCGGAAAAAAGGTATCTGCACCATAAGTATGATTAACATGAGTAATGTACATTTCATCAACACAATCCAATCCCAGTGCTTCGCGATAAATTTGTCCGCCACCGATGATGAAAACCGTTCGTTCGGTTTCATTTTGGTAATGTTTCAAACACGCTTCCAAAGACGGAAAAACAACTGCTCCGGGAGCTTCATAATCCATGTTTCGCGTCAGAACAGCATTTTCTCTATTGGGCAAAGGGCGGAATCGTTCCGGAATCGAATCATAATTCTTGCGGCCAGTAACAACAATATGTCCAGTAGTAGTTTCTTTGAAAAACTTCATATCCGCAGGTAAATGCCACATCAGGTCATTGTTCTTCCCTATTCCTCTTTCGTTGTCCATTGCAACGACCAATGATACTTTCATTTAATGATTTTATATTCTGTTGGTGAAATGAAAACATATTTGGGTTCAGCAATCATCGCCTCATGAACGACTGCACCCTTTACATCTGATTCTGTCTTAAAATATCCAAGTACCTGGTGATATTCACCATCAGCACCAAGAACTTTATGGATCAATGGTTTGAAGTGTGTTTTAATAATTTCATTATTGTCATAAACAGAAGATGGGTATTCCATTGCATAATATCCTTTTAGCAATTTTTCATAATAGGCTTCAATGATTTGATCGCCCGAAACCTTAAACTCAGTTATTCCTTTCGAATGTTCTTTGAACAAAGCTCTTGAATCGGAAAAGAAGACATCATATTTTGCTTTCGATTCGGTATCCAAAAAATCCGGACGGTAATTGTTATAATCAAAATCAGGTAAAATATAGAATGGCTTCACTACAGCTTCCTGTCTCGGGTAAACCCAGGTAAATGCATGTTCCACTTTCCCCAGGACAGCTTTTCCGGAAACCTTGTTCACTTCTGCCATAAGAATCATTCCACCGTCTTTGGTGCGGTCCCGCTGATTGGAAACAAAATTCCCTAATGACCAGGCAGTCAATTTCTTTTCTCCTTTGATCTCTTTCACCTCAACCGGCTGCAATACATGCGGGTGACCACCAATAACCATATCCGCTCCTTGATCATAACAAAATTGCTCCCAATTCTTTTGATATGCGTTGGGTAAGGATTGATATTCCGTCCCCCAATGCAAGGTACAAACGATCAAATCCACTTTCATTTCCCGCGCTTTTTTGAAATCAGCCTGCATAACAGCACTATCAATATAATTAATGATCAGCGGAGCAGCAACTGATAAGCCATTGGTTCCGTAAGTGTAATTCAGAATTGCAACCTTGAACCCGTTCTTCTCCACAAGCAATGGATAATTTTGATTTCGTTCCTGTTTGTTCCGGAAAGTCCCCGTATGCTTCACTCCCAATTTGTCCAGGACGTCCAAGGTTTTCACCACACCGGTCGAACCTCCATCACAGCTGTGGTTGTTTGAGGTGATAATGACATTGAAACCAGCATCAACCAAACTTTCAGACAGTTCGGGTGGAGCCGAAAACTGCGGATAACCTTTATATGGTTTACCGGCATGAGTTACTTCCAGATTTGCAATAGAAATATCTGCATTCCGGATCAATGGTTTTACATATTGAAAACAATCGCGGTAATCATACGCATCTTTCTTCGCGTTATATGCCCCTGCAATTTGTCCGCCGTGTTGCATGATATCACCCACAAACAAGAAGTTTAAACGAGATGAATTAGATTGTGCGAACGAAACTGTGAACCCGAAAACGGTCAACAGGATAAAAAGAAATTGTCGCATGTTAATTTTCGAATTTAATGACCAATGTTTTGTCGGTTTTTACCAATGCTCTCAGTGCTTTTTCCAAAGGAACCTTTGCACGTTCAGGTAGTTTCAGACGATTCCCCGAAGCAATCATTTTATTTCGCGCTTTTCGCTGCAAAGAAGCCCGTTCATAATCTTGCCAATCGCCATTCTCCAAATAAATCTCAGTTCCCTTCGGATTCACAGAAATGGAAAGTAATTCCGGCCGGGGAATGAGAATCAGCAGCGTATCTCCTTTTGGTATAAACTGGAAATCTTTTCTTTTCAAATCTACTCCGTATAATAATTCTCCACGAACTATCAAGGTTAAACGTCTTTTGATATTGCTTGGATGCAGGCCATGCTTAAACTGGTTTGGATCCGTCAACTTATCCAAGGTTCCCCACAAAACATCACTTTCAGTTTTGTAGTATTCCACTGAATCCACTACTGCTTCATCTTGAAACTTAAGGGTATTCAATTCCAGAATGGACCGGATCTGTTCCACTTTCAAGGGGGTTTCTTCCAATACAATCTCATCGTTAGATTCTCCCTTGAAAAACAATTGATAAGCCCAGTATCCAACAAAGGCTATCACTGCAACAAGAACCAATCTAACGATCAATGTTCGTATTTCTCTTATCCTTTGGCGTTTCATGTACGATTACTTGTTCAAATCCTAAGTTCTTATAAAAATCTACGATGAAAATTTTGGCATTCTGCTCGGCTTCATCGAGAATATGTAATTTTTTGAGGTCTTTACGAATACTTTCTTCCCCTTTCCGCATCACTTTTGATTTATCCTCTTGCGAAAAATCAGACCGGAAACCGTTTACATCGGTCATTTCAGTACGAATCAAATCCGGATTCATTTCAAAGGAAACAATTTCGGGCGGTGGAAGTTGAATCGTGATTGTTTTCCCTTTTACTTCAATATCCGATTCTTTGATCGCATTCAAATTCACTCCTGCCTTGACGGTTGCCTTACAACTCAACAAGATCTTTCGATCTCCATACTTATACCATTCTCCCTCATCATTCCAATGAATGATTTTTCCAAGAGTATATTCAGTAGTAGCAAGTGTCCCGATTGCGCGAATCTGGTAAATTTCCGTTTCATGTACTTCTTTTCCGTCTCCACAAGAAACAAGGGATAAAACCAACAGACTTAAAAACAGGAAATTCTTCATAGTCTTATTCAAAAGCAGCTAAACACATTGCTTGCATTCCGACAATCAACGCTTTGCTATCAATATCAAATTTCGGATGATGCACTCCATAAACGATGCCTAAGTTTTCATTCCGGACTCCCAAACGGAAAAAACAGACGGGAATCTCCTGTGCGTAGAACGAAAAATCTTCTGATGTCAACCGAATCGGTAACTCCTCTACTTTGTCCTTTCCAAAGAAGTCTTTGCTTCGCCCCATCATTTTATCTGTCAAAGCCGGATCGTTTTCCAAATACGGATAACCTTTGGATATTTCCAGATCTGCAGTTGCACCGAATTGTTCGCAAGTTGCGTGAACATGGCCGGCAATCATACCCAAGGCTTCTTTTCTCCACTCTTCATTCATTGTGCGAAACGTTCCTTTCAAAATTGCTTTTTCAGGAATCACATTGGTTGCACCTAAGGCTTCAAAATGGCCAAATGACAGTACGCATGGAACTTTCGGATCACACTTCCTGCTCACTATTTGCTGCAAACCTGTCAACAAATGTGCACCGATCATAATCGGATCGATTGTCTGGTGCGGAGTTGCCCCATGACCTCCTTTTCCGTTGATTGTAATATAGATCTCATCGCAAGATGCCATGTATAAACCGGGCCTGAATCCCACATTTCCAACTTCCATTTCAGGAAATACGTGCAATGCAAACAACTCATGGACAGGAGGATTTTTCAAGGCTCCATCAGCAATCATTAAGGATGCTCCTCCGGGATTCTTTTCTTCTCCCGGCTGGAAAAACAATTTGACCGGATGTTTTAACAAGTTCTTATTTTCCCAAAGAATTTCTGCCGCACCCAATAAAATTGCAGTATGCACGTCGTGACCGCATGCGTGCATCACTCCATCATAAGTGGATTTATATGCACTGTTGTTTTGTTCCAGGATTGGCAATGCGTCCAGTTCAGATCGCAAACCGATACATGAATCTGTTTCGTTATGTTTATCCGAGCGAATAATTGCAAGTACACCGGTTCCGGCGATTTCCTTTTGATAAGGTATCCCGATTTCCCCCAATTGTTCCGCAACAAAGCTCATCGTGTTGTATTCTGAATAGGACAATTCAGGAAACCGATGCATATGCTCCCGGTATCCTTTGACTTTATCGAATAATTCATTGGAACGGGTGCGAATAATATGGTGAATTACTGAATCCATTTACTTCAAGTGTGACTTTATTCAAAAATACTAAAACAATGTGAATGTCTAATTCCTAATTCCTAATTCCTAATTCCTAATTCCTAATTCCTAATTCCTAATTCCTAATT